>NZ_FOND01000002.1:0-152540 GCF_900112815.1 Blastococcus tunisiensis
GGCGGCTCGGTCGGCGTCGGGTCGGCGGGCGGCTCGGTCGGCGTCGGGTCGGCGGGCGGCACCGTCGGCGTCGGGTCGACCGGCGGGAGCACCGTCGGCGTCGGGTCGGCGATCGTCGGGACGGGCCCGACGATCGGTCCCGGACCGCCGCTCTGACCGGCGGCGGTGGCGGTCGGGCTCCCCGCTGCGGGCCCGGTGGCGGCGTCCGCGGACCTGGTGGCGGCGTCCGCGGACCTGGTGGACCTCCCGACGCCCTCCTGGTCGCCGAGCCGGTCCTGCGTCGGGTCGGACCCCGCGGGCAGGGGTGCACCCTGGTCGACGGGCTGCGCCGCGTCGTCCACCGGCGCCGCCGGTGCCGGCTGCTGCGAGGTGGACGAGGTGAGCGGGGCGGAGGCGTCGGCGCGCGAGGGCCGCGCCGAGTCGCCGTCCGAGGCCAGCTGCGGGGTCACCCGCTTGCCGTCGTCGACCGCCGCCTGGGTCGTCCAGCCCACACCGGCGAGCACGAGACCGGCGAACGCCAGCTGGGCGATGACCGGCCGGTGGTCGACCGGCCGCCGGGCGGCCACCAGGACGGCCACGATCCCCGCGGCGAGAACGAGCCCGCCGACGCCCAGGACCATCAACGTGGTGGGGATCCCGAGGGTCGCGACCGAGAGGACGATCAGCGCGATGCCGAGCCCGAGCAGCACGTCACGCCATGGACCGGCCGAAGCCGCGTGCCGTCGTCTCGGCCGGGTGGGCGGTCGCTGCGCCACGGACGCTCCTGTCGGACGGGCAGAGCTGGGGTGCCGGGTGGTGCGCGGCACCGCTCGGCGGTGAGCATGGTGGAGCGGGCGGGCCCGCACAAGTCGTCCCGTCCCCGCAGTGGTGCAGGTCAGGAGGCGGAGCCACACGGAGGGGTCACGCCGATTGACCGCCTGCGATCCGGTCATGCACAGTCGGCGGAGCGCGGCGAGGGCCGTGGAGCGACGGAGGAGGACTCGTACAGGTGAACAGCACCCCGGCGGCGGTCGAGGACAGTGCGCAGGGACAGGGGGAGCCGCTGGTCACCGTGGTGATCCCGGCGCGGAACGAGCAGGCCGCGATCGGACCGTGCCTGGACTCTGTCCTCGCCCAGGACTGGACCAACCTGCAGGTGATCGTCGTGGACGGGGACTCCGACGACGACACCGCCGCGATCGTGGCCTCCTACACCGCGCGCGACCCGAGGGTGGAGCTGCTGCCCAACCCGCAGCGGGTCATCCCCGTGGGGCTCAACCTGGCGCTCGCCGAGGCCAAGGGCGAGTGGTTGGTGCGCATCGACGCGCACGCCGCGGTGCCGCCGGACTACGTGCGCCGCGCCGCCGAGCACCTGATGACCGGCCGCTACGGCGGCGTCGGCGGCCGGAAGGACGGCGTGGGCCGCACCCCGGCGGGCAAGGCCATCGCGGCCGTCATGGCCTCGCGGTTCGGCGTCGGCGGCTCCACCTACCACCACGGGACGACGGTCGCGGAGGTGGAGCACGTGCCCTTCGGCGCCTATCCGGTCGCCGTCGCCCGTGCACTCGGCGGGTGGGACGAGCAGCTGCGGGTCAACCAGGACTTCGAGTTCGACCACCGCGTGCGCGAGGCCGGCCACACCATCCTGTTCGACCCGGCCCTGCGCATCGACTGGGAGAGCCGGCAGTCGATCAGCGACTTCGCCAAGCAGTACCACCGCTACGGCGGTGGCAAGGTCAACGTCGCGATCAAGCACCCGGAGTCGCTCAAGCCGCGCCACCTCGCCGCCCCCGCGCTGGTCCTGCAGGTCGCCGTCGCCCTGGCCGCCCTCGTGAGTGGACGTCCGGGCAGGGCCGCCGTCGTCATCTCCCCGTACGCGGTGGCTCTCGCGGCCGGCTACGCCACCACGGCGCCGGGGCTGGAGCCGGGTGCGCGCCGGTTCGTCGTGCCTGCGTTCCTGGCGATGCACCTCGGCTGGGGCATCGGTTTCTGGCGGCAGGCCGGCCGCCGGGCTGCCGCCGCGCTGTCCCGCCGCTGACCCGTCCCGCGGCCGCCGTCCGGGGGACGACGGCCGCGGGCAGGTTTACCAGACCGGCGGGCGCCCGTACCGGGTCATCCGGGCGATGGTCCGCCACCGCAGCCGGCGGCGGGAGGTGGACATCGTCAGCCCCTCCCGCATGCCCTGCAAGTAGGGGAGCAGCGTCGCTGGGTCCCGCACGGAGCGCACCAGTTGCAGCCCTGCCCAGGACAGCACGTAGGCGACCCCGAACGGGAGCGGGAGGTTGCGCCGGGCGAGCAGCACCCGGTTGCGCCCGTTCATCCGGAAGGAGTTGGCGTGACGGGTGACGGCGGTCAGCGGGTGCTGGGCGACCATGTCGCCGGCGTAGTGCACGGTGTGCCCGGTGTCCCAGACCCGCCAGGCCAGCTCGGTGCCCTCGTGCGCGTACCAGAACGGGTCCGCCCAGCCGCCGGCGGCGTCGAAGACGTCCCGGCGCAGGACGAGCGCCCCCTCCATCACGTAGAAGGCCCGGCTGGAGCGGGTGCGGTCCCCGACGCGGGAGCGAGGCACCCACCGACGCGGCGGCTCGCCCTCGCCCAGCACGTCGATGCGGGGCTGGATCATCCCGAGCCGCGGGTCGTCCCGGAACCGACGGGTCGCCTCGGCGACGAAGCCGTCGTCCGGGATCAGCTCGTCGTCGTCCAGGAAGAGCAGCAGCTCGCCCGACACGTGCCCCACCCCGGCATTGCGCCCCGCGGGGATGCCGACGTTCTCGGGCAGCCCCACGCCGGCGACACCGGGCGGGAGGTCGACCGGCTCCCAGCCGTTGCCCACGACGACCACGTCCATGTCGACGTCGCGCTGGCGCAGCAGGGAGTCCAGTGCGGCCTTCAGCTCGACCGGCCGGCCGCCCATCGTGAGGACGACGGCGCCGCAGCGCACCCGGCCCGGGGTGGGCCCGGTCATCGGGTCACCACCCGGCCGGCCACGGTGGCCCGTGCGGTGACCGCGCCGACGGTGTAGGCCCAGTACTGCGCGGCCAGCGAGCGGTTCCGCCGGACCAGCTGCTGAGCCGTGCGGACGGCGTAGCCCAGCGCGACGGCGCCGCTGATGGCGCCCGCCCGCAGGGGGGAGTGGTGCTTGCGCACGTACCGGGTCAGGGACGCCCCGCGCAGGCGGGCCATCTCCAACGACGGGGCGCCCGATCCACCGCTGTCGCCGGTGATGGTCACGTCGGTCCGCAGGCGCACGGACAGACCGTGCTCGCGCGCCGCGCGCCCGTAGGCCACGTCCTCGCAGTAGACGTAGAAGGTCTCGTCGAAGCAGCCCAGGTCTAGGAACGTCTGCCGCCGGACGGCCATGCAGCCACCGCTCACCCAGTCGACGTGGAGGGGCACGCCCACCTGCGGGGTGGCGTACATGCCGGACATCGGGAGCAGCCGCTTGTGCGCGCCGGTCGCGTGCACGAGGGCGCGGCGCACGGAGAACTCCCACCCGCCGTTCATCTGCGGCCGGCCGGCGCCGTCCACGCGGGTGGCGGCGCTGGCGGCCAGCTCCCGGGAACCGGCGACGTCGGCCACCAGCGCGGCGAGAGCGACGTCCGTGGGGCGCACGTCCGGGTTCACGAAGGCGAGGAACTCCGCCTCGGAGGTCCGGGCCCCGAGGTTGGCCGCCCGGGCGAACCCGACCCCTCCGCCGGAGAGGTAGCGGCTGCCGGGCCGGGCGGCGATGAACTCCGCCAGCCCGTCGGAGCCGTCGGAGTTGTCCACGACGACGACCCGCACGTCTGCGGGAAGCCCGGCCAGCAGGCCCTCGACCTGTGGGCGGCTCCGGTACGCCACGATCACGAGTTCCACGTCGAGCGCCGTCAGTGATGCGGTGCCCATCGGTCAGCAGTCCCCTTTCGACGTCGCGCTCGAGCTGCGGCCGGCATCGGCTGCGGCTGTGCAGCCCCGGGCAACGTACCCGGCGGAGCCCCACCGGCCGCCGTCCTGCGGACCGTTCGGCAGGCCCCTCACCCGTTCGTGCGCTTCCGATACCCGCCGGGGGCACCCGGTGCCGCAGCAGGCACGCCCGCATCCCGCTGCGTGCCACGATGGCCCAGGTCGGACGGACACGAGGAGGGCAGCGGTGGGCACGACCTGGGCGGAGGTGCCCCCGGACGCGCGGTGGCCGGCAGCTGCCGCGGCGCTGTGGCGCGGCCGCTGGATCGTCGCGGCCACGACCGTGGCCGGCGCGTTGCTCGGCTCGCAGGCCGGGGCGCTGCTGGGGGAGACCTGGACCGCTCAGGTCCGGATGGTCCTCGCCGTCGACCAGGCCTTCACCCCCCTCGGCGGCTCCCGCCCCGATCCCGAGCGCTTCACCGCCACGCGCAGCGCCCTCGTCGTGTCCGGCCCGGTGTTGGAGCGCGCGGTGGACCTCCTCGACGACGGCACCGGGATCGGCGACCTCGTGCAGGCGGCGACGGCGACCCCGGACGAGGATCGCGACGTCGTCACCATCACCACCACGGGACCGACCGCGGGGACCGCCGCCGCCCGGGCCGACGCGATGGCGCAGGCCTACCGGGAGTTCAGCCTCGAGCAGGTGGAGCGGACCGCCGACGTCACCGCACGGGCCGTGGCGGGGAACACCGCCGCCGTCGCGGACATCCGTGCCCTCGCCGGCGTCTATGGCGACGGCGTGGAGCTGGTGGAGGCCGCCGTCGTGCCCGATGCGCCGACGTCACCCAGGCCGCTCCGGGACGCTGCGGCGCTCGGTTCCGTCGGCCTGCTGGTCGGCGCCGGGGTGGCGGTGGCCCGCGGTCCGCGGCGCCGCGGAACCGATGACGCGGCCGGGGCGCTCGGCGCGCCGATCCTCGCGGACGTCACGCTGCCGGAGCGGCGCGGGCGGTACGCGGCGCCGTCCCCGCAGGACGTCGCGCTGGCTGTGGTCGCCCTGGTGGAGTTCCTGGACGCCCGTCCCGGCCCCGTGATGATCATGGGCCTGGGGAGGCCGGCCGCGTCTGCGGCGGTCGTGGACGGCCTGGCCCGGGGCCTCGCGCCGCGGCGGGTCGCCGTCGTGGACGTTGTGCCCGGCTGCTCCTACCCGGAGCCGGTCGACGCCCCCGACGGCGCCGCATCCGTCGCCCGGATCGCCCTGGAGGCCGGAACCTCCCTGGCCGAGCTCGGCACCGAGCACGACGTGGTGCTCGTCTGCGCCGGTCCGGCCGGTCGCGACGCCGGCGCGCTCCGGCTGCTACCGGAGACCGCCGGCGTCGTGGTGGTGGCGGCTCCGGCCGGCGGGGGAACCACCGAGGTCGACGCGCTCCGCCGCGGACTGGCGCTGGCCGGCCGGCGGTGCGACGGCGTCATCGCCGTCCACCGCCGACCGGCCGGTTGAGCGGACGGACCCGGGTCAGATCCTGGCGCCGTCGACCAAGGGGATCATCCGGCTGGTCCCGGACAGGCGGATCGAGCACGTGATCATCGACGCGGCGGGGTTGCTCAGCTCCCACGTCGACATGATCCCGCGGCCGTAGCCGGGCGCCGTCAGGTTGTCCCGCAGGTCCACGTTGCGCGGAGCGCCCTTGGGGCCGTCGTGCACGTGGAAGGTGAAGGCCCCGCCGATCATCACGGAGCGGTTCACCGATGCCTTCGGGATGGGGGAGGCGTCCGGCTTGATCAGCGTCGCCGACGTGTTCGCGCCTGTCATGTCCACGTAGGAGCGGTCGAACGACGTGGCGCCGCCGATGGTCTGGATGCCGTCCTGGTGGTGGTTGCGCGGGTTGGCCGTCGCCCGCCCGTGGATGTAGACGTACTCGCCCGCGACCGACGAGGCGTAGGCGCGGATCCCGTCGTTGTGCCCGGTGATCTCCACACGCGAGACGGTGACGTCGGCCGAGCCGAGGGCGGTGAACACCCCGACGAGCGAGGTGTTGCCCTTGCCGTCGATCATGGCGTTCCGGACGGTGACCTGCCCGCCAGTGATCCGCAGCTCGGAGTTCTGCAGCACGAAGTCCTGCAGCGTGCAGGTGCAGGCGACGCTCAACCCGCTCGTGACGATCCGGCCGGTGAGCCGGTCGGCGTCCGCCTGGCTGCGGATGGTGCCCCCGGGAACGGTTCCGCTGACCGGGCGCGTGGGCCCGGTGTTGGCCTCGAACCACGACCGGATGTTCGTCGCGTCCGCGGTCGACCACGCCTGCGTCCAGGAGGCGTCCGGGTTGCCGGCGGGCGCGCTGGGAGCCGGTGCCTGCTCCGGGGCAGCGGCCACGGGGGGCTTCGCGGCAGCGGTCTCCTCGGCCTGCGGCGAGCGCGGTGCGGCGCCGGAGGCGCTCGGCGCGGTCGCGGCGGAGCTCGGAGCGGCTGAGGAGGGAACCTCCGGAGCCGGTGCGGGAGCCGGCTCCGGGGTGGTCGGGGTGCCGCCTCGCCAGGACGAATGGCGAGGCTCCGGATCCTCCTCGAGGGGCGCAGCCCGCGTGGCGTCGAGCGGCGTACGACCGCTGTCGCGGCCGGGGGCCGCGAGTCCCTGGTGCGTGGCAGGGGCGACCGATGCATCGGTCCCGGCCGCCGCGTCGGGGGAGGCCAGCATGGCCACGGACGAGGCCATCAAGGTCGTGGCGCAGAAGCCGATGAAGGCCCGGATGCGGGAGGAAGTCACGTGGTGCCTTTGCAGAGAAGTGCGGATCGGCCGCGGAGGAGGCGGCCGACATGGGAAGTCGCGCGATCTGTCAGCTTTGTGTGATCAGACAGTTGCGCGGTGTCGACATGTCGAGAATAAACAGCCATACGGCAACGGGGAAGTCACGGAGAGTCATCAGTAGGCTCATTCGTCACACCGGCCTCATCCGTCACGGGCGGTCGGTCCCGGCCGGTCGGGTGACCGCCTCCCTGTCACCCGGTCGGCTGGACCCGGGGCGGCGCCTCCCGGGGCCACCCGCTCCCGCCCTACCGTGGGACCGGCCTGTCGACGGTCGGTGGCGGGAATCCCAGGTCCGGCGCCGCCGCCGGCGAACGGCTGTTCCCGCCACGGCATCCTGTGAGTACATGGATGGCACGGTGTCCGGCGCCCGAGGAGACAGCATGAGCGGTTCCACCCCACAAGCCGGGCGGACGTCCCGGCGATCCACGGCATGGGCCTCGGTGTGGCGGGCGCGCTGGGTCGTGGTTGCCGCCGCCCTCGCTGCCGGAGCCGGGGGATACGCGGTCAGCCAGGGTCAGCCCGAGGAGTTCGTCGCGACCGGGCAGGTCGTGCTGTCCGCGAACCGGGACTTCGCCCCGGTGGGCGCGTCCAACTTCGTCGACTCGTCCCGCTACGTGGCCACGCAGGTCTCGATCATGACCGCCGAACCCGTTCTCGATGCCGCGGCCGCCGGGCTGGAGGGCACGACGACCGGCGAACTGGCCATGGCCGTCGAGGCCTCCGCGGCCGGCGAGGGCGACGTGATCGTCGTCCGGGTCACCGGCCCCGACCGCCAGGTGGCCGCGGCCCGGGCGAACGCCGTGATCGAGGCGTACCAGGAGCACGTGACCGAACGGGTGGCGGCTGCGGCCGACGCCGCCTTCGCGGCGACCGCCGATCCGCTCGTCCGCGACCAAATCCGCACGTCCCAGGCCGTGTACGGCGACGGGGTGGCGGTCGTGGAGCCTGCGGTCCCGCCGGGCGAGCCCGCCGCACCCCGTCCGTGGCGGGACGCGTTGCTCCTGGCCGCCGCCGCCGCCGTGCTGGGGGCACTGCTCTCCCTGGTGCGACGTCCGGGCCGCGCGCAGGACGGCGCGTCGGTGGCCGAGGTGGTCGGCGCACCGGTGCTCGGCACGGTTCCCGTCCCCCGGCCTGGACGGTCCGACCGAGGTGTTCAGGATCCCGCGGACCACGCACTCGCCCTCGTCGCGCTGGACTTCGTGGTCGGCCGTTCGGGAGGTCCGGTCCTCGTCGCGGGGACCGGACCGGGGGACGGCGCGGCATCGGCCGTCGCCGGGCTCGCCGCCGCAGCCGCGGCGCAGGGGCGCCGCGTGCTCCTTGTGGACGGCGTCCCGGGTGCCCGGCCGCTGTCCCTGCAGCTGGGCATCACCTCGCCTCCGCCGGCGCTGGACTCGGCGGCCGGAGCAGAGGATGGCGACTCCCTCACCGGCCCCCTCGAGGTCCCCGGCGCGAGCGAGCGCATCCAGCTCGCCGTCCTCGGTGGTGCCGTGGACATCGGTCTGGCGGACGAGGACACCGTCCGGCACGCGCTGGGCAAGTTCGTCGCGGCGTTCGACCTCGTCCTGGTCCAGGTCGGTCCGGTCACCGAGAGCCCGACCGCGCTGGCCATGCTGCGCCACGCCGGGGCAGTCGTCGTGGTGGTCGCGGAGAACGGCGACGTCGAGCAGCTGACCGCGGTGCGCGAGCGGGTCGAGGCGACCGGCCGGCACCCGGACGCCGCCCTGCTCACCAGCCCGCAGCGTCGGGGCCGCCGCAGCGCCCCGGGTCCGGCGCAGCCGCTCCGGGAGCCGGTGCGGTCGCCGTCAGCCCCCGCGGTCGCCACCCGCCCCGCTGTCACCCCGGACGGGGTCCGGGGTGGTTGACTGTCCAGCCCCGCCGGCGATCCGAGGCGAGGTGCAGCGGTGAGCTCGGCCCCTCCCGCCGCGGCCACGAGCGTCCCGCCGCCGTCCGATCCCGCCGTACGCCTGCCGCCGAAGCCGCGCAACGGCCGGGTGGCCGCCTGGACGCTGCTGGACCAGGGGCTGGCGAGCCTGGCCACGTTCGGACTCACGATCGCGGTCGCCCGCGCGGTCGATCCGCGGGTGGGCGGGATCTTCACCTACGTCTTCGTGATCTTCCAGCTCAGCCAGGGACTGGCGAAGGCGGTCGGGACCGATCCGCTGCTGATCCGCTTCAGCGCCGTCGACGCCGTGGCCCGAGCCCGGGCCACGGCGCAGGCGGCGGCCACCAGCGCGAACCTGGGCATGCTCGTCGGGGTGGTCTCCCTGGCGGTGGGGCTGGTGCTGGGCGACCAGCTGGGTCTGGCGCTGATCCTGCTGCTCGCCGTACTCCCCGGCCAGCTGCTGCAGGACGCGTGGCGCAGCGCGGCGTTCGCCGCCGCGCAGCCGCACAAGGCGGCCGCCAACGACGCCCTGCGGGTGGTCACGCTGGCCGGCGCCATCGGCGTCTGCATCGCCTCGGGCACCCAGCAGCTGGGCTGGTACCTCGCGGCCTGGGCGACCGGCGCGTGGGTGGGGGCGCTCCTCGGGATGGTCCAGTTCGGGCGTCCGGCCGGGCCGCGAGGCAGTTTCGGCTGGTTGCGCGGCCACCTGGGGCTGAACCTGCGGCTCGGCGCCGGATACGTGATCAACATGGGGGCGGTCGCCCTGACCACCTCCCTCCTCGTGGCGCTGCTGGGCTTCGCGGCGACCGGAGGGCTGCGGTTCGCGCAGACGCTGCTCGGCCCGATGCAGGTGCTGTTCAGCGCCACGACGGCCTTCATGCTCCCGCTGCTGGCCCGCCGCTTGGCGGCGCAGGGGCCCGGAGCCCTCCGCCGGCCGGCCGTCGTCATGAGCGCGCTCGCCACCACGGCGGCGGGCGTCGTCGTCGCCACGCTGCTGCTCCTCCCGGAAGAGGCCGGTCAGGAGCTCCTGGGCCGCTCGTGGGCGGCCGCCCGCGAGGTGCTGCCGGCGGTCGGCGCCGTGACCTGCCTGATGGCGGTCTCGTTGGGCGCCTCGGTCGCCCTCCTCGCCCTCGGGCGTGCCGACTCGCTGCTGCGGGTCACCCTGGTGCAGGCGCCGCTGCTGCTCGGTTGCGGGGTGGTCGGCGCCCTGTGGCTGGGGATCGAGGGTGCCGCCTGGGGGCTGGCGGTCGCACAGGTCGTGGGGGCGTGCGTCGTCTGGGCGTACGCCTGGCGGGGCGCACGCAAGAGTCCTGGCAAGGCGCCGCACGAAGTTGACGCTGAGTGACCAAGCCGGAACGGTTGGCACCCGGCGCCCCGCTGCAGTTCCCCGCCTACCCAGCGCAACCTAGCGCCCGGGCGCGCAACCCCCGCCGGAACGGAAAGGTCCACTATGGTCACCGCCGGTGACGGAATGCGTTCCGTCACCGGTGCATTGCCGCCTAGGTGACAACCACGCACAGGGGAAGGAGGGCGAGTCGATGAGCGACGCCGCTACGACGAACCTCGCGCTCGCCGAAGAGGGCCTCGATCCTGTCCGTCCGCCGCAGATCGACAGTCCACACCTCACCCTGTGGAACCGGATCAGCCAGTTCGGTGTCGCGCCGATGCTCGTCTTCCTGGACGGCCTCGCCGTCGTGCTGGGCATCGTGCTCGTCGACCTCGTCGGACGCGGCATCGGCGCCGACGTCCCGCTCAAGAAGACGGCCGCGTTCGGCGTCGTCCTGCTGGCGCTGTTCTGGCTCGCCGGCCTCTACCGCTCCCGGCTGTCGCTGTCGGTCCTCGACGACCTCCCGGTGATCGCCGGTCGGTGGCTGGCCGCCGTCGCGGTCGCCGTCCTGGGCCAGATCGTGTGGTCGAATGCGATCTGGCAGAACTACATCATCCACTGGCGGTTCATGTGGGGTGCCGTCGCCATCGGTGTCGGCGCGGTGCTGGTGCGCGCCCTCGGGTACGCCGTCGTCCGCCGGCTGCGCTCCGAGCGCTTGGTGACCCACCGGACGCTGATCCTCGGCGCCGGGCAGGTGGGCAACCAGGTCGCGGACATCTTGACCGCGCACCCGGAGTTCGGATTGCACCCGGTCGGCTTCCTGGACGCCGACCCGTGGCTGCGCGAGTCGACGTCGGGCCTGCCCGTGCTCGGCGGTCCGGAGTCGCTGTCCACGCTGTTGCTGCAGGGGAAGATCCGCAACGTCGTCGTGGCCTTCTCCTCGGTGAAGGAAGCCCAGATGGTGGGCCTCATCCGCACCTGTGACCGGCACGAGTGCGAGCTGTTCGTCGTCCCCCGCCTCTACGAGCTGCACCAGGTGGACGGCGACATGGACACCGCCTGGGGTATGCCCCTCGTGCGGTTGCGCCGGGCGCCCTACCGGAGCCCCGCGTGGCGGGTGAAGCGGCTGATCGACGTGCTGTTCTCCGGTGGTGCGCTGCTGTTTCTGGCGCCGCTGATGGCGCTGCTGGCGCTCGCGGTCCGCCTGGACGGTGGCCCAGGGATCATCTTCCGGCAGGAGCGGGTCGGTGTGGACGGGCGCACCTTCCAGGTGCTGAAGTTCCGGTCCCTGCGCCCGGTGGACGAGGGGGAGTCGGCCACCAACTGGAACATCGCCCACGACGATCGGCTGAGCACGTTCGGCCGGCTCCTGCGCAAGTCCTCCCTGGACGAGCTGCCCCAACTGTTCAACATCCTGCGCGGCGACATGAGCCTGGTCGGACCGCGACCGGAGCGGCCACACTTCGTCCACCAGTTCCGCAGCACCTACCCCAGCTACGAGGCGCGGCACCGGGTGCCGTCGGGGCTGACCGGCTGGGCCCAGGTGCACGGACTGCGCGGGGACACCTCCATCGCCGACCGCGCGCGATTCGACAACTACTACATCGAGAACTGGTCGCTCTGGCTGGACCTCAAGATCATTCTGCGGACGGTCAGTTCCGTCATCCGGGGGGCCGGAGGCTGATCATCTCCACGAGTGGCGCGGACCTGGGACCATGGAACGCATGATGCCCCTGTCCGACGTGCGTTGTTGCTGCCCGGCCCCGTGCCCGACCGCCCACGCGACCCCGCGCCGGTCAGGAGACTCCCGGTGACCCACCCGTCAGGTGTCGTGCCCGAGGGCGAGGTCCGGGAGGACGACGCCGTCACCGATCCCTCGCACCAGCCGCCGGCAGGGACGGGTGCCCGGCGCCGGAACGTGATCGTGCTGCTGGTCCTCGTCCTGCTGGGGCTGGTCGCCGTCGTGACGGCCCTGGTCGTCGGTGGGGACGAAGAGACGACGCCGGGGACGGACGCCCGCGAGTCCGCGCCGTCATCTCAGCCGGCCGAGACGCCACCGGGGGCCCTCGATCCGGCTGCCCAGCAGACCTGGCGGACGGCGTTCGACAACGGGGACCTCGCAGCCCTGCGCACCTGGTTCGACGCGAACACCGGCCCGACGGTCCCGATCTCCGGCGAGGTCCCGGGCCGCGAGGTGCGCAGCCAGGCCGACGCCGACAGTCTCGCCGGGCACGTCGTCACCTCGCGCATCACCGTGGACTGCGACTGCGTGCTGCGGGACTTCGTCCTCGTCGGAGCCGACCTGTGGATCGACGGCGGAGAGGTCCGGGTGCAGGACGCCGTCCTCGACGGGCAGAACACCGTCGACCTGACGGGGGCCGTGAACGTGCGCGGGGGCGCCGACGTGACCTTCTCGCGCACCGAGATCGTCCGGCACCACGACGGGATCCGCGCCTACGGCGAGAGCCTGACGGCGGAGTACGTGTACATCCACCAGGTCGCCGGCCCCAATCCCGAGCGGCACCACCAGGACGGGATCCAGACGATCGCGGGCGTCAGCATCGTCGAGCGGTCCTTCATCGACATGGCCGGGGCCAACACGTCGGCGATGCTGGTCAAGCCCGACGGTGGCCCGATCCCGCTCGCGCGGGTGAACGACACCCTGCTCATGGGCGGCCAGCACACGATCAGCGTGCACGACGGCCCGCGGGGGGCCCCGCAGCTCGTGGAGTTCGAGGGGATCCTGGTCGCGCCCGGTTACGGGCGGGCGCTCGCCTCGATCTGGGACTTCTCCGGCGAGATCAGTGCCGAACCGGCCCGCGTGGCCGGCTCAGGTGCGACCGTGGAGCTGGTCGACGGCGCCAGGCTCTGAGCCGCCGGCCAGGCCCGCGGGCGGTCGCCTGCGGACGGCGTCGCGGAGCCCGGCCCCGGACCGGCCGGGCGCGGGGCGCTGTCCGGCCCACACCACGGCCAGGATCCAGACGAGGAAGCTCGTGTTCGGCTGGAGCAGGGCCCCGGACAGCAGGAACGTCATGACGACGAGGCTGCCGGGCACGATCCGCCACGCGCCCCGCTCCAGCACGGCCACGAGGATGAACAGGACGAACACGCCGCCGGCGATGAGCCCGTACTCGAACAGGAGCTTGGGCACGATCGTGTAAACAACGGCCTGGCCCAATTCCTCCCCCCTCCCGCCGGACGCGAGCAACCGCTCCACCGATCCGGTGCCGGCGCCGAGCAGATAGCGCAGCGGAGCGTCCTGCAGCCCCTGGGCGACCTCCTGGTACGGCTGCACGAAGCGCAGGTAGCCGCTGCTGCCGACCTGGCCCGGCTCGTCGACGCGGGAGAGCAGCAGTGGCGCCACCGGGCTGAGGAGGACACCGACGGTCAGCGCGCCGAGGGCCACGATGTGCCGCGGCCGGACCAGGTGGGACGCGCGGAACAGCACGAGCAGCCCGCCGGCGAGCAGCAGCAGGATGCCGGTGCCCGAGACCGCCGAGAAGACCCCGCACAGCAGCAGGACGATCTGCCAGGCCGGTGCGCGGAGGACCACCGCCACGATCGCCGCCAGCGCCGCGAACTGGGACAGGTAGGAGGGCTCGAGGAATACGAACGCGTTGGCCTTGTGGATCGCCGAGCCGAAGACCAGGGGGACGTTCGTGTTGTAGGTGCCCGCGATGAAGTTCGGGGGGACGAACTCGCCGATGTAGTCCTGGTACTGCCACAGGCCGCTGAACTGCAACGTCAGCTGAGCGACACCGATCCCGGCCAGCACCAGCATGGCCCGCACGAAGCACCGGCCGACGTGGACCAGTGCGTCCCCGTGGCCCGGCGCGGCGCGCAGCACCCAGGCGAGGTAGACGGCGCAGAGCATCCCCAGCGACGTGACGGAGAGAGGAGTGGCTCCGCGCATCGCCGCGAGGACGGTCGCGGCGGTGCACAGTCCGAGGGCGATAACGAACAACTCCAGCCGGAGCCGGTCGATCACCAGGCGCCCGGCCACGAGGAGCAGCGCCACACCCACGTAGGCCACGGGCAGGACCAGCGGGATCGGCGTGGAACCGAGCGGCACGACGAACCGCTGGAGCACCAGGAGCAGTACGAGCAGGACCATCAGGCCCTGTCCCCGCCAGCGCGCGTCACCGGACGGGACGTCGGTCGCCACGGGGTCGGTGTGCGTGGCCGCCCCGCGGGCAGCAGGGGCGACGGAGGATCCGCCGGACGGCAGGGGCGCGTCGGACGTGCTGCTCACCAGGTCTCTCCTTGCGCTCGGCGGGTCACACGTACGGGTTCGTAGCCCCGAGTTGCGCCGGTGGGTGTGCCAAGATAGTTCCCCACTCGCCCGAGGGAGACCATGTGCTCGACACCACGGACGACTGGCGCGCGAACGGGCGCCGGTCGGTAGTCGCGTCCGCCCTGTGGCGCAGCCGTTGGCTGATCGCGGCGACCATGGTGCTGGCCGGGCTCGGAGGGTATCTGATCAGCTCCCTGCTGTCACCGGTGTACACCGCACAGGCCCGGCTGGTGCTGGCCACCACGCAGCCGTTCGACCCGCTGGCCCGGCCGCTGAACGGGGCACCCGACCGCTACGTGGCCAACCAGCTGGCAGTTCTCGAGTCCCGTCCCGTGCTGGAGCTGGCCCTGCAGGAGCTGGACGGGGACGACCGCATCTCGGTGGAGCAGCTGGCCGACGCGGTGACGGTGGCCGCTCCGGCGGACACCGACATCATCGAGGTCCGCGTGACCGGACCGGCTCCCGACGTGGCGGCCGCCCGGGCCATGGCCGTGGTCGACGGCTACCGGGCGTTCGTGCTGGAGCAGGTGCAGGACTCGGCCGACGCGGCCGCCGACGCCGTGGCCGCCAACCCGCAGACCGTTGCCGACATCCGCACACGGGCCGCGGTCTTCGGAGACGGCCTGGCCGTCGTGGAGGAGGCGGTCGTGCCGTCGTCGCCGACCTCGCCGCGGCCGGCCCGCGACGCGCTGCTCGCCGTGTGCCTGGCGGGCCTGGTCACGATGGCGATCGCCCTGGTCCGCCGGGACGACGCCGTCGAGCAGGAGGCCGCCGCCGTGGCCGACGGGACGGGCGTGCCGCTGCTGGGCACCGCCCCGCTGGCCTTCTCCCGCCGGCACGGCTTCCGCCCCGGCGCCGCGCCGCTCGACCTGCCGGTGGTCGCCCTGGACTACGTGGTGGCGGGGCGGCCCGGTGCCGTCCTGGTGGCCGGGCTGGACCCTGCGACCGGAGCCGGCGCTCTGGTGCTCGGACTGGCCGAGGAGGCCGCGCGCAACCGTGGGGTCGTCGTCGTGGACGCGGACCCCGAGCGTGCGTTGCTGCGGGTGAGCGGGGCCTCGGAGCCGCGGTCGCTGGACGAGCCGCTCCCTGACGACGACCACCGCCGCCTCGTCGCGCCGGGGCGCCCGCCGCCGGGCGGCGGCGCGCGGGTCGACGTCGCCGTCCTGGGTGAGGGGTTCCTGCACCGGCAGGGTGCCGCCGAGGTCACCCGCCGCAACCTCGGGCTGCTCGTCGAGCACTACGACCTGGTGCTCGTCCACGCGGCCCCGATCACCTCGGACGCACTCGCCTTCGCGCTGGTGCGCGAGGTGGGCGCCGTCGTCCTCGCGATCGGTGGGCGTGCCGGGTTGAGCACCGACGAGCTCGCGGCGGCGCAGGATCAGCTGGCGCTGGCCGGCCGGGAATGCGACGGCCTGCTGCTGGTCACCCGCCTGCGGGGCGGCCGCCGGCCGGCCGCGGCTCGACCGCCGGCGGCTCCGGCGTCGGGCCGGCCGACTGCGGTGCAGCAGCGGGTGCCGTCCCGGCGGTGACCCCTGTCGCCGCGTCCGGATCCGGCGATTCGGCGGGGCGCGGAGGGGCAGCGGGAAGGAGGCGCGCCGGGGGCACCATCGCGGTCGCTCCGGCCGGAACGTCCCGCAGCACCAGCGCGTGCGCGCCGATCCGGGCCCCGTCGCCGATCGTGATCCGTCCCACGATCGTGGCGCCGGGGCCGATGTCCACGCCGTTGCCGAGGGTCGGCTGGTCGAACGTCGACCCGCCCAGCTGTCCCAGAGTGACGTGCTGGCGGATCAGGCAGTCGTCCCCGATGGTGGTGTGCCGCCCGAGGATCACGCCCACGTGGTGGGCGATGAGCACCCGCCGCCCGATCACCGTCGTCGGGTAGGCCTCGATGCCGTAGACGTTGCGTACGACCAGCAGGTTGATCGCGTGCAGCAGCAGAGCGGCGAGACGGGCGGGCACCCCGGAGCGCCCGGAGACGGCGACCTGCAGGCGGTGCACCACCAGGGCATGCAGCCCCGGGGCGGTGAGACGCCGGTTGTGGGTCACCCAGTCCTCGCGGATCAGCGCCCAGGGCGACACGGCCTCGGTGTCGGTCTCGTCGGTCACGGGCTTCTCCTCAGACACTGGATCCGGCATCGACGGTCACGGTGCTCCCGGTGATCCCGGCCGCCTCGGGAGCGAGCAGGTTCGCCACGGCGGCCGCGACCTCATCGGTGGTGGCGAACCGGCCCAGCGGGCTGCGCCGGCGGACGCGCTCCATGTTGTCGGAGCCGAGCACGGAGGTCATGTCGGTCTCCAGGAAGCCGGGCGCCACGGCGTTGACGGTCACCCCGCGGGGCCCCAGGTCGCGGGACAGCGAGCGGGTGAAGCCCTCCAGCCCGGCCTTGGCGGCCGCGTAGACGGACAGGCCGCGGAAGCCCGTCCGGCCGACGATCGAGGAGACGTTGACGATGCGCCCGCGCCCGGCCGACAGCATCGGGCGGCAGAGGTACTTGGTGAGCAGGATCGGGGAGAGCAGATCGAGCTCGATGACGCTGCGGATCTGGCTGTTGTGCATCGTCGGCAGCAGCCCGTCGAGGCCGCTCGCGGCGTTGTTGACCAGCCCGTAGGGCCGTGGCTGCACCGCCAGCACCTGCTTGGCGACCGCCGGGAGGCCGTCGATGTCCTGCAGGTCGGCCCGGACGTGCGTGTAGGACCCGCCGATCTCGGACGGGTCCACCTCGCGCCGGGACAACCCCACGACCGTGTAGCCGTCCTTGACCAGCCGTAGCGCGATCGCGCGCCCCAGACCGCCACTGGTCCCGGTCACCACCACGGCGTCGCTCATCGCCGGCCTGCCTTTCCTGCGGACGTCACGGCCATCCGGTCGACGACACGGACCACGGCGGGGACGTGCGTCGCGGGAAGCCGTGCTGCCAGGTCCTGGCTCAGCCGTTTCGGCAGGTCGGCCCGGTCGACCCCGGGTGCGGCGGTCACCTGCGCGACCAGCAGCCAGCCGCTGAAGGGGTTGCGGCGAGGGGTGACCACCGCGTCGACGACGTCGGGATGGGCGCGCAGCGCAGCCTCCACCTGTTCGGGGGCGACCATCGCGCCGGCCACGTTCACCATGCCCGAGGCCCGGCCGAGGAAACGGACCCGGTCACCGGTCACCTCCACGAGGTCACCGGTGCTGACGAACCCGTCGGGTCCGCCGCCGGAGACGTCGGGGGCGTGCACGTGCAGGACGCCGTCGCGGACCTCCAGGCGGATGCCGCGCGGGGCC
Source organism: Blastococcus tunisiensis (assembly GCF_900112815.1). GTDB lineage: Bacteria > Actinomycetota > Actinomycetes > Mycobacteriales > Geodermatophilaceae > Blastococcus_B > Blastococcus_B tunisiensis. The sequence continues at coordinate 17,424 of NZ_FOND01000002.1, forward strand.
TCCTCGAGGTACGACCGGGGGAAGCCTTCCCGGCCGTCGTGCACGGAGAAGGCCGCGCCCGTCTCCGTGGACGCGAAGACGTGGGTGACCCGGGCGCCGGGGAACGCCTGGGCGAGCGCGTCCAGCAGACCCTGGTCGGCGATCTCGCCGCCCAGGGTGACCTGCTGCAGCGGGAGACTGGTCTGCTCGCCGCTCTGCAGGATCTGCCGCCAGATCGTCGGAGTGGCCGACAGCGAGTCCACGGCGTGCGCGCTGAGCCGGCGCAGCCGGGCGGGCAGCGAGTCGAGGGCCAGGGGATCGACCAGCACGTCACCGCCCAGCACCGCCTGCAGGAGGACCTGGAGCCCGGCCATGCGCGTGGGCTCGTACAGCAGGCCCCAGCGTCGGGGAGCGCCGGACCTGCCGGCCATCGGCGCCGGCAGCACCGTGGTCCGCGTCAGGGAGGCCAGGGTGTGCTGGACCGCTTTCGGTTCGCCGGTGGTGCCGGACGTGTGCAGCACCCACCGGGTCGGGAGGCCGCGGGGGCCCCCGTCGCCGGTGGCCGGCGCGTCGGTGGTGGGCGCGTCGGTGGTGGGCGCGTCGGTGGTGGGCGCGGTAGCGGTCACCGAGTCGTCGAGGATGACGGCGTCCGGATCCTCGGCCGGGGCCAGGTCGGCTCCCCGGAGGTCGACGCGGGCGGCCCACCCTTCGAGGGCCAGGACGGCTGCGGCCACCGTCCGCGCCCGCGGCGCCCGGAGCACGACCACCCCTCCGGGGGGCACCGAGCGGCGGAGCCCGAAGACGTCCCCGACGAGGTCCCGGTACCGGACCTGACCGGCCACGTCCCCCGGCTCCTCGTCGAGTACGGCGGGTTCCAGCGGCTCAGCCCCGGGGGTCATGGCGGGCGTAGATGTCCACGAATTCGCCGAGCGTCTGCGGATACACCGGTTCGGTCATCTCGGTGAACGGGTCGTAACCGAGGGAGTCCTCGAGGCGGGTCACCAGCACGGCGAAGCCCAGGCTGTCGAGGCCGCTCTCCAGCAGGACGGTGTCGTCCCTCAGCGTCGGGACGTCCTTGCCCTCCTCGATCAGCAGGTCGGTGACCTGCCCCACTATCGCCTGCCGCACGTGGGTGTCCTCTGCCATGTACTGCCTCTCTGATCGTCGTCCTGGTGTGCTCGCCGTCGACGCGGCAGCCGGCGACATGACATCGAGCCCTGTCGCCGTCGCTGCCAACCTACGTAAGGCAACTCCCGTTGACGCAACCCAGGGTTGCGGCGGTACGAAGTGAGGCTCGTCTCCGGCGTGTGGCGGGGTGTCCCGGTCACGCGGCGGTGGTCTGTCGATCACGACGTGTGGCGCCCGCCGTCTCGCCAGGTCAGCAGCCGGTCGGCCGGCCAGGTGTTGATCACCCGCTCCACCGGTACGCCGCACTCGATCGCGCGCTCGACGCCGTTGACCTGCCAGTCCAGCTGGCCGGGCGCATGCGCGTCGGTGTCGATGGCGAACTCGCAGCCGAGCTCGCTGGCCAGGGTGAGCAGCCGCCGGGGCGGGTCCAGCCGCTCGGGCCGGGAGTTGATCTCGACGGCCGTGCCGAACTCGACGCAGGCGCCGAAGACGGCCTCGGCGTCGAACTGGCTCTCCGGCCGGGGCTTCTGGGTGCCGTCACGCTGCCGGCGGCCGATGACCAGCCGGCCGGTGCAGTGGCCCAGGACGTCGGTGTGTGGGTTGGCGACGGCGGTGAGCATCCGCGCGGTCATCTGGCCGCCGGGCGCGCGCAGCTCGGAGTGCACGCTGGCGACGACCACGTCGAGGCGCCCGAGCAGCTCGTCGGACTGGTCGAGGCTGCCGTCGACGGTGATGTCGCACTCGATGCCGGTCAGGATCCGGAACGGTGCGAGCTCCTCGTTCAGCCCGGCCACCACGTCGAGCTGCCGCTCCAGCCGCTCGGCGGTCAGCCCGTTGACGACGGTGAGCCGGGGGGAGTGGTCGGTGAGCGCCATGTACTCGTGGCCGAGCGCGATCGCGGCCTCGGCCATCTCGCGGATCGGGCTGCCGCCGTCGGACCAGTCGGAGTGCAGGTGCAGGTCGCCGCGCAGGGCGGCCCGGAACGCGGCGACGTCGTCGGCCATCGGGACCAGCTCGGCGTAGGCCTCCTCGAGCGTCGCCAGGTAGTCGGGCACCTCGCCCTTGTGCGCCTGGACGACGACGGCGGCCGTCTTCGGCCCGACACCCTTGAGGTCCTTGAGGGTGTTCGTGCGGATCTTGAGATCGAGTTGGTCGTCGCCGAGCCCGTCCACCACGGCGGCGGCCGTGCGGAAGGCCTGCACCCGGTAGCTGGGCTCGCGGGCGCGCTCCAGGAGGAAGGCGATCCTCCGGAGCGCGGCCGCGGGAGCGAGCGGTGTGCTCAGCGCTTGGCCTTCTTCACGCGCTTCTGGGCCCTCTTCTGCGCCTTGGTAGCGCGCTTCTGCGCCTGCGCGTAGCTCTTCTCCGTGCTGTCCGCCGCCCGCTTCGCCGCGCGGCGGGCCCGGTAGCCCACCGACGGCCGGCCCTCGGTGTCGACGGTGGCCAGCAGCAGGCCGCCGATCAGCCCCAGGTTCTTCACGAAGTGCGCGATCTTCTCGAAGGAGACCTTCGGGTCGTCCTCCTCCCAGAACCGGTGACCGGCCAGCGTGGTCGGCACGGTGGACCCGGCGAGCGCCAGCGACGTCAGCCGCGGGAGCCGGCCGAGCGCGAACAGCGCGCCCGCCCCGACCTGGAGGGCGGCGTTGGCCTTGACGTACTGCTCCACGTCCCGGGGCAGCTCGACGGGCAACTGCTTGTCGGCGGTCTCGGCGACCTTCTCGACGATGGGACGGGCACCCGGCACGCGGTCCTGCGGCTTGCGCAGGGTGCTGATGCCGCCGTAGATGAAGGGGGCGGCGAGCAAGGGCCGGGCGATCCGGCGAACCAGCATGATGTCCTCATTTCCTCGGTACGACGGGTGCGTCGAGGCCTGCACTGCCCACAAGATCGCGCGGTCAATCCCTGCGGCCGACCGTAGCGAGCGGCACCAGGGCACCCGGCGGCACGCCGCGGCCGGGCGCCTCCCGCGGACGTGACGTCAGGCGGAGGCGGGAGCCGGGAGCGGATCGGCGTCCAGCAGCCGGCGGGGGACCCGCTGGTCGGGAGGAGCCGTCCGGCCGGACAGCCACCCGGCGAGGAGTTCCCCGGCCACGTAGGATATCCCGCCGCTGAGCGCGAGGCGGTCCGGAAACCTGGCCCACACCACGACGACCGCGCGGGGCGGCGGCAGCATGCCGCCGCCCCGCGCGGCGACGGAGCGGCCGAGGGCGGCCGCGGCGGGGGCGAACGAGCGGTGCTGACCCCGTGCGGTCCAGGCGGCACCGGGGTGGCCGTCCGGGGTGATCGTTGCGCCCTTGTGGTCGACGGTCACCACTCCCGGCCACGCCCTGCTGGCCAGCAGGTAGCAGCCGGTCGGGCCGACGGCGAGGTGGTCGGCGTGGGTGCCGTCGGGCAGCCGGACGTGCTGGGTCACGCGCCACACCCGGTGGTCCATCGACCGCAGCACCTCCGCGGTGCGGCGGCGCCCTTCCGCCGTCGCCGCCCAGTGCTGGATGCGCGAGGCGGCGGCGGCCACGGTGTGGAGCGAGTCGGTGCCTCTCGTCCTGCGGGCCAGGCGGACGGTCGTGCTCGTGGCGGCTCTCAGCGTCATGGCGCCATCCCCATCGGGCGGTTGCTGGGACGTCGGAAGCTAGCCACTCCGCCCTGGCGTCACCATCGGTTCGTGCGGCTACGTTCCGTCACCGTTGGCCGACGTCAGGCGCGTCCGCCGTCCGGGGGCCTGCGGTGAGCGCCGCGAGCGCCGCCATGGCGCAGAGCCACCCGCCGATCACGAACAGGTCGCCGGCGTGCAGTCCGTGAGCGCCGGTCAGCTTGACCAGCACCGGCCCGTCGTTGGTGTAGTTGCCGGTGATGAGCAGGAACGTGAAGCCGGTGAGCACGACGCCCACGACTCCGGCGAACAACCATCGCGTCACGGCACCACGCTAGGCGAACGGGATGCGAGGCCGGTGCGGCAGTGGTCGCGGTCGTCCTCCTGCGCCCCGGTGCGGCGTCCGTCGGTCCCCGCTCCGACGGTCCTCGGCCGGCCGGCCGGTGCCGTGGGCCACCAGTGCCGGCCGGCGACCGCGACGACGCTGCCGACGGGGGAGCCAGCGCGGCGCCGGCGGGCGGGCACTCCACGGCGAGCGCGGTGACGAAGGCGGCGGCCGAGGAGGAGTGGCCGCTGGGGAAGGACAGGCTGCCGGGCTCGCGGCGCAGCCGGCGCTCGGCCTGCAGGTTCTCCAGGTCCGGGCGGACCCGGCCGAACAGGCGCTTGAGCGCGAGGTTGACCAGCAGGCTGGAGAGGGCCATCGAGCCCAGGCCGCGGACCGCCCCGCGCCGCAGCGGCCCCGGTCGGGCACTCAGGAGCAGGGCGAGAGCCGCCCACAGCCGGCCGTGATCGGCGGCCGTGGAGAGCCGGCGCAGCCAGCGGTCGGCCGGCGTGAGGGGGAGGCGACCGACGAACGCGTGCAGCCGTCGGTCGAACTGCCAGGAGGAGGCGCCCACCCCCCCGGACGCTAGCCCGTGGCGCGTGGGGGCGGTCAGGCCTTCTGGCGGGCGCGGTAGGCGGCGACGGTCGAGCGGCTCGCGCAGGTGTTGGAGCAGTACCGGCGGCTGGCGTTGCGCGAGGTGTCCACGTAGACGTCGTCGCAGCCCTCGGCCGAGCAGACGCCGAGCCTTTGCCACCCCTGCTGGGCGACGACCTGCGACAGCCCCATCGCGACCGTGGTCGTCAGCTGCTCGAGCACCGGGGCGTCGGGGCGGGCGTAGTGCAGGTGCAGCTCGCCGTCGTGGTCGGTGGCGTAGGGGCGCGGCCGGGCCAGCGTCAGCAGCTCGTTGAGCCGATTGAGGACGTCGTCCTGCGTCTGCGCCAGCGCGACGGCGCGGACCAGCTCGGCGGTGGCCCCGGCCTTGTGCGTCTCACCGGGCGAGAGCTCCAGCGGCGTCCCGGGGGTGAACCAGTCGTCGTGGGAGGCCAGGAAGGTGCGCGCCCACTCCGGGTCGGTGCGGTCGGTGTTGGCCAGTTCGATGGCCAGCTCGACCGCCGTCGACCCGTAGGTGTCGTAATCCATGTGACTCCCTACTCCTGGGTGATAGCGTCAGGCCTCTGTAGGTGGTCAACTGCGTTAGACCACCTACGGATTCCCTTCCCTGCGGTCTGAAACGAGTCCTGTCGTGCGTGCGTACCTGTCCGTGTGGCGGCTTCCCTCCGCCCCGGTCCTGCTCCTTGCCGGCTTCGCCGGACGCCTGCCGTCCGCCATGGTGCCGCTCGCGCTGCTGCTGATGGTGCAGCAGCAGACCGGTTCCTACGCCATCGCCGGGCTCGCGGCCGCCACCTTGGGGGTCGCGTCGGCCGTCATGGCCCCGGTCCTCGGGCGCCTGGCCGACCGTCGCGGGCCGCGCCCCATCCTCTTCGCGCAGGCGGTCGCCTACCCGCTGCTGCTGGCGCTGCTGGTCGCGGTCGCCCTCGGCGGCGCGCCCGACGCCGCCGTGATCGCCGCCTCCGGACTGGCCGGCACGGCGACGCCGCTGGTCTCGGGCACGGTGCGGGCGCTGTGGTCGCGGGTCGACGTCCGGGTGCGCCCGACGGCGTACGCGCTGGACGCGACCGTCACCGAGCTGGTCTTCGTCGCCGGCCCGTCGCTGGTGGCGGCGCTGGCCGTGTTCGTGTCGCCGGCCGCTGCCGTGGCCCTCGCCGGGGTGCTCGGCGTCGTCGGCGCCCTCGGCATCGCCATGTCGGCGGCGACCCGCGCCTACGAGCCGGTCGTCGGCGCCCGTGCGGGCCTGTTCTCCACGGTGCTCACCCCGGGGATGCCGCGGCTGCTGCTCAGCGGCGCCGCGCTGATGCTGGGCTTCGGCGCGCTCGAGGTGGCCATCCCGGCGTTCGCCGACTCCACCGGCTCGCCCGGGCTCTCGGGCCTGCTCCTGGCGGTGTGGTCGCTGGGCTCGGTGATCGGCGGGTTGTGGTTCGGCGCGCGCGTGCTGAGCGCCTCGCTTCCGCGGCAGTACCGCCTGCTGCTGCTCGGCGTCACGATCGGCCTGGCACCGCTGGCCTGGATCTCCAGCCCCTGGGCGCTGGGCGTGCTGCTGTTCCTGGGCGGGACGGCGATCGCGCCGACGCTCACCGTGCAGAACACGCTGGTCGGCTCCATGGCGCCGGTGCACGCCACGACCGAGGCCTTCACCTGGCTGTCGACGATCACGGTCGGCGCCTCCGCGATCGGCGCGGCCCTGGGCGGCGCGCTCATCGAGAGGCCGGCCGGGGTGCCCGGGTCGCTGATGCTGGCCTGCGCGGGGGCGGCGGTCGCCGTCCTGGTGACGCTGCTGCCCGGCCGTCGTGCGTCGCTGGCGGCGGCCGCCCGGCAGCCCGTCGCGGCCTGACGCAGGGCGGCGCTGGCAGGTGTCGTCAGGGGCGGTCGGCCCTTGCCCACCCCGGTGGGCAAGGGCCGACCGTGCGGGGACCGGTGGTCGGCGCAGGCCGTCGGCCCCTCGCGAACCGCCGTCCGGCCGCTGGTACTGTCACTCCTCGGTGGTTTCGAGGCGACTCGGACCCTTGGGAGGCTTCGCCTAGTCCGGTCTATGGCGCCGCACTGCTAATGCGGTTTGGGTTAATCCCCATCCCGGGTTCAAATCCCGGAGCCTCCGCGCCTTTCTCCCGGCGCGCGTCGGTGCGCGCCGTCCGGCCGCGGCCGGTTCCTCCGATGCCCTGGCCGGTGACCGCCTGGCTCTCCGGGCGGCGGCGTGCGGCACGTGACGATCGTGTTGAGCCGGGCCCGGCGTCGTTTGGCTCCCGCGGGTCCCTGGCACCGCATCCCCATGGATGCGACACCGACGACCAGGAACGGCCTCCGGCCGATGCGCTTCCTCGTCGCGTGCGGCGCCGTCATGACGCTCACCGCATGCGCCGGAGGGATCGACGGAACCGGGGCGCAGACCGACACCCGCTCTGCGGGCACCACCACCACGATGACGGACACGGCAGCCGGCGGGCGGAGCCTGTCAGCGCCGGACGCGCTCTCCCCGCTCGGCGAGCCGACGACCGATCCCGTCGAGTCCGACGGCTACCCGGGCACCGGTGAGCCGGCACTGCTCACCGACGTCCGCGTGGCCGGCCAGGAGACCTTCGACCGGGTGGTCCTGGAGTTCGCCGACCAGGTGCCCGGGTACCGGGTGCAGTACGTCGAGCCGCCGATCACCGCCGACGGATCCGGCCGGACCGTCGAGATCCCCGGCGAGGCGTACCTGCAGATCACCGCGCAGCCGGCGAGCGGGGTCGACCTCTCCGGCGACCAGCCCCGGCCGACGTACGACGGCCCGGCGCGCATCGATCCGCCCTACGGCGAGGTCATCACCGAGGCGGTGCGCACCGGGGACTTCGAGGGCGTGCTGACCTGGACGGTCGGGCTCGAGGAGCAGCTGCCGTACGGCGTGGTGACGCTGCAGGACCCACCGCGGCTCGTCGTCGACGTCCGGCACCAGGCCGACGGCGGGGACGGCGGCTCCGGCGAGGGCATCGAGCCCGTGGGGCCGGGAGCTACCGATGACGTGTCCGCGGACGGCTCGGGCGAGCCCGTCCTCGTCACCGACGTCCGGCTCGGGGCGCACGACGGCTTCGACCGCATCGTCTTCGAGGTCGCCGGCGAGGGCGAAGCCGGCTGGCAGGCCGGCTACGTGCAGGACCCGACGGCCCAGGGCTCCGGCGAGCCGATCGACGTGGCCGGTGACGCCACGCTCGAGATCACGCTGACCAACGTCGCGCTGCCCGGCGACGCCCCTGAGGGCGTGCAGCCCTGGGACCAGCAGGAGCGGCTGGCCATCCGCGACGGCCAGGTCATCGAGGAGCTGATCGTCGACGGCCTCTTCGAGGGCCGGTACGCCTTCTACGCCGGGCTGACCGGGCAGCTGCCGTTCGCGGTCGAGCGGTTCGAGGATCCGCAGCGGATCGTCGTCGACGTGCAGACCGAGCGCCCCGAGGACGTCGTCCTGAGCGAGACCTGCACCAGCCCGGCCGGCTTCAGCGTCGGCTACCCGTCGGACTGGGCGGTCAACTCCGGCGAGACCGTGCCGTCGTGCAGCCGGTTCGCGCCGGCCAACTTCAACGTGCCGGAGGCCACCGGTGCCCGGATAGCCGCGACCGCCTTCTCGATCGAACCGGTCGCCTTCGACCGGGTCACCCAGGAGCGCCCCGGTGAGATGTCGCGCGAGCAGCTGACCGTGGACGGGCGGGACGCCGTCCGCATCGAGCGCGAGACGCAGGACGGCCTGTACCCGGCCGGGACGCCGATCACCAGCTACGCCATCCCGCTGGAGGACGGCGAGAGCGGCCCGCGCACCCTGGTCGCCGACACGGTGGGCCTGCCCGCCTTCGACTACCAGCGCAACGTGGCGGTGCTCGACGCGCAGGTCGAGTCGCTCGACCTCGACGCCGAACCGGAGGGCTGACGCCGGCAGCCATGGCGGACCCCCGTCCAGGACCCGATCCGTGCCCGCTACACTGGTGCCAGCGCCGATTTCCGGCTGCTGCACCCGTAGCTCAACGGATAGAGCATCTGACTACGGATCAGAAGGTTAGGGGTTCGAATCCCTTCGGGTGCACGTCTGGTTGAGACACCGCTCTGCCGCGCCGCCCCGACGGGGGAGGCGCGGCAGAGTCGTCTCCGAGGCAGCAGAGTCGTCTCCGAGACGCCGGGGCCGTCCGACTGCGGCCGCGCCGCTCACCCGGGCACCTTCTCCAGCCACAGCGATCCGCCGCGCACTCCCTGGTTCTCCGGAGCCACCAGGTCCGGGTGCTCGGTCGCCAGCCAGTCCCCGAAGAGCACGATCCGGAAGCGGGAGTTGTAGGCGAGGAAGGCGTGCACGAAGTACACCTCCGTCCAGTCCCGGCCTTCGCGCAGCCACTCGTCGGGATACTCGAACGGCCACAGGACGTCGTGGATGTGCACGATCACGCCGTCCGGCAGGGCGGGGAGGATGCGCAGGAGCAGCCAGAGCACGTCCGACCCGGCCTTGACGACGTGCGTCGAGTCGATGAAGAAGACGTCGCCCGGACGGAGCTGCGCGACCAGGGACGCCATGTCGACGTCCTGCAGCGGCTGCTCCAGCAACGTCAGCCGGTCGGTGTCCCCCGGCCGGAGCCGGGAGCGCAGCCGGTCGGCGTAGGGCTCGACGCAGGTGATCCGGAGATCCGGCAGGTCCTGCTCGGCCACATCGAGCGCCAGCGCCGTCGAGTAGCCCGACCCGATCTCGACCAGTCGCTCCGGCCGGTGGTGCAGCAGCATTCCGCGTAGCATCGACGCGTCGGCCGCTCCGAACATGGAGTTGTCCGGGGTCCACCGGCCCGTACTCGGCCGGCTCAGGTCCAGCTCCTGCGCGAGCCGCATCTGCTCGGCCTCCCGCAGGTCCACCGCGGACGTCGGCGCCTGCCTGGTCGCGATGGCCCGCTCGCGATCCGCCGGCGACGTGACCGAGCTGAAGAAGTGCCCTGGCGCGTAGCGGGGCGGCCGGACCAGGTCCCGGGTGACGGCCCGGACGGCGCGGACGACGTGGCGGCCGAGGGAGGGCATCGCCGCACAGTAGGGGCGCGCTCGATCGCCGGAAAGGGCCGGCGGCGCTCCCCGCAGCGGTGCCTGGCGGCACGATCGCGGTCTCGTCGTGCTCGCGGCCGGCGCGGTCCGACGACGGAGCGGGGGGTTCCACGGCACGTTCACGCGCCTGACGTGGGGTGTCACCCCACCGGGTGCCCGAGCGGGAAAGGTTCCGCCGGATCGTCGGCTGCGCCTACCCTCGCCCCGGGACTGCGGAAGAGGACCGATCTTCCGGGATTGTGGGGTTGCTGCCATGCCGACGCTGCTTCCGCTCGAGGAGGATCCGGCCGTCGCCGACCTTGTGGACCGGCTGATCACCGTGGCGGCCGCACAGCCCGAGGCGATCGCCCTGGGGGATGACGGTCGGCAGCTCACCTTCGGAGAGCTCCTCGTCGAGGCGGCGGCCATCACAGCGGAGCTCACGGAGCGGAACCCCAACCGCCGTCCCGTCGCGGTGCTCCTCAGCCACGGGGTCGATGCGGTGGTGGCCGCGGTGGCCGTCGTCGGCTCGGGAGCTCCGCTCGTCGTCCTGGACTCGACGACACCCGCCCCCCGGCTGCGCCACTACGTCGAGGCCGCCGGGACGACGATCTGCCTCACCGACCCGGAGCACCGCACCGTGGCGGAGGAGCTCTGCAACACCGTGCTCACGGGGAGACGGGGTGCAACGGGCGGTGACCCGGTCGACGCCGCCGGCGTGCTCCGCGCGGTGCGGACGGACCCCCATCGGCCGCTGGTCGTCGTCTTCACCTCCGGTTCCACCGGCCGGCCGAAGGGTGTGGCCAACGGCGCCCGCGCCGTGCTGCACGACGCCTACACCAACGCTGTGGCCACAGGCTGCTACGGGCCGGGGGACGTCGTCGCCAACCTGCTGCCCATGGCGTTCGCCGCGGGGATCGGGCTGACGCTCACCGGGCTGGCCGCCGGGGCGACACAGCAGCTCTTCGACCCGCGCGCCCGGCCGGTCGGGGAGCTGCCGCAGTGGTTGCGGCAGGTCGGCGCCACCATCCTCGTGGCCAGCCCGGGCATTCTGCGCGGGCTGGTCGCCTCGCAGCCGCCGGGCGCGACCCTCGACGGGCTGACCCGCGTCACCGTGGCCGGGGAGACCGTGCACGCCGCCGAGCTGGCCGCCATCCGTGGCCTGCTGGGGCCTTCGGTCGAGATCTGGAACCGGTACGGCTCCACCGAGACAGGGTTGATCTCCGAGTACATCCTGCGGGCCGGCGACCCGCTCCCGGTGGGCCCGACGCCCGTCGGCCGGCCCGTGAGCGGGATGCAGGTGCGGGTCCGGGACGAGCACGGGACGGACCACGAGGTCGGCACGGGGCGGCTGGTCGTGACCTCGCGCTGGCTGACGCAGGGGTACCTGGGCAACCCGGAGGCCACGTCCGCGGTCTTCACCGACCTCGAGGACGGTCGCAGGACGTTCCTCACCAACGACTCCGCGACCATCGACGACGCCGGCCAGATCACCCTGCTGGGAAGGACCGACCACAGCGTCAAGGTGCGTGGCCACCTGGTCGAGCCGGGGGAGATCGACGCCGTCCTGTTCGCCCAGCCGGAGATCCGGGAGGCGGTGACGGTGGGTGTCACGTCGGAGGGGACCGGCCGCGTGCGGCTGATCTCCTACGTCGTCCCGGCCGACGCCCGCATCGAGGCCGCGTCGGTGCGCCGCGTGGTCCGTGAGCAGCTCCCGGTCTTCATGGTGCCCGAGCAGGTCGTCTTCCTCACCGCGCTGCCGCGCACCGAGCGGGGCAAGCTCGACCGCGCCGCCCTGCCCGCGGCGCCGCCGCCCTCCCGAGGTGACCAGCCGCCCCGGTCGGACTGGGAGCGCGTCGTGGCCGCGATGTTCGCGCGGGTCCTGGGGCTGGACTCGGTGGGGGTCGACGGCGACTTCTTCGAGCTCGGCGGTGACTCGCTGGCGGCCGAGGAGCTCCTCGCCGCCGTCGTCCAGGAGCTGGATGTCCCGACGGAGGTTGCCACGACGAAGCTGCTCGCGGAGGCGTCGACGCCGCAGGCCTTCGCCGAGGCCGTCCGCCGCCAGCGGCGACCCGCCCACCCCACCCTCGTCCGGCTGCGGGGCGCTGGTAGCCGCACGCCGCTGTTCTGCGTCGGTGGCGCGGGCGCGGTCGCGGTGGGTTTCCGGCCGCTGGCCCTCCGGCTCGGCCCGGACCAGCCCGTGTACGCCGTCCAGGCCAGTGGCCTCGAGACCCGCGGCCCGGTGGACTGGACGGTCGAGGCGATGGCGGCCCGCCACCTGGAGACGCTGCGCGCGGTCCAGCCGCACGGCCCCTACCGGCTCGCCGGGCACTCACTGGGTGCCCTGATCGCCCTCGACATGGCGCACTCCCTCACCGCCGCCGGCGAGGAGGTGGAGCTGGTCGCCGTGCTGGACTCCTATCCGCCCGACCCGGCGATGTCGCCATCGGCCTTCGACGGGAGCGTCGTGCGGAAGCTGAAGCGCCTGCTCGCGGTGCTGCTGGTCGGTGTGCTGCCGAGCGGCCGCAGCGACTACTCCCGGTTCCACGTGCACGGGGTCTTCGTCGGCCACCGGCACCGGGGGCGGCCGTGGGCGGGGCGCACGCTCGTCGTCGTGGCCCAGGACGACGGGCACGCCGCACCGCGGGCCCGGTGGGAGGGGCATCTCACCGGCTCCTGGGACGTGGTGCACGTCCCGGGCGACCACGTCAGCGTGCTGCACGAGCCCTACGTCGGGGCGCTTGCGGACGCGCTGTCGGCGGAGTTGCAGTCCCTCGACGTCCGGCCCGCGGCAGAGGCCGCCCACCCCGGGGCCTGAGCCCCCGAGGCAGATCCGGGACGCCGGTGCGGTCACTCGGTCGCGACCATCTCCGGCACCCCGCCCGGGGTCCGGGGCCCGGTCGCCTGGACCGGGATCGAGGGCGCAGCGGCGGGTTCGACGTCGTGCGCCATGGTCGGTAGCCAGCCCAACCAGCGCGGCAGGTACCAGTTCGCCTCGCCGAGCAGCCGCATGACCGCCGGCAGCAGCACCGCCCGGACCAGGGTGGCGTCGAGCAGCACCGCGAGCGCCAGCCCCAGGCCGATCTGCTTCATCGACGTCATGGACAGCGCGACGAAGCACAGGAAGACGAACACCATGATCATCGCGGCGCTCGTCACCGTCCCGGCCGAGCGGGTGATCCCGGAGGCGATCGCCTGCGAGGTGCTCTCGCCCCGGTCCCGGGCCTCGCGGATCCGGCTGAGGATGAACACGTGGTAGTCCATCGACAGCCCGAACAGGATCACGAACAGGAACAGCGGGATCCAGTTCACGATGGCGCCGGTGGCCTCCAGCCCGATCAGGTCGCCCCCCCACCCGTGCTGGAAGACCAGCACCAGGGCGCCGTAGGCGGCCGCCACCGACAGCAGGTTGAGGGTGAGCGCCGTGAGCGCCACCACCACCGAGCGGAACGACACCAGCAGCAGCAGGAACGCGAGCACCAGCACGAAGCCGAACACCCACGGCGTCCGCTCGGCCACGAGATCCTCGAAGGCGATGGACAGCGCGGTGTTGCCCGCCGTCACGGCCGTGACGCCGTCGACCGCACCGATCGTCGTGGGGACGACGTCCTCGGCTAGCGTGCCCAGCGCATCGCGGGAGGCCTGCTCCTCGCCGTCCCCGGCCAGGGGCACCGAGACGACGGCGACGGTGCCGCCCTCGTTGGTCTCGACGGTGATCGGCTCGAACATCACGCCGGTGGCCAGGGCCTCGGTGCGCAGGTCCGCGATCGCGTCCTGCACGTCCGGGGCGGTGACGTCGTCGGCCGCCACGACGACCTCGGCCGGGTCGGAGCCGCCGGGGAAGGCCTCGGCGATCCGCTCGTAGGTGGCGATCACCGGCAGGTCCTGGGGCAGGTCGGCGATGCCCTCGTTGCGCAGGGTGAGCCCGAACGCCGGGACGGCGAGCCCGATCAGCAGCCCGCCGGACACGACGGCCGCGACCAGCGGGCGGCGCAGCACGACGCCGAGCACGGCGGGCCAGAACCGGCCCTGCCCCGGTGCGCGACGACGGCGGCCGGTGAACGGGACCCGCCCCTTCTCGATCCGGTCGCCGAGCCAGGACATCAGCGCGGGCAGCACGGTGAGCGAGCCGACGACGGACGTGGCGACGACGAGGATCGTGCCGACCGCGACGCCGGTGAACACGGAGAACCCGGTGAGGAACATGCCGGCCATCGCGACGATCACGGTGATGCCGGAGATCAGCACCGACCGGCCGGACGTGGCGGCGGCGACGTCGAGGGCGTCGGCGGCCGACCGGCCGCGAGCCCGTTCCTCGCGCTCCCGCTTGAGGTAGAAGAGCGAGTAGTCGACGCCGACGGCCAGGCCGATGAGCAGCATGACGGTCTGGGTGGTGCCGTCGACGTGCCAGATCTGGCTGGCGAAGCTGAGCAGGCCCAGCGCCCCGACGAACGCGGTCAGCGCGAACACCAGGGGCAGGACGGCGGCGACGAGCGCGCCGAAGGTGAGCATCAGCACCGCGAGGATGATCGGGATCGACAGGTACTCGGCGCGCTGGAAGTCCGCGTCCAGGGCTGCGTCGAGGGCCACCTCCGCGCTGGTGCCGCCGAACTGCTCGACCCGGACGTCGTCGTGCCGGTCGGCGACGGTGGCCACGGCGACCTGGATCGGCCCGATCCTGTCCCCGGCGGTGTCGGGGGACCCGCGGATGTCGAAGGTCACCAGCGCCGAGCGCCCGTCCGCCGAGACCAGCGGGGCGCCGTCCAGCGGGCTGGCGACGTTCGCGACCTCCGGGGTGTCCTCCAGGACGGCGACCAGGTCGGTGAGCGCGGCGGTGGCGGTGGCGTCGCCGACGTCGTCCGTGCGCTGGACGAGCACCATCTCCGACGCCGGTTCCTCCCACCCGTTCTCGTCGAGGATCCGCTGGGCCTGGGCCGGTGCGCCGAGCAGCTGCTCCGAGCCGGTCAGCTCCCCCTGCGGGACGAGCTGACCGGCGAGGACGGCGAGCGCGACGAAGGCCAGCCAGCCGAACACCGCCGTCTTCCGGTGTCGCGCGCTCCCACTCCCCGTGCGGGCCGCGAGATTGCTGGGTCTGGTCATGGTCGGGTCCTCTGCATCGGGCGGTCGGGTGCCGCACTCGAGACTGGCGGGGCGGCGGCGCCCGGCCGATCCCGCCAGCTGGCGGATCGGGGGTCGGGCCGGCCCGAACATCGCTGTCCGGGCGGCCGCCGCCGTCCCGTTGGGAACCCTGCCGATCAGCGGCCGGACGCGACATCGGGGAACGCCCCCATCCGGCCCGGGTTCGTCCCGGTGCCGGGTCAGGGGATCCCCGGCCCACCGGTCCTTTGCGACCGTGTGACGGTCCCTGCGTGGACGCGGGTTCCGGACTTTGCTGTTCCATGACAGCTCGGCGGATCGTGCACGACGCCGAAGCGTGCGGGGAACGGCAGGAGGAGCCCGCCGGCCGGCGGGCGAGCCCTGTCGTGCCGCCGAAGGAGTCGTGTGCCACCCCCTGCCGCTGAAGGTCTGCTGCTGCCGGGGGTCGAACGTGATCCGGCGCCGGGGCGCCGCCGGATCGGTGCCGTCCTGCGGCTCGGCCTGGCCGTGGTCGCCGCCGGGGCACTGGTGGCCGGCGTCGCGATGCCCGTCCTGGGCGGCGTGGCCAAGGGGACCGACTACGCGGCGGATCTGCTCAGCCCGGTCGAGGTCGACCTGATCGACCGCACCCCGCCGGGCAACACCCGCATCCTGGCCGCCGACGGCTCGCTGATCGCCGAGCTGTACCGCCGGAACCGGACCGTCGTGCCCAGCGAGGCGATCGCACCGGTGATGAAGGACGCGCTGGTCGCCATCGAGGACGCCCGCTTCTACGAGCACGAGGGTGTCGACGGCCAGGGTCTCGGGCGCGCCCTGGTGCGCAACGTGGTGGCCGGCGAGGTCGTCGAGGGCGGCTCGACGCTGACCCAGCAGCTGGTCAAGCAGATCCGGCTGCAGACGGCGGACGCGACGGCCGAACGCGAGGCGGCGACCGAGCAGACCGTGGGCCGCAAGCTGCGCGAGGCGCAGATCGCCCTCGGCCTGGAGCAGGCGTACAGCAAGGACGAGATCCTCACCCGCTACCTCAACCGGGTGTACTTCGGCGCCGGTGCCTACGGGGTGCACGCCGCCGCCGAGACCTACTTCGACGTGACGCCGGACGCGCTCACCGTCGCCCAGGCGGCCACGCTCGCCGGCCTGGTGCAGAGCCCGACCAGCTACGACCCCTTCGTCGCCCCCGACCGGGCGACCGAGCGCCGCGACGTCGTGATCGGCCGGATGCTCGACCTCGGCATGATCGACCAGGCGGCCGCGGACGAGGCCCGCAGCGCACCCGTGGTGCTGACGCCGGGGCAGGGGCCGCCGCACGGCTGCGTCGAGGCCGTCATCGGTGCGTTCTTCTGCGACTACCTGCTCAGTTACCTGACCGGCACTCTCGGGCTGACCACGGGGCAGCTCGAGAGTTCCGGTCTGACCATCGAGACGACGTTGGACCCCGCGATGCAGCGGGCCGGCGACGCCGCGGTGCTCAACACGCTGGCCCTGGGCGACCCTCGGGCCGGCATCTACACCGCCGTCGAGCCGGGGACCGGCCGGGTGCTGGCCATGTCGGTCAACCGGGTCTACGGCCTCGACGAGGCCGATCCCGCGCAGACGACGGTCAACCTCAACACGGCCGCGGGGCAGGGCGCCGGGTCCACCTACAAGGTGTTCACCGCCGCCGCGGCGCTGGAGGCCGGGTTCGGACTGCAGCACCGCATCACCACCTCCGACCCCTACGAGTCCGAGGTCTACCGCGACGGCGACGGCGCCTACGACGTCGGGAACGCCGGCCGGTACCCGCGGACCCTGGACATGGAGCGCGCGCTCTACATGTCCTCCAACACCTACTTCCTGGCGCTGGAGGACCAGCTGGGCAGCGTCGAGGGGCCGGTGCGCATGGCCCAGCGCCTCGGGCTGACCTCGCTGGACCCCATCGCGGACCAGATCGTGGCCGAGAACCGCGGGTCGTTCACCTTCGGGGCCGAGGCCACCAGCCCGCTCGCGCTGGCCAACGCCTACGCCACCCTGGCGGCCAGCGGCACCCGCTGCACGCCGACCCCGGTGGCGCGGATCCTCGACCGGGACGGCCAGCCGCTGCTCGACGAGAACGGCGCGCCGCTCGGCCAGGCCGCCGCCCCGTGCACCCCGGCGGTCGTCGACCCGGGTCTGGCGAACACGCTCAACCAGGCGCTGCGCAAGGACGTCGAGCCGGGCCACTCCGGCCAGACCGGGCGTCGCGCCTACGTCCCCGGCCACCAGATCGCCGGCAAGACCGGGACGACGCAGGACAACTTCTCCATCGCCTTCGTCGGCTACACCCCGCAGATCGCGGCCAGCGTGATGGTCTACGACCCGGTCGCCAACCGGGACGTGGGCGGCTTCGGTGGCGGCAAGGCCGCGCAGATCTGGCACGACGCGCTGGCCCCCGTGCTCGGCGCCCGCCCGGCCGTGCCGTTCCCCCCGGCCGACCCGCGGTACGTCGCCGGGAGCCTGCGCACCGTGCCCGCGGGCTGCGCCGGCTCGGGCGACGACCGATGCCTCGGCCTGCTGGCCGGCGCCGGCCTGACCGGGACCGTCGTCCCGGTCGACAGCGGACGCCGGCCGGGGATCGTCCTCGGTGTCGAGCCGGGGGCCGGGACGCCGATCCGCACCGACACCGCCGTCCGGGTGCTCGTCAGCAACGGGGCGAACTGGGCGCCTCCTCCGCCGCCGCCGCCGGCGCCCGAGCCGGCGCCCGAGCCCGAGCCCGAGCCCGAGCCCGAGCCGACGCCCGAGCCGACGCCCGAGCCGACGCCCGAGCCGACGCCCGAGCCGACGCCCGAGCCGACGCCCGAACTCGCGCCGGAGCCCACGCCCCCGGAGCCGACGCCCGAACCGACCCCGGAGCCCACGCCGGAGCCGACGCCCGAACCGACCCCGGAGCCCACGCCCGAACCGACCCCGGAGCCCACGCCCGAACCGACCCCGGAGTCCACGCCCGAGTCGGCGCCGGAGCCCGCACCGGCGCCCGAACCGGCACCGGTGCCCGCACCCGGGCCCGCTACCCGAGAGCCGGCACCCGGGCCGGCGTGAGGTCGAGCCGCGCCGCGGGACGTTGGGCCGCGTCCTGCCGCGGCTGAACGTCTGCTCGACCGGCTCGACGCCGTCAGCGGGGGATGTGGGGGCGGGAGGCCGGGCCTGACGGTCTGGCCGCGTTGGTCGGTCTGTCCAGCAGTGGACAGCCACTCGATTGCCGGCTCTCCCGCCCGGGACCCACTGTGAGCCGCGTCACAAGGATCCGTCAAGAGGGTCCCGGAGTGTCGGCCCCGGCGTGTCCGGACCCGCCGGGGACCGCGAGGGTCGGAGGGTGCCCCTACCCGACGCGGCGGAGGACGTCGGGGGAGAGCTGGTCGACCGCGGTGTGCCCGGTCAGTCCGAGCGTCAGGTCGAA
Source organism: Blastococcus tunisiensis (assembly GCF_900112815.1). Taxonomy (GTDB): domain Bacteria; phylum Actinomycetota; class Actinomycetes; order Mycobacteriales; family Geodermatophilaceae; genus Blastococcus_B; species Blastococcus_B tunisiensis. The sequence goes on from NZ_FOND01000002.1 coordinate 35,580, forward strand.
CTCGCCGATGACGTCGCTGATCACCTGCCGCACGCCCTCCTCGCCGGCCAGTGCCAGCCCCCACGCGAACGGCCGGCCGAGCAGTACCGCCGTCGCCCCGAGGGCCACGGCCGTGAAGACGTCGGCGCCGCTGCGGACCCCGCTGTCCAGCAGCACCGGCGCGCGCCCGGCGACCGCCCCCAGCACCTCGGGCAGCGCGTCCAGCGCGGAGATCGACCGGTCGACCTGCCGGCCGCCGTGGGTGCTGACGACCAGCCCGTCGACGCCCTCGTCCAGGGCGCGGCGGGCGTCGTCGGGGTGCAGCACGCCCTTGAGCAGGATCGGCAGCCGCGTCCTCGACCGCAGCCAGGCCAGGTCGTCCCAGGTGATGGAGGGCCGGGAGTAGATGCCGAGGAACGTCTCGACGGCGGCCCGGGGGAGCGGCGACTGCAGGTTGTCGCGGAACGAGCCGGGCCAGGCCTTCGCCATGCCGACGAGGGCCTTCACCGCGGCCGGCGTGGGCCGGGGCTGTGGCTGCTTCGGCCCGCCGGCCGCCACCTTCTCCTCGACCAGCCGGCGGAACACCGGGTCGGAGGTGTACTGCGCGATGCCCTTGCCCAGCGCGAACGGCAGGTGCCCGAGGTCGAGGTCGCGCGGCCGCCAGCCCAGCATCGTCGTGTCCAGCGTGACGACGACGGCGTCGCAGCCGGCCCGCTCGGCCCGGCCGACCAGGCTCTCGACCAGCTCGTCGGACGTCGACCAGTACAGCTGGAACCAGCGCGGCGCAGCATCGGGGCCGGAGCCCATCGCCGCGGCGCACTCCTCCATCGACACCGACGCCTGGTTGGAGAAGACCATCGGCACCCCGGTGGCGGCCGCGGCCCGGGCCACGGCGAGGTCGGCGTCGGCGTGCACCAGCTCCAGCGCACCGACCGGCCCGAGCAGCAGGGGCGCCGGGAGGCGGCGGCCGAAGATCTCGACGGAGGTGTCCCGGCTGCTCACGTCCCGCAGCAACCGCGGCACCACGGCCCAGCGGTCGAAGGCCGCCCGGTTGGCCCGCTGGGTGACCTCATCGCCGGCGCCACCGGCGACGTAGGCGTAGGCCCGCGCGTTCAGCGCCTTCTTCGCCGCCGCCTGCAGCTTCCGCGCCGCGACCGGCACCCGGGGGAGGTGGCCGTAGACCCCGGCCCGGTAGACCTCGTTCTGCCGGCGACGGCCGGCTCCTGCCTCATCCACGGCCTGCACGCTAGTGACCCCGCTCTCACCCGCCACGGCGAGGGCGGCGCGCCCTCCGGGCAAGAGCTGCCAGTAATCGCCGACACGCCGCACCGACACGCCCAACTGGCCGGTAACGGGCTGACAACGACGTGTCACATCGGACATCATTCGGGTGAATTCGCACCACGCAGGGGGAGCACGTATCAGGACCGCCCACGGGCCCGTCGCCGAACAGCGCGCGAGGGGTACGCACCACCACTCGGCCGCGTCGGCCGGACTGCTCACGGGTCTCGTGTTCCTCGTCCTGGGCGCCGCTCTCGCCGCCGCCGCGCCGGCCGCCGCCATCGACGACGCGTCCCGCCCCGACGTCCGCGTGACCCACGGCCCGAGCTGCCAGCCCGGCGGGCTGGTCGTCGAGGTCGTGGCCGGGACGGCTCCGTACCGGGTCCGCCTCGCGACCACCCGCACCCCTTCCGGCGAGGACGAGGCGCACCTGCGCCCCGGCGACACGGCGACCCTGCGCACCGGCGACGTCGAGTGGGGCGAGACCATCGACGGCCGGCTCGAGTTCACCGCCGCCGACGGCGCCGGCTACGTCGACGAGCTGGTCGAGTACAGCTTCACCCGGCCCACCCGCGAGGACTGCGCCGCCGTCGCCCGGCCGACGACGCCGGAGCCGGTGCCGCCGGCGACCGGTTCGCCGTCCGCGGTGCCGACCGCCACGCCGACCAGCGGCCGCGCCCCGTCGACGAGCCCCTCGACCGGCCCGTCGTCCACCTCGCCGTCGCGCCCGTCGTCGTCCGCCGTCCCGGTCCCGGACGACGACGCCGGGCCCCCCGCGCGGGTCAGCCCCGGCGGGACGGTGACGGTCGAGGCGGGCGGCTTCCTGCCCGGCGAGCGGGTCACCATCCGGCTGCGCGTGGCCGGGAACGTCCTGGGCACCGCCACCGCCGGCGCCGACGGCGCGGTGCAGGTCGAGATCCGCATCCCCGACGGCGCGGCGGCCGGGCGCACCACCGTGGACCTGGTGGGGGTGCGCTCCGCCGCGGTCGCCGACGTCGAGCTGCAGGTGGCCGGGGCGCGCAGCGTGCTCGTCACCGAGGGCTGGGCCGACGTCCTCCCGCTGACGGCCGCCGCGATCGCCCTGGTGGGCAGCGTCTCCGGGCTGGTCAACGTGGCCGGCGGGCGGCGTGCCCTGCAGCGACACGCCGGGTTCGGGAGCGCCTGAGCCCGCCGTCGGCGACGATGGGTGCGTGCACCGTCCGGACGACGCGCTCGCCCGCGGGATCCCGCGCGACGTCGGCGCCGTCCCCGGCGCCTCCCCGCGGGCGGCCGAGACCTGGCTGCGGATCGTCCAGGTGCACGACCGGATCACCCATCGCGTGGATTCCGCGCTGCACCGCCAGCACGGCCTCTCGCTCACCGCGTTCGAGGCGCTGCGCCGCCTGGCCGAGTCCCCGGGGGAGCGCGCCAGCATGGGGGAGCTCGCCGAGGCGCTGGGGCTGTCCCGCGCCGGCGTCACCAGCACGGTGAACCGGCTGGTCACCGAGGGGCTGGTCCTGCGCGAGCGCGCGGCCGGTGACCGCCGGCTGCTGCACGCCCGGCTCACCGCGGCCGGGCGGCAGCGGGTCGACCAGGCGGCCGGCACGCACGACGACCTGGTCGCCCACCTGCTGGCCATGCTGGGCGACGACGCCGCGCTGGTCACCGACGCCCTCGCCCGGGTGTCGTCGGCGGCGCGCACCCGCCGCTGAGCTGGGGGCCGTTGGCCGACACTTCAAGCCCGTAGTGTTTCTCGTGGAACATGATCGGGAACGGGCCGGTCGTGCCACCGTTCCTCCAGCGGAGCAGCGTCGTCGTCCCGACCATCGGTCGGCCCTCGCTCGACGTGCTCCTCGACGCCCTGGCCGCCGCCCCCGGGCCGCGGCCGGCCGAGCTGATCCTCGTCGACGACCGGCCGACCGGGGAGCCGCTGCGGCCCGAGCGCCCCGGCCTCCCGCCGGTCCGCGTGGTGCGCACCGGAGGGGGCGGTCCGGCGCGGGCCCGCAACCTGGGCTGGCGCACCGCCCGCACCGAGTGGATCGCCTTCCTGGACGACGACGTGGTGCCCGACGCCGACTGGTACCAGCGGCTCGAGGCGGATCTGGCCGACCTGCCGGCCGACGTCGCCGGCAGCCAGGGCCGGGTCCGGGTGCCGCTGCCCGAGGACCGGCGCCCCACCGACTGGGAGCGCGGGACCGCGGGGCTGGCCACGAGCAGCTGGATCACCGCCGACGTGGCCTACCGGCGGGCCGCGCTGGCCGCGGTCGGCGGGTTCGACGAGCGGTTCCCCCGCGCGTTCCGCGAGGACTCCGACCTCGCGCTGCGGATCATGGACACCGGCGCGCGGCTGGTCCGCGGGCAGCGCTGGATCACCCACCCGGTGCGGCCGGCCGACCGCTGGATCAGCGTCCGCGTGCAGGCCGGCAACGCCGACGACGTGCTGATGCGCCGGCTGCACGGCCGGCACTGGCGGGACCGGGCCGACGCCGCGCTCGGCCGCCGGCCCCGGCACACCGCCGTCACCGCGGCCGCCCTGGCCGCGCTCGGGTTCGCCGCTGCCCGCCGGCCCCGGGCCGCGGCACTGGCCGCCGCCGGGTGGCTGGCCGGGACGGCGGAGTTCGCCTGGGCCCGCATCGCCCCCGGCCCGCGCGACCGCGCCGAGGTGACGACGATGCTGGCGACGAGCGCGCTCATCCCCCCGCTGGCCACCTGGCACTGGCTGCGCGGTGTCGTGCAGCACGGAGGGGTCCGCCGCTGGCGGGGCCTGCCCGACCTGGTGCTGTTCGACCGCGACGGCACGCTGGTGCACGACTTCCCCTACAACGGCGACCCCGACTGGGTGCGCCCGGTGGACGGGGCCAGGGAGGCGCTCGACCGGCTGCGGGCGCGGGGCGTGCGGGTCGGCGTGGTGAGCAACCAGTCCGGCGTGGCCCGGGGCCTGATCACCGGCGAGCAGGTGGAGGCCTGCATGGCCCGGCTCGAGGAGCTGCTCGGACCGTTCGACACGGTCCGGGTCTGCCCGCACGGCCCGGACGACGGCTGCGACTGCCGCAAGCCCGCCCCCGGCATGGTCAAGGCGGCCTGCGCCGAGCTGGACGTCGACCCGGCCCGCTGCGTCGTCATCGGGGACATCGGCGCCGACGTCGAGGCCGCCGCCGCGGCCGGGGCGGCCGGGATCCTGGTGCCGACGCCGGTGACCCGGAAGGCCGAGGTCGACGCCGCCGCGCACGTCGCGGGCAGCCTGACCGCCGCGGTGGACGACGTCCTGGACGGTGCCTGGTGACCCGCACCGTGCTGGTCGCCCGCCTCGACAACGCCGGCGACGTCCTCCTGCAGGGCCCGATGGTGCGCGCGGTCGCCGCCGGCGCGGACCGGGTGGTGTTCCTCGCCGGCCCGGCCGGTGCCGACGCCGCCGCCCTGCTGCCGGGGGTCGACGAGGTCTGGACCTGGCGCTGTCCCTGGATCCTCGGCGACCCGCCCCCGGTCGACGCCGGCGACCTCGCCGAGCTCACCGCCCGGGTCCGCGCGCTCGCGCCGGACGAGGCGGTCCTCTCGACCTCCTTCCACCAGTCCCCGCTCCCGCTGGCGCTGGTGCTGCGCAGCGCCGGGGTGCCGCGGATCTCGGCGATCAGCGTCGACTACCCCGGCTCGCTGCTCGACGTCCGGCACCGGGTGGACGACGACGTCCCCGAGCCGGAGCGGGCGCTGTCCCTGGCCCGGGCCGCCGGCTTCCCGCTGCCCGCGGGCGACGACGGCCGGCTGGCGGTGCGCCGCCCGCTGCCCGCCTCGGAGCACGAGCCGGGCTACGTCGTCCTGCACCCGGGGGTGTCGGTGCCGGCCCGCGCCTGGCCCGCCGACCGCTGCGCCGAGGCCGTCGAGGCCCTGGCCGACGCCGGGCACCGGGTGCTGGTGACCGGCGGCCCGGGGGAGACGGCGCTGACCGCCGCCGTCGCCGGGACCGCGGGCGTCGACCTCGGCGGGGCGACGACGCTGGCCGAGATGGCGGCGATCCTCGACGGCGCCGCGGCGGTCGTCGTCGCCAACACCGGGCCCGCGCACCTGGCCGCCGCCGTCGGCACGCCGGTCGTCTCGCTGTTCGCCCCCGTCGTCCCCGCCGCCCGGTGGGCGCCCTACGGCGTGCCCACCGTGCTGCTCGGCGACCAGAGCGCGCCCTGCCGGGACACCCGGGCCCGCGAGTGCCCCGTGCCCGGCCACCCCTGCCTGACCTCGGTGACGGCGCAGGACGTCGTCGCCGCGGTCGAGAAGCTCACGACCACGGTCCAACAGCCGGCCGTTCACCGAATCCCTGCCGCAGAGCGAGAGGCGGCGACGATCTTCCAGGGGAGAACGTGAAGATCCTCATCTGGCACGTGCACGGATCGTGGACGACGTCCTTCGTCCACGGCGACCACGAGTACCTGCTGCCGGTGACCCCCGGCCGGGACGCGGACGGGCTCGGCCGCGCCCGCACCTGGGACTGGCCTGCCTCGGCCCGCGAGGTGACGCCGGAGCAGCTGCGCGAGGAACAGGTGGACGTCGTCGTCCTCCAGCGCACCCGCGACCTGGAGCTGGTCCGCGCGTGGCTGGGGCGCGAGCCCGGGCGGGGCCTCCCGGCCGTCTTCCTGGAGCACAACGCCCCGGGTCTGGAGCCCGGCGACGGCGCGGTGCCGCACACCCGCCACCCGCTCGCCGACCGCGACGACATCCCGATCGCGCACGTGACCCACTTCAACCGGCTCTTCTACGACAACGGCCGCGCCCCGACGACGGTGATCGAGCACGGCATCGTCGACCCGGGGGAGCGCTGGACCGGCGAGCTGGCGCGGGCCGCCGTCGTCGTCAACGAGCCCGTCCGCCGCGGCCGCACGGTCGGGGCCGACCTGCTCCCCGGGCTGGCGCAGGCCGCGCCGCTCGACGTGTTCGGCATGGGGCTGAGCGGGCTGCACGAGGCCTACGGGCTGGACCCCGGCCGGGTCGCCCTGCACGACGACCCGCCGCAGGCCGCCATGCACGCCGAGCTGGCCCGCCGCCGGGTGTACGTGCACCCGGTGCGCTGGACCTCGCTCGGCCTCTCGCTGCTGGAGGCCATGCACCTCGGGATGCCGGTCGTCGGGCTGGCCACCACGGAGGCGGTCGAGGCGGTGCCGGCCGAGGCGGGGGTGCTGTCCACCCGGCCGGAGCGCCTGGCCGAGGCGGTCCGGCACTTCCTGCACGACGAGGACGCCGCCCGGCTGGCCGGCAAGGCGGCCCGCGCCGCCGCGCTGGAGCGGTACGGGCTGGACCGCTTCCTGCGCGACTGGGACGCGCTGCTCGAGGAGGTGACCCGATGAGGGCCGACCAGCCGGGCTCGTACCGGCTCAGGATCGACCTGGTCAGCGAGCACGCCAGCCCGCTCGCGGCCATCGGCGGGGTGGACGCCGGCGGGCAGAACGTGCACGTGGCGGCCCTGGCCGCGGGGCTCGCCGCACGCGGCCACGAGGTCACCGTGCACACCCGCCGGGACGACGCGACGCTGCCCGAGCGGGTGGTCGTGCAGGACGGCTACGACGTGGTGCACGTCCCCGCCGGGCCGGCCGAGCCGCTGCCGAAGGACGACCTGCTGCCGCACATGCCCGAGTTCGCCCGGGTGCTGCGGCACCGCTGGGCGGCCGCGCGGCCGGACGTGGTGCACGCGCACTTCTGGATGAGCGGCCTGGCGTCGGTCGAGGCCTCGGCCGGCCTGGTCGCACCGGTGCCGGTGCTGCAGACCTTCCACGCGCTCGGCTCGGTCAAGCGCCGCCACCAGGGGGCCGCCGATCCCTCCCCGGCGGAGCGGATCGAGCTCGAGCGGGGGCTGTGCCGCGAAGTGAGCCACGTGGTGGCCACCTGCACCGACGAGGTCTTCGAGCTGCGCCGCCTCGGCCTGCCCACGGACCGGGTCTCGATCGTTCCGTGCGGGGTCGACACCGCGGTGTTCACCCCGGACGGCCCGGTGGCCCCGCGCGGGCAGCGGAAGCGGCTGCTCGTCCTCGGCCGGCTGGTCGAGCGCAAGGGCCAGGACGACGCCGTGCGCGCCCTCCGCGCGGTGCCCGACGCCGAGCTGGTCGTCGTCGGCGGGCCGCCGGCCGATGCGGTGGACGGCGACCCGGAGGTCCGCCGGCTGCGCGCGATCGCCGCCGAGGAGGGGGTTGCCGACCGGCTGGTGTTCGCCGGCTCCGTCGCGCGCGACGACGTCCCGGCGTGGGTGCGCTCGGCCGACGTCGTCCTCGCCGTGCCCTGGTACGAGCCGTTCGGGATCACCCCGCTGGAGGCCATGGCCTGCGGCCGCCCGGTCGTGGCCACCGCCGTGGGCGGGCTGCAGGACAGCGTCGTCGACGGGGTCACCGGCGTCCTGGTGCCACCGCGCGACCCGGCCGCCCTCGGGCAGGCGCTCGCCGCGCTGCTCGCCGACGACCGGCGGCGGGCCGCCTTCGGCGCGGCCGGCGTGCGCCGGGCCCGGGACCGCTACCGCTGGAGCCGCGTCGTCGCGGACACCGACACCGTCTACCGGCAGGTGCTCGCCCGCCGCCGTCCCGTGGAGATCGCCCGATGAGCGCCACCCCGCACTCCTTCTTCGAGAACGTCGCCGTCGAGTCGCCGGACACGTGCACGCACCTGACCGGCGCCGCCCACGTGGCGTCGCTGAGCGCCGCGCTCGGCTCGCTGGGCGACCAGCTGGACGTCCTGGACCGCTGGGGCCGGCAGCTGGCCGGGGTGCTGTGCGGGGAGACCCGCGGGCGGTTGCTGGCCGCCGGCAACGGGGGCAGCGCCGCCCAGGCGCAGCACCTGACGGCGGAGCTGGTGGGCCGCTACCGCGCTGACCGGCCGCCGTTCTCGGCGATCTGCCTCACCGCCGAGACGTCGTCGCTGACCGCGATCGCCAACGACTACCCGGCCGACGAGCTGTTCGCCCGGCAGGTCGAGGCGCACGGCCGGGCCGGCGACGTGCTGGTGCTGCTGTCCACGTCGGGCCGCTCGCCGAACGCCGTGGCCGCCGCCCGGCGGGCCCGCGACTGCGGGATCACCGTGCTCGCGCTCACCGGCCCGGCGCCGAACCCGCTGGCGGCCGCCGCCGACGACGCGGTGTGCATCGACTCCCCGTGGACGGCGACGGTGCAGGAGTGCCACCTGGTCGCGCTGCACCTGGTCTGCGCCGCCTTCGACGCCGCCGTGCTGAGCGAGCCCTCGCGGGTCCGGGCGGCGCCGGAGTTCGGGAGCGCGTCGTGAGCGAGCTCGCCAGCTCGGCCGACGCGCGCAACAGCGCGCCGCTCGTCGTCGTCGGGGACGCGCTGCTCGACGTCGACCTGGTGGGGACGGCGTCCCGGCTGACCCCGGACGCGCCGGTGCCCGTGGTGGAGGACGTCGAGACCCGCGAGCGACCCGGCGGCGCCGCGCTGGCCGCGGTGATCGCCGCGGCCGCCACGTCCCGCGAGGTGGTGCTCGTCGCGCCGATCGACTCCGACGAGGGGGCGGCCCGGCTGCGCGCGCTGCTGTCCGGGCGGGTGCGGCTGCTGGCGATCCCCTCCTCCGGCGGGACCGCGGTCAAGCAGCGGGTGCGGGTGGGGGACCACTCCGTCGTCCGGCTCGACAGCGGCTCGCCGGCCGCGACCCTCGGTGCGCTGCCCGCCGAGGCGGCCGCGGCGATCCGCGACGCGGCCGCGGTGCTCGTCGCCGACTACGGCCGGGGGACGACGGCGGCGGCCGACGTCCGCACCGCGCTGGCCGGGGCCCGCGGGCCGGTGGTCTGGGACCCGCACCCGCGCGGCGCCGACCCGGTGCAGAACGCGCGGCTGGTCACCCCCAACGGTGCCGAGGCCGCCCGGGTGGTGGCGGACGTGACCGGGTCGGGGCTGGCCGCCGTGGGCGCCCGGGCGGAGGGGCTGATCCGGCGGTGGGGCGTGGGCGCGGTGGCGATCACCCTGGGCGCCCGCGGGGCGCTGCTGTCCTACGGGGAGGGCGCGCCGATGGTGGTGCCGGCCGTCCCGGTGAGCGGCGGCGATCCGTGCGGCGCCGGTGACTCCTTCGCGGCGGCTGCGGCGCTCGCCCTCGCCGACGGCGCGGTGACCGGCGAGGCGGTGGCCGCCGCGGTGGCGGCGGCGTCGGCCTTCGTCGCGGCCGGGGGCGCGTCGTCCTGGGACGCCGAGACGCACCCGCCGGCGGACGTGGCCGCGGAGACGTCCGTGGAGGCGGTGCTGGCCCGCGTCCGGGCGTCCGGTGGCACGGTCGTGGCCACCGGCGGCTGCTTCGACCTGCTGCACCCCGGCCACGTCGCGACCCTGCGGGCCGCCCGCGGGCTGGGCGACTGCCTGGTCGTCTGCATCAACTCCGACGACTCGGTGCGCCGGCTGAAGGGACCCACCCGGCCGCTGGTCACCGCTGCCGACCGCGCCCGCGTGCTGGAGGCGCTGGAGTTCGTGGACGCCGTCGTGGTGTTCGACGAGGACACCCCCGCCGAGGTGCTGGACCGGCTGCGGCCCGACGTCTGGGCCAAGGGGGGCGACTACGCCGGCGCCGACCTGCCGGAGGCCGCCGTGCTGCGGACGTGGGGTGGGCAGGCGGTCGTCCTGCCGTACCTGGACGGGCACTCGACGACGGCGCTGGTCGCCCGCTCCCGGACGTGAGGGAGGACCCCCTCACCCCCCACCACCCGCACGCTCGCGGCGGGCCGCTGCGAGGGGGCAGTTCCGGCGCGGGGGACGGCGTCCCGGTCGCGCTGGTGCTGCGGCCGCTGGGGCTCGGTGACCTGCTGACCGGCGTCCCGGCCCTGCGCGCGATCCGGGCGGCCGTGCCCGGCCACCACCTGGTGCTGGCCACGACGACGGCGCTGCGCCCCCTCGCCGAGCTGATCGACGCCGTCGACGAGGTGCTGCCCGCGCGCGAGCTGGAGCCGCTGGACTGGACCGGTCCGCCACCCGAGCTGGCCGTCGACCTGCACGGCAAGGGGCCGGCGTCGCACGTCGTCGTCGCGGACCTGCAGCCGGCCCGGCTGCTCACCTTTGCCAGCCCCGGCTACCCGGGGCCGACCTGGTACGCCGACGAGCACGAGGTGCGCCGCTGGTGCCGGCTGGTCGCCGAGGGGCTGGACGTCGATGCCGACCCCGACGCCCTCGACCTCGCCGTCCCGGCCGTCCCGCCGCCGGTCGCGGGCGCCGCCGTGGTGCACCCGGGGGCCGCCTACCCGGGACGGCGGTGGCCCCCCGAGCGGTTCGCCGCCGTGGCCCGGCACCTGGCTGCGCGGGGGTACGACGTGCGGGTCACCGGAGGGCCGGGGGAGGTGCCGCTCGCCACGGAGGTCGCCCGGCTGGCCGGGCTGGACGAGGACGCCGTGCTGGCCGGCCGGACGTCGTCCGTGGAGCTGGCCGCCGTCGTGGCCGCCGCCCGGGTGGTGGTCTGCGGGGACACCGGCGTCGCCCACCTCGCCACCGCCTACCGCCGTCCGTCGGTGGTGCTGTTCGGGCCCGTCCCACCCGCGCTGTGGGGCCCGCCGGCCCGGCCCGGGACGGACGGCCGCCCCCTGCACGTCGCCCTCTGGCACGGGGACGGCACCGGCGACCCCTGGGGCACCGAACTCGATCCTGCGCTGGAGAAGGTCACCGTCGAGGAGGTGCTGGCGGCCCTCGACGGTCTGCCGACCAGGTGACCCCGCGGAGGCTTGTGCTCTGCCTACGTGGTGCAGGCAGAGCACAAGCGTCGGGGTAGGTGGTCCCGCGGAGGCTTGTGCTGTGCTTACGTGGTGCAGGCAGAGCACAAGCGTCGGGGCAGGTGGTCGCGCGGAGGCTTGTGCTGTGCTTACGTGGTGCAGGCAGAGCACAAGCGTCGGGGTAGGTGGTCCCGCGGAGGCTTGTGCTGTGCTTACGTGGTGCAGGCAGAGCACAAGCGTCGGGGTAGGTGGTCCCGCGGAGGCTTGTGCTGTGCTTACGTGGTGCAGGCAGAGCACAAGCGTCGGGGCAGGTGGTCCCGCGGAGGCTTGTGCTCTGCTTACGTGGTGCAGGCAGAGCACAAGCGTCGGCGGAGGTCCTCCGTCAGCCGCGCTGGCGGAGAGCGTCGAAGAGCACGGTCTGCAGGTCGGCGGGGTCCACGGCCGAGTAGGCCTCGCCGCCGGTCGCCTCCGCGATCTGCTCCAGGGCGGCCAGGTCGGCGTCCGGCCCGAGCGCCACGCCGATGACCTTGACCGGCCGCTCGGGGTTGGCCTCCGCCGCCAGCGTGATCAGCAGGTTCTCCAGGCTGATGCCACCCTCGTCGTCCTCGTTCGTGCCGTCGGTGAGCACCAGCACGCTGTTGACCGCGGTCGGGTCGTAGTCCGAGCGCGCGGCCCGCACCGCGGCCAGGGTGGTGTCGTAGAGGCCGGTGCCGCCGGGGGTCAGCCGGTCGGGGATGGTGTCGAGCTGGCTGTCGAGGATCTCGCGCTGCGACCGGCCGTCGACGGCGGCGTCCAGCTCCCGGGTGGGGACCAGCGACGTCCAGTCCTGGCCGTTCTCCAGCTGGTAGGCGAACGCCCACAGGCCGAGGGCGTAGTCGCCGGGCACCAGCGAGAGCGTCGCCTTCGCGGCGTCGCGGGCCAGGGTGGCACGGGTGCCGTCGCCCACCGGGGCCTCCATCGACGTCGAGACGTCGAAGGCGGCCAGGATGCGCGACGGCGAGGCGAGGCTGGACAGCCGCGCGAGCAGGGCCTGCACCGCGGCCGGGTCCAGCTCGACCTCGGCCGGGGCCTCCTGCTGGATGCCTGCCTCGTCGGCATCGGCGGGGGCCGACCCGTCGGGGTCGCGGAAGCCGGCGTCCAGGGCGGCTGCGCGGGCGGCGTCCGACGTCAGGCGTTCCACGATCGCCTCGACCGCCGCGGCGGCGTCCCCCGACGGGGAGCCGACCCGCAGGACCGGGTAGTCCAGCCACGGGCTGCCCTCGGCCGGGTAGACGGCGGTCAGGGCGGAGCCCTCGGCCTCCTGGTTGGTCTCGTAGACCTCCTGCTCGCTCACCGGCACGAGCGGTGCGTCGGCGCCACCGTCCCGGCCGGAGGCCAGGCCGTCGGCCGCCGAGACGGCCGGCCCGCGCTGGGCGGCCAGGACCGCCTGCACGACGGCGTTGTCGGCGTCCTCGCCGCCACCCAGGGCGCCCCGGACGGCGGCCAGGGCGGCCAGCCCCTCGGCGCTGGTCGCCAGGTCCGGCACCGCGAGGGCCTGCTCGCCGGCCAGCGCGGCCGCCCAGCCCGGCGCCTCCTCGGCCCAGCCCAGGGCTTCGACCGCGTCCCGGCTGGTGGCCAGCACCACGGGGGAGGAGGCCAACGAGCCCACCGGCTCCAGGGCTGCCGAGCCGGCGCGGGCCGCCCACAGCGAGGAGTCGGGCACCCACACGTCGGGCAGCGCCTCGCCCTCGAGCGCGGCCAGGTCACCGACGGTCTGCAGCGGCTGCTGCGCCGTGACCTCCGCCGACGCGCAGAGCCCGCCGTCGAGCTCCACCGGTTCGGCGAGGAGGTCCTCGGCGAGCGGCCCGAGCTCCGGGGCGACGGTGACGTCGACGGTCTCGCGCACCTCGCAGGTCTCGGACCCCGTCAGCCACCAGACCAGCCCGCCGGCGACCAGGAGGACGACGACACCGGCGGCGATGAGGAGGGGGAGGGGCGCGTTGCGGCGCGGGGCAGTGGGATCGGCGTGGCGGCCCATGCTCGCTCTCTGTGGTCGACTGGAGGACGCGCGGCTCCCCCCGAGCCCGCTACCGACAGCCTAGATGCCCCAGAGCCGAACTCCGAGTGGTCTTTCGCTCACCCAACGCGAAGTTCGGTGCGGTCCCGCTGGGCGGCGAACCAATCGACGGTGCGCCGCAGCCCTTCCTCGGACGGGACGGTCGGCCGCCAGCCCAACAGGGCCTCGGCGCGCGTGGTGTCCGGCCGGCGCACCTTCGGGTCGTCCACCGGCAGGTCGATGAACTCCACCGGGGACTGCGAGCCGGTGAGCTCGGCGATCCACCGCGCCAGCCGGAGCATGGACAGCTCGTCGGGGTTGCCGATGTTGACCGGGCCGGTGTGCGGGGAGAACGCCAGCGCCAGGATCCCGCGCACGGTGTCGTCCACGTAGCAGATCGACCGGGTCTGGGAGCCGTCCCCGGCGACGGTCAGCGGCCGCCCGTCCAGCGCCTGGCCGACGAAGGCGGGGATGGCGCGCCCGTCGTCGGGGCGCATCCGCGGCCCGTAGGTGTTGAAGATCCGCACGATCCCGGTGTCGGTGCCCTTCGACGTCCGGTACGCCGTGGTCATCGCCTCGCTGAATCGCTTGGCCTCGTCGTAGACGCCGCGCGGGCCGATCGGGTTGACGTTGCCCCAGTACTCCTCGCGCTGGGGGTGCTCCAGCGGGTCGCCGTAGACCTCCGAGGTGGAGGCCAGCACGTAGCGCGCGCCCTTGTCGTGCGCCAGGCCGAGGGTGTGCAGGGTGCCGAGGCTGCCGACCTTCAACGTCTCGATCGGCATCTTCAGGTAGTCGATCGGGCTGGCCGGGGACGCGAAGTGCAGGACCAGGTCGACCGGGCCCGGCACGTGCACGTAGTCGGTGACGTCGCAGCGGACCAGCCGGAAGCCGGGGTGCTCCATCAGGTGCAGCACGTTCTCGGGGGACCCGGTCAGGAAGTTGTCCAGGCAGACGACCTCGACGCCGCGGTCGAGCAGGTGCTCGCAGAGGTGCGAGCCAAGGAAGCCGGCGCCTCCGGTCACCACCGCCCGGCGGATGGTCCGGGTGTCGCGCACGACGTTGGCTTCCACGACGTCGGCTTCCACGGCGTCGGCTGCATGCCCCATGACGGCGTCCCTCCGTGTCCCTCGTGCGGCCTCCGCCGCCCGGCTGCGCGGCGCTCCTACCCGGGCCGATCGGCGGGAACACTTCGGAGGTGAAGTGGTTCCGCCCCCGGACAGCGGCAGGGCCGCCGGCCTCCCGAAGGAGACCGGCGGCCCGGTGCAGTGGCGCAAGGCCTCGTCCAGAGGCTCACCCCGAGCGTGCGAGGGGTGAGGAGGACGGGGTCCTCTTCTAATCGACGACCGACTCCTCGTCGGGGATCGCGTTCTCCGGCGGGGTGGAGGCCTCGCCGTCGAACTCCTCGATGCCCTCACCGAGGTCGGTCACCCGGACCGGCTGGACCTCCTCGGAGCCGTTGCCGACGATGCGCTCGATCGTCATGCCGCTGGTGCCCATGTGGCTGTCCTCGGAGTAGCGGTACGGCGCGAACACCGGACCCTCCCACTCGCTACCGGCGGTCTCGATGGCCTCGATCAGGCCCTCGCGGGTCGGGTTCTGCCCGGCGGCCTGCAGGGCCTGCACCGTGGTGAAGGCCTGCGACATGCCGTAGACCCGGTAGTTGGTCAGCTCGCCCTCGCCACCGCACTCGTCCCAGATCCGCTGGAACTCCTGGATCCACGGGTTGTCCGTCATGTCGACGGTCGGCAGGTAGCCGGTGGTCAGCGCGCCGTCGAGCAGGCTGGCGTCGCTCACCGCACCCTGCGAGAAGTTGGCCAGCAGCGAGCCGACCAGCGTCGGGTCGGAACCCACGTTGGAGTAGAACCACTGCGGGTCGTAGCCGAGCTGCAGCGCGGTCAGCTGCGACAGTGCGGTGTAGCTGGGCACGTTGAAGCCGACGACGAAGTCCGCCCCGGCGGCCTGCAGCGCGGCGATCTGCGGGCCGACGTTGGTGTTGCCCGGGGTGTACCGCTCCGCGGCGACGATCTGGTCGTCGATGTACTCGCGGATGCCGGCCTCGCCGTCCTCGCCGAAGTCGTCGTCCTGGAGGAAGAGACCGACCTTGGCGTCCGGGAACTCGTTGGCGATGTACTCGCCGATGATCTTCCCCTCGCTCTCGTAGTCGGTCTGCCAGCCGAAGGTGTAGGGGTTGGTCTCCGGGTCCTCGCCCCAGAGCAGCGAGCCCGAGGAGACGAACAGGTCGGGCACGCCCTCGCTGTTGAGGAAGTCGAGGACGGCGCTGTGCGTGGGCGTGCCGAGGCCGCCGACGATCGCGAACACCTCGTCCTCCAGCACCAGCTGGTTGACGACCTGGCTGGTGTTGGTCGGGTTGTAGGCGTCGTCGCGGTAGATGTACTCGATCTCGCGGCCGTTGACGCCGCCCGCCTCGTTCAGGCAGTCGAAGTACGCCTGCGCCCCGGTTGGGATCTCGCTGTAGCCGGGGGCGGCCACACCGGTCAGCGGGAAGTGCGCGCCGAGCTTGATCGAGTCCTCGGTGATGCCGATGTCGGAGGCCTCGTTCTCGCCACCGCCACCACCACCGCCCCCGCCGCCGCCGTCATCGCCGCCGCCACAGGCGGCGACGGTGGAGACGACGGTGGCTGCGGCCACGAAGGACACGAGACGTCGGGAGGATCTGGACAACGGTTCTCCTCTGGTGCGGGCCCGGGCGTCGATGCCCGGGAGTCTGGTTATCGGCAGGTGCGTGGAGCGGGGCGGAACGGATCGGGTCGTCCTCACCCCCCGCTCGCGGCGCGGGACGCCGCTGTGCGCTGCTTCGCCCGGTAGGTGAGCCAGCGCATGCGGACGGTGCCGACGAAGCCGGCCGGGGCGAAGATCATCGCCACGACCAGGACGACGCCGTAGACGAAGGGCGCCAGCTGGGCAGCCTCGGTGTTGTTCAGGCCGAAGTCCGCGCCGAGGTCGGTGACGAACGGCGGCAGGAACACCAGCAGCGCCGAGCCCAGCAGCGCGCCGAGCAGGCTGCCCAGGCCACCGAGGACGATCGCCGTCAGCAGCGACAGGGACAGCACGATGGTGAAGCCGCTGGGGGCGGCCAGCCGGACGACCAGCGCCAGGACCCCGCCGGCGAGCCCGGCCGCGGCCGCGCTGACCACGAACGCCAGCACCCGCCAGGCGCCCAGGTTGATGCCGGCCAGCTCGGCGGCGACCTCCTGGTCGCGCACCGCGCGCCAGGTCCGGCCGATCCGGCTGCGCACCAGGTTGGCCAGCAGGAAGTAGGTGATCAGCAGGCAGATGGTGCCCAGGTAGGCCAGCCACTTGGTGCCGGTCGCGGAGTTGCCCGACACGAAGCCGATGAAGCTGTCGAACACCTCCGGCGGCCGGGGGGCGCGCACCCGCATGCCCTGCTCGCCGCCGAAGATGTCGTGGAAGTAGATCGCGATGCCGGGGAGGCCGACGGCCAGGGCCAGGGTGGCGCCGGCGAGGTACGGGCCGTGCAGCCGCGCGGCGGCGACGCCGACCAGCGCACCGACGATGGTCGCGGTGACCACCCCGGCCAGCAGGATCAGCGGCAGGGCGATCGGCTCGTCGGCCGAGAGGAACAGCGCCACCGTGTACGCGCCGACCGCCATGAGCGCGCCGTGGCCGAGCGAGATCTGGCCGTTGAGCCCGGTGAGCACCGTGAGGCCACCCGCGGCGATCGCGTAGTAGGTCAGCGAGGCCAGCTGCGAGTTGGTGAACGGGTCGGTGATCTCGAGCAGGATCATCGCGCCGACCGCGCAGACCAGGAGGACCAGCAGGTGGCGGAGCAGCGTGGACTGCGGCAGGAAGGTGCGTCCGCCGCCCGCGGCGGGGGGCGGGTTCGCGGCGGCCGTGGCCCGCGCGGGCGCCTCCTCGGTGGCCTTGCCGGACGAGGGGCCGGCCGCGGTGCCGGCCGGGGCGGGAGTGCTGGCGCTGGTGTTCTGCGGCTCGCTCATGGTCATGCCCTTCGTGCCGTCGCGCTGCTGAACAGACCGCCGGGCCGCACGAGCAGCACCACGATCAGGATCGCCAGCGCGGTGATGTTCACCAGCGCGCTGCCCCGCGGGACGTAGCCGCTGACGTAGTTGAGCGCCAGGCCGAGGATCAGCCCGCCGACGACGGCGCCGATCGGCGAGTCCAGCCCCCCGAGCACCGCGGCCACGAAGCCGAAGACGATCAGGCTGTCCATGTAGGCCGGGAAGACGAACCCGCCCCCGGCGATCAGCAGGCCGGACAGCGAGCCCACGACGGCGGCCAGCCCCCAGCCGAGGGTGAGCATCCGGCCCACCTTGACGCCGAGCAGCCGGGCCACCTCCTGGCCGAAGGCCGAGGCGCGCATGGCCAGGCCGACCCGGGTGAACCGGAACAGCGCGACGAGCAGGCCCATCGTGATCAGCACCGAGCCGATCACGTACAGGCTGGTGGGGGTCACCGGGATCGTCGTGTCGCCGACGGTGAAGCCGCGGACCCCGAACGGCGTCGGGAAGGACTGGAACGACGAACCGAAGACGATCGCGATGAGGGCCTGGATGGCCACGAAGAGCCCCAGGGTGACGATGACCGCGTTGAGCTCGGGCCCGCCCTCGACCGGGCGGATGATGACCCGCTCGATGACGGCGCCGAGCAGGAAACCGGAGGCGAGGGCGACGACCAGCGCCACCCAGTAGGACCAGCCGGCCTGGATGAGCGCGAGGGCGATGAAGGCGGTCGCGGCGGCCATCGAGCCCTGGGCGAAGTTGACGATCCGGGTGGACCGCCAGATCAGCACCAGGGCGAGGGCGAACGCCGCATAGATCATGCCCTGCGTCAGCCCCGTGAGGGTGACGTTCAGAAACTGCTGCACGACGAGCTGCCTTCCTGGCTGTGCGGGAGCGGGCGGGACGGCGGGACGGGAACGGCAGGCCGCGCGGCAGGCACGGCGTCAGAAGCCGAGGTAGGCGTGCCGGAGGCCCTCGTCGGCCATCAACGTCCGGGCGTCGTCGGTGACGACGACCTTCCCGAGGTTGAGGACGACGCCGACGTCGGCCACCGACAGGGCGCTGCGGGCGTTCTGCTCGACGAGCAGGACCGACAGGCCCTCGGCGTCGACCAGCTGCCGCAGGAGACCGAAGATCTGCGCGACGATCCGCGGAGCGAGGCCCAGGGAGGGCTCGTCGAGCAGCAGGATCCGCGGCTGGGCCAGCAGCGCGCGGCCGATCACCAGCATCTGCCGCTCACCGCCGGACAGCGTGTGCGCGTGGTTGTCCCGGCGCTCGGCGATGCGGGGGAACAGGTCGTAGACGCGGTCGAACTCGCTCTGCGGCACCTTGCCGCGGAACAGCGACCCGACCCGCAGGTTCTCGTCCACCGTCAGCTCGGCGATGACGCCCCGGCCCTCGGGGACGTGCGCCATGCCCTTGCCGACCATGGCCTCGACCGGGGCCTTGGTGATGTCCTCGCCGTCGAGCACCACCTTCCCGGCGTCCGGGCGCACCAGGCCGCTGATGGTGCGCAGCAGCGTGGTCTTGCCGGCCCCGTTGGCGCCGAGGACGGCGGTGATCCGGCCGGCCTGCGCGCTGAGCGTGACGCCGTCCAGCGCGCGGACGGGGCCGTAGGAGGAGGTCAGGCCCTGGACGTCGAGCAGGGACGTCCCCGCGACGGTGGCGGTGCCCGCGGACGCCGCGGTGCTGCCGTGTGCCTCAGGCATTGCGGCCTCCTTCGGTGCGCGCGAGCTCGGCGGCGTCGGTCTCGACGACCTCGTCCCCGAGGTAGGCCTCGGTCACCTTGGGGTCGGCCTGGACCTCGGCCGGGGTGCCCGCAGCGATCTGCTCACCGGAGTCGAGGACGGTGATCTGGTCGCAGACCCGCATGACCAGGTCCATGTGGTGCTCGACCAGCAGCACGCTCATCCGGGCGGACAGCGTGCGGATCAGCTCCCCGAGCTCGTGCATCTCGTCCTCGGCCAGGCCGGACGCCGGCTCGTCGAGGAGCAGCAGGTCGGGGTCGGCGACGAGGGCGCGGGCCAGGGCGACGCGCTTCTGCACCGGGTAGGGGAGGCTGCCCGGGTAGCGGCCGGCGTAGCTCTCCGCGCCCAGCTCCGCCAGCGCCCGCTGCGCGCGCTCGCGCAGCAGCCGGTCGTCCTTGTCCGCGGTGGGCAGCGCCAGCAGGGCGGAGAAGAAGCCCGCCCGTGCGTGCCGGTGGGCGCCGACCATCACGTTCTCCAGCACCGTCATGCCGGCGAACAGCCCCACCCCCTGCAGCGTGCGGGAGATCCCCAGCGTGCTCAGCTGGCTGGGCCTGAGCCGGCGGAGCTCGTCGCCGCGCCAGGTGATCCGGCCGGCCGAGGGGCGGACCAGCCCGCAGGCGACGTTGAACAGCGTCGTCTTGCCGGCGCCGTTCGGTCCGATGAGGCCGTGCACCTGGCCGGGCTCCACGGTGAGCGAGACGTCGCTGAGCGCGGAGACGCCGCCGAAGGCCACGCTGATCCCGCTCATCTCGAGCCGTGCGGTGGGCGTTCTGTCCTGAGAAGGCTGGCTGCCGGAGTGCGGGGGCGGCTGCGCCAAGGGGCCCACTGCTCCTCTTCGTCGGGGAGGGGTCGTCGACCGACCGGAGGACCGGACGGCGACGATTGGGTCACGAGTACGTCCCGCTGAGCCTGCCGGGTCGTGTCGGTCGTCACAATGGGCTGACCGCACAGTGATCGCCGGTACGTGTTGTGCTGGGTGCGGCGCGTTCCGAGGAGGTGGTCGAGTGCAGCCGTTCCGGCCCGAGGTGGCGGCCCGGCTGGCCGAGCTGGCCCCGCTGCTCCTCGATCAGCTCGACCCCATGACCGACCGGATGCTCGACGTCCTGCACCGCACGGAGCCGGTCTACCGGGACCTGCGCGGCCGCGACGAGGAGGAGATGCGGGCCAGCACCCGCGCCAACCTCGAGCGCGGCCTGCACGCGCTGATCGGCGCGGCCTCCGGCGACGCGCGCACCTCGCTGCGCGACGCCCGCGAGGTGGGGCGCCGGCGGGCCGCGCTCGGCATCCCGTTGGAGGCGGTGCTGCGCGCCTACCGGCTGGGCGGCCAGGTCATCTGGGAGGCGCTGCTCGACGTCTCGCGGCGCAGCACCCGCGAGCACGACACGCTGCTGCTCGAGGTCGCCGGCTCGGTGTGGCGGACGAACGACGCCGAGTGTGCCGCGGTCGCCGAGGGCTACCGCGAGGAGCAGCGGCGGATCGCGGGGGTGGACGACGGCGCCCGCCAGCAGGTCCTCGACGGGCTGCTGGAGGGCCGGGGTGGCGACCCGGCGTTCGTGCGGACGGCGTCGGAGCTGCTGTCCATGCCGTTGGACGGCCGGCTCGTGGTGGTCGTGGCGCTGCCCGAGCCGGACGGCACCGCGTCCCTGGACTCGCCGACGGCGGCGCTGCTCAAGCGCGGCATCCGCTCCGTGTGGGGGCAGCGCAACGGCAGCCAGGTCGGCGTCGTGGCGCTGGGGACCCTGCCCGGGGGTGAGGTGCTGAGCTGGCTGCGGTCGAGGGCCGGCGGGCCGGTCGGCGTCTCGGCCGTCGTCGAGGGGGCTGCGGCGGCCGGCTCGGCCTACCGGCTGGCCGAGACCGCGGCCCGGACCCTGCCGGCCGGCAGCGCCCGCGTGGTCACGATCGACGAGCGGCTGCCCGAGGCGCTGCTGAGCAACTCGCCGGAGATCAGCTCACGGCTGGTCGGGCAGTCCCTCGGCGGGCTGCTGGAGCTGCCGGCGGACGAGCGGGAGGTCCTGCTGGACACCCTCGCGGCGTTCCTGTCGTCCGACGGGTCGCCCACGAAGGCCGCCGACGAGCTGTACTGCCACCGCAACACGGTGATGCACCGGCTGCGGCGGATCGAGTCGGTGACCGGCCGCAAGGTCACCGACCCCCGGTCCCGGCTGCTCTGGCAGCTCGCCCTGCTGGGCACCGAGCACCGCCGGCTCGCCCGCCGCTCCGCCTGAAGAGGGCCTTGTTCCGGTCTGCCCTCGGCGCCTCTGCAGGGGCCCGCGGCGAGCGTGCGAGGCGTGGGGGGCAGAGGTGTCCTCTTACTGGAGATAGCTCTCCACGGTGGACTCGGGGCGCACCTCGGCCTCGTCGGGGTCCTCGTCGTACTGCCGCTTGGCCCGCCGCTGACGCAGCAGGTCCCAGGCCTGGTCCAGGTGCGCCTCGAGCTCCTGCATGCGGGCGCGCTGCTCGTCGGTGTGCTCGGTGCCCTCGCGGAGCTTGTGCTCCTCCTCGACCAGCTCGTGGATGCGGCTCATGATGTCCTTCTCGTCCATGCCGACACCCTGCCCGTCGCGGCACGCCCGAAACAGGGGGCGGCTCACGCCGGGCCGGGGACCCCGCCGTCCGGCACCGCGTCGTCCGGCAGCCCGTCGTCCGGCAGCCGGCCCTCCACGAACGCCGCGAGCCGCCGGGTGACCGCGCCGCCGGCCCGGCCCAGTGCCAGCAGGGCGGCCCGGTCCAGGGGCACGCGCACGGCCCGCCGTCCCCGCGGCCGGGTGGCGACGGCGTGGCCGTCGGCGACGAGTTCTGCCCACGGGCGGGCCAGCTGCTCCTGCACGCGGGCCAGCGCCGCCGCGGTGGGCCCGGCGTTGCCGTCCACCATCGCGCGGACGAAGGCCGGGTCGCTGCCGATGACGCGGGTGCCGTCGCGGAAGCTGCCGGCGGCCAGGGCGAGGGCGAGCGGACCGGCCCGCCCGGCGGCGGCGGCGAGCGCGGCGGCCAGCAGGTGGGGCACGTGGCTGACCGCCGCGACGGCGTCGTCGTGCTCGGCGGCCGTCACCGGCACGACCTCGGCGCCGGCGGCCAGAGCCACCTCGGCCACGCGCAGCCAGCGCGGCAGCTCGGTGCCGGGCTCCAGGCACAGCGCCCAGCGGGCGCCGGTGAACAGCCCGGCGTCGACGGCGGCGTGGCCGGAGCGCTCGGTGCCGCACATCGGGTGGCCGCCGACGTAGCGGCTACCGAGGGCGCGTCCCAGCTGCTCGAGCACCGGGCGCTTGACCGAGCCCAGGTCGGTGACGGTGGCGTCGGGATCGACGTCCAGGCCGTCCAGGGCGGTGGCCATCAGCGGCAGCGGCACGGCGAGGACGACGACGCCCGACAGCTCCCGGGTGATCCGCACGCCCCGGGCCGCGGCGGCGTCGCGGGCGGCGGGGTCGACGTCCCAGCCGGCGACGGGGCGGCCCGCGGCGACGAGCGCGGCGGCCAGGGACCCGCCCAGCTGGCCGAGCCCGACCACGCCCACCGGCGGCGCGGGCATGGCCGGCACGGGGAAACGGGGGGTCGGCCCGGTACCGGGTCCAGCGGCATCGGCCATGATCAGAGGTTATGGCCTCCGCCTCCGCCGTCCCCGCCGCCGTCCCCCCTCTGCCATGACGCCGCGCTCGTTCCTCCTCACCCCGGAGCTCGCCGACTACGTCCGCGCCTCCTCGGAACCGGCCGACCCCGTCGTCGCCGACCTCCTCGCCGAGACCGCGGCGCTGGCGGCGCGCGGCGAGGCGTCGCCGACCTACCAGATCGCGCCCGAGCAGGGCACGTTCATGCAGCTGCTCACCCGCGCCGTGGGGGCCCGCCGGGCGATCGAGATCGGGACGTTCACCGGCTACTCGGCGCTCTGCATCGCCCGCGGCCTGCCCGCCGACGGCTCGCTGCTCTGCCTGGACCGCGACGCCGGGTGGACGGGCATCGCCCGCCGCTACTGGGACCGCGCCGGTGTCGGGGACCGGATCGAGGTGCGGCTGGGCGAGGCGCTGCCGACGCTGCGGGAGCTGCCGGCCGGCCAGACCTTCGACCTGGCCTTCGTCGACGCCGACAAGAGCGGGTACGCCGACTACGTGGCGGAGCTGCACCCCCGGATGACCGACAACGGTGTGGTGCTGCTGGACAACACGCTGCGGGAGGGGCGCGTGCTCGATCCGCAGGACCGGGACGACGTCGCGCTCGCGGAGCTGAACGCCGCGCTGGCCGCCGATGCCCGGTGGGAGACGGTGCTGCTGCCGCTGGCCGACGGCCTGACCCTGCTGCGCAAGCGATGAGCGCCCCTGGGGTGCGGACCAGCTTCGCCGTCCGGGTCAGCCGGCCGGACGGGCGGTGGCGGGTGCAGCTGCTGGCGGAGGACGCCGGCGACGAGCTGCCGGTGCTCGAACGGGCGCTCGGCGAGCCCGGCGCCGACGGGTGGCCGCCGCCGTTCGTGGTGGTCGTGGACTCCCGGCTGTACTTCGTGGTGCTGCGGCACGGGCCGGGCGGCATGGTGCGGGCGCTGATCTCGGACGCGACCATGCTCGAGTGGGTGCTGGCCGCCGAGGTGGTGGAGCGGTACGGCATCGGGGTGGACAGCGACGGCGCGTTCGACGACGACGAGTCCGGCTGGCCCGGAGGTGACCTGGACGTGTTCGCCGACGACGGGCTGCCGCACGACGAGCTGCGGGCGATCGTGACCGCCGACGACCTGTGGGCGGACGAGATGGTGGAGCGGATCGCGCAGCGGCTGGGGTTCGCCGACGAGCTGGCCGCGGCGGTGGCCCCGTGACCGGCGGGCGGGTCTCGGCGGTGGTGTTCGACCTCGGCGGGGTGCTGACCGAGAGCCCTCTGACCGCGTTCACCGCCTACGAGCGCGAGGTCGGCCTGCCCGAGGGGTTGATCGTGCGGCTGAACTCGACCGATCCCGACACCAATGCGTGGGCGCGGTTCGAGCGCAACGAGCTGGACGTCGCGGGGTTCTCCGCCGCGTTCGAGGCCGAGGCGCTGGCCGCGGGGCACCGCGTCGAGGCGGCCCGGGTGCTGGCGGCGCTGCGCGGGGAGCTGCGGCCGGCCATGGTGGCGGCGGTGCGCCGGCTGCGCGGGGCGGGGCTGCCGCTGGCGCTGCTGTCGAACAACGTGGCGCCGATGGAGCGCACCGGCCCCCTGGGTGACCTGCTGGGGTTGTTCGACGCGATCGTCGAGTCGTCGGTGGAGGGCGTGCGCAAGCCCGAACCCGAGATCTACCGGCGGGCGCTGACCCGGCTCTCCGACTCCGTGGGCCGGACCATCGGGGCGACCGACTGCGCTTACCTGGACGACCTGGGCATCAACCTCAAGCCCGCCCGGGCGCTCGGCTTCTCGACCATCAAGGTCGTCGACCCGGCCGCGGCGCTGACCGAGCTGTCCGAGCTCGTCGGCTTCCCGCTGGACGGGTCGGCATGAGCCCGACGACTGCACGGATGAGGCCACCGGTGACGCAGTCGGCTCCTGCCCACAGGTGTGGGCAGGGGACGACTGCACGGATGAGGCCACCGGTGACGCAGTCGGCTCTTGCCCACAGGTGTGGGCAGGGGACGACTGTGCGCGGGGGGCGCCGGTGACCCCCGACACCGACGCGGCAATGGGCCGGGCGCTGGAGCTGGCCGCCGCCGCGCAGGAGTGGGGCGACACCCCGATCGGCGCCGTCGTCCTGGGGCCGGACGGCGCGGTGCTGGCCGAGGCCGCCAACGAGCGGGAGAAGCGCGGCGACCCCACCGCACACGCCGAGGTGCTGGCGCTCCGTGCGGCGGCCCGGGTGCACGGCGACGGCTGGCGGCTGACCGGCTGCACGCTCGTGGTCACCCTCGAGCCGTGCACGATGTGCGCCGGCGCGAGCGTGCTGGCGCGGGTGGACCGGGTGGTCTACGGCGCCGAGGACCCGAAGGCGGGGGCCGCCGGATCGCTGTGGGACGTCGTCCGGGACCGGCGGCTGAACCACCGGCCGGAGGTCACCGCGGGGATCCGGGCCGAGGAGTCCGCCACGCTGCTACGTGCGTTCTTCCGCGCGCAGCGGGGCCTGTAGTCTCTTCGGCGGTGGCGTGTCCGAGCGGCCGAAGGAGCACGCCTCGAAAGCGTGTGAGGGCAACCCCCTCCGTGGGTTCAAATCCCACCGCCACCGCCATGCAGGACGACGACGGCGGCGCCCGCCCGGGTTCCGGACCCCGGCGGGCGCCGCCGTCGTCGTCCCGGCTCACGGATCCAGTTCGCTGTCGAGGATCAGCCCGCCGTCGCGCACCTCGAGGGTGAACCGGCGCACCGCCGACTCCTCTGTGCCGTTCGGGTACTTCCAGGTGAGCCGGCCCAGGGCGGTGTTCTGCCCGTCGACCACCTGGACGTCGTCGAGGCTCACGTCCTCGAACTGGTTCCAGTAGTCGATGTAGTCCGCCTCGCTGATGTTGGCCCGCAGCGTCGAACCGGTGAGCGCGTAGGCGGCGCGGGGGTCCTCGATCACGAGCTCGTGGTAGCCGTCGAGGAAGTCCTCGATGTTGTCCGCCTCGAGCGGGTCCCCGTCGGGCTGGTCGCCGTTCCCGTTCCCGTCGTCGTTCCCGTTCCCGGGGGCGGGCGCCGGCTCCGGCTCGGTGGAGGGCTGGGCGGACGTCGAGGGCGTGGCCGCGGTGCTCGTCGCCGGGGTCTCGCCGGCCTGCGTGCCGCCGTCGTCGCCGAACGGGTCGACGAGCAGGAACGCGACCACCCCGGCGACCAGGACGGCGACGAGCCCGGCCGCCACCCGGGCACGGCGACGGCGCGCCGGCGCGGTTCGCGCCCCGCGCTCCGGCGCGGGCGAAGGCTCGGCCGAGGGCCGGGAGGAGGACCCGGACGACGCCCCGGCCGGCGGTGCCGGGGGTCGCACCGGAGGGGGCGGCGGCCCGGGAGCCGGGGCGGGGGAGCGCTGGGGAGCGGGCTCGGGAGCCGGGGCGGGAGAGGGCTCGGGAGCCGGCCCGGGAGTCGGGTCGATGCGGGTCGGCGGGGAGGCGGCGGCGGGAAGGACCGGGTCGGCGGCGAACGCGGCCGTCCGCTCCCGTCCCGGAGCGGAGGACCGCAGGTCGGTGCGGGCGAGCAGCACCGTCGTCGTGTCGCCGTCCCGCCCGGCGGCCAGCGCGGCCAGGCCGTCGCGCACCTCCGGCATGGCCGGCCGGGCGACGGGGTCGGTGGCCAGCATCTCCAGCAGCAGCCCGGTCAGCTCCGCGGCCCGGCGCGGTGGCGCGATCGACCCTCCGGCGACGCGGTGCAGCATGGCGAGGGCGTTGTCCTCCACGCCGAAGGGCGGCTGGCCCTCGACGCAGGTGTAGAGCGTGGCGCCGAGGGAGAAGACGTCGCTGGCCTCGGTCATGGGGTGCCCTTGGGCGACCTCGGGCGCCAGGAACGCGGGGGTGCCGGTGATCTGGCCGGTCTGGGTGAGCGTGACGTCGCCGCTGGCGTGCGAGATGCCGAAGTCGGTGATCTTCACCAGGCCCTCGACCCGCCCGCCCTCGCCGATCAGGATGTTGGCCGGCTTGACGTCGCGGTGCACGATGCCGGCCGCGTGGGTCGCGGCCAGCGCATCGGCCACCTGCGCCCCGATCTGGGCCACCTGGTCGGGTCGCAGCACGCCGTCCTGGGTGAGGACCCCCGCCAGGCTCCGCGAGGGCAGGTACTCCATCACCAGCCACGGCTGGCCGGACTCCAGCGCCACGTCGTAGACCGAGATCGCGTGCGGATGGCTCAGCCGCGCGGCGATCCGGCCCTCGCGCAGGGCCCGCTGGCGCTGCTGCTCGGTCTCCTCCGCGGAGATGCCGGGGGCCGTCAGCACCTGCTTGACGGCCACCTGCCGGCCGAGCTTCTCGTCCTGGGCCAGCCACACGGTGCCCATGCCGCCGCCGCCGAGCTGGGACTGCAGCCGGTAGCGCCCGGCGACGAGCCGGCCGGGGAGGGTTCCGGGTCGGGTCATGGGCGCTGCGGTCGGCGGGAGTGGCGCGGTCAGACCGCGGAGGGGACCCCGAACCGGCGCACGTACTCCTCCTGGGCGCCGGCCGGCAGGGCGTCGTAGAGCTCGCCGAGCTCGGCGTGCACCTCGGGGGAGAGGTCGTCGAAGATCTGCTTCCAGGTGGGCGGCTCGTCGTAGCTGCGGGTCAGCAGCAGCTCCCAGGCCTGCGACTGGCGGTCCCGCTTGCCGCGCTCGGCGAGGAACTCCGAGAGGTAGGCGTCCTTCGCGGCCGACTTCTCGGCGGCGGTGGCGCCCGCCGGCAGGTCGGCGGTGTCGTCGCCCTTGAGGACGCCGACGATGGCGTCGACCACTTCCGGCCGAACCTCACCCGGTGCGCTGCCCGTCTCGCTCATGTCGCTGCCTCCTCCCACTCGCCCGTGCGCGGGTCCTCGTCCCGCACCTCGGAGCCTTCCCTCGCGGCTGGACGACCAACCGCTGCGGGTGCAGGATGCCGCACCGCGGTCGCGTCGTCGCGCCGGGCGGTCCCCGGAGACGGCACGACGTCCCGGCCGCCGACCGTGCCGTCACCCTCCGGACGGCGCCCGGTAGCATCGCCGGTGCACTGGAGGATTCGCCTAGTGGCCTATGGCGCTCGCTTGGAAAGCGGGTTGGGGGCAACCCCTCGGGAGTTCGAATCTCCCATCCTCCGCAGGTAGAGCCCCGCGACGGCGGCGAGCACGAGCACGCCCCCGGCCAGCGCGCCGGGGGAGAGCCGTTCGCCCAGGAACGCCGTCGCCAGCGCGGTAGCGGTCAGCGGCTCGAGCAGCGTCACGATCCCGGCCACCGCGCCCGGGACGCTGCGCAGGCCGGTGAAGAACAGCCCGTAGGCCAGCGCGCTCGGCACCGCGCCCAGGTAGAGCAGCACGCCGAGGGCCACCGGCTCCGTGGTGAAGCGCAGCCCCGCCGCCAGGGCGACCGGCGTGAGCAGCAGGGCTCCGCCGGCGAAGCCGACCAGCGTCACCGGGACCCCGCCCGGCACGCCGCCGCCGGCCAGCGTGACGACGGCGTAGCCGAGCGCCGACCCGACGGCGAGCAGCGCCCCCAGCAGCACCGTCGTCCCGCTGTCGGCACCGGCGGAGATGCCCACCAGCAGGACGAGCCCGACCAGGGCGACGACGAGGGCCACGAGCGTCGCCCGCTCCGGCCGGCCGTGGCCGAGGACGGTGCCGCCGACCGCGATGAGCAGCGGGGCCAGCCCGAGGGCGACCAGGGTCGCGATGCTGACCCCCGCCGAGGCGACGGCCGCGAAGTAGGCCAGCTGGTAGGCGGCCAGACCGGCGGCGACGAGGACCAGCCGGACGGCGACCGGTCGGGACACCGCGGGGACGGTGCCGGCCCGCCGGCGGCGGGTGAGCGCGAACCCGGCGGTCAGCACCACGGCGCCGATGGCCATGCGGTGCCAGGCGATGTCGAGCGGCCCGAGGTCGGTGCGCTCGGCGACGACCGCGCCGCTGAGGCCGGCCGTGCCCCAGCACAGCGCGGCCAGGACGACGAGCAGGAAGCCGCGCGGGGAGGCGGCAGGGAGGACGGGGGCGGTGGCGGGGGAGGACATGACGCTCCGAGGAGGTGTGCCGGACGGGGACACGGGACCGGAGCGCGGCACGGCGACGCGGCAGGCCGGTGGCCTGCGGCGGAAGGGGTCAGCCCCCGGCGCTCCGGGTCAGGAGCGGGGAGGGGGCCTGCGCGTCATGGCCGGGAGCGTAGCGGGAGCCGGCGCCGGGGCGCCGCGGCATTCCTCTACAGTGGACGCCAGACCCCTCGTGTGGCGTCATCCTGTGAACCTCCCCAGGGCCGGAAGGCAGCAAGGATAAGCGGGCTCTGGCGGGTGCGCGGGGGGTCCCTTGCATGTCCGGACCGGCTCTCCCAGGCCCCTGCCAGGTGCGTGCGCTTCGATGCATGAACCGTCGAGCAGAGGAGCCGTCATGAGCCGCCGCGCCTGGGTCCTGCTCGCGATCCCCGTCGTCCTCGTGCTCGGCCTGGTGCTCGGACCGCTGGCCTATGCCGCCCTGCAGGACGACGCGCCGCCGGCCGCGACCGTGCAGGCGCAGCCGTCCGGCGCCGAGCTCTCCTCCGGGACCGACGGCAGCTGGACCGTCTCCGACGGCTCGACCGCCGGGTACCGCGTCGACGAGGTGCTCAACGGCGCCGACGTCACCGTGGCCGGGACGACGGGGCAGGTCAGCGGCTCGGTCGTCGTCGAGGGCGGGGCTCTCGAGTCCGCCGAGGTGGTCGTCGACGTGGCCAGCGTCCCCACCGACAGCGCGCGGCGCGACGCCTACTTCCGCGACAGCATCATGGACGTCGGCACGCACCCCACCGCCACCTTCACCGTGACCGGGCCGGTGCAGCTGCCCGAGCTGTCCGGGACGCCCGTGACCGTGCCGGTGACCGGCGAGCTGACGCTGGCCGGCGAGACCCGCGCGGTCCAGGTCGACCTCTCCGTCGTCCGGACCCCCGAAGGCGTGGACGTCTCCGGATCGATCCCGGTCGTCTTCACGGACTTCGCGATCGAGCCTCCGAACCTCGGATTCGTCCGGGTCGACGACCAGGGGACGGTGAGCTCCTGCTGCACCTGACGACGTGACGGCGGCTCACCAGGTCGCGGCGGCGAGGTCGACCAGGGCGAGCAGGCCGGTGACCCCGGCGTCCGGGGGGCTGCCGGGGATCTCCTCCACCGACAGCACCCAGTAGCCGGCACCCGCGCTGTCCGGCACGCGCAGCGTCCAGACGGTCGCGGTGCCGGCGGGGCAGAGGGTCAACGGCGTGACGTCGACCGTGCTCGGCATGGCCTGCACGTGGCAGCCGTCCAGACTCACGGAGCTGTTGACCTCGCGGACCATGTTTTCCTCGGTCTGGCCGGGGAGCAGGGACAGCTCCAGTGCCAGCCCGGGCGGTGACCACCGGCAGCCGTCGACGAGCCCGCTCCCGTCCGCGCCGCGGACGTCGGTGCCGAGCGCGGCGCTCAGGAATCCGTCGGCGGAGGGACAGCTGCGGTCGGCGCCGATGCGCAGCTCGAGCATCGGATCGCGGGCGGCCAGTGCGCCGGCGATCACCTGACTGCGCGCAGCCTGCCGCATCGCCTCGTCGCCGGCCAGGTGGTCGTCGGCCCCCTGGTCCGCGCCCTCGGCGGCGTCGCGGGCGTCCTCGGCCGCCGCGTGCGCGGCCTCGGCCTCGGCGGCCCGTGCGGCGTCCTCGTCCGAGGGCCCGGTCGTCGCCGGCGCCGTCCGGGCGACCTCTCCCGAGGACGGGCCGGCGAGGGCGCCGACCGCTGTGGGGACGCCGACGGCGGCCACGGCCACGGCCACCGCCGCGGAGGTGACCGTGATGCGCACCCGACGGGCGCGCCGGTACCGCCCGCGGGCGCCGTCGACGTGGCCCATGACGTCGACGGAGGGCGCCAGCTCGTCGGCCAGATCCGTCAGGCGCCGGCCGAGGACGGACGTCTCGTGGTCGCTCACGGGTTCCTCCTCGACAGGGGCGTGCGGTCGTCGGTGGCCAGGAGAGCGCGCAGGGCGGCGAGCCCCTTGGTGACGTGGTTGTTGACGGTGCTGCGCGAGCAGCCCATGGCCTCGGCGGTCTGGGCCTCGCTGAGGTCGTCGAAGTACCGGAGGACGACGGCGGCGCGGACCCGCGGTGACAGCGTGAGCAGGGCGGTCCGCATCTCGTCGGTCTCCGCGTGGGCGGCCTGCAGGTCGCCGTCCGCCCGGTCCGGGAGGGTCTCGATGACCTGCTCGCTGTTCATCAGCCGGCGGGCCCAGCTGAGGTGGGTGTTGATCATCAGCCGCCGCACGTAAGCCTGCGGATGATCGGCGCGGCGCACCTTCGACCACGAGCCGTAGGCCTTGGCCAGCGCCGTCTGGAGCAGGTCCTCGCCGCGGTGCCGGTCGCCGGTGACCAGGCAGGCGGTGCGCAGCAGCTGCGCGCCGTGACCGACGACGAAGTCGGTGAACTCGTCGTCCCGAGAATCGCTCACTGGCCCCTCCGCTGGTCGCCGACACCTGGTGGACGCCGTGGGGACGGCCGGCCGCCCCACACCGAGAGGTATCGGTCTCATCACGGGTCGTCGGCACCCGTGGGTAACCTCGCCGCGTGGCTCTGGCGCTCTACCGCAAGTACCGCCCGGCGACCTTCGCCGAGGTGGTCGGGCAGGAGCACGTCACCACCCCGCTGATGAACGCCGTGGACGGCGGGCGGATCAACCACGCCTACCTCTTCAGCGGCCCGCGCGGCTGCGGCAAGACGTCGTCGGCGCGGATCCTGGCCCGCTCGCTGAACTGCGCGCAGGGCCCGACCTCCACCCCGTGCGGCGTCTGCGAGTCCTGCATCGCCCTGGCGCCCGACGGCCCGGGCTCGCTGGACGTCATGGAGATCGACGCGGCCAGCCACGGTGGTGTCGACGACGCCCGTGACCTGCGGGAACGCGCCTTCTTCGCCCCGGTGAGCAGCCGCTACAAGGTCTACATCGTCGACGAGGCGCACATGGTCACCACGCAGGGCTTCAACGCCCTGCTCAAGGTGGTGGAGGAGCCGCCGGACTTCCTGGTCTTCGTCTTCGCGACCACCGAGCCGGAGAAGGTCCTGCCGACCATCCGCTCGCGCACCCACCACTACCCGTTCCGGCTGGTGCCCCCCACCACGCTGCGCGGCCTGCTGGAGAAGACCTGCGAGGCCGAGGGGGTGACCGTCGAGCCGACGGTCTACCCGCTGGTGGTGCGGGCCGGCGGCGGCTCGGTCCGCGACTCGCTGTCGATCCTCGACCAGCTGCTCGCCGGCGCCGGACCGGAGGGGGTCACCTACGCGAGCGCCGTCGGGCTGCTCGGCGTCACCGACGACGCGCTGCTGGACGAGACCATCGACGCACTGGCCGCCCACGACGCCCCGGCGGTGTTCCGCGCCGTCGACCGGGTGGTCGAGGCGGGCCACGACCCGCGCCGGTTCGCCACCGACCTGCTCGACCGGCTCCGCGACCTGATCGTGCTCGACGCCGTCCCGGACGCCGGGGGCAACGGCCTGCTCGACTGCCCGCCCGACCGGGTGGACCTGATGAGCTCCCAGGCCTCGGCGCTCGGCTCGGCGACCCTGTCGCGGATGGCCGACACCGTGCACGAGGGCCTCACCGAGATGCGCGGGACGACGGCGCCGCGGCTGCTGCTGGAGCTGGTCTGCGCCCGCATGCTGCTGCCGGCCACCGACGGCTCGGCCGCCGCGACGCTGCAGCGCCTGGAGCGGCTCGAGCGGCGGATGTCGATCGCCGGTGAGCACGCCGGGCGCCCCGAGGCCGGGCGCGAGGCGCCGGCCGGGCCGGCCCGGGAGGTGCCGCGGGCCGCCGCCCCGGCCCCTGCATCCGCCCCGGCCTCCGCCCCTGCCTCCGCGCCGGTGGCTGCCCCTGCCGCGCCTCCGGCCGCCGCCGCCCCCGCCGCGCCCCCGGCCTCCGCGCCCCCGGCCGCCGCCCCTGCCGCGCCGCCCGCCGCCGCGCCGGCGGGTGCGGGCGGGCGCAAGGAGTACGTCCGGCCCTCGCAGCGCGGCGAGGCCCCGCCGCCCGCGGCTCCCGCACCGGCCGCTCCCGCGGCGGCCGCCGACGACTGGCCCGAGACGGTCCGCCCGGGCTCGGGTCGCGCCACGGCACCCGGCACGCCGCCCGGCGCGGCGCGCGGCACGCCGTCCGCCGCGCAGCCGCCCGCCGGTCCGCCGGCCGGGCGACCCGCGCCGCGCACCGCGGCGGGGGAGCCCGACATCCCGTTGCCGCCGGAGCCCACCGACGACGAGGACTGGCCGCACCCGGCCAGCCCGTCCGCCGGCCGCGCCGCCGCGGCGCGCACCGAGGCCGCCGGCGGCGGGACGCCCCCGGCCGCCGGTCCGCCCCGCGCCGCCGCCGAGTCCTCGCCCGCCCCGCGCGGTGGGGAGCCGACGCCGGTGGTCTCGGCCACTCCCGAGCCGGCGGGGGACGGCGAGCTCACCACGACCGACGTCCGCCGGGTGTGGCCGGAGCTGCTCGCCGTCGTCAAGCGGCACAAGCGCACCACCGAGGCGCTGCTGAAGAACGCCCAGGTGCACCAGCTGGCCAACGGCGTGCTGACCCTCTCCACGTCGTCCCCGGCGCTGGCCCGCCGGATCGGCGACGACCTGAATAAGGACGTCATCCGGGAGGCGCTCAACGAGCTGCTCGGCGTCCGCTGGCGGGTCGACGCCGTCGTCGAGGGCGCGGCGGCCGCCTCGGGGCCGCCGGTGCCGCCCGAGCAGGCCCGCGAGGCGGCCCGGGCCGCCGAGGCCGCGGAGGCCAGCGAGCTCATGGCCGAGCGGGCCGCCGACGCCTCGGCGGCGGCCGACGGGGAGCCGCCGCCGGCCGTCGACCCCGAGCAGGCGGCGCTGTCGTTGCTCAAGGCCCAGCTCGGCGCCCGCCCGCTGGACGGCTGACCCGATGAGCGTCCGCGACCTCCCCGAGGACGAGCAGGCGATCGTCGAGGCCGTGGCCCGCTGGGTCGACCGCGAGGTGCGCCCGCACGCTGGGCGGCTGGAGCGGGCGGGGGAGTACCCCGCAGCGCTGATCGACCAGATGAAGGAGATGGGCGTCTTCGGCCTCGCCGTCCCGGCGCGGTGGAGCGACTCGGCCGTCTCCACCCGCTGCTTCGCGCTGGTCACCGCCGAGCTCGCCCGCGGCTGGATGAGCCTGGCCGGCGCGACGGGCGGGCACAGCGTCGTCGCCCGGCTGCTGGCCGCGTACGGCACGCCCGAGCAGCAGCAGCGCTGGCTGCCGCGGATGGCGACCGGGGAGGTGCGCGCCGCGATGGCGCTCACCGAGCCCAGCGGCGGGTCCGACCTGCAGGACATCCGCACCCGTGCCGTGCGCGACGGGGACGCCTACGTCGTCGACGGCAGCAAGACGTGGATCACCAACGCCCGCCACGCCGGCCTGATCGCCACGCTCGTGAAGACCGACCCGGCGGCGTCCCCGCGGCACCGGGGCATCAGCATCCTGCTCGTCGAGCCGGGCCAGGTGGAGGTCTCCCGCGACCTGCCCAAGCTGGGCTACCGCGGCGTCGAGTCCTGCGAGCTGTCCTTCGCCGGGGCCCGGGTGCCGGTCGGCGCGCTCCTCGGGGGCGAGGAGGGGCGCGGCTTCGCCCAGTTCATGACCGGCCTCGAGCTGGGCCGGGTGCAGGTCGCCGCCCGCGCCGTCGGCGTCGGGCAGGCCGCGCTGGACGACGCGCTGGCCTACGCCCAGCGGCGCGAGACGTTCGGCCGGCCGATCTGGGAGCACCAGTCGGTGGGCAACCTGCTGGCCGACATGGCCACCAAGGTGCACGCCGCCCGGCTGCTGGTCCTCGACGCCGCCGCCGGCATCGACGCGGGACGGCGCAGCGACCTGGAGGCCGGGATGGCCAAGCTGTACGCCTCCGAGGCGTGCATGCAGGTGGCCCTGGACTCGATGCGCATCCACGGCGCCGCCGGCTACTCCGCCGAGCTCGACGTCGAGCGCTACTTCCGCGACGCGCCGCTGATGATCGTCGGCGAGGGCACCAACGAGATCCAGCGCGGCGTGATCACCCGGCGGCTCGTCGAGCGCTCCCGGGAGCCCTGAGCCCGGCGTGCCGGTGCGCGTCGGACCGGCGGCCTACTCTCGACAGCATGTTCCCCGGTGGTCAGCAGCCCGACATGGCACAGCTCCTCCAGCAGGCCCAGCAGATGCAGCAGCAACTGGCCGCCGCCCAGGAGGAGCTGGCGCGCACCGAGGTCACCGGCACGGCCGGCGGCAACCTGGTCACGGCCACGATGACCGGCGGCGGTGACGTCACCGCGATCAGCATCGCCCCCGACGCCGTCGACCCCGACGACCTCGAGACCCTGCAGGACCTCGTCGTCGCCGCCCTGCACGACGCCAAGCGGGCCGTCGACGAGCTGGCGGCGCAGACGATGGGCCCGCTGGCCGGCGGCCTGGGTGGTCCCGGTGGCGGCCTGGGCCTCCCCGGTCTCTGAGCCCGCCGTCGGATCTGCGAGGACCACCCCGTGTACGAAGGCGCCGTCCAGGACCTGATCGACGAGCTGGGCCGGCTGCCCGGCGTCGGCCCCAAGAGCGCGCAGCGCATCGCCTTCCACCTGCTGTCGGCCGAGTCCGCCGACGTGAGCCGGCTGGTCGCCGCGCTGACCCGCGTGCAGGAGGAGGTCCGCTTCTGCGTGACCTGCTACAACGTCGCCGAGGCCGAGCAGTGCCGGATCTGCCGCGACCCGCGCCGCACCGACGACGTCCTCTGCGTCGTCGAGGAGCCCAAGGACGTGGTCGCGATCGAGCGCACCCGTGAGTTCCGGGGCCGCTACCACGTGCTCGGCGGGGCGATCAGCCCGATCGACGGCGTCGGCCCCGACGACCTGCGGGTCAAGGAGCTCATGACCCGGCTGATGAGCGGCGTCGTCACCGAGCTGATCATCGCGACCGACCCGAACCTCGAGGGCGAGGCGACGGCCGCCTACCTGGCCCGGCTGGTCTCGCCGATGGGTCTGGCGGTCTCGCGGCTGGCCAGCGGGCTGCCGGTCGGCGGTGACCTGGAGTACGCCGACGAGGTCACGCTGGGCCGCGCCTTCGAGGGCCGCCGCCGCATCGACGCGTAGGGCGCTTCATCACGAGATGGTGTCGATGACGTCGGCGGCCTCACCAGGGGCGACGGCGGCGTCCTAGGGTCCCGGTACGTCTGTGGAGCGATTCCCGTCCACGGCAGCCAAGCCCGGAGCTCGTCCGGCCCGCGAGGGCCGAGAAGGCAGGTTTTCCGCGATGACCCGTCGCCATACCCGAGCGGTGGCCGCATCCGCGTCCGCGCTCATCGCCGTGACCTTGTCCGCCTGCGCCTCCAGCGACCGCGACGACTCCGGTGGCGGCGACGCCGCCGAGGGGCAGTCCGGCGGCACGCTGGTCTTCGGCGCGGCCGGCGACCCCGCGATGTTCGACCCGGCCTTCGCCAGCGACGGCGAGACCTTCCGGGTCGCCCGCCAGATCCACGAGGGGCTGCTGACCAACGAGCCGGGCACCACCGAGCTCGTGCCGGCCCTGGCCGAGGACTGGGAGGTCAGCGAGGACGGGCTGGAGTACACCTTCAACCTGCGCGAGGACGTCCAGTTCCACGACGGGACGGCGTTCGACGCCGAGGCGGTGTGCTTCAACTTCGACCGCTGGCACAACTTCACCGGCCTGGCGCAGAGCCCCAGCGCCTCGTACTACTACCAGGCGGTCTTCGGCGGCTTCGCCGACAGCGACAACCCCGGCATCTACGAGGGCTGCGAGGCGACCGACGAGAACACGGCGGTCATCACCTTCAACCAGGTGACCAGCAAGATCCCCGCCGCCCTGTCGCTGCCGGCGTTCTCCATCCAGAGCCCGACGGCGCTGCAGGAGTACGACGCGGACAACCTGTCCGGCAGCGAGGACGCGATCACCTACACCGAGTACGCGCTCGAGCACCCGACCGGCACCGGCCCCTTCAAGTTCGACAGCTGGGACCGGGGCAACGGCGAGGTCACCATCGTCCGCAACGAGGACTACTGGGGCGAGCCGGCGCTGCTCGACGAGATCATCTTCCGCACCATCCCCGACGGGAACACCCGCCGGCAGGAGCTGCAGGCCGGCACCATCGACGGCTACGACTTCGTCTCGCCCGCCGACTACGACACCCTGGAGGGCGAGGGCGCGCAGGTCCTCGTCCGTGACCCGTTCAACATCCTGTACCTGGGCATCAACGGCGGGAACGTCCCCGGCACCAGCGCGAACCCGGCCCTGCAGGACATCCGGGTCCGTCAGGCGCTGGCCCACGCGATCGACCGGGAGACCATCGTCAACTCGCTGCTCCCCGAGGGCGCCGAGGTGGCGACGAACTTCATGCCGCCGACGGTCGACGGCTGGGCCGACGACGTGCAGACCTACGAGTACGACCCCGAGCGGGCCCGCCAGCTGCTCGAGGAGGCCGGCGCGCTGGGCACCACCCTGCGGTTCTACTACCCGACCGACGTCAGCCGGCCGTACCTGCCGGACCCGGCCGCGATGTACCAGGTGATCAGCGAGGACCTGCAGGAGGCCGGTTTCACCATCGAGCCGACCGCGCTCCAGTGGAACCCCGACTACCTGCAGGCGGTGCAGTCCGGGCAGGCCGACATCCACCTGCTCGGGTGGACCGGTGACTACAACGACGCCTACAACTTCATCGGCACGTTCTTCGCCGAGGACCAGAACAACCAGGCGTCCGCGGAGTTCGGCGCGTTCAGCGCCCCGGAGATCTTCGAGGCGCTGGCCGAGGCCGACGCCGCGCCGGACCCGGCCGACCGGACGGAGCTCTACCAGGAGGCCAACCGGCTGATCAAGGAGTTCCTGCCGGCCGTGCCGATCTCGCACTCGCCCCCGGCGCTCGTGGTCGCCGAGAACGTGCAGGGTCTCGAGCCCAGCCCGCTGACCGCCGAGGACTTCTCCTCGGTCTACCTGGAGGACTGAGCCGGTACCCCCCCGACCGCGCCGGCGGTGGCATGATGCCGCCGCCGGCGCGGTCGCCGGTCCGGGGTGGACAACCGTCCGGAAAGGCTGACCCGACCACGTGCTCCGCTTCATCGTCCAGCGGCTGCTCCAGCTGATCCCGATCCTGCTGGGCCTGTTCGTGCTGCTCTTCGCCTGGCTGCGGGCGCTGCCCGGCGGGCCGGCGCAGGCCGCGCTCGGCGAGCGGGCCACCCCGGAGGCCATCGCCCAGTACAACGAGCTGTTCGGTCTCGACGAGCCGCTCTACGTGCAGTACCTGCGCTTCCTCGGCCGGGCGGTCACGCTCGACTTCGGCAACTCCACCCAGTACGGCCGCCCGGTCACCGAGGTCTTCCTGGAACGGTTCCCGGGCACGATCGAGCTGACCCTCTTCGCGATGATCTTCGCGATCGGCGTCGGCATCCCGCTGGGCTACTTCGCCGCCCGCCGGCACGGCAGCGTCTTCGACTCCGCGTCCGTCGTCGGCTCGCTGCTCGGCGTCGCCATCCCGGTCTTCTTCCTCGCCTACCTGCTCCGGCTGCTGTTCGCCGTCGAGCTCGGCTGGCTGCCCGGCTCCGGCCGGCAGGACGTGCGCATCGACGCCACCCGGATCACCAACTTCTACGTGCTCGACGGGCTGCTGACCCGGGAGTGGGACGCGGCGTTCGACGCCTTCCTGCACCTGATCCTGCCGGCCATCGCGCTGGGCACCATCCCGCTGGCGATCATCGTGCGGATCACCCGGGCGTCGGTGCTCGACGTCGTCAACGAGGACTACGTGCGGACGGCGAACGCCAAGGGCCTGGCCATGGCGACCGTGCGGCGCCGGCACATCGTCCGCAACGCCCTGCTGCCGGTCTCCACGACGATCGGCCTGCAGACCGGCCTGCTCCTGTCCGGCGCGGTGCTCACCGAGACCGTCTTCGCCTTCGGCGGGGTGGGCCTGGCCCTCCGGGATGCGATCACCTACCGGGACTTCGCCGTCCTGCAGGGCTTCATCCTGCTGCTCGCCGTCGTGTACGTGCTGGTGAACCTGCTGGTCGACATCTCCTACGGCCTCCTCGACCCGAGAGTGAGGGTGCGGTGACCGCGGTGGGGGACGTCCGCCGGCGGCGGATCGACGAGCTGGCCGCGAAGGCGGGGGCGATCCCGGAGGGCGACGGCGGGCTCTCGCTCACCCGCAGCGCGATCCGCCGGCTGCGCCGCGACCCGGTCGCCATCATCGGCGCGGTCATCGTCGTGGTCTTCCTCGTGGTGGCCGCGTTCGCCCCGCTGCTGGCGCCGAAGGACCCGGTCACCCAGTACCTGCTGTCGGAGATACGGCCGGGCCTGATCCCGGGCCCGCAGGAGGGCTTCCCGCTCGGCGTCGACAACCTCGGGCGGGACCTGCTGTCCCGGCTGATCTACGGCTCCCGCCAGTCGCTGATGATCGGCGTGGTGTCCACCGTCCTCGGGCTGGTGGTCGGCATGACGCTGGGCGTGCTCGCCGGCGCCTTCGGCGGGTGGGTCGACACCGTCGTCATGCGGTTCGTCGACATCATCCTGTCGATCCCGGGCCTGCTGATGGCGATCACCGTGTCGGTGCTGCTCGGCCAGAACCAGTACTCGCTGATGATCGCCATCGCCGTCGTCCAGGTGCCGGTCTTCGCGCGGCTGCTGCGCGGGTCGATGCTGGCCCAGCGGGGCAGCGACTACGCCGTCGCCGCGCAGGCGCTGGGCGTGAAGAAGGGCCGCATCGTGTTCGGGCACGTGCTGCCCAACTCGCTGTCGCCGGTGATCGTCCAGGCGACCCTGTCGCTGGCGACGGCGATCATCGAGGCGGCCGCGCTGTCCTTCCTCGGTCTGGGCGACCCGGACATCGCCCGCCCGGAGTGGGGCGCGATGCTGGCCAACGCGCAGGACTTCCTGTCCGTCCGCCCGTGGCTGGCCATCTGGCCGGCGCTGTGCATCATCGTGGTGGCCCTCGGCTTCACGCTGCTCGGTGAGCGGCTGCGCGAGGCCCTCGACCCGAAGTTCCGGCGGTGAGCGCGCATGGGCGCAGTGCAGCGAAGGAGCCCGACGTGAGTGCCGCCGGACCGCTCTCCGGCGCGCCGGTCCTCGAGGTCGAGGAGCTCGCCGTCACCTTCTCCCGCAAGGGCGAGGCCCCCGTCCGCGCCGTCGACGGGGTGAGCTTCGACGTCGCGCCGGGGGAGACGATCGGGCTGGTCGGGGAGTCCGGCTGCGGCAAGTCGGTGACCTCGCTGGCGGTCATGGGCCTGCTGCCGAAGCGGGGCGTGTCGGTCACCGGGTCGGTCCGCTTCAACGGCCAGGAGCTGGTCGGCGCGGGGGACTCGATGCTCCGCCGGCTGCGCGGTGCCGACATGGCCATGGTGTTCCAGGACCCGCTGTCCTCCCTCAACCCGACCGTGCCGATCGGCACCCAGGTCACCGAGGTGCTGCTCGAGCACCGCGAGATGGACCGCAAGGAGGCCTCCCGCGAGGCCGTCGTGCTGCTGGACAAGGTGGGCATCCCCGACCCGGTCCGCCGGCTGAAGGAGTACCCGCACCAGCTGTCGGGCGGGATGCGGCAGCGCGCGCTGATCGCGATGTCGCTGGCCTGCTCCCCCCGGCTGCTGATCGCGGACGAGCCGACCACGGCCCTGGACGTGACGATCCAGGCCCAGATCCTCGAGCTGCTCAAGGAGCTCGTCGTCGACACCGGGACGGCGCTGGTGATGATCACCCACGACCTCGGCGTCGTCGCCGGGCTCTGCGACCGGGTGCACGTCATGTACGCGGGGAAGATCATCGAGTCCGCCGAACGGCACGAGCTCTTCGCCAGGCCGCGCCAGCCCTACACCGGGGGACTGCTGGCCTCGGTGCCCCGGCTGGACGCCAGCCGCGGCACGCCGCTGCGGCCCATCCGCGGCTCGGCCCGCGACGCCATCCCCTGGACGCAGGGCTGCGCCTTCGCCCCGCGCTGCGACAACGCCCAGGACGACTGCCTCACCGAGGTGTCGGGGGAGATCGTGCCGCTGGAGTACGACGGCCCCGGCCGGGAGCTGCGCTGCCGCCACCCGCTGGAGTACCCGCAGGCGCCGCCCGGTGCCACCGCCCTGGGAGCCGCCCGATGACCGCCGGAGCCGGGACGGAGGAGCCGCTGCTGCGGGTCCGGGGCCTGAAGGTGCACTTCCCGATCAAGCGCGGGATCGTCTTCGACCGGACCGTCGGGCACGTGCGGGCCGTCGACGGCGTCGACCTCGACATCGACCGGGGCTCGACCTACGGCCTGGTGGGCGAGTCCGGCTGCGGCAAGTCGACGCTCGGCCGGGCGATCCTGCGCCTGGAGGAGCCCACCGCCGGGGAGGTGGTCTTCGACGGCACCGACGTGGCCTCGCTCAAGGGGGAGCCGCTGCGGCAGATGCGCCAGCGCATGCAGATGGTCTTCCAGGACCCGCTGGGCAGCCTGGACCCGCGGCAGAACGTCGAGTCGCTGCTGTCCGAGCCGCTGCACGCGCACGGTCTGGGGGGCGGCAAGGCCGGGATCGCCGAGAAGGTCCGGACGCTGCTCGACGCGGTGGGCCTGCCGGCGGCCGCGCTGCGCCGGTACCCGCACGAGTTCTCCGGGGGGCAGCGCCAGCGGATCGGCATCGCCCGCGCCGTCGCCCTGGAACCGGACCTGCTGATCGCCGACGAGCCGGTCTCCGCGCTCGACGTCAGCGTCCAGGCCCAGGTGCTCAACCTGCTGGAGGAGCTGCAGGAGCGGCTCGGCCTCACCTACCTGGTCATCGCCCACGACCTGGCGGTGGTCCGCCACATCAGCGACGTCGTGGGGGTCATGTACCTGGGCTCGCTGGTGGAGCAGGCGCCGGCCGACGACCTCTACGAGCAGCCGCTGCACCCCTACACGCGGTCGCTGATGAGCGCCGTCCCCGTGCCGGACCCGGTCGTCGAGGAGACCCGGGAGCGGATCCTGCTGGCCGGTGACCTGCCGTCGCCGGCCGACCCGCCGAGCGGCTGCCGGTTCCACACCCGGTGCCCGTGGCGGCAGCCGACCCGCTGCGACGACGAGGTGCCGCTGCTCCGCGAGCTCGCGCCCGGGCGGCTGGTCAGCTGCCACTGGGCCGAGGAGATCCGCGACGGCGCCCTGCTGCCCAAGAGCGCCGAGGAGGTCGCGGCGTCGATGGGTGCCTCGGTGCGCGCGACCGGCTCCGGGCGGATCGAGACCGACGCGCTGGTGCAGGGCGTCGACCAGCCGATCGAGCGGCGCTGAGCCCACCCCGGGCATAGCCTCCTGTGCCTATGTCCGGGGCCGCGGGCGCACGGGCATAACCTCCTTTGCCCGCGTCCGGGGCCCGCGAGACGTAGGTAGAGCCTCCTGTGCCTGAGGGCTACTCGCGGACGACGACGTCGTCGCCCGCGCGCGCCGCCCGGCGGACGCGGAGCCGGGCGATCCGGCCCACCAGCTGCACGACCTGGGTGTAGAGCGGCGTCGGCCCGTGGTAGCCGAGGAAGCCGCGCGGCCCCTCGACCATCTCGCCGGTGCGCACGTCGTAGCGGCTCTGGTGCCACGGGCAGACCAGGCAGCCGTCGGCGTCGACGCTGCCCTCGGACAGGTCGGCCAGCTGGTGGCGGCACCGGCGGGAGACCGCGAAGTAGTCGTCCTCCCCGGCGTCCCCGCGGTTGCCCACCGCCCAGTCACCGGCGCGGCGGACCGTCCCGGGCGGCAGGTCGGAGGCTGGCAGGCGGTCGGGTCCGGGCACGGGGCTCCTCCTCGGTAGGGCGGGGACCTCCGCCCTACCCCGTGCGGCGGAACCGGACGCCTGGCCCGTCGGTAGGGTCCGGGGTCCGTACCGAGAACGTCCCAGGAGGTGCCGTGCGCCGGCTGTTGGTGGTCCTGGGTGTGTCCGCCCTGCTCGTGCTGAGCGGCGGAACCGCGCTCGCGGACCCGCCGTTCCGGCTCGGCGAGCAGGTCGTCGACCAGGTCGGGGCGCTCAGCGGCAACGAGGCGCAGGTCGACGAGGCGCTGGAGGAGCTGCGCGCGGAGGACGGCACGCAGCTGTTCGTCGTCTTCGTGAACAGCTTCGACGGCGCGTCCGGTGACGAGTGGGCGGAGGCGACCGCCCAGGAGTCGCAGCTGGGTGGGAACGACGCCCTGCTCGCCGTCGCCGTGGTCGACGGCGCCTACGGGTTCCAGCTGCCGTCGAACTCGGACCTGACCGACGCCGAGATCGCCCAGGCCGTGGAGCCGGCCTTCGGGGAGGGCGACTTCGCCGGCGGGGTGGCCGCGTTCGCGGACGTCCTCCGCACCGGCAGCGCGGCCGGCGGGAGCGGATCGGACGGCGGCTCCGGCGGCGGTGGGGCGCTGCTCGTGGTGGGCGGTATCGCCGTGGTCGGGGGCGGGATCTACCTGGTCAGCCGCTCCCGGCGCCGCGCGAAGGAGGGGCAGCCGCCGCCGGTGACCCGGATCGAGCAGGCCGACCCGTTCCCCGGGGAGTCCACCGAGCAGGTGCAGTACCGCGCCAGCCAGGCGCTGCTGGAGCTGGACGAGGCGATGAAGACCTCGCAACTGGACCTCGACTTCGCCCGCTCCCAGTACGGCGAGCAGGCGGTGACCGGCTTCGGGGCGGCGCTGGCGGCCTCCCGCGACGAGCTGTCCCGCGCGTTCACGCTGCGCCAGCAACTGGACGACGACGTCGCGGAGGACGAGCCGACCACCCGGCGGATGCTCGCCGAGATGCTCGCGCTCACCGACTCGGCCGGCGCCCGGCTGGACGAGCAGGCCGACGCGTTCGCGCAGCTGCGCGACCTCGAGCACACCGCGCCGCAGGTGCTCGACGCGCTGGAGCCGCGGATCGCCGAGCTGCATGCCCGCATCCCGCAGGAGGAGCAGCGGCTGGAGCAGCTGCGGCAGCGGTTCGCCGCCTCGGCGGTGGCGCCGGTCGCCGACAACGTCACCGAGGCGCGCGCCCGGCTGGCCGCCGCCGAGCAGGAGGTGCAGGAGGCGCGCACCGCCCTCGCCGGGCCGGAGCCGGGCACCGCGGTGGGCGACATCCGCGCGGCCGAGGACGCCGTCGCGCAGACCGGCACGCTGCTCGACGCGGTCGGCCGGCTGGCCGACGACCTCGATGCGGCCGGGAGCAGGGTGGCGGAGGTCCGGACCGAGACGGAGAAGGACCTGGCCGAGGCGCGGTCGCTGACCGCCTCGGGTGCCGGCAGCGGGCTGGCCCCGCAGATCGCCCGGGCGGAGTCCGCGCTCGCCTCGGCCGACGCGGCGCTGGCCGGGCCGCAGCCCGACCCGCTGGCCGCGCTGCGGCAGCTGGAGGAGGCCGACATCGCGCTGGAGCAGGCCCTCTCGGTGGCCCGCGACGCACAGACCCGGATCCGCCGCGCCGCCGCGGGTCTCGACCAGGCGCTGTCCACCGCCCGCTCGACGATCGCGGCGGCCGCCGACTTCATCGGCACCCGGCGCGGGGCCGTGGGCCCGGAGGCCCGCACCCGGCTGGCCGAGGCCCAGCGGCACCTCGACGTCGCCGTCGACATGGGCCGCGACGACCCGGTGACCGCCCTGCGGGAGGCGCACCAGGCCACCACGCTGGCCCAGGCGGCGCTGGACCGCGCGCAGGACGACGTGT
Source organism: Blastococcus tunisiensis (assembly GCF_900112815.1). GTDB lineage: Bacteria > Actinomycetota > Actinomycetes > Mycobacteriales > Geodermatophilaceae > Blastococcus_B > Blastococcus_B tunisiensis. The sequence goes on from NZ_FOND01000002.1 coordinate 79,363, forward strand.
CGAGCTGGTCCGGCGGCTACGGCGGAGGCCCCGGTGGCTTCGGCGGCGGCTACGGCCCAGGGGGCCCCGGGTACCGGCGGGGCGGCGTGGACCTCGGCAGCCTGGTCCTCGGCGGGATCCTGCTCGGCGGTGGCCGGGGCCACGGTCACGGCGGCTTCGGGGGCGGCTTCGGCGGCGGTGGCTTCGGCGGCGGTGGCTTCGGCGGGGGTGGTGGCTTCGGCGGGGGCGGGCGCTCGGGCGGCGGCAGCTTCGGTGGCGGCGGCAGGAGCGGCGGCGGCCGGTTCTGAGACCCCATGGCCTTCGGCCGCCTCGAACGATGAAAGTCGCCGACTTCCTTCACAGCCGCCGCCGCTCCCGGTTCAGCCCGCCCGGCCGAGGGTCTCCGCGGGGGCGTGCGCAGCGGTGACCGCGGTGCTGCGCTACCTGGACACCGTGCCCGGCCGCTGAGGCCGCGAGGTCTGGGAACTGTCGGACCCCGGTGGCACCGTGACCCTCCTCACAACCCTACGAGGAGGAGCGATGCCCACCCGAGACACCCCCTGGCCGAACGGCACGCCCTGCTGGATCGACATCGGCGTCCCCGACGTCGATGCGGCGAAGGCGTTCTACACGGCCCTGTTCGGCTGGGAGTACAGCGGCGGTGACCCCGCGTTCGGGGGCTACCTCAACGCCACGCTGGGCGGCCGGACGGTCGCCGGCCTGGCGCCGCAGCAGGACCCGGACGACCCGCCGCGGTGGACGACGTACTTCGCGACCGACGACGCGGCGGCGAGCAGCGCGCGCATCCGCGACGCTGGCGGAACCGTCCTGGTCGAGCCCATGGAGGTCGGGCCGATGGGATCGTTCGCGGTCGCGCTGGACCCGCAGGGCAACCCGTTCGGGCTCTGGCAGGCCGGTGGGCACACCGGCTACCAGCTGCACAACGAGCCCGGGGCGCTGGCGTGGAACGAGGCGATGGTCGACGATCCCGCTGCCGCCAGGGAGTTCTACACCGCCGTCTTCGGCTTCGTCTTCGACCAGATGGCGCCCGAGGACGGCGCCGGGTCCGACTACGCCACGTTCGGCACCGGGGGCAACCCGCTCGGCGGGCTCGGCGCCTCGGACCCGAGCATGCCGAAGGGCTGGCTGACCTGCTTCGCGGTGGCGTCCACCGACGAGACGGTGGCCGCCGTCGAGGCGCGGGGCGGGAAGGTGGTCACGCCGGCGGAGGACACCCCGTTCGGTCGCTTCGCGATCGTCGAGGACCCGTGGGGCGCGGCCTTCGAGGTGATGGCGGAACCGGCCGGCTGAGCCGGAGGGGCGGCGCGAGCGGGGCGCGCCGCCCGCTACCCGGGGAGCTGGCCGTAGGCGTGGTCGGGGCGGAAGCGGACGACCAGGCGCCGGTCGGCGACCATCGCGGCGCGGTAGTCGTCCCAGTCCTCGTGCTCGCCGTTGATGCCGCGGTAGTAGGTGACGAGCTCCTCGACCGTGGCGTCGTGCGGGTCCGCGGCGACCGGGGTGAGCTCGGCGGTGCCCTCGACGGCGACCCAGGTCCAGAAGTCGCGTGAGGCCACGTGCAGGGTGACCCGCGGGTCACGCTCGAGGTTGCGGGTCTTGGCGCGGTCGGCGGTCACCGACACCCGCACCACCCCCTCGTCGCCGTCGTAGGCGTAGCCCACGTTGGACAGCTGCGGCCGGCCGTCGCGCTTGACGGTGGCCAGCACGCCCCACCGGTTCTCGGCCAGGAACGCCAGCATCTGAGAATGGATGATCACGACGCAACGGTATCCATCGTGGATGCGAAGGCGTGCGCTTCCGCTCACTTCTTCTTGCGAGGTCGCTTCTCGGGGAAGCTTGGGCCGGGCCCGTACTTGACCGCCACGCCGCGCTGCTGCTCGGAGACGCGGACGAGGATCTCGCGGCCCACGAACTCTCGCAGGATGTCGCGAGCTTGGTATACATCCACATCGAAAACGCGCTGGACGGTGCTGTTGTTGATGGTCCCGTACTCGCGTACATGCTCGACAATCTTGCGATTGACGTCTGTTGTGGCTCGGCGGTGGTACTTGACGGCTGGTCCGAGAGCGGCGAGTGCCGCGCTACGCAACCGATAGGTCGGGTGCCTTCGGGCCACTGTGCCCGCCGTTGGTTCCAGCAACTCGGCGTCACCGGAACTAAGTCTGCGCAGCACCCCCTCCGTGCCCTGCAGGTCCCGTTGGATGACGTCGGCTGCTTGCGTGGCGGAGATGGTCTTCTGCTCGCACAGCATCCGCACGATCAGGAGCGTGTCCGTGTCTTCGCGCTCAGCATCTGGGAGCTCGGCAATGAACCGGGTGATGCGAGCGTTGGGAGGGCCACCTCGGAACGTCACTCGGGTTCCGAGGCCCGGGTGGTCTTCCTCGGTGACCTCTGGGACGGAGCGCCCGCTTCGAACCATCTCGCGGAACATCCGGTCGACGCCCTGGCCAAGTTCTTCGGCCAATCCGAGGATGCGAAAAGCTGTCGCTAGCGATGGGAAACGAGCGCGCGAACCGGCGGTCAAGATGTTCTGGGGCGTAATGCCTGAGACCAGCGGCCCAGGTGAAGTGACGGTGAGCACTTCGGGTGAGTGTTCGATCTGGACCGGGCGCTTCTCTCGGTAGTCGCCGTGGATGACGGCATTTGCGAGAGCCTCGCGGACGGCCACGCTCGGGTAATCCTCGACCTGCAACTGTTGTCCGCTGCTCGTGTTCACGGGCGTGATGCCATTCCTGGCGGCGACCGCATCGATCGTTTCGGCAAAACTCAGGATCAGCGGCGTCCCCCATCGCCTTACCGCACTCGCTTCACCGCCAGGCGTGGCGCGGTACTGGTAGACGATCACCTCAGCGTTGGCAGACGTGGCCGCGCGGCAGAGCAAGATCTCCCCAGCCCGTGTCAAGCGATTGCGTGTCCCGGTCACGATCTTGAGTGCCTTGGCGAGATCGAGGGTGTCAGCGTCGGCTAGCTTTCGCCGGGTCTCGTCGGGTGCTCCCCGTAGAAGGCTGCGTGCGCGCAGCAGAGCGTCGGGATCGATCTCGTCGATGCCTCGGTCCGTTGGCTGTACGGTCCAGTCGTTGCCGCGGCGCTCGTCGTCCAGTCGGCTCACGTCTGCCGGCCGCATGGGCAGACACTGATCGTTCCAGCGCCGAGTCACGAGCCCCTTCTTGGTCGAGTAGACGTCCAAGCCCTGCGGGACACGAATGACCAGCAGGCGGTGCCCTTCGAACGGCAGGTCTTCGACGTCCGTGACGAGGGCTGGCTCGGTCAAGGCGTGGATGCGGCTACGCAGATCCTCGATGTCCACCGTGGCGCCGACGAATGCGGCCGGCCCAGTTCCGCTATCCGTGATGCCCACGACGATGGTGCCACCGCCAGCGTTGGCGAAGCACACTGAAGCCTCGGCGAGGTCTTGCGCGGTTTCCTTGGTGTGCGGTTTCTCGGTCTTGAAGTCAAGGCTCTGGCCCTCGAGGCTCGAAGCTGACCTGCTGCCCTTCCAGATCAGGGAGAGCGTCTTGAGGAGGTCCTGCGTTGCCATGCCTTTGAGTCTCCTTTGGGGGAAGTGAAAGTCTGTCACAACTCCCAAAGGCGCGTCAAAGGAGCATCGGCCACCTTCGTCGTCAGCGCTCCCGACCCCGGGCCTTGAGCGGGACCGGCGGGAGCGGCGGTGCCTCCAGGCGCGCGCCGTCGTAGCCGAGCACCGCGCCGAACCGGTCGGACTCGGCGTTCCACTGGCCGGCGTAGTCGGCGATCTCCTCGCCGGACCGGCCGACGAAGTTCCACCACATGACCAGCCGCTCCTCGAACGGCTCGCCCCCGAGCAGCAGCAGCCGGCTCGCCTCGGCAGCCGTGAGCCGCAGCGAGCCGCGCCCGGTGCCGAGGTAGAGCATCGCGCCCCGCTCCAGCGGCGCGCCCTCCACGGTCACCGTCCCCGAGGAGGCCAGGAGCCCGTACTCGAAGTCCGGCTCCAGCGGCACCTCGACGTCGGCGCCGGCCGCCACGTCGAGGTCCACGCCGACGAGCGGGCTGAAGGCGGTTCCGGGCGAGGCGGCGCCGGCGAAGGAGCCCATCAGCACGGTGGCGGTGACGCCGTCCGACGTCCAGCCGGGCAGCGTGCCGTGGTGCTCGAAGGCGGGCGCGGTCTCGCGGTGCGCGTCGGGGAGCGCCACCCACAGCTGCGCGCCGTGCAGGTAGCGGGGATGGCTGACCGGTGACTGCTCGGCGTGCGAGATCCCGTGGCCGGCGGTCATCAGGGCAAGCTGCCCCGGGCCGAACCGGACGTCGCTGCCGAGGGAGTCCAGGTGGTGCACCTCGCCCGCCAGCAGCCACGAGACGGTCTGCAGCCCGGTGTGCGGGTGCGGGGCGACCTGCATGCCGGGGGAGTCGGCCACGTCGTCGGGGCCGTAGTGGTCGACGAACGCCCAGGCGCCGATCATCCGGCGGCCGAGGGTGGGCAGCAGCCGGCGGACCCGCGTGCTCTCGCCCAGCAGCACCTCCTTGCCGGGCAGCAGGTCCAGCGCCGGGCCGGCGGCGGTGGCCTCGAGGCCGCCCAGCTCGCGGGCGGCGGGACGGCGATCGAGGTTGCTCATGACTCCTCCTCCGGGGCCACGGCCTCCAGGGCCGAAAAGGCCACTTCGGCCCTACTGCGGGTGCTGGCCAGTCTCGCCCCGGACGTCCCCGTGCGGAACCGGCGCCCGCCGCCCGTACGCGGCGGGGATCGAGCCGAGGCGGCCGGCCTGGTGGTCGGTGAAGGCGTCGATGACCTCCTGGCGGGTGTTCATCACGAACGGCCCGTACATGGCGATCGGCTCGCGGATCGGGGCGCCGCCGAGGATCACGACGTCCAGCGCGGGCGTGCGCGACTCCTGGTGGACGGCGCCGTTCACCGTCACCGTGTCGCCGGGGCCGAGCACCGCGAGCTGCCCGGTGCGCACCGGGGCGCAGTCGATGCCGACCGAGCCCGCGCCGGAGAGCACGTACACCAGCGCGTTGAAGTCCGGCCGCCACGGCAGGTCCAGGGTGGCGCCGGGGGAGACCGTCGCGTGCACCATCGCCATCGGCGTGTACGTCGAGCCCGGGCCGGTCTGCCCGGCGACGTCCCCGGCGATGACCCGCAGGAAGGCGCCGGCGTCGGGGCTGGCCAGCAGGACCGACTCGTCGGCGCGCAGGTCCTGGTAGCGCGGCTCCACCCACTTCTGCGCGCGCGGCAGGTTCACCCACAGCTGCAGGCCGTGGAACAGACCCCCGCTGACGACCAGGTGCTCCGGCGGGCGCTCGATGTGCAGGACCCCGCCGCCGGCGGTCATCCACTGGGTGTCGCCGTTGCTGATCGTGCCGCCGCCGCCGTGGGAGTCGGCGTGCTCGAAGGTGCCGTCGATGATGTAGGTGACGGTCTCGAAACCGCGGTGCGGGTGCCACGAGGTGCCCTTGGGCTCGCCCGGCGCGTACTCGACCTCGCCCATCTGGTCCATGTGGAGGAACGGGTCGAGGTCGCGCAGGTCGACGCCGGCGAACGCGCGGCGCACCGGGAAGCCCTCGCCCTCGAAGCCGGACGGCGCGGTGGTGACCGAGCGGGTCCGGCGGCGGACCGTGCCCGGTGCCGGGAGCGGTACGCGGGCGAGCGTGGTGGTGTCCTCGACGGTCACGGCGGGCATGCCGGCCTCCTCGGTTGAGTGTTCAACTATTGTCGACCGTAACCCCTCCCGGCCGAGTTGTCTTCCCCCCTCGCGGCGGGGTCGGCGCGCCGGGCCGACGTGGGCACCCGGGTGCCCGAAACGCGCGGGACACACGTCGTCACTAGGTTCGACACCATGGCGGACCTCTTCGACGGCTACTCCCTGGGGGAGCAGTGGGACGAGATGTTCGGCGGGGTGGGGCAGCCACGGGCGGCCTACGCGGGGTTGTTCGCCTCGCTGCAGCCCATGGCCGGCGAAGAACTGGCCGCCCGCGCCGACGTCCTCTCCCAGACCTACCGCGACGCGGGGGTGACCTTCGCCCACGCCGGTGAGGAGCAACCCTTCCCGCTCGACATCGTGCCGCGGGTGATCGGCGCCGAGGAGTGGGCGGTGATCGAGCGCGGGGTCGCCCAGCGGGTGCACGCGCTGGAGGCCTTCCTCGCCGACGTCTACGGGGCCGGGCAGGTCTTCGCCGACCGGGTCGTCCCGCGCAGCGTGGTCACGACCAGCGCGCACTTCCACCGCCAGGCGCACGGGCTGGTGCCGCCGAACGGGGTCCGGGTGCACGTCAGCGGCATCGACCTGGTGCGCGACGAGGCCGGTGACTTCCGGGTGCTGGAGGACAACCTGCGCTCGCCGTCGGGCGTCAGCTACGTCATCACCAACCGCGCCGCGATGAGCCAGGTGCTGCCCGAGCTGTTCGCCGACCACCGCATCCAGCCGGTCGCGGACTACCCGTCGCAGCTGCTGGCCGCGCTGAAGGCGTCCGCGCCGTCCAACATCCCCGACCCGACCGTCGTCGTCCTCACGCCCGGCGTCTACAACTCCGCCTACTTCGAGCACGCCCTGCTGGCCCGCCAGATGGGCGTGGAGCTGGTGGAGGGTCGCGACCTCGTCTGCGCCGGCAACCAGGTCAGCATGCGGACGACGGACGGCCAGCAGCGGGTCGACGTCATCTACCGCCGGATCGACGACGAGTTCCTCGACCCGGTGCACTTCCGGCCCGACTCGGTGATCGGCTGCGCCGGCGTGCTGAACGCCGCGCGCGCCGGCCGGGTCACCATCGCCAACGCCGTCGGCAACGGGGTCGCCGACGACAAGCTGATCTACACCTGGGTGCCCGACCTGATCCGCTACTACCTGGGGGAGGAGCCGGTGCTCGACAACGCCGACACCTACCGGCTCGACGAGCGGGACACCGTGGAGTGGGTGCTGGAGTCCCTCGACCAGCTGGTGCTCAAGCCCGTCGACGGCTCCGGCGGGAAGGGCATCGTCATCGGCCCGCGGGCGGACGAGCAGACGCTCGGGGAGCTCGCGGTCAAGGTGCGGGCGCGGCCCCGCGACTGGATCGCCCAGAAGCCGATCGGGCTGTCCACCTGCCCGACGCTGATCGGCGGCCGCATCGCGCCCCGGCACGTCGACCTCCGGCCGTTCGCCATCAACGACGGCGACAAGGTGTGGGTGCTGCCCGGCGGGCTGACCCGCGTCGCGCTGCCCGAGGGAGAGCTGGTGGTCAACTCCAGCCAGGGCGGCGGGTCCAAGGACACCTGGGTGCTCAGCCCGCCGCGGCAGGCCGCCGAGCCCGAGCCCGAGCTCACCACCATCGAGTTCACCGCCGCCGACCTGCCCGAGGACCCGCCCCTGCAGGACCCGGGCCCGCTGAGCGATCCCGTGGTCGGCCAGGGCCAGCAGCAGCAACAAGGGGCGGTCGCGCCCCCCGGGAGGTCGCCGTGCTGAGCCGGATCGCCGAGTCGCTCTTCTGGATCGGCCGGTACGTCGAACGGGCCGATGACACCGCCCGCATCCTCGACGTGCACACCCAGCGCCTGGTCGAGGACCCGTGGATCGACGAGCGCCGCGCCTGCGCCAACCTGCTGGCGCTCATGGGCTCCCCGACGCCGGAGTCGGAGGCCGACACCGAGCGGGTGCTGGGCAGCCTCGCGTTCGACCGGGGCAGCCCCAGCTCGATCGTCGGCGCGCTCTCGGCGGCGCGGGAGAACGCCCGCGGCGCCCGCGAGGTGCTCAGCGCCGAGATCTGGGAGTCGCTGAACGTCACCCACAACGCCCTGCCCCAGCAGCGGACGATGGCCCGCCGCTACGGCCCGCACTCGCTGTTCCGGTTCGTCCGCGAGCGCTCGGCGATGGTGTTCGGGCTGGCCGACGCGACGATGAGCCGCGACGAGAGCTGGCTGTTCCTCATCCTGGGCCGCTCGCTGGAGCGGGTCGACATGACCTCGCGGATCATCTCCACCCGGGTGCTGGCCGGGGACGCCGCGCCGTCGTGGACCCTCGTGCTGCGCTCGACCGGCGCCTACGAGCCCTACCTGCGCACCTACCGGGGGATGGTGAACAGCAGCCGGGCCGCGGAGTTCCTGCTGCTGGACCGGCTGTTCCCGCGCTCGGTGTTCGCCGCTCTGGAGCAGGCCGAGGCGTGCCTGGCGGAGCTGGAGCGCTCGACGGTGCGCGACGCCGCCCGGATCGGCGTCGCCGGCGAGGCCCACCGGATCGTCGGCCGGGCCCGCACGATGCTGGAGTTCATGAGCCCACCGGAGCTGCTGGCCCAGCTGCCGGCGCGGCTGGAGGAGCTGCAGCGCACCTGCTCCGCGGCCAGCGCAGCGGTCACCCACCGCTTCTTCACCGAGCAGGCACCCCAGGTGTGGGTGCCGGAGGAGGCGGTATGAGCCCGGCCACCACCGTGCCGGCCCCGGCGGGCGCGAGCGACGGAGGTCACCGATGACCCAGGTCCAGGCGCAGACGTTCGAGGCGACGGCGGCGGCGCGACCGGCCGCGCACCGGTGGCGGCTGCAGGTCGTGCACCGCACCCGGTTCCACTACACCGGCCCGGTGCGCGCCAGCTACAACGAGGCGCGGCTGACCCCGGAGAGCAGCAACCGGCAGACGACGCTGCGTTCCAAGGTGGAGATCGAGCCGGCCGCCACCGCCTACGCCTACCGCGACTACTGGGGCTCCACGGTCACGGCGTTCGACCTGCACAGCCCGCACGGGGAGCTGGTGGTCACCGGGACCTCGATCGTGGAGGCCGGGCCCGACCTCGGCGGCCACGACCGGGTGGGCTGGAGCGGGCTGCGGGCCCGCGAGGTGCGGGAGCAGTTCGGGGAACTGCTCACCCCCACCGCGCTCACCGCCATGGACGACGACGTGGTGGCGCAGGCGCGGGCGGCCGTCGGGGACGCCCATCCGCACGAGGCCGGCCCGCTGATCTGCCGGTTCGTCCGCGCGCACATCGACTACCTGTCCGGTGCGACGAACGTGAAGACCAACGCCATGCAGGCCTGGAGCAAGGGCCAGGGCGTCTGCCAGGACATCTCGCACGTCACCGTCGGGCTGCTGCGCGCGCTCGGCCTGCCCGCCCGCTACGTCTCCGGCTACCTGCACCCCACGCCCGGCGCGGAGATCGGCGAGCCGGTGACCGGGGAGAGCCACGCCTGGGTGGAGTGGTGGGACGGTGGGTGGAACGCCTTCGACCCGACCAACTCCGTCGAGATCGGCACCCGGCACGTCACCCTCGGGCGGGGCCGGGACTACGGCGACGTCCCGCCGTTCAAGGGCCTGTTCTCCGGGTCGAGGAGCGAGGGGCACACCGTGACGGTGGAGGTCACCCGGCTGGCGTGACGAGCACCCCCGCCCGCGGCGGGACCCGGCAGGGGTCCCGGCGCGCCGCGGGACGGACCGTCGGGTCTCTGTGACACTGCGTCACGGTTCGCCGGTCGGCGGGCCGCGACGAGCGGAGCGTCATGCGACGGCAGTGGTCGGTCCTGGGGATGTCGGCGGCGCTGCTCGCGGCGGGATGCACGGCCGACGGGGAGACGGCCGCACCCTCGGGCGAGGGCTGGACGGTGCTGGTCTACTCCATCGCCGACACCGACCTCGAGCCCTTCCTGCTCGACGACCTGGCCGAGTTCGCCGAGGTCGGCTCCACCGAGAACCTGCAGATCGCGGCCATGGTGGACCGCGCCGCCGACTACAGCGCCGACCCCTTCCTGGGCCTGGACGACTGGGTGGGGGCGAAGTACCTGTCCATCGGCCAGGGCGAGGCCACCGAGCTGGCCGACCTCGGCGACGTCGACACCGGCGACCCGGCCGCGCTCGCCGACTTCATCGCGCAGGGCGTCGCCGACCACCCGGCGGAGAACTACGCGCTGGTCGTCTCCGACCACGGCGCCTCCTGGCCCGGCGTCGGCGGCGACGAGGGCTCCGGCCACAGCATCCTCACCCTCGACGAGCTGCGCGGCGGCATCGCGGACGGCCTGGCGGAGGCCGGCGTCGACCGGCTGGACCTGCTCGGCTTCGACGCCTGCCTCATGGCGACCTACGAGACGGCCAGCACCATGGCCCCGCTGGCCGACCGGCTGATCGCCTCCCAGGAGCTCGAGCCCGGGCACGGCTGGGACTACCGCGCGTTCTCCGTGCTCGCCGACGACCCGGCCACCGACGTCGACACCCTCGGGACCGCCATCGTCGACGGGTTCGCCGCCCAGGCCGCGGAGGAGGGCACCGGCGCGGACATCACGCTGTCGATGATCGACCTGCACGCCATGGCCGACGTCGACGCCGCGGTCGCGGACTTCAGCGCCGCGCTGAGCGGCCGCGCGGCCGCGGTCGCCCCGGTCGTGGGCCGGGAGCGCGCCCAGGTGCTCTCCTTCGGCCGCGACCCCGACCCGGAGGTCGACACCCACATGGCCGACCTCGGCCTGCTCGCCGCGGAGATCGGGGTCGGGGCCCTCGACGTCTCCGACCAGGCCGACGCGCTCATCCGGGCGATCGACGACGCGGTCGTCCACGACGTCGCCGGCCCGGCAGCCCGCGGGGCGAGCGGGCTGTCGATCTACTTCCCGCCGACGGCGGACCTGCTCAGCCCCGACTACGCCTCGGTGGCCAGCAGTCGCGCCTGGGGGGAGTTCCTCACCAGCTACTACGCGGCCGGTTCGGAGATCCCCGCCGAGCAGCAGCCGGCGTTCGTGACCGCCGACGGCGAGGCGGAGTACTTCTTCGACGACTACGGCCTGAACGTGCAGGCGGCCTTCGACGCAGCCGCCGCGGACAACGTCACCTGGGCGGGCATCAGCTACGGGGAGGTCGGCGAGGACGGCTCGGTGACCTTCTTCGGCGAGGAGCAGGCCGAGGTGTCCGCCGACGGCTCGGGGACGGTCCTGGGCAGCTTCGACCTCACCGTCATGAGCATCAGCGACGGCGTCGACTCCTCCTACGCCTACCTCACGCTGGCCTACGACGACGACGCCGAAGTGGCCACGATCGACGTCCCGCTGGCCTACTACGCGCCGGGGGAGAGCGAGGAGTACCGCGACGTCACGCTGACGATCACCTTCGACCCGGAGACCGGCGACGTCGTCAACGAGACCTACTACTCCGCCACGGAGGCCGGGACGTACGGGGAGCTCACCGCGGACCCGGACGGCATCATCGTGCCGAAGCTGCTGGTGGTCTCCGCCGACGGCACGCAGTCGTGGGAACCGGCCACCGACGTCGGCCTCTTCGCCGATCTGCCGAACCTGCAGTACGACTTCGAGCAGCTGGGCTCCGGCACCGAGCTGTACACCCAGCTGACCGTGGAGGACTTCGGCGGCAACACCGACTCGGTCTCGGTGGTCGTGGCGGTGCCGTAGCAGACGACCTGGGACACTGGGGGTGATGAGCGCACCCCTGAACCTGGTCAACTTCGAACGGGTGCACAAGGCCTTCGGCACGACGGTCGTCCTCGACGACGTCTCCCTGGGCGTCGCCGCCGGCGAGCGGATCGGCGTCGTCGGCCGCAACGGCGGCGGCAAGAGCACCCTGCTGTCGCTGCTCACCGGGACCGACGACCCCGACTCGGGGCGGGTCACCCGGCGCGGCGACCTGGCCATGGGCGTGCTGGACCAGTCCGGCACGCTGCCCCCCGGGACGACGGTGCGCGACGTCGTGCTGCCGCCGTCGATGTTCGCCGCCGAGCACGAGTGGGCCGGTGACCCCGCCGTCCGCTCGGTGCTGACCGGCCTCGAGCTCGACCGGCTGGGCCTGGACGCCCCGGTGGGCCCGATGTCCGGTGGCGAACGTCGCCGGGTCGCGCTGGCCGCCCAGCTGATCCGGCCGCTGGACCTGCTGGTCCTCGACGAGCCGACCAACCACCTCGACGTCGAGGGCGTGGCCTGGCTGGCCGAGTACGTGAAGGCCCGGCAGGGCGGGATGGTGGTCGTCACCCACGACCGGTGGTTCCTCGACGAGGTGTGCACCACGACGTGGGAGGTCGCCGACGGCAGCGTGCACGCCTACGAGGGCGGCTACTCGGCGTACACCCTGGCCCGGGCCGAGCGGGCGCGGATCTCGGCGGTCACCGAGGAGCGCCGGATGAACCTGGTGCGCAAGGAGCTGGCCTGGCTGCGCCGCGGCCCGCCGGCCCGCACCAGCAAGCCGAAGTTCCGCATCGAGGCCGCGCAGGCGCTGATCGCCGACGAGCCACCGGCCCGCGACTCGATGGCGCTGAAGGGCTTCGCGGCCCGGCGGCTGGGCAAGAGCGTCTACGACGTCGAGGACGTGGACTACGCGGTCCCGACCGACGAAGGCCCGCGCACGCTGTTCCGCGACCTCACCTGGCAGGTCGGCCCGGGCGACCGGATCGGCATCGTCGGGGTGAACGGCGCCGGCAAGACGTCGCTGCTGAAGCTCCTGGTCGGTGAGACGCAGCCGGACGCCGGCCGGGTCGTCGTCGGCCAGACGGTGGCGCCGGCCTACCTGTCGCAGCACGTCACCGAGCTGCCGCCGCGCGCCCGCGTGCTGGAGGCGGTGCAGGACGTCGCCCGCATCGCCCGGATCGGCAACCAGGAGATCTCGGCGTCGTCCCTGGCCGAGCGGTTCGGCTTCGCGGCCAACCGGCAGTGGACGCCGGTCGGTGACCTCTCCGGTGGCGAGCGGCGCCGGCTGCAGCTGCTGCGGCTGCTCATGGCCGAGCCGAACGTGCTCGTGCTCGACGAGCCGACCAACGACCTCGACATCGACACCCTGACCGCGCTGGAGGACCTGCTCGACAGCTTCCCCGGCACGGTGCTGGTGGTCAGCCACGATCGCTACTTCGTGGACCGGGTGTGCGACAAGGTGGTCGCGCTGCTCGGCGACGGCAGCCTGGCCGAGCTGCCCGGCGGGGTGGACGAGTACCTCCGCCGCCGGGCCGCCGGTGGCGCGCCGCTGACCACGGCGGCCGGGGACGGCGGTCCGCGCCCGGTGGGCGCCCCGTCGACGGCGGCCCCCGCCGTGTCGGCGGCCGAGGCGCGGGCGGCGAAGAAGGAGGCCAGCCGGCTGGAGCGGCGGATGCTCAAGCTGGACGCGGACGAGAAGAAGCTGCACGAGCAGCTGGCCGCGGCCGCCGCCGACTACGGGAAGGCCGCTGAGCTCGACGCCCAGCTCAAGGCCGTGCACGCGGAGAAGGAGGAGGTCGAGGAGGCCTGGCTGATCGCCTCCGAGACCGCCGAGGGCTGAGCCGCCGGACCGCAGGCACCTGCTCGACGCAGTCGGCCGCTGCCCACCGTGGTGGGCAAGGCGCCGCCGGGCCGCAGGGACCTGCTCGATGCAGTCGGCCGCTGCCCACCGTGGTGGGCAAGGCGCCGCCGGGCCGCAGGACCTGCTCGACGCAGTCGGCCGCTGCCCACCGTGGTGGGCAGGCGCCGCCGGGCCGCAGGGACCTGCTCGACGCAGTCGGCCGCTGCCCACCGTGGTGGGCAAGGGCCGACTGCGCACGGAGCGGGTCGAGGCAGGCGGGTCCGGGCGGCGGACGCGACCCGGCTCGCGGGTGGCCGACCGCGGCCGGCATCTTCCCTGGCACACGCCTGTGCTCTGCCCACGGGCGGTAGGCAGGGCACGCGTCTCCGCCGGGGTGCGGTCGGGTCGCCGCCTCGGCACGGTCGCGCCGGTCCCCTGGTCACGCCGGGCGGCCGCTGAGCTTCCCCCCGTATCCTGGGATCACCGCCGCCGGTGTCCTCCGACGTCTGTGGTCGTCCCCGAGCCCCATGAGACTCCCGGAGACCCGTGCTCGCCGTTCTGCTCCTCCACCTGGTGGCCGCCGTGCTGGCCCCGGTCCTCGTGCGGTGGTGGGGGCGTACCGCGTTCCTGGCGCTGGCCGTGGTGCCCGCCGCGGGCTTCGGCTGGGTCCTGAGCCGGCTGCGGACGGTCACCGCGGGCGGTGAGGTCACCGAGCGGATCCCCTGGGTGCCGGCGCTGGACCTGGAGGTGGCGCTGCGGCTGGACGCCCTGTCGCTCACCTTCGCGCTGCTGGTCACCGGTGTGGGTGCGCTGGTGCTGCTGTACTGCGCGCGGTACTTCGAGCCCGACGACGAGGGCAGCGCCCGGTTCGCCGGGAACCTCACCGCGTTCGCCGGCTCCATGCTCGGCCTGGTCCTCGCCGACGACCTGCTGCTGCTCTACGTCTTCTGGGAGCTGACGACCGTCTTCTCCTTCCTGCTCATCGGCGGGGCGGGGACCAAGCTCGCCGCCCGGCGCGCGGCCAGCCAGGCGCTGATCCTCACCACCGCCGGCGGGCTGGCCATGCTGGTCGGGCTGATCATGCTCGGGGAGACCAGCGGCAGCTACCTGCTGTCGGAGGTCATCGCGGACCCCGGCAGCGGTCCCCTCCTCGTCGCCGGGACGATGCTCGTCCTCGCGGGCGCGGTGACGAAGTCGGCGATGATCCCGTTCCACTTCTGGCTGCCCGCGGCCATGGAGGCGCCGACCCCGGTCAGCGCCTACCTGCACGCCGCGGCCATGGTGAAGGCCGGCATCTACCTGGTGGCCCGCCTCGCGCCCGGGTTCGCCGAGGTCCCCGGCTGGCGGCCGGTCGTCCTCGGGCTCGGGCTGGCCACGATGCTGGTCGGCGGCTACCGCGCGCTGCGGCAGAACGACCTCAAGCTGCTGCTGGCCTTCGGCACCGTCAGCCAGCTGGGCTTCCTCATGGTCCTGGTCGGCAGCGGCAGCCGGGAGCTGGCGGCCGCCGGGCTGGCGATGACGCTGGCGCACGCGCTGTTCAAGTCGACCCTCTTCCTCACCGTGGGGGTGGTCGACCACGCGACCGGGATGCGCGACCTGCGGAAGCTCTCCGGCCTCGGACGGCGGCTGCCCTCGCTCGCCGTGATCGGCACCCTGGCCGCCGCCTCGATGGCCGGGCTGCCGCCGCTGCTGGGCTTCGTCGGCAAGGAGGCGGCCTTCACCGCGCTCTGGGACGGCGGGCTGCCCGACCGCACCGCCGCCGCCGTCGTCCTGACCGGTCTGGTGCTCGGCTCGGTGCTCACCGCCGGCTACACCGCCCGGTTCCTGTGGGGAGCCTTCGCCCGCAAGCCCGGCTGCGCCGACAGCGACCTGGTCCACCCGCCGGGCGCGCTGTTCCTGGCCGCTCCCGCGACGCTCGCCCTGATCGGCCTGCTCGCCGGACCGTTCAGCCCGCTGCTGGAGCCCCTGGTCGCCGGCTACGCCGACACGATGCCGCTGCTGGCCCCCGAGGCGGAGAAGCTGGCGCTGTGGCACGGGCTGCAGCCGGCGCTGCTGCTGTCCGCGCTCACCCTCGCCGGCGGTGCCCTGCTCTTCGTCGTCCGGCGGGGGGTGTTCCGGACCCAGCGGCGGATGGCCGTCGGCGCCTCGGCGGACGAGGGGTACTGGAACACGTTGCAGGCCCTCGACCGCCTCGCCGTGCTGGTCACCGGCACCACCCAGCGGGGCTCGCTGCCGGCCTACCTCGGCACCATCCTCGTCGTCGTCCTGGCCCTGCCGGGGTCGGTGCTGCTGTTCCGGGCGCCGTGGCCCGGGGAGTGGCGGGCGTGGGACAGCCCGATCCAGGCGCTCGTCGGCGCGGTGGCGCTGATCGCGGCGGTCCTGGCGCTGCGGATCCGCCAGCGGCTGTCGGCGGTGCTGGTCGTCGGGGTCACCGGCTACGCCCTCGCGGTGCTCTTCGCCCTGCAGGGCGCGCCCGACCTGGCCCTCACCCAGTTCCTGGTCGAGACGCTGACGCTGGTGGTGTTCGTGCTGGTGCTGCGCAAGCTGCCCAAGGACATCACCGAGCGGCACCGGCCGCGGGAGCGCGCCGGACGGGGGGTCGTCGCCGTCGCCGTCGGGGCGCTGATGGCCGCGGCGGGCGCGGTGGCCATGAGCGCCCGCACCGCCACGCCGGTGTCGGTGGACTACCCCGACGCCGCCTACGACCTCGGCGGCGGCCAGAACGTGGTCAACGTGACGCTGGTCGACATCCGCGCCTGGGACACCCTCGGCGAGATCTCGCTGCTGGTCGTGGCCGCCACCGGCGTGGCCAGCCTGGTGTTCCTGCGCCGGCGCACCGGCAGCGTCGACCGGATCGACCCCGTCCAGCTGGCCCGGCAGCAGCGCACCTCGCGGCGGGCGCCCCGCGGGCAGTGGCTGGCCGCGTCCGCGGTGCTGGCGCCGGAGCGGCGGTCGGTGATCCTCGAGGTGGTCACCAGGATCCTGTTCCACACGATCCTGGTGTTCTCGATCTTCCTGCTGTTCAGCGGCCACAACGAGCCGGGCGGCGGCTTCGCCGGGGGGCTGGTCGCCGGTCTCGCCCTGGTGCTCCGCTACCTGGCCGGTGGCCGCTACGAGCTGGGCGAGGCCGCCCCGGTCGACCCGGGTTTGCTGCTGGGCGTGGGGCTGCTGTTCTCCGGCGGCACCGGGGTCGTCGGGCTGGTGCTCGGCGTCGAGGTGCTCCAGACGGCGATCCTGGAGACGACGCTGCCGGTGCTCGGCGACGTCAAGCTGGTCACCTCGCTGTTCTTCGACATCGGCGTCTACCTGATCGTGGTGGGGCTGGTCCTCGACATCCTCCGCAGCCTCGGCGCCGAGCTGGACCGCGAGGTCGACGAGGACGACCCGATCGACGCCGCACCGGGAGAGGTGATCGCCCGATGACCCCCACCGTCGTCCTGCCGGTGATCATCGGGGGCCTCTACGCCGCCGGTGTCTACCTGCTGCTCGACCGCAGCCTCACCCGCGTCCTGCTGGGCTTCCTGCTGCTCGGCAACGCGACCAACCTGCTGCTGCTGTCCGCCGGCGGCCCCGCCGGCCTGGCCCCGATCCTGGGGTACGCCGAGCCCGAGGAGATGAGCGACCCCCTGCCCCAGGCCCTGATCCTCACCGCGATCGTCATCACCTTCGGCATCGCGGCGTTCGTGCTGGCGATCATCTACCGGTCCTGGCGGCTGGTGCGCCAGGAGGTGATCGAGGTGGACGAGGAGGACCGCCGCGTCGCCGCCCGGTCGCAGACCGACGCCGACGACATCGACCCCGACGACCTCGCCCCCGAGGACCGGGCCGCCATGCACGCCGACACCTTCGCGGCGGACAACGGCGACGGCGACGGGGTGGACCCGGACCTGGACGTCGAGCGCCGGCTGGCGCGGCGGTACTCCGGTATCCCCTCCGACGACGTCGACCTGCCCCCGACCCGGCGGAGGAACCGGTGATCCGGGTCCTCACGCCGTTGCCGGTGCTGCTGCCGCTGCTCGGTGCGGCCGCGGCGCTGCTGGTCGGCGGCCGGCACCCACGGGTGCAGCGCGCGCTGAGCATCGTCGTGCTGGCCTCGGTGCTCGCCGTGGCCGTCGGACTGCTGCTGCTCGCCGACCGGGACGGCGCGGACGCCGTCCCGGTCGGCGGGTGGCCGGTGCCGCTGGGCATCGTGCTCGTCGTCGACCGGCTCTCGGCGCTGATGCTGGTCGTCGCCGCCACCGTGGCGCTCGGGGTGCTCGTGTTCGCGGTGGGCCAGGGCGCGGCCGACGGCGACGAGGAGACGCCGATCTCGATCTTCCACCCGACGTTCTTGGTGCTCATCGCCGGCGTGGCCAACGCCTTCCTGGCCGGCGACCTGTTCAACCTCTACGTGGGCTTCGAGATCCTGCTGACGGCCAGCTACGTGCTGCTGACGCTCGGCGGATCGGCGGCGCGCATCCGGGCCGGCATCACCTACATCATCGTGAGCCTGCTGAGCTCGTTGCTGTTCCTGGCCGCGATCGGCCTGGTGTACGGGGCCACCGGCACGGTGAACATGGCGCAGCTGGCCGTGCGGCTCGGCGAGCTGCCCGAGGGCACCCAGGTGCTGCTCCAGTCGATGCTGCTGATCGCGTTCTGCATCAAGGCGGCGGTCTTCCCGCTCTCGGCGTGGCTGCCCGACAGCTACCCGACCGCACCCGCCCCGGTCACCGCGGTGTTCGCCGGCCTGCTCACCAAGGTCGGGGTCTACGCGATCATCCGCACGCAGACGCTGCTGTTCCCCGGGGGTGCGCTGGACGAAGTGCTGATGTGGGCGGCGCTGGCCACCATGCTGATCGGCATCCTGGGCGCGGTCGCGCAGACCGACATCCGCCGGATCCTGTCCTTCACCCTGGTCAGCCACATCGGCTACATGGTGTTCGGCATCTCGCTCGCCTCCCAGGCGGGCCTGGCCGGGGCGCTCTTCTACGTGGTCCACCACATCGCCATCCAGACCACGCTGTTCCTCGTGGCCGGCCTCGTCGAGCGGCAGGGCGGGTCGACCGGCGTGGACCGCCTCGGCGGGCTGGCGACGGCGTCCCCGCTCCTGGCAGTCCTGTTCTTCGTGCCGGCGATGAACCTCGCCGGGATCCCGCCCTTCTCCGGGTTCATCGGGAAGCTGGGCCTGCTCGAGGCGGGCATCGCCGACGGCGGGTGGCTGCCGATCGTCCTGGTCGCCGGCGGCGCGGTGACCAGCCTGCTCACCCTGCTGGCGATCTCGCGGGTCTGGAGCCGCGCCTTCTGGCGGCCCCCGGCCCAGGCGCCGGCCGACGAGTCCTCCGACGCCGCGGCGGCCGATGCGGGGCCCGAGCTCGCCCCGGCCCCGGCGCCGGGTCCCGCGCACGAGCAGGAGCCGGTGGAGGAGAAGGAGCCGGTGCCCGCCGGGTCGCCGGCCGACGCCGCCGGGGTCCGCGCCGAGGCCCGGCGGGCTGCCTGGGAGCGGCACACCGCCGTCGCGACGGCCACCTCGCCGGTGACCGACGGGCTGGGCGGCGAGGCCGCGCGGGAAAGGCCGCTGCGGCCGCTGCCCCGGGTGATGGTGGGCTCCACCGCCGCGATGGTGGTGGTGACCGTCGGGCTGACCGCGCTGGCGGGGCCGCTCTACGGCGTGGCGGAGCGGGCGGCGGGGGACCTCCGGGACCGCACCCCCTACATCTCCTCGGTCTTCCTCGGGGAGGAAGTGCCGTGAGCGTCGACGCCGGCACCCCGGGGCCAGCGCACCGGCTCCGGCACCAGCTGCCGCTGCTGGTGTGGCTGGTGCTGGTCTGGAACCTGCTGTGGGGCACCTGGTCGTGGGCCAACCTGATCAGCGGCGTGCTCGTGGCACTGGCCGTGACGCTGCTGCTGCCGCTGCCGCCCGTGGTGGGCGGCGCCCGGGTGCGCCCGGTGGCGCTGGTCCGCTTCCTGGGCCACTTCGTGTACGACCTGATCAAGTCGGGTGCGCTGGTGGCGTGGCAGACCGTCCGGCCCCGGGGCATCGACCGGAGCGCGATCATCACGGTGCAGCTGCGCACCGACTCCGACCTGCTGCTGACCATCCTGGCCGAGTCGCTGACCCTCGTGCCCGGCTCGATGGTGATCGACCTGGACCGCGAGCGGCGCACCCTGGGCCTGCACATCCTGCACGTGGTCGACGAGGGCGACGTCGAGGCGCAGCGCGCCTCGGTCCTGGCGGAGGAGGAACGCGTGGTGCGGGCCTTCGGCTCACCGGACGAGATCGCCGCGCTCGACCTCGCGCCGGGCGAGCGCAGCCACGGCGCCGGGCGGAGGACGCCGTGACCGTCGTCTTCTGGCTCGCCTACGGGATGCTCGGCGTGGGGGCCCTGCTGACCCTCGTGCGCCTCGGGATGGGCCCGTCGCTGCTCGACCGGGTGGTGGCCACCGACACCCTGCTGGTCATCATCGCCGCCGGGCTCGCCGTCCACGCCGGCCTGCAGCGGGACCCGACGGTGGTCCCGGTGCTCGTGGTCGTCTCGCTGCTGGCCTTCGTCGGCTCGGTCTCGGTCGCCCGGTACATCGGCGGCATGCTGCTGCGGTCCGCCGGTGACGGCCAGGACGTCGGGCTGCCGGAGGCGGCCGAGGAGCGGGCCGCGCGGAGCCTGGAGGCCGACCGGTGAGCGTCATGGAGGCCCTGCCCGACGTGCTCGCGGTCGCGCTGCTGCTGCTCGGCACGCTGCTGTGCCTGACCGCAGGGCTGGGCCTGCTGCGCTTCCCCGACGTCCTGACCCGGATGCACGCCGGCACGAAGCCGCAGGTGCTCGGCGTCCTGCTGATCATGGTGGGGGCCGCGATCCGGCTCCAGGGCTGGTCGGCCACCTGGATGCTGCTGCTGGTCGCGGCCTTCCAGATGCTCACGGCCCCGGTCAGCGCGCACATGATCAGCCGGGTGGCCTACCGGCGCCGGCACGTGCGCCGGGACCGGCTGCTGGTCGACGAGCTGCACACCGGTGGCGAGATGCGGGACAGCGTCTACCGGGGCGACGAGCCGGCCGACGCCCCGCCGGAGGAACCGGGACGGGCGCTGGTCGAGAGCCGCCGCGAGGACCTCGACGGGCCGCCCGACGCCGGTGGCCGTCAGCCGAGCTGACCCAGCCAGAACGGCAGGCCCTGGTCGTCCCGGCAGAGGGCGCCGAGCCCGTAGGACTGGCGCTCGATCGCACCGGCCTCCCCGCCCGCGGTCCGGACGGCGGCGACGGCCACCTCGATGTCGTCGACGGCGTACATCGGCACGGTGCCCGGCTCGCTGCTGCCGCCGCCGATGCCGACCATGGGCGTCGGGCCCTCGACCTGCCAGCCGTCGGGCACCCGCCCCGGCACCGCGGTCCAGCCGAGGACGGCGCCGTAGAAGTCCAGCGCCCGCCGGCCGTCGGGCACGTTCAGCGTCAGGTAGACCGGGTCGCCCGGCTTCGGCGCGGGAGTGGCGGCCGCCGGGGCCGACTGCACCATCCAGCGGTGGCCGTAGGGGTCGATGAGCCGGCCGCCGCGGCCGTAGGGCTCGTCCGTGGCCGGGCGCTCGATCGTCGCCCCGGCGCTCTCGGCCCGGTCCATCACGGCGTCGACGTCGGGCACGGAGAGGTGCAGGGAGACCGGCGGCTTGCCGTCCCCCGGGCCCTGCAGCCCGTACTCGGGGTACTCGTCGGCGAGGTAGAGCGTCGCGCCGGCGATCTCCAGCTCGGCGTGGCCGACGCGGTCGCCGTCGAGGTAGGGGTCGCCGACGGGGTGCGCGCCGAACGCCTCGGCGTACCAGCTGATCGCGGCGCGGGCGTCGCGGACGACGAGGTAGGGGGTGATCGCGGACATGGCTGCTCTCCTCGGTTCGCGGGTGGGAGGCGGCTGCTGCCGGAGGAGTTCCCGGCGCAGCCGGTCGCGCAGGGCGGCGGCGAAGGCGGGGTCGGGGTCCACCGGGGTGGCCGGGCGGGCCAGGGACCGGAACGGCCGCTCGGGACCGCTCGTCGGGTCGGTCACGGGGCACCTCCCGGCTGCTCGGTGGACTCGTACTGACGGCGGAACGCGGTGCGGGCGCGGACGAGCAGCGCCTCGGTGGCGTGCAGGGTGCGGCCGAGGAGCGCGGCGACCCGGGGGACCGGGAGGTCGTCGAGGTAGCGGAGGGTCAGCGCGGCCCGGTGGGCGGGGGAGAGCTGGTCGAGGACCTGCTGCGCGCGCAGCGCGTCGAGCTGCTCGTCCCACGGGTCCTCGGCCGGCTCGGCTCCGCCCTCGAGCAGCCGCAGGCCGCGCTCCTCGCGTTCGAGCCGGCGCCAGTGGTCGACGAGCTTGTGCCGCGCGGTGCCGATCAGCCACGCGACCGTCGTCGGGCCGCCGCCGTCCGCCTCGGCCCGGACGGCGGCCAGGAAGGTCTCGGCGGTGAGATCCTCGGCCAGGGCGCGCCGGCCGCAGCGGGCGAGCAGGTAGCCGTAGACCTCGGGCAGCGCCCGGTCGTAGAGCGACAGCAGCCCGGGATCGGGCGGTGGTCCCACCGCGCGCGATCCCGGGCTGCTCATGTCCCTCCGTCGTCCGGGCGTCCGGTTCTCCGACGCCCCGACGACGCCTTTCTTACCGGTGCGCCCGGTTGACCGCCGACACCACGGCGCGCAGGGAGGCGCTGACGATGTTCGGGTCGACGCCGACGCCCCAGAGGACGCGGTCCCCGACGGCGCACTCGACGTAGGCGGCGGCCTTGGCGTCGCCTCCGGCGGACAGGGCGTGCTCCGCGTAGTCCAGGACGCGGACGTCGACGTCGAGGCTCTTCAGGGCGTCGACGAACGCGGCGATGGGGCCGTTGCCCCGGCCCTCGACGGTCACCGGGACGCCGTGGTCGACCAGCTCCACGGTCATCTCGTCGACGGTGTCGCCGTGCGCGGTGTGCCGGTGCCCGGAGAGGGAGAACCGGCCCCACGGGGCGTCGGCGTCGGGGAGGTACTCGTTGGAGAAGGCGGTCCACATCTGCTGGGCGGTCACCTCGCCGCCCTCGTCGTCGGTGTGCTGCTGGATGACCGCGCTGAACTCGATCTGCAGCCGGCGGGGCAGGTCGAGGTGGTTCTCGGTCTTCATGATGTAGGCGACGCCGCCCTTGCCGGACTGGCTGTTCACCCGGATGACGGCCTCGTAGCTGCGGCCGACGTCCTTGGGGTCGATCGGCAGGTACGGCACGGCCCACGTCTGCTGCTCGACCGGGATCCCGGCCGCCGCGGCGTCGGCCTCCAGCGCCTTGAAGCCCTTGTTGATGGCGTCCTGGTGCGAGCCGGAGAAGGCGGTGTAGACCAGGTCCCCGCCGTAGGGGTGCCGCTCGTGCACGCCCAGCTGGTTGCAGTACTCGACGGTGCGGCGGATCTCGTCGATGTCGGAGAAGTCGATCTGCGGGTCGATGCCCTGGCTGAACAGGTTCAGGCCGAGCGTCACCAGGTCGACGTTGCCGGTGCGCTCGCCGTTGCCGAACAGGCAGCCCTCGATGCGGTCGGCGCCGGCGCGGTAGCCCAGCTCGGCGGCGGCCACGGCGGTGCCGCGGTCGTTGTGCGGGTGCAGGGACAGGACGACGGAGTCGCGCCGGCCCAGGTTGCGGTGCATCCACTCGATCTGGTCGGCGTAGACGGTCGGCTCGGCCATCTCGACGGTGGCGGGCAGGTTGATGATCGTCGGCCGGTCCGGGGTGGGCTCCCAGACGTCGGTGACCGCGTTGCAGATCTCGACGGCGAAGTCGAGCTCGGTGCCGGTGAAGGACTCGGGGGAGTACTCGAAGAGGATCTCCGTGTCGTCCATCTGCTCGGCCAGCTTGCGCACCATCTCGGCGCCGTGGACGGCGATGTCGACGATGCCGGCGCGGTCGGAGCCGAAGACCACCCGCCGCTGCAGGGTGCTGGTGGAGTTGTAGAGGTGCACGATCGCCTGCCTGGCGCCGCGCAGCGACTCGAAGGTGCGCTCGATCAGCTCGTCGCGGGCCTGGGTCAGCACCTGGATGGTGACGTCGTCCGGTACCAGGTCGTCCTCGATCAGCTGGCGCACGAAGTCGAAGTCGGTCTGGCTGGCGGCCGGGAAGCCGACCTCGATCTCCTTGTACCCCATCCGGACCAGCAGCTCGAACATCCGCCGCTTGCGGTCGGGGGTCATGGGGTCGATCAGGGCCTGGTTGCCGTCCCGCAGGTCCACGGCGCACCAGCGCGGGGCGACGGTGGTGACCTTCTCCGGCCACGTGCGGTCGGCCAGCACCACGGGGGTGAAGGGGGTGTAGCGGTGGATCGGCATGCGCGACGGCTGCTGCGGATTGCGTGCATGGGGGTGCTGGGGGTTCGTGCTCACGGTCTCGGGCTCCTCTGGCGCGGGCTGGACTCAGCTCCGGTGGGGCGGTCAGCAGGCGCCGGGAACGCACTCGACCACGGCAGATCACCGCGGCGAGGGGGCCGACCTAGGAGAGGGCCTCGCCGCGGCTCATAAGCAGGAGGCTGCCGCGCACGCCGCCCACGGTAGCAGCGGATCAGGCCAGGTCGCAGGAGCACGGGCATTCGTCGGCGTGCACGGGCCGGCCGGACCGGTCGTCCAGCTCGTCGCACCGGGGTGGGCAGGTGCACGTCCACTCCGGCGAGGGTGCGATTTCCCCGGCTGCGAGCCGCCGACGGAGGTCCTCCTCGCGCCGCAGCCGGGCAGCGCGCTGCCGTGCTGCTCGGCGTTCCGCGGGTGAGTCTCCGGGCCGAGGCGCGTGGTGGTCGTCCGGGACGCCGTGCCGTGCGCGCCTGGTGTCGCGGAGGGAACGGTCGAGTTCGAAGGTGAACCACGGTTGCCGACGGCGAGGGCGGTGCTCCCAGCGGTCGGGCACCTCGTCGCTGTGCAGCGTGTCGAGGTGAGCGGGCAACTGCCGGTGTGCGGCATCCCGGGCGGCGTCCGAGGTCATCGGCGGGATCTCCCGGGCGTCCGCGTCGACGAGGGCGATCCGGAGGCCGGCCAGGGCCGCGGCCTCCGCCAGTCGACCCGCCGGAAGATCACGGGAACCGGCCTCGGCCGCGGCGAGCGTGGATTTGGGAATGCCCAGCCCCTCCGCGAGCTGGCGCTGCGAGAGGTCCGCGGTCCGCCGGATGCGGCGGAGATACCCGGACAGGTCGAAGGACACGGGGCCAGCGTGCGATCCGGTCGGCGGTCGGCGGAAGCGCTCATGTCCCTCTGTGGAGAGTCGGCTCTTGCCCACAGGGGTGGGCAGGAGCCGACCGTGCGGGGAGGTAGGCGCCGGGTCGCCGGCCGGCGGTGCTGATGTCCTGCTGTGGAGGGTCGGCTCTTGCCCACAGGGGTGGGCAGGAGCCGACCGTGCGGGGAGGTAGGCGCTGGAGACCGGTCGGCGGACGAACCGAGTCAGAACTCCTTGCGCAGCCTCAGGCGCAGCGGGCGGCCGTCGGGGTCGACCAGCAGCCGGTACACCGGGGTGGCCCACAGCCGGGTCAGCCGGCCGAGCTTCTCCGGCCGGTGCGGCCGCAGCCGCCCCGGGGGCCGGGCTCCCCGCCGTCCGCCGTCGTGCCACTCCTGCAGGGCGGCCGCCCGCGCCTCGACGGTGGCGACGAAGCGCTCCGGGTCGAGCAGCAGGTCGTCCTCGCTGCCGTCCTGCGGCAGGTCCAGGTGCTCGCGGGCGAGCTCCAGCCGCACGTCCCGCGCGAAGGTGCGCGCGCCGTCCCCCGACCCGGCCGGATCGCGGGGCTCCCGGGGGTCGCGGGTGGTGTCGAGGATAGCGGTGGACAGCTCGCTGTCGTGGGTCCAGGAGCGGCGGTTGAAGTTGTCGCTGCCGATGCTCGCCCACACGTCATCCACCACGCAGATCTTCGCGTGCACGTAGACCGGCGTCCCGGCGTGGTTCTCGACGTCGAACACGTGGACCCGGTCCTCGCCCCCCGCCCGGACGCAGAGGTCGATCGCCTGGCGGCGGCCCACGTACTGCGGCGTCGCGTTGAACGCGCCCTCCTGGTCCGGGATGCGAGGCACGACGACGACCAGGTGCAGCTCCGGGTTGTCCGTCAGCGCGTCGGCGAACAGCTGGGCGACCTCCGAGGACCAGAGGTACTGGTCCTCGAGGTAGATCAGCCGCCGGGCCTTCTTGACCGCCTTGCTGTACCCGCGGGCGATCGACCGCTCGCCCTCCGGCGCGAAGTCGTAGCGCGGCTGGATCTTGGGATAGGTCCGCAGTGTCTGCACCAGGTGCGGACCGCATTCCGGCGGTGCCGGCAGCTCGGGCGGCAGCGGCGAGGGGTCGAGCCGGGCCTGGCGGAACCGGTCGATGACGTAGGCGATCGGATTGCCCTGCACGGGACTGGTCGGGTCGTCCCAGCGCTCCCGGAACGCGGTGTCCAGCACGGCGACGGCCGGCCCGCGGATCTCGGCCTGGACGTCGTGCCACGGGGGCGTCGGCCCGTACGAGGACGCCATGTTCACCGCCTGGGGGTCACCGCCGTGCTCGGCGTCGTCCCGGCGGCTGTGGCACAGGTCGATCCCACCGGCGAACGCGACGTCCATGGACGGGTCGGCGGGGCAGCGGATCACCACGATCTTCTGGTGGTGGCTGCCCACCCGGCGCACGCGCTGGTCGAGCACCACGCGCCCGCCGTCCTCCTCGAGCTCGCGGTCCAGCGACCGGTTCTCCTCCTTGCTGTAGGAGAGCGCGTCGGTGTGCGAGCGCCACACCAGGCCGCGGACGTCCACCCCCCGGTGTGCCGCGGCGCTGAAGAGCTCGTTCACGGTCGGGCCGTCCGGACGCAGCCGCTGGTCGGGATCTCCGCGCCAGTCGGTGAACCACACGCGGTCCCCCGAGCCCAGCTGCTCGACCACCTCGACCAGCCGGTCGAAGTAGGCCGCCCCGTGCACCAGCGGCCGGATGAGGTTGCCGGCCGTCCACGCCGGGAGGGGGGTGCCCGGGTTGCCGCGCTCCTCGGAGGTGAGCAGCCACTGCTCCGGGTCGTCCATCCCATGATCACAACGTGCGCGTTCCGGGGACGCAAGCGTCGGTGCGCCCGGGCACGTCGGTAGCCTGTGGACCCGTGGCCCTCGTCGTCCAGAAGTACGGCGGTTCCTCCGTCGCCTCCGCAGCGCACATGAAGCGTGTCGCCGAGCGGATCGTCGCCGCGAAGAAGAACGGCGACGACGTCGTCGTGGTCGTCTCCGCGATGGGCGACACGACCGACGAGCTGCTCGACCAGGCCGGCCAGATCACCGACGACCCGCCCGGCCGCGAGCTCGACATGCTGCTGACCGCGGGCGAGCGGATCTCGATGGCGCTGCTGGCCATCGCCATCTCCACGCACGGGTACGAGGCCCGGTCCTTCACCGGGTCGCAGGCCGGGGTGATCACCACCTCCAGCCACGGCAAGGCGCGGATCATCGACGTCACCCCGGGCCGGCTGCGGTCGGCGCTCGACGAGGGATCCATCGCGATCGTGGCCGGCTTCCAGGGCGTCAGCCAGGACACCAAGGACATCACCACGCTCGGCCGCGGTGGCTCGGACACGACCGCTGTCGCCGTCGCCGCGGCCCTGCGCGCCGACGTCTGCGAGATCTACACCGACGTCGACGGCGTGTTCACCGCAGACCCGCGGATCGTCCCCAACGCCCAGCGGCTGGACACCATCACCTACGAGGAGATGCTGGAGCTCGCCGCCTCGGGCGCCAAGGTGCTCATGCTCCGCTGCGTGGAGTACGCCCGCCGCTACGGCATCCCGGTGCACGTCCGCAGCTCCTACTCACACCTTCCCGGCACGATCGTGACCGGCTCGATGGAGGACCTCCCGGTGGAACAGGCGATCATCACGGGCGTCGCGCACGACCGCTCCGAAGGCAAGATCACCGTCTACGGCGTGCCCGACCGGCCGGGCGAGGCCGCGCAGCTCTTCCGCGTGCTGGCCGACGCCGAGATCAACATCGACATGATCGTGCAGAACGTGTCGGCCGGTGCCAGCAAGCTCGCCGACATCTCCTTCACGCTGCCCAAGAGCGACGGGCCCGCCGCGATCGCGGCGCTGGAGAAGGTCAAGCACACCGTCGGCTACACCGGCGTGGAGTTCGACCAGCACATCGGCAAGGTGTCGCTGGTCGGGGCGGGCATGCGCTCGCACCCCGGCGTCTCCGCCAAGTTCTTCGGGGCCCTGGCCGACGCCGGGGTCAACCTCGAGCTGATCAGCACCTCGGAGATCCGCATCTCCGTGGTCTGCCGCGACACCGACGTCGACATCGCCGTCCGCGCGGTGCACGACGCCTTCGACCTCGGCTCCGACGTCGAGGCCGTCGTCTACGGAGGGACCGGACGATGAGCGCAGCCATGCGCCCCCTGCACATCGGCATCGTGGGAGCCACCGGCCAGGTCGGCGCGGCGATGCGCTCGATCCTGGCGGAGCGGGAGCTGCCCATCGCGTCGATCCGCTTCTTCGCCTCCGCCCGCTCGGCCGGCAGCACGCTGCCCTGGGGCGACGGCGAGATCACCGTCGAGGACGCCGCCACCGCCGACCCCACCGGCCTCGACGTGGCGCTGTTCTCCGCCGGCGCCACCACCTCCCGCGCGCAGGCCCCCCGCTACGCCGCGGCCGGCGTCACCGTCATCGACAACAGCTCCGCGTTCCGCCGCGACCCGGAGATCCCGCTGGTCTGCAGCGAGGTGAACCCCGCCGACATCGCGAAGGCCCGGGGCGGGATCATCGCCAACCCGAACTGCACCACCATGGCCGCGATGCCGGTGCTCAAGCCGCTGCACGACGAGGCCGGCCTCGTCCGCATCGTCGCCAGCACCTACCAGGCCGTCTCGGGGTCGGGGATCGCCGGCGTGCAGGAGCTGCACTCCCAGGTCAGGGCGGTCGTCGACAAGGCCGACGAGCTGGCCTACGACGGCTCCGCGGTGGACTTCCCCGACCCGGTCAAGTACGTCGCGCCGATCGCGTTCAACGTGCTGCCGATGGCCGGCTCGGTGGTCGACGACGGCTCGTGGGAGACCGACGAGGAGCAGAAGCTCCGCAACGAGAGCCGCAAGATCCTCGGCATCCCCGACCTGCGGGTCTCGGGCACCTGCGTCCGCGTGCCCGTGTTCACCGGCCACTCGCTGTCGCTGAACGTCGAGTTCGAGCGCCCGCTGAGCGTCGAGCGCGCCACCCGGCTGCTGTCGGCCGCGCCCGGCGTGGAACTGGCCGACGTCCCCACCCCGCTGCACGCGGCCGGCCGGGACCCCAGCTACGTCGGCCGGATCCGCCAGGACCCGGGTGTGGACGGCGGCCGCGGCCTCGCGCTGTTCGTCAGCAACGACAACCTGCGCAAGGGCGCCGCCCTCAACACCATCCAGATCGCCGAGCTCATCGCCGCTACGACACGGTGACCCTCCGGGTCACACCGCGGCCAGGAGCCGTCCCCGACCTGCGCTGATTCCCTATGGGGGCTGCGGCGTCAAGTGCCTGCCTTGACCGGCGTTCTGGGGGCGAGCACGCTGGTGGTGCGGGGAAGGTCGCCTCGTTTGTCGACCCTTCGGGTGTCTGACCTGTCATGTCCTGAGTGGACTTGCTGAGGGGCCTTCCCCGCCTTGCTCATCGGCTTGCGGCTGCGCCGGCGGGCGCGCACCTCGGCAGGGACGGTCCACCGGTCGGCGATGATCTGCTTGGCGGTGGCTGGGTCGACGGGGGTGCCGTCGGTGTCGCAGACGACGTAGGGCATGCCACGGACCAGGACGCTGTGCAGCCGTTCGGCCAAGTGGGCGGCCACGACGCAGCAGGCCTTGAGGTGCTCGGCGCCGCGCTCGACCATCTGCACGTAGTAGATCCGGGCCAGCTGCGGATCCTGGCGGCGGGCGTTGTCGGCGGCCCGGATCAGCGTGGTGCGAAGCAGCCGGTTGCCGGCCTTGCTCATCGGCTGGCCCTTGCGGTCGGTGTCACCGGTCTCGCTGGCCTTGGGGGCCAGCCCGGTGAACGAGCGGAACTGCTTGCCGGTCCGGAACCGGCCGGGGCGGCCGATGATCGCGGTCACCGTCGGGGCACCGACCTCAGCCAGGCCGGGCAGACTCGCGGCCAGCGCGCCGGGATCGGTGAACCGGTAGGCCTCCGCGCGGGCGGCGGCGTGACCGGCCAGCTCCGTGCGTACGGCCTCCAGCAACCGCACCTCGGTGGCCACCTCGTCGGCCAGATCGGCGAACGCGACGGCCGAGTGGTCACCGTAGAGCTCGAGGGCGGCGGTCGCCGCGGCGCGCCAACGATCGGCGCGGGCATCGCCCTGCTGGCCCTGGGATGTCTTGTGAATCACGGCCAGCAGCCGCGGCCGGCCGGCGGCCAGCAGCGCCCGCGGATCGGCCCACCGCTTCAGCACCGCCAGGTCGGTCTTGCCCAGATCTCCGGTCAACGGCGAGTCCGGCAGCAGTTGGCGGACCAGGTCCTTGATCCGCCGCTGATGCAGCGCTCCTTGCTGGGTCAGCCGATCACAGGCCCGCACCCGGCGGTCCAGCGCGGCGGCCTCGGCGCCGGGCAGCTCCAGCGGCTGCAGACCCTCGGGAGCGATCAGCGGAAGCCGGGCCAGGGTGTCGGCGTCGATGCCGTTGCTCTTGGCGTGCCGGGACAGAAACCGGCGCAGATCGGCGGCCTTGGCGCTGGCCACCCGAAAGACGCGATGCCCGCGGGCGGTGAAGAACACCGCGACCGGCAGCCACGCCGGCCCCGTCGGCTCCATCACCACTTCCAGCCGGGTGCCCGCAGGTGACCCGGCCAGGGCCGCCGCCTCCACGGCCGCCAGGCTCTCCACCGTGGGACGTGCCCGCCGGCGGGCGACCTCGCTGCCATCGCCGCGCAGGATCCGCACGGTGTGCTCGCTGGCGATCCCTAGATCCACTCCGACCAGGCGTCGATCATCTGACATGAGCTGCGCTCCTCGCTGTCGACCGGACCGTTGTCTCCGGTCGGCCGCGACGAGCGACGCGAAGATCACGGTCACGGCCCCACGCGCGGCGAGCGCCGGCCGATGTTCCCGATCGCGGCACCCACTCATGTGCTGCAAGCGGGCCCGACCTCGACGGGCCGACCCACTTCCCTCATCCGGGACTCCGTGACCGGGCCAGCGGTGGCAATCAGTGCAACGAGACCCCGCGCCCATCCACGACGCGACTCCCAGAGCCGAACTCGACGCCACCCACCGGACCAGCCGGATCGCTGATGCAACCCGAGACCACCAGCGCGATCAACACCGGAGGCCCCTTACATGAGCCCATCCGGCCCGCGCGTCGGGGAGCCTCCGGCCCCCGCTCCGCGCGGACCTGGCGACCCGTCCCTCGGGGGGCCTCCGGCCCCAGCTCGGGACGGGTCAAGGCTTGACGTGCTTCAGGGCGAAGGCCAGGGCGACCTCGACCTGGCGGATGGTCTCCTCGATGACCAGCGACCCGTGCCCGGCGTCGAACCGGTACACCTCGTGCTCCTTGCCGAGCTCCTCGAGACGGCCCAGGTAGTTGTCGATCTGCCGGATCGGGCAGCGCGGGTCGTTGGCCCCGGCGACCACCAGCACCGGCGCGGCGACGGCGTCGACGTAGGTGATCGGCGAGGAACGCACGTACACGTCGTGCACCTCCTCCGGTGACCCGCCGAACAGCGCCCGGTCGTAGGCCCGCAGGCCCTCCATCTCGTCCTCGTAGGCGGCCAGGTAGTCCGCCACCGGCACCTCGGCGATGCCCGCCGTCCAGCGCTCCGGCTGGGTGCCGAGCCCCAGCAGGGTGAGGAACCCGCCCCACGAACCCCCGGTGAGCAGCGTGCGCTCCCGGTCGAGGAAGCCCTCGCCCAGCAGCGCGTCGTAGACGGCGCCGATGTCCTCCAGCTCGGTGAGCCCGGGCCGCCCGGTCAGCGCGTCCCGCCAGACCGACCCGTAGCCGGTGGACCCGCGGTAGTTCACGTGCACGACGGCGTACCCGGCGTCCACGTAGGCCGCGCGGCGGGCGCGGTAGGAGTCGTCGTCCGCCGCCTCCGGGCCACCGTGCACCAGGAACGCGGTCGCGTACGGGGGCGGGCCCTGCGGCCGGACGACGAGCGCGTGGATGTCCCCTCCGGGACCGGGCACCCAGCGGTCCTCCACCGGGTACGCCGCCGGGGGCTCCTCGTCGGCGACCGAGAGGACGACGGGGCCGTCGGCCCGGCGGATCACCGGCGGCAGCGCGGCCGAGGACCAGGCCAGCTCCACCGTGCCGTCAGGGCGGGCCGTCGCACCGCGGACCACGCCCGGCGGGGTCTCCAGCTTCTCCAGCGCCCCGGTGACCAGGTCGTAGCGGTAGATCTCGCTGCGGGCCGCGTGGTCGTGCCCGACCAGCAGCGCGGAGCCGTCGGGGTAGAAGCCCGCGGTCACGTCGCCGGGCAGGTCCAGTGCGATCTCGGTCTCGGTGTCGGCCGCGACGTCCCAGATCAGCAGCTCCTCGCGGCCGCGGCGCTCGTGCCCCACGAGCAGGCGCCGGTCGTCGGGCAGCGGACCGAACTCCAGGGCGTGCAGCCCGCGGCCCTCGCCGTCCCACTTCTCGGCGACCACGGCGGGCGCGTCCTCCGTGGTGGTCCCGGTGCGCAGCACCCGGAGCGCGGGGTAGCGCGGGTCGCCGTGCTCGGAGTGCGAGATGACCAGCAGCTGGTCGTCCTGGCTGAGCGCGTCGACCGACGCGGGATCGGCGTGCCGGTAGATCACCCGGGGCGCCCCGCCCGAGGGCGCCAGCCACAGCTCGCTGCCGTCGTCGGTCGACCGGCCGATCGCGACCAGCGTGCGGCCGACCTCGAGCCCGGCCGGGTAGGCGGCCTCGACCTCGGGCACGGCCACGCGATCGGGCCCGCCGGCGAAGGGCTGGGTTATCCAGACACCGAACTCGTCGCCGTCGGTGTCGGCGAACCACCAGATCGTGCCGCCGTCCGGGCTGACCGTGGCGATCAGCGTGCCGTTGGGCCGGTCGGTCACCTGGCGGTGCTCGCCGGTCTCCCGGTCCCAGGCGTACTGCTCCACGACGCCGCTGAGGTCGGAGGAGTAGACGTTCCGGTGCGGGGCGTCCTGCGCCCAGTCGGGGAGGGACACGCGGGGCGCGCGGAAGCGGGCCTGCCAGCGGGCGGTGACCTCGGGGGAGAGCGCGGGCACGGTGGGTTCGGCGGTCACGGAGCCATCCTCGCAGGACCCCGGGAACGACTCAGGGGCCGCCGTGTGGCGGCCCCTGAGCTGGTGGTCGGGGTGACAGGATTTGAACCTGCGGCCTCGTCGTCCCGAACGACGCGCGCTACCAAGCTGCGCCACACCCCGAGGTCCTGAAGGAGTCTAGCGCCCGCTCGCGCGGCTCCCGGCGGCGGGGGAGACGGTGCTCAGGAGCCCCGAGAAGTCAGGGTGAGCAGCGTCGCCTCCGGCGGGCAGGCGAACCGTGCGGGGGCGTACGGGCTGGTGCCGAGACCGGCCGAGACGTGCAACCAGGTGCCGGAGGGATGCGCGGCCGTCGGCTCCGTCCAGCGGTGCAGCCAGCGCACCCGGTCCCGGTCGATGCCGCAGTTGGTCACCAGCGCGCCGTAGAAGGGCACCCGGAGCTGGCCGCCGTGGGTGTGCCCGCACAGCAGCAGGTCGTGGCCGTCGGCGGCGAACCGGTCGAGGACCCGCGGCTCGGGGGAGTGGGCCAGGCCGATGCGCACGTCGGCGGCCGGGTCGGCGGGACCGGCCACCAGGTCGTACCGGTCCCGCTTCAGGTGCGAGTCGTCGACCCCGGCGAAGGCGATCCGCCGTCCGCCGACGGTCAGCTCCCCGGCGGCGTTGGTCAGGTCCAGCCAGCCGCGGGCCAGCATCCCGTCCCGCAGGTCCCGCCACGGCAGCTCGTCGCCGTGCACCCGCTTGTGGCCGGGGAAGAAGTACTTCAGCGGGTTCTTCGGCCGCGGTGCGTAGTAGTCGTTGCTGGCCAGGACGAACGCCCCCGGCCGGTCCATCAGCGGCTCCAGCGCGCGCAGCGTCCCCGGGACGGCGTCGTGGCCGGCCAGGTTGTCGCCGGTGTTGACCACCAGGTCCGGCTCGAGTGCCGCGAGCCCGGCGACCCACTCCTGCTTGGACCGCTGACCGGCGGTCATGTGCAGGTCGGAGACGTGCAGGACGGTCAGCGGCTCCGACCCCGGGGCGAGCACCGGGACGTCGAACCGGCGCAGCGTCCAGCGGGTGCGTTCGTAGAGACTCGCGTAGGCCGTGACCGCCGCACCGGTGCCGACGACGGCCGAGGGGAGGGCGGTGTACCAGCGCACGGTCGCAGAGCCTACGTGCGCAGCCCGGTGGGGCGCCGTGCCAGGCTGGGCGGGTGGCTGACCTGAAGAACCGCCTGCGCGAGGACCTGACCACCGCCATGAAGGCCCGGGACGAGCTGCGGACGGCGACCCTCCGCATGGTGCTCACCGCGGTCACCGCCGAGGAGGTGTCGGGCAAGGAGTCCCGCGAGCTCTCCGACGACGAGGTGCTCGGCGTGCTGCGCCGGGAGGCGAAGAAGCGCCGGGAGGCCGCGGAGGCGTTCGCCGGTGCCAACCGGACCGAGCAGGCCGCCCGCGAGGAGGCGGAGGGCGCCGTGCTGGCCGACTACCTGCCCGCCCAGCTCGGGGACGCCGACCTCGCCGCGATCGTCGCCGACGTCGTCACGCGCACCGGGGCCTCGGGCATGAAGGACATGGGCAAGGTCATGGGGGCGGTCCAGGGCGCCGTGGCCGGCCGGGCCGAGGGCGGCCGGGTCGCGGCCGAGGTCCGCCGCCAGCTCGGCTGAGGCCGCGCCCCGGGCCGTCAGCCCCCCGACCTGGTCGTCAGCCCCCCGGCGGCGCCGGTGCGGGCGCGGGCGCGGGTGCCGGCGCCGGCTCGGGCGCGGGCACCGGCTCGGGTGCGGGCGCCGGGGCCTCCTCCGTGGGCTCCGGCTCCGGCTCCGAGGAGCGGGACGGGGCCGACGGCCGCGGCGCAGGCCGGCCGCCGTTCAGCAGGCCCTGGTCGGCCGGCGGGAAGGGGGACGTCGGCTTGTCCGCCAGGAACGGCGCCATGGCGTCGCGCCAGATGGTCGCCGGCATGTTGCCGCCGAAGCCGCCGACGTTCTGCTGCTCCTTGGGGTTGAACACCATCACGCTGGCCGCGTACTCGGGCATGAACCCGACGAAGGCGACGGAGTCCTGGCCCTGCGCGGTCCCGGTCTTGCCGGCGATCTCGTGGCCGGCGATCGCGGCGCGGGTGCCGGTGCCGGCCGAGGTGGCGACGTCGCCGACCAGGATCTGGGCCAGCGTGTTGGCGACCGCCGCCGGGATGGCCTCCGGGGTGCAGTTGTCACCGGTCACCAGCGGCTGGCCGTCGTCGCCGGTGAGCGGCTGGCCGTTGCGGTCCAGCACGGCGGTCACCGGGGTGGGCTCGCAGCGGGTGCCCTGGGCGCCGAGGGTGGCGTAGGCGTTGGCCAGGTCCAGGGGGCTGGTGGCGTCGGCGCCGAGGGTGAACGACCCGCGGTTCTCCTCGATGATCGTGTCCGCCGGCCACTGGTTGGGGCCGTCGAAGGACATGCCCATCCGCTGGGCGATGCGCACCGGGCCCTCCACGCTGCCCAGCCGGTCCTCCAGGGCCAGGAAGTAGGTGTTCGACGAGCGGACCAGCGCGCCCACCATGTCCAGGGTGTCGGGGTAGTTGCCGACGTTCTCGACGCAGTACATGCTCCGGCTGCCGCTGCTGGTCTCGCGGTCGGCGCCGCAGGAGGGGCCCCGGTACACCCGTGAGGTGTAGCGGTCGCCGGGGGTGCTGATGGTCGTGCCGGCGCCGATACCGGCTTCGAGCGCGGCGGCGGCGGTGAACACCTTGTAGGTGGAGCCGGCGCCCTTGCTGGCTGCCGTGTTGAGGACGACGGACTCGCACTCGGGGCCGTCGCAGCCGTACCGGCGGTTCACGCTCATCGCCAGCACGTGCCCGGTGCCCGGCTCGATCGCGGTGAACATCGCGGCGAGGCGGTCGCCCAGCGGCAGCGTCTCCAGCACCGCCTGGTCGCCGTAGGCCTGGAGGTCCGGCCGCAGCGTGGTCTGGATCGTCAGCCCGCCCCGCGCGATCTCGGACTGCCGCAGCCCGAGCGTGTCGGTCAGGTAGTTGAGGGCGTAGGCGCAGAAGAAGCCGCCGGTCGTGGCGTCGATGCAGCCGTTCGGCGGGGCGACGCCCGGGGCCACGGCCACCGGCTGGGCCGAGATCTCGGCGAGCTCCTGCTCGGTGATGTGGCCCAGGTCGAACATCCGCTGCAGCACCTGGTTGCGGCGGACCTGCGCGTTCTCCGGGTTGGTGATCGGGTCGTCGTTGGCCGGGCTCTGCACGAGGCCGGCGAGCATCGCGGCCTGCGGCAGCGTCAGGTCGATGGCGTTCACGGAGAAGTACTTCTGCGCGGCGGCCTGGATGCCGTAGGCGCCCTGGCCGAAGTACACGAGGTTCAGGTAGCGGGTGAGGATCTCGTCCTTGGAGTAGGTCTCCTCCAGGGCCATGGCCAGCCGCGCCTCGCGGATCTTGCGGCCGACGTTCTGCTCGGTCGCCGAGTTCCGGTCCTCCTGCGTCGTCGCCGTCTGCAGCAGCGTCTGCTTCACCAGCTGCTGGGTGAGCGTCGAGCCGCCCTCCTGCACCGAGCCCGCCGCGACGTTGGTGACCAGGGCCCGCACGGTGCCCTGCACGTCGAGGCCGTTGTGGTCGTAGAACCGCGAGTCCTCGATGTCGACCAGCGCCTGCTTCATGATCGGGGCGATCTGGTCGGGCGTCACCGGGGTGCGGTCGTTGACGTAGATGTTGGTGATGAGCGAGCCGTCGGCCGCCAGGACGCGGGTGTGGCCGGCCGGGGTCGCGTCGGTCAGCTCCACCGGCAGCGCGTCGAGCAGCGACGCGGAGTTGCGCGCCACCAGTCCCGAGCCGCCCACCCAGGGGAAGAGCAGCCCGGCGAGCAGCGCGCCGGCGACGACGATCGTCGCGGCGAGCTTCGCGAGGGTTCGGGACCTGAGTGCAGCGTTCTCCGACATCGGCGTCGAATGTACGTGGCCCGGCGCCCCGGACGGCGCGGTCAGCGGCGGCGCGCGGGGAGGACGCGGGTACGCGGCGTGCCGGTCGGCGTGTCCCCGTCCGCGCCGGTCAGCGCCTCGGCCATGCCGCGCAGCCCGTCGAGGTCGTGCACGTCCCCGGCGGCGGCCGGGACGGTGCGGACGGCGACCTCCGGGTGGGCGCTGGTGAACCGGTCGGCGAGGTGCTGCTCGCGGGTGGCCAGCAGCATCCGCTCGGCGTGCACCCGCAGGGCCGCGGCGGCCAGGTCGGCGCCCGGGCCGCCGGCCTCGAGCACCTCCTCGGCCGCGCCCTCGGCCCGGGTGGCCGACAGCGCCGTCGTCGCCGGCGGGTGGGTCCGGTTGACGACCAGCCCGGCCAGCGGCATCTCCTCGGCCGACAGCCGGTCGACGAAGTAGGAGGCCTCGCGCAGCGCGTCCGGCTCCGGCGTCGCGACGACGACGAACCAGGTTCCCGGCCGGCGGAGCAGCTCGTAGGTCGCGGTGGCCCGCTCGCGGAAACCGCCGAACATGGTGTCCAGCGCGGCGACGAACGCGGAGATGTCGCGCAGCAGCTGCCCGCCGAGGATCTTGCTGATGATCCGGCTGAAGAACATGAAACCGGCGCTGGCGATCTTGAAGCCGGTCCGGCTCGGCGCGGTGAGCAGCCGGATCATGGTGCCGTCGAGGAAGCGGCTCATCCGGTTCGGGGCGTCCAGGAAGTCCAGCGCCGACCGGGACGGCGGGGTGTCGACGATGATCAGGTCCCACCGGTCGCTGGCCCGCAGCTGGCCCAGCTTCTCCATCGCCATGTACTCCTGCGTCCCGGCGAAGGACGAGCTCAGCGACTGGTAGAAGGGGTTGGCCAGGATCTGCTCGGCCCGCTCGGGCGTGGAGTGCGCCACGACGACGTCGTCGAACGTGCGCTTCATGTCCAGCATCATCGCGTGCAGCTCGCCCGAGGCCCCCGGGACGTCCACCCGCCGCGGCTCGTTGTCCAGCTCGACCAGGCCGAGGGACTGCGCCAGCCGCCGGGCCGGGTCGATGGTGAGGACGACGACCGTCCGGCCGGCCTCCGCCGCGGCCAGGGCCAGCGCCGCCGACGTCGTCGTCTTGCCCACGCCGCCCGCACCGCAGCAGACGACGATCCGCGTCTCCGGGTCGGTGATCAGCGCGTCGAGGTCCATCGGCCCGGCGACGGGCCCCGGCCGGGGCGCTCGGGCGGCGGTCACGCGGTCTCCCCGTTCTGCAGGTGGTCCTCGAGCCGGGCGGCGAGCTCGAACAGCGAGCCCAGGTCCATCGGCCCGGTCAGCAGCGGCAGCTCCACGGTGGGCCGGTCGAGCGCCTCGACCTCCGCGCGCAGCCCGTCCTGGCCGGCCCACCGCCGGGCGTGCTCGGTGACCTCGGCGGCCAGCGCGTCGGCGAGCCCGTCGCCGCCGGGCAGGTGCGCGGCGGCCAGCGCCGGTGCCAGCTCGGCCCCGGTGAGCCCACCGTCGGCGGCCCGGGCGAGCCCGTCGGCCGGGAGCACCGGCTCCGCGGCCATGTTGACCACGACCGAGCCGATCGGCAGCCCGGCCTTGGTGAGCTCGGCGATGGCGTCGGCGGTCTCCTGCACCGGCATGTCCTCGAGCAGGGTGACCACGTGCACCGCCGTCTGCGGCGAGCGCAGCACGGCCATGACGCCGTCGCTCTGCGTCTTGATCGGCCCGGAGCGGGCCAGCTGCGCCATCTCGCCGGTCACGCCGAGGAAGCGGGTGATCCGGCCGGTGGGCGGGGCGTCGACCACGACGGCGTCGTAGACCGGCCGCCCGTCGTGCCGGCGGGTGACGGCCTCCTTCACCTTGCCGGTGATCAGGACGTCGCGGAGGCCCGGCGCGATCGCGGTGGCGAAGTCGACGGCGCCCATCTTCCGCAGTGCCCGCCCGGCCCGGCGCAGGTTGTAGAACATGTCGAGGTAGTCGAGCAGGGCCTCCTCGACGTCGATCGCCAGCGCCTTCACCTCGCCACCGCCGCGGGTCACCGCGACCCGGCGCTCCTCGTAGGGCAGCGGCGGGGTGTCGAACAGCTGGGCGATGCCCTGCCGGCCCTCCGTCTCGACGAGGAGGACGGTGCGGCCGTCGGCGGCCAGCGCGAGGGCCAGGGCGGCGGCGACCGTCGTCTTCCCGGTGCCGCCCTTGCCGGTGACGACGTGCAGGCGCACGGGGGACGGGTCGGGGCTCACCCGGCCAAGACTAGAAGTCGAAGGACCCTCCCGCCCCCCACCGTTCGCAAGCTCACGTCGGGGCCCTGCGGGAGGGCCGCTCCGGCACCGCGCCGGAGGGGCTGCGCTAGCGTCGCCCCATGACCGAATCGGCCCGCCAGAAGTGGGAGTACGCGACCATCCCGCTGCTCATCCACAACACCAAGGCGATCCTCGACTCCTGGGGTGTCGACGGGTGGGAGCTGGTGACCGTCCTGCCCGGTCCCGGCGGCTCCGACCAGCTCGTCGCCTACCTCAAGCGCCCGGCGTGACCGCGCCCGCCCAGGGCTGGCACGCCCGCCTGGCCGAGCTGGGCATCCGGCTGCCGGCCGTGGCCGCACCGGTGGCCGCCTACGTGCCCGCCGTCCGCACCGGGTCCCTCGTCTTCACCTCCGGGCAGCTGCCGTTCGTCGACGGCGGCCTGCGCCGGACGGGCAAGGTCGGGGGATCGGTGGACGTCGAGGCGGCGGCGGCGGACGCCAAGGTGTGCGCCCTCAACGGGCTCGCGGCCATCGACGACCTGGTCGGCCTGGACTCCGTCGCCCGCGTCGTGCGGGTCGTCGGCTACGTGGCCAGCGCCGAGGGCTTCACCGGCCAGCCGCGGGTGGTCAACGGCGCCAGCGAGTTCCTCGGCAAGGTCTTCGGCGAGGCGGGGCAGCACGCCCGCAGCGCCATCGGGGTCGCCGAGCTCCCGCTGGGCGCCCCGGTCGAGGTCGAGCTCACCGTCGAACTGAGTTGATCGCGACCCTCCGGGTCGCACCGCGGCCACGTGCCGTCCCCTGTCGCGTCGAGCCGCTGCCCATGTCTCCGGCGGGAGGCCTCCGGCCCCCGCACCGGATCCACCCTGACGGGGTGACGTCGGATGAGTGTGGCTGAGCCGCGGCAGGCGGCCACCGTCCTGCTCCTGCGCGACGGTTTCCCCGGGCTCGAGGTCTACCTGCTCCGCCGCACGAAGGGCATGCCCTTCGCCGGCGGGATGACCGCCTACCCCGGCGGCGGGGTGGACCCGCGCGACGGTGACGCCGAGGTGGGCTGGTTCGGGCCGCCGCCCGCCCAGTGGGCCGCCGCCTTCGGCTGCGACGAGCGCACCGCCCGCGAGCTGGTCTGCGCCGCCGTCCGGGAGACCTTCGAGGAGGCCGGGGTCCTGCTGGCCGGCGACCCCGAGGGCGGCGCCGTCGTCCCGGACGTGTCCGGCGACGAGTGGGAGGCGCAGCGCCAGGCGCTGCTGACCCGCGACCTGTCGCTCACCGAGCTCCTGGCCGGCCGCCGGCTGGCGCTGCGGTCGGACCTGCTGCGGCCCTTCGCGCACTGGATCACCCCACCGGTCGAGCCGCGGCGCTACGACACCAAGTTCTTCGTCGCCGCGCTGCCTGTGGGCCAGGAGGCGCGGGACGTCTCCGGGGAGGCCGACGAGGTGTCCTGGCTGACCCCGGCGCAGGCGCTCGCCGAGGCTTCGGGCGGCAGCCGCCCGATGCTGCCCCCGACGACGCACACGCTGGGTCAGCTCGAGCCGTTCCCGGACGTGGCCGCGGCTCTCGCCGGGTCGCCGCCGGAGCCGCTGCACCCGATCAGCCCGACGTTCGAGGAGACCCCGGACGGCCGGTGGGCCGTGCTCCCCGACGGCACCCGGATCCGGATGGTCGTCCCGCTGCCGTCCTGACCGGCGCCCCCGTCGGAACGCGGGACGGCGCCGGCCAGGACGGCCGGGCGGCGGTCAGGCGCCGCCGGCTGCCTCGGCGAGCTCGGCCACGTACTGCTCCAGCCCCCAGGTCAGGGACAGGGCCGTCGGCGGGGAGACCGCCGCGACGACCTCCGGCCCGACGACGCCGGCGACCGCGCCGGTGCGCACCTGCGCCATGAGCTG
The DNA here is from genome assembly GCF_900112815.1 of Blastococcus tunisiensis. Taxonomy (GTDB): domain Bacteria; phylum Actinomycetota; class Actinomycetes; order Mycobacteriales; family Geodermatophilaceae; genus Blastococcus_B; species Blastococcus_B tunisiensis. The sequence continues at coordinate 119,632 of NZ_FOND01000002.1, forward strand.
CCCCTCCGGCGAGGCGAGGAACTCCTGCAGGGCCGCCTCGGTGTCGGCGTAGGCCACCAGCACGTCGCTGGTCAGCTCGCTGAGCCGCTCGGGGCTGAGCGTGTAGTAGAACGTGTCGCCCTCGCCCTGGCCGAGCTCGGTGACGCTCGGGGCGCTGGTCATGCCGAGGTCGAGCAGGAAGTCCACCCGCGCGTCGGAGGGCTTGTAGACGGAGAACGAGTCCGGGGCGGGCCACACGGCGGCCACGCTGAGCCCGGCCAGCTCCGGGTGCGCCGCGGCCTGCTCGGCCACCTGCCCGTCGATGTCGGCGAGCAGGTCCGCCGCCTGGTCCTCGCGGCCGAGCGCCCGGCCGACGATCTCGATGGTCTCCCGCCACGGGGTCGCCCACGGCTGGTCGGGGTAGGCGACGGTCGGCGCGATCTCGGAGAGCAGGTCGTACTCGCTCTCGGTCAGCCCGGAGTACGGGGCGAGGATGAGATCGGGGTCGGCCGCCGCGATCGCCTCGATCGGCGCCTCGTTCTGGTCGGGGAGCACCTCGGGCAGCTCGGCGCCGTCCTCCTCGAGGCGTTCGCGCACCCACGGCAGCACGCCCTCCTCGTCGCCCCCGTAGGACTGGGTCGGCATGGCGACGGGCACGACGCCCAGCGCGATCGCGGCGTCGGTGCTGCCCCACCCCCACGTGACCACCCGCTCGGGCTCCGACGTCACCTCGCTGCTGCCGAAGGCGTGCTCGACGGTCACCGGGAACGCGCCGTCGGCCGCGCCCCCGCCGGAGGCGCCGGTGCCGGCGGGCTCGTCGTCCCCGCCGCACGCGGCCAGCGGCACGAGCAGGGCGAGGGTCAGGGCCTGGGCGGCGAGGCGGGACGGCGGGCGGGCTGCGGATCGGGACCCGGGCATGGCTCTCCAATGGACGATCGACTTAGGTAAGGCGAACCTTAGTCGATCATCCGGGAGGGCGTTGAACCCCCGAGGCCCAGAACCGGATCGGTTCTGGGCCTCTGGGGTTCAGAGCTGTCGCGCAGGGTGGGCCCCGGAGAGCCGCGGTGCTAGCGCGCGCGGCGGCGGAGCCGGTCCTCGTCCAGGACGACGACGGACTTGCCCTGCAGCTGGATCCAGCCGCGGTGCACGAAGTCGGCCAGCGCCTTGTTCACCGTCTCGCGGGAGGCGCCGACCAGCTGGGCCAGCTCCTCCTGCGTGAGGTCGTGCTTGACCCGCAGGCCGTCGCTCTCGCGGCTGCCGAAGCGGTCGGCCATCTGCAGCAGCGCCTTGGCCACCCGGCCGGGGACGTCGGTGAAGATCAGGTCCGCGACGGAGTCGTTGGTGCGGCGCAGCCGGCGGGCCAGCACGCGCAGCAGCTGCTCGCCGATCTCGGGGTGCGCCTCGATCCACGGGCGGAGCACCGACTGCGGCATGCGGGCCAGCTTCACGTCGGTCACCGCCGTCGCCGTCGCCGTCCGCGGGCCCGGGTCGAAGACCGAGAGCTCACCGAACTGGTCGGACGGGCCCATGACCGCCAGCACGTTCTCCCGGCCGTCGGGCGAGCGCTTGGACAGCTTGATCTTGCCGCTGACGACGATGTACAGGCTGTCGCCCGGCTCGCCCTCGTTGAAGACGACGCGGCCGCGGGGCAGGGTGATCATCTCCAACCGACTGGCGACCGGGTCAACCGCCTCTTCCGAGAGCCCCTGGAAGATCCCGGACTGGGCCAGCACCTCGTCCACTGCACGTCCTCTCACTGCCGTTCACATGCGGACACAGCGGTGTCCGCGTCCGGAGCGAGTCTAGGCGGCTGTGCCGTCGGTCACCCGTTCGGTGGGCGAACGAGTCCCTCCTCCGAGCGAGTGGCCTGCAGCACACCGCCCGTGGCCCCCTCCCCGGGGGGCGGGGTGGGCGGTCCTCAGACCATCGGTGGGTTGGCGGTGCCCCCGGTCTTGTGCCGGCGGCGGCGCCAGCGGGAGAGGGCCCGGCGGAGCCCGGAGGAGGCCAGGGTGTCGACCTCGCCGGGCGTCGCGGTGTCCAGGAACTCCGACACCTCGCGCGGCCCGGCCGGCCGGCGCAGCGGCTCCTCGACGCGCTCCATGACCAGCAGGAAGGCGATCAGCAGGGGCGGGAAGAGGATGACGCTGAGCGCGACCACGTCCGCCTCCTCCGCCTCGCGAGCCAGGCCCCGGGCCGCTGCGGCACCGGGGCGTCCGCGTCCCAGGATGGCACGGCCGGAAGTCGTCAGCGGGGCCGCCTACCCTCGACCGCGTGTCCCTGCCCGAGTCGGAGCTCGCGACCGAGCCGGCCTATGCCCGTCCCGCACCTCCCCGCCGTCCCGCCCGCGCGGTGCGCACCGGCGCGTCCCCCTTCGACCCGGGGGAGACGCCGCTGGCCCGTACCCGCCGCGCGCGGCGGATGGCCCGCGAGCTGGCGCTGATCCACCCCGACGCGCACTGCGAGCTGGACTTCACCAACGCCTTCGAGCTGCTGGTGGCCACGGTCCTGTCCGCGCAGACGACCGACAAGATGGTCAACAAGGTGACGCCGACGCTGTTCGCCCGGTACCCCGACGCGGTCGCGCTGGCCGGCGCCGACCGCGAGGAGCTGGAGACCATCCTCAAGCCCACCGGCTTCTTCCGGGCCAAGGCGAACTCCGTGCTGGGGCTGAGCCAGGCGCTGGTCGAGCGGTTCGACGGCGAGGTGCCGGCCCGGATGGCCGACCTGGTCACGCTGCCCGGCGTCGGCCGCAAGACCGCCAACGTCGTCCTCGGCAACGCCTTCGGCGTGCCCGGGCTCACCGTCGACACGCACTTCGGCCGCCTGGTCCGCCGGTTCGGCTGGACGGCGGAGGAGGACCCGGTGAAGGTCGAGGCCGAGATCGGCGGGCTGGTGCCGAAGAAGGAGTGGACCGACTTCAGCCACCGGGTGATCTTCCACGGGCGACGGGTCTGCCACGCCAAGAAGGCCGCGTGCGGGGCGTGCGGGCTGGCGTCGTGGTGCCCGTCGTTCGGCATCGGGCCGGTCGACCCGGAGGTCGCCCTGAAACTGGTCAAGACCCCGGCCGCCTCGGACACCGAGTGATGCGGCTGCCCCTGATCGCCCTGCTGCTGGTCGTCCTGTCGGCGTGCACCGCCGATCCGGAGGCGGCGCCGGACGAGGCCCCGCCGACGTCCGTGGCCGAGGCCGAGACGGACCTGCCGCCGTGCCCCGAGCAGGGACCGGCCGCGTCGGAGGTGGACGCGGCCCTCGGCGACCTGGTCTTCGAGTGCTTCGGTGGGGGCGACCTGGACCTCGCCTCGGCCCCGGGCACGCCCACGGTGCTGAACCTCTGGGCCAGCTGGTGCGCGCCCTGCCGGGAGGAGCTGCCCTTCGTCGACCAGCTCGCCACCGCGGCGGGGGACCGGCTGCGGGTCATCGGCGTCGCCAGCCAGGACGGCATCCCGCAGGCCAGCTCGTTCGCGGCCGATGCGGGCCTCGGCTTCCCCAGCGCCTTCGACGCCGACGGCGCGCTGGCCGCCGGGCTCGGCCTGAAGGGCCTGCCGCACTCGGTCTTCCTCGCCCCCGACGGCTCGGTGGCGCACGTGGAGGTCGGCGCCGTCGACTCCTACGACGAGCTCCGCGCGCTCGTGTCGGAGCACCTCGGGGTGCAGCTGTGAGCGCCGTGCAGGCGGGCGGGCGGACCGACGGGCTGCCCGACTACCTGGTGCGGCTGCTCGGCGCGGCCGCCGACCTGCCGCTGCGGCACCGGATGCCCCAGGCGACCGCCACCGCCCGCCGCTCGGCGGTGCTGATCCTGTTCGGGGAGAGCGCCGCCGGTCCCGACGTGCTGCTGATCGAGAAGTCGGCGCACCTGCGCAGTCACGCCGGCCAGCCGGCGTTCCCCGGCGGCGGGGTCGACGCCGGTGACGACTTCCCGGTGGGCACGGCGCTGCGCGAGGCGCACGAGGAGGCCGGGATCGACCCGGACGGCGTCCGGGTGCTCGCCACCCTGCAGGAGCTGTACCTCCCGCCGTCGGACCGGCTCGTCGTCCCGGTCGTGGCCTGGTGGGACGACCCGCGGGACGTCAGCGTCGGTGACCCGCACGAGGTGGCCCGGGTCGCCCGGGTGCCGCTGGCCGAGCTGACCGACCCGGCCAACCGGTTCCGCGTCCGCCACCAGCTGGGGTTCGTCGGGCCGGCCTTCGCGGTGGCCGACATGCTGGTCTGGGGATTCACCGCGGGCCTGCTGGAGGCGATCCTCGAGGCGGCCGGGCTCGCCCGCCCGTGGGACGAGCGCGACGTGCGGCCGCTCCCGGAGTCCCTGATGCGGCCCTACACGCTGCCGGGCTCGGGGGACGACGACGACCGGGACGCCGCCGCCGCGCCGACGGTGGCCGATCCCGCACCCGACGGCCCTCCGGCGCGTACGGTTCCGCCCCGATGAGCGGCGGACGACGGAGGACCGGTCAGCGGGTCGGGGGGGCGCTGCTGGCCCTCGTCCTGCTGACCGGCTGCGGTGGGGGCGGCGGCGCCGGGGCCGCCTCGGACGCGGCCCCGTCCACGGCCCCCGGCGTCGGCGTGGTGACGACGGCGGCCGACGGCGTCCAGGAGATCACCCTGCAGACGCAGGACGACTACGTCTTCCTGCCCGCCGCCTTCACCGTGGACCCGGGCACGGTCCGCCTGACCGTGGTCAACGTGGCCGAGGAGATGACGCACAACCTCGAGTTCGACGAGGGGCAGGGGCCTGAGCCGATCGACGCGGGGATCTCCCTGCTCGCCCCGGGCGAGGAGAAGACGATCGAGTTCACCGTCACCGAGCCCGGGGTCCACCCCTTCACCTGCACCTTCCACACCCAGTTGGGGCAGGTCGGCACGATGACGGTCCGCGGGTAGCCGGTGTCCCTCGTCGACGTGGTGCTCATCGTCCTGGCCCTGATGTTCGCCCTCTCGGGTTTCCGCCAGGGGCTGCTGGTCTCCTCGGCCTCGCTGTTCGGGTTCCTCGGCGGCGCCGTCCTGGGCGCGCAGCTGTCCGGTCCGGTCGCCGAGCGGATCGACGGCTCCAGCGTCACCCGGGTGTTCGCGGCGCTGGTCGTCGTGCTGGCCGCGGCTCTGCTCGGGCAGATCCTGGTCGGCGCGGTCGGCCGCGCGGTCCGCGGGCGGCTCACCTGGGAGCCGGCCAAGATGATCGACTCGGTCGCCGGGGCGGTCGTGTCCGCGACGGCGGTGCTGCTGGTCGCCTGGATGGTGGCCTCCCCGCTCGCCAGCTCACCCTTCCCGCAGGTGTCCAGCCAGGTGCGGCAGTCCGCGCTCGTGCAGGCCGTGGACCGCGTGGTGCCCGACGGGGTGCGCACCGTCTACGACAACCTGCGCGACGCCATCGACCGCCGCGGCCTGCCCGACGTCCTCGACCCGCTCACGCCCACGCAGGTGCGGGAGGTGGAGGCGCCCGACCCGGCGCTGCAGAACAGCCCGGTGGTCGAGTCCGTGCAGGGGTCGGTGGTGAAGATCAGCGGCGTCGCACCGTCGTGCTCGCGGCAGATCGACGGCTCGGGCTTCGTCTACGCGCCGGAGCGGGTGATGACGAACGCCCACGTGCTGGCCGGCGTCACCGATCCTGTGGTGCAGGCCGAGGGCGAGGAGTACGACGCCGTCCCGGTCTACGTGGACGAGGAGGTCGACGTCGCGGTGCTCGCGGTGCCGGGGCTGCCGACCGTGCCGCTGTCGTTCACGCAGACCCCGGCCGATGCGGGGGACGACGCGATCATCATGGGCTACCCCGGCGGCGGGCCGTTCTACGTCGGTCCGGCGCGGGTGCGCGACCGCGGGGAGATCAGCGGGCCGGACTTCCGCAACACGAAGACCGTCGTCCGGGACGTCTACGCGCTGTTCGGCAACGTGCGGGCCGGGAACTCGGGCGGGCCGCTGTTCGCGCCCGACGGCAGCGTCCTGGGCGTGGTGTTCGCCTCCGCGATCGACGACCCGGACACCGGTTACGCGCTGACCGGCCCCCAGGTCACCGAGGCCGCGAACGTGGGCAGTCGCGCGCTCACCGAGGTCGGCACCGGCCCCTGCGAGTAGAAGGACCCCTTCGCCCCCCGCCCTTCGCAAGCTCAGGGCGGGCCCCTGCGAAGGGGCCGTTCCAGCACGTCACCACGCTCGCGGCGGGTCCCTGGACGGGGGCCGCTCCAGCACGTCACCACGCTCAGGGCGGGCCCCTGCGAAGGGGCCGTTCCAGCACGTCACCACGCTCGTGCCGAGCCTCCGGACGGGGCCTGGCGCGAGGTGCCGCGGGTGATCGCCGGAACTCACCACTGGCCGATCCGCTGCGCTACGCGGCCCAGTCGGCGATGGCGCGGGTGATCTCGGCGGGGGACTCCTCCTGGGGGAAGTGACCGATCCCGGGGAGCTCGCGGAACTCGTAGGCGCCTGCGACGTAGCGTCCGGAGCCCCGGGCGGTGTCGACGAGCACGCACGAGTCCAGGGTGCCGTGCAGCTGCAGGGTCGGGGCCGTGACCGGGGCCGACATCCGCCGGGCGTACCGCAGCCCGTCGGGGCGCAGCTGCGAGCGCGCGGCCCAGCGGTGGTACTCCATCGCGCCGTAGGCGGCCTGCGGGATGCGGGCCGCCGCGCGGTAGCGGTCCACCGCGTCGGCGAAGTCGGGGGTCCGCGTCCACGCCGGCCCGGCCCACCGCTGCATCAGTTCGGCGACCGGGTCGTCGTCGGTCCTCGTCAGCCGGCGCTCGGGCAGGCGGGGCACCTGGAAGCCCAGCGCGTAGCGGGAGGCGTGCCGCTGCGCGGGGTCGGTCATCCCGGCGCGCAGGCGTCGCGGATGGGCCATGGAGAGGACGACGAGCCGGCGCACCGAGCGCGGGTGCAGCGCCGCCATGGTCCAGGCGAGCAGCCCGCCCCAGTCGTGGCCGACCACCACCGCCTCCTGCTCGCCGAGCGCCCGCACCAGTGCGGCCACGTCCGCCGACAGCGTGGGCAGGTCGTAGCCGCGGGGCGGCTTGTCGCTGGCGCCGTACCCGCGCAGGTCAGGGGCGACGACGTGGAACCCGGCGGCCGCGAGGTCGGTCAGCTGCGACCGCCAGGTCCACCAGAACTGCGGGAAGCCGTGCAGCAGCAGGACCAGTGGGCCGTGGCCGGCCTCGGCGGCGTGCAGCCGGATGCCGTTGGCCGAGATGTCGCGGTGGGTCCAGGGCCCGGGGAGGAGGACGCTGGTCGCGTCGGGGGGGCCGTCCGGAGGGACGGTCACCGGCCGCTCAGACCTTGTACGACTCGTTGCCGCGCAGCGCGACCCGGCCGTCGTTCACCTCGGGCACGGCACGGTGACGCTGACCGGGGGCCTCGCGGTGCAGGACCTCCGGCAGGTCGGAGAGGGTCTCCAGCGTCCGCTCCGGCTTCTCGATCTTCGAGATCATCCGCTTGCCGATGAGGGCGCAGATGCCGGCGAGGAGGAGCAGGAAGAGCGTGACGATGCCGTAGGAGATCCAGCGGGGCAGCCCCAGCGCGGTCAGGGCCTCGGCGATGGTCACGAAGAGGTAGATGCCGGCGAACGCGGCCAGCACCCCGGCGGCGCCGAAGAGCCCGGCGCTGATCCCGGCCTTCTTGGCCGACTTGCCGATCTCGGCCTTCGCCAGCTCGATCTCGGCGCGGACCAGCGTCGACATGTCCGCCATCGCGCTCTGCACGAGCGTGCCGACGGAGGGTTCCTCGACTCGGGTTGCCGCGTCGCGGTGGTCCGGCGACACACTGTGGGCCACGGGGCTCCTCCTTGCAGTTCGGTTCGGCGGGTCAGAGGAATCGTGCCGCACGACGGCCCGGAGCGCGCGCCCCGGCCCCCGGCCGCCCCCCGAAGGAGGCCGCCGGGAGCCCGGTGAGGCGATGGACCGGCCACCCTTCAGGGGCCCGCGCCGAGCGTGCGAGGGGCGAGGGGTGTTTCTCAGTCGTCCGAGGGAGCGGCCGGCAGCTTGTCCTTGATCATGTTCATCACGGACGAGTCGGTGAGCGTGGTGACGTCGCCGAGCTCCCGGTCCTCCGCGATGTCCCGCAGCAGCCGACGCATGATCTTGCCGGAGCGCGTCTTCGGCAGCTCCTGCACGACCATGATCTGGCGCGGCTTGGCGATCGGGCCGATGTCCTTGCCGACGTGCGTGCGCAGCGTCTGCACCAGTTCGTCCCCGGAGTCCTCGACGTTCCCGCGGAGGATGACGAACGCGACGATGCCCTGCCCGGTGGTCGGGTCGCTGGCCCCCACGACCGCCGCCTCGGCGACCGCCGGGTGCCCGACCAGGCTCGACTCCACCTCGGTGGTCGAGATCCGGTGCCCGGACACGTTCATGACGTCGTCGACGCGGCCGAGCAGCCAGATGTTGCCGTCGGCGTCCTTCTTGGCGCCGTCCCCGGCGAAGTACACGTTCTTCCCGAACCGCGACCAGTAGGTGTCGACGTAGCGGTCGTCGTCGCCCCAGATCGTGCGCAGCATCGCCGGCCACGGCTCGGTCAGCACCAGCAGCCCGGTGGAGTCGTCGGCCAGCTCGTTGCCCTCGTCGTCGACCACCTTGGCCGAGATGCCCGGGAAGGGGTGCTGGGCGGAGCCGGGCACGAGGCTGGTGACCCCGGGCAGGGGGGTGAGCATGTGCGCGCCGGTCTCGGTCTGCCACCAGGTGTCCATGATCGGGCAGCGCCCGCCGCCGATGTGCTCGTGGTACCAGAGCCAGGCCTCGGGGTTGATCGGCTCGCCGACCGATCCGAGCAGGCGCAGGCTCGACAGGTCGAACCCGGCGGGGATGTCCTCGCCCCACTTCATGAACGTCCGGATCACTGTCGGTGCGGTGTAGAGGATGGTCACGCCGTACTTCTGGACCAGCTCGAACCAGCGCCCGCGGTGCGGCGTCTCCGGCGTCCCCTCGTACATCACCGAGGTGGCGCGGTTGGCCAGCGGGCCGTAGACGATGTAGCTGTGGCCGGTCACCCAGCCGACGTCGGCCGCGGTCCAGAAGACGTCGTCGTCGGGCTTGAGGTCGAAGGTGGCCCAGTGCGTGTAGGCGACCTGGGTCAGGTAGCCGCCGCTGGTGTGCAGGATGCCCTTCGGCTTCGCCGTGGTGCCCGACGTGTACATGATGTACAGCGGGTGCTCGGCGTCGAAGGACTCGTAGGCGTGCTCGGTGGACTGGCGCCCGACGACGTCGTCCCACCAGAGGTCGCGCCCCTCGGCCCACTCGACGTCCTGCTCGGTCCGCTTGACGACGAGGACGTTGCGGACGCCGGGGCTGCGGCCCACGGCGTCGTCGACGGCCGGCTTGAGCGCACTGGGGGCCCCGCGGCGGTACCCGCCGTCGGCGGTGATCACCAGGACGGCGCCGGCGTCGTCGAGGCGGCTGGCGAGGGCGTCGGCGGAGAAGCCGCCGAAGACCACCATGTGGACGGCGCCGATGCGGGCGCAGGCCAGCATCGAGATCACCGCCTCCGGGATCATCGGCAGGTAGATGGCGACGCGGTCGCCGGCGGTGACGCCGAGCTCGGTGAGGGCGTTGGCGGTCTTGCAGACCTCGTCCTTGAGCTGGGCGTAGGTCAGCGTCCGGGTGTCGCCCGGCTCGCCCTCCCAGTGGTAGGCGACCTGGTCCCCGTGCCCGTCCTCGACGTGCCGGTCGACGCAGTTGTAGGCGACGTTGAGCGTGCCGCCGACGAACCACTTGGCGAAGGGCGGGTTGCTCCAGTCGAGGACCTCGTCCCACTCCCGGGTCCAGGTGAGCCGGCGGGCCTGCGTCGCCCAGAAGGCCAGCCGGTCGGCGGCGGCCTCGTCGTAGACGTCGGGGCCGACGTTGGCGCGGGCGGCGAGCTGGTCGGGCGGCGGGAACTCCCGGCTCTCGGTCGCCTGGCTCGTCTCGCTCATGCGCTACCTCCGGGTGTCGGTGTCGCCCGGCATCGGCGACGGGACGTGGCTCGGACCACACCGTATGGGTTCGGAGCGGTTTCCGTCTTCCCCTACCGGCGGGTAGGCGGCGGGGGTGCGTCCCTGGTCAGCGCGCCGTCGGGGCGAGAATGCGGCATGCCCCGATCGAGAGCGCAGGCCGCCGTCGCGGCCCGGGTGCGGGGGGCGCACGCGCTCGGGCTGCTCGCGCCCGCGGGGGCCGCCGACGTGCCGGCGGTCCACCTGGCGGACCCGGCGTGGACGGCGGAGGTCCTCGCGCGACGGGCCCGGGTGCAGCGGTCGGCGGACCTCCGGGTGCTGGCCACGCTGTGGTGGTACTCGGCCTCGTGGGCACTGCTCACCCCGCCGCTGGCCGGGCTGGTCACCGGCATCCCCCTCTCGGCGCGGCTGCCCGACCTGTCGGTGGCGGTGCTGCCGGGAGTCCGGCCGGTCGCGGCCGAGGCGGCCGGCGCAGGGTCGGGGGACGTCGCCGCGGACCTGCGGGACTCGCTCGGGGCCGTGACGGCCGCTGTCGCCGAGGCCGGCCGCATGCGCGCGCGGCCGTTGTGGGCGATCGCCACCGACTCGCTGGCCGACCGGCTGCTGCAGCTCGGGCTGGCGACGGGGGACCCGGGCGCGGCCACCGCACTGGCGGCCCCGCTCGCCGCCGGCATCGGTGCGCCGCTGCCGGCGCCGCGTTTCGAGGACGTCGCGGGCCGGCGGTTCGTGCGGCGGGCATCCTGCTGCCTGCTGGACCGCACGCCCGGGATGCCGGCCTGCACCTCCTGCCCGCGCCGTCCGCCGGCCGAGCGGCGGCTGCTGCTGGAACGCGTGGCGCGGCCGGCCGGGTGAGCGGCGGGGCGGGGTGACCGCGGCACGGCGCTCCGGGGCTGGGACACCGGGCTGGGACGCCGGGGCTCGTACGCCGGGGCTCGTACGCCGGGGCCTCGCACGCCGGCGCCGGGGAAGCGATGATCGGCAGGGTCGACGGCGACAGGGGGAGAGCAGCATGCCCGTCATGCCCGCCGCGTTCTTCGGTCACGGCAACCCGATGAACGCGATCGAGAAGAACCGGTACACCGAGGCCTGGCGCGCGTTCGGTGCGGCGGTCCCGCGCCCGCGGGCCATCCTGGTGATCTCCGCCCACTGGTACGTGCAGGCGACCGCCGTCACGGCCATGCCGCGCCCGCGCACCATCCACGACTTCTTCGGCTTCCCCCGCGAGCTGTTCGAGGTCGACTACCGCCCACCGGGGCTGCCGCAGCTGTACGAGGAGATCGCCGACGTCGTGCACCCGACCTGGGTGGGTGCCGACCTGGACAGCTGGGGGATCGACCACGGCGCGTGGTCGGTGCTGACGCACGCCTTCCCGGACGCCGACATCCCCGTCGTCCAGCTCTCGATCAACGCGCTCAAGCCGTTCGACTACCACCTGCAGCTGGGCGCGGCGCTCGCCCCGCTGCGGGAGGACGGCGTGCTGGTGATCGGCAGCGGCAACGTGGTGCACAACCTCGGCGGGGTGAGCCGCGCCCTGCCCGACGCCGGGTTCGACTGGGCGCAGCGCTTCGACCAGGAGGCCAAGCAGATGATGCTGACCGACCCGACCGGGGTCGGCCGGCTCGACGGGCACCGCGACTACGACCTCGCCGTCCCGACCCCGGAGCACTTCCTCCCGCTGCTGTACGTCGCCGGGGTCGCGGGCGCGACCGGTGCGCCGGCGGAGGTGCTGGTGGACGGCTACGCGTACGGCTCGCTCTCGATGACCGCGTACACGGTGGGCATGGAGGCTCCGGCGGTGGCGGGGGCCGGATTCGCCGCCCCGCTGCCCGAGGGGCCGCCGCCCGACGGGGCCAACATCTGACCGTCCGTCACGGCGTTCCCGCGGGAACGCCGGCAGCTTCGGCCGCGAGTCGGCGGGCGAGGTCTCGGTTGCCCATGAGGACCCCGACGACGTAGCGGACGTCCATCCGCTCCCCGTTGGCGCGCATGGCATCCGGGAGGTCCGGTTCGCCGTCCGGGAACAGGGTCGTGCTGATCGCCGCGGCGCGGGCGGATGCCGTGAGATCGGTGCGCCGGGAGCACCGGATCGAGCCGGGCTGCGAGCGGTACCGGCGCCGGAGGCCGGACGGGGTCGAGTGTCCGAGGGCCGCAGGTCGTCCGGCGGCGGGGTCCGGAGTGGCCGGACGCGGACGTGAACCCGGCCCGCGGGCGGATCGCCGGGTGGCGGCCCGTCGGCGGCCGTGCGAGCGCGACGGCTCGGACGAGAGCGGGTTGGCGGGCGCCGTGGGGGGCGCATCGGGCCGGCGTCCGGCCCCGGTGTCGATGGGGTGGACGCCGGCGAAGTGGGGCCGATCGGCCGGCGCGGGATCCCCGACATCCCCCAGGCCTCCGACGAATGCCGCGTCGGCGGCGCCCCAGACCCGCCGGCCGTCCGGGGCCGTGACGACCAGGCGGCCACCCGTGCGGCTCATGACCAGGTCGTGCTCGTGGACGAGCCCGTGGTCGCGGTCGCAGAGGAGGACGAGGTTCGTCATGTCGGTCCGGCCACCGAACAGCCAGTGCCGAGGTGGTGCGCGTGCAGCCGCTCGATCCGCGTTTCCGGGCAACCAGGACGGATGCAGCCGCCCTCGCGGCGCAGCAGGGCCATCCGCTGGGCACGGGTGGCCCGACGCCTGCGCCTTCCCACGCCGAGTGGTTCCCGCCCGTTCTCGAGCATCGCGACGACAGTGGCCTCGCAGAGCATCCGCCGGGCCACCGCCGGCGTCAGCGCCGGTCCGCCCTCCACGTAGGCCCGCCCGGCGGCGGCATCGTCGGCGAGGACCGCCGCGTCGACGTGCACGACCACCTCTCGGCGTGGCGGATCACCGGGGCGGCGGTCGGCGCCTGCCGCTGCCTCGGCCAGCGCGGACACCGCCGCGAGCCGGCGGGCGGGGAGGCGCCCCACCGGCGGGTCGACCACTTCGTCGCGGGGTGCGGTGGCGGGCCGGCCCGGGGTGGCCTGTGCGCGTTCCCGAGTGGCGCGGGCGCGTTCCCGACGCGCCGTGCGCTCCGCGATCGAGTCGATGGCCGCCATGAAGGCGGCACCCGGCTCCGTGGCCATGCGGATCTGCACGGTCAGCATCCCGGTCTCGTCCCACCAGTGGTCGAACGATGCCCGCTCCTCGGGTGGCGGCTTGCCGGCGTTCTGGTCGTCCGCGCGGCGCCACTGCCGCACCGTGCGTTCGACCTGGGAGGCGGTGAGCTCGAGGGCGAGCTCGAGCAGGGATGCCTCGGTGTCCGGCTCGGCGATCCGGGTGAGGGCACGGACCTTGGAGAAGGAGAGGTGCCCCGCTGCGAAGGCAGCCTCGATCAGCGGCAGTCCGCCCAGCGCCCGGGCGACGCGCACGTGCTCGCGAGCCGCGCCGGGGGAGAGGCCGCACTGCCAGGAGAGCCAGTGGGCGCAGGAGGCGATGCCGTACCCGTGCCAGCCGTCGCGTTCGTCGAACTCGGCGACGAGCCGGAGCCAGGCAGCGGTGGCTGCGGCGATGCGTACCGCACCGGCCGTGATCGCTGCTGCCAGCTCGGGCAGCGGCGTGCGGGAGGGGTGGTCGTTCCGCGCAGTGGACACGAGGCCTCCTTCGAATGCGTGTTCGAAGGATAGTGCTGACCACCGACAGGATCCGGGGCTCAGGCGTTCCCGCGGAAACGTCCGGGCGTCTCGCGTTCCCGCGGGAACGTCCGGGCGTCTCGCGTTCCCGCGGGAACGTCCGGATGCCCCACCTTCCCGCGGGAACGGTGTCGGGATCGGGCCCCCGCTCGGCCCAAGGGGCTACGGCTCCGGCTCGGACGGAGGCTCCGGCGGGGTGGGCGCCGGGCGCTCACCGCTCCGGGCTGGCCTCGCGGGCTCGGAGCAGCGCCACGGCTCCGGCCGGGTCGTGGGCGGCGAAGGACACCCGGTCGACCAGGTGCGCGCGGCCGTCGGCGTGCACCTCGGCCGGTGGGGAGAACCGGAGCTCGACCGTCGTCCCGCCCATGAACGACAGCGCCAGACCCCCGTCGTCGACCTCGAGGGTCTTCCGGTGCTCGTTGCGCACTTGCCTGCGCACGGACGTGAGGTGGCCGAGCGGAACGCGGACCGTGCGGGTGTGCGCCAGCCGCAGGACCAGCTCGCCGGGGCGCAGCAGGTGCGGGTGCCGGAGCGTGGTCTGGTCCCAGGCGAGCAGGCTCAGCAGCCCGTAGACGCTGAGCACGAGCAGTGGCCAGCGCAGCGGAGGCCAGCTGACCAGCACGTGCACGACCACGGTCTCGAGCACGCCGACCACGGTGATCGTCACGATCAGCGCGCGATCGAGGCCGTTGTACCGCAGGGGGACGTCGTCCGGTCCGACGTCGGTCCGGCCGCGCAGGCTCCACCACAGCGCCCGGGCCAGCCCGAGCTGGTTGCCGACCACCCGAGCGAGCACGGTCAGGCGGTCCGGTCCGACGGCGACCCGTCGTCCACCGGGCGAAGGTCGCTGATCCGGGGGAAGGGCCTGGTCGAGAAGATCGTCTCCACGGGCAGGCCGAAGAACTCCGCGATCCGCAGGGCCAGGTGCAGGCTCGGGTTGTACTCGCCGCGCTCCAGGTAGCCGACGGTCTGGTAGTGGACGCCCAGTGCGTCCGACAGCTCCCTCCGGGACACCCCCTGCTCGGCCCGCAGCAGCGCGATCCGGTTGTGGACGGCGTCGCCGCCGCGGTCGGCGTTCACTTGACCCACTGCAGGGCCGCCTCCTTGGCCTCGAGCACCTGGGAGCCGGACGTCCGGCGGGCCATCCGGCGCAGGACCCGGGGCGTGACCAGCAGCCCGAACAGCGCCCACGCGCCCAGGACGAGCACGGTCATGCCGGTGCGCCAGGAGTCGCCGATCTCGATGGTGGCGGCGGCGTCCGGCAGGAACGCCGAGCGCATGCCGAGACCGATCCAGTAGGTGGGGAAGATCTGGGCCACCACCTGCACCCAGCCCCACATGGCCTGGATGGGGACGAAGATCCCCGAGATGAAGGTGAGCACGATGACCGGCAGCATCCCCCAGGTCCCCACCTTCTGGACGCTCGGGACGACGGAGCCCAGGATCATGCCGAGCGGCAGGGTGGCGAGCAGTCCCAGGACGGCGACCCAGGCGACGGTGGCCCAGCCGGCGAGGCCGTTGCTCATCACGTCGTCGAAGAGCAGGAAGCTCGGCACCAGGATGACCAGCAGCAGCGGCAGCAGGCCGAGCGAGTGGTAGAGCAGCTGCCCGGTGACGTAGCCCTGCATCCCGTGCGGCAGGGCCTTGTGCCGCAGCAGCGTGCCGTCCTCGCGCTCCATGGCGAGCGCGTACGCCGGGCCGATCACCACGCCGAAGGCCAGCAGGGCCCCGAGGATGCTCGGCAGCGCGAAGGTGGGCAGCAGCAGGTCGGTGCCCTCGATCTCGCTGTCCCGGTTGGCCCACAGGTAGGCCAGCGTGGCGACGCCCATGAACAGGTAGAAGCCTTGGTCCTGCGTGCTGCGCAGGCTCAGCAGGAACTCGGTCCAGCCCCGGCGCAGCCCGAGCCCGATCGCGTGCCGGGTGGGGTTCATCGGGAGACCTCCGCGAGGGCGGGTGCGGTCCGGTCGCCGGACTCGAACCGCTGGACCATGGCGATGTAGGTGTCCTCGAGGCTGGCGCGGCGGACCTCGAGGTCGGTGATCTCCTCGCCGTGCTGCTCGAACAGCCGGCGGACGAAGGGAGTGGCGTCCTCGGTCGCGTGCACGAAGCGCTCCCCGCCGCGCGACCAGCGCACCTCGGCGGTGCCGGCCACCTGGCGGGTGAGCTCGTCGGCGCTGCCGTCGGCGACGATCCGGCCGGCCGCGAGGATGAGGATCCGGTCGGCCAGCCGCTCGGCCTCGGCGAGGTCGTGGGTGGTGAGCAGGATGCTGGTGCCCTCCAGGTCCGACAGCCGGTGCACCAGGTCGTGGAAGTCGCGGCGGGCCTGCGGGTCGAAGCCGGCGGTGGGCTCGTCGAGGAACAGCAGCTCGGGACGCCCGATGATGCCCATCGCGACGTCCAGCCGTCGCCGCTGGCCCCCCGAGAGCGTGCCGATCTTCCGGTCCGCGTTCTCGGTGAGCCCGACGGTGTCCAGCAGCCACTCCAGCTCGTAGGGCCGCGGGTGCGTCGCCGTCGAGTAGGGGGCGAAGTAGCCGCCGAGCTGCTCCAGCAGCCGGCGTGGGGTCCAGCGGGCGTGGTCGCGCCACGACTGCAGGACGACCCCCACCCGGGCCCGCCAGGCGTCGCCCGCCTGCGCGGGATCCTCGCCGAGGACCCGGACGTCGCCTCCGGAGCGCACCCGGAAGCCCTCCAGGATCTCGATGGTCGTGGTCTTGCCGGCCCCGTTGGGGCCCAGCAGGCAGACCACCTCGCCCGGGTGCACCTCGAAGTCGACGCCGGTGAGGACGTCGTGGCTGCCGTAGGTCATCTGCAGGCCGGCGACCCGGACGACCGGCTCGAACGGGGGGCTCATGGCCGGTGATAGTAGGACTGCTACATCGACAGCACTAGTGCTTTCGGTGCGGCTCAGTCCGGATCTGCGTCCTCGGTGCCGTGCCGTGGGGAGGTGCCGTGCGGTGGGGAGGTGCCGTGCGGTGGGGAGGTGCCGTGCGGTGGGGAGGTGCCGTGCGGTGGGGAGGTGTCGTGCGGGCCGCCCAGCTCCACCACGCCCCCGACCACCCACACGGCGGGTGGCCGGACGCCCTCCTCGACGACGGCCCGGGGGAGGTGGGCGAGCGTCGTCCGGACGGTGCGCTGCGCGGGCGTGGAGCCGTCGCTGACCACGGCCACCGGGGTGTCCGGCGCCCGCCCGTGCTCCACCAGCGCCGCGGCGATCGCGGGGGCCGTGTCCACGCCCATGAGGACGACGACGGTGCCGCGCAGCCGGGCGATCGCGGCCCAGTCGACCAGCGACTGCGGATGCCCGGGCGGCAGGTGCCCGGAGACGACGACGAACTCGTGGGTGAGCCCGCGGTGGGTGACCGGGATGCCGGCCAGCCCCGGGACGGCGATGGCGCTCGTGACGCCGGGGACCACCTCCACCGGGACGCCGGCCGCAAGGCAGGCCTCGACCTCCTCCATGCCGCGGCCGAACACGAACGGGTCGCCGCCCTTGAGCCGGACCACCCGCTTGCCGGCGAGCGCCCGCTCCACCAGCAGCGCGTTGATCTGCTCCTGGGCCATCGACCGGCCGCGCGGCAGCTTCGAGGCGTCCACGACCTCCACGGACGGCGGCAGGGTCTCCAGCAGGGTCAGCGGCGCCAGGTGGTCGGCGACGACGACGTCGGCCTGCGCGACCGCCTGCCGGCCGCGCACGGTGATCAGCCCCGGATCACCCGGTCCGCCGCCGACGAGGACGACGCTCCCGCCCCGGGCCACCGTCGGGGTGCGGGCGGCGCGGTCGGCGATGCTGCCGTCGGTGAGACCGGCCACGACGGCGTCCCGCACGCCGATCGCCCGCTGCGGGTCGCCCCCGCCGTGCACGCCGACGACCAGTTCCCCGTGCCGGGCGACCGCCGGCGTCCAGACGCTCGACGCCGACCGGTCGTCGGCCCGGGCGCAGAAGATGCGGGCCCGCTCGGCCTCCTCGGCGACGGCGGCGTTGACCGCGGGGTCGTCGGTGGCGGCCACGGCGTACCAGGCGCCGTGGAGGTCCCCGGGCTCGTACCCGCGCCGCACCCACCTCAGCGAGCCGGGCTCGACGAGTGCCTCCAGGGCCGGGGTGACCTCCGGCGACACCACCGTGACCCGGGCCCGCGCCGCGAGCAGGCCGGCGACCCGCCGGTGCGCCACCTGCCCCCCGCCGACCACGACGACGCGGCGGTCGTGCAGCCGGAGTCCGACCGGGTAGACCACCCCGCTCGCCGGGTCGACGGGAGTGGCGCTCACACTCGCTCCTCGCCGGCGCTCGCCGCGAACGTGACCGGCGCTGCTCTGCCCATGGGTGAGCTCGCGAGCTCGCTCACTTCTCGGTGACCCCGGCGGAGTCGAAGGTGGCCACGTCGCGCAGCGCCCGGGCCGCGCTCGCCACGAGCGGGAGCGCGAGCAGGGCGCCAGTGCCCTCGCCGAGCCGGAGGTCGAGGCCGAGCAGCGGGCGCAGGCCCAGCGACTCCAGCGCGAGAGCGTGCCCCGGCTCGACCGACGTGTGCCCGGCCAGCGCGTACTGGATCGCGGGAGGGCACAGCCCGGCGGCGACGAGGGCCGCGGAGCCGGCGATCGCGCCGTCCAGCAGCACCGGCACGCGGGCGGCCGCGGCGCCGAGCACGAACCCGGCCAGCGCCGCGTGCTCGAGCCCGCCCACCTCGGCGAGCGCGGCGAGGGCCGCGGCCGGCGTGGCCGGGCGGGACGGGATCCGGGAGACCGCCCGCCCGACCACCGCCACCTTGCGCGCCAGGGTCGGGTCGTCGACGCCGGTGCCGCGGCCGGTCGCCGCGGCCGGGGCGGCGCCGGTGAAGGCGCACACCAGTGCGGCCGACGCCGTGGTGTTGGCGATGCCCATGTCGCCGGTGATCAGGCACGGCGACGCGGTGGCCAGCCGGGTGGCGACCTCGATGCCGGCCTCCACCGCCCGCCGGGCCTCGTCGAGGGTCATGGCCGGGCCCTCGGCCAGGTCGGCGGTGCCCGGGCGGATCCTGCGGTCCAGCAGGCCGTCGGCGGGGTCCAGCGGCGCGGCCACCCCGACGTCGACGACCACCACCTCGGCACCGAGCTCGGCGGCGAAGGCGTTGACGACGGCGCCGCCGGCCAGGAAGTTCGCGACCATCTGCGCGGTGACCTCCTGCGGCCACGGCGTCACGCCCTGGGCGTGCACCCCGTGGTCCGCGGCGAAGACGGCGACCACCGCGGGAACCGGAAGGGGAGCCGGGCAGCTGCCGGCGATGCCGGCCAGCTGCGTGGCGACGTCCTCGAGCACGCCGAGGGAGCCCGGTGGCTTGGTCATCCGGTCCAGGCGCTCGCGGGCCGCCTGCTCGGCGGCGGCGTCGCGGGGGACGACGGCGTC
Source organism: Blastococcus tunisiensis (assembly GCF_900112815.1). Lineage (GTDB taxonomy): Bacteria > Actinomycetota > Actinomycetes > Mycobacteriales > Geodermatophilaceae > Blastococcus_B > Blastococcus_B tunisiensis. Next base: position 138,532 of record NZ_FOND01000002.1, read on the forward strand.
GATCGTGTCGCCCAGCAGGGTGCCGGCGAAGGGGTTCGGGTCGGTGTTCAGCGGATCTCCTCGGCAGCGGGTTCTCCGGACAGGATCCCAGCGCCTGCGGGGGCCGACGCGGGGGAGGTGCGCCGCGGCACTCCGGGAGGCATGAGAGCACGACCGTGTAACGGCCGTGTGCACGACTTGACGGATCGGAAAGTCGCCGGCCATGCTTTCCGACATGGAAAGCGACGGTGGGTCGATGGACACGGCGGCAGCCGCGGCGGAGCTCACCGCGCTGCGGGCCGACCGGGCGGCGCTCGCCGAGCGCGTCGTCCAGCCCTGGTGGTACGACGTGCTGCTCGGTCTCCTGGTGTTCCTCTTCCTGGGCAGCTACGCCACGCACGACTGGTGGCTCATCGGCGGCGCGGGGGTGCTGTTCGCCGTCGGCCTGTGGGGTCTGACGCTGGTCTACCGGCGGCTCACCGGCATGTGGGTCAGCGGGCTGCGGCCGGGGCCGACCCAGCGGGCGATGACCGTGTGGTTCTGGTGCTGCGTGACCTGGGGCGGCGCCGCCCTGCTCGACCTGGCCGTCGGCCTGCCGTGGCTCGTGGTCGGCGCGTCGGCCGGCTGTGCCGTCGCCGTGGTGTTCGTGAGCCGGTGGTGGACGCGGATCTACGTCGCCGAGCTGCGCGGCGAGCTGTGACCGCCGTCCGGCCGCGGTTCGACCCGGTCGTGCACGCGCCGCCCCGGCTGCAGGTGTGCGGCCTGCTCGCCGTCGTCGACACGATGGACTTCGCCGTCGTGCGCGAGCAGATCGGCGTCAGCGACTCGGTGCTCTCCAAGCACGTCAAGCAGCTGGAGGAGGCGGGGTACGTGACGGTCCGCAAGTCCACCCGCGCCTCCCGGGTGCGCACCAGCCTGTCGCTCACGGCGGCGGGGCGGTCGGCCTTCGACGCGCACGTGGCGGAGCTGCGGCGGATCACCGGGGGCTGACCGGGCAGAGTGTCGCCCGTGGGGGACCGGGGCCGGGAGCTGCTCGACCTCGCCGCGGTCGTGGCCGCAGCGGTCGTGGCGAGCGTCGGGTTCGCCGCCCTGGGGCTGCCCTCGCCCGCGCTCTTCGGCGGACTGCTCGCCGGGCTGGTCCGTGCGCTCGGGTTCCGCGGGCGGGCCACCGTCCCGCGGGCGGCCGCGAGCGCCGGGCAGGCGACGATCGGGGTCGCGATGGGCTCGCTGGTCGACCTGGAGACCCTGCGGGCCGTCGGGGCCAACTGGCTGCCCGTCCTGCTGGTGACCGTCGGGACGCTCGCCCTGAGCCTGGGCGCGGGGCTGGTGCTCCGCCTCCAGCGCGGGATCAGCCCGGTCACCGGCGCCTTCGCCATGATCGCCGGCGGTGCCTCCGGGATCGTCGCGATGGCCCGCGACCTCGGGGCCGACGCGCGCATGGTGGCCGTGCTGCAGTACCTGCGGGTGCTGCTGATCGTCGTCCTCATGCCCGTGGTCGCCACCGTCGGCTTCGGCGCGCAGAGCGGGGCGGCCGCGGCGGTGGCGGACGACGTCCCCGGCTGGCCGGCCGGGGTGCTGTTCACGGTCGGCTGCGCAGTGGGTGGGCTGGTCGTCGGCCGGCTGGTGCGGCTGCCGGTGGCGTCGCTGCTGGGCCCGCTCGTGGCCGCCGCCGTCGTCGACCTCACCGGCCTGGGCGGTGGGGCGGAGGTGCCCGGCCTGCTCGGCAGCGCCGCCTTCCTCGTGATCGGGCTCCAGGTCGGCGTCAGCTTCACCCGCGAGAGCCTGCGGACCATCGGCCGCGCGCTGCCCCTGGCGCTCGGCGTCATCCTCGCCCTCGTGGCGGCCTCGGCCGGCCTGGGCGCGGTGCTGTCGGCCACGACCGGCGTCAGCGCCCTGGACGGCTACCTCGCCACCACCCCGGGCGGGCTCTACGCCGTGCTGGCCACGGCGAGCGACATCGGCGCCGACGTCACGTTCGTGCTGGCCGTCCAGGTGCTGCGGCTGTTCGTCATGCTGCTGAGCGCTCCGCTGGTGGCCCGGTGGCTGCGCGGGCCGGCCGAGGGCTGACCGGAGGGCCCCGGCGCGCCTACCCTGGCGGACCGGTGGACCACAGGGAGGCAGAACTGTCCGAGGACGCAGCAGCCGGGCGCGCGGAGGCCGGGACGGGCACGGACGACGACGCCGTGCTCCTCTTCGTCGGCGGGCCGCTCGACGGCCGGGTGGAGATCCGCGCGGCGCGGCACGGCGAGCCGCTGCCGACGGTGACGCACGTCCACCTGCACGACGGCCCGAAGGTCGTCCACCGCTACGACCTGGAGCCCCTGGTGGAGGGCGGCGGCGTCTACAACCTGCGCCCGCCGGCCCGGAGATCCTCGCGCGAGGACTCCGTCCCGGACTGAGGGGCTACCAGCCCTGCACCCTGCGGGCCTCGGCGACGACCCGGTCGAACCGCGCCTCGTCGAGGGCGGCGCCCTCGCGGCGGACGGCCTCCGGGTCGAGCTCGAGCAGCCGGTCGAGGCGGACCTCGCTCGGCCGCCCCCGCGAGTCCCAGGACCCGGCACCGATGTCGGTCCAGATCCGACCGTGGCGGGCCTCGTCGGCGGCGTCCCGGTCGTGGTCCTTGCTGCTGAGCATCAGACCCAGCAGGTCCGCACCCCGCCGGCCGATGACGAGGACGGGCCGGTCCTTCCCGCGACCGTCGCCCTCGTCATAGGGCACCCACGTCCAGACGATCTCGCCCGGGTCGGGCCGGCCGTCCGCGTGCGGCCGGTACGCCAGGTCCAGCCCGTCGGGCGTGACCCGGGACGACCGTCCCGCGCCGGGCCGCCCGGGCCGGACCGCGCCGCGGACGAGGCCGGTGACCCGGCCGACCAGCCGGCGGATGCTTCCCTGGTGCGCCATGCCGGCACGGTACGTGCGTCGATGATCCGTGCGCTGGTGTCTCGTGTGACACATCGGCACCATCTGCTCACGGACAGGGTTGGATCCGCCCGGCGCGGGGCACCCTGCCCGGACGGGGTACGCAGTAGCGCCCCGGGAGACGGGGGCCCAGTGACGACGTCCGAACCCGCGCGCCCGGCGGTGCCCCGCGCCCCGGAGGTCCAGGCCAGCGTGCTCGCCGCCCTCCAGCTCGTCGAGGACGCGCGGGTGCTCGGCAGCGGCCGCCGTCGCCCGCGGGCACGCACCCTGGCCGAGCGCGCCGTCGCCGACCGCAAGCTGCTCCGGGACCTGCGCGCCCGCTGACGACGGACGCCCGGAAGGGCCTCGTCCCCCTCACGGTTCGCAGGCTCACCGCGAGCCTCTGGACGAGGCCATTCGCCCTCGCACGCTCGGGGACGGACCTCAGGCCACGCAGAACTCGTTCCCTTCCGGGTCGGCCATCGTGACCCAGGCGTACGGCCCCTGCGAGGCACGCCAGAGCTCGGTCGCGCCCAGCCCCAGCAGCCGGGCGACCTCGGCGTCCTGCCGTTCCGGGCCCACCCGCACGTCCAGGTGCACCCGGTTCTTGCCCTGCCGGGGTTCCTCGCTCCGCTGGAAGAGCACCCGCGGCCGGTGCGGGTCGGGCGAGGTGATCGCGGCGCCGGCCCGCCAGACCAGTGCGCCGCGGTGCCGGGTGGTGTCCGCCTCCGACGCGGCGCCGGTGCGGACCATCTCCCGGATGAAGGACTCGTCCTGCGGCTCCACCTGCCAGCCGAGCGCCTCGGCCCACCAGTCGGCCAGCTCGTGCGGCGCGGCGCAGTCGATCGTCACCTGGAAGTCGAACGCCATGGCCGAAGCGTGACGTGCTGGAACGGCCCCGTCCAGGGGTCCGCCCTGAGCGGGCGAAAGGGTGGGGAGGACGGGGGTCCTTCTAGAGCTCCTGCGCGAGGTCCGCCCGGATCGTCGCGTCGTCGGGCAGGTCGGTCTCGAGCGCGCAGTGGTCCTTGAGCACCCGGCCGAACGGGGTCAGCACCCCCGGCTCGAGGCGCCGGGCCGGGTCCCACAGGCCGGAGCGCATGACCGACTTCGGGCACTGGAAGTAGGCCCGCCGGACGGTGAGCACCAGCACCGACAGCGGTGCCCGGCCGAACTCGGTGAGGTCGACCCCCAGGTCGTCCGGCCCCACGATCGCCGTCGTGCCGAACACCCGCAGCGTCTGCTCGACCCCGGGCACGAAGAACAGCAGCGCGGCGCGCGGGTTGGCGGCCAGGTTGCGCAGCCCGTCGACCCGGTTGTTGCCGGGCCGGTCCGGCAGGGCCAGGCGCTGCTCGTCGAGCACGTGCACGAAGCCCGGGTCGCCGCCGCGCGGCGAGACGTCCGGCCAGCCCTCGGCGTCGGCGGTCGCCAGCGTCGCGAAGGGAGAGTGCTCGATGAACTGGCGGCAGTGCGCGTCGAGGTGGCCGATCACCTTGTCCAGCACCAGACCGCCCGGGGTCCGGTACCCGGACAGGACGTCGGTGTCGGAGCGGGCGGGTTCGCGCACGGGATCCACGCGGGCACGGTAGCCCGCGGGGCACGTCGCTACCGTGACGCCCCGTGCCACAGGTCTGGAGCGCCCCCGTCCGGTTCGTCGAGTGCGACCAGCAGGGCATCGTGTTCAACGCCCACTACCTGGTGTGGGCCGACGAGGCCGTGAACACCTGGTGGGCGGAGCTCGGGGTGCCCTGGGCGGAGCTGGACGCGCGGGGCGTCGAGTACGTCGTGGTCGCCAGCGCGCTGGAGTGGCGGTCGTCGGCGCGGTGGGGCGACACCGTCGACGTGGACGCCGACCTGGAGCGGCTCGGCCGGACCAGCGCCACCGTCCGGTTCGCGATCCGGGTGGGGGAGCGGGAGTGCTGCGTCGTCCGGACGACCTACGTGTGCACGGTCGACGGGCGGTCGGCGCCCTGGCCGGACGACGTCCGGGCGCGGCTCACCGGCGGGTGATGCTCACCAGCCGGCCTTCTCCTGGCCGGAGAGCTCGGCGATCCGCTCCATGATCGTGTCGGTCACCTCGCGGCGGGCCCGGTTGCTGCCGGCCCGGCCGCGGTGCTCGGGGAAGGTCAGCGGCTCGCCGAAGACGACGGTGAAGCGGTGCGGCCGCGGCCAGCCGGCGCCGACCGGCTGGATGCGGTCGGTGCCGGTGATCCCCACCGGGACGACGGGGCAGTCGGCGGTCAGTGCCAGCCAGGCCACGCCGGTCTTCCCCCTCGCCAGCCGGCCGTCGCGCGACCGGGTGCCTTCCGGGTAGATGCCGAAGCCGCCACCGGCGTCCAGGACGGTCATCGCCGTGTCGAGCGCCGCCTGTGCGGCCCGGTGGGTGTCCCGCTCGACCGGCAGGGCCCCGAGGGCGGTGAACCAGGTCTTGATGAACCAGCCCTGGAGGCCGGTCCCGGTGAAGTACTCGGCCTTGGCCAGGTAGCCGACCCGCCGGGGCGCCATGAGCGGGATCGCCATGCTGTCGATGAACGACAGGTGGTTGCTGGCGATGATGAAGGGACCGGTGGCCGGCACGTTGCGCCGGCCGACCACGCGCGGCCGGAACACGAGCAGGAACAGGGGTCGCAGGATCAGCCGCGAGATGAGGTAGACCACGCCGCGCTCGCCTCCTCGGGCCGTCGGGTGCACGCCGTCGACGGATGTCGGCACGTGGCTCCGGCATTGTCCCGAAGGGACCGGAGGAGCGGGCACCCAGCCCCGGGTCAGCGCAGTGGCTGGCTCGGGGGGCAGGCGTCCCGGATGATCGCCCGCACGTCGTCGGGGAGGCGGATCTGCCCGGCCGCGGAGCGGGTGATGACCTCCGCGATGTCGCGCACCTTGCGGTGGGTGTGGCTGGAGATGTGTGCCAGCAGGTCGAAGGCGACCTGGTCCCCGCAGTTGGTCAGCAGCATCAGGATGCCCTTGGCCTGCTCGATCGCGGCCCGGCTGGCCATCGCCGCCCGCATCTGCTCGACCTCCGCCTCCAGCGCGCGGGTCCGGTCGGTGGCGTTCGCGCCGTCGCAGGGGCGGCCGTCGGTGAGGTCGACGCAGATGCCCTCGACGCCGGTCACCTCGCCGGTCCGGTCCCGCTGGGGCTCGCCGACGAGGACGACGGCGCGCTCGCACCCGTCGGCGCGGATGACCCGGGTCTCCAGCGCGAAGGCCCGCCCGTCGGCGCCGGCCCGCGTGAGGGCCTCGAGCACGCGGATGCGGTCCTCCGCGTGCTGGTACCGCAGGTACTCCTCCGTGCCCGGCGGCCGGTCGCTGCAGGGCAGGCCGAACAGGGTGAACATCTCCGGCGACCACCACCACCCGCCGCTGCGCAGGTCGTACCGGTAGCGGCCGGCGACGCGCTCGACCGGTGGGTCGCCGACCGTCGGCGCGATCCCCGGGTGCGGGACGGGATCCGCGGCGGGCTCCGTCCGGACGCCCCGCGCCGGTCGGGCGGGTACCCGTGGACGGGACATCGCCGGTGACGCCATGACTTTCCCCCTAGTCAGAGGCGGCCGTTGCTCCCGGTGGCCCACGAGCCGTCCTTCGACTTCGTGGTTCCCCCGCCCCCGGAAGGGTCGGCCGCTCCGCTCCGAGGACCGTACGACGAGTGGCGACACCCCGCACGAGACGGAGGACCGGCGGGTACGGAACTGTCGAGGTCGGAACTCCCCGCCCCCGTCGCGCCGTCACCCTTCGTGCCCGCAGCGCGACCGATGGCGCATGTCGCCGCGGCCGGTCGCGATCAGACGACGGTTCTCGGCCGCGCCGGGGAGCCGCCCCATGCGCCCGAGCGGACTTCGGACTGCACCCGGGCGAGCACCTCGACCGCCCGGTGCAGGTCGGCGACGGGCCGGGTGAACGGCAGCCGAAGGTGGTCGTCGAAGGAGTGCCCCGTGCCGAAGGCGCGGCCCTCCGCGAGCAGCAGCCCCGACGGAGCCGCCCCCGCGACCAGCGCGGCCGAGCCGACACCGGGCGGCAGGCGGCACCACAGGGACAGCCCACCGGCGGGGCGGTGCACCTCCCACTCCGGCAGCCGGGACCCGATGGCGTCGAGCAGCGCGTCCCGGCGCTCGCGCAGCTGGCCCCGCCGGTGCTCGAGCACCTGGTCGAGCCGGCCGAGCAGCGCCGTCGCGGCGAGCTGGTCGAGCAGGCCCACCGACAGCTGGCGGCGGAGCAGGGTGGCGCCGAGCTGGGCGGCCAGGGCCGCATCGGTGCGCAGCCAGCCGACCCGGAGCCCGCCCCAGACCGCCTTCGACAGCCCGCCGACGGTGATCGTCGCGGCGTCGGGCAGGCCGGCGGCGAACGGGGCCAGCGCCTCGCCGTCCAGGTACAGCTCGGCGGCCACCTCGTCGACGACGGAGAGCACCCCCTGCTGCCACAGGGTCGCCGCGAGGCGGCGGCGCCCGGACGCCGAGAGCCGGACGCCGGTCGGGTTGGAGAAGTCGGGGATCACGAACGCCAGCCGGGGGCTGCTCTGCCGGGTGGCCAGGTGTGCCGCGCGGACGAGTGCGTCGGGATCGGACGGGTCGACCGGCACCGGCGTGCAGCGGCCGCCGGCGGCGGCCACCATGCCGAGGATGCTGGGATAGGTCGGGTGCTCCACCAGCACGCGGTCGCCCGGCTGCAGCAGCGTCTCCAGGACCGTGGCGGTGGCGTCGCCGACCCCGGCGGTGATCACCACCTGGTCGGGCTCCGTCGGCAGGCCGCGGGCGGTGAACCGGTCGGCGACGGCGGCCCGCAGCTGCGGCAGCCCGTTCGGCGCGTAGCCGTGCCCGGACAGGTGTGCCGGCAGCGCGGCGAGGGCGTCGGCGTAGGCCGCCGACAGTCCGGGAGCCGCCTCCGGTGCCGCGTGCGCCAGGTCCAGCACCCCGGGAGCGCTGCTCGGCGGGCCCCACAGCGGGCCGGCCTGGGGCAGCTCGGCGACCGTGCCGGACCCGTGCCGCGTGCTGGCGAACCCCTCCTCCCGGAGGACCCGGTAGGCCGACGCCACCGTCACCCGGCTCAGGTCGAGCGCGGCGGCGAGCTCCCGCTCGGCGGGGAGCCGGTGGCCCGACGGCAGCGAGCCGGAGGTCACCAGGTCGCGGATGCGCCGCGCCAGCCCGGCGTAGCGGGGTGCGGGCAGGCCGGCAGCCGGCCCGATCAGCCGCGCCAGCTCCCGGGCTGTGGACTGGTTCTCGACCACTGGCATCAGGCCACCATGCCGGAATGGACCACTTTCGGCAAGGAGGAACGGTGCCACCGTGGTGCCATGACCTCAGGTGGTGTTCTCGCAGTCGTCCTCGTGCTCCTCGGTCTCGGCTACCTCTCGGTGGCCACCCTCGTGGTGACCCTCCGCGGTGGCCGGGGGCCGGGTGCGCCCCCGGCCAGCCATGCCGCGGTGGACCCGGCGGGGTTCCCCGTCCTCCCGGCGGCCCGCGGGGTGATCGAGCCCCGACGCACCGCCCGGCGCCCGGCGACGGCCCGGATCGCCGCCGCCGTCCGCGCCGCGCGGGACGGCCGCACCACCCTGCGGACGTCGTCCGGAGCCGGGCGGCGGCCGGTCCCGGGCGGAGGCCGCACCTCCGCCGGGCTGCCGCGTCCCTAGGATCGGTGCCCATGCGCCTGCCCGGCCGTTACGACGGCGTCGCCCGGCCGATCGTCACCTACGGCAGCAACCCGGTCCTGCACCGGTCGTGCGCCCCGGTGACCGCGTTCGACCGCGACCTCCGCCACCTGCTGCTGGACATGTTCGCCAGCATGGAGGCGGCCGACGGCGTCGGGCTGGCGGCCAACCAGATCGGCGTCGACGCGCGCGTCTTCGTCATCGACTGCCCCGACGCCGAGGGGGAGGACGTCGTCGGCTACGCGGTCAACCCGACGCTGACCATCCTGGCGCCCGTCGGGGACGAGCCGGCCGAGGAGATCACCGAGGAGGGGTGCCTCTCGGTGCCCGGCCCGTACGCCGACCTCCCGCGCGCCTTCCGGGCCCGGGTGGACGGCGTGGACGTCAAGGGCGACCCGCTGTCGATCGAGGCGACCGGCATGGCCGCGCGGTGCCTCCAGCACGAGGTCGACCACCTGAACGGGACGGTGTACGTCGACCTGCTGCCCGAGGAGCACCGCGAGCGGCTGCTGGCCGAGGCCGCGGGGCCGAACGGCGACCTGCCGGCCTGACCGCGGCGAAACTCCGATGACGCGCCGGCCGTCGTCGCCGATCATGGGCGCACCCCACCGGCAAGGAGATCGATCGTGCACGCCCTCACCGAGCAGCAGGTCCGCCGCTCGTTCGTCAACTGCTCGCAGGGCGAGGCCAAGGGGCTGACGCTGCCGAAGGACTTCGCCGACCTCGACTGGGCCGCGCTGGAGCTGCTCGGCTGGCGCGACCCGAAGGCGCCGCTGCGCGGCTACCTCGTCGTCGACACCGGTACCGGTGACGCGATCGCGCCGGTCGGCATCGCGGTGCGCGCCGCGGACACCCGCATGTCGGCCCGCACGGCCGCGATGTGCCTGCTCTGCCAGACGGCGCAGTCCGGTGACGCCGTCTCGCTGTTCACCGCCCGGCGCACCGGTGCAGCCGGCCGGAACGGCAACACCGTCGGCACCTACATGTGCGCCGACCTGGGCTGCGCGCAGCGGGTCCGGACCGAGATCCCGCCGTGGCTGCAGGACCGGGACCCGGCCGAGGTCGTCGCCGGGCGCGCGGCCGAGCTGCGCGGACGGGTGGCCGGGTTCGTCGAGTCCGTCCGCCGATGAATGTGTGAGCGCGGTCGATCGCGGGGCACCTGACCGTGCATGACCGAATCGACCCCGCTCCGCGCCCTCGCCCTCGTCTGCAGCCTCAAGCCCTCGCCGGCACCGTCGAGCAGTGAGCTGCTGGCCCGCCAGATCCTCGACGAGCTCGCGAAGCACGGCGGGACGGGCGACGTGGTGCGCGTGGTGGACCACGACGTCAAGCCCGGCGTCGAGATCGACATGGGGGAGGGCGACGCCTGGCCGGCCATCCGGGAGCAGATGATGGCCGCCGACATCCTCGTCGTCGCCACGCCCACCTGGGTCGGGCACATGAGCAGCGTCGCGCAGCGGGTGCTCGAGCGTCTCGACGGCGAGCTGTCCGAGACCGACGACTCGGGCCGGCCGCTGATCGCCGGCAAGGTCGCGGTCACCGCCGTCGTCGGCAACGAGGACGGCGCGCACAAGATCACCGCCGACCTCTTCCAGGGCCTCAACGACATCGGCTTCACGATCCCGTCGCAGGGCGGCACCTACTGGAACGACGAGGCCATGGGCGGCCGTGACTACAAGGACCTCGACGAGACGCCGGAGGCCGTCGCCTCCACCACGGCCACGCTTGCGGCGAACGCCGCGCACCTGGCCCGCGCGCTGAAGGCCGGCCCCTACCCGGGGAGCTGAGCCACGGACCCGGGTCGCTCGACGGGGGCGAGCGACCCGGTGGTCCGCCGGGCGCGCAGCAGGCCGGCCACGGCCAGGAGCGCCAGGAGGACGACGACGGCGCCGTAGACCTCGGTCGTCCGGGTGAGCCCGAATCCCTGGACGGCGGTCCCGGCCACGATCGCCGGGATGCTGAACGCCAGGTAGCCGACGACGAAGATGCTGGACAGCAGACCGGCCCGGTATCCCGGCGCCACGCCGGCGGTGATGGTGGCGACCGCGCCGAGGAACCCGGCCCCGAAGCCGAATCCGCTGGCCACGGACGCGACGAACAGCAGCACCGCCGAGGTGGTGAACAGGGCCACCAGGGTGGCCGCGACGCCGGCCGTGAAGGTGAGGGCGCCGATCAGCATCGCCCGCTCGGGCGGCGAGGTCCGCAGGGCGAGGGACCCCACGACGCCGTTGCCCTGCATCGCCAGGATCAGCAGGCCACCGGCCAGGTGGTTGTCGATGCCGAAGACGTCCGCGAGCAGCGACGGGCCGAGCGACAGGTAGAGGCCGCCGACCGCCCAGAAGGCGACCAGGAGCGGCAGGGCGACGAGGAACGCGCGCCGGTGCGCCGCCGGCACGTGGACCTGGGGGCGCAGGGACGCGAGCGCACCGGGCAGCCGCGGCGAGCTCTCCGGCAGCAGGTAGGTGCCCAGGGCGGCGAGCAGGAAGACGACGGTCAGGACGCCGAACACCCAGTCGGTGGGCGACGGGACGAACTGGACCAGGAGACCGGCGGCCACCGCCCCGATGGACAGCCCCAGCCCGGGGGAGGCGCTGTTGAGGAACGCCCCCAGTGGCCGGTCCGGGTGCTGCAGGTCCAGCAGCGACGCCCCCAGCGTGCTGGTGAGCGCACCGGTCGCCAGGCCCTGGACCACCCGCGCGGCCAGCAGCCAGCCGACGCCGTCGGCGAACAGGAACAGCGCCATGGCGGCGGCCTCGAGCAGGAACGCGGCGACGAGCACCGGACGCCGCCCCAGGTGGTCGGACAGGCCGCCCACGACCAGCAGCGAGGCGAGCAGCGCGAAGGCGTAGATGCCGAAGACCGCCGTCAGCACGCCGGAGCCGAAGCCGAACTGCTCCTGGTAGACGCGGTACAGCGGGGACGGCACCCCGGACGCGGCGAGCATGAGCACGAGCAGGACGGCGACCGACCAGAAGGCGGCGGTCCGCGGCAGACGTCGGGATTCGGGCACGACACGCAGCAAGCCGGCCGCCGGGCCGACGATTCCCGCCTCCGCGTGTCGCGGTGGGCGTGGCGGGCCCGCCGCGGGGTACGCAGGCGGCCATGGCCCTCCCGCGCATCCTCGTCCTCGTGCTGGCCGGCGGCGCGGGCGGCCGCCTCGAACTGCTCACCGAGCAGCGCGCGAAGCCGGCCGTCCCCTTCGCGGGGGTGTACCGGCTGATCGACTTCCCGCTCAGCAACTGCCAGCACTCGACGATCGACGACGTCTGGGTCTCCGTCCAGTACCACCCGACGTCCCTGGCCCACCACCTCGCCAACGGCCGGCCGTGGGACCTGGACCGCAACTCCGGGGGGCTGCTGACGCTGCCGCCGTTCCAGGGCAGCGACCGCGGTGGCTGGGTGAGCGGCACGGCCAACCTGCTGTGGCGCCAGGCGAACCTGATCCGCGAGTTCGACGCCGACGCCCTCGTGGTCGTCAGCTCCGACGCCGTCTACAAGCTCGACTACCGGGAGGTCGTGGAGTCCCACCTCGGGTCCGGCGCCGAGGTCACGATGGTCACCACCGAGGTCGACGCCGATGACGCGTCCCGCTACGGGATCGTCGAGGTCGACGGCGAACGCGTGACCGGCTACGCCTACAAGCCGGACGAGCCGGCCACGACCACGGCCACCAACGAGGTCTTCGTCTTCACCCCCGGCGCCACGCTCGACCGGCTCGAGGCGCTCGACGACGAGCTGGGGGAGGACGAGCTGGAGGACCTCGGCACCCACCTGCTGCCCGAGCAGACGCGGGACGGCCTGGCCCGGGCGCATCCGCTGCCGGGGTACTGGCGGGACGTCGGGACGGTGCCGGCGTACTGGCAGGCCCACCGCGACTTCCTGTCCGCCGAGCCGCCGATCGACCTGGACGACCCGGCCTGGCCGCTGCACACCCGCGGCGGCCGGCGCAGCGCCGCCCGCGTCCTGCCGGGGGCGGTGGCCGAGGAGAGCCTCATCTCCGGGGGGACCCGCGTCGGAGGGGAGGTCCGGGGCAGCGTGCTGTCACCGGGGGTGGTGGTGGAGAAGGGCGCGACGGTCGTGGACTCGGTGCTGCTCCCCGGTGTGCGCGTGCGGGCGGGGGCTCGAGTCGTGCGTGCCGTCCTCGACGACCACGTCGAGGTGGGGGAGCGCGCGGCCGTCGGCGGGGACGGCGAGATCACGCTGGTCGGGCGCCGGATGCAGGTCGAGGCCGGCAGCGAGGTCCCCGCCGGCGCGCGGCTGCCCGATCCCGAGCAGGACTGAACGGTTCAGGACGAGCGCGCGTCGAACTCCATCCAGACCCGGCGCCGGTCGCCCCGCGAGTGCACCCGCGCCATCGCCTCCACGCGGCGGCGCTGGTCCACGGTGGCGACGTGGTTCACGACCGCGACCTCGGCGTCCCGCATCGCCCGCTCCGCCGCGAACTCCGCCGGCGTGGACGGGAAGGACTCGGGCGGGCCGGCGTCGTCGGTGGCCGGGCGGGCGTACGGGCTGTCGGCCGGCAGGTTGCCGCTCACCCGGCCGTAGGCGCCCAGCAGCAGGAGGAGCAGCCCGGCGACGACGGAGAAGGCGACGTTCTCCATCTCGAAGGCCAGCACGTTGAACGACGTCCGGAGCGCGGCGAGGTTCGCCAGCGCGGAGACCAGGAACAGCGTCCCGACGACCATCATCACCGTCGAGGCCACCCGCGGGCTGCGCAGCGCGGCGACGACCAGCACCACCGCCGTGACGACGGAGACGGTCGACAGCAGGCCGTTCGAGGACATGCCGAGGATCGGGGAGCCGTCGGTGGAGAAGAAGTCCAGGCCCCCGGCGAAACCGAGCAGGCCGAACACGCCGATCACCGCGGCGACGGCGAGGGCCCCCACCCGCTGGACCCGGAAGACCCAGGGATCGCGGGACGGGCGGTCGGCGGAGGTGGAGCGGGCGGAGTGGCGCAGCTGCATCGGAACTCCTCGGCAGAGCGGGTGATACTCCGTCTTCCCCCCGGGACGCCGATCCGGATGCGACCCGGGAAGCGCGCGGTGCGCCCGGTGGTTGTCCCGCACGTGACGTACCAGCCCGACGAGCTCGACCTGCACCCCGCCGACCCGCACCCCGCCGACCCGCGTCCCGTCGACCTGCATTCGGAGTTCCTGCGGGCCGACCTGCTGCTGGCGATGGGGCAGCCCGCAGCGGCCTCCCGCATCCTGCAGCGCGTCGTCGACGCCGAGCCCACCAACGAGGCGGCTCTCGAACTGCTCGCGCGGGCCTACTTCGGCTCTGCTCAGCTGGCGCGGTCCGAGGACGCCCTGACCCGGCTGGTCCACCTCGCCCCGGCCAACGGCTGGGCCCGGCGGGCGCTGGCCCGGACGCTGGAGCGGCAGAGCCGCGGGCCCGAGGCCGTGCCGCACCACCGCATGGCCGACGCGCTCGGCGCCGAGTGAGCGTGGCGCTCGGCGCCGAGTGAGCGTGGCGCTCGGCGCCGAGTGAGCGTGGC
>NZ_FOND01000002.1:152550-406340 GCF_900112815.1 Blastococcus tunisiensis
GCGCTCGGCGCCGAGTGAGCGTGGCGCTCGGCGCCGAGTGAGCGTGGCGCTCGGCGCCGAGTGAGCGTGGCCGGGCGCCGGGCTCAGCCCGTGCGCTCGGCCACCGGCAGGATCTCCCCGCTCTCGAGCCGGCGGCGGTAGCCGTAGATCTCCCGCTTCACGACCCCGGCCATGAGGTAGAGCCCGAGGATGTTGGGCAGCGCCATCAGGAAGATCATGCTGTCGGAGAAGCCGATGACCGCGTCCAGCGCCGACGAGGCGCCGATGACGACGAACACGCAGAAGATGAACTTCCAGGTGCGGTCCACCAGCATCGACTCGCCGAAGAGGTAGGTCGCCGCCTTCAGCCCGTAGTAGCTCCAGGCCAGCATCGTCGAGTAGGCGAACAGGATCACCGCCACCGCCAGCACGAGCGGGAACCAGCCGACGACCGTCTCGAACGCCGCGGACGTGGTCTGCACCCCTGGAGCGCTGGAGTCGTCGGCGTAGGTGCCGGTGATGACGATCGCCAGCGCAGTCATCGTGCAGATGACCACGGTGTCGATGAACGGCTCGAGGACGGCGACGTGGCCCTCGGTGGCCGGCTCCTCGGTCTTGACCGCCGAGTGGGCGATCGCCGCCGACCCGAGCCCGGCCTCGTTGCTGAACGCGGCCCGCCGGAAGCCCTGGATGAGGACGCCGACGATGCCGCCGAACCCGGCCTCCGGGGAGAAGGCCTGGGAGACGATCGCCCACAGCGCCTCGGGGACGTCGGAGAGGTTGACGACCAGCACCGTCAGGCAGGCGAGCACGTAGAAGACCGCCATGAAGGGCACCAGCTTGTCGGTGACCCGCGCGATGCTGCGGATGCCGCCGATGATCACTGCGCCGACCAGCAGCGCCAGCACCAGACCGAAGATCGCGCCGGCGGCGCCGCCACCGAGCGGCCCGTCGTCCCCGCCGGTCACCGACTGCGCCTGGCTGAAGGCCTGGTTGGCCTGGAACATGTTGCCGCCGCCGACGGCCCCGCCGAGGGTGAAGATGCAGAACAGGACGGCGAGCACCTTGCCGAGCGTGCCCATGCCCTTCTCGGCCAGCCCCCGGCTCAGGTACCACATCGGCCCGCCGGAGACCCGGCCGTCGGCGTAGACGTTGCGGTACTTGACGCCCAGCGTGCACTCGACGCCCTTGGTGCACATGCCGACCAGCCCGGCGACGATCATCCAGAGCGTCGCGCCCGGTCCGCCGAGCGAGATCGCCACGGCGACGCCGGCGATGTTGCCCAGGCCGACCGTGCCCGACACCGCGGTGGCCAGCGCCTGGAAGTGGGTGACCTCGCCGGCGTCCCGGGGGTCGTCGTACCGCCCGCGGATCAGCTGGATCGCGTGCGTGAACGCCCGGAACTGGAAGCCGCGCAGGTAGATCGTGAAGAAGAAGCCGGCGACGACCAGCCACACCACGATCAGCGGGAGCTCGACGCCCTCGTCGATGAAGTCGAGGGGGATCGCGAAGAAGACGATCGAGACGATGAAGTCGGAGATCGGGGCGAAGAAGCTGTCGACCTGCTCGTCGAACGACGCGGCGAGCACGGTGGCCGGGGCGGTGTCCATCAGGGCACCACCAGGACGGGCACCGACGAGAGCTGGATCAGGCTGCCGGGGGTCGACCCGAAGAGCAGGGTGCGCACCCGGCTCTGGCCGACCCGGCCGACCGTGATCCACGCGGCGTCGTGCTCGCGGGCCAGGGCGACCAGGGTCTCGGCCGGATGCCCGTGCCGGACCACCCCCTCGACGTCGATGTCACCGTCCGCCGAGAGCCGGGCGACGACGGGGTCGAGCACCCGCTCCTGGGCCGCCGCCACCTCCCGGGCCTTGTCGACCGACCGGCGTTCGTTGTCCTCGTTCGTGGTGATGGCGTACGGCGACCAGGGGACGACGCAGGCCAGGACGAGTCTGAGGTCGTGCCGACGGGCGGCTTCGGCCCCGGCATCGGCGGCGCGCACGCTCGCCTCACTGCCATCGAGCCCTACGACGATGGACGAGGACACGGGCATCTCCCGAGGGCCGCCGGATGTTGCGGGACAAGCTATCGACGTGGGGTCGTCCTGGCGACCCCAGACCGTGCGAGCTGTCCGAGCGGTCCGCCGGATGAGCAGCGGGTCACGCCACGCCGCGCCCGGGCCGGCGCCCGCCGTGGCGGGGAATCGCCCGGCGCCGTTCCGGGAACCCGTCGGGCATGAGCATCCTCGGCAGGCTGATGGGTACCGCAGGGAACGCCGCCCGCGGGGGCCGTGCGACGGCCCGCCGCGGACGGGGCACGGGGCGTCCGGCCACGGGCCGGGGGATGGGGCGCGGTCGTACGGCGGCCCCCTCCTCGGCCGGGGGCATCGGGCGCCTGGTCCGGGGCGTGCTGCGCCGCCGGTGAGGAGCCGCCCGTCGGGCGGGCGCCGGAGGGTGGCGCGGGACGGCTAGAGCGCGGACGCGGCGACGAGGAGGGTGGCCGTCTCGCCCATGGCGCCCATCACGTCGCCGGTCACGCCGCCCAGTCGTCGGCGGGCCAGCCGGAGCAGCAGCTCGGCCGCCAGCAGTCCGGCCAGGGCGCTGCCCACGAGGGCGGCGGCGGACGCGGGGTCGGCCGCGGCCTGGGCGGCCAGCAGGCCGAGGACGACGACCAGCCACCCGGTGAACCACGGCACGGAGACGGTGCCGGCCACCAGCGAGCCGAGCGCCGACCCGTCCGCCGTCGCGACGCCGGGCAGCCCGGTGCGCGCCATCGCCACCCGGGCGACCACCACCGCGGCCCAGAGCGCCGGCCAGCCGTGCGGCGTCTCCAGCAGGGTGGCGGCGCAGGCCACCTGCAGCAGCAGCGTCAGGACCAGCGCGACGACACCGAAGGGCCCGATGTCGCTCTGGTGCATGACCTGCAGGGCGCGCTCCCGGCCCCGGAGCGGGCCCAGCCCGTCCGCGGTGTCGGCCAGCCCGTCCAGGTGGAGCCCGCGCGTGAGCACCGCCAGGGCGGCGACGCCGAGCACCGCGCCGGCCAGCGGGGAGACCCACCGGTCGCCCAGGACCGCGAGCCCGGTCGCGGCGCCGCCGAGGACCAGCCCGACCAGCGGCGCCCACGGCAGCACGCCCCGGGTCGAGCCGGCGGCGGCCGCGGGCACCGGCAGCACGGTGAGCAGCGCGGCGGACTCCAGCGGACCGGTGAGCCTCATCCGGCGGAACTCACGCGAGCAGCTCCAGCCGGGTGATCGTGCCGTTGTGCGGCGTGACCGCCGGCATCGCGTCGGGGCCCAGGCCGGCCACCACCGCCTGGGCCGCGCGGATGGTGTCCCCGTGGGTGACGAGGGCCACCACGTCGGCGGGGGGCTCGGCCGAGAGGTCCTTGAGGAAGGCCGCCACCCGCGCGTGCAGCTCCGCCAGGCTCTCCCCGCCGGCCGCTGCCCAGTGCGGATCGGTCCAGTCGACGACGTCCCACAGCTCCCGGGACGGCCGTCCCTCCAGCTCGCCGTACCCCTGCTCGCGCAGGGCCGGAGTGGTGACCACCGGCAGGCCCGTCGCGGCGGCGCAGTGCTCGGCGGTCTGCACGGCGCGGAGGAGGTCGCTGGAGATCAGCGCGCCGGGTCCGAGCCCGGCCAGTTCGGTGGCGGCGGCCGCGGCCTGGGCGTGCCCGGTCGGGGTGAGCGGGACGTGCCCGGTCTGTCCCTGCATGAGGCCGGCGACGTTCCACTCGCTCTGTCCGTGGCGGACGAGCAGCAGCGTGAGGGGTCGGGACATGGCAGGGGGAGAGTAGGCGAGGGCCGTGCGGGCGCCGCCGCGCCGCCTCGTACCGTCGTCCCCGTGAGCATCCCCCTGCGCCCCGGTGCGGCCCCGGCCCCGGCCGCGCCGCGCTCGTCCGCGCCCGACCCGCTGGCCCCGCTGCTCGACCTGCCCGGGGTGCGCGAGGCCGCGGACGCCGCCCGCGCCGGCATCGACCGGCTGCTCCGGCACAAGGTGCTCCGGCGGGAGTCGGCGGGGGTCAGCACCGAGTCCGCCCTGCGCGGGGCACGGGCGTCGGCGGCGCTGGAGGGAGCGGACGTGCCGCTCGCCGAGCTGCGGGCCGGCGACGTCACCGACCCGGTCGTGCAGGGAGCGCTCCGGGTGTCGGCCGGTCTGGGGGCCATGGTGGAGACGTGGCCCCGGGCACCCGGTCAGGTGCTCGCCCGGTTGCACGTGCTCGCCGCGACCGACCTCGCCGATCCCGCCGCGCTCGGCCGGCCGGCCGCCCACGCCGGGCCACGGCTGTCGGGGCTGATCGCGCTGATCACCGGCCCGACGACGCTCCCCGCGGTGCTCGTCGCCGCGCTGGTGCACGGCGAACTGGCCGCGCTGGCGCCGTTCGGCACCTCCGACGGCGTCGTGGCACGCGGCGCGGGTCGCCTCACCGGAATCGCCCGCGGCCTGGACCCCAAGGCCGTGTCCGTGCCCGAGGTCGGGTTCGCCGAGCTGGGCCGCGAGGCCTACGGCTCGGCGCTGGCCGGCTACGCGTCGGGCACGGAGGCCGGCGTGGCGGGCTGGCTGGTGCACTGCTGCCGGGCCACCGAGCACGGCGCGCTCGAGGGGCTGGCCATCTGCGAGAGCCTGCTGCGCGGCTGAGCTGCACGCGCGCGGCCGGTCGCGAAGACTGGCCGGCATGGACCACCTCGACGTCGACGGGCTCGGACCGGTCAGCCGCATCGGCCTGGGCACGTGGCAGTTCGGCTCCCGGGAGTGGGGCTACGGCGACAGCTATGCCGACCGCGCCGCCCTCGACATCGTCCGGCGGGCCCGCGAGCTGGGCATCACGCTGTTCGACACCGCCGAGGTCTACGGCTTCGGCCGCAGCGAGCGCATCCTCGGCGAGGCGCTCGGGCACGAGCGCGACGAGGTCGTCGTCGCCAGCAAGATCTTCCCGGTCGCGCCGTTCCCGCCGGTCGTGCGGCGCCGGTGGGCCGGCAGCGCCCGGCGGCTCGGGCTCGACCGCATCCCGCTCTACCAGGTGCACCAGCCCAACCCGGTCGTCCCCGACGCGGTGACCATGCCCGCCTTCCGCCGGCTGCTCGACGAGGGCGGGATCGGTGCCGCGGGCGTGTCGAACTACTCCCTGGCCCGGTGGCGGGCGGCCGACGCCGCCCTGGGCGCGCCGGTGGTGAGCAACCAGGTGCAGTTCTCCCTCGCGCGCGCCGGCCCGCTGGAGGACCACGTGCCCTTCGCCGAGCGGGAGAACCGGCTGGTGATCGCCTACAGCCCGCTCGCGCAGGGCCTGCTCGGCGGGCGGTACGGCGTCGACCACCGGCCGGGCGGCGTCCGGGCGGTCAACCCGCTGTTCGGCACCGAGAACCTGCGCCGGGTCGCCCCGCTGCTGGACCTGGTGCGGGAGGTGGCCGACGCCCACGACGCGACGCCCGCGCAGATCGCGCTGGCCTGGCTGATCGGGCTGCCGCGGGTGGTGGTGATCCCCGGCGCCTCCAGCGTGGCGCAGCTGGAGGCGAACGCGGCCGCGGCGGGCGTCGCGCTGCGTCCCGACGAGCAGGCGGCCCTCACCGCGGCGGCCAGGGCGTTCCGGCCGGTGTCGGCCGGCCGGACCCTCGTCGACCGCGTCCGGGAGCGCCTCGGGGGCTGAGGGGACCGGCCGGCCTCCCGGCAGGGAACCGTCCGGGAGGGGCGGGTCAGCGGGGGGAGAGGAGGAAGCCGGCGGCACAGGTGAGCACGACCCCGCACGCGCCGGCCGCCGCGGCGACCAGCCAGCCGTCCGTGAGCGCGGCCGCGGCCGCCGCGGCCAGCACCGAGAGCCACGGCCCGGACAGCGACAGGAACAGCCCGACGCGGCCCACGGCCGAGCGGCGCCGCGGTGCGGCACGGGTGGACTGGCCGAACAGCACCGCTGCCACGCAGACGGCCAGGGCGGCCAGCCAGGCGAGCACCACGGTGAGCACGTCGGCAGGATGTCCCACGCCGCGGTGCCGGGGGAGGTGCCCCGCCGGGGTCGTGGTTCGGGCCGTGACCCGGCAGGAGGTGTCAGGCCCCGCGGCGCCGGCGGCGGCCGCTCAGCGGGGCCGGGTCGCCGACGGGCGACAGCCCGGCCCGCAGCGCCCGGTGACGGGCGTACCAGGCCAGGCCGACGACCGCGGCACCGACGCCCACCGCGGCACCGGTGACCACCGGCGCGGGGGGAGCGGAGAACCTGGCCCGCATGCTGACCGGCCGGGTGAACTGCAGGACCGGCCAGCCGTTCTGGAGCGCCGCCTTGCGCAGCCCGCGGTCGGGGTTGACGGCCGTCGGGTGCCCGACCGCCGAGAGCATCGGCAGATCGGTGATGGAGTCGCTGTAGGCGTAGCAGTCGGCCAGGTCGTAGCCGCCCTCCGCGGCCACCCGGCGCATCGCCTCGGCCTTGTTCTCGCCGTAGGCGTAGAACCCGATCTCGCCGGTGTAGCGGCCGTCCTCCACCACCATCCGGGTGGCCACCACCCGGTCGACACCGAGCATCTCGCCGATCGGCTCGACCATCTCCGCGCCGCTGCTGGAGACGATCACGATCTCCCGGCCGGCGGCCCGGTGCTCCTCGATGAGGTCGGCCGCCTCCGCGTAGACCAGCGGATCGACGATCTCGTGCAGGGTCTCGCGGACGATGTCCTGCACGGTCGCGGCGTCCCAGCCGGTCACCATGGTGGTGAGCTGGGCGCGCAGCCGCTCCATCTGCTGGGCGTCGGCGCCGGCGCGGGAGAAGACCAGCTGCGCGTAGGCGGTCGTGAGCACGGCACGGCGGTTGATCAGCCCACCGTGGAAGAACGGCCGGCCGAACGCCAGGGTGCTGGACTTGGCGATGACCGTCTTGTCCAGGTCGAAGAACGCCGCTGCGCGGGTCACGAGGCACGACTCTAAGTGGAGCCGACCACCGTGGCGGAGGCCGCGCGCCGTCCACACCCGTTCGGGTCATCCACAGTTCTCCTCCCGTTCTGGCACTCCTTGCCCACGGCGGCGTGAGGTCGGGGCGTGTCGACCTCACGCCCACCCGCCCGGCCCCTCGTCGTCAGCACCGACGAGCGCCTCCTCGACGACCTCCTCCGGCTGCTGGCCACCGCCGGCGCCGAGGTGGAGCTCGCGACCGGCGGCCCCGCGCTGCGCCGGGCGCACCGGCAGGCGCCGCTGGTCCTGATCGGCGCCGACGCGCTGCGCTCCGGTGCG
Source organism: Blastococcus tunisiensis (assembly GCF_900112815.1). Taxonomy (GTDB): domain Bacteria; phylum Actinomycetota; class Actinomycetes; order Mycobacteriales; family Geodermatophilaceae; genus Blastococcus_B; species Blastococcus_B tunisiensis. The sequence continues at coordinate 159,732 of NZ_FOND01000002.1, forward strand.
CTGCGCGCGCTGCCACGCCGTCCGGGCGTCGTCGTGGTGGCCGATGGCGACCTGCCGGCGGCCGACTGGGCAGCGGCCGTGGAGATCGGGGCGGAGCGGGTGGCCGTGCTGCCCGCCGACGAGTCGTGGCTGCTCGCGCGCTGCACCGCCGCGGTCCGCGATCCGGTCGAGCGGGGCCGGCTGGTCGTGGTGGGGGGCTCGTGCGGTGGTGCCGGCGCCAGCACCGTCGCGGCCGCCGTGGCGTTGGTCGCCGCCCCGGGGGTGACGCTCGTCGACGTCGATCCGTGGGGTGCGGGCCTGGACCTGCTGCTCGGGGCCGAAGGAGCCGACGGGCTGCGCTGGCCCGACCTGGCGGGGCTGCGCGGCCGGGTCGCGGGCGATGCGCTCCTGGCCGCCCTGCCCGAGGTGGGTGGCGTGTCGGTCCTCGCCGCGGCCCGGTCGTCGCCGCACCCGGTCCCGGCCGAGGCCCTCGAGGCGGTCGTGGACGCCGCCTGCGCGATCGGCTGCCCGGTCGTGGTCGACGTGCCGCGCGGTGCCGGGGAGGCGGCGCTCGCGGTCGCCGCGGGGGCCGACCTGGCAGTGCTGGTGGTCCCGGCCCGGTTGCGGTCTGCCACGGCCGCCCGGTTGCTGGTCGAGGCCGACGACTCGGTGTGGGCCGGCGCGCGGCTGGTCACCCGCCCGGTGCCGGGGGGACTGTCCCGGGAGGAGGTCGCCGACCTCGTCGGGCGGCCGGTGCTCGCCGAGCTGGCCCACGACCGGAGTGCCGTGCCCCGGGCCGAGCGCGGCGAGCCACCGCTGGTGACGGCCCGCTCCCCGTTCGGCGTGGTGGCGCGGCGGGTCCTGGCCGCGCTGCCGTCCCGGGGTGGGCAGCCGTGACGGCCGCGCCGCTGCTCGACCGCGTCCGGGCGAGGCTGGCGCTGCACCCCGGCCCGCCGACCCGGGCCGGCGTCGCCGCACTCGTCCGCGAGGAGGCCGGTGGACTGCTCGGGGACGACGACGTCCTCCTGGCAGTCCGCGACGCCGTCGACGAGCTGGCCGGCGCCGGCCCCCTCGAGGTGCTGCTGCGGATGCCCCAGGTCACCGACGTCCTCGTGAACGGACCGGATCAGGTGTGGGTCGACCGCGGCGCCGGGCTGGAGCTGACCGACGTCCGGTTCCCCGACGACGACGCCGTCCGCCGGCTCGCCGCCCGGCTCGCGGCCACGGCCGGCCGGCGGCTCGACGACGCCTCGCCCTGGGTGGACGTCGGGCTCGGCGACGGCACCCGACTGCACGCCGTCCTGCCGCCGGTGTCGGGGAGCGGCACGTGCCTGTCGCTGCGCGTCCTGCGCCGGACCGCGCACTCCCTCGCGGAGCTGGCGGCGCTCGGCACGCTCCCCGGGGCGAGCGAGCAGCTGCTGCGCGCCGTGGTGGCGGGCCGATCGGCGTTCCTGGTCACCGGCGGCACCGGGTCGGGGAAGACCACCCTGCTCTCGGCGCTGCTCGGCGCCACCGATCCCACCGACCGCATCGTCGTCTGCGAGGATGCCCCCGAGCTGGCTCCCGAGCATCCGCACGTCGTCCGGTTGGTCACCCGACCGCCGAACGTGGAGGGGGTCGGCGCCGTGACGCTGCGGGACCTGGTGCGGCAGGCCCTGCGCATGCGACCGGACCGGCTGGTCGTCGGCGAGGTCCGCGGGGCGGAGGTGACGGACCTGCTGGCCGCGCTGAACACCGGGCACGACGGCGGCTGCGGCACGCTGCACGCCAACCGCCCGGCCGAGGTCCCGGCCCGGCTGGAGGCCCTGGCGGTCGCCGCCGGGCTGGACCGCGCCGCGGTGCACAGCCAGGCTGCCGCGGCACTGGCGCTCGTGGTGCACCTGCGGCGCACCCCGTCCGGGCGCCGGGTGACCGAGCTGGGGGTGGTGCGCCGATCGGGTGACGCCGTCGTCGTCGAGCCCGGGTGGCGGGCCGACGGCGGCGACGTGCCGGCGGCCGGGCGACTGCGGGCCCTGCTGGCCGGGGGGCCGGCGTGATGGGGCCCGGCGTGACCGGGGGCTTGGCGTGACCGGGGGCTTGGCGTGACCGGGGCCCTCCTGGCCGCTGCCCTCGCGGTGCTGCTCTGGCCGGACGCGGGCACGCTGCGGCGGGCACGGCTGCGCGCGGTGCGGTCCGGCCCCGCGGGTGTCGGACCGCGGCCCCGCACCGTGCCGCTCCCCGTCGCGGTCGCGGTCTCGGTGGCCGCGGTGGCCGTCGCGGTGAGCACCCCCGTGGTCGCCGGCCTCGCCGGGGTCGGGGCGATCGCCGGGGCCCGGTCCTGGCAGTCCCACCGGCAGGCGCGCCGCGCCGAGGGCCGGCTGCGGTCGCTCACCGAGGGGCTGGGTGCGCTCGGTGCCGAGCTGCGCAGCGGGCGCTCCGTCGAGGCGGCGACCGACGCCGCGGTGGCGGCGTGCGCCGACGACGCGTGCGGCGCCGCGCTCGCCGCGGCCCTGCGCGCACCCGGCGTCCCCGTGCCGCAGGGCGGGGACGCCGAGTTCGTCGGCGCCCTCCGCCGGATCGCGGCGGCCGTCCTGCTGAGCGCGCGGACGGGATGCTCCCTCGCCGCCGTGACGGCCGCGGTGGAGGACGACCTGCGGGCGCGGCGACGGCTGAGGCAGGAACTGCGCACGGCGACCGCCGGGCCCCGGGCGAGCGCGCTGCTGCTGGCCGGCCTGCCGGTGCTCGGGCTGGTCATGGGCAGCGGGGTGGGTGCCGACCCGTGGGGGGTGCTGACCACGACGGGCACCGGTCAGGTGCTCCTGGTGGCCGGGGTGGCCCTGGAGTTCGCCGGGCTGGCCTGGTCCGCGCGGCTGGTGCGGCGGGCCGTCCGGTGACGTCGCACCCGGCGGCGCTGCTGGTGCTCGCCGCCGCGCTGCTGCTCTGGTCACCGACGGCGCGGCTCGCGGGGCTCCGTGCCCGGGGGCTGCGCACTCCAGCGGAGGAGGCCGGAACCGGCTCCGGCGACCCGCCGGTACAACGGCGGCGGTGGCTGTTCGCCGCCGGCGCGGGGCTCGCGGCGGGACTCCTGGTCGGTGGCGTGCTGGGCGCCGGTGCTGCCGTCGTGATCGCCGTGGTGGCGGACCGGCTGCTGCGGGGCGGCGATCCGGAGGGGAACGAGCGGGCGGCGCTGTCCCGCGAGCTCCCTGGCGCCTGCGACCTGCTGGGCGTCTGCCTGTCCGCGGGTGTGCCTGTGGGGGCGGCGCTGGCCGCGGTGGGTGCGGCGGTACCCGACCCGCTGTCCCGGCACCTGACCGCCGTGTCGGCTCTGGGCCGGCTGGGTGCCGAACCGCGGCGGGCATGGGCGGGGGTGCCCGCGGAGCTGGGCCCCCTGGGCCGCGTCCTGGTACGCGCCGGGGAGTCGGGCGCCGCGGCGGCGCCCGCCCTGCAGGCACTTGCCGCGGACGCTCGTGCCTCGGAGCGGGCGGCCACCGAGGCCGCCGTCCGACGGGCCGGCGTCTGGGTGCTCGCACCTCTCGGGCTCTGCTTCCTCCCGGCGTTCGTCTGCCTGGGTGTGGTGCCCATGGTCCTCGGCCTGGCCGGCGAGCTGCTCGGCTGACGGCTGTGCACAGGCTCCCGGGCCGTCCACAGATCGCCGGTGACCCTGGGACGGCGCCGCGCCCGCCGACAGGCTCGGGGAGCGGCCCGGCAGGCGGGCCCCGAGCGAGGAGGTACCAGTGGAGCGCACACCGATCCCGGTCGAGGAACGCAGCGAGGTCACCGGCGGGGAGGGCCAGCCCCTGCGGCCGCCGGGTCGGCTCGCCCGGCGGTGGGCCGCCGTCCGTGCCACCCCGCAGGCGGGGATGAGCACGGCCGAGTACGCCGTCGGGACGGTGGCCGCCTGCGCGTTCGCCGCCGTCCTCTACCGGGTGGTCACCGGCGGCTCGGTGGTGACCGGGCTGACCGACCTGGTCGAGTCGGCCCTCGCCACGCTCTCCTGACCGATGCGGCCCCGCACCGCGTCCCGGCCGCACCGGGAGGCGGGGATGGTCACCGCCGAGACGGCCGTCGTCCTGCCGGTGCTGCTCCTCGTCCTGGCCGGTGTCGTCGCCGCGGTCACCGTGGTCGGTGCCCAGCTGCGCTGCGTGGACGCGGCGCGGGAGGGCGCCCGGGCCGCCGCCCGCGGCGAGGACGTCGCGACCGTCCGCGCGCTGGCGGGCCGGGCCGCGCCCGCCGGCGCGGTCACCACCGTGAGATCCCAGGGGGAGGAGGTCGCCGTGACCGTGGCGGCCGCGGTCGCCCCGCTGGGGCCGGTCCCGCTCCGGATCACCGTGTCGGCGGTGGCCGTGGCGCTCCGGGAACCGGGTGCTCCCGGATGAGGCGCCCGGTGCCGGAGTCGGAGCGGGGCTCGGCCACCGTGTGGGTACTCGCGCTCGGCGGCGTCCTCGCGGTGATCGGGATGGCGGCGGTGCTGACCGGCGCGGCGGTCGTGGCCCGGCACCGGGCCACGGCCGCCGCCGACCTGGCCGCCCTGGCCGGGGCGGTCCGGGCCGTGCAGGGGGCCGATGCGTGCCGGAGCGCGGCCGAGCTGGCCCGCGCGAACGCCGCCGAGCTCGTCGCCTGCGTGGTCGGGGACGGGGCGGTGGTCGAGGTGTCGGTCAGCGTGCCGGTGCGGCTCGGCCCGCTGGGTGCCGTCTCGGCCACCGCCCACGCCCGCGCGGGACCCGTCGCGCCGGCGCCGTAGCGGGACCCGTCGCGCCGGCGCCGTAGCGGGACCCGTCGCGCCGGCGCCGTAGCGGGACCCGTCGCGCCGGCGTCGTAGCGGGGCCCGTTCCGCGGCCGCGGGAGGGCGGCGCACGAGACGATCGCTCAGAAGACGATGTCGTCCTCGACCTCGTCGTCCGCGTCCCCGGGACCGGAGTCTGGGGCACCGCTGCGGGCCCCCGCCGCCACGTCTCGCTCGGTCCCGTCGCGCTCGCTGCCCTCGTGCTCGCCCCTGTCGCGCTCGGCGCGGCCCCGGTCGGCGCCGGGCATGCCCTCGGCGGTGGCCAGTTCGTCGAGCACCACGTCGAGGACGCGCACGGCCCCGGCCTTGTCGAGCGGATCGTTGCCGTTGCCGCACTTGGGCGACTGGACGCAGGAGGGGCAGCCGCTCTCGCACTCGCAGCTGGCCACGGTCGCGCGGGTCGCCTGCAGCCAGCGGCGCAGCACGGCGAACCCGCGCTCGCTGAAGCCGGCGCCGCCGGGGTGACCGTCGTAGACGAAGATCGTCGCGGTGCCGGTGTCCGGGTGCAGCGCCGTGGACAGTCCACCGAGGTCCCAGCGGTCGCAGGTGGCCAGCAGCGGCAGGATGCCGATCGCCGCGTGCTCGGCGGCGTGCAGCGCGCCGGGCAGCTCGACGTCGTCCACCTCGGCGCGCTCGACCGCGCGGTCGCCGAGGGTCCACCAGACCGCCCGGGTGCGCAGCTGGCGCGGGGGGAGGTCCAGCGGGAACTCCGCGAGCACCTCGCCGCTGCCGAGCCTCCGCCGTTGGTAGGCCACGACCCGGTTGGTGACGTCGACGACGCCGGTGTGGGCGGTCACGGCGCCGAGTGGGCGGGTCCGCTCGACCGCGACGATCGACAGGTCGGTGACGTCACGGGCCACCGTCGTCCACTCGGGATCGTCGGCGTGCACGACCGCGCAGGCGTCGGCCACGTCGAACTCGTCGACGACGAAGGTCTCCCCGCGGTGCACGTACAGCGCGCCCTGGTGCACCGTCGCGTGCGCCGCACCGCCGTCGACGGTGCCGAGCAGACGCCCCGTCCCGGTCTCGATGATCGACACCGGTTCGCCGCCGCTGCCCCGGATGTCGACGTCGGGCCTACCCCGTCCGGCCCAGTACCAGCCGGCCGGGCGGCGCCGCAGCGACCCGGCGGCCACCAGCTCCTCCAGTTGCGCCTCCGCGACCGGTCCGCCGAAGTCGGGCAGGTCCGCCGGTGTCAGGGGCAGCTCCGCGGCGGCGCAGCACAGCTGCGGACCCAGCACGTAGGGGTTGGCCGGGTCGGTCACGGTGGCCTCGATCGGCCGCCCGAACACCGCCCGCGGGTGGTGGGCGAGGTAGTGGTCCAGCGGGTCGTCGCGGGCGACGAAGACGACCAGCGACTCCTTCTGCGCCCGTCCCGCGCGGCCGGCCTGCTGCCACAGCGACGCCAGCGTGCCGGGGTAGCCGGCCAGCACCACGGCGTCCAGCCCGGCGATGTCGATGCCGAGCTCCAAGGCGTTCGTCGTCGCGACGCCCAGCAGGTCCCCGGACGACAGCCACCGTTCCAGCTCGCGCCGTTCCTCGGGGAGGTAGCCGCCGCGGTAGGAGTCCACCCGGCGGACCAGGTCGTCGCGGCCCCGGTCGTGCAGCAGCCGGCGGGCCTGCTCGGCGACCGACTCCGCGCTGCGCCGGGACCGGACGAAGGCGAGCGTCCGGGCGCCGCGCTCCACCAGGTCGGCGAGCAGGCCGGCGGCATCCGCGGCGGCCGACCGGCGCAGCGGCGCGCCGTGCTCCCCGGTCCGCTCGGTCAGCGGCGGCTCCCACAGGGCGAAGGTCGCGCCGGGCCGGGGCGAGCCGTCCGCCGTCACGGCCTCGACGGGGGAGCCGACCAGCCGTGTGGCGGCCGTCGCCGGGTCGGCCACCGTGGCCGAGGCGAGCACGAACACCGGCTCGGCGCCGTAGCGGCGGCAGATCCGCCGCAGCCGGCGCAGCACGTGCCCGACGTGCGAGCCGAAGACGCCGCGGTAGGCGTGGCACTCGTCGATGACCACGTACGCCACCCGGCGGAGCGTGCTGGACCACCGCTGGTGCGCCGGCAGGATCCCGCGGTGCAACATGTCGGGGTTGGTCACGATCCAGCGGGAGTGCCGCCGGACCCAGTCCCTCTCCTCGGCCGGGGTGTCGCCGTCGTAGGCCGCCGGGCGCACGGAGGGGTCGGCCAGCGCGGCCACCGAGGCCAGCTGGTCGCGGGCCAGCGCCTTGGTGGGCGCCAGGTACAGCACGCAGGCGCGCGGGTCCTCGGCCAGCCGGGTCAGCGCGGGCAGCTGGTAGGCCAGCGACTTGCCCGAGGCCGTCCCGGTCGCGACGACGACGTGCCGCCCGTCGCGGGCCAGCTGCGCCGCCTCCACCTGGTGCCGGTAGGGCGCCGGCACCCCGCGGTCCTCGAGCCGGGACCGCAGGGCCGGGGCCACCCACGCCGGCCAGGGGAGCACGGCACTCTCCCGCACCGGGACGGAGTGCACGTGGGTGACCGGCTGCTCCTCCTCGGCGGTCCCGGCGAGGACCGACGCCAGGAGCTCCGCCCCCGGCGGGGCGGCCGGGCGGACCGGGTGGAGCGTCGTCACCCCTCCACTGTCACACCTTCCGCCGACACGGGGCGGCGGCGAATGCCACCGGTGTGATACAGGTAACAGCACCACCGGGGTGGATGCACCCTGTGTGATCTCCCTTACACTCCGGCAGCGTTCGGTGCACGGGGGTTCCCGGTGCGCCGGGCGGAACCTCCGCCGACCCGGGGAGCACCGACGCCTCCCGGGGGCTGCGACCGCATTTGGAGGAACACATGCCCGACAGTTCGCTGTCCGGCGGGGACCTGGCGCTGGTCGCCGTCGTCCTCGTCGTCTCCCTGGCCGCCCTCGGGTTCGCCGCCTACCTCGTCCGCGCCGTCCTGGCGTCGGATCAGGGCACGGTGAAGATGCGCGAGATCGCGCAGGCGGTCCAGGAGGGCGCGGCGGCCTACCTGAGACGGCAGTTCCGCACCCTCGGCGTCTTCGCCGTGATCGTGTTCCTGCTCCTGCTGGTGCTCCCGGTGGCCGACGGCGGCTGGGAGACCCGGATCGGCCGGGCGATCTTCTTCCTCATCGGGGCGCTGTTCTCCGCCGCGGTCGGGTTCATCGGCATGACGCTGGCGACGCGCGGCAACGTCCGCGTCGCCGCCGCGGCCAACGCCGGCGGGTACCTGCCCTCCTTCCGCATCGCCTACCGCACCGGTGGTGTCGTCGGCATGATCACGGTCGGCCTGGGGCTCTTCGGTGCCGCACTGGCCCTCCTGCTGTTCGACCAGACGGCCCCGATCGTCCTCGAGGGCTTCGGCTTCGGCGGCGCGCTGCTGGCCATGTTCATGCGCGTGGGCGGCGGCATCTTCACCAAGGCCGCCGACGTCGGCGCGGACCTGGTGGGCAAGGTGGAGGCCGGGATCCCCGAGGACGACCCGCGCAACGCGGCGACCATCGCCGACAACGTCGGCGACAACGTGGGCGACTGCGCCGGCATGGCGGCCGACCTCTTCGAGTCCTACGCGGTCACCCTGGTCGCCGCCCTGATCCTCGGGCAGGTCTTCTTCGGCAACGTCGGCATGGTCTTCCCGCTGCTGGTCGCGGGCATCGGCATCATCGCCTCGGTCGTGGGGGTCCTGGCCACCCGGCCGGCCAAGACGGACTCCAGCGGGATGGCCCCGATCAACCGGGGCTTCTTCACCTCCGCCGCCGCCTCCCTCGTGCTCGTCGCCGCCGCGTCGTTCATCTACCTGCCGAGCGTCTCCGACGGCGTCGACATGGCCGTCAGCCCGCAGGTGCTCGGCTTCGTCTCCGTCCTCATCGGCGTCGTCCTCGCCGCCACCATCCAGCAGCTCACCGGGTACTTCACCGAGACCAGCCGCAAGCCGGTCAAGGACATCGGCCGCAGCTCCCTGACCGGCCCCGCCACGGTGATCCTGTCCGGGATATCCCTCGGCCTCGAGTCCGCCGTCTACGCCGCGGTGCTCATCGGCGGTGCGGTCTACGGCGCCTTCCTGATCGGCGGCGGTGCCGCGCTCTACGCCGTCGCGCTGGCCGGTTGCGGCCTGCTCACGACCGCCGGCGTCATCGTCGCGATGGACACCTTCGGGCCGGTCAGCGACAACGCGCAGGGCATCGCGGAGATGTCCGGCGACATCGACGAGGAGGGCGCCCGCGTCCTCACCGACCTCGACGCCGTCGGCAACACCACGAAGGCGATCACGAAGGGGATCGCGATCGCGACGGCGGTGCTGGCCGCCACCGCGCTCTTCGGCTCCTACAACGCGCAGATCGCCGTGGCCCTCGACGAGGCGGGCGACACCCTCGGCGACGCGTTCAGCCTGGTGAACCCGAACAACGTCGTCGGGGCGGTGCTGGGCGCCGCCGTCGTGTTCTTCTTCTCCGGGCTGGCGATCAGCGCGGTCTCGCGGGCGGCCGGCCGGGTCGTGTTCGAGGTGCGGGAGCAGTTCCGCACCCGGCCCGGGATCATGGACTACAGCGAGCGGCCCGACTACAGCGCCGTCGTCGACATCTGCACCAAGGACTCGCTGCGCGAGCTGGCCACGCCCGGTCTGCTCGCCGTCCTGGCGCCGGTCGCGGTGGGCTTCGGGCTCGGCTTCGGCCCGCTGGCGGCCTACCTCGTCGGTGCCATCGCGGCCGGCACCCTGATGGCGGTGTTCCTGTCGAACTCCGGCGGCGCGTGGGACAACGCCAAGAAGATGGTGGAGGACGGCGCGTACGGCGGGAAGGGCAGCGAGGCGCACGCGGCCACCGTCATCGGTGACACGGTGGGCGACCCCTTCAAGGACACCGCCGGCCCGGCGATCAACCCGCTGATCAAGGTGATGAACCTGGTCGCCCTGATCATCGCCCCGGCGGTGGTCGGCCTCTCGGTCGGCGAGGACTCCAACACCGTCCTCCGCGTCCTCATCGCCCTGGCCGCCGTGCTGGTCATCGTCGTCTCCGTCGTGGTGTCCAAGCGCCGGTCGATCGTCGTCGGCGGGGCGCCCAGCGGCGCGGCCGACGACACCACCCTCACCACCACCGCTCCCTGATCCCGCGCCGATCCTCCGGCCGGCACCGCCCGGCCGGAGGACCGGCGCGCAGGATGTGGACCGCGCCGCTCCCTGTGGACGGCGGCGCACCGGGCGACCACGCCGCTCCCTAGCGTCCGGGACCTCCTGCCCATCCAGGGCACCGGACCTTCCAGGGGGCTCCCATGTCGTCGCCGACACCACCAGACGCCGTCCTCGTCCACCCGGCCGCGGTGACGGCGCTCGCCGGAGAGCTCACCGGGCTGGGCGGCGAGCTGCTGGACGACGCCGAGGACTGCCGCGCGCTGGCCGGACGTCTCCCGGCCGCGCTCGAGGGCGAGCCGGGGTGGACGGCGGGAGCGGCGGCCGCCGCGTGGGCCGGGCTGCTGGAGGTGCTGGCCGAGCGGACGGCCGCGCTGGCCCGGACCCTGGCGGCCGTCGTGCAGGCCTACCTCGACGAGGACGCCCGGCTGGCCGGCGGCATCGACGGCCGCCGGCGGCTGCCCCGGTGACCGCGCCGGTGCTGCGCGCCGCGGCGGTCTGGGACGTCGGCCAGGCCCGCCGGGCGGCGCAGGAACTCGGCGCGGTGGCCGGGCGGCTCCCGACCTGGCGGAACCGCCTGGAAGGGGTGGCGCGGGCGGTCGACGGCGGGACCTCCTGGGCCGGTCCCGCGGCCCGCACCGCCGCGGCCGCGCTGCGCGACCTCTCGGCCGCCGCCTGGGCGGTGGAGCGGGCGACGGCGGAGTCGGGAACGGCCTTCGACCGGCTCGCCGCCGAGGCCGGGGCGGCGCGGGAACTGGCCCGCGAGGCGCTGGTCCGCCTCGAGGCCCTCGCCCTGCCGGGCGCACCGGCCCTGCCGGCCGCAGAGGCGGCACTGCGGCACGTCCGGGCCGCCTGCGCGGCCGCCGACGACGCCGGCACCGCCCTGGCCGACGTGGGGGTGCACGGCGGGTCCGCGCCGGCGGACTTCGCCGCGCTCGCGGCCGGCCTGCCCCTCGGGCAGCCCGTCTGCGCCCCGCCGGGCCCGGCCGGCCCACCGGAGGCGGTGGCGGCCTGGTGGGCGGCCCTCCCCCTGGCGGCCCAGCTCACCGCGCTGCGCACCGACCCCGCCGGCCTGGGCGCCCGGGACGGGGTGCCCGCCTGGGCGCGCGACCGGGCGAACCGGCAGCTCCTGGCCGACGCGCTCGCCGACCCCGGGATCGGCGCGTACGCCGCCTTCACCGCCCGCGTCGTCGCCTCCCGCATCGAGGCGGAGGAGGCGGCCGGTTCCCCGGTGCAGCTGCAGCTGCTCGACCTGGCCGGTGACCGGGTGGCGCTGGCGCTGGGCGACCTGGACACCGCGGACGCGGTGGCGCTCGTCGTGCCCGGCATCCACAACACCCCCGGTGACGACCTCGGGGCGCTGCTGGGGACCGCGCGGGCCGTCACCGCCGCGGCGCGCAGAGCGGCGCCCGGGACCACCGTCGCGGCCGCCGTGTGGCTGGGCTACGACAGCCCGAGCGGCGCACCGCAGGTCCTGGGCCGGCGGAACGCGGTCGAGGGCGGTGCCGCCCTGGCGGGCGCCCTCACCGGGCTGCGGGCCGGCCGGGACGCCGTGGTCTCCCCGGAGGCGCGGGCGACGGTGCTGGCGCACAGCTACGGGACGGTGGTTGTCGACGAGGCCGCGGACGCACCCGGAGCGCTCGCCGCCGACGCCGTGGTCCTGCTGGGCAGCCCCGGCATGGAAGGCGACGCGGCGGGCCTGGAGGCGCCGGAGGTGTACGAGGCCGCCTCCCCGGACGACCTGGTCGTGGCGCTCCGGTGGTTCGGCCGGCCGACCGGTTCCGACGGCTTCGGCGCCACCGCGTTGCCGGTGGACCCCGACACCGGGCACTCCGGGTACTACGACCCCGACCTGCCCACCCTGACCGCGGTGGGCCGGGTGGTCGCGGGCGTGCCGGACCCCAGGTGAGCGGCGTCGGGGGACCCCGATGGAGGTGTCGGGGAACACAGGCCGCCGCCCGGCGTTGGTCCCGGTGACGGCACGCCCACCGGAGGTCGCCCTCGGCGCCCCGCCCGGGACGTGGCTTACCGTGGCCCGCCGAGGGGCCGTTCTCCGCGGCGGCGCCCGCCGGGGTCGGGGGAGCACCCGGTTCCCGGGCACCACCGCAGTACCACCGACAGGAGCACCGTGCCCACGAAGACCAGCCAGACCGGAAGCGAGAGCACCGTCGCGGCCGACGGCGCGACGAAGCCGCCCGCGCGCCGGCGCACCGCCGCGTCCGGGGGCAAGCCGCTGGTCATCGTGGAGTCGCCCACCAAGGCCAACAAGATCGCCGGCTACCTGGGCAGCGACTACGTGGTCGAGGCCAGCGTCGGGCACATCCGCGACCTGCCCCGCAACGCCGCCGACGTCCCGGCCGAGCACAAGGGCGCCGCGTGGGCCCGGCTCGGCGTGGACGTCGACAACTCCTTCGAGCCGCTGTACGTGGTCAGCCCCGATCGCAAGCAGCAGGTCAGCCGGCTCAGGCAGCTGGTCAAGGAGGCCAGCGAGGTCTACCTCGCGACAGACGAGGACCGCGAGGGCGAGGCGATCGCCTGGCACCTGGTCGACACCCTCAAGCCCCGGGTCCCCGTGCACCGGATGGTGTTCCACGAGATCACCCCCGAGGCCATCGCCCGCGCGGTGGCCAACCCGCGGGAGCTGGACACCGCCCTGGTCGACGCCCAGGAGACCCGGCGCATCCTCGACCGGCTCTACGGCTACGAGGTCTCGCCCGTCCTCTGGAAGAAGGTCCTGCCGAAGCTGTCGGCCGGCCGGGTGCAGTCAGTCGCCACCCGCATCGTCGTGGAGCGCGAACGCGAGCGGATGGCCTTCCACGCCGCCGACTACTGGTCGCTGGAGGGCACCTTCGCCGTCCCGCGGCCCGGCTCGGCCACCGACGAGGGCGAGCCGACGACGGTCCGGGCGAAGCTGGTCAGCGTCGACGACAGCCGCGTGGCCACCGGCAAGGACTTCGACCCGGCCACCGGCCGGGTCGGCGGCGACGTCGTGCACCTCGACGAAGCCGGTGCCCGCGGGCTGGCGGCTCGGCTCGAGGGCCGCCAGGTCGCGGTGAGCCGGGTCGACGAGAAGCCCTACCGGCGCCGTCCGTACGCCCCGTTCACCACCTCGACGCTGCAGATGGACGCCGGTCGCAAGCTCGGCTGGTCCTCGGCGCAGACCATGCGGGTGGCCCAGCGGCTGTACGAGAACGGCCACATCACCTACATGCGCACCGACTCCACGAACCTGTCGCAGGAGGCGATCAACGCCGCCCGGCAGCAGGCGCGGGAGCTGTACGGCGACGCCTACGTCCCGGCCGAGGCCCGCCGGTACAAGAGCAAGGCCAAGGGCGCCCAGGAGGCGCACGAGGCCATCCGTCCCGCCGGCGACAATTTCCGGACCCCCGGACAGCTGGCGCCGGAGCTGGCGCGCGACGAGTTCCGCCTCTACGAGCTCGTCTGGCAGCGGACCGTGGCCTCGCAGATGGCCGACGCCGTCGGGCAGACGGTGAGCATCCGGCTGGCGGGGCGCAGCGCCACCGACGAGGCCGTGGAGTTCACCGCCAGCGGCCGCACCATCACCTTCCCGGGCTTCCTCAAGGCCTACGTCGAGTCCCGCGAGGAGTCGACGGCGACCGGTGACGATGACGCCGGCAGCGACGACGCCGAGCGCCGGCTGCCGCGCCTGGAGCGCGGCCAGCAACTGGACACGCAGCAGCTGGACGCGAAGGGGCACACCACGAGCCCGCCGTCGCGCTACACCGAGCCGAGCCTGGTGGCCCGGCTGGAGGAGCTCGGCATCGGCCGCCCGTCGACGTTCGCCTCGATCATGCAGACCATCCAGGACCGCGGCTACGTGTGGAAGAAGGGCAACGCGCTCGTTCCCTCGTTCATCGCGTTCGCCGTGGTGAACCTGCTGGAGCAGCACTTCGCCCAGCTGGTCGACTACCAGTTCACCGCCTCGCTGGAGGAGGAGCTCGACCAGATCGCCGGCGGCAGCCTGCAGCGGGTCGACTGGCTGACCGAGTTCTACTTCGGCGGGGCGGGCCGGGCCAACGGTGGCATCGCCGAGTCCGGCGGGCTCAAGCAGATCGTCGGCCAGCGGCTGGAGGAGATCGACGCCCGCGGGGTGAACTCCATCCCGCTGCGGGCCACCAGCGCCGACGGCGCGTCGGTCGTGGCCCGCGTCGGCCGGTACGGCCCCTACCTGCAGGCCGGGGGCGACGACGGCGCCCGGGTCAGCATCCCCGAGGACCTGGCACCCGACGAGCTCACCACCGAGAAGGTGCGGGAGCTGCTCGAGGCGCCCTCGGGCGACCGGGAGCTCGGCACCGACCCGGAGTCCGGGCACCCCGTCGTCGTGAAGGCCGGCCGCTACGGCCCGTACGTGACCACCGTCGTCCCCGAGGGCAGCAAGGACGCGCCGCGCACGGCCAGCCTCTTCGCCTCGATGTCGCCGGAGACGCTGACCTTCGAGGAGGCGCTGAAGCTCCTCACGCTGCCCCGCACCGTGGGCACCGCCCCGGACGGCGAGGAGATCCAGGCGCTCAACGGCCGCTACGGGCCCTACATCAAGAAGGGCACCGACTCCCGCTCGCTCGACGGCGAGGAGAAGCTGTTCACGATCACCCTCGACGAGGCGCTGGCGGTCTTCGCCCAGCCCAAGCAGCGCGGCCGGGCCGCGGCGAAGGCCCCGCTGAAGGAACTGGGCCCCGATCCGGTCACCGAGGGGCAGGTCACCGTCCGCGAGGGCCGGTTCGGCCCCTACGTCACCGACGGCGAGACCAACGCCAGCCTGCGCAAGGGTGACGACGTCGAGACGATCACCATCGAGCGGGCCGCCGAGCTCCTCGCCGACCGCCGTGCCCGTGGTCCGGTGACCAAGAAGAAGGCCGCCAAGAAGACCGGCGCCAAGAAGACGGCGGCCAAGAAGGCCCCGGCGAAGAAGGCGGCGGCGAAGAAGGCGGCCGACCCGGTCACCGCCGGCTGACGCGGTGACCGGCGGGCCGGACGCCATGCGGACGCGGGGGCGGTCGTTCGGATCGGTCGCCGCCGGGTACGCGGCGCTCCGCCCGAGCTACCCCGCCGACGCGGTCGGGTCCCTCCTGGCCGGCACCGCCCGTCCGGCGCGGGTGCTGGACGTGGGGGCGAGCACCGGCCTGCTCAGCGAGGTCGTGCTGGCCGCCGGCCACGAGGTGGTCGCGGTCGACCCGTCCCGGGAGATGCTGGGGGAGCTGACCGCCCGGCTCCCGCGCGTGGGCACGGCCGTGGGCACCGCCGAGTCGCTGCCGGTCGCCGACCGCTGCGTCGACGCCGTCGTCGCCGGGCAGGCCGCGCACTGGTTCGACCCCGCCCCGGCGGCCCGGGAGATCAGGCGGGTGCTGCGCCCCGGCGGGGTGCTGGGGCTGGTCTGGAACACCCGCGACGTGCGCGTGCCGTGGATCGCCGCGCTCGAGGAGGTCATCGACGACGAGGCCCGGGGTCACGAGGCGGACCAGCGCGTCGTCGACGCCTTCGTCGCCGAGCTCGACGCCGAGGTGGGGATGACCGAGTCCGGCATCGTGCAGCGGGTGGCGCCGGAGGACGTGGTGGGGGGAATCGCCACGCGCAGCTACGTGGCCGTCATGGACGCCGCCCGGCGCGAGCAGTTCCTCTCCCGGGTGCGCCGGCTGCTGGACGGTCACCCCGGCACCCGGGGCCGGCCCGTGCTGGAGCTCCGCTACGTGACGCACGCCTACCGGCTCGCTCCCCGGTGAGTCAGGGCGCCCGGTGGCCGACGGCGAACACCCGCCGGAAGGGCAGCGCGACGGTGCCGTCGGAGCGGGCCGGGTAGGCCTCCCGCAGGGCCGCGGCGTACTCGGCCGTGAAACGGGGGACGTCGCTGGCGGGCAGGCGGGCGAGCACCGGCAGGAGCGTCGTGCCCCGCACCCACGCGAGAACCGGGTCGGGCCCGGGGAGCAGGTGCAGGTACGTCGTCTCCCAGACGTCGGCGGCCAGCCCGGCCGCCGTCAGGATCTCCAGGTAGCCGGCCGGCTCCAGGACGGCATCGGGCCGCGGCGCGGCGTCCGCCAGCCGGTCCGCCCACCGGGGGGACCGGCAGAGCCCGGCCAGCAGCGCGTGCGTCGGGGCGCGGAAGTTCCCGGGCACCTGGACGGCGAGCCAGCCGCCCGGCCGCAGCCACCCGGCCCACCGCGGGAGCAGCGCCTCGTGGCCGGGCACCCAGTGCAGCACGGCGTTGCTGACCAGGACGTCCACGGGACCCGGCGGTGCCCAGTCACGCACGTCCCCGAGCACGAACTCGACGGGGCCGGGATCGGCGGCCGCCGCGGCCAGCATCTCCGGCGACGAGTCGACACCGGTGACCCGCGCCGCCGGCCAGCGCCGCGCCAGCTCCGTGGTGAGCCTGCCCTCGCCGCAGCCGAGGTCCACCACGACCGCGGGGCGCTCGGCGGGGACGCGGGCCATCAGATCGGCGAAGGGGCGGGCCCGCTCCCCGGCGTAGCGGAGGTACCCGGCCGGGTCCCACCCGTGCGTCGCCATGTCGTCGCCTGCCGTCTCCCCAGCCGTTGCCGCCGGTACCGACCGTAGTTCCCCGGCAGTTCCGTTCCCGCAGTCGCCTCACCCCTCCGAGCGCTGACTGGCCGGATTCGTCGGGCCGCACCGGTAACGTGATGCCGCCCAGGGACAGCTCGCGCACCCCTCCTCCGACCCGGGAGCACCGATTCCCCCCGACCCGACGTCCTCGGCTCCTCCGCCCGACGAGGCGCAGCCGGTCGAGGCGACGAGCCCGCCGGACGACGGCCTGCCGCCGGCGGGCACGCCGGTGCCACCGGACGCCCCGATGCCGCTGACCGACCTCGCCCGCGGCCGGGGGGCGGAGGGGCACGACGACGGGGAGGGCTCCGAGGAGAACCTCGGTGCGGTCGGGCTGGGCAGCAAGCTGCGCGCCGTCCTCCGGATCCGCGACTTCCGGCGGCTGTGGTACTCGACGTCGCTGTCGAGCTTCGGCGACTGGCTGGGGCTGCTGGCCATCACGGCCACCGCCACCTCGCTGTTCGACGACGAGGCGGCGAAGAGCTTCGCGCTGGGCGGGGTGCTGCTGTTCCGGCTGCTGCCCGCGATCGTGCTCGGCCCGCTGGCCGGCGCCTTCGCCGACCGGTTCGACCGGCGCAAGACGATGGTGGTCACCCACGTCATCCGCTTCCTGCTGTTCGCGTCGATCCCGATCGTGAACGAGATCGTCTGGCTGTTCATCGCCCAGTTCGTCATCGAGGCGGTCAGCCTCTTCTTCATCCCGGCCAAGGACGCCGCGGTGCCGAACATGGTGCGCAAGGACCAGCTGGAATCGGCCAACCAGCTGTCGCTGATCACGACCTACGGGCTGACGCCGGTGCTGGCGGGGGTCCTCTTCGCCGTGCTCGCCGTCGTCGGCCGTCCGCTGAGCCGGGCGGTGCCGGGGCTCGACGAGGTCGATCTGGCGCTCTACCTCAACGCGCTGACCTACCTGGTCGCCGCGGTGATCATCTGGAACCTGCCCTCGATCAGCGGTCGCCGGACGGGCCCGTCCGTCGACGGCGAGAGCTTCCTCGGCTCGCTGCGCAGCGGCTTCTCCTTCGCCGGGCACACCCCGCTGGTCCGGGGGCTGGTCATCGGCATCACCGGCGCGTTCATGGCCGCCGGGGTCGTCATCGCGACGGCGCAGGCATTCGCCCGTTCGCTGAGCGCCGGATCGGCCGCCTACGGCATGTTGTTCGGCGCGGTGTTCGTGGGCCTGGGCATCGGTATCGCGGTCGGCCCGAGCGTGGCCCGCGACCTCTCCCGCCAGCGGCTCTTCGGGGTCGCCATCGTGGGGGCCGGTGCGGCCGTGGCGCTGCTGGCCTGGAGCATCGCGCTCTGGATCGCGTTGCTGCTCGTCGTCCTCATGGGGTTCTTCGCCGGGATCGCCTACCTGGCCGGGTTCACCCTGCTGGGATCGGAGGTCGAGGACTCGGTGCGGGGGCGGACCTTCGCGCTGGTCAACTCGCTGGTGCGGACTGCACTGATCCTCAGCCTCGCGGTCACCCCGTTCCTGGTGGGCGCCTTCGGCCGGCGCACCGTCGATCTCGGCGTCACCGACCTGACGGTGGCCGGCGAGCGCCTGGCGCTGTTCGTCGCGGGACTGCTGGCGCTGGGCGTCGGGGTGCTGGCCTACCGGCAGATGGACGACGGGCGCCCGGTCCCGCTGCTCGCCGACGTCGTCACCGCGTTGCGGCGCGACACCACGGCGCGGCGGCGGCTGGCCGGCGGCGGGGTCCTCATCGCCTTCGAGGGCGGGGAGGGCGCGGGGAAGTCCACCCAGGTGCGCCGGCTGCAGGAGTGGCTGACCAACGAGGGGCTGGTCGCCCGGGCCACCTTCGAGCCGGGGGCGACGCCGTCGGGCGCCGGCATCCGGGCCATCGTCCTGGACAAGGCCCACGTCGGGATCAGCTCCCGCTCCGAGGCGCTGCTCTACGCCGCCGACCGCGCCCAGCACGTGAACGACGTCCTGCGGCCGGCGCTCGACGCCGGTGAGGTGGTCATCACCGACCGGTTCGTGGACAGCTCGCTGGCCTACCAGGGCGCGGGGCGCACGATCCCGCTGGACGACGTCCGCATGCTCTCCCGCTGGGCTACCGACGGCCTGGAGCCCGACCTCACCATCCTGCTCGACCTCCCGCCCGAGGTGGGGCTGGCCCGTGCCCGTGGCCGGGCCGTGGCCGACCGGCTGGAGTCGGAGTCGCTGGAGTTCCACCAGCGGGTCCGCCGGACCTTCCGGGTGCTCGCCGAGTCCGCGCCCGACCGCTACCTGGTGCTCGACGCCCGGCTGGCCCCCGACGAGATCGCCGCCGCGATCCGGGTGCGGGTGGCCGAGCTGCTCTCGGGCCTGCCGCTGCAGCAGCTGGCGCACAGCGACGGGCCGCACGGCGGCCCCGCTCCCACGGCGGGCACCCGGCCTTCCGCGTCCGAGGGGCACCGGCCGCACGCCCAGACCGGGGCGACGCCCCAGCTGCACCCGTGACCGCCGCCGGCGGCGTGTGGTCGCAGGTCATCGGCCAGGAGGCGGTCGTCGCGGAGCTGCGTGCGGCGGTCGCCGCCCCGGCGGCGATGACCCACGCCTGGCTGTTCACCGGCCCGCCCGGGTCCGGCCGGTCGGTGGCCGCCCGTGCCTTCGCCGCCGCCCTGCAGTGCCCCGACGGCGGTGACGGCACCTGCCACGCCTGCCGGACGGTGCTGGCCGGCACCCACGCCGACGTGCAGACCGTCGTGCCCGAAGGGCTGTCGATCGGGGTCGCCGAGGTCCGCGAGATCGTCCGGGTCGCCGGCCGTGCCCCCTCGCAGGGGCGGTGGCAGGTGGTCCTCGTCGAGGATGCGGACCGGATGACCGAGCAGGCCTCCAACACCGTCCTGAAGATGCTCGAGGAACCCCCGGCGCGCACCGTCTTCCTGCTGTGCGCGCCGAGCCTGCACCCCGACGACGTGCCGGTGACCATCCGGTCGCGGTGCCGCGTCGTCGGCCTGCGGACCCCGCCCGTCGAGGCGGTCGCCGAGGTGCTGGTCCAGCGGGACGGCGTCGACCCGGCGCTGGCGGCCTGGTCGGCCGCCGCGGCGGCGGGACACGTCGGCCGGGCCCGCCGGCTGGCCCGCGACGAGGACGCGCGGTTGGCCCGCAAGGCCGTGCTCGACGTGCCGCTCAAGCTGGTCTCCCTCGCCGCCTGCCTCGACGCCGCCGACGACCTGGTCGGTGCGGCGCAGGAGGAGGCCGACGAGGCCTCGGCCGCCCTCGACGGGGCGGAGACCGAGGCGGTCAAGGCCAGCCTGGGGGTGGGTGCCCGCGGGCCGGGCGTGGCCGCGGCCAGCCGCGGGGCGGGCCAGCTCAAGGAGCTGGAGAAGCGGCAGAAGTCGCGGGCCACCCGGCTGGGGCGCGACTCCCTGGACCGGGCGCTGGTGGACCTGGCGGGGCTCTACCGGGACGCCCTCGTGCTCGACGCAGCCCCGGAGGACCCGCCGCAGCTGCTGCACCCGGACCGCCGGGCCGATGCGGCCGAGCTGGGCCGCCGGATCGGGGCGGAGGGGGCGCTGCGCCGCATCGACGCCGTCCTGGACTGCCGGCTGGCCCTGGAGCAGAACGTGAAGCCGCGGATCGCCCTGGAGGCGCTCACCGTGGCCCTCCGGCTGCCCGCCTGAGCGGGGTGGCCCTGCGCGGCCCGGTGCCCGCGGTGTCGTAGGCTGTCCGGGCAGTCCGCCGCCTTAGCTCAGTCGGTAGAGCATCTCACTCGTAATGAGAAGGTCGTCGGTTCGATTCCGACAGGCGGCTCTCCTCCTCCCAGCGGGTTCGTCCACCAGGACGGGCCCGCTGAGTCGTTCCCGGGCCGGGAACGCCGACGGCGGCCCACCTCCCGCGAGAGGTGGGCCGCCGTCGGTGCGCTGGGGCACGCACCCCTGCGGGTCCTTCGTCAGTGGTGGGCGTCGCCGTCCTTGGCGCGCTCGAGCGAGGCCAGGATCTCCTTCTCGGCCTCCTCGCGGCCGACCCACTCGGCGCCCTCGACCGACTTGCCGGGCTCGAGGTCCTTGTAGGTCTCGAAGAAGTGCTGGATCTCCAGGCGGTCGAACTCCGACACGTCGGTGATGTCCATGAGGTGCGACATCCGCGGATCGGTCGCCGGCACGGTGAGGACCTTGTCGTCCCCGCCCGCCTCGTCGGTCATGCGGAACATGCCGATCGCCCGGCAGGTGATCAGGCACCCGGGGAAGGTCGGCTCCTCGAGCAGCACCAGGGCGTCGAGCGGGTCGCCGTCCTGGCCGAGGGTGTTCTCGATGTACCCGTAGTCCGCCGGGTAGCGGGTTGAGGTGAACAGCATCCGGTCCAAGCGGATGCGTCCGGTGGCATGGTCCAGCTCGTACTTGTTCCGCTGGCCCTTCGGGATTTCTACCGTCACGTCGAACTGCACGCGCATAGTCTGGCCCACGGTGACCCCGCGCGTTTCGCGGAGGTCACCTTTTGGGGGGTGGGCACCATCGCGTCGAGCGGTTCGACGATCGTCACAGCGAAGACCGGGCGCTTCCGTCGGCGCCTCGCGATGGGCGTCATCGGCCTCGTCCTGCTGCTCATCGGCGGCGGTGTCGGCATCGGTCTGCTGGTCGACGGTGGCGGCGGGGACGACGGCGCCGAGGCGGTGGCCGTCCCCGACGCCGAGCTCCCCGACCTCGGGGAGGCCGCCCCCGTCCTGGCCTCCCTGGGCACGGACGCGCCGGTACCCGACCCCGCCGTGCTCAGCAGCCGGCTCACCCCGCTGCTGACCGCGGCCGGCCTCGGCACCGGGGTCTCCGCCGCCGTCGTCGACGCGGCGACCGGCCAGGTCCTGCTGGACCTGGACGCCGACGACCCCGCCGTCCCCGCGTCCACCACCAAGCTGCTCACGGCCGCCGCGGTGCTGTCCTCCTTCGACCCCACCGACACCCTGACGACGACGGTCGTCGCCGGGTCCACGTCCGGCGAGGTCGTGCTGGTCGGTGGCGGCGACCCGACGCTCTCGCGCACCGCGCCCTCCCAGAGCTATCCCGGTGCCCCCACCGTCGCCGACCTCGCCGCCCAGGTGGTCGCCGCGGTGCCGGCCGGCACCCCGATCACCCGCGTCGTCGTCGACAGCTCGCTGTTCAGCGGTCCCCTCACCGCGGCCGGGTGGGGTGCCGGGGACGCGCCGTCCACCTATGCCGCGCCCGTGACGGCCACCGCCGTGGACGGCGCCCGCGTCAGCCCGGGCGCCGTGGCGCGCAGCGGGCAGCCCGGCATCGACGCCGGCTCGGCGCTCGCCGACGCGCTGGGCGCCCCCCGCGCCGCCGTCGTCCTGGGCGAGGCGCCGCCGGGGACGCAGACCCTGGCGACCGTGGAGTCGGCACCGATCGGGCGGCTGGTCGAGCAGATGCTGTCGATGTCGGACAACATGCTGGCCGAGGCGCTGGCCCGGCACGTCGCGATCGCCAACGACCAGCCGGCGACCTTCGAGGGCGCGGCGCAGGCGGTGACCCAGGTCCTGGCCGATGCGGGGATCGACGTCACCGGCGTCGCGCTGGCCGACGGCAGCGGACTGGCGCAGACCAACCGGATCCCGGCCGGCGTGCTCACCGCCGTCCTCACCGCCGCGGCCGACGGCACTCTCGACGACGCGACCGCGCTGCTGTCCGGTCTCCCGGTGGCCGGGTACGACGGCACCCTCTTCGACCGGGGGGACGCCGGCGCGGCGCCGGGCACCGTCCGGGCGAAGACCGGCACGCTGCTGGGCGTGCACGCCCTCGCCGGCACGGTGGTCACCGCCGACGGCCGGCTGCTGGCGTTCGCCGTCCTCGCCGACGGCTCGACCGGCGAGGCCGCCGCGGAGGCGGCGCTGGACGACGTCGCGGCCGCACTGGCCGGGTGCGGCTGTTCGTGACGTGAGGGAGCGCCCTCGTCCACGGGCCCGCCCTGAGCTCGTGGAGGGTGGGGAGGACGAGGTCCTCCAACGCGTACCGTGAGGCGATGAGCAGCGCCTCCTCGATGGTCGACTGGGACCTCGCCGGACGCACGGCCCGCACGCTGATGAGCGCGGGACCCTCGACCACCCGCGAGGAGGCCACCGGCGTCGTCCGCGACCTGCACGAGGCGGCCGCCGTGGCCGTGGACCACGTCGAGCAGCTGACCGGCCTGCGGGCCGTCGCCGGCGGGCCGGTGCCCGAGGTCGTGGTCGTTGACCGGCCGGGCTGGGTCGACGCCAACACCCGCGGCATGGCTGCGCTGCTCGACCCCCTCGTCGAGGCGCTCACCGCCCGGCAGGACTCCCGGCCGGGCCCGATCGCCACCGCCATCGGCTCGCGGGCCACCGGTGTCCAGGCCGGCGGCCTGCTGGCCTTCCTGTCCTCCCGGGTGCTGGGCCAGTACGAGGTGTTCGGCAGCGGCGGCCGGCTGCTCCTGGTGGCGCCCAACATCGTCGCCACGGAGCGCAAGCTCGGCGTCGACCCGGCCGACTTCCGGTTGTGGGTCTGCCTGCACGAGGTCACCCACCAGCTGCAGTTCACCGGCGTGCCCTGGCTGCAGGGGCACCTCGAGGCCGAGATCGCCCGGTTCGTGGAGGCCACCGACCTCACCGCCGACGTCCTCCGCGAGCGGCTGCAGGACGTGCTGCGCAGCGTCACCGACGCCGTCCGCGGCACCGACGGCGACTCCGAGGGGCTGATGGCGCTGGTGCGCGACCCCGAGCAGCGCGCCGTCCTGGACCGGGTCACCGCGGTGATGAGCCTGGTCGAGGGCCACGCGGAGTACGTCATGGACGGCGTCGGCCCGGACGTCGTCCCGTCGGTGGTGACGTTGCGCAAGCGGTTCGCCCAGCGCCGCAAGGGGCGGGGGCCGCTGGACCGGGTGCTGCGCCGGCTGCTGGGGCTGGAGCAGAAGATGAAGCAGTACGCCGAGGGCCGGGTGTTCGTGGGCGGGGTCATCGACCTGGTCGGCATGGAGGGCTTCAACCGCGTGTGGGAGGGGCCGGAGAACCTGCCGCGGATCGAGGAGCTCACCGCCCCCGAGCGCTGGGTCGAGCGGGTGCACGGCCGCCCGGCCATCCCCGCCTGACCCCGGCGGCGCGCGACATGACCGGCCCTCCCCGGGCGGTCGCGGCGGTGCGCGCCGCGGTCCGTCCGGCGCTGCGCGGCTCCCCGCAGCCGGTGCTGGCGGCCTGCAGCGGCGGCGCCGACTCCGTGGCCCTGGCCGCCGCGCTCGCGTTCGAGGCCCGGAGCGCCGGGGTGCGCGTCGGTGGGGTCACCGTCGACCACGGGCTCCAGCCGGGGTCGGCCGAGCGGGCCGGCCGGACCGCCGCGCTCCTGCGCGAGCTCGGTCTGGACCCCGTGCTGGTGGTCCCCGCGCACGTCGGTGAGGAGGGCGGCCCGGAGGGCGCGGCCCGCACCGCCCGGTACGCCGCCCTCGCCCGGGCGGCGGGCGAGCACGGGGCCCGCGTGGCCCTGGGGCACACGATGGACGACCAGGCCGAGACGGTGCTGCTCGGGCTGGGGCGGGGGTCCGGGCCCCGGTCGGTGGCCGGGATGGTGCCGCAGCGCGAGGACCGCGGCGTCTGCTGGTGGCGCCCGCTGCTCGCCGTCCGGCGGGCCACCACCCGCGAGGCCTGCGCCGCGCAGGGGCTGCCGGTGTGGGACGACCCGTGGAACGCCGACCCGGCCTACACCCGGGCGCGGCTGCGCGCCGAGGTGCTGCCGTTGCTGGAGGACGTCCTGGGCGGCGGGGTGGCCGAGGCACTGGCCCGCACGGCGGCCCTGCTGCGCGAGGACCTGGACGCGCTCGACGAGCTGGCCGGCGGCCACCTCGCCCGGCTGGCCGGCGCGGGCGGCCTCCCGGCCCCCGAGGTGGCAGCCCTGCCGACGGCCCTGCGGCGACGGGTCCTGCGCGGCTGGCTGCGTTCGGCCGGCGTGCCCGACCTGCAGGCGGCCCACCTGGTCGCCGTCGACGCGCTCCTGGTCCGGTGGCGCGGGCAGGGCCGGGTCGACCTACCGGGCGGCGCGGGCGTCGTCCGGACGTCTGGCAGGCTGGTCCTGCTGCCCGCGGCCCTCCGCCCGGGACCGCACGATGCCCCGACAGACCCCGAGGAGACCCGCGCGTGATCGAGTCTGCGACCCCGTCCGGACCGCTGGGCCCCGACCACGGCTACGGCCCGGACATCGACCACGTGCTGCTCTCCGAGGAGCAGATCCGCGACAAGATCACCGAGCTGGCCACGCAGGTCGCCATCGACTACGCCGGCAAGGAAGTGCTCCTCGTCGGCGTCCTCAAGGGCGCGGTGCTGTTCATGAGCGACTTCGCGCGGGCCCTCCAGCTGCCCACGCAGATGGAGTTCATGGCCGTCTCCTCCTACGGCTCGGCCACCAGCTCCTCCGGCGTGGTCCGCATCCTCAAGGACCTCGACCGCGACATCACCGGCAAGCACGTGCTGGTCCTCGAAGACATCATCGACTCCGGGCTCACCCTCTCCTGGCTGCTGAAGAACCTCGGCGGCCGCCAGCCGGCCTCCCTCGAGGTGTGCGCACTGCTGCGCAAGCCGGATGCGGTGAAGGTCGAGGTCCCGGTCAAGTACATCGGGTTCGACATCCCCAACGAGTTCGTCATCGGCTACGGCCTCGACTACGCCGAGCGCTACCGTGACCTGCCCTACATCGCCACCCTCAAGCCCGAGGTCTATGCCTGACGTCGTCCTCCGGACGACACCGCGGCCAGGAGCCGTTCCGGCTTGCGCTGAGCACCTTCGTCGCGCTGCTCGGGGAGCCTCCGGCCACGCCTCCCAGCGCGACCCTCGCGAGGCGGCCCACCTTCCGCTCCGCGGCTCCGTGGCCACGCCTGCTCCGTGCCGCGGCTCCGGCCCTTCGTCGGGGAACCCTCCGGGCCCCACTCCTCTGGGCCCCCACTCCTCAGGGCCATCTCCAGCGCGCGGCCAGGGATTCCACAGGTGGCCCGGTGTACCGTCGATTCCGACGACGCTGCTCCCAGCGCCGGGGTCCTCGCCCGGATCGCAGGCGGCGTCCCCGGACGATCAGGAGGGTCGACGGGCCGACCGGTCTTCCGGCGCCCGGCATCGGTGTATGGAACGTAAGAAGATCTTCCGCTCCGTGTGGTTCTGGGTCGTCCTCGCCGTCCTCGTAGCCCTCACGTTCTCCTCCCTGTTCAGCGGGAACGACGGCTACCAGGAGGTGCGCACCTCCGTCGCCCTCGAGCAGTTCGCCGAGGGCAACGTCGAGTCCGTGACGATCAACGACAAGGAACAGACGCTCGACATCGACGTCCGGGACGAGGTCGAGGGCAGCGACCAGATCACCGCCTCCTACCCGCTCGGCGCGGCCGACGACGTCTACGACCTGGTCACCGGCGAGGCAGACGCCGACGCCGTCCAGTTCGACACCAACGTCACCCAGCAGAGCCTGCTGGTCAGCCTGCTGGTCAGCTTCCTGCCGTTCCTGATCCTCCTGCTGCTGCTTTTCTGGCTGTTCAACTCCATGCAGGGCGGCGGCCGCGGGGTGATGGCGTTCGGCAAGTCCAAGGCCAAGCAGGTCACCAAGGACACGCCGAAGACGACGTTCTCCGACGTGGCCGGCGCCGACGAGGCCATCGAGGAACTGCACGAGATCAAGGACTTCCTGCAGAACCCGGTCAAGTTCCAGGCCGTGGGCGCCAAGATCCCCAAGGGCGTGCTGCTGTTCGGCCCGCCCGGGACCGGCAAGACGCTGCTGGCCCGCGCCGTGGCGGGCGAGGCGGGCGTGCCGTTCTTCTCCATCTCCGGCTCGGACTTCGTGGAGATGTTCGTCGGTGTCGGCGCCAGCCGGGTCCGCGACCTGTTCACCCAGGCCAAGGAGAACGCCCCGGCGATCATCTTCGTCGACGAGATCGACGCCGTCGGCCGGCACCGCGGGGCCGGCATGGGCGGCGGGCACGACGAGCGCGAGCAGACGCTGAACCAGATGCTCGTCGAGATGGACGGCTTCGACGTCAAGGGCGGGGTCATCATGATCGCCGCGACGAACCGGCCGGACATCCTCGACCCGGCGCTGCTGCGCCCGGGTCGCTTCGACCGGCAGATCGCCGTCGACCGGCCGGACCTGATGGGCCGCAAGAAGATCCTCGAGGTGCACGCCAAGGGCAAGCCGCTGGCCCCCGACGTCGACCTGGAGACGGTCGCCCGCCGCAGCCCCGGCTTCACCGGTGCCGACCTGGCCAACGTGCTCAACGAGGCGGCACTGCTCACCGCCCGCAACAACGCGTCGCTGATCACCGACGCGACGCTGGAGGAGGCGATCGACCGCGTCATCGCCGGCCCCGAGCGCAAGACGCGGGCGATGAGCGAGAAGGAGAAGAAGGTGACCGCCTACCACGAGGGCGGGCACGCCCTGGTCGCGCACGCGCTGCCCAACCTGGACCCGGTGCACAAGGTCACGATCCTGCCGCGCGGGCGCTCGCTCGGGCACACGCTGGTGCTGCCGACCGAGGACAAGTACACCCAGACCCGCTCGGAGATGATCGACACCCTGGCCTACGCCCTCGGTGGGCGGGCGGCCGAGGAGCTGGTCTTCCACGAGCCGACCACCGGC
This sequence comes from Blastococcus tunisiensis, assembly GCF_900112815.1. Classification (GTDB taxonomy): domain Bacteria; phylum Actinomycetota; class Actinomycetes; order Mycobacteriales; family Geodermatophilaceae; genus Blastococcus_B; species Blastococcus_B tunisiensis. The sequence continues at coordinate 186,671 of NZ_FOND01000002.1, forward strand.
GCCGGCAACGACATCGAGAAGGCCACCGCGATGGCCCGGTCGATGGTCACCCAGTACGGCATGAGCGCCAAGCTCGGTGCGGTCAAGTACGGCACCGGTGACGCCGAGCCGTTCATGGGCCGGGACATGCACTCCCGGCCCGACTACTCCGAGGCCGTGGCCGCCGACATCGACGCGGAGATCCGCGCCCTGATCGAGGCGGCGCACGACGAGGCGTGGGAGATCCTGGTCGAGTACCGCCACGTCCTGGACCAGCTCGTGCTGGAGCTGATGGAGAAGGAGACGCTCTCCAAGGAGGACATGGCCCGCATCTGCGAGCCGGTCACCAAGCGGCCGTCGCTGGCGCCCTACAACGGGTTCGGCAAGCGCACCCCGTCCGACCAGCCCCCCGTGCTCACGCCCGCGGAGCTGGCCGCCCGCAACGGGAACGGCCGGCCCACCGGGGAGACCAACCCCGTGGGCGACGTCGGGGCCCCCGTCCAGCGATGAGCCAGGTGCCGGCCGAGCCGGAGGACCAGCTGCTGGCGGCGCCCCGGGGCGTCGACCAGGAGCGGGCGGCCGCCGCCGTGCGGGAGCTGCTGATCGCCGTGGGGGAGGACCCCGACCGCCCGGGGCTGCAGGACACCCCGCAGCGGGTGGCCCGCGCCTACGCCGAGACCTTCGCCGGGCTGGGCCAGGACCCCTACCAGGTGCTGTCCACCACCTTCGACGAGGACCACGACGAGCTCGTGCTGGTCAAGGACATCCCGATGTACTCGACCTGCGAGCACCACCTCGTCCCGTTCCACGGGGTCGCGCACATCGGCTACATCCCGGGCGAGGACGGGCGGGTGACCGGGCTGTCCAAGCTCGCCCGGCTCGTGGAGGTCTACGCGCGCCGGCCGCAGGTGCAGGAGCGGATGACCAGCCAGATCGCCGATGCGCTGAACGACGTCCTCAAGCCCCGCGGGGTGCTGGTGGTCATCCAGGCCGAGCACCTGTGCATGGCCATGCGGGGGGTCCGCAAGCCCGGGTCCTCCACGGTCACCTCGGCCGTCCGCGGCATCTTCCGCGACAACGCCGCGACGCGGAGCGAGGCGATGAGCCTCGTGCTGGGAAGGTGACAGGCGAGTGAGCATCGTAGGGAGATGCCAGGAGCCGACAGCGAGTGAGCATCGCAGCGAGCGCCAGCGAGCGAGGAGCGGAGCGAGCGCGGAGGCGACCCTCGACATGGACCGAGGAGCGGAGCGAGCCCGGAACCGACCCGTGGGAATGGGCAGGTGACCGGCGCGTGATCGCGCTCCCGCGCCCCGGCCGCTGCGTGGTCATGGGCGTCCTCAACGTCACCCCGGACTCCTTCTCCGACGGGGGCTGCTTCGCCGATCCGGCGTCGGCGGTGGCCCGCGGGCTGGAGATGCACGCCGCGGGCGCGGACTACGTCGACGTCGGCGGCGAGTCCACCCGTCCCGGGGCCGACCGGGTCGATGCCGCCGAGGAGGGCGCCCGCGTCCTGCCGGTGATCCGGGAGCTGGTCGCCGCCGGTGTGCGCACCAGCGTCGACACCACGCGGGCCGAGGTCGCCGAGGCGGCGATCGCCGCCGGGGCGACCCTCGTGAACGACGTCAGCGGCGGCCTCGCTGACAAGAACATGGCCGACCTGGTGGCCGACACCGGCGTCCCGTGGGTGCTCATGCACTGGCGGGGCCACAGCCGGGAGATGTACGCGGCGGCGCAGTACGGGGACGTCGTCACCGAGGTCTGCGCCGAGCTCACCGCCCGCGTCGAGGACGTCGTCGCCGCCGGGGTCGCCCCCGAGCAGCTCGTTCTCGATCCCGGCCTCGGCTTCGCCAAGAACGCCGAGCACAACTGGGCGCTGCTGGCCGGCCTGGACCGGCTCGTCGCCCCGGGCCTGCCGGTCCTGGTCGGCGCCTCGCGCAAGACGTTCCTCGGCCGGCTGCTGGCCGGTCCCGACGGCACTCCCCGCCCCGCCGAGCTCCGGGACGACGCCACGCTGGCCACCACGGTGATGGCCGCCGAGGCCGGGGTGTGGGGGGTCCGGGTGCACGACGCGGCGGCCGCGGTCGACGCCGTCCGGGTGGTGGCGGCCGTCCGCGCGGCACGGAACGCCGACCATGGCTGACGGGCCGGGGACGCCGGACCGGATCGCGATCCGGGGCCTGCGCGCACACGGGAACCACGGGGTCTACGCCTTCGAGCGGGAGCGCGGGCAGCTCTTCCTCGTCGACGCCGTCCTCGAGCTGGACACCGCTGCCGCCGCTGCCGAGGACGACCTCGCGCGCACGGTGAACTACGCCGAGCTGGCGCACCGGCTCTACGCGGTGGTGACCGGCGAGCCGGTGGACCTCATCGAGAGCCTCGCCCAGCGCCTCGCCGACGTCTGCCTGGCCGATCCGCTGGTCGACGCGGTGGAGATCACCGTGCACAAGCCGCAGGCCGAGCTCGGGGTGCCCTTCGACGACGTGACCGTCACCATCCGGCGCGGGCGTCCGTGACCAGGGCCGTCCTGTCGCTGGGGGCCAACCTCGGGGACCGGGCCGGCGCCATCCGCGCGGCCATGACTGCGCTGAAGGACGACGGCCTGGTCGCCCGCTCGACGCTCTACGAGACGCCGCCGTGGGGCCCGGTCGAGCAGCCGCCCTACCTGAACGCGGTCGCCGTGGTGCGCGGTCCGCGGGACGCCGCCGGCTGGCTGGCCCGGGCGCACGAGCTCGAGCAGGCGGCCGGTCGCGTCCGCGAGGAGCGCTGGGGGCCGCGCACCCTCGACGTCGACGTCGTGACGGTCACCGCGGACGACGGCACCCCCGTGCTCTCCGACGACCCCGAGCTCACCCTGCCCCACCCGCGGGCCCACGAGCGGGCCTTCGTGCTGGTGCCGTGGCTCACGCTGGACCCCGGCGCGGTCGTCCCCGGCCGGGGCCGGGTGGCCGATCTGGTGGCGGCGCTGCCCGCCGACGACGTCGCCGCGGTCGTGCGCTGGGACCACCTCCGGTGAGCGAGCTCGCGAGCTTCCGCATGAACAGGGCGAGCCGGCTCATGTGGCGGACGAGCGCCGGCGAGGAAGTCGCGTGAGCCCCGTCCGCCGCCGTGACCTCGCCGTGCTGGCCGCCGGCCTGGCCGTCGCCGCGTGGCTGTTGGTCCGCACGCTGTACGGCGACCTGCCGGCGCTGGACTGGTGGCTGCCCGTCCCGCTGGCCGTGCTCGCGCTGGCCGAGGCGCTGGGCGCGCGCACGCTGAAGACCCGGCTCGATGCGCTGCGCGAGGCGCGCACCCGCCCGGGCACGACGCCGGCCGCCCGGGACACGCCGGTGCGGCCGGTCGAGCCGATGCTCGTCGCGCGGCTGGCGGTCCTGGCCCAGGCCAGCGCCTACGTGGGCGCCGTGTTCGCCGGGGTCTGGGCGGGGGTGCTGCTGCACGTCGCGCCCGAGGTGGGCCGGCTGCAGGCCGCCGGCGGGGACACCCTCGCCGCCGTGCTCGGCATCGTCAGCTCCGGGGCCCTGGTGGTGGCCGCCCTGTGGCTGGAGTCCGTGTGCCGGGTCCCGCCGGGGTCGGCCGACGACGACCCCGCCCCGGGGGTCAGCGCCTAGACCTGGGCGGCTCCGGCGGTCTCGGGCACCGCCCCTCCCACGGAGCGGCGCAGGGCGGCGTGCAGCGACTCCGGCGTCAGCACCCCGAGGAACCGGTCCCCGTCGAGGACCGCCACCCAGCCGGCCTCGTGCTGGAGCATCGTCGAGAACGCCGTCTTCAGCGAGGACCCGACCGGCACCCAGGCCTCCATCCGCTTCCCCGCGTCGCGCACGGTCCCGCTGCCGGCGGCACGGTCGGCCGACAGCCACCCGTGCAGCGTCCCCCGGTCGTCGAGGACGACGGCCCAGCGTGCGCTCTCCCGGGCCAGTACGGTGCGCGCCGCGTCGAGCCCGTCGTCGACCCGGACGACCGGTGGGTGCTCCAGGTCGGCGACGTCGATGCCGGTGACGGCCAGCCGCTTCAGCCCGCGGTCGGCGCCGACGAAGTCGGCCACGAACGGGGTCGCCGGCCTGCCCAGGAGGTCGGCGGGGGAGTCGAACTGCTCGACGTGGCCGCCCTCGCTCATCACCGCGATCCGGTCACCGAGGCGGACGGCCTCCTCGATGTCGTGGGTGACGAACACGATGGTCTTGCGGACCTGCTCCTGCAGCCGCAGGAACTCCGACTGCAGCCGCTCCCGGACGATCGGGTCCACGGCCGAGAACGGCTCGTCCATGAGCAGGACGCCCGGATCGGCGGCCAGGGCCCGGGCGACGCCCGCCCGCTGCCGCTGACCGCCGGAGAGCTGGTGCGGATAGCGGTCGCCGTGGACGGCGGGGTCCAGCCCGACGACGTCGAGCAGCTCGTCGACGCGGTCGCGGATGCGGCGCTTGTCCCAGCCGAGCAGCCGCGGCACGGTCCCCACGTTGACCCGCACGGTCTGGTGCGGGAAGAGCCCGACGTTCTGGATGACGTAGCCGATCCGCCGGCGCAGCCGGACCGGGTCGACCCGCGTGACGTCCTCGCCGCCCATCAGGATCCGCCCCGTCGACGGCTCGATGATCCGGTTGATCATCTTCATCGTGGTCGTCTTCCCGCACCCCGACGGGCCGACCAGGACGGTGAGCTCCCCGGCGGCGATGGTCAGGTCCAGCTCGGCCACGCCGACCGTGCCGTCGGCGTAGACCTTGCTCACCCCCTCGAGCCGGATCTCCTCCGCACCGCCGGGAGCTGCGGGGGAGGGCGGCGACGAAGTAGCGTCCACGAGGTGGCCTTCCTGGTACGCGCTCGATGCTGAACGCGGTGACCGCTGACGTGCTTGCGGCCGATGCGGCGCCGAACCCGTGGTTCGACCTGTCCTACGTGACGTCCAACTGGGACACCATTGTGGGCTACCTGGGCGAGCACGTCAGGCTGACGATCGGCGCCGTCGTCCTCGGTGCGCTCATCGCGCTGCCACTGGCTCTCCTGGCGCGCCGCAGCCGGTGGCTCGCCGGACCGGTCCTGGGCCTGTCCACGCTGGTGTACACGATCCCGTCGCTGGCGATGTTCGCCTTCGTCGCGCCGATCACCGGCATCACCGCGACCACCGTGCTCGTCGGCCTGGTCCTGTACTCGCTGGTCATCCTGGTCCGGAACTTCCTCGCCGGCCTGCAGGCCGTGCCCGCCGACGTGCGCGAGGCGGCGCGGGGCATGGGGTACGGCCCGGCCCGGCTCTTCTGGCAGGTGGAGCTGCCGCTGGCGCTGCCGGCGTTCATGGCCGGGATCCGGATCGCCACCGTGTCGACGGTCGCGCTGGTCACCGTCGGGGTCATCGTCGGCCACGGCGGGCTCGGCCAGCTGATCACCGGTGGGTTCGCCGCGAACTTCTACCGCGCGCAGATCGTCACCGGCGCCGTGGGCTGCGTGCTGCTCGCCCTCCTCGCGGACCTGCTGCTGGCCGGGGCCGAGCGGGTGCTCACCCCCTGGTCGCGGGGGACGCGGGCGTGAACCGGCTCGGTGATGCGGTCGTCTACCTCAACGACCCGTTCAACTGGACCCGGTCCGGCGGCATCCTCGATCTGCTCGCCGAGCACCTCCGGATCTCGGTGCTCGCGGTCCTGGCCGCCATGGTGGTGGCCCTCCCGGTCGGCGCCCTGCTCGGGCACACCGGCCGCGGCGGCGGGTTCACCGTGGCGCTGTCGAACGTCTCCCGCGCCGTGCCCACGCTGGCGCTGCTCACCGTCTTCGCGGTCACCCCGATCGGCTTCGGCCCGACGGCGACGACCATCGCGCTCGGCGTCTTCGCCGTCCCCCCGATCCTCACCAACACCTACGTGGGGTTCCGCGGGGTCGACCGGGACGTCGTCGAGGCCGCCCGGGGGATGGGCCTGTCCGGGCGGCAGGTGGCGACGCGGGTGGAGCTGCCGCTGGCCGCCCCGCTGCTGATGACCGGGGTGCGCACCGCCGCCGTCCAGGTGGTGGCCACGGCCACCCTCGCCGCCCTGGTGGCCGGCGGCGGGCTGGGCAGCATCATCACCCTGGGGTTCCGCCAGCAGGACTACGGCGCCGTCGTCGCCGGTGCGATCCTGGTGGCCGCCCTCGCCGTGCTGACCGAGCTGCTCCTGGTCACCGCGTCGTGGGCGCTGACCCCGGGGGAGAAGCGGCTGCCCTTCCTCCGGGCCCGGCGGCGGACGCCGGTGCCCGAGCCGACGTCCTCCGGTGTCCCGCTCTGATCACACGTCGGTAACGGATGTCGGCGGACCACGATCTCGATTGCGTTGCACGCAACGGAGCGGTTCGATGAGGACGCGGGAGTCCTCCCGCCAGACACGCGTGGCCGCGACGGAGTGGCCACGGGACACAGAAGGCGGGGCCATGCGCGCACGCACCCGGTACATCGTTCCCCTGACCATGGCCGCGGCCCTCACCGCGGCCTGCGGTGAGTCCGGTTCCTCCGGCACCGGCGGTGGTGGCGACGGCGGCGGCACCGAGGCGGCGGGCGAGGCCTGCGCCCCCGTTCCCGGCGACCAGCTCGTCGTCCTCGAGGACGACCAGCAGCTGCAGAACGCGGACAACATCATCCCGGCGGTCAACGCGGCGGCGGCGCAGGCCAACCCGGCGCTGCTCGAGTCGCTGAACGCGGTCTCGGAGGTGCTCACCACGGAGGACCTGATCGAGATGAACGCCGCCGTCGACGTCGAGCGCCAGGCGGTCGACGAGGTCGCCGCCGGCTACGTCGAGGAGCAGGGCCTGGCCGCCGAGGTCAGTGGCGGGAGCGGTCCGGTCGTCGTCGGCGCCGCGGACTTCACCGAGTCGCAGGTCCTGGCCACGATCTACGCCGACGTCCTGACCGCGGCCGGCTTCGACGCCAGCGTGCAGACGGCGGGCAACCGCGAGCTGTACCTGCCGGCGCTGCAGCGCGGTGAGATCCAGGCGTTCCCCGAGTACCTCGCCACCGTCACCGAGTTCATCGAGGGCGACGACGCCACCGAGGTCGCGTCCGGCGACGTGGACGCCACGGTGGAGGCGCTGCAGCCGCTGGCCGAGGGCTACGGGCTGGTGTTCGGCGAGCCGGCCGAGGCGGCCGACCAGAACGCCTTCGCCGTCACCCAGGAGTTCGCCGACGAGCTGGGCGTCTCGACCCTCTCCGAGCTGGCCGACGCCTGCGGCGACGGGTCGCTCATCCTCGGCGGGCCCGGCGAGTGCCCGACCCGCCCGGCCTGCCAGCCCGGCCTCGAGGAGACCTACGGTCTGGACTTCGCGAGCTTCCAGGAGTACGACGCCGGCGGGCCGCTGACCAAGGCCGCCATCCAGCAGGGCGAGGTCTCCATCGGCCTGGTGTTCAGCTCCGACGGCGCCCTCGCCCAGGGCTGATCGCGCGTCCCCACGTCCGGAGGCTCGACCCACGCCTCGCCGTCGCTGACCGGCGTCCTCCCGCACCGGGGCGCGTCTTCCCTCACCGCACACCGTGGGGGAGGACGCGCCACGATCAGGTCACCTGATCGTGGCCGGGGCCGCCGAGGGGGTCAGCCGTACCAGCCACCGGGGGGCAGCTGCTCCCCGGCGGCGACCGGCGTCGCGACCCGGTTGCCGTCGGGCGCAAGGGGGCAGGACCAGCGCGGGTCGTAGGTGCACGACGGGTGGTAGGCGAAGTTGAGGTCGACCACCAGCCGGGCACCGTCCCCACCCAGATCGGCGCCCTTCACGGTGTCGAGCAGGTAGCGGCCGCCGCCGTAGGTGCTCTCCCCGGCCGTCCCGTCGCGCAGGGGCAGGAACACGCCGCCGCCGTAGCCGCCCAGCCACCAGACGTCGACGCGGCCGACGTCCCCCAGCCCGACGGTGCCGATCCGGTCGAGCAGCACGGTGCCGTCGGCGGCCGTCGGGACCTCCAGCCGGACCGGGGGCGCCGGCTCCAGCGTCGCCTCGAACCGCAGCGCCGGGTCGTATCCGGCGTAGGGGAGGCCGCGGAACGACGCCCGAGCCGCCTCGTCGAGGGGTGAGTCCGGGTGGGTGGCGAACAGCTCGTCGCGGCCGTCGCGCCAGGTCCGCCAGCCGGTCTCCGGATCGGCGGCCGACCGTGCGGTGGCATACAGCGCGGTCACCTGGCGGCGCCATCCGAGCAGGGTGAGGGTCACCGCGCCACTGTCGCAGCAGACGTCGGCGACAGCTCGGTCACGGCGGGTGATTTCTGCCCGGAGGACGGCGCGTTCCGCCGCTACGCTGGGGCCATGCCGCTGCGCGAGGACGACGTCGCTGCGCGCACCGGTGTCCCCCCGCGCCGGATCCTGCTCCAGGCCGGCGGGTTCGTGCTCGCGCTGGCCGCGACGCTCGCGGTCTTCCTCACCGACAACCCGCAGGTCCTCAGGCTGGCGGTCGTGGGTGTGGCCTGGGCGTTCGTCCTCGCCACGGTCGCGGCGTCCTCGCGGTCGGCCGACCGTGCGGCGGCGCGGGCCCGGGAGGACCGGCTCCGCCAGGCATACGAGCACGAGCTCGACCTCGAGGCGGCCGGCCGCCGCGAGCACGAGCTGGAGCTCGAGGCGGAGCTCCGCCGCGAGGCGCAGGAGTCGATGCGGGCGGAGCTGGACGCGCTGCGCCACGAACTCGCCGGCCTGACCGGCCTGCGCGACGAGGTCGCCCGGGTCGCCGGGCTGCGCACCGACCTCGCCGCGCTGTCGGCCCTGCGCGACGAGGTGGCCCGGGTCGCCGCCCTGCGGGACGACGTCGCGGCGCTGACCGGACTGCGTCAGGAGCTGGGCCAGCTGGCCGAGCTGCGCGACGACATGGGCCGGCTGCGCCAGGAGCTCACCGAGCAGCTGTCCAGCGAGATGCTGGTCGAGCGGATCGTCATGCGCACCCAGGCCAGCCGGCTGACCTCCGACGTGCAGGACGCGCCCGGGCGGGCGCTCGACGCGGGCCGGTGGAACGAGGAGTCGCCGCCGCGGGAGCTGACCGGCGGCTGGCCGGCCGTCCGGCTCGACGAGCCACGGGAGACCCGCCAGTTCGAGCAGGTGCGCGTCGAGCGCACCGTCCGTCCGCCGCTGCCGCCCCTGCCCGTCCCGCCGGTGGCCCGGCCGGTGCCGGCGCCGTCCTGGCGGCCGAGCTGGGAATCCGGGCCCGACCGCGCCCGGGAGGCGCCGGGGACCTCGGCGTGGGGGTCACTGCCGTCGCCGTCGCGGGAAACGCCCGCGGCCTCGGCGTGGGAGTCGCCCGCGACGTCCTCGTGGGAGCCGCCCGCGACCTCCGCATGGGAGCCGGTGCGCCCGCCGGAGGCGTGGTCCGGCCCGGCCGAGCACCGCTGGGCCCCCGCCCCTCTGGACGAGGACACGCCGCTGTGGTCGGCGACCGCGCACGACACCGCCGAGAACACCCGCCACGACGCCGCACCGCCGACGACGTCCTTCCCGCTGGCGGCTCCCGCCGCCGGGAACCGGCCCGCCCCGGTGCCCCCGGCGTCGACGCCCGAGCCGCTGCCCTCACCGCTGGAGTGGCTCGCCGCCCGGTCGATGATCGACGCCGAGCCGACGTCGTCCCGCCCCGAGGTGCCGCCGCGTCGGCGCCGTGGTGACGAGCCGGTCGGGGACCCGGCCGTCGCGCGGACCACCCAGCGCCCGGCCGTCCGGGCCGACCCGCCGGTCCGGATCGACGACCGCGGCGGCTACCGCGTCGCCGTCCCCGCGGAACCGCCGGCCGGCCCGCCGCCCGCGCAGGAGAAGCGGCTGGCCGACATCCTGGCCGAGAACGGCGTCAGCCCCGCGACCGGGGGACGGCGCCGGCGCCGCTACCGCGACGACGACGAGTCCGACGACGTCCTCGCCCGGGTGCTGGGGAACGGCTGAGCGTCACCGCCCGCGCGAGAGCCGCCCGCCGTCGAGCACCAGGGTCTGCCCGGTGACCCAGCCGGCACCCTCGCCCAGCAGGTAGGCCGCTGCCTCGCCCACGTCCGCGGGGACGCCGAGCCGGCCGGCCGGGTACTCGGCGGCCACCTCCTCCTCGCGGCCCTCGTACAGGGCGCCGGCGAAGCGGGTCTTCACCACGGCCGGCGCCACCGCGTTCACCCGCACCGTCGGCCCCAGTTCGACCGCCAGCTGGGTGGTCAGGTTGATCACCGCCGCCTTGCTGACGCCGTAGGCGCCGATGTTCTCCGACGACCGGAGCCCGGCGACCGACGCCACGAACAGCACCGATCCGCCGTGCTCGGCCATCCACGCCCGCCACGCCTCCTGCACCAGCCCGAGCGAGGAGACGACGTTGGTGTCGAGGATCTTGCGGAAGGCGTCGAGCTCGAGATCGACCATCGGGCCGTAGACGGGGTTCACCCCGACGTTGCCGACCAGCATGTCCAGGCTGCCGAAGGTCTCGACGGCCGTGCGCACCGCCTCGGCCCGGTGGTGGGGATCGCCGGCGTGGCCGGCCACCGCGACGGCGACCTCCGGCCCGCCCAGCGCCGCGACCGCCTCGGCGAGCGCCTCGGGCTTGCGCGCGGTGACCACGACCCGCGCCCCCCGGGCGACCAGGCTCTGCGCGATCGCCAGCCCGATGCCCCGGCTCCCACCGGTCACCAGCGCCGTCCGTCCGTCCATCGTGCCCACGCCGTACTCCTGTTCTCCGTCTGCCTGTTCTCCGTCTGCCGGGCCGCCCACGCTAGGGGGCGGGCATGCCACCCCTCCGGGTGGTCCGGGGGCGGGGGTGAGGCAGGACACAGCCGTCAGACGTTGCGGGCGGCCTCCGACCGGACACAGACTCGCCTTCGGCGGTCCACCTGCGCGACACATCCGGTTGCAGCGGAGCGGCGCCGCCGGCACGACCCGCACGCCGCACCACCCGCACGACCCCGAGCGGCCTCCAACGGAGGAGGCCACAGACGTCCGGTACCCGTCAGGGACTGGAACGAGAGGGTGCACCGATGCCTGCTGCCCGCAGGAACAGTCGCGCCGGCCTGCCGCCGGCCGCCGCAGCCCCGGCCCGCCTCCGCGTGGGCGTCATCGGCGCCGGGCGCGTCGGCTCCGTGCTCGGCGCGGCGCTCACCGCCGCCGGCCACGACGTCGTCGCCGCCTCCGGCCTGTCCACCGCCTCCGCCGAGCGCGCCGCCCGCTCGCTGCCCGGCGTCCCGCTCGTGCCGGCCGACGAGGTGGTCGCCGCCTCCGACCTGGTCGTGCTGGCCGTGCCGGACGACATCCTCGGCGGCCTGGTCTCCGGTCTGGCCGAGACCGGCGCCTGGCGACCGGGGCAGCTGGCCTTCCACACCTCCGGTGCCCACGGGCTCGCCGTGCTGGCCCCCGCGGAGCAGGCCGGGGTCCTCCCGCTGGCCCTGCACCCCGCCATGACCTTCTCCGGCGCCCCCGAGGACGCCGACCGGCTGGTGGGTGCCCCGTTCGGCGTCACCAGCCGCCCGGAGTACCGGGCGGTCGCCGAGACCCTCGTGCTGGAGATGGGCGGAGAGCCCTTCTTCGTCGCCGAGGAGGACCGGCGGCTCTACCACGCAGCCCTGGTCACCGGTGCCAACCACCTGGTCACCCTCGTCGCCGAGGCGGCCGACCTGCTGCGGACGGCGGGAGTCGGCGACCCGGCCCGCGTGCTCGGGCCGCTGCTCACCGCCGCGCTCGACAACGGGCTCCGCCGGGGCGACCGCGGGCTCACCGGCCCGGTCAGCCGCGGGGACGTCGGCACGGTCCGCGACCACCTGGAGACCCTCGCCGAGCGGGCGCCGGACGCGGTCGGGGCCTACGTGGCCATGGCGCGGCGGACCACCGAGCGCGCGCTGGCCGCCGGCCGGCTGAAGCGGCACGAGGGCGCCCCCCTCCTGGACCTGCTGCAGACGGCGCACGACGAGGACACGGCGGGCTCGCGGTGACCGCCGTCATGGCACCTGCCGTCGTCGAGACCGCCGCAGACCTCCGCCGGCTGCTCGCCCACCTGCCCGCGCCGGTCGCGCTCGTCCCGACCATGGGCGCCCTGCACGAGGGGCACCGCGCCCTGGTGCGCGCCGCCCGCGGGCGCGCGGCCACCGTCGTCGTCTCGGTCTTCGTCAACCCGACCCAGTTCGGCCCCGGCGAGGACTTCGACCGCTACCCGCGCACCTGGGACGCCGACCTGGCGGCGCTGGCCGAGGAGGGCGCCGACGTCGTCTTCCACCCGCCCGTCGAGGAGGTCTATCCGCCCGGCGCGGTGGGCGTGACCGTCGACCCGGGCCCGCTGGGGTCGGTCCTCGAGGGCGCCGTCCGCCCGGGGCACTTCGCCGGCGTCCTCACCGTCGTCGCCAAGCTGTTCGGCCTGGTCCGGCCCGATCTCGCGCTCTTCGGCGAGAAGGACTACCAGCAGCTCACGCTGATCCGGGCGATGACCCGGGAACTGGCGCTGCCGGTCGAGGTGGTCGGGGTGCCCACGGTCCGCGAGGACGACGGCCTGGCGCTGTCCAGCCGCAACCGCTACCTCGACCCGGAGCAGCGGGCGGCCGCGGCCACGATCTCGGCCGCCCTGCGCGCCGGAGCCGCCGCCGCGCCGGAGGGTGCCGACGCGGTCCTGGCCGCCGCCGGCGCCGTGCTCGCCGAGCGGCCGGAACTGCTCCAGGACTACCTCGAACTCACCGATACCGATCTGGGGCCGGCACCTGACGCGGGCACCGCCCGCCTGCTGGTCGCGGTCCGCGCCGGCTCGACCCGACTCCTCGACAACATCGCGATCCAGCTGGGAGAGACCCGATGATGCGCACGATGCTCAAGTCCAAGATCCACCGCGCCACGGTCACCCAGGCCGACCTGCACTACGTGGGCTCGGTGACGGTCGACGAGGACCTGCTCGACGCCGCCGACCTGCTGCCCGGCGAGCAGGTGGCGATCGTCGACATCACCAACGGCGCGCGGCTGGAGACCTACGTGATCCCGGGCGAGCGGGGGACCGGCGTCATCGGGATCAACGGTGCGGCCGCCCACCTCGTGCACCCCGGCGACATGGTCATCCTGATCAGCTACGGCGTCATGGACGAGACCGAGGCCAAGAGCTACCTCCCCAAGGTGGTGCACGTCGACGCCGCGAACCGCGTCGTCGAGCTGGGCGCCGACCCGTCGGCCCCCGTGCCCGGCGCCGAGGACCAGCGGCGCAGCCCGTCGACAGCTTCCGACTTCCGGCCTCGTCCCGGGTTCCCTCGCGAGCGTGCGAGCGGAGGGGGGGACGAGGTCCTTCCACTCGGCGTACCGATCCGGTGAGCCGTGCTGCTCACCGTTGACGTCGGCAACAGCCAGACCGTCCTGGCCACCTTCGACGGGGCGGAGCGGGTCAGCTGCTGGCGCGTCACCACGTCGCCGCGCGCGACGTCGGACGAGCTGCGGATGCTCTGGCGCGGGCTGCTGCGCGACACCGAGGTCACCGGGGTGGCCGCCTGCTCCACGGTCCCGGCCCTGCAGCCGGCGCTGCGCCAGCTGCTGGACTCCCTCGAGGTGCCGGTCGTGCTCATCGGCCCCGGCGTGCGCACCGGCGTCCCGCTGCACGTGGACAACCCGCGCGAGGTCGGCGCCGACCGCGTGGTGACGGCCCTGGCCGCGCACGAGCTGTTCGGCCGCTGGCCGGACGGCCGCGGCCGTCCGGTCGTGGTCGTGGACTTCGGGACGTCGACCAACGTCGACGCCGTGGGGCCCGACGGGCAGTTCCTCGGCGGAGCCCTGGCGCCCGGTGTGGAGGTCAGCCTGGAGGCGCTGGCCACCCGCGCGGCCCAGCTGCGGTCGGTCGAGCTCACCGTCCCGCCCCAGGCCATCGGGAAGAACACCGTCGCCGCGCTCCAGTCGGGCCTGGTGCTCGGGTTCGCCGGCCTGGTGGACGGGCTGGTGGCCCGGATCGCCGCGGAGATCGTCGGCCAGTTCGGCGCCGCCCCGGTCGTGGTGGCCACCGGCGGGCTCGCCCCGCTGGTCGTCGACAGCTGCCGCTCGGTCGGCGAGCGCGAGCCGGACCTCACCGTGCACGGCCTGCGGCTGGCCTTCGAACGGCAGCAGGCCCGGTAGTCGCTCGTCAGCCCCCCGTAGGCTCCGTGCTGCCCGGGGGAGCGTGCGAGCCCGGCCAATGGACAGAGCAGTGCTCGCGAACGGATCGACGAGCGCCAGCAAGGAGAACCGTGAGCGAGCAACCCCCTGGGCCACCGGACGACGAACTTCCCGAGCAGATGCGGGTCCGGCGGGCCAAGCTCGACCGGCTCCGGGAGAGCGGTGTCGACCCGTACCCGGTGACGGTGCCGCGCACGACGACGCTGGACGCCGTCCGCGCCGCGCACCCCGATCTCGAGCCGGACACGATGACCGGTGAGGTCGTCGGCGTCACCGGCCGGGTCATCTTCTCCCGCAACACCGGGAAGCTCTGCTTCGCCACCCTGCGCGAGGGCGACGCCGAGCTGCAGGTGATGCTCTCCCGCGACCGGGTGGGCGAGGACGCCCTGGCGGCCTGGAAGGCCGACGTCGACCTGGGTGACCACGTGCTGGTCACCGGCGAGGTCGGCACGTCGCGCCGTGGGGAGCTGTCGGTCTTCGCCGACGCGTGGCAGCTGACGTCGAAGGCGCTCCGGCCGCTGCCGGTGGCGCACAAGCCGATGAGCGAGGAGCTGCGGGTCCGCCGCCGCTACGTCGACCTGATCGTGCGCGACGAGGCCCGGCGCACCGTCCGCCAGCGGGCCACCGTGATGTCCACGCTGCGCGCCGGGCTGGGGGCCCGCGGATATCTCGAGGTCGAGACACCGATGCTGCAGACGGTGCACGGCGGCGCCGCGGCGCGGCCGTTCCGGACGCACATGAACGCCTTCGACCTCGACCTCTATCTGCGCATTGCGCCCGAGTTGTTCCTCAAGCGGTGCATCGTGGGCGGCCTGGACCGGGTCTTCGAGATCAACCGGAACTTCCGCAACGAGGGCGCCGACAGCTCGCACTCCCCGGAGTTCGCGATGCTGGAGACCTATCAGGCCTATGCGGACTACCAGGTGATGGCGACGCTCACCCGCGAACTGATCCAGGAATGCTGCGCCGCGCTCTTCGGTGACCACGTCGCCCGGCACCACGACGGCACCGAGATCGACCTCTCGGGCGAGTGGCCGCAGGTGCCGCTCTACGACGTGGTGTCCGACGCCGTGGGCGAGACCGTCACCCCCGAGACGCCGGTGGAGACGCTCCGGGCGATAGCCGCCCGGCACGACGTCGGGGTGGATCCCGCGTGGCTGCCCGGAAAGGTGGTCGAGGAGCTCTTCGAGGCGCTGGTCCAGGACACGCTGGAGGCGCCCACCTTCGTCGTCGACTACCCGCTGGACACCTCGCCGCTGACCCGGGCGCACCGCAGCCGGCCCGGGGTCGCCGAGAAGTGGGACCTCTACATCGGGGGGATCGAGCGGGCCACCGCGTACTCGGAGCTGGTCGACCCGGTGGTGCAGCGCGAGCGGTTCACCGCCCAGGCGGCGCTGGCCGCCGCCGGCGATCCCGAGGCGATGGCGCTCGACGAGGATTTCCTCGAGGCGCTGGAGTACGGCATGCCCCCGACGGGCGGTATGGGTATGGGGATGGACCGGTTGATGATGACGCTCACCGGTCTGGGAATCCGCGAGACCATCCTCTTCCCGCTGGTCAGGCCTATTTCTGCGCAGTAATAGGGGCGCCTGGAACGAGCCTGGGCAGTTTCCCTTTCCTCGCGCACGCCGCCGTCTGTGCATAATGGCACTCGGGTGTGATGTAATGGCGCGCGTCGTCGTCCCGGCGACAATTGACGTCAGGCCTTCGGGTCGCGGTGAAAAGTGAGGAACACGAATGGCGCGCAAGGTTCAGGTCATCCTGAGCGATGACCTCGACGAGAACCTGCCGGCCGACGAGACGGTGAGCTTCTCCCTCGACGGCACCTCCTACGAGATCGACCTGGCGGAGAAGAACGCCCAGGAGATGCGCGACGCCTTCTCCCGCTACGTCTCGGCCGCCCGCAAGGTGGGCCGCGGCACCCGCGCGACCGGGAGCGGCCGCGGCCGTTCCACCGGCGGCCGGATGGACCGCGAGCAGGCCGGTGCCATCCGCGACTGGGCCCGCAAGAACGGTCACGCCGTCAGCGACCGCGGCCGCATCCCGGCCAGCGTCGTCGAGGCCTACGAGGCCGCGCACTGAGGCCTTGTGCGGAGGCTCGGCCCGAGCTTGCGAGGGCTGAGAGGCGCGAGGTCCTTCCGCCCGTCCTCCTCACCCTTCGCACGCTCAGGGCGAGCCTCTGGACGGGGCCGCTCCATCGCGTCACCCGTGTGACGTCTGGGGCGCCCGCGCGTGTCTGCGCGCCGAACGGCCCGGTTCCCGGTATGGGGACCGGGCCGTCGTCGTCCCCGTGCCCGTGCGCCCGGCGTCGCGGCGCCTCCACCTGGGCCGATCGGCGCGTCCGCTGACGGCGTAACCGGCCCGGAACACCCGTCGTCCACCATCGGTTGGACCGGACAGCCACCCACCGTCCCCGTGCACTCACGACAGGACGGCGTGGTCCGCGACTACAGTGGAAAGACCGGTGCCCCCAGCGCCGACGGATGTCGGGTGCTCCTTCCCCAGACCAGGGAAGGGCAGTGCCGGACCAGCCGGTCGAAGGAGAAGCAGCAGATGTTCGAACGGTTCACCGACCGAGCCCGCCGCGTTGTTGTCCTGGCCCAGGAAGAGGCCCGGATGCTCAACCACAACTACATCGGCACCGAGCACATCCTCCTGGGCCTGATCCACGAGGGCGAAGGCGTCGCTGCCAAGGCGCTGGAGTCCCTGGGCATCTCCCTCGAGGGCGTCCGCCAGCAGGTCGAGGAGATCATCGGGCAGGGCCAGCAGGCCCCGTCCGGTCACATCCCCTTCACCCCGCGGGCCAAGAAGGTGCTGGAGCTCTCGCTGCGCGAGGCCCTGCAGCTCGGCCACAACTACATCGGCACCGAGCACATCCTGCTCGGCCTGATCCGCGAGGGCGAGGGCGTCGCCGCCCAGGTCCTGGTGAAGCTCGGCGCCGACCTCAACCGCGTCCGCCAGCAGGTCATCCAGCTGCTCTCGGGCTACCAGGGCAAGGAGCCGGCCGCGGCCGGTGGCCCCGCCGAGGGCACCCCGTCCACCTCGCTGGTGCTCGACCAGTTCGGCCGCAACCTGACGCAGGCCGCCCGCGACTCCAAGCTCGACCCGGTCATCGGGCGGGCCAAGGAGATCGAGCGGGTCATGCAGGTCCTGTCGCGGCGGACCAAGAACAACCCGGTCCTCATCGGCGAGCCCGGCGTCGGCAAGACCGCCGTCGTCGAGGGCCTCGCCCAGGCGATCGTCAAGGGCGAGGTGCCCGAGACGCTCAAGGACAAGCAGCTCTACACCCTGGACCTCGGCGCGCTCGTCGCCGGTTCCCGCTACCGCGGTGACTTCGAGGAGCGCCTCAAGAAGGTGCTCAAGGAGATCCGCACCCGCGGCGACATCATCCTGTTCATCGACGAGATCCACACCCTCGTCGGTGCCGGTGCCGCGGAGGGCGCGATCGACGCCGCCAGCATCCTCAAGCCCATGCTGGCCCGCGGTGAGCTGCAGACGATCGGCGCCACCACGCTCGACGAGTACCGCAAGCACCTGGAGAAGGACGCCGCTCTCGAGCGCCGGTTCCAGCCCATCCAGGTGGGCGAGCCGACGCTGCAGCACACCATCGAGATCCTCAAGGGCCTGCGCGACCGCTACGAGGCGCACCACCGGATCAGCATCACCGACTCCGCGCTGGTGGCGGCGGCGACGCTGGCCGACCGGTACATCTCCGACCGCTTCCTCCCGGACAAGGCGATCGACCTGATCGACGAGGCCGGGGCCCGGATGCGGATCAAGCGGATGACCGCCCCGCCGGACCTGCGCGAGTTCGACGACCGGATCGCCGGCATCCGCCGCGAGAAGGAGTCGGCGATCGACGCGCAGGACTTCGAGAAGGCCGCGTCGCTGCGCGACACGGAGAAGACCCTGCTGGCGGAGAAGTCCGAGCGCGAGAAGCAGTGGAAGGCCGGCGACATGGACGTCGTCGCCGAGGTCGACGACGAGCAGATCGCCGAGGTGCTGGCCAACTGGACCGGCATCCCCGTCTTCAAGCTCACCGAGGAGGAGACCACGCGTCTGCTCCGCATGGAGGACGAGCTCCACAAGCGGATCATCGGCCAGGAAGAGGCCATCAAGAGCGTCAGCCAGGCCATTCGGCGTACGCGGGCGGGCCTCAAGGACCCGCGCCGTCCCGGTGGTTCCTTCATCTTCGCCGGCCCCTCGGGTGTCGGTAAGACGGAGCTGGCGAAGGCGCTGGCGCAGTTCCTGTTCGGTGAGGACGACGCGCTGATCCAGATCGACATGGGTGAGTTCCACGACCGCTTCACGGTGTCCCGTCTCGTCGGTGCCCCTCCCGGTTACGTCGGGTACGACGAGGGTGGCCAGCTGACCGAGAAGGTGCGGCGCAAGCCGTTCTCGGTGGTCCTCTTCGACGAGATCGAGAAGGCGCACGCCGACGTGTTCAACACGCTGCTGCAGGTTCTCGAGGACGGCCGGCTCACCGATGGCCAGGGCCGGATCGTGGACTTCAAGAACACGATCCTGATCCTCACGACCAACCTCGGTACGCGGGACATCTCGAAGGCCGTGGGTCTGGGCTTCCAGGTCGGGAACGACACCCAGAGCAACTACGAGCGGATGAAGCTCAAGGTCAACGAGGAGCTCAAGCAGCACTTCCGGCCGGAGTTCCTCAACCGCATCGACGACATCGTCGTGTTCCACCAGCTGACCGAGGACGAGATCGTCAACATCGTCGACCTCATGGTGTCCCGCGTGGAGACCCAGCTGGCGAACAAGGACATGGCGCTGGAGATCACCCCGGCCGCGAAGAAGCTGCTGGCCCATCGCGGCTTCGACCCGGTGCTCGGTGCCCGGCCGCTGCGCCGGACCATCCAGCGCGAGATCGAGGACGCGCTGTCGGAGAAGATCCTCTACGGCGAGCTGACCGCTGGTCAGATCATCGTGGTGGACGTCGAGGGCGAGGGCACCGACGCGAAGTTCACCTTCCGCGGCGAGGCCAAGCCGATCGACCTGCCCGACACCCCGCCGGTGGCCCTCTCGGGCGCCGAGGGTGACGACGAGGGGCCCGCGGCAGCGGCCGAGTAGCAGGAGGCCCCGTTCAGGGCTCACCCCTCGCACGCCCGGGGTGAGCCATCCGAACGGGCCGCGACAGGGGCCGCTCCCACCACACGGTGGGGGCGGCCCCTTCGTCGTCCCCGGGCCCCCTCCACGATCAGCCTCCCTGATCGTGGAGCGTCCTCCCTCACCGCACACCGTGGGGGAGGACGCCCGATGATCAGGTCCCCTGATCCCCGAGGGGGAGGCGGAAGAGGCCGTCGGGGGTCTGCTCGACCAGGCCGTCGGTGAGCAGCGAGTCCAGGCAGCGGCTCCGCTGGACGGCGTCGTCCCAGGCGGGCTCGAGGGCCGCGGCGTCCACCGGTTCGTCCGCCGCCCGCAGCACGTCGAGCAGCCGGCCGCGGACCTGCCGGTCGGTACCGGTGAACCGCTGCACCCGCCGGGCCGGGCCGTCGTGCGCCGGCGCCCCCGCCAGCCGCCACGCGCACCGGTCGCGGACCGGGCACGCCGCGCAGCGGGGGGAGCGGGCCACGCAGACCAGCGCGCCCAGCTCCATCACCGCCACCGAGAAGCGCACCGCCCGGCCGGGGTCCGGCGGTGTCAGCGAGGCGACGTCGGGAAGGTCGGCGGCGCGGGCGTTCCCCGCCTCGGCCCGCCCGTGGACGAGCCGCGCGACGACCCGGCGGACGTTGGTGTCCACCACCGGCTGGGGCTGCCCGTAACCGAAGCAGGCCACCGCGCGGGCGGTGTAGGTCCCGACGCCCGGGAGGGCCTCCAGCGCCGCCACGTCGGGCGGGACGACGCCGCCGTGCCGGTCGACCAGCGCGATCGCGGCCTCGCGCAGCCGCAGCGCCCGCCTCGGGTAGCCCAGCTTCCCCCAGGCGCGGATGACGTCCGCCGGCGGGACGGCGGCCAGCGCGGCCGGCGTGGGCCATCGCGCCATCCAGTCCCGCCACACCGGCTCCACCCGCGCGACCGGCGTCTGCTGCAGCATGACCTCGCTGACCAGCACCGCCCACGCGTCGACCCCGGGCCGGCGCCAGGGCAGGTCACGGGCGGCGGTGGCGTACCAGTCGACGATCGCCTCCCCGGCCGCCGCGGGGGCCGACGGGGTGCTGGTCACGGGGGACCAGTCTGCCGTCCCCGGGGAGCGGCGTGCCGACCCGGTGCGGCCTGACGGCGCCGACTACCGTTCGCCGGGTGTGGCACCCCGTCGGCCGGCTCCCCGCGCGCGTCTACTGGCGGCGGCGGATCGTGGTGCTGGTCGTCCTCCTGGCCCTGCTCGGCGGGCTGGCCTGGCTGGGCGTCGCGCTCCTGTCCGGCCGCGACGGAACGGGCGCGGCGGCCGCGGACCGGACCGAGCCGGTGCCCGAGCCCGCGCTGGCGCGGGTCGTGCCGTCAGTGACCGCCGTCGCTACCCCCGACCCGCCTCCGGTCGCGGTGACGCAGGCCGCACCGCCGGAGGCGCCCCCTGAACCGCTGGCCGGGGGGCCCTGCACCGACGACATGATCACCCTCGAGGTGCGGGCGCCGGCGGAGGTGCCCGTCGGCAGCAAGCCGACCTTCGAGCTGGCCGTCGCGAACGTCTCGGCGGTGCCCTGCGTGCGCGCGCTCGACAAGGGGCTGCAGGAGATCGTGATGCTGGACGCGGCGGGCAACCGGGTGTGGGGGAGCAACGACTGCTTCCCGGAGGCCAGCAGCGACGCCCGCACGCTGGCGCCCGGGGAGGTGGTGAGCATCCCGCTCGTCTGGGGCGGGCTCACCAGCGAGCCGACGTGCACCGTCCCGCGCGGGAACCCGGCGCCGGGGCCCTACGTCCTGCGGGCGCGGCTGGACACCGAGGTGTCACCGGACGCCCCGATCACCCTCGTTCAGCTGTAGCGGTCGAGGATCGAGGTCTCGGCCAGCCGGGAGAGTCCTTCGCGGATCCCCCGGGCGCGCGCCTCGCCGACGCCCTCGACCGACAGCAGGTCCTCGATGGTGGCGGCCAGGAGCTTCTGGAGGCCGCCGAAGTGCTCCACCAGCCGGTCGATGATCCCCGAGGGCAGCCGGGGGACCCGGTTGAGCAGGCGGTAGCCCCGCGGGCTGACGGGGGAGTCGAGGGCATCCGGCGAGGTGGGCAGGCCGTAGCAGCGGGCGACGGCGGACAGGTCCAGGAGCTCGGTCGCCGTCAGGGCGCGGAGGTCGACGAGGACCTGGTCGATCGTCCGGGGGCGGCGGCCGCCGCTGGGCAGGTAGTCGCGCACCAGCAGCCCGCGGTCCTCCTCGACCCCGGCGAGCATCTCGTCGAGCTGGAGGGCCAGCAGCCGGCCGTCGGTGCCGAGCTCGACGACGAAGCCCTCGATCTCGTCGGCGATGCGCCGGACCATCTCCAGCCGCTGGCTCACGCTCATCGCGTCGCGGACGGTGACGAGGTCCTCGATCTCCAGCGCGGAGAGCGTGCTCGCCACCTCGTCGAGGCGCAGCTTGTACCGCTCCAGGGCCGCCAGGGCCTGGTTGGCGCGGGCCAGGATCGTCGTCGGGTGCTCGAGGGTGTAGCGGCGGCCGGCGACGTAGACGCTGATGATGTGCATCGACTGGCTCACCGAGATCACCGGGAAGCCCGTCTGGAGGGCCACCCGCTCGGCGGTCCGGTGCCGGGTGCCGGACTCCTCGGTGGGGATGGTCGGGTCGGGCATCAGGTGCACGCCGGCCCGCACGATGCGGGTGCCGTCGTAGGAGACGATCACCGCGCCGTCCATCTTGGCCAGTTCGCGCAGCCGGGTGGCCGACAGCGCGACGTCCAGGGCGAAGCCGCCGGTGCACAGCGACTCCACCACGCGGTCGTAGCCGAGCACGATCAGGGCGCCGGTGCGGCCGGCCAGGATGCGCTCCAGCCCGTCGCGGAGCGCGGTTCCGGGGGCGATGCGGCCGAGGAGTTCGCGCAACGCGACCTCGGGATCCACCTCGGTGGGCACGAACGCTCCTGACGGTCGAGTGGTGCGGGGGCCGAGTCTACGTGTCCGGCACCGCGCGGAGTTCCGCTCGGGTCCCCCGCGGGATCGGTGCCGGCGCCTAACGAGACTCTAGAGAGCTAGAACAGGCGGTGGAAGGCTGCCCCCAGATCGGGGACCTCGATCAGCCGCATGCCCGGGGGCGCCGTGCCGGCGTCCACGGGGACCAGCGCGGTCGTGTACCCCTGGCGCGCGGCCTCGGCCAGGCGCCGGCCGGCACCGCCGACCCGCCGGATCTCCCCGGAGAGCCCGACCTCCCCGAGGGCGACCATCCCCTCGGGCAGCGCGCGGTCCTTCGCGGCCGAGGCGATGGCCAGCGCCAGCGCGAGGTCGGCCGCCGGCTCGGCGATCCGGACGCCGCCCACGGAGGCGGTGAAGACGTCGGCCTCGGCGAGCTTGACCCCGCCGCGGCGCTCGACGACCGCGTTGACCATCGCGACCCGCTGGGCGTCGAGCCCGCTGACGGCGCGGCGCGGCGAGCCGCCACCGCCGGTTCCGGCGACGAGCGCCTGCACCTCGGCCAGCAGGGGGCGGCTGCCCTCCATGGTGACCGTGACGCAGCTGCCGGGGACCGGTGCCGTGCGGCGGGAGACGAACAGCGCCGACGGGTCGGGCACCCCGACGACGCCGGCATCGCCGATCTCGAAGCAGCCGATCTCGTCGGCCGGGCCGAACCGGTTCTTGACCGCGCGCACCAGCCGCAGCGTGGAGTGCCGCTCGCCGTCGAAGGAGACCACCACGTCGACCAGGTGCTCCAGCGTGCGGGGCCCGGCGATCGCGCCGTCCTTGGTGACGTGGCCGACCAGGATCGTCGTCATGCCGCGGCTCTTGGACACGGCGGTGAGCGCGCTCGCCACCGCCCGGACCTGGGTCGCCCCGCCGTCGGTGCCGTCGCCGGGCGACCGGACGGTCTGCACGCTGTCGAGGATCAGCAGCGTGGGCTGCACCTGCTCGATGTGCGCCAGCACCGCGGACAGCTCGGTCTCGGCGGCCAGGTAGAGCCGCTCGTGCAGCGCGCCGATCCGCTCGGCGCGCAGCCGCACCTGCCCGGCCGACTCCTCCCCGGAGACCACCAGCGCGGGCCCGTTGCGCTCCGCGACCCGGTGCGCGACCTCCAGGAGCAGGGTGGACTTGCCGACGCCCGGCTCACCGGCGACGAGCAGGACGGCGCCGGGGACCAGGCCACCGCCCAGGACCCGGTCGAACTCGGCGATGCCGGTGGGCACCGCCTGGGCGCCGGCGAGCTCCACCTGCGCGATCGGACGGGCGGGGGCGGTGACCGGGCCGGCCGACACCGCGCGCAGGGCGGCGGCGGGGGCGCCGAACTCCTGGATCGTCCCCCAGGCCTGGCACTCGGGACAGCGACCCACCCACTTGGCCGAGGCGTAGCCGCACTCGGTGCAGCGGTGGGCGGGGCGGGCGGACTTCACTCCTGCGGGCGGCACGCCACGACGCTAACCGCGGGGTGTGACGGTTCCCGGGAGGGCGACGTGGAGAGGACTACTCGCCGGCGGACTCGCGCTCGCGCGCGGCCTCCTCGGCGCCTTCCTCCCCGCCCTCTTCCTCGTGGTGGAAGTCGAAGGTCTCGCCACGGTCCTGGACGTCGTCCGGCGTCGACACCGTCACCGGCAGCGTCACCTCGCCGGCGTTCTCGAAGGTCAGGGTGAGCTCGAGGAACTGCCCGGTGATGAGCGGGTCGTCGAGGTCGGTGAGCCTGATCGAGGCGTCGTCCTCGCCGACGAACACCGTCTGGCCCGCCGCGATCTCGATCTCGTCGGAGCTCCCGGGGCCCTCGATCTCGACGTCCCCGAAGCCCTCGCCGTCGACCGCGACCAGGGTGTCGTCGTCCTGGCCGCCGTTGACCAGCGCGAGGGTGAGCTCGGCGTCGTCCCCGGCGTCGTAGCTGCCGCCGCGCGGGGTCTCCAGCTCGGCCGCGCGCAGGGTGATGTCGCCGATCTGCGCCATCGCGCCCACCTTGTCGCGCTCCTGCGTGGCGGTCTGGGTCACCTGCCCCGCGCTGCACGCCGAGAGCGCGACGGGGGACAGAAGCAGCACGCCCGCAGTGGCGGCGCGCAGCGCGCGGTTCACAGCCGTCGACCTCCAGCAAAGACCGGTCCGGGCACCGGGGGATCGGTGACGCGGGTCGACCGGAGCCTAACGGGCGCCCCTGGTGCTCCGCCCGGAGGGAAGGTGCGTGCCCCGCGAGTCGCCCGTCCGGGGGAGCGACGTCCAGCCGGGCGGTCGGGCTACCGATGAGGAGAGGGAGCACTGCCGGGCGGAGAGGGGATCGATGGCGACCGGTCTGCCCTTCGACGACGTCCTGGCCGCGGCGCAGGCCGGCGCCCCCTGGGCGTTCGAGGCCCTCTACCGGGACCTGTCGCCGGCGGTGACCGGTTACCTGCGGCTGCACGGGGCCGTCGAACCGGACGACCTCGCCAGCGAGACCTTCCTGGGGGTGTTCACCGGGCTGGGGGGCTTCCGCGGCGACGAGGACGCTCTCCGGGCGTGGGTCTTCACCATCGCCCACCGGCGGCTGGTGGACGACTGGCGCCGGCGCAGCCGGCGCCCCCGGACCGCGGACGACGACGCCGCGCTCGACCGGCACGTCGGGGGCGACGTCGAGGACGACGCGTTCCTGCAGCTGGGGGCGCAGGGCGTCCACCGGCTGTGCGCCCTGCTGCCGGACGACCAGCGCACCGTCGTGCTCCTGCGCGTGCTCGGCGACCTGACCGTGGAGCAGGTCGGCCAGGTCATCGGCCGCTCGGTGGCGTCGGTGAAGGCGCTGCAGCGCCGCGGCCTGCGCGCCCTCCGGGAGGAACTCGCGACTTCCTCCGAACGGGTGGGGGTGGCCGCGCACCCTTCTGCGGCCGCCCGGCGATGACGGAGGTGAGATGACCACTGCAGCCGACGACCGCGACGTCGAGGAGGCCTTCGAGGCCTACCTCGTCGGCCGGCCCGTGCCCGAGGAGGGCGCCGAACTGGCGGCCTTCGCGGGCGCGGTCAGGGCGACGGCGACCCGGCCGGGACGCCCGAACGCGGCACTGGCCGAGTTGCTGGCCACCGGTCTTCTCACCGACCAGCCGAGCCCGTCCACCCGGACGGCCCGATCGACCGGGAGCCCGACGTCGCTCGGCGCCCCCCGGATCCGGAGACGCACCGCCATGATCCTTCCCGTTCTCTTCGCCAAGTTCCTCTCGGCCGGCGCCGTCGCCCAGGCGGCCACCGGCGCCGGGGTCGCCCTCGTCGTGGTGACCGGCGCCGGGGCCGTCGGCGTCCTCCCGGACCCCGTGCAGGACACCGTCGCGGCCGCCGTGGAGACGGTGACGCCCTTCGAGCTCCCCGGGAGCGAGGAGGCCGACCCGGTCGAGGAGCCCGCGGTCGAGGAGCCGCTCGCCGAGGACCCGGCCGTGGTGGAGTCCGACGACGAGACGCCCGCCGTGGACGCCGCCTCCGAGGCCCAGGTGTGGGCGGACGAGGGACCGGACGCCTATCCCTCCTTCGGCGCGTGGGTCAGCGCCGGCACGAAGCACGACGTCGCGGAGGCGCTGGGCGTCCGCTTCGGTGAGCTCGTCAGCGCCCGCGCCCGC
This sequence comes from Blastococcus tunisiensis, assembly GCF_900112815.1. Classification (GTDB taxonomy): domain Bacteria; phylum Actinomycetota; class Actinomycetes; order Mycobacteriales; family Geodermatophilaceae; genus Blastococcus_B; species Blastococcus_B tunisiensis. The sequence continues at coordinate 212,324 of NZ_FOND01000002.1, forward strand.
GCCAAGGGCATGGACCTCGAGGACCTGGCGGCCGAGGGGGTGGACGTCGACGCCCTCGGCCTCGACGGTGCCGATCTGGCCGACCCGGGAACGGCCCCGGCTCCCGAGGCCGTCCCCGAGAGCCCGGCCGCCGGGCCGACGGCGGCGACCCAGCGGGGCGGGGGCCGGGGCAACGGCGGTGCGGCCGGGGCCGGCACCACCGACGGCGGCCGCAACGCCAATGGTGGCGGTGGCGGCAACAGCAACGGCGGCGGCGGGAACGCCGGGGGCAACGGCGGGGGCAACGGCCGCGGCTGACCGGCCGAGGGTGGCCGGCGACCGGCCGGCCACCCTCAGACCAGCGAGGCGCCGCCCGCGACGAGCAGCGCCACGTCGAGCACCGTCAGGAGCATGACCGCGGGGAAGGCCAGCCGGCGGAACCGTGCGGTGCCCGCCAGCGCCGCCACGACCACCGCGGGCACCGCCAGGACGACCACGATCCAGCCGGTGGTCGTCGTCGGCCCCTCGGGGCCGAGGACGAGGACCAGCGACGCCGCCCCCAGGAGCAGCGCGCCCGTGACCGCCGAGGCCTGCGCGCCGAGCCGGTGGGGGAGCCCGCGCACGCCGGTGGCGAGGTCGTCCTCGAGGTCCGGCGCGACGTTGGCGAGGTGCGCCGCGGCCCCGAGCGCGCCACCGGCCGCGACCAGCCACCAGGGTGCGGCCGGCGCGCCCGGGGCGGCGGCGACCACCCCGGCGGGGAGTGCGCCGAAGCCGGTCACGTAGGGGACGGCGGAGGCAGCCGTCCGCTTCAGGCCGGCGTTGTAAGCCCAGCCGCTGGCCACCAGCACGAGCAGCAGCACTCCCGGCACGAGGCCGAGGAGCAGGGACAGGACGACGGCGAGGGTGGCCGCACCGAGCGCCGCCGAGCGCAGCAGCGAGGGCGCCACCGCTCCCTGGACGACGGGTTTGTCGGCCCGTGCCACGGCGCGGTCGCGGTCGGCGTCCAGCCAGTCGTTGCTCCACCCGATGGAAGCCTGACCAGCGAGAACGGCGGCGGAGAGCAGGACCACCCGGCCGGCGGGCACCCCCGCGGCCACGGCCAGCAGGGTGGCCACGGTGGTGACGGCGACGGTCGGCCCGGCGTGGGTGGCGGCGGCCAGCGCACCCACCCGCGCGGCCACCGCGCGGCGCCGCGGAGGCACATCGACCACGCTCTGTCAACCCCTCTCGACCACGTCACCGGCGCGCTGACCTGCAGATTTACTGCTCGATCCCGATCCGTTGGTCAGTCTGCCGTGGTAACCTGGGGACAGCGAAAGGGGTCACATCCACATGGGCTTCACTGTCGGCGAGACCGTCGTCTATCCGCATCACGGTGCCGCACTGATCGAGGCGATCGAGCAGCGGACCATCAAGGGCGTCGAGAAGGCCTACCTCGTGCTGAAGGTCGCCCAGGGCGACCTCACCGTGCGCGTTCCGGCCGACAACGCAGAGATCGTCGGCGTGCGCGACGTCGTCGGCCAGGAGGGCCTGGACAAGGTCTTCGAGGTCCTGCGCGCACCGCACACCGAGGAGCCGACCAACTGGTCGCGCCGCTACAAGGCCAACCTCGAGAAGCTGGCCTCGGGTGACGTGAACAAGGTCGCCGAGGTCGTGCGCGACCTCTGGCGCCGCGACAAGGACCGCGGGCTCTCCGCCGGCGAGAAGCGGATGCTCTCCAAGGCGCGTCAGATCCTGGTCAGCGAGCTCGCGCTCGCCGAGGGCACCAACGAGGACAAGGCCGAGGTCCTCCTCGACGAGGTCCTCGCCAGCTGAGCCCGGCGCGAGCCGAGCTCTCCCGCACCATCCTGACCACTCCCGTGCACGCTGTCGGCATCGTCGCAGCGGCCGGGAGTGGTCTGCGTCTGGGCTCGGACCTGCCGAAGGCGCTCGTGCCGCTGGCCGGCCGGCCACTCGTCGCCTGGTCGGTCGACGCACTGCGGGCCGGCGGGGTGGCCGAGATCGTGGTCACCGTGCCACCGGGGCGGCGGGATGCTTTCGCCGCCGTCCTGCCCCCCGACGTCCGGCTGGTCGACGGCGGCGCTTCCCGGACCGCGTCGGTCCGGGCCGGCCTGGCCGCGGCGAGCGCCGACGCCGACGTCGTCCTGGTGCACGACGCCGCCCGCCCCCTGACCCCGCCCGACGTCGTCGCCCGGGTGCTCGCCGCCCTGGCGGATGGGCAGCCCGCCGTCGTCCCGACGCTGCCGGTCGTCGACACCACGGTGGTGGTGGACGATGCGGGCGTGATCACCGACGCCCCCGCGCGGGCACACCTGCGTCGCGTCCAGACGCCCCAGGGGTTCGACCGCGCCATCCTGGCCGCCGCCTACGCCGCGCTGGGTCCCGACGCGGACCTCACCGACGACGCAGCCGTCGTCCGGGCCGCGGGCATCCCGGTCACCACGGTCCCCGGCGACGAGCGGGCCGCCAAGGTCACCGTCGCCCACGACCTCGAGACGGCGGAAGCGCGGGTGCGCCGGTGACCCCGCTGCCGCGCGTCGGCATCGGCACCGACGTCCACCCCGTCGTGGCCGGGCGGCCCTGCCGGCTGGCCGGGCTGGAGTGGCCGGACGTGTACGGCTGCGCCGGGCACTCCGACGGCGACGTGGTCGCCCATGCCCTCACCGACGCCGTCCTGTCCGCCGCCGGCCTCGGCGACATCGGCGGCCTGCTGGGCACCGACGACCCCCGCTGGGCGGGGGCCGCGGGCGTCGCCGTCCTGGAGTACGTGCGCGACGTGGTCACGGCGCTGGGCTGGGAGATCGGCAACGCGTCGGTCCAGCTGGTCGCGAACACCCCGAAGCTGGGGCCCCGGCGGCAGGAGGCCGAGGCCGTGCTGTCGGCCGCGCTCGGGGCGCCGGTCAGCCTCGCGGCGACCACCACCGACGGACTCGGCCTGACCGGGCGGGGTGAGGGCCGCGCCGCCGTCGCGACCGCGCTGGTGGTCCGGACGGGGGAGGGGACCGCTCCGGAGGCGGAAGCGCCCGTCGGGACTCCGTAGACTCCCGGCAGTAATGATGCCTCGCTCCGTAAACTCCGCTCAGTGAGCCTCCGCCTGTACGACACGGCCGCACGCGCGGTCCGCGACTTCACGCCCCTGCGTGCCGGTCGGGCGTCGCTCTACGTCTGCGGTCTCACCGTCCAGGGCCCGCCGCACGTCGGCCACGTCCGCGCCGCGCTCGTCTTCGACGTGCTGCGCCGCTGGCTGGACGCCCGCGGGTTCGACGTCACGTTCGTCCGGAACGTCACCGACATCGACGACAAGATCCTGGCCAAGGCCGCGGCCCACGACGTCCCGTGGTGGGCCTGGGCGTACGAGAACGAGCTCGCCTGCACCCGCGCCTACGACGTCCTCGGCGTCCTGCCGCCGACCTACGAGCCGCGCGCGACCGGCCACATCCCCGACATGGTGGCGCTGATCGAGCGCCTGGTCGAGCGCGGGCACGCCTACGCGGTGGACGGCGACGTCTACTTCGACGTCCGGTCCTTCGCCGGGTACGGCGAGCTGACCGGCCAGAAGCTGGACGCCCTCGAGCCGGCCGCGGACACCGAGACCGACGAGCGCAAGCGCGACCCGCGCGACTTCGCGCTGTGGAAGGCGGCGAAGGCCGACGAGCCGGGGACCGCCTCGTGGCCGACCCCCTGGGGTCGCGGCCGCCCGGGCTGGCACCTGGAGTGCTCGGCCATGGCCGAGCGCTACCTGGGCCCCGAGTTCGACATCCACGGCGGCGGCCTGGACCTGCGCTTCCCGCACCACGAGAACGAGCAGGCCCAGTCGCGGGCCGCCGGCGACGGGTTCGCCCAGTACTGGCTGCACAACGGCTGGGTCACCCTGGGCGGCGAGAAGATGAGCAAGTCGCTGGGCAACACCGCGCTCGTCGACGAGGTCGTGCAGCGGGTGCGCCCCATCGAGCTGCGCTACTACCTGGTCGCGCCGCACTACCGGTCGACCATCGAGTTCACCGACGAGGCGCTGGCCGAGGCGGGCGTGGCGTTCCGGCGGATCGAGTCCTTCGTGCGGCGGGCCGCCGAGCGGGTGGGCTCGGATGCCGGGTCGCCGGTGCTCTGCGCCGACTTCACCAACGCCCTGGACGACGACCTCGGGACGCCCGCGGCCGTCGCCGCGATCCACGAGACGGTCCGCGAGGGCAACACGGCGCTGGCCGACGGCGACGACAGCGCGACCGCCGGCACGCTCGGGTCGGTGCGCGCCATGCTCGGCGTGCTCGGCCTGGACCCGCTCGACCCGCGCTGGTCGGCCGGTGGTGACGACGGGCGGCTGGCGCAGGTCACCGGCGGCCTCGTCTCCCTGGCGCTGGAGCAGCGGCAGGCCGCGCGGGCCCGCAAGGACTTCGCCGCCGCTGACGCGATCCGCGACCAGCTCTCCACCCTCGGCGTCTCCGTCGAGGACACCCCCGATGGACCCCGATGGGAGCTGAGCCGCTGATGGCCGGCAACAGCCAGCGCCGAGGCCGCAGCGACGGCGCAGGCAAGAAGCGGGCGACCGCCGGTACCGGTGGCAAGAACCGCCGCTCGCTCGCCGGCCGGGGCGCGACCCCGCCGGCCGAGGCGCGGCCCGGTCACCCGGCCCAGCGGAAGGCGGCCGCCGAGCAGCGGCAGCGGGCCGACCGCGCCCGTGCCCGCGCCAAGGCCGAGGAGCAGCCGGAGCTCCTCCTCGGCCGCAACCCGGTCGTCGAGGCGCTGCGCGCCCGCATCCCCGCCACCGCGCTGTACGTCGTCACCGGTGACAACCAGCGCGGCACGGACGAGCGCATCGCCGAGGCGCTGGCCCTGGCCGCCGACCGGGGGCTGCCGCTGCTCGAGGTGGGCAAGGCCGAGTTCGACCGGATGTCGCAGGGCGCCCTGCACCAGGGCATCGGGCTGCAGGTGCCGCCCTACGACTACGCCCATCCCGAGGACCTGGTGGACCTGGCCGCCGACTCCGGGCGGCCGCCGCTGATCGTCGCGCTGGACGGCGTCACCGACCCGCGCAACCTCGGTGCCGTCGTCCGGTCCGCGGCCGCCTTCGACGCCCACGGCGTCGTCGTCCCGCAGCGCCGCGCGGTGGGGATGACCGCGTCGGCGTGGCGCACCAGCGCCGGGGCGGCGGCCCGCATCCCGGTGGCCCGGGCGGTCAACCTCGCCCGCGCGCTCGGCTCCTACCAGGATGCCGGGCTGATGACCGTGGGCCTGGCGGGGGACGGGGACGTCGACCTGCACGAGTTCGACGGCTTCGCCGACCCCGTGGCGCTCGTCGTCGGCGCCGAGGGCACCGGGCTGTCGCGCCTGGTGCGCGAGCGGTGCGACGTCGTCGTCCGCATCCCGATCGACCGCGACACCGAGTCCCTCAACGTGAGCGTGGCGGCCGGCATCGCGCTCTACGCCGCCGCCGCGGCCCGCCGCTCGATGATCAGCTGACCTGATCATCGAGCGTCCTCCCTCACGGTGGGCGGTGAGGGAGGACGCTCCACGATCAGGTGGGCTGATCCCCGCGTGCCCCCCGGAGGCCGGGTCGGGCCCTCACGGACCCGCCGGGCCCGCTCGTCACGACAGCAGCTGCGCGACCGTGTAGATCACCAGGCCGGCGAGGCCGCCGACGACGGTGCCGTTGACCCGGATCCACTGCAGGTCGCGGCCGACCTGGAGCTCGATCCGCCGGCTGGTCTCCTCGGTGTCCCAGCGCGCGACGGTGCTGCTGACCAGCTCCGCCAGATCGCCGGAGAACCGCTCGACCAGGGCCCCGGCGATCCGGTGGGCGTGCCGCTGCACGAGCTCACGCACCGTCTGGTCGGTCCGCAACAGGCGGGCGCCGTCACCGATCAGGCCGGCGATCCGGGCGCGCAGCTCCGACTCCGGGTCGGCGGCGGCGGTCAGGACGGCGTTCTTCGCGTTCCGCCACAGCGAGCCCGACCAGGTGCGCACCGCCGGGTGCTCGAGCAGCTCCTTCTTCAGCTCCTCGACGCGGGCGGCGGTGTCGTCGTCGGTCCGGAGGGCGTGGACGTAGGCGCGCAGCCGCGCGTCGTAGGAGCGGCGCAGCTCGTGCCGCGGGTCGTCGCCCACCTCCTCGAGGAAGCCCTGCAGCCCGGCGAACACCCGGTCGAACACGCGGTCGTCGACCCAGTCGGGCACCCAGGCGGGGGAGGCGTCGCCCAACTGCGCGCGGAAGACCAGCCGGTTGTCGTGCAGGAACCGGGCCAGCAGCCGCAGCGCGGCCGACAGGACCTCCTGGTGCCGGTCGCCCTCGACGACGAGCTCCAGGACGCGGGCCAGCACCGGGGCGGCGGGGGTCTCGTGCAGCTTCCGGTCGACCAGGGCCGCCACCGCCGGCTCCAGGTCCTCGTCGCGCAGCAGCGAGGTGAGCGCCGTGAGCACGGCAGAGGCGTCACCGGCCAGGCGCTCGGGGCGGCCGGGGGCGCCGAGGAAGTCCCCCAGCCGCCCGGGGACGTCGACGGTGGTGAGCTTCTCCTCCACCACGGCCCGGGTCAGGAAGTTCTCCTGCACGAAGGCGCCCAGGCTCTCGCCGATCTGGTCCTTCTTGCGCGGGATGATCGCCGTGTGCGGGATCGGCAGCCGCAGCGGGTGGCGGAACAGCGCGGTCACGGCGAACCAGTCGGCCAGGGCGCCGACCATCGAGGCCTCGGCGGTGGCGCGCACGTATCCCACCCAGGCGCCGGCGTCCTCGCCCAGCAGGACGCAGGCGAGGAAGACGGCGGCCGCGGCCAGGAACAGGCCGGTCGCCAGCCGCTTCATGCGGGCCAGGTCCCGGGCCTTGGCGGGGTCGTCCAGGGAGCCCGCGAGGGGGGCGGTCACGGAAGCCGGCACCCGCAGCAGCCTAGTTAAAGGACCCCCTTGCCCCCCTCGCCGCTCGCAGGCTCGCGGCGCGGGCCCCTGCAAGGGGGCCGTCCGCTCAGCCGGTGGAGCCGAGCGCCACCTCGACGGTCCGCTCCTCGCCGCCGCTGCGGAGGGTCAGCTCCACCGTCTCGCCCGGGGCGTGGCTGCGGATCGCCGCGGTGAGCTCGGTCGAACTGGTCACCGGGCGGTCGCCGACGGCGGTGACCACGTCCCCGGGCCGCAGCCCGGCATCCGCGGCGGCGCTGTCCGGCTCGACGGAGTTGATCTCCGCACCGGTGCCGACCTCGGCGTTCCGGCCGTCCGAGGCGTTGCGCGCGGTGACGCCCAGGAAGGCACGGGTCGCCGAACCGGTCTCGATGATCTCCCGGGCGATGCGCTCGGCGGTGTTGCTCGGGATGGCGAACCCGACCCCGATGTTGCCGGCCTGCGACTGCGACCCCGGCACGCCCGAGGCGACGGTCGCGATCGCGGTGTTGATCCCGATCACCTCACCGGCGCCGTTCACCAGCGCACCCCCGGAGTTGCCGGGGTTGATGGCGGCGTCGGTCTGCAGCGCGTCGAGCACGGTGGCGTCGTCCTGGGTCGAGCCGGTGGCCACGGCCCGGTCGGTGGCGCTGATGATGCCGTCGGTGACGGTGTTCGTCAGCCCGAGCGGCGCGCCGATGGCGACCGCGATGTCGCCGACCTGGACGTCGTCGGAGTCGGCGAACGTGGCCGGGGTCAGGTCGTCGGCGCCGTCCAGCCGCAGGACGGCGAGGTCGGAGGCCGGGTCGGTGCCGACGATCTCGGCGTCGTAGAGGGTGCCGTCGGAGGTCCGCACCTGCACCGCGCTGCCGTTCCCCCCTCCGGCGACGACGTGGTTGTTCGTGAGGGCGTAGCCGTCTGCGGTGAGGACGACGCCGGAGCCGCTGCCGGACCCGGAACTGCCCGACACGTACACGGTCACGACGCTCGCCGCTGCCTTGGCGGCGACCGCCGTGGCGGTGGTGGCGCTCTCCGGGTTCTCGATGACGACGGTCTGGGCGGCGGAGCCCGTCCCGGAGGTCGCCGCCGGGTCGTCGGCCAGCACGGCGACGCCCGCGCCCGCGCCGCCACCGATGAGCGCACCGGCGACCAGGCCGGCGAGCCCGATCCGGAGGCGGCCGGTGCGCGCGGCCGCGGGGGCGGCTGCGGCGGGCGTCTCGGTCGCGGGCGGGGTCGGGTGCCCGCCGTAGCCGGGGTAGGAGGGCGGCTGCGGGGCCGGCTGCGGGGCCGTGGCGTTCGGCGGCGCCCACGGCGAGCCGGTCGAGCCGTACCCGTACGAGGGGAACTGCGCCGTCGCGGTGCGGTTCTCCTCGTCGCCGGTGGGCGGTCCGGCCACCGGATCGGTGCCCGGCACCGGGCGGTGTCCCTGCTCAGTCACGTCGCTGTCCTCCTCGCGAGCAGCCCGTTCGGCTGCGATGGCTCCACTGTGGGCGCACGCTCTTGTTCAGCGCTGTGGACCGGCTGTGAGATTCCTGAACGGGTCAATTCGGTACCGCGTCGAGCAGGGCTCCTCGGGCGACCAACTCGGTGACCGTCCAGACGGCGAGGACCTCGGCGGCCAGCAGGCCCACGAGCACGAGCAGCTGGGCGGCGCCGGCCTGCAGCGGGCTGCCGCCGCCGAGCAGGACGCCGACGAACGCGCCCGGGAGGGTGACCAGCCCGACGGTGCGGGTCTGGTCCAGCGGTGGAATGAGCGCCGTCGCCCCGGCCGGCCGGGCGATCATCAGCACCGCGTCCCGCCGGAGGAGGCCGAGGGCGAGGGCTGCCTCGACCTCGCCGCGCCGGTCGGTCAGCTCGTCGCGCAGCCGTCGTCCGGCCAGGGACGTCGCCGTCATCGCCCCACCGATGACGATGCCGGCGATAGGGATGACCGCCTCGCCGCGCAGGGGTACCGCCCCGCTGGCCAGGACCAGTCCGACGACCGGCGCCGTCCCGGCGAGGATCGGGGCGGCCGCCAGGAGCCGGTCGGCCGGACGCCCGTCCCGCAGCCCCTTCCCGGTGATCCGTCCCGCCGAGGTCGCCGAGGCGACGACGAGCATCAGCAGGACGAAGGTGGCGGAGAGCCACAGCGAGCCGACGACGGCGACCAGGACGGCCGAGACGGCGGCCAGCTGCACCGCGGCCCGCACCGCCGCGACGACCACCGGGCGGTCCTGCCCGAGGCCCGAGAGCCGTCCGGCGACCGCCGCCAGCGCGGTCAGGGCGACCAGGACGACGGCGAGCCGGGGGCCGAGCTCGACCACGGAGGCACCCACGGCACGCGATCATGCCGGGCCGGCCCCGCGGACCGGCCGTGCCCGGGGGGCTCAGCCGAGCGCGACGATCTCCTCGCGCGGTTCCTGGCCCGGGCGGTGGACGGGCGGCACCAGCGCCATCGGGGAGGTGCCGTGCCGGAGCAGCCACCGGTGGCGGCCGTCCAGGGTGCGGTGCAGCAGGCTGCCGGTGCCGGCGCTCATCACCAGCAGCGGGGCCGGGCAGGTGGCGCCGAGGAGCTGCTCGGCGTGCGGCGCGGGGAGCTCGGCGCGGGTGACGGGCAGCTCCGGGTACCGCCGCCGCCACTCCGCCTCGTCGTCGGCCCAGCCGGCCGGCACGGTCCGCTTCGGGGAGCGGGTCTGCAGCACCGTCAGGCCGAGCCCCCGGCGCACGGCTGCACCGGCCGCGAACGCCGCCACCGCCTCGTCGTCCTCCCGGTCACCGATGCCGAGCACGGCGACGACGGGGCGGTCCCCGGCGTCGCCGGGCCGGTGCCGGGGCACCACGACGACCGGCCGCGGGGACCGGGCGGCGACACGGCCGGCGACCGACGCGAGGACCAGCTCGTCGGCCGAACCGGTCGCCGCGCTGCCGAGGACGAGGAGCCGGGCCGCCGGCGCCGCCTGGAGCAGCACGTCGGTCGGCTTCCCGGGCACGACCTCGGTGTCCGCCTGGACGGTCGTGTCGGTGTGCCGCGCCACGGTGTAGGCGGTGGCCGTGATGCGCCGCGCCCGGTGCAGCTCCGGCGGTGGGGCGCCGCCGGGGCCGGCCGGGCCGAGGTAGGGAGCGGCGTGCAGGATCCGCAGCGGTGCACCCTGCAGGGCGGCCTCGTGCACCGCCCAGCGGACGGCCTCCAGCCCGCACTCCGAGCCGTCCACACCGACGAGCACCGCGCGGGTCGTGTCGTCCTCCGCGGCCGCCGGACGGGGCCGCTCCTGCGGGGCGAGGGGGGTCGAGGTCGTCACGGTGTACCTCCGGGGGATCAGCCGGTTCCGTCCCGACCCCGAGGATCCTCCGCCCGGCGGACGGTGGGAAGACCCCGGGTCGCCGTGTGCATGCGGAGCGTTCGACGGGTACGGGGAGGGCCCTGTCCGGCGTCGCCCAGGAGGCCCACCGTGCCCCACCGCCGTCCCCTGATCCGGTTGCTCCGCTGGGGCGGCGCACTGTGCGTAGGACTGCTCGCCGTCGTCGGAGGACTGGGGATGCGGGCGCCGGGGCTGATCTCCGTCGCCGTGGCCGGGGTGCTCGCCGCGGCCGTCGTCGTGGGCATGGCCCGGGACGGGACCGGGAGGGAGCGGCATCCGGTCGTGAGCCCGGCGGTGCAGGCCGGCGCCTGGACGGTCGCGCTGCTGCTGGCCCTGATCGGGCTGACGGTGCTGGCCGGGGGAGTGCTGGCCCTGCTGACCGGGGCGATCGGTGCGCTCGCCTGGCTCGCCGTCCGCGTCGCCCGGTCGGGGCCGCGGTGGCCCGGGCGGTCGGCGGACCCGGCGCCCTCACCCGCCGGCAGGGAGGTGCTCTTCCTGCCCGGGGCTGCGGCGGAGGGCAGCCGGCCGACGACGGCGGAGCGGACGTCGCCGGTGCCGGGCCTGCCGACCGCGGCGCTGGGCCGGGAGTGGCTGCGCACCTCCGCCGCCCTCGGCGGGCGGCTCAGTGCCGCCGAACGCCAGGCGCTGGTGCGCCGCCGTGCGGAGACGCTCGACGAGCTGGAGCGGCGGGACCCGGCCGGCTTCGCCACCTGGCTCGCCGCCGGGCCGGCGCCGGGGAGCGACCCCTCCGCCTACATCCGCGGCGCCTCCGCCGAAGGGGACCAGGCGGCGGGGAGCGACGCGGCCTGATGCGCCGCCTGCGATCGACGCGGCCATGGCGGTGACCACCGCCGACGTGTCGTATGGGAACGAGGCCAGTGACCTGCGCGTTCTCGAGGTCCGCCGCCTGATGCCCTGAGCAGGACCTGGGACACGCCGGCTTCGGCCTTGGACGCGGATCCGTGTGACGTGGAACGCCGGCCGGCCTCGGCTCGGGCCCGCGGTCGGTGTGTGGTTGCACGCAGGCCACACGTCCGGGCGACTGCGGGGCCTACCGATTCCGACGACGAAGGGGCTCGGCCAGGATCTCGTCGTGGTGATCGCGATCGCGGCAGGGGTGCTCGTACTCGTGGGCGTCCCGATGGTCGCGTGGTGGGCCGGTGGTCGTCAGTCGTGGCGACGCGCAAGGATGGCGGCGGACGCGTACGTCCCCCTGGAGATGAAGCGGCGTCACGGACTTCAGCGGAGTGACGTGCCCGTGGTCGAGCGTGCTGCCGCCTGGGGCCGGGAGCTGCAGGATGACCGCCTGCGGGCGGCTGTCGTGGAGCTGGCTGAGCGGCAGACAGGACCGGGAGGCGGACGCCGGCAGCTCCCGCTGTGGCTGGTGGTGCTCTACGCCGCCTTCGGCGCAGCCCTGGTCTGCTTTCTCGTGTTCTCGGCGGCCGAGGGGCGCTGGCCCTGGGGCAACTGGCTCAACCTCGTCGTCCTGGGTGGCTACGGGGTCATGGGGTGGCGCTGGCAGACGGGGCCGGGACGAGCCGTACGCCTCAACAGCGGTCCGCGCTCGCCTTCACGGCACGGAGGTCGCTGATCACGCACGCGCGGTCCGCTGCGTGACCCGGCGGTGGTCGAAGGGTGCGTCAGCCTGGCGCACCCTTGTCCGTCCGAGTCCAACCCCTCGTCTGGCACGGGCCGGGCATGGCCACCAAGATCTGTTGCTACACCGCTGGTGGGGGACGCGTGGTCGGAGCGGGCAGGCTGCGGCGGTGACGCGACCTGCGGAGGGAACGATGGAGGAGCGGGTGTCCGGCGACGTGCCCGAGTCGGTGCGGCGGCCGGAGTACCTCCAGGGGCTCTACCTGTCGTACTTGCTGGCCGGCTTCACACTCGGGTTGCTGCCGTTGGTGCGTCGGCTCGCCGGCCGCGCCGGCGTCCAGACCGGGCCTTTCGTCGTGCTGCCGGTGAATGCGGGAGTGCACGCTCTGGTCAGGCGGTTCCAGCGCGCCGACGGCCGTACGCCCCGACAGCGCTCGGTCGCCGGGTGGTTCCTCGTGACCTGGCAGTTGGGCGCTCCGGTGCTCGCGTCCGTGCCGCCCGGGCTGGTCGTGATGCGCGGCCGCTCTCCGCTGTGGGGCTACCTGCTCAACGTCATCGTCGGAGTCTCGCTGGACGTACTGGTGCGGCGGCGGGGTCGTCGCCGGCGGTCTGCTCGACCGTGAGTGCCGTTGGAACTGCGGACGCCGTCTCCGATCTTCCGTGCCCGCGTCTGGTATCGGGTCGTCACCTGAGACCCGGTGCGGGGCCGACAGCCACGAGGTGAAGCACGCCGTCACCCACTGCCGCGCAGTTGTCCCCTGCGTTGTCCCTAGACTTGTCCCGGGACTTGTTCCCATGTCCCGCCGACGTGGCGCAACTGGTAGCGCACCCGACTTGTAATCGGGCGGTTAGGGGTTCAAGTCCCCTCGTCGGCTCCGCCGTCCGCGCGGCCCCCGGTCAGGGGAAGGCCGCAGAGCCTGGACGCCGCCGGTCGCCGGAGGCAGGATGTCCGGGTGATCGGGGTGGCGGTCCCCTACATCGGGCGGGCGCACCATCGGGCGACCGTCGCCGCGGCGTTCGCCGAGCCGGGGCACGTGGTCGTCGTCTGCGGCGAGGCCGGCGTCGGGAAGTCTTCGCTCGTCGCCGCGGAGCGCGCCGGCGCGGTCACCCAGGTCGTCGAGGGGGCGTGCCTCCAGCTGGCCGGCCAGCCGCTGCCGCTCGCCGCCCTGGAGCAGATCTTCGACGCACGCGGCGGCTGGCCCGGGTCCCCGGACGACGTCGAGCAGTCGGCCGAGCAGCGGCTGCGGGCGATCCGCAGGTGGGCCGACGCCCTGGCCCCCACCGGGTCGCCGACGTCGACCACGCTCGTGATCGACGACGTGCAGTGGGCCGACGAGACCACCTGCGACGTCCTGGTCTACCTGGCGTCCACCGCCGTGCGCCGCGGGCTCAGCCTGATCCTGACCTTCCGCGACGACGAGAGCCCTCCGGTGGGCCGGGTGGTGGAGGCCGTCGCCGAGCTGCTCCGGCTCCCGGGCTCCTCCTGCGTCGAGCTGCAGCGGCTCGACCGGGAGGAGACGCGGCAACTCGTCGCCGCGATGACCGGCAGCGAGCGGGTCGACGCCGACCACTGGTTCGAGCAGACCCAGGGGCATCCGTACCTGCTGGGCGAGCTGGTGCGCGATCCCGGCTCCCGGCGCGTCACGGACATGCTGCTCTCCCGGGTCCGCAGGCTCGGACCCGAGGCGGCCGCGCTCGTCCGCGTCGCCGCCGTCTTCGGGCTGTGGGTGTCCGACCAGCACCTCGCCCGCGCGTCGGACCTGCCGCCGGAGCGCTACGGAGCGGCCGTCCGGCAGGCGGTGGAGGCCGGCGTCCTCGTCGTCCAGGGGAGTGACTACGCCTTCCGGCACAGCCTGATGTGCGACGCGGTCCTGGACCAGCTGCTCCCGTTCGAGCGCCGGGACCTGCACGCCCGCGCGGCCGGGGCGCTCGCGGCGGGGGCCACGGACGACGTCGTCACCGCCACGGCGGTCAGCGTCCACTGGGAGGCCGCCGGCGCCACCGACCAGGCCGCCGAGTGGGCCCTCCGGGCCGCCCGCGCCACCCGGAAGCTCAATGCCTACGCCGAGTCCTGGGCGCACTTCCGGCGGGCCCTGGAGCACGGCGGGGCCGCCGGTGCAGGTCTGGACCTGGCCCTCGAGGCGGCGGGTGTCGCCCGCCTCGCCGGTGACCACGACGCGGCCGTCGCCCTCCTGGAGGAGGCCCTGCACGACCGCACCGTCCCGGCCGCCGACCGGGCCACTGCGCTGGAACGGCTGGGCTGCTTCCTGTGGGAGGCCGGGCAGACCGGCCGGAGCCGGGAGGCGTACGCCGAGGCGGCCGAGGCCCTCGACCCCGAGGTGACCGCCTGCCACGCCCAGGTCTGGGGCGCGCAGGCGCGGGGGGCCTTCATCATGGCCGAGTTCGACGACGCGATCCGCAGCGCCGACCGGTCGGTGGCGGCGGCCCGGGACCACGGCACCAGGGCGGTCCTCGCCGATGCGCTGACCACGCGCGGGGCGGCGGCGACCTTCCTCGGCGACGCCACCGGCCTGGAGGTGCTCCGGGAGGGGGTGCGGCTCGCCCGGGACGTCGAGGACCGCGCGGTGCTGTGCCGCAGCTACGCCAATCTGATGATCGCCTACGAGTACCTGGGGATGCCGGCGGAGGCGTGCGCCGCCGCGGTGGAGGGGCTCGGGCTGCTGCCGGAGTACGGCCTGGAGCTGGCGGTGGGCGCCGCCCTGGCCTGCAACGCCACGAACCTGCTGCGGCGGCGCGGCCGGTACGCGCGCTGCGAGGCCGTGCTGGCGGAGCTGCTCGACGGCCGGGTGACGCACGGGCAGGGCCTGCACCTGCACCTGGAGCGTGCCGAGTTGCGGCTGGCCACGGGCGACACGGCCGGTGCGCGGGCCAGCCTGGAGGCGGCTGCCGCCTTGCGGGACGTCGACGAACCGACCGTCGTCGCGGCCATCGCCACGGTCACCGCCGCACTCCTGGCCCGGGAGGGCGATCCGGCCGGCGCGCACCGGACCGTGGTCGAGGCGCTGCAGCGGCTGGCCCACACGCAGGACACGGCGTTCCGGACGGAGCTGCTGGTCATCGGCTGCCGCAACGAGGCCGACCGGCGCGGACCGGTGCCGGGCCGCGCCGACGCCGACGCCGACGCCCGGCTCGCGTGGCTGAGCGACCAGCTCGACGTCCTCGCGCCCGCGACCGACGACGACGTCGGCCACGCGGCCGACCACCGCACGGCCGGCAACGAGCTCGACCGGGCGCGCGGCGAGGCCACGGCCCAGGGCTGGGCGGCGGCGGTGGACCTGTGGCGGGCCGTGGACCGCCCCCTGGAGGAGGCGTACTGCCTGTTCCGCCAGGCCGAGTGCCAGGTGGCCGCGAAGCGGCGCGACCGGGCCTCCGCGGCGGCGTCGGCGGCCCGGGAGATCGCCGGGCGGCTCGGTGCCGCTCCGCTGCTCGCCGAGATCGACGCGCTGCTCGCCCGGTCGCGGCTGGCGCCGGCACCCGCGCCCCGCGCGGCGGCCGAGGAGCGGCCCTACGGGCTCACCGACCGGGAGCACGAGGTCCTCGCGCTGCTGGGCACGGGCGCGACCAACCGGCAGATCGCCCGCACCCTGTTCATCAGCGAACGCACGGTCGGGGTCCACGTGTCCCGTGTCCTGCACAAACTGCAGGTCAGCAACCGTGGACAAGCCGCGGTGCTTGCCGCCAAGGTTGCCCCGAAGGCACCGGTCGCTCTCCTGGAAGGCTCTTGATGTCGCCGTTCAAGTTCTCCCTCTTCAACCGTGACGACGACGAGGAGGAGACGGTCGAGATCGACGACCAGCTCGCAGACGACCTGCGCCAGGTGGTCGCGGACACGCCCGACCTCACGCTCGAGCAGGCGCTGCGCGAGGGGCTGCAGCACGTGGTCGAGAAGCGGAAGCGGGGCGGCGGCCAGCAGTAGCCGTCAGCGCAGGCTCGGCTCGAGCTGCGCCCGCAGGGCCTTGACCGCCCGCCCCCGCAGCGGGCCGAGGCTGCCCCGCGGGATGCCCAGCTCCGCGCTGAGCGCGTCGTAGGACTCCGGCTCCCGCAGCAGCGCGCGCACGATCCGGCGCTGGGTCTCCGGCAGCGTCTCGACCGCCCGGTCGAGGGCCCGGCGCAGCTCCTCCTCCATGAGCGTGGTCGCCATGTCGCGGTCGTCCGGGGCGACGCGGTCGGCGACGTCCTCGCTGGGGACGGCCCGCTGCTGCGCCCGCAGGACGGCCAGCGCCTCGCGGCGCGCGGTGGTGGACAGCCAGCCCGGCAGGCACCGGGGGTCCTCGATCCGCGCGGCGTTGCGGAACAACAGGACCCAGGTGCGCTGCACGGCCTCGTCGACGTCGGCGTCGCTGCGGAGGACGACGCGGGCGGCCGACCGCAGCAGCCCCCCGTACCGCTGGACCGTGGTCTGCCACGCCGCGTCGTCACCGGCGGCCAGGGCCTGCAGGTGGCGGCGGTCCACGACCGGCGCGTCCGCGCGCCGCGGGGTCGGGACGGTGGGGGCTGCGGCGTAGGCGAGAACGGTCATCGGGGGCTCCTTCGAGGTCGTCCGGGAACGACTCGAAGGCTCCGCAGATCGCGCTGCCGTGAAATCTGCAGGACGACGTATTCGGGGCCGCGGGAACTACGTACGTAGTCGGGCCGGTCGGTGCCGTGCCAGGGTGCGGGGGACCGTCCGGCATACGTCAGGAGGCGCCGTGAGCGACCACGTGTACAGGTTGAGCGAGATCGTGGGCAGCAGCCCCGTCAGCATCGACGAGGCGATCCGCAACGCCGTCGCCAAGGCCGCGGAGACCGTCCGCAACATCGAGTGGTTCGAGGCCCAGGAGATCCGAGGTCAGGTCGTGGACGGCGCGGTCGCCCACTTCCAGGTCGCCGTGAAGATCGGCTTCCGGGTCGACTGACCGGACGTGCTGGAACGGCCCCTCTGCAGGTCGGAACACCCCCTGCCCCCCACCACTCGCGAGTTCGCGGCGGGACCCTGCAGGCGGCCGGCGGGGGGCGGCGGGGTCCTTCGTCAGTCGAAGCTGCCGGCGCCGTCCCGGCGGTAGGGCGAGGAACGCTCCAGGCGGTCCCGCTCGGCCCGCTCGGCGCGCAGTCGCGCGGCCGTGCCCGGCGGGTACCCGGCCTTGGCGGCGCGGTGCTCGATCGTCTCGGTCATGAACGCGAAGGCGAAGAGCATCGCCAGGAACAGGCCGCCCACGGCGGCGGACAGCCGGTAGGCCAGCGGTACGGGGACGGCGACCACGCAGAGGACGAGCACGGGCAGCACCTGGACCGCCGTGCGGGTCAGGTGCCGCTGGATCCAGCCGCGGCCGGTGGTGTCGGCGAGCACCCAGGGCGAGAGCTCGCGCGGCAGCCCGCCGCCGAGTGCGTACCAGACCCACTGCACGGGGGTGGGGCGCTGCCGGGCCATGCCACGACGGTAGGCCGCGCCGGCGCACCGTTGCCCGTGAGCGGCACCGGGTGCACACTCCCCGCACCGCTCGCAGAGGAGGAACCCGTGCAGATCAGCCAGCTGCTCCGGCGCAAGGGGCCCGAGGTCGCCACCATCGACGGGACGGAGAGCGTCCGGACCGCGCTCGCCGTCCTGGCGGAGAAGGGCATCGGTGCGCTCGTCGTGTCCCCGGACGGCCGCCGCATCGACGGCATCGTCTCCGAACGCGACGTCGCCCGCGGGCTGCACGAGCACGGGGCCGGGCTCCTGGGCGAACCGGTGTCCAGCGTGATGACGGCGCAGGTGCACACCTGCCCGCCCACGGCGAGCGTGCACGACCTCGCCCTGACCATGACCGACAAGCGGGTCCGCCACGTGCCCGTGGTCGCCGACGGCGCCCTGGTCGGCATCGTCTCGATCGGCGACGTCGTCAAGGCCCGGCTGGACGAGCTCGAGGAGGAACGCCGGCAGCTGGTCGACTACATCCAGACCCCCTAGCTCTTCGGCCCCGTCCAGGTCGGCCCCGTCCAGAGGCTCGCCGCGAGCATGCGAGTGGCGAGGGGGACGGGGTCCTTCTCCGAGCGGCGGGGAGGACGGGGTCCTTCGAGTACGGTGCGGCCGTGGACGAGCGTCGCCTGGGGGTGCTCTCCGGGCTGGCCGCCTACTCGCTGTGGGGGCTGTTCCCGCTCTACTTCCCCCTCCTGGAGCCCGCCGGCGGGCTGGAGATCGTCGCCCACCGGGTGCTGTGGTCACTGCTGTTCGTCGGCCTCCTCCTGACCGTGCTGCGCCGCTGGGCGCAGGTGCGGGCGCTGGTCACCGACCGGCGCCGGCTGCTCGTCCTCCTGGCCGCCGCCGTCCTCATCGCGGGCAACTGGCTGGTCTTCGTCTACGGCGTGAACTCCGGGCACGTGGTGGAGACCTCGCTCGGCTACTTCATCAACCCGCTGGTGAGCGTGCTCCTGGGCGTCGTCGTCTTCAGCGAGCGCCTCCGGCCCCTCCAGTGGACGGCGGTGGCGATCGCCGCCGTCGCCGTCGCCGTGCTGACCGTCGACTACGGCCGGCCGCCGTGGATCGCGCTGGCCCTGGCGTGCACGTTCGGCCTGTACGGCCTGATGAAGAAGCTGGTCCGGACCGAGGCCGCGCCCGGCTTGTTCGTGGAGACCGCGCTGGTCGCGCTCCCGGCGGCCGCGGTGCTGGCGGTGGCCCACACGTCCGGGGAGGGGTCCTTCGCCAACGCCGGCACCGGGCACGCCCTGCTGCTGATGAGCTCCGGCGTGGCCACCGCGATCCCGTTGCTGCTGTTCGCCGCGGCGGCCCGCCGCATCCCGCTGTCGACCGTCGGCCTGCTGCAGTACCTCACGCCGTCGATGCAGCTGGCCATCGGCGTCTTCGTCTACGGGGAGCCGATGCCGGCCGCCCGACTGGTCGGGTTCGGCATCGTCTGGGTGGCCCTGGCGGTGTTCACCGTCGACCTGCTGCGACACGCCCGGGCCGGCGGCCGGCGGGCGGCCGCCGAGGTCGTCCCCGCCCGCCTCTGACGTCCCCGTCCCCGCCGCGCAGGAGGGGCCCGGTCCGGGCTGTCCGGATCTGTCGGAGGTCGGCGCTACCGTCCCTCCCGTCGGTCCGGTGGGAGACCGGGAGGTCGAGGGAGCAGGAGAGTGACAGGCGTGACCGAGGACCCGACCACGGTGGTCAGCCCACCCCGGACCATGGTCCACGAGATGGCCCCCGGGACGGTCCCCGTGCAGGTCCCCGGCCCGGGGCTGTCCCGCAGGGAGCACGAGATGCTCACCTTCGAGCGGCAGTGGTGGCGTCGCCCGGGTGCCAAGGAGACAGCGATCCGCGACCGGTTCGGGGTGACGCCGACGCGCTACTACCAGGTGCTCAACACCCTGGTGGACCGCCCCGACGCGCTGGCGGCCGACCCGGTGCTGGTCCGGCGGCTGCGCCGCCTGCGACTCGCCCGACAGCGAACGAGATCGGTCCAGGGTCCTGGGCAATGAGAGTTACAGCGGTTAGATTTGCTCACCGTGGGCAGGCACGCCGAATCAGGCAGTGACGGACGGGACCAGGGGCGTGCCCCTGTGGCGCCCGGTCGTCGGCGTACGGACGTACCCGGCGGGCTGTGGCGTGGCGGCACGGAACTGAGCGATCACCCGACCGCGCCCGGCCGCGAGCGCTCCGAACGCCGGCCCGCACCCCGCCCCGCTCCGGCCCCGGGCCCCGCCGCCCGCACCCCCGACGCCCCCCGCCAGATGTCGCGGTCCCGGCTGCCCCTGCCGCCGGTCCCGGCCGCCGCCTCCCGTGCCGGGACGCGCGCCACGGTGCCCCCGCGCCCGGTGGGTCCGCTCACCTCCGTCGCCCCCTTCGAGGCGGTGCCCGCGCCGGAACCGGTCCCCGGTGCCACCGCCGGCAACCCGTTCGAGCCCGCTGCACCCGCCGTCCCGGCGCGCGGAGACCTGCTGGAGCGCTCCCCCCGCGTGCAGTCCGCCGCTCCGGACCGCTCCGGTCCCGGCCGGCCGGACGCCGAGCGCTCCCTGACCTCCACCGGCCGCTCGGGGCTGCGGACGTCGGAGCCGGCTCCCCGTGTCCCCAGCCAGACCACCGCGTCCGGGTCCTCGTCACCGGCCTACGGCGACTGGACCAAGCCCTCCCGGCCCGGGGAGAGCGTGTTCGCCGCCGACCCGGAGTTCTTCGCCGACGCACCGTCGGCGGGGGCGCCGGGCACCACCATGATCCCCGAGCGGTCCGTCCGTCGCGGCCGTTCCGCCCCGGTGGAGGACGCCGATCTCGAGGCCGACCTCGACGGCGGCCCGGCCCCCGTCCGCGGACCCGGCACCGGTCCGGTCGGCGGTCGCGCCGCCATGCGCGCCGAGCGGCAGGCGGCCGACGCCGCCCGCCGCAAGAAGGAGGGGCGCAAGGGCTCCGCCGTCGCCGTGCTCGAGGAGGACCAGCCGCGCGCCTCGCACCGGGTCGTCAAGGCCCTGGTCGCGATGACCGTGGTGGCGCTGGGCGTGCTCGGCGTCTACACCTTCGTGTCCCCGCAGACCGAGGAGACCGCGACCCGGACGCCGGCGGACGTCGGCGCGTCGGCACCCGTCGTCCCCGACGTCGAGGCGCTGCCCGAGCTGCCCGCCGACCCGATCGAGGTCGAGCCGATCGTGGCCGCACCCATCCGAGTCCCCGTCACGGTGCTGAACTCCACCGACATCAACGGCCTGGCCGCCAAGGTGTCCGGGACCATCGCCGCCGGCGGATGGGAGACGCCCGCCGTCGGCGCCTACCTGGCCGATGACGTGGCCGCCAGCACGGTGTTCTTCACCGAGGGCGACGAGAACCAGCGCCAGGCCGCGGTGCAGCTGATCGAGATGTTCCCGCAGCTGCAGGGCCCGACGCCGCGCTTCTTCGAGCTGCCCGCCGAGGTCGCTGCACCGGGGCTGGTCGTCGTCACGACCGGCGACTGGCAGCCCTGACCCGCCCGACGCACCGCCGTCGGTAACTGATCGGCGACGGGCGGAACACCGACCGGTCGCCGTCCGTTGGCCGCTGCGTGCGCCCCCTCCGCGGGCTGGTGCGTCCCCGCCTGCGCCCCGGCGCCCGTGGAACGTCCGCAGTCCTTGCCGCCCTGCTGCTCGTCACCGGACTGCTCGTCCTCGCCCCGCCCGCCTCGGCCGCCGCCGACGAGGTCCGGACCGAGGAGAGCCGGGTGGTCTCCGGCAGCGGCGCGGACGCCGTCGAGCTGGACACCACGCTGTACCTCCCGGCCGGCCAGGGCCCCGCACCCGCGGTCGTGCTCGCGCACGGGTTCGGCGGCAGCAAGCAGTCGGTCGCCGACGACGCACGCGCCCTCGCCGAGCGCGGCTACGTCGTGCTCGCCTACTCCGCGCGGGGCTTCGGCACCAGCACCGGCGAGATCGGGCTCAACGACCCGCGGTACGAGATCGCCGACCTGTCCACGCTGATCGACCTGCTGGCCGAGCGGGACCAGGTGGAGCTCGACGCCGACGGCGATCCGCGGGTCGGCGTGGCCGGCGGGTCCTACGGCGGGGCGCTCGCCCTCCTCGGCGCCGCCTACGACGACCGCATCGACGCCATCGCCCCCCAGATCACCTGGAGCTCGCTGAGCGCCGCGCTGTTCCCCTCCCACGTCGGGGAGCTGGACACCGGCACCCCCGCCGCCGTGCCGCAGGACGCCGACAGCGGCGTCTACAAGCGGCTGTGGTCGGGGCTGTTCTTCGGGGTCGGGTCCGTTCCCACCGGCGGCATCCTCGACGCGCTCGGCGGCGGGACGGCGAACGGCAACTCCGTCCCGGAGCTGCCCGAGGCCGGTGACCTGAGCGACCTCGACCCGGCCGCGGTGGAGCGGGCCCTCACCTGCGGCCGCTTCGGGGCCGAGATCTGCGCGGCCTACCAGGAGGCGGCGGCCACCGGCACGCTCACCCCGGAGGTCGCCGCGGTGCTCGACCGCAGCAGCCCGGCCGGTGTCCTGGACCGCATCGAGGCGCCCACGCTGCTGATCCAGGGCACCCAGGACTCGCTGTTCGGCCTTGACCACGCCGACGCCAACGCCCGCGGCATCGCGGCGAACGGCACCCCGGTGAAGGTGGTCTGGTACGCCGGGGGCCACGACTCCTCCGGGTCCGACCGGATCGTGGACGACCTGCGGGGGCAGGTGGCCGACTGGTTCGACTTCCACCTGCGCGGCACCGGCGAGGACCCGGGCACCGGCTTCGAGTTCCCGGCCCCGCAGGGCATCTCCGGCAGCAGCGGCTTCGTCCAGGGCGGCACCCGGACGGTCGTCGCCGACGAGTACCCGGGTCTGGGCGGCGCGGCCGCCGTGGAGCGCACGGAGATCGCCCTCGGCGGCGGCACGCAGCCGGTGGTCACCCCGGCCGGCGGCACCCCGGCCGCCCTCACCACCCTTCCCGGCCTGGGCGCGCTGAGCGGCGCGCTGAGCGGGACGACGCTGGAGATCCCCGGGCAGTTCGCCGCGTTCGAGAGCGAGCCCCTCGACGGCGCGGTGGAGGTCGTCGGCGCACCCACCGTGGACCTCGCCGTCTCCGCGCCCGGCGGCACCGCGACGCTGTTCGCCAAGCTGTACGACGTCGCGCCCGGCGGCGCGACGACGCTGCCCAACGGCCTGGTCGCGCCGCTGGCGCTCACCGGGCTGTCCACCGACCCGACCGACCCGACGGAGGTCACGGTCACCCTGCCGGGGATCGTGCACCGCTTCGAGGACGGCCACACCATGCGGGTGGTCGTCTCCTCGACCGACCAGGCCTACGCGCTGCCGGCCGAGGCCGCCGTCTACTCCGTGGCGCTGGCATCGGAGGGCACGACGCTGGCCGCACCGCAGGTCGCGGGCGTGGCGGAGTCGGCCGGTGGCACCTCCCGCTGGTGGGTGCTGCTGGCCGTGCTGGCCGGGGTGGGCCTGCTCGGCTGGGTGGCGGCGATGCTGTGGGGCCGCCACCGGCGACGCCAGGTCTCGCACGTCGAACCCGACGGCGAGGACGTGCCGCTGCGGTTCGAGGGCGTGACCAAGGCCTACAAGGACGGCTTCGTCGCCGTCCGGGACCTCTCCTTCGAGGTCCGCCGGGGCCAGGTGCTCGGCCTGCTCGGCCCCAACGGCGCGGGCAAGACGACGTCCCTGCGGATGCTCATGGGGCTGATCCGGCCCACGGAGGGGCGGATCAGCATCTTCGGGCACGCGGCCGGTCCCGGGGCGCCCGTGCTCTCCCGGCTGGGCTCGTTCGTCGAGGGCACCGGCCTGCAGCCGCACCTGTCGGGGCGGGACAACCTGCGGCTGTACTGGGCGGCGACCGGCCGCCCGCTCGAGGACGCGCACATGGAGGAGGCGATCGAGGTCGCCGGTCTCGGCGCCGCCCTCGACCGGCCGGTGCGCCGCTACAGCCAGGGCATGCGGCAGCGGGTCGCCATCGCGCAGGCGATGCTGGGCCTGCCGGACCTGCTGGTGCTCGACGAGCCGACCAACGGGCTGGACCCGCCGCAGATCCACGCCATGCGGGAGGTGCTGCGCTCCTACGCCGCGACCGGCCGCACGGTGATCGTCTCCAGCCACCTGCTCAGCGAGATCGAGCAGACCTGCAGCCACGTGGTGGTCATGGCCAAGGGGCAGAAGATCGCCCAGGGAACGGTCGAGGAGATCGTGGGTGCCGGCGGCGCGGTGCTCGTCGGCCTGGCCGACGACGCCGACACCGACCGGGCGATCGCCGTGCTCGAGGGGCTGCCGGGGGTCAGCGCCGGGCGCACCGACGACGGGCTGGTCGCGGACCTGGACGGCTACGGCCGGGCCGCGGCGCTGCAAGCCCTGGTGGGGGCCGGGATCGCGGTGGACGAGTTCACGCCGCGCCGCCGGCTCGAGGACGCCTTCCTGGCGCTGGTGGGGGAGAACTGATGGCAACCACGACCGACCACGTCCAGCCGACGGGCGCCGTCGCCGGGTACCGGCCGGAGCGGACGCTGCGGCTGTCGGTGGAGCTGCGCCGGCAGTTCAAGCGCCGGCGCACCCTGGGCATCTTCGCGCTGATGGTCGCCCTCCCGCTGATCCTCATCGCCGCGCTCCAGCTGGGCGCCAGCGAGGAGGCGGCCGAGAACAACCGGATCAACCTGGTCGACGTCGCGACCTCCAGCGGGCTGAACTTCACCCTGTTCGTGCTGTTCGCGACCACCGGCTTCTTCCTGGTGGTCGTGTACGCGCTCTGCTTCGGCGACACCGTGGCCAGCGAGGCCCAGTGGGGATCGCTGCGCTACGCCCTGGCCACCCCGGTGCCCCGCATGCGCCTGCTCCGGCAGAAGTTCTACGCCGCGCTGGTGCAGTCGGTGGGGGCGCTGCTCGTCCTCGCGTCGGTCGCCGTCGTCGCCGGCGGGATCGCCTTCGGCTTCGACGACATCCGGACGCCGGTCGGGGTCACCCTGGGCCAGGGCGAGGGGATGCTGCGGCTGGCCGGGATGCTCGGCTACCTCGCCGTCCACCTGCTCGTCGTCGGCTCGCTGGCCTTCTGGTTCTCCACCATCACCGACGCGCCGCTGGCGGCGGTCGGTGGCGCGGTGTTCACCATGTTCGTGTTCGCGATCCTCGACCAGGTGGAGCAGCTGGGCGCGATCCGCGACTGGTTCCCCACGGCGGAGGAGTTCGCCTGGACCGACCTGCTGCAGACGCCGGTCGACTCCGGCGACATGTTCCGCGGGGTCATCCAGTCGCTGGTCTACGCGGCCGTCTTCACCGCGCTGGCCTTCCGCCACTTCGCGCGGCGCGACGTCACCTCCTGACCGCTGGCGGTGGCAATCCTTTTCGACCCTGTCAGCCGGATCCGAGTGAGCCCTGGGGCCCGTGGTGTCTCAGAAGGCGGCTATAGGGACACCTCGTTGACCAGCAGATATACGCCGGGCTACCTATGCTTCTGTCGTGGGCTATCGCACGTGGTCGAAGACTCCGAGCGGTGACTTCGTCCTAGCGGGCTCGGCCACTGGGCTGACGGCCCTCGTCGCCATGCTCACGTGGTGGTCAGGCTCTTGGCTGGGCGCTCTCTGGGCAGTGGCCGCAGGCATCTGGGCAGTGCGGACCGCGTACGCCTATCGGCGGTGGGTGCGAGCACGGCAGGCGGACACGCGGGCCGCCCCGTCTTCGCCCGTCGACTAGCGGGCTGTTGGCGGCAGCCGGAGTTTCTCTGAGTGCGCCGCTCTGAGGCACAAGGCGCCCACAGAGGTGCTCGCCGGGACGCTGTGCGCAAAGGGGCAGTTCTAGGGCGAGAAGCTGCCGCTCACCGCACACTGTTCGGCTGCCGAAACGTCTCACGGCGGTGCGGTCCGGAGCACCGCGATGTCATAGCGAAGCGAGGACGGCCTGGGCCCAGCCTTCGCCCATGGCAGCCCCGGTCACGGCCGCGTTGGGGACGTCGTCCAGGCGCCCCCGCATGCCGTCGACGGAGGCGCCGTTGGCGGTGATCCACAGTCGGCCGACCGCGGGTGCCATCTCCAGGTCGCTGACGCTGTCGCCGATGGCGACGGCGTCGGCGGGGTCGATGCCCCGGCGCGCGAGGTCCCAGGCGATGGCGGCGCCCTTGGAGATGCCGCGCGGCATCAGGTGGTAGACGTGCGGCGGCCCCGCGTCCTCGTCCAGGCCGAACCGCGTCGTCGCCGGGATGGCGCCGTTGTCGTTGAGCGTGAGCCAGCCGGCACCCTGCTCGGCCAGCCAGGCGTCGACCGCCACCGGATCCACCCGGCCGCGCAGCAGGGCGTCGGTGGCGTGGGTGGCGTGCCACGGTGCGTGCCACTCGAGCCGGCCGGGGTGCTGCGCGATCAGCTCCTCGACGATCCCGAGCTCGGCCATCACGTCCATCGGGGTCCGGCCGGCGTACCGCTCGGGCAGCTCGCCGGGCAGCCGGTGCCGGTTGCGCCCGGCGTCCCAGGCGATCGTGGCGCCCAGTTCGGCGATCGCACCGTCCGCGGCGAAGATCCGCGCCGCCTCGATCACCTGCTCGAACGTCCGCCCGCTGACCAGCACCAACGGCACTCCGGCGCGGTGCAGCGCCATCAGTGCGGCGGCCGGGTCGGCGGTGAGGTCGCGGCCGGCGGTGTGCCAGAACGAGCCCCGCGGGCCGACCATCGTGCCGTCGAGATCGGTGTAGACGATGCGGGCGGTCACATCTCACATCCTGACCGTCCGCCGGACCGGCCCGCGGACTGGGTACAGTTCTGCGCGTTCCACTCATCCAGAGGGGCAGAGGGACACGGCCCGACGAAGCCCCGGCAACCGCCGCTCCACGCGCATGCGCGGACCGGAAGGTGCCAATTCCGTCCCGCACGGCTCGACGGCCCGGTGCGGGGAAGATGAGGAGGTAGTCGTCGCATGACTCTGACCGCTCCCGGCTCGGTCCAGGCCGATTCCCACGCCCACGGCCCGGTCCCGCCCTGTCCCGCCCGCGGCCTGGTGTGCCGCAACTGCGGGGCCACGTTCGGGCTGATCGCCGAGCACGCCTGCGCGGAGTGCTTCGGCCCGCTGGAGGTCGACTACGACCCAGAGCTCATGCGCGCGGTGACCCGCGAGCAGATCGAGGCCGGTCCGCAGAACATCTGGCGCTACGCAGGCCTGCTGCCGGTCGGGCAGGACCCCGCCGACCGCGTGTCGCTCGACCCGGGGCTGACCCCGCTGGTGCGCGCCGACCGGCTCGCCGCCGAGCTCGGCCTCACCGGCGGCCTCTGGGTCAAGGACGACTCGGCCAACCCCACCCACTCCTTCAAGGACCGGGTGGTCAGCCTCGCCGCCACCGCGGCCAAGCGCCTCGGCTACACCAAGATCGCCTGCGCCTCGACCGGGAACCTGGCCAACTCGGTGGCCGCGCACGCCGCCCGCGTCGGCCTGCCCTCCGTCGTCTTCATCCCCAGCGACCTCGAACCGGGCAAGGTCGTCCAGTCGGCGGTCTACGGCCAGACGCTGGTCGCCGTGGACGGGTCCTACGACGACGTCAACCGGCTGACCAGCGAGCTCGCCGAGACCGACGAGTTCGAGGACACCGCGTTCGTCAACCAGAACGTCCGGCCCTACTACGCCGAGGGCTCCAAGACGGTGGGCTACGAGATCGCCGAGCAGCTCGGCTGGCGGATCCCGGCCCAGGTCGTCATCCCCATGGCGTCGGGCTCGCTGCTGACCAAGGTGGACAAGGCGTTCCGCGAGCTCGCCGCGGCCGGCATCGTCGAGGCCACCGAGTGGACCGTCTTCGGCGCGCAGTCGGCCGGCTGCGACCCGATCGCCACCGCCTTCGACAACGGCTGGGACGTCGTGAAGCCGGTCAAGCCGAGCGGGATCGCCAAGTCGCTGAACATCGGCAACCCCGCCGACGGCCCGTACGCCCTCGACGCCATCCGCCGCACCGGCGGCTCGGTCGGCCGGGTGGGCGACGAGGCGATCGTCCAGGGCATCCGCGACCTCGCCCGCACCACCGGCGTCTTCGCCGAGACGGCCGGCGGCGTCACCGTGGCGGTGCTGCGGCAGCTGGTCGAGGACGGGCGGCTGGACCCGGCCAAGGAGACCGTCGTCCTCAACACGGGGGAGGGGCTGAAGACCCTCGACCCGCTGGAGCCGGTGGTCGGGCCCACCCACCGCGTGGAGCCCTCGCTGAAGTCCGTGCGCCAGGCCGGCCTCATCGGCTGACGGCGGGACGCTCGTTGCACCTGGGGCGGCACGTCCCCCGATCCGGCAACGGATCCGCCTCGATGTGCCGCGACCAGGCGTTTCCTGATGTAGCTTCTCGCGCGGTTCCAGTTCCATGTTCGTGATCAACGGGCGGAAGAGCTAGACCCGGTTCCCCCGATCCAGAGGGACCGTCCGTACGCACGAACGTGGGAGCACACGTGGCACAGGGCACCGTGAAGTGGTTCAACGCCGAGAAGGGCTTCGGCTTCATCGCCGTCGACGGCGGCCAGGACGTCTTCGTCCACTACTCGGCCATCCAGATGGACGGGTACAAGAGCCTCGAAGAGGGCCAGCGGGTCGACTTCGAGGTCGTCCAGGGCGCCAAGGGGCCGCAGGCCGACCAGGTCACGGCGGCCTGAACGACGTACCGGCTCACCGAGGCCCGGTCCCCGTCCGGGGGCCGGGCCTCGGCATGTTCCGGGCACGTGGCCGCCCGACAGTGGGCGCTCGTGCGCACTTCTGGCGGCCGGAACTGCGCCTCAGCGCCCACCGTCCAGGGTCACGACCACTCCCCGGGTCGCGGCATGCCGGCTCGCAGCCCGCGACAGTGGGCGCTACTGCCGGCGCGAGCTGCGCATCGGCGTCCGCCGTCGCCGGTCCGAAGCCCCGGGAACAGCCCGTTGGGGGACCCTGTTCTTGCACTCGCAGGGGTCGAGTGCCAGACTCGTTTCTGGCACTCGGGGCTCCTGAGTGCCAATCAGGTCGGAACGGTGAGGCACCGGCGCGTGGACGCAAGGGAGTTCGCGTCACCTGGTGTCGTCCGTCGCGGGCGCCGAACCCGGCCGTGCAGCGATCAATGCATGGAGGACATCACCACATGGCCAAGATGATCGCGTTCGACGAAGAGGCGCGCCGTGGCCTCGAGCGGGGCATGAACACCCTCGCCGACGCCGTGAAGGTGACGCTCGGCCCCAAGGGCCGCAACGTCGTACTCGAGAAGAAGTGGGGCGCCCCCACCATCACCAACGATGGTGTGAGCATCGCCAAGGAGATCGAGCTCGAGGACCCGTACGAGAAGATCGGGGCCGAGCTCGTCAAGGAGGTCGCGAAGAAGACCGACGACGTCGCGGGTGACGGCACCACGACCGCCACCGTTCTGGCCCAGGCGCTGGTGCGCGAGGGTCTGCGCAACGTCGCCGCCGGCGCGAACCCGATGGCCCTGAAGAAGGGCATCGAGAAGGCCGTCGAGGCCGTCAGCGAGTACCTCCTCTCGACCGCGAAGGACGTCGAGACCAAGGAGCAGATCGCCGCCACCGCCTCGATCTCCGCCGCTGACCCCGCCATCGGCGAGCTCATCGCCGAGGCGATGGACAAGGTCGGCAAGGAAGGTGTCATCACCGTCGAGGAGAGCAACACCTTCGGTCTCGAGCTCGAGCTCACCGAGGGCATGCGCTTCGACAAGGGTCACCTGTCGGCGTACTTCGTCACGGACTCCGACCGCATGGAGACCGTTCTCGACGACCCGTACATCCTGGTCGTCAACGGCAAGATCAGCTCCGTCAAGGACCTGCTGCCGCTGCTCGAGAAGGTCATGCAGTCGGGCAAGCCGCTGGCCATCATCGCCGAGGACGTCGAGGGCGAGGCCCTCGCGACCCTGGTTGTGAACAAGATCCGTGGCACCTTCAAGTCCGTCGCCGTCAAGGCCCCGGGCTTCGGTGACCGCCGCAAGGCCATGCTCGCCGACATCGCCATCCTCACCGGTGGCCAGGTCATCAGCGAGGAGGTCGGCCTCAAGCTCGACAACGCCGACATCTCCCTGCTCGGCCGCGCGCGCAAGTTCGTCACCACCAAGGACGAGACGACGATCATCGAGGGTGCGGGTGACGCCGACCAGATCCAGGGTCGCGTCAACCAGATCCGCGCCGAGATCGAGAAGTCGGACTCCGACTACGACCGCGAGAAGCTCCAGGAGCGCCTGGCCAAGCTGGCCGGTGGCGTCGCCGTCATCAAGGCCGGTGCCGCGACCGAGGTCGAGCTCAAGGAGCGCAAGCACCGCATCGAGGACGCGGTGCGCAACGCCAAGGCCGCCGTCGAGGAGGGCATCGTCGCCGGTGGTGGCGTCGCTCTCGCGCAGGCCACGGCCGTCGCGTTCGACAAGCTCGAGCTCGAGGGTGACGAGGCGACCGGTGCCAACATCGTGCGCGTCGCGCTCGAGGCGCCGCTGAAGCAGATCGCGATCAACGCCGGCCTCGAGGGTGGCGTCGTCGCGGAGAAGGTCCGCAACTCCGAGACCGGCTGGGGCCTCAACGCCGCCACCGGCGAGTACGTGGACCTGGTCGCGGCCGGCATCATCGACCCGGCCAAGGTCACCCGCTCGGCGCTGCAGAACGCCGCCTCCATCGCGGCGCTCTTCCTCACCACCGAGGCCGTCATCGCGGACAAGCCGGAGAAGAACGCTCCGGCCATGCCCGGCGGCGACGGCGGCATGGGCGGCATGGACTTCTGACGAAGGACCACGTCGCCCCCCACGACGCGCTCCGCGCGCCGCGGGTCCCTGCGACGTAGCCGTTCCATCACGTCACCTCCGGCAGGGGCGGTCCGCTTCGGCGGGCCGCCCCTGTCGACGTTCGTGGGCGGCGGCTGTTCCGCGTCGAGTCATACGAAATGGTGGCGATCAGCCGCTGATGGCCACGACTTCGTATGACTCGCGCGGGCGATCGCTCATTCGGGGGCGAAGACGCAGAACTCGTTGCCCTCGGGGTCGGCCAGGACGCTCCACTCGATCTCGTCGTCCGCCTCCCGCACCAGCGTGGCCCCGGCCGACAGCAGCGGCCACGTCTCGCCGACGACGTCGAAGTGCATCCGGTTCTTGACGGTCTTCGGCTCGGGCACCGGGACGATCCACATCAGCGGCCCCTCGCCGGCCGGGTCGACGATCGGGACCGGCCAGTCGTGCGGGCGCGGCTCGTCCTCCTCGGGGGTCCCCGCGTCCTCCAGCTCGTCGCGGCGGACGTAGCCGATGGCGGCGCACCACCAGTCGGCCAGCGCGTGGTGGTCGGTGGCGTCGAGGCAGAGGTCCTTGAAGCGGGCGGGTGCGTCAGCCATGACTGCGCAGGGTAGGCGGCACCCCGTGACCGTGATCATCGGGACCTCGGGCTGGCAGTACCGCGACTGGCGCGGGCTGTTCTACCCGGCCAAGCTGCCGCAGCGGCTGTGGCTGGAGCACTACGCCGAGTTCTTCGCCACGGTCGAGAGCAACAACGCCTTCTACCGGCTGCCCGAGCGCGAGACGTTCACCCGATGGCGCGAGCGCACGCCGCCGGACTTCCGCTGGGCGGTCAAGGCCAGCCGCTTCCTCACCCACATCAAGCGGCTGCGGGAGCCGGAGGAGCCGGTGGCCCGGCTGATGGGGCGGGCCGAGGGGCTGCAGGAGCGGCTGGACACCGTCCTGCTCCAGCTGCCGCCGACCCTGAAGGCCGACGCCGACCTCCTCCGCGACTGCCTGGCGCAGTTCCCCGGCGGCACACGGGTGGCCGTCGAGCCGCGGCACGAGAGCTGGTGGACCGACGACATCCGGGCCCTCCTGGAGCGCTACGGCGCCGCGCTGTGCTGGGCAGACCGCGACGAGCAGCCCGTCGCGCCGCTGTGGCGCACCGCGGACTGGGGCTACCTGCGCTTCCACCACGGCTTCGAGACCTGGCGGTACCGGCCGGAGACGCTGCAGCTGTGGGCCGACCGGCTGGCGGCGACCTACGGCGACGACGACGTCCTCGTCTACTTCAACAACGACCCCGGCTGCGCGGCGGTCATCGACGCCGTCCACTTCGCCGACGCCGTCCGCCGGGCCGGAGGGACGCCGACCCGCGTGCCCACGGCCGACCAGGCCCTCGGCCTCGCCTGGGCAGAAGGCCAGCGGACGCCGGGCGTCGCCGCCTAACCGAGCGCCTCCGCCTCCGCGTGCGCGACGCCGAGCTGCTCGGCCGCCTGCCCGAGGATCGCCTGGACGGCGAGCGTGTCGGCCAGCGGCATGACGGCGCTCTCGGTGCGACCGGCCCGCACGCCCTCGGTCACCTCGATCAGCTCGTGCGCGTACCCGGCGCCGAGCGGTGGCCGGGTGATCGTCTCCGGCTCGGCGTCGCCGCGGTGCAGCACGATCGTCTCGGGGTGGTGGAAGCGGGGGAGGACGTCGATCCAGCCGGCGGTGCCGACGACGCGGGCGGTGCCGGGCAGGGCGTAGCGCAGCGACGTGGTCAGGGCGGCGCTGCGACCGTCGTCCCAGCCGAGCAGGACGGCGGCCTCGGCGTCGGCACCCGACGGGAACAGCGAGCCGGTGGCGACCACCCGGTCGGGTGTCCCCATGAGCATCTGGGCGAAGGAGACGACGTAGACGCCGATGTCGAGCAGCGCGCCACCGCCGAGCTCGAGGGCGAACAGCCGGTCCACCGGGTCGTACTCGCGGGCGACCCCGAGGTCGGCCTGCACCGAGCGGACGTCACCGATCGCGCCGTCGGCGATCAGCTCCTGCATCGCGACGACGGCCGGCTGGAACCGCGTCCACATCGCCTCCATCACGAAGACGCCGGTCTCGCGTGCCAGGTCGACCACCTCGACGGCGCCGGCGGTGGTCGCGGTGAACGCCTTCTCCACCAGCAGCGCCTTGCCGGCGCGGAGTGCGGCGACGGCCAGGGCGTGGTGCTGCGGGTGCGGTGTCGCGACGTAGAGGACGTCGACGTCGGGGTCGGCGACGATGTCGGCGTAGGAGCCGTGCGCCCGGTCGATGCCGTGCCGGTCGGCGAACGCCTGCGCCCGGTCCAGCGACCGGGAAGCGACGGCGACGGGACGCGCGCCGTCGACGACGGCGAAGTCCTGCACCACCTTGTCCGCGATGCGGCCCGGCCCGACGATTCCCCAGCGGATCTCTGCGCTCACCCCCCAGACGCTAGCGGGGACCCGAATCGCAGCAGGTTGCCGTCCGGATCGATGTGCCAGCCCTCCCGCAGGCCGTAGTCCGTGTCCACCGGTGCGCCGGTGCGTTCCACCCCCGCCCATCGCGCTGCCAGGTCGTCCGCGTCTGGGACGTGCAGGTAGGCGGCCGCCGCGGTGCGCAGCGGATCGTGGTCGGCGACGACCGTCAGGTGCAGCTCGACGCCGGCCATCGCCGCGAAGCCGTAGCCCGAGTCGTGCTGCGAGACCTCGCACCCGAGGGCGGCGTAGTGCTCCAGCGCCCGCTGCAGGTCGGTGACCGGGAAGATGGGGGACACCCGCACCTGCGGATGATCGTGGGCCATGCGGGGCAGACTGCCACCGTGACGGTCCTGATCGACACCCCCGTGTGGCCGTGGCGGGGGCGGCTCTGGTCGCACCTGGTCAGCGACGTCTCCTACGAGGAGCTGCACGCCTTCGTCGCGGCCGAGCTGGGCATCCCCCGGCGGGCGTTCCAGGGCGACCACTACGACGTCCCCGAGGACCTCTACGACATCGCGGTCGCCGCCGGCGCGGAACCGGTGGGTGCCCGCGAGCTGCTCGCCCGCCTGATGGCCGCCGGGCTGCGGCTCAGGAAGGTGCGCCGCGACCTCGGAGCAGGGTCAGCTCCGCGGTGAGGTTGGCCCTCGCGGTCGCCGTCCAGGCCCGGGCCCGCTCGGTCCGGTACAGCGTCTCCAGGCCGAGCAGGTGCTCCAGGACGGCGATCCGCCCGGCGGTGAACTCCTCGTCGGACAGGTGCGCGTACTCCTCGCGCACCGCCGAGGCGTAGCCGGCGTAGGCCTCCGGCGGCCCGGCCAGGACGGCGAGGTCGGCGTCGCAGAGCACCGCGCCGTTGCCGTCGTCCGGCGCGGGGTCGTGGCCGGCAGTGAGCCGTACCAGCCGCTCGACCTCGGCCACCCGCTCCTCCGCGACCAGGCCCCGGAGCCCCGCCCGCGCCCGCTGCGCGCTGATCTCCTCGTTGTCGGACCGCTGCGGGTCGTAGACCACGTCGTGGTACCAGGCGGCCAGCCGGACGGCGTCGGGGTCGGCGCCCCCGCCCAGGGCGTCGACCAGCCCGAGGACCGCCGCCAGGTGCGCCAGGTCGTGGTAGCGCCGGTGCGGCTCGCCCCAGGCGGCGACCACCGCCGCCCACTCGGTCCGCGACGTGGGGGAGTCGCCGGCGAGGCCGGCCCACGCCTCGAAGGTGACCAGCCCGGTCATCGGACGCCGCAGCTGCGCAGGGCCAGCAGCGCGAAGGCGCGGGCCGCGGTGGTCAGCTCGGCCACGGGTACCCGTTCGGCGGGCCCGTGCGCCAGGTTCAGGTTGCCCGGGCCGTAGTGCAGGGTGGGCACTCCCGCCCCGACGTAGAGGCGCAGGTCGCTGCCCGCCGAGATGGCCCGTTCCGGCGGTGTGCCGCCCCCGGCGTCGGCCACGGCCTGCTGGACGGCCGGCAGCAGCGGGTGCCCGGGGACCAGCTCGCCGCTGGCGAAGGCGCCGCCGGTCCAGCTCAGGCGGGCCGGGTGGTCCGACAGCCAGGGGTGCGCCGCGCAGAGCTGCCCCAGGCGGGTCTCCAGCGCGTCCCGGGCCGCGGCCACAGACTCGCCGATCCGCACGCCGTAGCGCCCCTCGGCGACCAGCTTGTCCGGCACCGAGCTGGCCCAGTCACCGGCCTGCACCCGGCCGATCGAGATGCCGTAGGGGTACGGGGCGCCTCCGAAGCGGGGGTCGGCGTCGCGCTGCCGCTCGGCCTCGAAGGCGCGGAGCCCGGCGTGCAGGTCGGCGAAGACCTCCACGGCGCTGACCCCGTGGTCGCGCATCGCCGCGTGGGCGGCCCGGCCGGCGACCTCGAGCCGGAACGTGAGGGCGCCGGCGTTGGCGGTCACGACCGCCCCGGCCGTCGGCTCGGGGATGACGCACAGGTCACCGAGGTGCCCCCGGCGCAGCGTCGCCCACGCCCCCAGGCCGCCGTCCTCCTCACCGATCACGCCGTGCAGGGCCAGCGGCCGCACCAGCCGGACGCCCGCCGCCCGGATCGCCGCCAGAGCCGCCAGAGCGGACACCACCCCGCCCTTCATGTCGCAGGCGCCGCGGCCGTGCACGGCACCGTCGATCAGCCGGGGGGCGAACGGGTCACCGGCCCAGAGGTCGAGGTCCCCCGGGGGGACGACGTCGGTGTGCCCGGAGAGCACCAGCGCCGGCCGGCCGTCCTCGGCGCCGGCCACCGTGCCGACGACCCCGTAGGCCTCCGTCCGGGTGACCTCCTGCCCGGGTGCGTCGGGCGCCGAGGCCGCGTCCCCCAGGTCGATCGACCAGTGGTCCACCTCGCAGCCGAGCTCGTCGAGCCAGTCGGCGAGCAGGTACTGCACCTCGCACTCGGCGTCGCTCCCGCCGACCGACGGGACGGCGACCAGCCGGGTCAGCCGGTCGACGGCCCACGACTCGTCGACGGCGTCCAGGACGCGGGCCTCCACGTCGGTCAGCTCGGCCCGGGTGAGCGTCATGGCCGGAGTCTGGCACGCGCGGGTGGGCCGTCCGTCCCGGCCTCGGCCGCCCGCGACGGCTAGCTTGACCGCCGTGACGCAGCCCCCTCCGCCGCCCGGCTGGTACCCCGATCCCGCCGGTGGCGGTGGGACCCGCTGGTGGGACGGCCAGGGCTGGACCGAGCACGTCCAACAGACCGCACCGCCGCCGCCCCCGGCCGCCGGCGGGGGTGCCTCGCTGTACGAGCAGCCGGTGCTGCTGGTCAGCCAGAAGACCAAGCTCGTCGAGCTGACCAACGAGTACGCGGTCCTCGACGGTCAGGGGCAGCAGATCGGCGCCGTCGTCCAGGTCGGCCAGAGCGGGCTGCGCAAGGCCGTCCGGTTCCTGTCCAGCATCGACCAGTTCCTTCCCCACACGCTCGAGGTCCGCGATGCCACGGGGCCGGTCCTGGTGCTCACCCGGCCGGCCAAGGTGATGAGGTCCCGCGTCGTCGTCCAGCGTCCGGACGGCGCCCCGATCGGGGAGATCGTCCAGGCCAACGTGTTCGGGAGGATCCGGTTCGACCTGGTGGCGAACGGGGCCGTGGTCGGGGCGATCCAGGCGGAGAACTGGCGGGCCTGGGACTTCGCGATCACCGACGCCGCCGGGGTGGAGATCGCCCGCATCACGAAGAAGTGGGAGGGCCTGGCCAGGACGCTGTTCACCACCGCCGACCGCTACGTCGTCCTGGTGCACCACCGGCTGCCGGAACCACTCGCCAGCATGGTGATCGCCTCGGCGCTGACCGTGGACACCGCCCTCAAGCAGGACGACCGCGGCTTCAACTAGGCCATGGCATCGCGGTCCTCCGGACCGCACCGCGGCCAGGTGCCGTCCCGGCTCGGGCTGAGCCGTTCCGTCGCGCCTGCGCGGAGCCCTCCGGGCCCCACTCGGCACGACACGGCCCATGCTCTCGGCGTAGCCTCGAACGTGTCCGGGCCGGGTGCCACGTGCCCCCGGGTGCCATTTGGTTACGCCTTCACGGACTACCGCCCCGACCTCGGTCGGGGGCCTGGAGCCGTGTTGTGCATCTCGCCGCGAGGCGGCCGTCACCCGGTCCGGACCTCGAACGCGAACGAGCCCCCCTCTCCGGGAGGGGGGCTCGTCCGCGTTCCGCGACGGCAGTTCTCAGTAGGTCTCCTCCGTGGTGCTCCGGCGCGCCGGGGCGCCGGCAGCCGGGTCGCCGTGGGAGTCGGTGTGGGTGACCCGGCGCTGGCGGGGACCCCAGACGGCGAGCTCCAGCACCACGCCGAGCGCACCGGCGATCATGAGGATCCAGCCGACGACCTGGAGGTCCACGCCGCTGACGTCCACCCGCAGGGCGAACGTCAGGATCGCGCCCAGGGCGAGCAGGACGATGGCGGTTCCGAGTCTCATGGCGACATCCCTTCCTCACGGCTGCGGGCCACGTGGGCACGCACGACCGGCGGCGAGCACCGCGGTGGTCCCGGGTGCCCGAAC
The DNA here is from genome assembly GCF_900112815.1 of Blastococcus tunisiensis. Lineage (GTDB taxonomy): Bacteria > Actinomycetota > Actinomycetes > Mycobacteriales > Geodermatophilaceae > Blastococcus_B > Blastococcus_B tunisiensis. The sequence goes on from NZ_FOND01000002.1 coordinate 248,637, forward strand.
CGCTGCCGCCGAACCGCCGTAGGGCCCGATGTCCCTCGAACGGGGGGCTCTGAGGCCCCCTCAGGGCCGATCCGGGCGCCAGGACTGCGTGGTCGCCCGATGCCGGGGCCCACCCCTCAGCACGAACGTTGCCGTCGTCCACCTGGGACGACGGAAGGAAAGACCGTGACACTGCACTACGGCAATCCGGCGCTGGACGCCGAGCTCGCCTACCGGCGCGAGGTCCTCATGGCCTCCGGGCGGGGCACGCGGACCCGGCGCAGCCCGTGGTTCCGCACCCGTCGGCGCCCGCGCTGACCGGCTCCGCGCTGACCAGCAACGCCCGGAGCGAAACCGGCTCGGACCTGTCGCAGGTCCGTGCCACGATCGGTCCCGTGCCACGCAGGGACGATGCGCCGATGGTGGGGCGGGCCGCCGAGCTCGCCCACCTGCTCGAGCACGTCGACCGTGCCGCCACGGGCCGGGCGGGTGCGGTGCTGCTCGCCGGGGACGCCGGCGTCGGCAAGACACGGCTGCTGGACGAGCTCACCGCCCAGGCGGCCCGGCGCGGCGTCCGCGTCCTGGTGGGGCACTGCGTCGACCTGGGCGAGGTCGGCCTCCCGTACCTGCCGTTCGTCGACCTGCTGCGCCCGGTGGTCGCCGATCCGGAGCTGGCCCCGGCCACCGCGTCGGATCCCGTCCTCGCCGCGCTCCTGGCCGGGCGGCCCGTGGGGTCCCCACCGGCTCCGGCGGCCGTGGAGGGGCGGGACCTCGGACGGCCGCTGCCGCACCGGGCGGCGCCCCCGCCGGTCGACGACGGCCGGCTGCAGCTGTTCGAGTCCGTGGCCGGGGTGATCTGCGAACTCGCCGCGACCACCCCGCTGCTGATCGTCCTGGAGGACGTGCACTGGGCCGACCGATCGAGCCGTGACCTGCTCCGCTACCTGCTGGCCCGCCTGGTCGACACCCCGGTGGTGCTCGTCGCGTCCTACCGTGCCGACGACCTGCACCGCCGCCACCCGCTGCGGCCGCTGCTCGCCGAGCTGGTGCGGCTGCCCGGCGTGGAGCGCCTCGAGCTCGCGCCACTGCCCGACACCGACGTGGGCACCCTCGTCCGCCGGCTGGCGGCCGGGGCCGGCCCGCTGCCGGAGTCCGCCGTCGAGGACGTGGTGGTCCGGGCCGAGGGCAACGCCTTCTACGCCGAGGAGCTGCTGGCCGCCGGGCTGCACGGCGAGGCGCTGCCGATGGGGCTGACCGACGTGCTGCTGGCCCGGGTGGAGCAACGTTCCCCGGCCGCCCAGCAGGTGCTGCGCGTCGCCGCCGTGGCCGGCCGCCGCGTCCGGCACGAGCTGGTGGCCGCCGTCGGCGGGCTCGGCGACGGCGACCTGGAGGCGGCACTCGCCGAGGCGGTGCACCACCACCTGCTGGTGGTGTCCGACGACGGGCGCTACCGGTTCCGGCACGCCCTGCTCCGCGAGGCGGTCCTGGCGGACCTGCTGCCGGGGGAGCGGGTGCGGCTGCACGCGGCGATCGCGGCCTACCTGGCCGGTACCCCGGGCGCCGGGACGGCGGCCGAACGGGCGCACCACGCCCGCGAGAGCAACGACCTGCCGGGGGCGCTGAGCGCGTCGCTCGACGCGGCGTCGGCGGCCGGGGGCGTCGGGGCACCCGCCGAGCAGCTGCAGCACCTGGAGGCGGCCCTCGCCCTGTGGCCGGCCGTGCCGGACGCGGCCGGACGAGCCGGGCGGGACCAGGTGGCCCTGCTCCTGGAGACGGCCGCCACCGCGCGCACCGTGGGTGAGCCGCACCGCGCCGTCGCGATGCTCCGCTCGGCGCTGGAGGTGCTGGGGCCCGGAGCCGATGCGGCGACCCGGGCACGGGTGCACTACACGCTGGCGCAGGCGATGGTCCGCGTCGAGGACGACGCGGGCGCCTACCGGGAGAGCGCGGCGGCGATGGCGCTGGTGCCCGCCCGGCCACCGTCGAAGGTGCGCACCTGGGCGGCGGCCACGCACGCGCGGATGAGCTACTCGGTCGGCCGGATGGAGGAGGCAGACGCGGCGGCCGACGAGGCGCTCGCGGCGGCCGACGCCCTGGGGCTGGACGGCGCCTGGGCCGACATCGCCGTCACCCAGTTGCGGGCCCAGCCGGGAGCCGACCCGGCCTGGGTGCTGGCCCGCCTGGAGGAGGCGCTGGTCCGCGCGCGCCGGTCCGCGGACCTCGACGTCGAGATGCGGGTGCTCTACAACCTCGCCACCGTCGCCTACGAGGCGGGACGGATCGAGGAGACGCTGAGCTGGACGCGGCGGGCCACGCAGCGCGCACGTCAGCTCGGGGTCGACTGGTCGTACTACCCGGCGGAGCTGCGGCACCTGCAGGTGACGGCGCTCTACATGGAGGGCCGCTGGGACGAGAGCCTCGCCGAGGCCGACCTGCTGTCCCGGGTGCCGGAGATGGCCGCGCACGTGCGGGCCGACGCCCTGCTCGTGCTCGTGGGCCGGGGGGACCCGTCAGCGCGCGGTCGGGTCGACTGGGCCCGGGGGCTGATCCCGCGGCTGAGCGCGCACATCCTCCTGGATCTCGTCACGGCCGCCTCCGACATCGATCTGGCTGCCTGGGAGGGCGACCCGCAGCGGGCGGTGGACGTCGCGCTGACCAGCTACCGGCGGCTGCGCACGGAGTGGGACGACGACCACCTCGGCGTTCTGCGGCTGGCCGGCAGCGCGCTGGCCCCGGTGGCCGACGCCGCCGTGGCCGCCCGCCGGGACGGCGACGCCGAGGGGGCGGACCGGTGGTCGCGCGCGGGCGAGGAACTGGTCGAGGCGGCGCGTTCGGCGGTGGAGGTCTACCAGCGGAACTACGGCGACACCATGGGCGTCGAGGCGCGGGCCTGGCAGCACCGGGTGGAGGCGGAGGCCGCCCGGCTCCGTGGGGAGGCGGCGCCGGAGCTCTGGCGTGCGGCGGTGGAGGCGTTCGGCTTCGGGCACGTCTACGAGCAGGCCCGGTCCCGCTGGCGGCTGGCCGAGGCGCTGCTGGAGTCGGGTGACCGGGCCGGAGCGCGGGAGCAGGCGACGACGGCGCACGAGGTCGCCGTCCGGCTGGGTGCGGCACCGCTGCGGACGGCCGTGGAGGCGCTGGCCCGTCGCGGTCGGCTGGACCTGCCCGGCGCCGGACGCGCGCCCGATGCGGCGGCCGTCTTCACGCCGCGCGAGCAGGAGGTGCTGACGTTGCTGGCCCAGGGGCGCACCAACCGCCAGGTCGGCGCCGCGCTCTACATCAGCGAGAAGACGGCGAGCGTGCACGTCAGCAACATCATCGCCAAGCTCGGCGCGCACGGCCGCACCGAGGCCGTCGCCCTCGCCGCGAGCAGAGGCCTCCTGCCGACGACCTGATCGGTCGACTCGCCGGCGCGGATGTCGGGTCGGGCGGAGTGGGGCCCGGAGGGTCCCGCGATCGAACGACGAAGCGGCTCCGCAGTCAGGGGAACGGCTCCTGGCCGCGGTGCGGTCCGGAGGACCGCCATGTCACCGCGGTGCGGTCCGGGAGGACCGCGATGTCAGAGCATGGTGCGCAGGCGCTCCCGGCGGGCGCGCAGCACGTCGACCGACGCCGACGCCGACGGCGGGCCGGGCACCGACTGGCGCAGCTGGGTGTGCACCACGGCCTGCGGCTGCGCGGTCTTCGCCGCCACCCGGTTGACCAGCCGGTTGATCTCCCGGCGCAGCTCGGCGGCGTCGCGCCACGAGCGGCCGGCGTCGTCCTCGTCCGGATGGTCCTCGACGAGCAGGAAGTCGCCGTCGTCGGCCCGGTGGCTGGCCGCGATCCGCAGCCGCAGCTCGTCGTCCCGCTTGGAGAGGAGCTCCGCGGTCTGCGCCGGGGTCAGCAGGCCGGGGATGCCGAGGAACTCCTCGTCCTCGGCGGCCACCACGATCGGACCGGAGCCCTCCCCGGTGTGCGCCGTCCCGCTGTGCAGCACGTGGGCGAAGCGGGCGTCGGCCTCCAGGGCCTCCCACTGCTTCAGCCCCTCCTCGTCCTTCTCCTTGGGCGGGAGCGGCTCGAGGTCCAGTTCGTCGCCCTGCACCGTCTTCGGCGGGGGCATGACGTGGTTGCGCTCCTCCTCCATCGAGGCGGCGAGCGACAGCAGCGGCCGGACGGCGGGCAGGAACACCGTCGCCGACTCGTGCTGCGCCCGGGAGCGGACGACGCGGCCGACGGCCTGGGCGAAGAACAGCGGCGTCCGGTAGGAGGTCATCCAGGCCAGGACGGCGGCCCGCGGGACGTCGACGCCCTCGGAGATCATCCGCACGCAGACGGCGATCCGCGCCGACCCGGTGGCGAAGCGCTCGATCTTCTTCGACGCCTTCGGGTCGTCGGAGAGGATCAGCTCGGCGGCCTTGCCGGTCACGCGCCGGACGATCTTCGCGTACGCGCGGGCGTCGTCCTGGTCGCTGGCGAGGATCAGCCCGGCGGCGTCGGGCATGCCGCCCTCCTCGCGCAGGTGGGTGATCCGGTCGTCCATGGCGGCGATGACGTGCGGCACCCACTGGCCCTTGGGGTCCAGCGCGGTGCGCCACGCCTGCATCTCCACCGACTTGGTGCCGGCGTCCGACAGCGACGCGGCCACCACCTCGCCGGCGGAGTTCCGCCAGCGCGACGTCCCGGTGTAGGCGGCGAAGACGACCGGCCGGACGACGCTGTCGGCCAGCGCCTCCTTGTAGCCGTAGGTGTAGTCGGCGCGGCTGACCAGGCCGACGCCGCGCTCGCCGTCGTCGCCCTCGAAGGTGTCCTCCTCGTAGCGGACGAAGGGGATGCGCTCGTCGGGCTTGGTGCGGAACGGCGTCCCGGTGAGGCAGAGCCGGCGCGCGGCGAAGGAGTAGGCCTCCTCCACCGCTTCACCCCACGAGAGGCCGTCGCCGGCGTGGTGCACCTCGTCGAGGATGACCAGGCTCTTCACCGCGGTGGAGCGGGCCGCGTGCAGCATCGGCTTGCCGGCGACCTGGGCGTAGGTGGTCACGTAGCCCTGGGTGCCGGCGCGCACCGGGCCGACGGCGTTGGTGAGCCCCGGGTCCAGGACGATGCCCATGGCGTCGGCGGCGTCGGCCCACTGCATGCGCAGGTGGTCGGTCGGGCACACGACCACGACGCGCGCGACCTCGCGGCGGGCGAGCAGCCGGGCGGCGAGCGTCAGGGCGAAGGTGGTCTTCCCGGCGCCCGGGGTGGCGGTGACCAGGAAGTCCTTGGGGGACTGCTCCTCGTACTGCGCGAGAGCGGCCTGCTGCCACGCCCGGAGCGGTCGGCTGTTCGTCTGCGGGCTCGAGGCCTCCGCTCGCACTGCGCTCCCCATGACCGGTCCATCTTCTCTGCCGCGGGCCCAACACGCCCAACCGGATGCCTCCCGCGCGCCCCGCCGCCGACGACGTATAGGGAGCATGAACGAGCCGCTGACCTGCGGATACGCGGAGTCAAGAGGGGTGGCTGTGGCGATCCTCATGCCGTGAGGGACCGGATCGTCACTCCCGCCGGCCCCGGACTGCACAGCAGCCCCTGAGGTTCTCGACGGCCCGTGACGGAGGGGTCTGCTCCACAGCCCGACGGGGGTGGCCGACGCTCGGACCTTGCCCACAGGAGTGGGCAGGGTCCGAGCGTCCGGAGAGTCAGTCGGCGGGCTCGTCCACCCAGTCCGGGCCGTTGACCTCACCCGGGCCGGCCAGGTCGGAGGCGTCGACGATCGTGTACGCGTAGCCCTGCTCGGCGAGGAAGCGCTGCCGGTGGGCGGCGTACTCGCTGTCGAGGGTGTCCCGGCTGACCACGCTGTAGAAGTGCGCCTGCCGGCCGTCGGCCTTGGGCCGCAGCAGCCGGCCGAGCCGCTGCGCCTCCTCCTGCCGCGACCCGAACGTGCCCGACACCTGCACGGCGACGGCCGCCTCGGGCAGGTCGATGGAGAAGTTCGCGACCTTGGAGACGACCAGCGTCCGGATCTCGCCGGTGCGGAAGGCCTGGAACAGCCGCTCGCGCTCCTTGTTGGTCGTCGACCCCTGGATCACCGGGGCGTCGAGCGCGGCGCCGAGCTCCTCCAGCTGGTCGAGGTAGGCGCCGATCACCAGCGACGGCTCGTCGGGGTGGCGCTCCAGCACCCGGCGGATCACCGGCAGCTTCGACTGCGCGGTCGCCGCGATCCGGTACCGCTCCTCGGGCTCGGCCACCGCGTAGGTCATCCGCTCCTCGTCGTCGAGCGACACCCGCACCTCGATGCACTCGGCCGGGGCGATGTAGCCCTGCGACTCGATGTCGCGCCACGGGGCGTCGTACCGCTTGGGCCCGATGAGGGAGAAGACGTCGTCCTCCCGGCCGTCCTCGCGCACCAGCGTCGCGGTGAGACCGAGCCGGCGGCGGGACTGCAGGTCGGCGGTCAGCCGGAAGATGGGCGCGGGGAGCAGGTGCACCTCGTCGTAGACGATCAGCCCCCAGTCCTGGGCGTCGAAGAGGTCCAGGTGCCGGTACTCGCCCTTCCGGCGGGTGGTGATCACCTGGTAGGTCGCGATGGTGACCGGGCGGATCTCCTTGCGCTCGCCCGAGTACTCGCCGATCTCCTCCTCGGTCAGCGAGGTGCGGGCGATCAGCTCGCGCTTCCACTGCCGCCCGGCGACGGTGTTGGTGACCAGGATCAGCGTGGTCGCCTTCGCCTCGGCCATGGCCGCAGCGCCGACCAGCGTCTTCCCGGCGCCGCAGGGCAGCACGACGACGCCCGAGCCGCCGGCCCAGAAGCCCTCGACGGCCTCCTGCTGGTAGTCGCGCAGGTGCCAGTCGGCCTGGTCGAGCTCGATCGGGTGCGCCTGGCCGTCCACGTAGCCCGCGAGGTCCTCGGCCGGCCAGCCCACCTTGAGCAGCGCCTGCTTCAGCCGGCCGCGCTCGGACGGGTGGACGATGATCGAGTCCTCGTCGATGCGGGCGCCCAGCATCGGCGCCACCCGCTTGGAGCGGACGACCTCCTCCAGCACCGCGCGGTCGGACGACGTCAGCGTGAGGCCGTGCACCGGGTGGTTGGCCAGGGTCAGCCGGCCGAAGCGGTCCATGGTGTCGGCCACGTCGACGAGCAACGCGTGCGGCACCGGGTAGCGCGAGTACCGAACCAGCGCGTCGACGACCTGCTCGGCGTCGTGCCCGGCGGCACGGGCGTTCCACAGCGCGAGCGGCGTCACCCGGTAGGTGTGCACGTGCTCGGGGGAGCGCTCGAGCTCGGCGAACGGCGCGATCGCCGCCCGGCACTCCTTGGCCAGCGGGTGGTCGACCTCCAGGAGCAGGGTCTTGTCCGACTGGACGATCAGCGGGCCGTCACTCACCAGGCGTCGATTCCTCTTCCGGGATGGGGGTCCGGTCCACAGCGCGCACGGGCGGCGTCGGGGGATCGGGGACTCTCCACCGTAACCGCCGGGCGCGGTGCTTACTTCCCCGCGCGGAGCCAGTCCGGGCGCAGCGGCGGCGGCGCCCCGCCCGGCCGGTGCAGCAGGACCTGGTTGACGCCCAGCTTGCCCACCTCGAACGCGAGCGCGCTGGCCACCATGTACAGCCGCCATACCCGGGCGCGGCCCGCGCCGGCCGCCGCCACGGCGTCGTCCCAGTGCTCCTCGAGGTTGCGCACCCACGCGCGGAGGGTCAGCGCGTAGTGCTGTCGCAGCGGCTCGACGTCGATCACCTCCAGCCCGCCGGAGGTGAGCGCGCCGATCATGTCGGCGAGGTCGACCAGCTCCCCGTCGGGGAACACGTACCGGGCGATGAAGGTCCGGTCGTTCGGCCCGGTGCTCTCCCCGACCCAGGAGATGGCGTGGTTCAGCAGCCGGCCGCCGGGGCGCAGCAGCGAGCCGAGGGTGGCGGCGTACGCCGGCAGCTGCGCGCGCCCGACGTGCTCGGCCATGCCGATCGAGCTGATCGCGTCGAACGGGCCGTCGTCCACCGCCCGGTAGTCCTGGACGCGGATCTCGACGGCGTCCGGGAGCCCTTCCTCGGCCACCCGCTTGCGGGCGAGGGCGGCCTGCTCCTGGGAGACCGTGATGCCGACGACGGTCGCCCCGTACTCGCGCGCGGCGTGCAGGGCCAGGCTGCCCCAGCCACAGCCGACGTCCAGCAGCCGGGAGCCGGGGCGCAGCGCGAGCTTGCGGCAGACGAGGTCGAGCTTCGCCTCCTGGGCGGCCTCGAGGCCGACGGCCGGGTCGTCCCAGACGGCGCAGGAGTACACCAACGACGGGCCCAGGACCAGGCGGTAGAAGTCGTTGCCCACGTCGTAGTGGGCGGACACGGCGGCGGCGTCCCGGCCGCGGCTGTGCCGCCGGCCGTACCGGCGGACGCGGATCTCCTCCGGTGGCGGCGGCGGTTCGCGGCCGAGCACCCCGAGCTCCAGACCGGTGCGCACCAGCTGCAGGCGGTCGCCGAGGGAGGGGGCGGGGGACTCGCCCGGCGCCAGCCGGCCGCGGGCGGTCAGCGCGGCGAACGGGGCGTACAGGTCGCACTCGACGTCGATCTCGCCGGCGACGTAGGCGCGGGCCAGGCCGAGCTCGTCCCGGGCCCACACGAGCCGGCGGAGGGCCTGGGGTGACCGGAGGACGACCAGCGGGGCTTCGCTTGGGCCGGCCACGGAGCCGTCCCAGGCCCGCAGGCGCACGGGCAACCGGTCCACCCCCAGGATCGGGGCCAGTGCCGCGGTCAGTCGTTCGGCGACGGTCCTCGTCTCGGCCATCTGCGCCCTCCCACGCGCGTCCTGGGCTGGAAAGCTACTGGGCCGCCCCGGGCGCCGTCGATGGCTTCTGGTCCTCCTCGACCAGCGCCACCGAGGTGATCCGGTGCACGGCGAAGGTGCTGTTCTCGCCGCGGCGCTCGTCGTAGCCCTGCAGGAATCCGCCCACGAGGGAGACCGGGCGGACCACGCGCTGGCTGCCGCTGCCCTGGGCGTCCACGTAGCCCAGCCAGACCGCGGACCCCTCGCGGACGGCGCGGGAGAGCAGTTCCAGCGTCGTCGCGGTGGTCACGCCGGGCACCTGGCGCACGGCCTCCCCCCGGCGGGCGGAGAGCGCGGCGTCCCCGGCGCGCATCTGGCGGACCGTGCCGGCGACCTCGTCGGCCGCCAGCGGGCGGGGCGCGGCGGAGGAGTCGGTGCCGGTGCGCCGGCCCATCGCCCGCGGCCGGGCCGGCGGCCGGGTCAGGACGGCGCCGCCGGCCTGCTCCCCGGCCGGCGCGTACCCGGCCTCCCGCAGCACGGTCAGCACCTCGTCGGCCCCCAGGCCGCTGACCAGGACGCCGGGGGCCAGCCGGCGCAGCTCGGCGGCCGCGGTCCGGCGGTCGTTGAGCACCTGGGAGAGCAGCCCGTGGTCGTCGGAGCGGACGTAGGACTCGATCGAGCCCACCCGCAACCGGCCGTGCTGGCGGGCGACGTCATCGACCAGGTAGTCCAGCGCCTGGGGCACCGGCGTCCGGGAAGCCCGGGTGAAGAAGTCGTGCAGGTCCGACGCCGACCAGCCCGAGTCCAGCGCGCGGCGGACGCTGGACTCCGAGACCCGGAACACCGTCGCACCACCGGAGGACTCCACGTCGGCGACGACGGCCAGCGTGTCGGCGAGCTCGGCCACCAGCGGCCCGGGCGCGACCAGCGACAGGTCGGGCTGGGCGAGCACGTGGTCCACCGGTTCGGGCAGCAGCCCGCGCATCCCGTCGGCGGCGCCGTCCTCGCCACGGACCAGCAGGCCGCGGCCCGCCGTCGAGAGCACGCCCCCGACCAGGACGCCGAGCCGGGCGGCCTCCTCGAGCATGCCCGGGACGGGCGCGAGCCGGTCGGCGCGGCGCGGGGTGCGCCAGCGGAGCAGGGCGACGAGATCGGTCGCGGCCAGGCCGGAGCCCGCCGGGAACTCGGCGAGCACGCCGAGCGCCGACCGGCGGATGGCCGGCGCGGTGTGCCGGGTCAGGTCGGGGGAGAGCGGGTTGACCGCCTTGCCGGCGACGTCCCGCTGCCCCACCAGGGAGGGCAGCCGGACCGCGCCCAGCCAGCCCGACGCCAGCACGGCCCACCGGTCGGCCAGGTCCTGCTCGCGCCAGATGTCGTAGGCGCGGGTGGGCAGCCACTCGTCCCGGTGCGGGCCGCCGACGTCGAGGAGCCCGGCGGCGTAGGCCAGCTCGAGCAGCCACGCCGCCTCGGGCTCGCCCACGTGCAGCACGCGGGCCAGCCGCTTCTGGTCCCGGACGCCGACCCCGCCGCTGCGCAGCAGGCCCGCCGGCTCCTCCTCGAGGAGGGACAGCAGCTCGCCGATCCGCCCGACGCTCTCCAGCGCCGCGCCCGCGGCCCGCCGGTCCGCCGACGCCTGGTCCCGCTCGGTCCGCTCCGGGTCGGGGCGCAGCCGCGGCGGGCCGTAGGGCCGGTCGCCGCGCAGGTGCAGACCGATCTCGCGGGGGAGCTCCACGTTGAGCGCGTCGATGCGGGCCAGCAGGCCGCGCTGGAGGAGGCGGCGGGCGGGGGTCGAGCCGCCGTTCGGGCTGTCGGGGAGGTGGCCGACCGGCCGCTCGCCGGCGAGCCGGTCCAGCACCTCCCGCTCCTCCGGCGCCAGCTCGGCGATCGTGGCGGCCAGGTCGCCGGGCAGCTGGACCCGGAGCTCCGCCGCCCGGCGGCCCAGGCCCGCGGGGTGGCGGACGGCGCGGCGCACCGGGTCCGGCGCGTGCAGGACGTCGTCCCCCCAGAGCAGCGCGCGGGTGGTCAGCCGTTCCAGGCCGGCGGTCAGGACGTCGCCGGGGACGTCGGGCAGCCCAGCGACGAGCTCGCCGGCCGTGATGCCGTCGGTGGGGGCGAGCAGGACGACGTCGAGCACCTGCAGGGTCGCGGCGTCCAGCTCGTCGAGCGCGCGGTCCACCGAGACGGGCACGGCCAGCCGGCTGGCGAGCGCGACCAGGTCCGACGGCGCGGGGCGCGCGACGTCGGGCCGCGCCGCCAGCAGCGCGCCCAACTGCTCGTCGCTGCGGGTGCGCAGCCAGCCGGCCAGCGTCGCAGGGTGTTCCGGAGGCATCCGGTCCACGCTACGTCGTCCACGCAAGCCGGCTCCTGACAGCATGAGGAGGTGCTCCCGGCCGCCGACGACCCCGCCACCCGCACTGCGCTCGCCGCCCACCAGGCGGGGGCGCTGCGCTGGCTGGGTGGCGGGGTGATCGCGGTGGTCCTGGGCGTGCTGCTGGGCGCGGCCGGCAGCACGCTCGTCGACGACGGCCGGACCGTCCCGGGCCTGGGGCTCGCGGTGATCGTCCTGGTGCTCGTCGGCCTGGTGGGCGTCGTCGCCGGGGCCGGTGCCCTCCTGCGCACCGTCCGCTGGCAGCGGGCCCTGGCCACCACGCCGTGGCGGACCGGCCGGCTGCGCATCGCCGGCCCGGCGGTGATCGCTTTCGAACCCGAGGGGTTCGACGAGCTGGACCCGACGGCCGAACCGGTGCGGTTGCAGCTGCTGAGCACCGCCGTCTGGCGGACCCGCGCGGTGCAGGGACTCGACGGCGGCGAGGTGCGTGCCGCGCCGGTGGGGAACGGCCAGTGGGTGCTCGGTGCCGACGGGCTGCCCACGCTGTACGGCGCGAAGGCGGCGCGCCGCTGACCCGACCGGACCGGAGCGTGCACGCGGCCACCGGTCTGCGCGAAGATGGACCCGACGTGCACCGCGCGGTGCACCTGGACACGGAGGCGACATGGCCAAGCGCAACGAAAAGCACGCGCACCTGGTGGAGCCCACCTGGGGGCAGTCCGAGGACGGCGGCCCGCCGCTGACCGAGCTCTCCGCCTCGGTCGCCGGACCGCTCTCGCCGTTCGGCCAGGACCACAGCTTCCCGCTGCCGGTCGAGGCCCTGCGGTACGCGCACCCGACCGACAAGCCCAACCGGGCGGGTGTGCAGACGCCGGAAGGCCGCCGGCGGTGAGCGCGCAGGCGACGCCCGAGCGAGCATCGCAGGGAGCGCCAGCGACCGAGGAGCGGAACGAGGGCGGAGCCGAGCAATGAGCATGGCGCCCGCGCTGCCGTCCTACAGCAGCGGGACCTCCACGGTCCCCCTGCTGGGCGACACGATCGGGGCGAACCTGGATCGGACGGCGGCGCGGGTGGGTGACCACGAAGCGCTGGTCGAGTGCGCCACCGGTCGCCGGTTCAGCTACCCGCAGTTCGTCGCCGAGGTCGACGCCGTGGCGCTCGGCCTGGACCGCCTCGGCGTGGGCAAGGGCGACCGGGTCGGCATCTGGGCGCCGAACTGCGCCGAGTGGGCCTTCGTCCAGTACGCGACGGCGAAGCTCGGCGCGATCCTGGTCAACATCAACCCGGCCTACCGCACCCACGAGCTGTCCTACGTGCTGGAGCAGGCCGGCATCTCGGTGCTGGTCAGCGCGCCGGAGTTCAAGACCAGCGACTACCGGTCGATGGTGGCCGAGGTCCGCGACGGCTGCGCGGCGCTGCGCGAGGTGGTCTTCCTCGGCTCCCCGGAGTGGGACGCGCTGCTGGCCGCCGGCCGCGCCGGGGACCGGGAGCTGCTGGTCCGCCGGGAGACCGAGCTCTCCGCCGACGACCCGATCAACATCCAGTACACCTCCGGGACGACGGGCTTCCCGAAGGGCGCCACGCTCACCCACCACAACCTGCTCAACAACGGGTTCTTCGTGGGCGAGGGCTGCGGCTACACCGAGGCCGACCGGATCTGCATCCCGGTGCCGTACTACCACTGCTTCGGCATGGGCATGGGCAACCTGGCGGCCACCTCGCACGGCGCGACGATGGTCATCCCGGCGCCCGGCTTCGACCCCGCGCTGACCTTGAGGGCGGTGCAGGAGGAGCGCTGCACCTCGCTGTACGGCGTCCCCACGATGTTCATCGCCGAGCTCGGGCTGCCCGACTTCGCCGACTACGACCTCTCGTCGCTGCGCACCGGGATCATGGCCGGCTCGCCGTGCCCGGTGGAGGTGATGAAGCGGGTGGTCAGCGAGATGGGCATGACGGAGGTGACCATCTGCTACGGCATGACCGAGACCTCGCCGGTGTCCACCCAGACCGGCGCCGACGACGACCTGGACCGGCGCACCGCCACGGTCGGGCGGGTGCACCCGCACCTGGAGGTCAAGGTGGTCGACCCGGCCACCGGCCTCACCGTGCCGCGCGGCGAGCCGGGGGAGTTCTGCACCCGCGGCTACTCGGTGATGCTGGGTTACTGGAACGAGCCGGAGAAGACCGCCGAGGTCATCGACCGCGCCCGGTGGATGCACACCGGTGACCTCGCCGTCATGGACGAGGCTGGCTACCTCAACATCGTCGGCCGGATCAAGGACATGGTGATCCGCGGCGGGGAGAACGTGTACCCGCGGGAGATCGAGGAGTTCCTCTACAGCCACCCCGACGTGGTCGACGCCCAGGTGATCGGCGTCCCCGACGAGCGGTTCGGCGAGGAGTTGATGGCCTGGGTGCGGCTGCGCGCCGGCGCCGAGCCGCTGACCGCCGAGGGGCTGCGCGAGTTCTGCGCCGGCAAGCTGGCGCACTACAAGGTGCCGCGCTACGTCAAGGTCGTCGAGGAGTTCCCGATGACGGTGACCGGCAAGATCCGCAAGGTCGAGATGCGGCAGGTCTCGGTCGAGGAACTCGGCCTGCAGTCCGCCGCCGAGATCCGCAACGCATAAAGCCCCCACGCGTGAGGCGGCCCTGCGCAAGGCGGCCCGGCGTAAGGCGGCCCCCTGCAGGGGCCCGCCGCGAGCCTGCGAGCGGTGGGGGGCAGGGGGTGTTTCTCAGGCGCGGGCCTTCGAGGTCGGGGTCAGCCGGACGATCAGCTTGGACAGCAGGCTGCCCGCGACCACCCAGATCAGTGCGGCCAGGCCGTCGTTGATCGCCTCGGCGATCTTCGGGTCCGACGGGGTGAACAGGTCCTCGGTGAACCAGCCGAACGTGTTCCGCCAGCCGGCGGTGAACTCCACCAGCACGTTGGTGGGGTTGGCCTCGAAGAGGACGAACACCGCGTGGGCCACGATGAGCGCGGCGACGACCGAGCACACGACCCGCACGACCGTGGCGACGAGCGAGAACACGCGAGCTGTACCTGTGCTGGCCATGATCGCATCGTGGCGCAGCGCGGCCGGGTGCGCGAGTCGTCGGGTAACAGTCAGTTCGGCCCGCAGGGGACGACGAGTGCCCGGTGGTCCGACAGCGGCAGCCGCGGCGCCTCCACCGGACCGGTGGCCCGCAGTCCGCCGCCGGCCAGCACGTGGTCGAGCTGCCGCCTCGGGCGGTGCACCGGGAACGTGGGTGCCGCGGCGAGGGGCAGCAGGCCGCTGACCCGCGCCGCCGGGCGGGCCGTCATGTTCAGGTCACCCAGCAGCACCCGCGGCTCGGGGAGCCCGGAGAAGCCGGCCACCACCTGCCGCAGCTGCCGGCGGTTCCAGCCCGGCACGAAGGACAGGTGGGTGGTGCACACGGTGAACGGCCCGGACGGTCCGTCGACCACCGCCGTCACGGCCACCCGTGGCTCGTCCCGGACCAGGATCGGCCGGCGGGTGCCGGGCAGCCACATCGGCAGGCCGGCCCGTGCCGCGCTCAGCCGGACGACGTCCCAGGACAGCACCGGGTAGCGGGAGAGGAGCGCGACGCCGTAGCCGGGGGAATCCGGGTGCTCCTCGCCCGTGGCCACCGTCCACGCGCCGCCGGGCGTGCCGGTCAGGGCGGGCACGAAGCGCGCGGCGACGGCGCCCATCGCCCGGGCCGCCAGGGCGGTCAGGTCCGCTCCGTGCGACCGGGGCTGGTTGCGGTCGACCTCCTGCAGGGCGAGGACGTCGGCGTCGAGGGCCTTCACGGCGTCGGAGAGCCGGCCGGCCTCGACCCGGCCGTCGTCCACGGAGCGCCCGTGGAGCACGTTGAACGTCGCGATGCGCACGGACGGTCCTGTGCCCGGGTCAGCCGGCAGGAACCGTGACGGCGACCGCGGCCGCCAGGCAGATCGCCACCACGGCCGCGGTGACGGCGGCGACGGAGCGCCGCGCCGCCACGTCCGCGTCCCGCGCGCGCTGCCGCCGGACGAACCGCGCGCGGGCCGGAGCCAGCCCGCCGAGGACCCCGAGCCCGACCAGCGCGGCGATCCCCGCGGTGACGAGCAGGGCCGGCTGCTCCGCGGAGACGGCCCGGTAGCCGATCAGCCCGGCGACCGCCAGGATCCCCAGCCCGGTCCGCTGCCACGCCAGGTCGGTGCGCTCCACGGGCACCCCGGGTGGTGCCGGCGGGGTCACAGCACCTCCAGGCCGACCAGGACGGCGACGACCACCACCACGGCGGCGACCGCGGCGGTCAGCGCGGGCACCACCCACCCCTCGGGCAGCGGCCCGCCCGCCCGGATGGCGGCCTCGTTCGCCCGCCAGCGCCAGTAACCGGCCAGCGCCGTCCCGAGGCCCACCAGCACCAGCGCGAGGGCGATCGCGGCGCTGCCCCAGGGAACGCCCAGTTCGGGGGCGTAGGTCGCCACGGCGACGCCGCCGGCGACCAGCGCGAGCCCGGTGCGCAGCCAGGCCAGCAGGGTGCGCTCGTTGGCCAGGGTGAACCGGTAGTCGGGGTGGCCGCTGGTCTCCGGGGGCGGGGGCACCCGGTCAGGCTAGGGCTCCGGCTCCCCGGGCGCGGAAAGCCCGGTCCGGGGCCCCGGTGCGGGCGGCTAACCTGGGGGCGAGCGGCCCGTGCCGCCGTCGTCCCCCGGCCGCGTGCCGGATCCGCGAGCGAGTGACTGAGGAAGCCAACGTGCCCACCGGCAAGGTCAAGTGGTTCAACCCGGAGAAGGGTTTCGGCTTCCTCGCGCGCGAGGACGGCCCGGACGTGTTCGTGCACAAGGACGCGCTGCCCGCCGGGACGACGGAGCTGAAGCCGGGCCAGCGGGTGGAGTTCGGCATCGTCGCCGGCAAGCGGGGCGACCAGGCGCTGCAGGTGCGCGTCCTCGACCCGCTGCCCTCGGTCGCCGGTGCCGTCGCGGCCAAGAGCCGGAAGAAGCCCGACGAGCTGGTCCCGATCATCGAGGACCTGATCAAGCTGCTCGACGACGTGGGCGAGGGCCTGCGCCACGGCCGGCACCCCGATCGGGCGGAGTCCCGCAAGATCGGCTCGGTGCTCCGCGCGGTCGCCGCCGACCTGGAGGCCTGAGCGGCTATCCGCCCGACGGGGCGTCGCCGAGATCGCCACCGGCGCGGATGAACCCGACCGGCCAGGCGCCGGAGAACTCGCCGCAGTCGCCGCCCTTGTCCTCGACGACCACGAGGTAGAACGCCGGGGGTACGACGTCGTCGGTGGTGATCTCGTCGAGCACCCGTTCGCCGGCCGGGACGTCCACCTCGCCGAGGATCTCCTCCAGCTGCTCGTCGAAGACCTGCACGCTCCAGCCGCGTTCGGCGACCGGCTCCGGCACGGTCAGCTCGATGGTCGCCCCGGGGGAGACCTCGAGGATCGGCGGCGCGGTCTCGTAGATCTGCCCGTCGCCGTCCAGGCAGTACTGGGTGGGGCGGACGGTGAGCTGCTGGGGGCCGACCTCGACGTCGACGTCCGGTGGCCCGGCCGGTTCGGACCCGCAGCCGGCGAGGACGAGGAGCAGGACGGCGACGGCGGACCTGCTCACGACCACGAGCGTCCCACGGGCGTCGTCGGAGCGTCCGGGGACACCTCGGCCCGCCGGAACGGGCGGCTGCCGCGGTAGAGGCTCCACACGATGAGCGCCACCGCCAGCCCCAGCAGCGCGGCGGCGACGGTGAACCCGAGCCAGCCGGTCGGGGGCAGCGCGATGCCCAGCGCACCGCCGACGACCCACGACATCTGCAGCCACGTCTCCGAACGGGCGAAGGCCGACGCGCGCAGCGTCTCGGGCACCTCGCGCTGGATGATGGCGTCGAGCGACACCTTGCCCAGCGCGTTGGTCACCGCCGCGACGCCCGCGACGACCACGGCCATCGGGAAGCTGTAGAAGACCGCCGCGAGCACGGTGATGGCCGCGGCGGAGCCGGCCGCGATCAGCACCAGGCGGTCCGGCGCGGCGGTGTGCATGCGGGAGCCGATCGCCGTCCCGGTGAAGCTGCCCAGCCCCGCGGCGGCCGCGATCGCGCCGAGGGCCAGCGTCGCGCTCCAGCCGTCGTCGAAGGTGGCCTGCACCAGGAAGGCGCTGAAGATCGTCAGGAAGCCGCCGAGCCCGCGCAGGGCCGCGTTGGCCCGCAGTGCCAGCACCACGTGCGGGCCGACCCGGCGCCGTCCGCTGCCGACCGGGATCTCGGCGGTGGTGAGCACGTCGGCGGTCAGCTCCCCGGTCGGGACGTCGACGTGCGGGGGGAGCCGGACGGCCAGGACGGCGGCGGCGCCGAAGACGGCCGCCGTCGCGCCCAGCTCCCAGTCGAAGCCGAGCACGGAGGCGACCCCGGCGGCGATCGCCCCGGCGACCCCCGCCGTCACCAGGCCGAAGACCGAGAGCCGGGCGTTGGCCGAGGTCAGCGACATGGCGCCGGGCAGCACCCGGGGGACGACGGCGGCCCGCAGGACGTTGTGCGCCTTGGACAGCACGAGGACGCCGAGGGCGGCCGGGTAGAGCCAGAGGTCGTCGAAGTGCCGCATCATCACCAGCGCGAGCACCGCGCGCCCGACGTGGCTGCCGGCCATCGCCCAGCGCCGGCCCCGCTGCAGCCGGTCCAGCAGCGGCCCGATCACCGGCGCGAGGACGGCGAAGGGCGCCATCGTCACCAGCAGGTACAGGGCAACGTTGCCGCGCTGCGCGTCGGTCGTCGCGGCGAAGAACAGCGTTCCCGCCAGCGAGACGGCGATCATCGCGTCGCCGGCCATGTGCAGTGCGTTCACCCACAGCAGCTGGGTGAGCCCGCTCTCGCCGGCGCCGTCCGCCCGGCTGGCGGCGCGCACCCGGCGCGCGGCCGCCGTGGTGAGCTCCTTCGACCGGGCCGCCGCGACGCGGGTGACGGTCAGCTTCGCCGGTCCGGTCCCCCGCCCGGGGAGGGTCGGTGCAGGGCTCTCGCCCTCGGCCGGGGGGTGGTCCACCGGAGGCATCGGCCGGGTCGGGGGCGACGGCACCTCGAGCGGAGTCGTGTCGGCCCGTTCCAGGGGCGGGGGGACGCTGCGACCGCCCGTGCGCAGGCGCCGGCCGGCACCGGGGGGACGACGGGAGGCGCGCACGGCTCCCATGGTGCCGCACCGGGCCGATCGGGTGGTCCGCAGCGGAGGTGGACGCGTCAGGGACACTGGACCGGTGACCGAGTCTCCTGCCGATGTCCCCGTCGACGTGCTGGCTGCCGCGGTCGATCTCGCCCGCGCCGCCGCCGTCGAGACCGCCGGCGACCCCGCCCTCGTCGGCGACCACCTCGGGGCGACGCCGGAACCGGTCGGTCCCGCGACCGACGAGGTCCGCCCCGAGGCTCTCGGCGAGGTGCTGACGCACACCTTCGCCAGCACGGTGCCCGGCTACGTCGGCTGGCACTGGGCGGTCACCGTCGCCCGGATCCCGGGCGAGGACCAGGTCACCGTCGACGAGGTGGTCCTCCTCCCCGGCGACTCGGCCCTGCTGGCCCCCGCGTGGGTGCCCTGGCAGGAGCGGCTGCGCCCCGGGGACCTCTCGGTCGGCGACGTGCTGCCCTCCACGGAGGACGACTCCCGGCTGGTGCCGGCCTACCTGGCCGACGACGACTCGGCCGAGGACCCCGAGGGGCGGGTGGTCGCCGAGGAGCTCGGCCTGGGCCGCGAGCGGGTCATGTCCGCCGAGGGTCGCAGCGACGCGGTCGGACGCTGGGCGACCGGCGAGTTCGGCCCGTCGTCCCCGATGGCGCGCCAGGCGCCCGGTCCCTGCGCGACCTGCGGGTTCTACCTGCCCTTGGCGGGGTCGCTGCGCCGGCTGGTGGGTGCCTGCGGCAACGCCTACGCCCCGGCCGACGGCCGGGTGGTCGCCGCCGACTACGGCTGCGGGGCGCACAGCCAGGCGACCCTCGTCGCCGACGAGGCCACCGAGGTGGTCCGGACCGCGCGCTACGACACGGGCACCTACGACGTCCTGTAGGAGAAGACCCCGTCCTCCCCACCCCTCGCGGGCTCGGGGCGGCGCCCTGGACGGCCCCGGCCCTGGAGGACGGCCGCTCCCTCACCTCACCGGCGGGGGAGCTGGCCCTGCAGCTTCATGATCCACAGGCCCAGCGATCCCAGGGCGATCGCGGCGACGCAGGTCCAGGTCCACATCCGGTCCACGCGGTCGCCGAGCACGAGCAGGACGACGAGCGCGACCGCCCAGAGCCCGATGCCGACGAGCACGACGCGGGCGGTGTCCACCCGCAGGGGCGGCGGTGACTGCTTGGTCGGTCGGGGCACGGGGCGACCTTAGGCGCAGCGCCCGCCGGCGGCGCAGAAGACCGTGCGACGGGTGGGGCGGCGCGTGATCCCGGCGCAACGAGCGTGTGGCACGCTGTCGCCGCTCGTCGCCAGCAGTCGTCCGTTCCGGGGAGTCCGCATGCCCGACCCGTCCCGTCCCACCGCGGGATCCACCAGCAGCCCCGACGAGGGCACCCCCGCGGACGTGGTGGCCGCCGAGCCGAGCGCGCCCCGTCGCAGTCCGGGTCCGCAGGTGCGCCCGAAGAACGGGATCGACCGGTACTTCGAGATCAGCGCACGGCACTCCACCACGGCCCGCGAGCTGCGCGGCGGGCTGACCACCTTCTTCACGATGGCCTACATCGTGGTGCTCAACCCGATCATCCTGACCAGCATCGCCGGGCCCGACGGCACGCCCGGGGCCGACGTCGAGGGCACCGTCCTCCCGTTCGGCTCCATCGCCGCGGTCACCGCCCTGATCGCCGGCGCCATGACGATCCTGATGGGTGTCGTGGGCCGGTACCCCTTCGCGCTGGCGACCGGCCTCGGCATCAACGCGATCGTCGCGGTCTTCGCGGCCACCCAGCTGTCCTGGCCGGAGATCATGGGCCTGGTCGTGCTGGAAGGCCTGCTCATCACGGTGCTCGTGCTCACCGGTTTCCGGAAGGCCGTGTTCGAGGCCATCCCGCCGCAGCTGAAGACGGCGATCGCGGTGGGCATCGGCTTCTTCCTGACCATCATCGGCCTGGCCGACGCCGGGATCATCCGGCCGGGGAACCCGCTGATCAGCTTCGGGATCGGCGGCCAGCTGGCCGGCTGGCCGACGCTGGTGTTCGTCGTCGGCCTGCTGCTCATGAGCGTGCTCGTCGTCCGCAAGGTCAAGGGCGCCCTGCTGATCGGCATCGTGGTCACCACCGTGCTGGCGATCGTCGTGGAGGCGATCGCCGACATCGGTCCGCGGTTCGGCGACGACGGCGAGAACGCCCGCGGCTGGTGGCTGCAGGTCCCCGAGCTGCCCGACGACGTCGTGAGCAGCCCGGACCTCTCGCTGCTCGGGAACTTCTCGCTCTTCGGTGGCTTCGAGCGGATCGGCGTCCTCGCCGCCCTGCTCATCGTCTTCTCGATCATGATCGCCGACTTCTTCGACACCGTCGGGACCGTGACCGCCGTCGGTGCCGAGGGCGAGCTGCTCGACGAGAACCGCAACCTGCCGAAGTCGCAGCCGGTGCTGCTGGTCGACTCGCTCGCCGCCGCGGCCGGCGGGGCCGGCAGCGTCTCGTCGAACACCACCTACATCGAGAGCACCGCCGGTGTTGCCGACGGTGCCCGCACCGGCCTGGCCAGCGTCGTCACCGGTGCGCTGTTCCTGATCGCCGTGTTCTTCACCCCGCTGGTGGCCGTCGTGCCGGCGGAGGCGGCCGCACCGGCGCTGGTCATCGTCGGCGCCCTGATGGTCACCCAGATCCGGTATCTGAGCTGGGACGACATGTCCCTGGTCATCCCGGCCTTCCTCACCATCGCCCTGATGCCGTTCACGTACTCCATCACCAACGGCATCGGGGCGGGCGTGGTCAGCTTCGTGCTGCTGCGCCTGGTCACCGGGCGGCGCCGGGACATCCACCCGCTGATGTGGGTCATCGCGGCGATGTTCGTCGTCTACTTCGCCCTGGAGCCGCTGCAGCAGCTGCTCTGACGAAGGGCCCCGTCCCCCCACCCTCCGCGCGCTCGGTGCGGGACCCGGGACAGGCCCTGCACGGGGGCCGGGCGGCTGGTCCTGAGCTAGGCTAAGCACCGTGAGTCGGACGACGCTGGACACCGCGGCGCTGGCCCACGACCTCCGGCTGGCCGTCATGCGCTTCTCCCGGCGGCTGCGCAACCAGCGGGTCGACACGTCGGTCACGCTCACCCACCTGGCGGCGCTGTCCACGCTGCGGCAGCACGGGCCGATGAGCCCCGGCGAGCTGGCGGCGCAGGAGCGGGTGCAGCCACCGTCGATGACCCGGGTCGTGGTCGCGCTCGAGGGCATGGGCCTGGTGACCCGGACGCCGCACCCGACCGACGGCCGCCAGGTGGTCATCGACCTCACTCCGGCCGCCCAGGGGCTGCTCGACGAGGAGGCCCGCGCCCGTGAAGCGTGGCTGTCGGGGCGGCTGCAGGACCTGGCGCCGGAGGAACGGGCGGTGCTCCGCGAGGCGGCGGAGATCATGGAGAAGCTCGCGGGTGGGTGAACCGCACGAGCACTGACCAGTCGCCGCCGCCGGACGCGGGCACGGGCTCCTTCCGTGCGCTGCGCGTCCGGAACTTCCGCATCTACGCCTCGGCCAACCTGGTCAGCCTCACCGGCACCTGGATGCAGCGGATCGGCCAGGACTGGCTGGTCCTGCAGCTCTCCGACGACAGCGGCATCGCCCTCGGGCTGATCACCGCGCTGCAGTTCGGCCCCAGCCTGCTGCTGAGCATGTACGGCGGTGTCCTCGCCGACCGCTACGCCAAGCGCAAGGTGCTGCTGGTCACCCAGGCGCTGATGGGCGTGCTCGCGCTGCTGCTGGCCGTCCTGGTGGTCACCGACGCGGTGGCGCTGTGGCACGTGTTCGTGCTGGCCGGCGGGCTGGGGTCGGTCTCGGCGATCGACGCCCCGGTCCGGCAGGCGTTCGTGTCGGAGATGGTCGGCCCCGCGCTGCTGACCAACGCGGTGAGCCTGAACTCGACGATCTTCAACGGCGCCCGCCTCATCGGGCCCGCCGTCGCCGGCCTACTCATCGGCTGGTCGGGCGGGGACACCGCCCCGGCGTTCTTCGTCAACGCGGCCAGCTTCGCGTTCACCATCGCCGCGCTGGCCGGCATGCGCGCCGCCGAGCTGCAGCCCAGTCCGCCGGTGGCCCGCGGGAAGGGCCAGCTGCGCGAGGGGCTGCGCTACACCTGGGCGCACCCCGACCTCGTGCTGGCCATGACCCTGGCCTTCGTGATCGGCACGTTCGGCTTCAACTACCAGGTGACCATCGCGCTCATGGCCCGGGAGCAGTTCGACCTGGGCGCGGAGGCGTTCGGGCTGCTGTCCACCACCTTCGCCGTCGGCTCGCTGACCGGCGCGCTGCTGTCCACCCGGCGCAGCGTCCGCCCGCGGCAGCGGTTCCTGGTGATCTCCGCCGTCGTCTTCGGGCTGCTCACCGTGGTCGCCGGACTGATGCCGGGGTACGCGTCCTTCGCCGTGCTGCTCGTGCCGACGGGGGCGGCGGCCCTGGTCTTCAGCGTCGCCAACAACAGCTTCGTGCAGCTGGGCGTCGATCCGCAGATGCGCGGCCGCGTGATGGCCCTGTACTTCATGTGCTTCATGGGTGGCACGCCCGTCGGTGCGCCGCTGATCGGCTGGATCTCCGAGCACCTGGGTGCGCCGTGGGGGCTCATCCTCGGCGGGGCGGTGTGCGCCGTCGCCGGGCTCGGCGCTGCCGCCTGGTTGGCGCGGGGACGGCGGGTCCGGCTCGAGGGCGGGTTCCGGCCGCCCCGGCTGCGGATGCGGATCGGCGCCCCGGGGACGAGGGTGCCGTCCGCGCGGCTGCGCGCCGCCGGGGAGGCCGCCGCCGAGCAGGGGTCGGGCCACTCCAGCGTCGGTGGCTGACCCTCCCGTCCGCCCCGCCGGCGGGGTACCGTCGCCGGCACCCTGAGGGGACCGGGAGGCGACATGCACGTCCCACTGCTGCAGATCGGCGGCACCGTGGCCGTCATCGCTGCACTCATCGCGTGGACGGGGCCGTCCGTCCGCTGGGCGCACCGGACGGTCCAGCGCCGCCGGCAGGCCCGCAACCCGGCGCCCGGGCACCGGCCGCTGCAGGTGGTGGCCGCCGACGTCCGCCGGCTGGCCCGCTCGATCGCCCTCGTCCCGGCCGGGGCGCCGATGGCCCGCCGCCGCGCCCTCGCCGCCGCCTACGACGACGTGCTCGTCGAGGCCGCCGAGCTGCTGGAGATCCCGCACGAGCTGCGGACCGCGCCCGCCGGGCCGCCGCGGGACGCGGAACGGCTCCGGCTCCTCGCCGCCCTCGAGTGCGCCGGGCTGACGGTGCAGGGCTGACCGCCGGCGGCCGGCGGCTGTTCGTCGCCGTCGACCCGCCGGAGCCGGTCCGCTCGCACCTCGCCACCGCGGTGGCGGCCCTGCGCGACCTGCCCGGCGCACCGCGGTGGGGAGCGCCCGACCGCTGGCACCTCACCCTGCTGTTCCTCGGTGCCGTCCCGCCGGAGCGCCTGCCCGCCCTCGTCGCGGCCGCGGGCCGGGCGGTCGACGGCACGCCACCGATGACGCTGCGGCTGGCCGGGGGCGGCCGGTTCGGGTCGCTGCGCCGCCCGCAGGTGGCCTGGGTGGGCGTCGAGGGCGACGTCGCGGCGCTGACCTCCCTCGCCGGGCGTCTCGCGGCGGCCGCCCGCGGGCTGGGGCTGCCGGTCGAGGACCGGCCGTTCCGCCCGCACCTGACGCTGGGGCGCTGGCGGCCACGGCAGCCCGCGGACGGGTCGGTGACCGACCGCCTGGCCGGGTACCGCGGGCCCGCCTGGCCGATGACCGAGGTGCGGCTGCAGGAGAGCCACCTGGGCCCGGCACCCACGTACGAGACGGTCACCTCCTGGCCCCTGGTGAGGTGAGGGGGTCCTTCGATCACCAGGCGTACTCCATGGGGGCCGGCTGGTAGCCGGGGAAGATCTCGTCCAGCCGGGCCAGCGCGGCGTCGTCCAGCTCGACCTCGAGCGCGGCGAGCGACCCCTCGAACTGCTCCATGGTGCGCGGGCCGACGATGGGCGCGGTCACGGCCGGCTGGTGCAGCAGCCACGCCAGCCCGACGTCGGCGGGACCCCGGCCGAGGTCGCGGCAGAACGCCTCGTACTGCTCGAGCGCCGGGCGGTGCTGCTCGATCCGCTTCTGCTGGCGGTCCTCGTTGCGCCGTCCGCCTTCGGTCTTCTCCAGGACGCCGCCGAGCAGCCCGCCGGCCAGCGGGCTCCACGGGATGATGCCGACGCCGTAGTGCTGCGCCGCCGGCAGCACCTCGAGCTCCACGTGCCGGGTGAGCAGGTTGTAGTGCGACTGCTCGCTGACCAGGCCCTGGAAGGAGCGGCGGGCGGCGGCCTCGTTGGCGGCCGCGATCTGCCAGGCCGCGTGGTTGGAGGAGCCGACGTAGAGCACCTTGCCCTGGGCGACGAGCGTCTCGCAGGCCTGCCAGATCTCCTCCCACGGCGTGCGCAGGTCGACGTGGTGGAACTGGTAGAGGTCGATCCAGTCGGTGCCCATCCGGCGCAGCGAGGCCTCGCAGGCGCGCACGATGTTGCGGGCGGACAGGAAGGTGTCGTTCGGCCAGTCGCTCATGCCGCCGTAGACCTTGGTGGCCAGCACCGTCTTCTCCCGGCGCTCCCCACCCTGCGCGAACCAGCTGCCGAGCACCTCCTCGGTGCGGCCCTTGCCGGCGTCGAAGCCGTAGACGTTGGCGGTGTCGAAGAAGTTGATCCCCTCGGCGTGCGCCCGGTCCATGAGGGCGTGCGAGTCGGCCTCCTCGGTCTTCCAGCCGAAGTTCATGGTGCCCAGGCAGAGGCGGGAGACCGTCAGGCCGCTGCGGCCGAGGTGCGTGTACTCCATGGAATCCCACCCTGGCACCCTGATCGTCGTGCCGCAGAACGAGCAGACGACCGCCTTCGACACCGCCACCGCCGTCCGGCGCACCGAGGGCGGGGGGCTGGGCGCTGACCTCGACCCGGGGTGGGACGTCGGCGGCGGCATCCTCAACGGCGGCTACCTGCTGTCCGTCGTGGGCCGGGCCGCGGTGCTGGAGAGCCCGCACGCGCACCCGGTCGCGATGTCGGCCAGCTACCTGCGCGCCCCGGCCGCGGGACCCGTGACGCTCACGGTGGAGCCCGGGCCGTCGGGCCGGACGCTGGCGCACTCGCTGATCACGCTCGCCGACGCCGGCGGGCCGGCGCTGACCGTCCAGGCGACGACGGCGACCCTGACCTCGGCGCCCTCGGACTACGGCCACCCGATGCCCGACGTCCCGCCGGCGGAGGAGTGCTTCTCCATCGCCGAGCACCGGGACCTGGCGCCCCCCGGGGTGCAGGTGCCGGGACTGTCGCTGAAGGTGGACAGCCGCATCGACATCGCGACGGCGGGGTGGGCGTTCGGGCAGCCGTCGGGGGAGCCGGTGCTGCGGGCCTGGATGCGGTTCGCCGACGGCCGCGAGCCCGACCCGCTGGCCCTGCTCACCTTCGCCGACGCGCTGCCGCCCACCAGCTTCGCGATGGGCGCCATGGGCTGGGCGCCGACGGTGCAGCTGCAGGTGCTGGTCCGCGCGCTGCCCGCACCGGGGTGGTGCCTGGTGGAGGCGCGGTCGAGCGAGATCTCCGGCGGGTGGATCGACGAGGACTACCGGATCTGGGACTCCACCGGCCGCCTGGTCGCCCAGAGCCGCCAGCTCGCCCGCGCCCCGCGCTGACCGCTGCGATGAGTTCCGGCCGCGGCCGCGGTCTGCACGTCCATGACCACCGCGATCGACACCCGCACGCTCGACACCCCTGAGGCATCGCTGGCCTACGACGTCCGCGGTCCGCTGCCGGCCGCGGACGGCCGGCCGCCGCTGTTCCTCATCGGGCAGCCGATGGACGCCAGCGGCTTCGGCACGCTCGCCGGGCACGTCGCCGACCGGACGGTGATCACCTACGACCCGCGCGGCCTGGGCCGGAGCACGCGCACGGACGGGCGGACCACGCAGACACCCCAGCAGCAGGCCGACGACGTCCACCGCATCATCGAGGCGGTCGGCGGGCCGGTGGAGATGTTCGCCAGCAGCGGGGGAGCGGTGACGGCGCTGGCCCTGGTCGCCGCGCACCCGGCGGACGTGACGACGCTCGTCGCCCACGAACCGCCGCTGCTCGCCGTCCTCCCGGACGCCGACCGGGCCGTCGCGGCCACCCGCGCGGTGCAGGAGCTCTACGCGGCCAAGGGCTGGGGCCACGGCATGGCGGCGTTCATCGGGCTCACCTCCTGGCAGGGGGAGTTCACTGACGACTTCTCGGCCACCCCCGCCCCGGAACCGGCGGCGTTCGGCTTCCCGGCCGAGGACGACGGCTCGCGCGACGACCCGCTGCTGTCGTACGACTCCGACGCGATCACCGCCTTCCGGCCCGACGTCGCGGCGCTGACGGCCGCCCCCACCCGGATCGTCATCGCCGCCGGGATCGGCTCCCGGAACACCCTCACCTGGCGCACCTCCGTCGCCACCGCCCGGGCGCTGAACCGGGACGTCACCGTCTTCCCGGGCGACCACGGCGGCTTCCTCGGCGGCGAGTTCGGCCAGCAGGGCGAGCCCGAGGCGTTCGCCGCCCGGCTGCGCGAGGTCCTCGACGGGGACTGACCCGGCCGATCAGGGCTCGGGCAGCTCGATCGGCCCGGTCAGGTAGCGCTGGACGTTCGGGCCGACGGTCGCGGCGAGCCAGTCCGGGGAGGCCGACACCAGCGGCTCGAGCTTCAGGACGTAGCGCCCGACGACCAGGCCGATCAGCTGGGAGGCGGCGAGCGAGCCGCGGATCTCCCGTTCCCGGGCCGGCATGTCCAGCGTGCCCACGACCCGGCGGAGCACCTGGCTGACGAGGAACTCCCGCAGCAGCCGCGCCGACCACTCGTTGGTGACGGCCGACCGCACCAGGGCCAGCGCCGCGGGCCGCATGGGTCCGTCCCAGACCCGCAGCAGCATGCGGACCACGTTGCGCCCGAGGTCGTCCCGCCCGCCGGCGAGCACCTCGGGCAGGAAGTCCCCGGGGTCCGCCGGCGCCTGGATCGCGGCCAGGAAGAGCTTGTCCTTGCTGCCGAAGTAGTGGTGCACCAGCGCCGGGTCGACCTTCGCGGCGGTGGCGATCTGGCGGATCGTGGCGCCGTCGAAGCCACGCTCGGCGAAGGCCTCCCGGGCAGCCGCGAGGACGGCGTCCCGGGTGTCGGGGTTCCCGGGGCGCCGTCCCGACCGGCGTGCCGGTCCCGGTGCGCTCAGCTGGTCCTCCTCCGCAGGGTCGCCGCCGCGAGGGCGAGCGCGATCAGGGCGGCGCCGGCGACGATCGCGACGTCCACCCACATCGTGCCGGTCGCCTCGGTCGACCGCCCGACCTCCTGCAGCGCCTCGACCGCGTAGGTCAGGGGGAGCACGTCGCTGATCGCCTGCAGCCAGCCGGCCATCTGCTCGCGCGGGACGAGCAGCCCGCACAGGAAGAACTGCGGCAGCACGACCACCGGCATGAACTGCACCGCCTGGAACTCGCTGCGGGCGAAGGCGCTGGCCAGCAGGCCCAGGGCCACACCGAGGACCGCGTCGACGACGGCGATGAGCACGACGAGCCACACCGAGCCGGTGACCTCGAGGTCGTAGACGGTGGTCGCGATCGTCACCGTGACCACGGCCTGCAGGGCCGCCGCCAGCCCGAACGCGATCCCGTACCCGAGCAGCAGGTCCAGCCGGGCCATCGGCGTGGTGAGCAGCCGCTCGAGGGTGCCCGATGTGCGCTCGCGCAGCATGGCGATGCTGGTGACCAGGAACATGACCATGAACGGGAAGATGCCGAGCATGGTCAGGCCCACGCGGTCGAACAAGCTCAGCTGCCCCGGGGGCGTCGGCAGGTCCTGCCACAGCAGGTAGAGCAGGCCGAGCAGGACGCTCGGCAGGACCAGCATCATCGCGATGGTGCGGTGATCGTGCCGCAGCTGGCGGAGCACCCGGCCGGTGGTCGCCATGATCAGCCGAGGACTGACGTGCCCGGTCGTGACGCGGGGCGGGGTGGACGTCGTGGCGCTCATGCCGCCACCTCCTCACGGGCGCGGACCACGTTGAGGAACGCCTCTTCGAGATCCTCGGAGCGGCCGTCGGCGCGCAGCTGGGCCGGCGTGGAGTCGGCGATCAGCTCGCCGTCGCGGAGCAGGAGCAGCCGGTCGCAGCGGCCGGCCTCGTCCATCACGTGGCTGGAGACGACGAGCGTCGTCCCCGCGTCGGCCAGGGCGTGGAACCTCGCCCACAACTCGACCCGCAGCACGGGGTCGAGCCCGACCGTCGGCTCGTCGAGCACGAGCACCTCCGGTCCGCCCACGAGTGCGCAGGCCAGGGATGCCCGGCCGCGCTGCCCACCGGAGAGGTTCCCGACCAGCTGCCCGGCGGCGTCGGCGAGGCCCACGTCCGCGACCGCGTCGTCGGCCTCCCGGCTGCCCTTCCCGTACAGGGCGGCGAAGTAGCGGGCGTTCTCCCGGACGGTGAGGTCCTCGTAGACGCTCGGCGCCTGGGTGACGTAGCCGACCCGGCTGCGCAGGGCGGGGGAGCCGGCCGGCTCGCCGAGCACCGTGACGGTGCCGGACCGGACCTGCTGCACGCCGACCAGGGCCCGCATGAGGGTGGTCTTGCCGCTGCCGCTGGGCCCCAGCAGGCCGGTGACCTGCCCGGCCGGGACGGCGAACGACAGCCCGGGCAGCACGCGCCGGCGGCCCCGGTCGACGACGAGATCGGTGACGGTGACGGCGTCCATGCCGGCCTCCAGAAAACTCAACGGCTGATGAACTCAACGCTAGATGAGTTGCCCGCCCGCGGTCAACGGAGCCCTTGGTCCCGCCCGGCGATGATCAGCCCACCTGATCGTGGAGCGTCCTCCCTCACGTGCTGCGGTGAGGGAGGACGCCGCATGATCAGGGACCCTGATCGTGGCTGGGGCGGGCAGGCACAATCGCGGGCGTGCCCGCACCCGTCGTCATCACCGATCCGCAGGACCCGCGGGTCGCCGACTTCCGCGACCTCAAGGCCGGCGACCGGCCGGAGGGCACCCCTCGCTGGGGCGGGCCGGTGATCGTGGAGGGCGTGCCCGCCGTCCAGCGGCTGCTGGCCTCGCCCTACCGGGTCCGCGCCGTGCTCGGCGTGCCGGGACGGGTCGCGGCCCTCGACCTGCCGGAGGGTGTCGCCGCCTACGAGGCGGACAAGTGGCTGCTGTCGGAGGTGATCGGCTTCCGGCTCACCCGGGGCGTCATCGCGTCGGCCGACCGGCACCCGCCGGCCCCGCTCGACGAGCTCCTGGCCGGCCCGGACCCGTCGGCGCCGCGCCGGCTCGCGGTCCTGGAGGGCCTCAACGACGCCGAGAACCTCGGCTCGATCGCCCGGTCGGCGCTCGCGCTCGGGATCGACGGGCTGCTGCTCGACCCGCGCTGCGCGGACCCGTTCTACCGGCGCTCCGTGCGGGTCTCGATGGGGCACGTCCTCGCGCTGCCGTTCGCCGTCCTGACCGACTGGCCGGCCGGTCTCGACCGGCTGCACGACGCGGGGTACACGACCGTCGCGCTGACGCCGGCACCCGACGCGATCGACCTGGCCGATCTCGACCCGGTCGCCCACCCGCGCACGGCGGTGCTGCTGGGCGCCGAGGGTCCGGGGCTCACCCCGGAGGCGCAGCAGGCCGCCACGGTGCGGGCGCGGATCCCGATGCGGGCGGGCGTGGACTCCCTCGGCGTCGCCGCGGCCGCGGCCATCGCCTTCGCCACGCTGCGCTAGCGAAAGGGCCCGGTCCCCCTCACCACTCGCGAGCTCGTGGCGAGCCTCTGGACGGGGCCGGTCAGCCGCGGAGGGAGAAGCGCGCGAGGTGCGCGCGGGCCTCCTCGGCGTGCGCCGGGTTGCACATGACGTCGTAGCGCCCGGCGACGATCGTGCGGGTGCTGACGAAGTCGCGGCGGCCCTGCGTCGCGGCGTAGCCCATGCCGCCGAAGACGGCGCCGAACACGAGCCCGACCGCCAGGCCGAGCAGCACCGAGCCGATCCAGCCCCCGCCGTCGGTGGCGAAGATGCCCAGCAGCAGCCCCACGAACAGGCCCCACCAGGCGCCGGCGGCGGCACCCGCGGCGACGGCCCGGCCCATGGTCAGCCGACCGGTCACCTTCTCGACGCTGCGCAGGTCCGATCCGATGATCGTGACGTTCTCGACGGCGAACTTCTGGTCCGACAGGTAGTCGACGGCGGCCTGGGCCTGCTCGTAGGTGTCGTAGGACCCGACCTGGACGCCGCCGGTGGGCATGGAGACGGAGGCTGTCATGCCCTCTTCAACTGCCCGGCCGGCCGGCGTGTTCCCCGGGGCTCAGCGGTGCCGGCGGACCCCGAAGACGATGTCCTCCCACGCGGGGATGCGGGCGCGCGGGTCCTCGTCCTCGCCGCGGCCCAGGACGACGGTGTCGTGGTCGGCCACCTCGTCGAGGAGGGCGTCGAGGGACCGCTCGTCGGCGGGGGAGCCGCTGGCGGGGTGCACGTCCCGCACCGGTTCGTCGTCGTCGTGGGCGAGCAGCTCGGCCGGCAGCACGTCGGGGGTCACCGTGTCGTGGACGACCGCGTCGTCCTCGCTGTCGCGCACCACGCTCACCGGGCGCGGCCGGTGAGCCGCCGGGGCCAGGCCCGCGGGGACGTCGGGGACGACGCGCACCAGCCGGGTGCCCTCCGCGAAGTCCATCGTGGCCGCGTCGGCGGGGGTGACCGTGCGCGAGGGGAGGTCGAACGTCCACCGGGTGAGGCCGGACTCCTCGCCCGCCCGCCAGGCGCCGGTGACCTGCCAGCTGCCGTCGTGCGTGCGGTGGGCGTCCCAGGCGACGTCGCCGATGTCGGAGTCGATCAGCCGCAGACGCTCGTCCATGAACCGGTGCAGGGTGCCGCCGGGGGCGCCCTCGCTCAGCCGGACACGGGCCTCGCGGGCCTGCTCGGCCACCCGCTCCCGCTCCTGCAGCACCGGGGAGGCGA
Source organism: Blastococcus tunisiensis (assembly GCF_900112815.1). Classification (GTDB taxonomy): domain Bacteria; phylum Actinomycetota; class Actinomycetes; order Mycobacteriales; family Geodermatophilaceae; genus Blastococcus_B; species Blastococcus_B tunisiensis. Next base: position 279,727 of record NZ_FOND01000002.1, read on the forward strand.
ACCGCATGATCCGCTCGACCCGGGTGCCGGAGGCGGCCGCCACCTGCTCGGGGGTCTCGCCGGCACGGATGCGCGCCTGGATGACCCGCGGCGGCAGCTCCACCCCGGCGTCGACGTCGATCTGGGTCAGCCGGCGGGTGTCCCCGCGGGCCGCGGCGCGCAGCCGGTCGTCGATGGGCAGCGAGAACCGCTCGCCCTCGGCGCCATCGGCCCCCTCGGTGGCCAGCACCAGGCTCTTCCCGTCGTCGGAGAGCGCCACGAGGCGCAGCGTGCGCATGGGCGGACCTCCTGACTGCGCGACCCGGCCGCCGGAGAGACGGACCGGAGCACGAGGCTATCGGCGTGCCGGGGACAGTGCGCGGAGGCGGCCCCGTGCGGCGCGTCCCGGCCGCTCTCGCGACGGCGGTGCCGAACCGGCCGGCCCCCGCCGATACCGAGCGATGTCACGTGCTGGAAACACGCGGTCCGCACAGTGGAGCCTGCACGCGGGCCGGCGAGCGATCGAGGAGGTGTCCCGTGGTCAGTCCACTGACCGATCGGCGGTCGTCCGCGCCCGCCGGACTGCTGGCCGCCCCCGCCGAGGCGTCCCCCGAGCTGCTGCCCGCCGAGGTGCGCAGCGCCGTCACGGAGATCGCGGCGGCCCCGGGTGCCTGGTGCCCCGCGCTGTCCCCGGACGGCTCCTGCGTCGCCTACGTCACCGACCGCTCCGGCATCCCGCGGCTGGAGGTGGCCGACCTGGACGGCGCCGCGCCGCCGGTCGTGCTGTCGGGCCCGGGCCAGGAGGTGGTCTCCGTCGCCTGGTCGCCCGACGGCGGCTGGCTGGCCTACCTGGTGAGCCCGGGCGGGTCCATCTGCGCCGAGCTGCACGTCGTCCGCCCGGACGGGAGCGACGCCCGCCTCGTCGCCGGGGAGGATCCGCGCGCCACGGTCTTCGCCGGCGGCTGGACCGGGCCCGGGCACTACGCCTGCTCGATCGCGCCCGGGGACGGTCCGGACGCCGACGTCGTCCTGGTGGACGCCGCCACCGGCGAGCACCGCACCCTCGCCCGCGGCGGTTTCCTCGCCGTGACCGCGGTGTCGACCGACGAGCGCTTCGTCCTGGCCCGGCGCGGGCCCCGCGCCTACCGGCACGTCGTCGTGGTGGACGTGGCCACCGGGGTGCAGCGCCGGTTGATCGGTCTCGACGCCCCCGGCGGCATCGCCTCCGAGGACGGCCGCTTCGGGCCCGACGGCCGCTCGGTCTACCTGCGGGCGTCCCTGCCCGGGGAGCCCTTCGCCGACCGGTCCGGGCTGGTGCAGGTCCCGCTGTCCGAGGACGGCGTCCCGGGCGCCGGCCGCGTCGTCCTCGCCCGCCCGGACGCCGACCTGGACGGCTACGCCCTGCGCGCCGACGGGACGGCGCTGGCCGTCTGGAACGCCGGCGGCGTCACCGAGCTGCGCGTGCACGCGCTCTCCGACGGGTCCTGCGTGCGCGAGGTCCCGCTGCCGGAGCCGGTGATGCCCGGCTGGTCGCTGTCGGCCGACGGCGCGACGATGATCGCCGAGCTCACCGGGCCCCGTTCCCCGCGCCGGCTGGTCCGCCTCTCGCCGGCCGACGGGACGGCGGAACCGCTGCCGTCGCAGCCGCCTCGACCGCGGGCCGCCGGTCTCGTGACCCCGGTCCGGTACGACTACCGCGCACCCGACGGGCTGCCGCTGTCGGGGTGGCTCTACGTGCCCCGCGGGGTGCGGGGACCCAACCGCACGGTGGTGAGCTTCCACGGCGGCCCCGAGGGCGAGGAACGACCGGACTGGTCACCGCTGGCCCAGTCGCTGGTGGCCGCCGGTTTCACGGTCTTCGCGCCGAACGTGCGCGGCTCGGGCGGCTTCGGCCGGGCCTTCCTCACCGCTGACGACGGTCCGGCGCGGGAGGGCTCGTTCGCCGACGTCGTCACCACGGTCACCGAGCTCGTCGCCGCCGGCATCGCCGCACCGGGCCGGATCGGCGCGCACGGCTGGTCCTACGGCGGCTACCTCACGCTGGTGGCCCTCACCCGCTGGCCCGACCTGTTCGCAGCGGGCGTCACGGGCGCCGGCATGAGCGATCTGCGGACCTTCTTCGCCGGGACCGAGCCGTGGATGGCGGCGGCGTCGGTCACCGAGTACGGCGACCCCGTCGCCGACCGCGACCTGCTCACCGCGCTGTCGCCGATCACCGACCTGGAGCGGCTGACCTCCCCGGTGCTGTTCGTGCACGGCGACCGCGACACGAACGTGCCGGCCGCGGAGTCGGTGCAGGCCCACCAGGCGCTGCAGGCCCGGGGTGCGCCCAGCGACCTGCTGCTGCTGCCGGGCGAGGGGCACACGATCGTCGGCCGGGACCACCTGGTCGAGCTCAGCGAGCGCGTCGCCGCCTGGTTCGATCGCTGGCTGTGAGCAGCCCCTTCGCCGACTACCCCGCATCCGCTCCGGACGAGGCGGTCCTGCCCGACGGCCGGCTGCGCGCGGAGTACGCCGGGCTGGCCGCCGTCCTGGCCGGGCTGGGGACCACGGGGCTGACGGCCACCGCGGGCGCCCTCGCCGCCGAGGGCGCTGCCCGGGGGCTCGCGGTGGCGACCTGGGCCGACGGGCGGCAGACGGTGCGCCCCTTCTCCCTGGACCCGGTGCCGTGGATCCTGCGCGCCGACGAGTGGGCCCGGATCGCCGCCGGCGTGCAGCAGCGGCACCGGGCGCTCAACGCCTTCCTCGCCGACGCCTACCGGGCGGCGGGCCGCCGGCGCGGTGACGTGGACCGGGACCCGGAGGTGGTGCGGGCCGGCGTGCTGCCCGGGTGGGCGGTCGCGCACAGCCCGGTGCGCGACCCCGACGCCGTGGCCCAGGCCTGGCCGGGGCAACGCCGGGCCACCCTGGCCGGGGCCGACGTGATCCGCACGGCGTCCGGGGGGTGGGTGGTGACGGCGGACCACCTCCGGATCCCGGCCGGCCTCGGGTACGCACTGGCGGCCCGGGACGCCGTCCGCGCCGCCGCCCCCGGGCTGCTCGCGGCGGCGGGCGACGTCGCCGACCCGCGGGACGCGTTGCCGCTGCTGCGCGCCGGGCTGGCGGCCGCCGCGCCACCGAGGTGCACCGGCGCGCCCCGGCTCGCCGTGCTCACCGCGGGGAAGAGCGACAACGCCTGGTTCGAGCACCGGCTGCTGGCCGACGCCCTGGGGGCGCCGCTCGTCCGGGCCGGGGACCTGTGGCCACGCGCGGACGGGGGGATCGAGGCGGCGGTCGACGGCGAGCGGCTCCCGGTCGACGTCCTCTACCGGCGCTTCGACGACGGTCTGCTGGGCGCCTTCCGCACCCCCGTCGGCCAGCCGCTGGACGGGCTGCTCACCGAGGCCGTCCGTGCCGGCCGGCTGGGGCTGGCCAACGTGCCGGGCAACGAGCTCGCCGACGACGCCGCCGGCTACGCCTGGGTGCCGCAGATGATCCGCTTCTACCTCGCCGAGGAGCCGCTGCTCGGCTCGGTGCCGACGTGGGTGCTCGCCTCCGAGGACCAGTGGGCGCAGGTGCGCGGCCGGCTGCACGAGCTCGTCGTCACGCCCGTCGCGGGGTACGGCGGGCGGGGGTCGGTCGTGGGGCCGGCCTGCTCGGCGGCGGAGCTGGCCTTCCTGCAGGCGGAGGTGGCGGCCGCGCCCTACCGCTTCGTCGCCCGGGAGCCGGTGCCCTCGACGACGGTGCCGACGCTGGTGGACGGCGTGCTGCGACCGCAGCAGGCCGACCTGCGGGTGCTGTCCGTCGTGGGACCGGACGACGACGTGACCGCGCTGCCGGCGCTGCTCGCGCGGGTGACCGACGGGCCGGACCCCGCGGCCCGCTGGTCGGGCGGGGGCAAGGACACCTGGATCGTGGGCTAGTACCGCGACGGGCAACCTTCGCCTGCACGCACTCGCGCCCAGGAACATTGTGCGCAAGTCGGCAGCTTCCCTTCCGGAAACTGCTGACCAGCGCACATTGTTCGGCCGCGGCAGACGCCTCCCGCAGGGGCGAACGTTGGCAGCCGGGGCACTAGCTAGCCGACCGGCCCACTCCGTCGGCTCGCGATGACCACCGTGGTGCCCTCCGGCCCCGGGATGGCGGTGACCTCGCCGACGGCGCTCATCAGCGTGGAGCCGCGTCCGCGGTCCATGCTGGGCACGCGTTCCCGCCACTGACCGTGGTCGCGGACCGTGATGCGCACCCGCCCGCCGCTGATCGCGGCGGTGACGTCGACGTAGGGCTCGGTGGGCTCCTGGGCGTGCTCGATCGCGTTGGTCGCCGCCTCGCAGGCGGCCAGCAGCAGGTCGTAGGCGTGGTCCTCCCCGACGCCGGCGGCCGCCAGCCAGGCGCGCAGCCCCCGGCGCAGCGCCGGGATCGACGAGGCGACCGAGGGCAGCCGCCACCGGGCGTCCGTCCCCGGCCCGGAGGGCTCCTGCGGGCGGCGCGGCTCGGGCGCGGCCGGCCGGAGCGGCGCCGCTGGTGGGGTGGTGGCCCGGACGGCGGTCCGGACGGCGGGTGTCCCCGGCTGCGGTGCCGGGACCGGCCGGGCGTCCGGGCGGCCGGCCGCGCGATCGAGCACGGCCCGCACCCGCGCGATCGAGCACGGCCCGCACCCGCGCGATCAGCTCGTCGGCGCGGAACGGCTTGGCCAGGTAGTCGTCCGCGCCGGCCTGCAGACCCTCGACCGAGGCCTCCTGCCCTGCCCGTGCGGTCAGCATGATCACGGGGACCGACCGGGTGGCGGGGTCGCTGCGCAGCGCACGCAGCAGCTGGAAGCCGTCGACCCGGGGCATCATGACGTCGGTCAGCACGACGTCCGGCCGGCGCTCCGCGACCGCCGCCAGCGCCTCCTCGCCGTTCGCCGTCGTCCGCACCGACCAGTGCGGGCCGAGCAGCCGGGTCAGGTAGGCACGCATGTCGGCGTTGTCGTCGACCACCAGCACGTGCGCGTGGTCCGCCGCGGCCGGCTGGTCGGCGGGGCGGGAGGTGTCCTCCTCCCAGCTCGCCGCTTCACCCCGGGCCCCCTCCGACGGGTGGACCGGGGTGATGCTCTCCTCGTCGGCGGCGTCGGGGGCGCCGTAGGGGAGCGCGACGGTGAACGTGCTGCCCGCCCCCGGCTCGCTGGTCACCGACACCTGCCCGCCGTGCAGCGCGACCAGTTCGTGGACCAGGGCGAGGCCGATGCCGGTGCCCTCCCGGGTGCGTGCGGTCGCCCCCGGGACCCGGTGGAACCGCTCGAAGAGGTGCGGCAGCTCGGCGGCGACGATGCCGACGCCGGTGTCGGCCACCGTCAGCTCGACCCCGTCGTCCCGGGCGCGCAGGGCGACGTCGATCCCACCGACGAACGTGTACTTCACCGCGTTCGCCAGCAGGTTGACCACGACCTTCTCCCACATCCGCGGGTCCACGTGGACCGGCCGGTCCAGCGGGGGGCAGTGAACGGTCAGGCGCAGGCCGGCCCGCTCGGTGGCGGCGCGGAAGATGCCGGCGAGCTCCCCGGTGAACGTGGCCAGGTCGGTCGCCACCCGGACGGGGCTCGCCCGGCCGGCCTCGATGCTGGCGACGTCGAGCAGGTCGTCGACCAGGCGCTGCAGCCGCCGGCCGTTGCGCATCGCCAGCTGCAGCTGCTCGCGCGCCGCGGCCGGCAGCGGGTCGGCGGTGTCGTCCAGGACGTCGCCGATCGGGCCGAGCAGCAGGGTCAGCGGCGTGCGCAGCTCGTGGCTCACGTCGGAGAAGAACGTCGTCTTCGCCCGGTCGAGCGCGGCCAGGGACTCCGCGCGTTCCCGCTCGGCCGCGAACGCGCGCACGGTGGCCACCGCGCCGGCGAACTGGCCGCTCACCAGCTCGTGGAACGTCCGGTACTCCTCGTCCAGCGCCCGGTTCGGGCTGGTGCCGAGCAGCAGCAGCCCGACCGGGTCGCCGTCGCGCGACGGCGCCATGGGCAGCACGACCGCGTCGGCGACGGCGTCGCCGAACGGGCCGCCGGCCAGGCCCAGGCCGCGCACGTCCGTCGGCAGGTCCGCGGCCCCGCCGGCGACGTCGGGCAGCAGGTCGGGGTCGCAGCCGGCCACCGCCACGCGGCGGTGCCGCCGCCCGTCCGGATCGGCCAGGTAGACCGCGGCGAACGGCACGTCGAGCGGGCTGTCGGCCAACGCGCCGCACATGGCCGTGACGGTCTCCTGCTCGCTCCGCAGGGAGCGGCCCTCGGTCGCCAGCCGGTGCAGCAGCCGCTGGCGTCGCTCGCCGAGCACCTGGCCGGTCACCTCGGTGCACACGGCGTGCATGCCGGCGACCTGCCCGGAGTCGTCGAAGGCGGGGGCGTGCGAGACGGTGAAGTAGGTCTCCTCGCGGTACCCGGAGCGCTCGAGGAGCAGCAGCAGGCCCGGCAGCCAGGACGCGTCGAGCGTCGTCATGGCGTGCTCGATCGGCGGGCCGAGCGCGTCCCAGCCCTCGGCGAGCGTCTCCCGGATGTCCTGGCCGATCGCCGGGTGCTTGCCGCCGATCAGCGGGGCGTAGGCGTCGTTGTAGAACTGCAGGTGCTCCGGGCCCCAGGTCAGGACCATGGGGAACCTCGACACCAGCACCGTGCGCACGGCGTACCGCAGGGCGGCCGGCCACGTCTCGACCGGGCCGACGGACGTGCCCGACCAGTCCAGCCCGGCCATGAGCCGGCCGGCCTCACCGCCCGCGGCGAACAGCTCGCCGCGGTCCGGCCCCGGCACGGGATCGGGAACCACGTTCACCTCCAGCCGGGGACGGCCATCAACCGCAGGATCCGGACGGACCGGCCGGCTACAGGCGTTCGACCACGTGGTCGATGCAGGCCGTCAGCGCGCTGACGTCGTCGGGGTCCACGGCCGGGAACATGCCGACCCGCAGCTGGTTGCGGCCGAGCTTGCGGTACGGCTCGACGTCGACCACGCCGTTCGCGCGCAGCGTCCGCGCGATCGCCGCCGCGTCCACGGAGTCGGCGAAGTCGACGGTCCCCACGACCAACGACCGGTGCGCCGGATCGGCCACGAACGGGGTGGCGTACTCGGACTTCTCCGCCCAGCCGTAGAGCCGGTTCGAGGAGTCGGTGGTCCGGGCGACCGCGCCGGAGAGCCCGCCCAGGGACAGCAGCCAGCGGATCTGGTCGGCCAGGAGGAAGAGCGTGGCCACGGCCGGGGTGTTGTAGGTCTGGTCCTTGGCCGAGTTGTCGACGGCGATCGACAGGTCCAGGAAGCCCGGGATCCAGCGGCCGGAGGCCTTGATCTCGGCCACCCGCGCCAGGGCGTCGGCCGACATGACCGCCACCCACAGGCCGCCGTCGGCGGCGAAGGACTTCTGCGGCGCGAAGTAGTAGACGTCGGTCTGGTCGATGTCGACCGGCAGGCCGCCGGCCCCGCTGGTGGCGTCGATCAGCACCAGGGCGTCGAGGTCGGCGCCGTGCGGGCGCTCGATGGGGGCCATCACGCCGGTCGACGTCTCGTTGTGCGCCCAGCCGTAGACGTCGATGCCGTCCCGTCCCCGGGGGAGGGCCAGCGTGCCGGGCTCCGCCCGGGTGATCACCGGGTCGCCCAGGAACGGGGTCTCCTGCACGCCGGAGGCGAACTTCGCGGAGAACTCGCCGTAGGTGCCGAACGCCGCCCGGTCGCGGATCAGCCCGAAGGCGGCGGCGTCCCAGAAGGCCGTCGTCCCCCCGTTCCCGAGCACCACCTCGTAGCCGTCGGGCAGGTCGAAGAGCTGGGCGAGACCCTCGCGGATCTCCCGGACCAGGTTCTTCACCGGCGCCTGGCGGTGCGAGGTGCCCATGACGGCCGCGCCCTCGCCGGCGAGCGCCCGGAGCGCCTCGGGTCGCACCTTGGACGGCCCGCAGCCGAACCGCCCGTCGGCAGGCAGGAGCTCGGCGGGGATCGTGATGCTCATCCGGGGGCTTGCCTTTCAGCGAGACGCGGCGTCGGCCCCCTGCTGGGTCCCCCGCGAGCCTGCGGGTGGGGGAGGCAGGGGTCCTCACCCGAGGGGGGACGGGGTCCTTCTGCTAGCTCGGCGCGACCTCGGTCATCGACTTGGTCTGGATGGTGTCCCAGCCGGCGACCTCCTCGGGCTTGCGCGGGTCGGGGCCGATGTAGCGGGCCGACGGGCGCACCAGGCGGCCGGTGTTCTTCTGCTCGAGGATGTGCGCGCACCAGCCGGCGGTGCGGGCACAGGTGAACATCGAGGTGAACATGTGGCTCGGCACCTCGGCGAAGTCGAGGACGATGGCCGCCCAGAACTCCACGTTGGTCTCGACCGGGCGGTCGGGACGGCGCTCGCGCAGCTCCTTGAGCGCGGCGTTCTCCAGGGCCAGGGCGGCCTCGAACCGCGGTGCGCCGAGCTCCTCGGCGGAGCGGCGGAGGACGCGGGCACGGGGGTCCTCGGCCCGGTAGACCCGGTGGCCGAAGCCCATCAGCCGTTCCTTGCGGTCGAGCAGGTCCTTCACGTACTTCTCGGCGTCGCCGGTCTGCTCGACCTCGTCGAGCATGTGCAGCACGCGGGAGGGGGCGCCGCCGTGCAGCGGGCCGGACATCGCGCCGATGGCGCCGGAGAGGGACGCGGCCACGTCGGCGCCGGTGGAGGCGATGACGCGGGCGGTGAACGTGGAGGCGTTCATGCCGTGCTCGGCGGCCGACGTCCAGTAGGCGTCGACGGCGGCGACGTGCGCGGGGTCGGGCTCGCCGCGCCAGCGGACCATGAACCGCTCGACGATCGTGTCGGCCTCGTCGATGCGGCGCTGGGGGACGGCGGGGATGCCGATGCCGCGGGCGGACTGCGCCACGTAGGACAGCGCCATGACGGCGGCCCGGGCGAGCTCCTCGCGGGCCTCCTCGGCGTCGATGTCCAGCAGCGGGCGGTAGCCCCAGATCGGGGTGAGCATCGCCAGGGCGGCCTGGACGTCGACGCGGACGTCACCGGTGTGCACCGGGATCGGGAACGGCTCCGCCGGGGGGAGGCCGGGGCCGAACTTGCCGTCGACCAGCAGGGCCCACACGTTGCCGAAGGTGACCTTGCCGACGAGGTCCTCGATGTCGACGCCGCGATAGCGGAGCGCACCGCCGTCCTTGTCCGGTTCGGCGATCTCGGTCTCGAAGGCGATGATGCCTTCCAGGCCGGGTACGAAGTCGTCGGCCATCTCGCATGCTCCTCTGCGCGCGGGCGCTGCGCGCCGGGTTCTTGGCGCGCAGATTGCCAGCCGACCCTAGGCGGTGCGGCCCGGCAGGGCACACGGGGGGCCGGTCCCGGGCTGCCGCGGGGCCTGTCCGCGCCGACGACGGCCCGCGGTGCCAGCATGGCGGGGTGCCCGACCTCTCCCGCATGCGCAACGACTACACGGCCGGCCGGCTGACCGAGGAGGACCTCGCCCCGACGTGGGTCGAGCAGTTCGACCGCTGGTTCGGCGACGTCGTGGCCGCCGGGATCCCCGAGCCCAACGCGGTGGTCGTCGCGACGGCCGATGCCGACGGGGCCCCGGACGCCCGCGTCGTCCTGATGAAGGGCTACGACGAGGTCGGCTTCATCTTCGGCACCAGCTACGCCTCGGCCAAGGGGGCCCAGCTGGCGGCCAACCCGCGGGCCACGCTGGTCTTCCCCTGGCACGCCCTGCAGCGGCAGGTGCGGGTGAGCGGGCGGGTGGAGCGGATCGGTGACGCCGCCTCGGACGGCCTCTGGGACCCGCGGCCGCGGGGGGCGCAGCTGGCCGCGGTGGCGTCGGTGCAGTCGACCGTCGTCGACTCGCGGGAGGAGCTCGTGGAGCGGCTGCGGCTGCTCGACGAGCAGACCGCCGACGGGCCGGTGCCGCGGCCGGAGATCTGGGGCGGCTACCGGGTGCTGCCCGAGCGGGTGGAGTTCTGGCAGGGCGGCAAGGACCGGCTGCACGACCGGCTGCGGTTCGTCCGGGACGACGAGGAGGGTGGCGGCTGGATCGTGCAGCGACTGGCCCCGTGACGGAGGACCCCGCGACCTCGGCGGCGTTCAGAGGCTCGCCCCGAGCGAGCGAGGGGTGAGGGGAACGCGGTCCTTGCTCCCGCGAGCCCGGCGCGGGCCCCTGCAGCGGGTCCGGACGAGCGAACCGGCGACCTCGTGACCTCTCCCGTCGACCCGGTCGAGGGTGGCAAGGCGGTCGAGGAGCCGATCCCTCTCGGACGGCGGCGCAGCTGGGCGATCGACACCACCCCGCTGCGCAACCCGCACTACCGCCGGCTGTTCTGGGGCGTCGCCGCCACGATGCTGGGCCAGCAGATGACGCTGGTGGCCGTCCCGTTCCAGGTCTACCTCCTCACCGGGTCCTCCCTCCTCGTGGGCGTCACCTCCCTGGTGGCGCTGGTGCCGCTGGTCGTGCTCGGGCTGCTGGGCGGCGCGATCGCCGACGCGATGGACCGGCGCCGGCTGATGCTGATCACCTCGGTGGGTGCGGCGGTCACCAGCGCGCTGCTCGCCGTCCAGGCCCTGCTGCCCGGCGGCGGGAACCTGGTGCTGCTGTGGGTGCTCACCGCCTGCGTCTCCGGCTTCGCGGCGGTCAACCAGCCCACCCGGGCGGCGGTGATCCCGGCGATCGTGGGCCAGGCCAACATCGCCGCGGCCAACGCGCTGGCGATGACCGTCCGGCAGGTCGGCGTGATCGTGGGGCCGCTGCTGGCCGGCGTGCTCATCGGGATGGGCGAGCTGTTCCTCACCTACGCCGTGGACGCCCTGGGCTTCCTCGCGGCGGCCGTGCTGCTGCGCGGTCTGCCCCCGCTGCCGCCGGCCGGGGTGGACGGTCCGCTGCGGCTGCGGGCGGCCGTGCGCGGGGTGGGGGAGGGGTTCGCCTTCCTGCGCACCCAGCCGGTGCTGCTGATGACCTTCGTGGTGGACATCATCGCCATGATGTTCGCCTGGCCGCAGGCGGTCTTCCCGGAGCTGTCGCAGACCCGGTTCGCCGAGTCGCCCAACAGCCTCGGCTGGCTGTTCGCCGGCATCTCGATCGGCGCCCTGGTCTCCGGGCTCACGTCGGGCTGGGTCTCGCGGGTGGACCGGCAGGGGGCCGTCGTCCTCGCCGCGATCGCCGTGTGGGGGGTGGCGATCATCGGCTTCGGGTTCGCGCCGACGCTGTGGCTGGCCGTCCTCTGCCTCGCGGTCGCCGGCGCCGGCGACATGGTCAGCGCGGTGCTGCGCACGTCGATGCTCCAGCTCGCCGCACCCGACGACATGCGGGGGCGGATGCAGGGGGTGTTCATCGTCGTGGTCGCCGGCGGTCCGCGGCTGGGCGACCTGCGGGCCGGTGCGCTGGCCAGCGCCGCGTCGGTGAGCGTCGCGATGGTGTCCGGCGGCGTCGTCGTCGTGCTGGCGATGGCCGTCGTCGCGCTGGCCGTGCCGTCGTTCTGGCTGTTCCGCGCGTCGCGTGCCGACGCAGGTGCCCGGCCGGGCTCGCCCGCCCCCGAGAGTGGCGAGGGCCGGCCGGGCAGCGACTGAGGATGCCACAGCTCCGGCACGCCCCGGTGCCGGTACCGGGGCTCAGGCCAGCGCGTGGGCGACCACGGTGAGGTCGGCGACCAGGGCCCGGTAGGCGGCGTCGCGGGCGTCGTCCGGCGTGCGCAGGATCGCCGAGGGGTGCGTGGTCGCCAGCATCCAGGTCTGGGACGGCGCGTCCTCCTCCTCGTCGGCCGCCTCGACGCCGGGCGGGGTCCACGGGAGCAGCTGCCCGCGGTCCCTGGTGATCCGGAAGGACGGCGAGATCAGCGCCGTGGCGGCCGTCGCCCCCAGGCACACGACCACCTCGGGCCGGAGGACGGCGAACTCCGCCTCCAGCCACGGGCGGCAGGCCCGCAGGTGCTCGGCGCCGGGCTTCTGGTGGATCCGCCGCTTGCCCTTCTGCGTGAACCGGAAGTGCTTGACCGCGTTGGTGATGTAGGCGTCGCGACGGTCGATGCCGGCGTCCCCGAGCGCCTCGTCGAGCAGCCGGCCGGCCGGTCCGACGAACGGTTCGCCCTGGCGGTCCTCCCGGTCACCGGGCTGCTCGCCGACGAACACGATCCGGGCGGTGGGCGGGCCGTCGCCGAACACCGTCTGGGTGGCCGGCTCCCACAGCTCGCACGCCCGGCAGCCGGCGGCCGCCGTCCGGAGCCCGTCGAGCCCCACGCCGCCCGGCGGCTGCGCGATCCCGTTCTCGGTCACGCCTCGATGACACCGCAGGTCACGGTCCGGCGCGACAGGTGGCGGCCGATACGGTGCTGACCAGGAGATCCACCTACTGCTGGGGGAGATGTGCTCGAGTTCGACGGGCTCCACAAGAGCTTCGGCGACATCCGCGTGCTCGACGGGGTCGGCTTCACGGTCGCACCCGGCTCGATGTTCGGCTTCTGCGGCTCCAACGGGGCCGGCAAGACGACGACGATGCGCATCGCCATGGGCCTGGTCCGGCCGGACGCGGGCGAGGTGCGCTGGCAGGGCCGGGCCCTGGACCAGGCCACCCGGCGCCGGATCGGCTACATGCCGGAGGAGCGCGGCCTCTACCCCAAGATGAAGGTCGGGGAGCAGGTCGCCTACTTCGCCAGGCTGCACGGGCTCGACGGCGCCGCCGCCACGAAGGCCGCCGCCGAGTGGGTGGAGCGGCTCGGCCTCGGGGCCCGCCGGGGCGATCCCGTCGAGAAGCTGTCGCTGGGCAACCAGCAGCGCGTCCAGCTGGCCGCCGCCCTGGTGAGCCGCCCGGAGGTGCTCATCCTGGACGAGCCGTTCTCCGGCCTGGACCCGATCGGCGTGGACTCGCTGGCCGAGGCGCTGCTCGGGCAGGCCCGGGCCGGCGTCCCCGTCGTCTTCTCCAGCCACCAGCTCGACCTCGTCGAGCGCCTCTGCGACTCCGTCGGCATCCTGGCCCGCGGCCGGATGGTGGCCACCGGCACGGTCGAGGAGCTGCGCCGGCGCGAGGCCGGCCGGCTGCTGCGGGTCGTCGTCCCCGATGCCGCGCCGGACTGGGCCGCCGCCCTGCCCGGCGTCCGGGTCGTCTCCGAGCAGGCCGGTGACACGGTGCTCGAGCTCGCCGACGGGGCCGACGACCAGACCGTCCTGGCCGCGGCGCTGCGCACCGGCCGGGTCGCCCACTTCGCCTGGCAGCAGCCCACTCTCGTCGAGCTTTTCCGCGGGGCCGTGGCGGCCCCGACCGTCGAGGAGGCGGCATGACCGAGCCCAGCACCCTGAGCAGCACGTCCCTCGTCGGCCTGGTGGCCAGGCGGGAGATCTCGGCGCGCATCCGCGACAAGAACTTCATCATCAGCTCGGCCGTCATCCTGGTCCTCCTGCTCGGCAGCATGGCGCTGCAGGTGGTCCTCCAGTCGGGCACCGAGGAGTCGAGGATCGGCGTCGTCGGCGCCACGCCCGGCCTCGAGCAGGCACTGCAGGCCCAGGGCGACGCGCTGGAGGTGGACGTCTCCGTCGTCGAGCTGGACGACCAGGCCGCCGCGACGGCGGCGATCGAGGCCGAGGACGTCGACAGCGCGCTCGTCGTGCAGGACGGCGAGTACGAGCTGCTGGTCCAGGAGTCCGCCGGCGGGAGCCTGGAGGCCATCGTGCAGGGCGCCGTGGCGCAGCTGTCGCTCGCCGAGCAGCTCGCCGAGGCGGGGATCTCCGACGTCACCGTCCCCGAGGTCCCGGTCACCGCGCTGGACCCGGACGCCGACCAGGACGGCCAGCGCGTCGTCGCCGCGATCATCGGCGCGGCCCTGCTCTACGGCCTGCTCATCCTCTTCGGCCAGTTCATCGCGCAGGGCGTCGTGGAGGAGAAGTCCAGCCGCGTCGTGGAGCTGCTGCTCGCGACGATGAAGCCGTGGCAGCTGCTCGCCGGCAAGATCCTCGGGCTCGGCGTGCTCGGGCTGGCCCAGATCGTGGTCATCGCCGTCGTGGGGGTGGCCGGTGCGATCACCTTCGACGTCGTCGACATCCCCGGCGACCTGGTCGGGACGGCGATCTCGGTGGTGCTGTGGTTCGTGCTGGCCTACGCCTTCTACGCGGCCATCTTCGCCGTCGCCGCGTCCCTGGTCAGCCGGCAGGAGGACCTCGGCACGGTGCTCATGCCGACCACGCTGGTGCTCGTCGTCGCCTTCGTCGTCGGCATCCAGGCGGCCTCGGCGCCGGACGGGACGCTCGCCGTCGTCACGTCCTTCGTCCCCGGCCTCTCCCCGCTGGTGATGCCGGTGCGGCAGGCGGCCGGGGAGGTGGCGATCTGGGAGATCGGGCTGTCCGTCGTCCTCATGCTCGCCGCCGTCGCGCTGATCGTGCGGCTGGGCGGACGGATCTACGCCGGTGCGCTGCTGCGCACCAGCGGCAAGCTGAAGATGCGGGAGGCGCTGAGGGCCGAGCGCTCGTGACGAAGGACTCCCTTCCCCCCACGCCTCGCGTGGCTCGGCGCGGGCCCCTGAAGGGAGCCGGTGGCGGTGCGCGGACGAGGTGGGTTGGCTGTTCTGCCGGTCGGGTAGCCGCGCGGCATGGGCATGCAGCTGGGCTACACGATGATGACCGAGCAGGCCGGGCCGAAGGACCTCGTCCGCCACGTGGTGGGCGCCGAGGAGGCCGGCTTCGACTTCGCCGTCAGCAGCGACCACTACTTCCCGTGGCTCGACGAGATGGGTCACTCGCCGAACGCGTGGGTGACCCTCGGGGCGGCGGCCCAGGCCACCAGCCGGATCCCGTTCATGACCTACGTGACCTGCCCGACCTTCCGGTACCACCCGGCGGTCGTGGCACAGCAGGCCGCGACGCTGCAGATCCTCTCCGACGGCCGCTTCACCCTGGGCATCGGCGCGGGGGAGAACCTGAACGAGCACGTGGTCGGCGGCGGGTGGCCCGCGGCGGACGTGCGGCACGAGCGGATCGTCGAGGCCCTCACGATCATCCGCGACCTCTTCGACGGCGAGGGGTACACCAACTTCCGCGGCGAGCACTTCGACGTCGAGTCGGCCAAGCTCTGGGACCTGCCGGAGAAGCGGGTGCCGATCGGCTTCGCCGCGGGCGGGAAGCAGGCGGCGACGATCGCCGGTGAGCTGGCCGACGTCCTCATCGCGACCGACCCGATGAGCGAGCTCGTGGAGCAGTTCGAGTCCGCCGGTGGTGCCGGCAAGCCGAAGGTCGCCCAGATGCCGATCAGCTTCGGCACCGACAAGGCCGCCGCGGTCACCCGCGCGCACAGCCTCTTCCGGTGGTTCGGCCTCGGCTGGAAGGTCAACGCCGAGCTGCCCGGCCCGTCGGCGTTCGACGCGGCCAGCTCCGTCGTCCGGGAGGACGACGTCGAGAGCTCCATCCCGTGCGGCGACGACGTGGACGCCGTGATCAAGGCCGCGAAGGAGTACGCCGACGCCGGGTTCACCCACCTCGCCCTCGTGCAGATCGGCGGCGACCAGCAGGCCCCGTACCTGGAGTGGAGCCAGAAGTCGCTGATGCCCGCCTGGCGGGAGGCGTTCGGCGGCTGATCCGCCGCCGGCACACCTTGGGGTGAGGTCATCCCGCCGGGGGGCGCGGGGACCGCTCCCGGGCCGCGATCATCGGCGGCATGACCGAGGACCTCGACGCCCGACTCCGGGCGCTGCAGTCCTCCGACGACGTCTACGCGCTGATCGACCTCGGCTGCGACCTGGCCGACGTCGGGAGGCAGCAGGACGCCGAGTGGTGCTTCCGCCGCGCCGCCGAGCTCGGCGACTCCGTGGCCTGGTTCAACCTGGGCAACGCGCTCGCCGCGCAGCAGCGGTTCCCGGAGGCCGTCGAGGCCTACGAGGTCGCGCTGTCCCACGGCGAGCCGGACGCCTGGCGCAACCTCGGCAAGGTGCTCGAGGACCTCGGCGACCTCGCCGGCGCCATGCGCGCCTACCGCGGCGCGGTCGAGGCCGGTGACCTGGAGGGCGGGCTGCAGCTGGCCTTCCTGCTCCGCGAGCAGGGGGAGCGGCACCAGGCCATGGACGTGGCGATGGAGATCGCGGCCATGGGTGACCAGGAGGCGGCCGCCGTCGTCGCCTGCTGGCGCTGGTGCGCGACGCTGGACCCCGCGCTGGAGCCGGACCTGAGGGTCGGCGCCGACCACTTCCCGGCGGCCCGCGCCGACCTGGCCCACCTGCTCCGGGAGACCGGCCGGCACGACGAGGCCCGCTTCCAGCTGGAGAAGGGGGCCAAGCGCGGCGAGGCCGTCGCCTGGCTGCCGCTGGGCAACTTCTACGCCGACCACCTGCAGGACGACGAGGCGGCGGAGGAGGCCTACCGCGGGGGCATCGCCGCCGGTGAGGCGTACTGCCACCACAACCTCGCCGTGCTGCTGGCCGAGCGGGGCGACTACGACGGCGCCGTCGAGCAGTTCCGCCTCGGCGCGGCCGCGGGCGACCAGATGGCCGCCGACGCGCTCCGCGAGCTCGAGCACGGCTGAGCGACGACCCGTCCGGCTGCCGGGCGTCGGTACCTGCACCGACGTTCCGTGGCTGAGGACGCCGGTCCAGGTACCTGTGCCTGCGCCGGCCGGGGCCGGCCGGCGGACAGGGCCGTAGCCTGCACGACACACACGGGCCGGATACTGATCGTGTGTCCGAAGCCACTGTCGACGTCGCCGACCTCCGTTCCTCCAGCTCCGCGGGAGGGGCCGACCGGGCCGACGACGCCCCGCTCCGCGATGACATCCGCCTGCTGGGCCGCGTCCTCGGGGAGGTGATCGGCTCCCAGGCGGGGCAGGACGTGCTGGACCTGGTCGAGTCGACCCGCGTCGAGGCGTTCAAGATCCGCCGCTCCGAGATGGACCGGGCCGAGCTGGCGCAGCGGTTGGCGGAGCTGGACATCCGGTCCGCCAACCACGTGATCCGGGCGTTCAGCCACTTCTCGGTGCTGGCCAACCTGGCCGAGGACATCCACCACGAGCGCCGCCGCCGCTTCCACCGGCGCGAGGGCTCACCGCCGCAGGCCGGCAGCCTGGCCGCCTCCATGGAGCTCGTCGACGCCGCCGGCCTCAGCGCCGACGTCGTCGCCCGCGAGCTGACCGGGGCGCTCGTCTGCCCCGTGGTCACCGCGCACCCCACCGAGGTGCGGCGCAAGACCATCTCGCAGGTCCAGCGGCACATCGCCGACCTGGTCCGGGAACGCGACCGCGCCGCCGGCGGGGAGCTCGACGACGCGCGGTGGTCGGCGCAGCTGTGGCGCTCGGTGCTCACGCTCTGGCAGACGGCGCTGCTGCGGCTGTCCCGGCTGCGGCTGCAGGACGAGATCGACGAGGCGCTGCGCTACTACGACCTGTCGCTGTTCGAGGTCGTCCCCGCCATCAACGCCGAGCTGCGGCGGGCCCTGGATGCGCGCTGGCCGGACGCCGGCCTGCTGCGCCGGCCGATGCTGCTGCCCGGGTCCTGGATCGGCGGCGACCGCGACGGCAACCCGTTCGTCACCGCCGACGCCCTGCGGCGGGCCACCACGCGGCAGGCGGAGACGGCCCTGGGGCACTACCTCGACGAGCTGGACGTGCTGCGCGCGGAGCTGTCGATGTCCGACCGGCTGGTCACCCCGACCGCCGAGCTCTACCACCTCGCCGAGGCCTCGCGGGACGACTCGCCCTTCCGCGCCGACGAGCCCTACCGGCGGGCCCTGAACGGCATCTCCGCCCGGCTGGCGCACACCGCGCACGACGTGCTCGGCCGGATCCCCGGGCCGGCGCCGGCCACCCCGCTGCCGGCGTACGAGTCGCCGGACGAGCTGCGCGCCGACCTCGACGTCGTCGACACCTCGCTGCGCAGCCACGGCGCCGGGCCGCTGGCCGACGACCGGCTGCTGCGGCTGCGCGAGGCCGTCGAGGTGTTCGGCTTCCACCTGTGCGGTCTGGACATGCGGCAGAACTCCGCGGTGCACGAGGAGGTGGTCGGTGAGCTGCTGGCCTGGGCCGGGGTGTGCGAGGACTACACCGCCCTCGACGAGGCCGCCCGCGTCGACCTGCTCGCCGGCGAGCTGACCCTGCGCAGGCCGCTGGTCCGCCCGGGCGCCGAGCTGTCCGACACCGCCCGCGGGGAGCTCGACGTCCTGCTCGCGGCGGCCGACCAGGTGGCGCTGCTCGGCCCGCGGACCATCCCGAACTACGTCATCAGCATGTGCGAGTCGGTCAGCGACGTCCTGGAGGTCGCCGTCCTGCTCAAGGAGGTGGGCCTGCTCGACCCCGGCGCCGACGGGGGACCGGCGTCGTCCGTGGGCATCTCGCCGCTGTTCGAGACGATCGACGACCTGGAGGCGGCGGGGGCGACGCTCTCGGCGATGCTCGACCAGCCGCTGTACCGCTCGCTGGTCGCGGCCCGGGGCGACGCGCAGGAGGTCATGCTCGGGTACTCCGACAGCAACAAGGACGGCGGCTACCTCGCCGCCAACTGGGCGCTCTACCGGGCCGAGCTGGACCTGGTCGAGGTGGCCCGCCGGGAGGGCATCCGGCTGCGCCTCTTCCACGGCCGCGGCGGCACCGTGGGCCGCGGCGGCGGACCGAGCTACGAGGCGATCCGCGCGCAGCCGCCGGGGGCGGTCGCCGGGGCGCTGCGGATCACCGAGCAGGGCGAGGTCATCGCCGCCAAGTACGCCGACCCGGACCTGGCCCGGCGCAACCTGGAGGCCCTGGTCGCCGCGACCCTGGAGTCGACGCTCCTGGACATCGAGGGGCTCGGCGACGGCGCCGAACCGGCGTACGCGCTGCTCGACGACCTGGCCGGCCGCGCCCAGCAGGCCTACCGGGCGCTGGTGCACGAGACGCCCGGCTTCGTCGAGTGGTTCCGCGCCGCGACGCCGATCAGCGAGCTCGGCGAGCTCAACATCGGCAGCCGGCCGCCGTCGCGCAAGGCGGGCACCTCGATCGCGGACCTGCGGGCGATCCCGTGGGTGTTCAGCTGGTCGCAGGCCCGGATCATGCTGCCGGGCTGGTACGGCACCGGCTCGGCCCTGGAGAGCTGGATCGAGGAGGGCGGAGCCGGCAGCTCCGATGCCCGACTGACCCGGCTGCGCGAGCTGCACCGCACCTGGCCGTTCTTCCGCACCGTGCTGTCGAACATGGGCATGGTGCTGGCCAAGACCGACCTCGGCCTGGCCGCGCGGTACGCCGAGCTGGTGCCCGACGAGGAACTGCGCAGCCGCGTCTTCGACCAGATCACCGCCGAGCACGAGCGGACCTGCCGGATGCTGCTGGCGATCACCGGCGACGAGGAGCTGCTGGCGGACAACCCGTCGCTGGCCCGGTCGATCCGCAACCGCTTCCCCTACCTGGAGCCGCTGCACCACCTGCAGGTGGAGATGCTGCGACGCCGGCGGGCGGGCGACGACGACGAGCTGACCCGGCGGAACATCCAGCTGACCATCAACGGCATCGCGACCGCCCTGCGCAACAGCGGCTGACGAAGGAGCCCCTCCTCCTCACCGCTCGGGGGGTCGCTCCGCTCAGCTGCGGGCCGCGGCGGCCCGGACGGCGGCCAGCAGGGTCTCCCGCTCGTGCAGCGTGGTCCGGGCGCGCCCGCGGCTGGCGCCGAGGGCCGTCTCGGCGGCGTCGATGGCCCGCCAGTCGTCGAGCAGCACCGGCTCGACGCCGCGGGCGACCAGCGTGTCCACCAGGTCGTCCACGGGGCCGGCGGTCCGCAGCACGCCGTCGGCCGCGTCGGCCAGGAGGGAGGCGATGGTCTCCCGGGCGTCGTGCTTGTTGTGCCCGACGACGCCGCTGGGCCCGCGCTTGATCCAGCCCGCCGCGTACTCGCCCGGCGACACCTCCCCGTCCCGCAGGACGCGGCCGGCCTCGTTGGGCACGGTGCCCGAGCGCTCGTCCACCGGCAGCCCCGGCAGCGGGAGGCCGCGGTATCCCACCGAGCGGACGACGAGGTCGGCGGGGAGCACCTCCAGCTCGCCGGTGCCCATCGCCCGGCCGTCGCCGTCCACGGCGGTGCGCTCCACCTCCACGCCGGCCACCCGGTCGGTGCCGAGCAGCCGCACGGGCCGGCGGAAGAAGCGCAGCCGCAGCCGCACCCGGCCGCCGGTGGCGGTGTGGTCGGCCCAGCCGCGCAGCACGGCCAGGTTGCGGCTGACGTTGCGGTCGGTGGCCGCCCGCTCCTCGCTGCCCGGGTCCAGCTCGAGCTCGGCCGGGTCGACCAGCACGGTGGCGTCGGCCAGCCCGTCGAGCTCGCGCAGTTCCTGGGTGGTGAACGTCGCCTGCGCCGGGCCACGGCGGCCGAGCACGGTGACCTCCTCCACGGGGGCGGCGGCGAGGACGTCGAGCACGTGCTGCGGCATGTCGGTCGGCTCGAGCTCCTCGGGCGTGCGCGACAGCACGCGTGCCACGTCGAGGGCGACGTTCCCGACACCCACGACGACGACCGACCGCACGCCGGCCAGCGCCGCCTCCACCCGCGCCCGGTCGGCGTCGGGGTGGCCGGTGTACCAGGCGACCAGGTCGGTGGCGGCGAGGCTGCCCGGCAGGTGCTCGCCCTCGATGCCCAGCCGGCGGTCCAGCGAGGCGCCGTAGGTGTAGACGACGGCGTCGACGTGGCGGCGCAGCTCCGCCAGCGTGATGTCGCTGCCGACGTCGACGTTGCCCACGAAGCGCACCAGCGGGTGTTCCAGGCTGCGGTGCAGGGTGTCCCGGATGGCCCGCATCTTCGGGTGGTCGGGGGCGATCCCGTGCCGCACCAGGCCGAACGGCGTCGGCAGCCGGTCGATCAGGTCCACCGCCACCGGGACGGCGTCCTGGCGGGTGAGGGCGTCGGCGGCGTAGATGCCCGCCGGACCGGCGCCGACGACGGCCACGCGCAGCGGGTGCGCTCCGGACGGGGGAGCGGCCGACGGGACAGGGGCGGGTTCGTCGGCGGGCACGACTGGCATCCTGACCCCGTCCGGGCGGTCAGCACCAGAGCTGGCGCCCGATCCATCGTTCGCGGAGGCCTGCGTGTCCGTCGTCGTCGTCGCCACCATCACCCCGAAGCCCGACCAGGTCGACGCCGTGCGGGAGGCGATCACCGCCGCCGTCCCGAAGGTGCACGCCGAGCCGGGCTGCGAGCTGTACGCGCTGCACGAGGGTGATGGCTCGTTCGTCATGGTCGAGCGCTGGGAGAGCCCCGAGGCGCTGAAGGTGCACGGCCGTGCGGAGGCGCTGACCACGCTCGGCGGCGAGCTGGCCGACAAGCTGGCCGCCCCGCTGGACGTGCGGCGGCTGACCCCGGTCCCGGCCGGGGACGCCGGGAAGGGCGCGCTGTAGCGCTCAGTCGCAGGAGGTGTTGTGGTCCAGCCCGTCGCGGACGTACTGGCTGAGGACCACCTCGCCGCCGGGCAGCAGCGGGTCCTGCTCGCAGGCCTCGCGCGCCTGGTCGAGCGTCAGCGAGCCGGCCAGCCAGCTGTCCAGCCCGGCCAGCACGCTGTCGTCGTCGACCTCGCCGACGATCCGCGACCACTGGTAGCCGGTCGAGTAGACCCCGACCTCCGCGTCGCGGGAGAGCAGGTAGCCGGCCATGCCCTCGAGCGTCGCCCGGTTGCGGGCGCGCGCCTCGTCCGAGCCCTGCTGCCAGGTGTTCATCGTCTCGACGTCCAGCCACCAGGTGTAGCGGGCCGGCTGGCTGTCCAGCTGGGCCGCCCGCGCGGCGGGGACGAAGAACGACAGCACGCTGTTCTGCGCGCGCTCCCAGCCGTACTCCCAGGAGCAGGCCATCGAGTTGGTGCCGTCGCAGCTGCCGTACGGGGTCCAGCCGTCCGTGGGCCAGGTGGTGATCCGGTCGATCAGCTCGCCCGGGTTGGCGGTGTTCAGGTACAGCTGGGCGGGCGGCTGGCCGTCGACCTCGCCGGAGGAGTTCCAGGCCCAGGTCAGCTGGTCCTGCAGGCAGGGGTTGGCCCGGGTGGACAGGCCGCCGTTGACCCCGACGACGGCGAAGGCCCGGTCGCGGGGGAGCTCCGTGCCGCACTGCGGGTAGGACACGTCGTAGCCCACGGTGGTGGACGACGGGGAGCCTGCGGTGGGCGCCGCGGCCGCGGTCGCGGGCACGGCCAGGGCCGCTGTCGCCCCGAGGGCGACGACGGCGGTCCTCCACGCTGATGTCGGCATTGGCGGCGAACCTACACGCGTGGGCGATCCCGTGTCGCCGGGTCGCACTCATCCTGGGGAGCGCCGGTGACCGTCAGATCGCCTGGCACACCGGGCACCAGTAGAGGTTGCGCCCGGCCATGACCTCGGTGCGGACGGGGGTCCCGCAGATCCGGCAGGGCAGCCCCGTGCGCCGGTAGACGTAGTGCGCGTCGTCGCGCTGCACGACGCCGCTCCGGCGGGTGCGGTGCTCGGGCAGGGTGGTGACGATGCGGCCCATCCGGACCCCCGAGCGCATCAGCACGACCAGGTCGGCCCACATCCGCTGCCAGAGGTCGGCCGCCACCTCGCGCCCGGGCCGGAAGGGCGAGATCCCGTGCCGGAAGAGCAGTTCGGCCCGGTAGACGTTGCCGACGCCGGCGAGGACCGACTGGTCCATGAGCAGCGCGCCGATCGCCGTCCGGCTGCCTCCGATGCGGCGGTGGGCGACCCCGCCGTCCGCCCGGGGCCGCAGCGGGTCCGGGCCCAGGCGGGCCAGGATCGCCGCCACCTCCGGGGGAGCCAGCACCTCGCAGGCCGTCGGGCCCCGCAGGTCGGTCCACGCGCCGGCGCCGTCCGGACCCGGGGCGGTCCACCGCATGCGGAGGGCGCCCTTCGCCGGGGGCGGGTCCCCGGTGCCGCCGGTGAAGGCGCCGTACAGGCCGAGGTGCACGTGCAGGACGTCGCCGCCGAAGTCGGCGAACAGGTGCTTGCCGTAGGAGGACGCCGCCTGCAGGACCCGGCCGTCGAGCAGTGCGGCGCCGGCGGCGAAGCGCCCCTGCGGGCTGGTCACGTGCACCGGCCGCCCCGCGAAGGTCTGCTGCTGCTCGCGGGCCAGGCGGTGGAGCGTGTGCCCCTCAGGCACGGGATCCCCTCCGGGTTCCGGTCGCGGTCCCGCCGGAGCGGACCTGTTCGTAGCGGGCGAGGGCGACCTGCTGCTCGGCGGCGTGGTCGACCACCGGCTCGGGATAGCCGGGCGGGGGCCCGCCGGGTGCCAGCCACGGTTCGTGCACGAACCTGGCGGGGACGTCGCGCAGCTCCGGGACCCACCGCCGCACGTACTCGCCGTCGGGGTCGAACTGCTTGCCCTGCCGGGTGGGGTTGAACACCCGGTAGTAGGGCGAGGCGTCGGTGCCCGTCCCGGCCACCCACTGCCAGCCGTGGTTGTTGCTGGCCAGGTCGCCGTCGACCAGGTGCTGCAGGAAGTGCCGGGCACCCCGCCGCCAGTCCTGGTGCAGGTCCTTGACGAGGAACGAGGCCACGATCATCCGCACCCGGTTGTGCACCCAGGCCTCGCCGAGGAGCTGGCGCATGCCGGCGTCGACGATCGGGTAGCCGGTGCGGCCCTGCGCCCAGGCGGTCCACAGCTCCTCGGTCCCCGGGCCGCTGTCGTACTCGATGGCGCCGGCCCGGGCATCGAGCGGCTCGCGCGCCGACTCCGGGCGGTGCCACAGCACATCGGCGTAGAACTCCCGCCAGGCCAGCTCGTCGGCGAACCGGCGCACCGCCTCGGCGGTCCGGTCGTCGTCGGGGAGGGCGGCCAGCAGCGTCCGCGGGTGCACGCAGCCGTACTTGAGGTAGGCCGACAGGCGGCTGGTGCCGTCGGTGGCGGGGCGGTCCCGGGTGTCGGGGTAGCCGGGCAGCAGCTCCTCCCGGAACCGGTCCCAGGCCGCCAGCGCGGCGCTCTCCCCGGCCGCCGGGAGCCGGGTCGCGCCCAGGTCCTGGGCGGGCGGCAGGTCCTCGGACGCGACGTCGCGCAGCCAGCGCACCGTCTCCGGCCGCGGTGCCGGAGCCCGCCAGCCGTGCGCGCGCCAGGCCCGGGCGAAGGGCGAGAACACCTTGAACGGGGTGCCGTCGCCCTTGGTCACCCGGCCCGGCGTCACCGCGTACGGGGAGCCGGTGCGGAGGAGGGGGACGTCGCCCAGCGCCGCCTCGACCGCGGCGTCGCGCCGCCGGCCGTAGGGGCCGGTGTCCGCCGAGACGTGCACCGAGGTCGCGCCGACCTCCCGTACCAGGGCCGGCAGGACGGTGGCCGGTTCGCCGGAGCGGAGCACCAGCGCACCCCCGAGCGACTGCTGCAGGTCGGCCAGGCAGTCGCGGAGGAACTGCCGGCGCGGCCCACCCGCCGGCCGCCAGAGCCGGGGGTCGAGGACGAACACCGGCAGCACGTCCCCGCCGGGGCCGGCGTCGTCCAGGGCGGCGAGCAGTGCCGGGTGGTCACCGAGGCGGAGGTCGCGGCGGAACCACAGCAACGACGTCGGCACCTGCGGAGCGTAGGCAGCGGCCGGCGCGACCGCAGGTCAGCGGTCGGCGGTCTCCAGGCCGAAGTGCGGCCGGTCGTCGGCCGCGACGAGGTCCACCAGCTCGGGATGCTGCTGGATGTAGTGCCGGATGAAGGAGCAGTAGGGCAGCACGGTGAGCCCGCGCTCGCGGGCGGCGTCGAGGACCCCGGCCACCAGCGTGGTGCCGATGCCGCGGCCCCCGACACCCGGATCGACCTCGGTGTGCGGAAGGGTCATCGTGCTGCCGTCGACGTGATAGCTGGCCAGGCCGACGACGCGGTCGTCGAGCCGGATCTCGAAGCGTCCCCGCTCGGGGACGTCCACCACCTGCATGTCCATCGTGCTCGTCCTTCCGTCTTCCCCCCGGCGCCGTTGCCGGAACCTGACGTCTACCCGGACGGTAGTCCCGAGACGCGCCAGTTCGTCTCACCGGTGGTGACGAGTCGGGTGTGCCGCGTGTTCCAGGGGGACCGGCTAGCCTCTCCGCATCGGCGCGGCGGTTCCACCCCGTCACGCCGCCGCCCCCGTAGCTCAGGGGATAGAGCATCGGTTTCCTAAACCGTGTGCCGCAGGTTCGAATCCTGCCGGGGGCACCCACAGAAGAACAGCTGGACCGGTGCGTGGCGGGTGGGCGGTGGGTCTCGCCACGCGCGGGGTCCACGACCACACCGGTGCTGCGCCTTCGTGGCGCGCTGCCAGGCGGCCCGAGTCGCCCGACCGGGTGACCGTGCGGGCGCGCATGATCACGATCGCCCAGGATGCTCGCGATGAACGCGTGGTTGTTGCGTGCGGCCTGGTGGAAGCTCTCGATCGTGGTGGGGCTGCTCCTGGCCCCCTTCTTCGTGCTCCTCTTCCGGCTGATCGGCGACCGCAGTTGGACGGCGGCCGTCGTCCTCGCAGTCGGTGTGACGGTGATCTGCGCCCCAGGGCTCGGCTACCTGACCGCGAACGAGGTCCGCGACTCGATGGCGGCTGCCGAGGAGGTGCCCGAGCACGAACGCGCCCTGGTCGAGCGGGCGGCCCGCCGAGGCCCGGTGCCCGATGACGAAGGTCAGCGGGAAGCCGCTCTGCACCTCGTGGAGGATCGCCTGCTCGCGCTCCGGGCGACGCGGACTCGCGCTCTGACGTTCTCCGCCGTCCTCGTGCTCGTCACCGGCTTCTTCGCCGTCGCGCAGTCCGCATGGTGGTGGATCGCGGTCGCAGCGACCCTGGCGCTGGTGGCCCTCGTGCTCACCACGCCCGTGCGCCTGGAGCGACGGGTCGAACTCCTCCGCCGCGACGGCGGCTGAGTCCGGAGCCGTCGGCGACGTCGGCGGGACGCCACCCTGCCGGGCGCTCCCGGTCGGGGACCGCGCCGTCGTTGACCCCGGAACCTGGATATGAAACTCTCGCGCGCCGGATCCGGCCCGGGAAGGAAGCCCTTGTCAGCACAGCGACGGCGTCGCGGCCGCAGCGCGGTCGGTGCGATCCTGGCCGGCGTCGCCGTCCTGACCGGTACGGCCGGCTGCGGATTCCTCGACGACCTGGCCACGACCGAGGCGGAGGATCGGCCCGATGAGGCGTCGCCCGACTCCGGCGCCGTCCCCGTGGTCGTCGCTCCGGACCCCGACCTCCCGGTCGTCGTCGCCGAGGGCGACCTGCACACCGCCGGGGGTGGTCCCCTCGGGCACCTGGTCGTCACCCAGGGCCCGGTGCGCACCGGGCTCGTCCCGCCCGTGCCCGGGTTCTCCAGCACCTGCCCGGTGGAAGGGCCGTCGCTGCAGTACGTGGCGCTGGACTTCACCTACACCTCGACGAGCGATAGTGCCGCGCCCCTCGGCGGGCTGGCTGCCCACGTGTCGGTGAGCGCCGGACCCGGCACGCCGCCCGACATCGGGGACGTCGGGGTCTTCGCGGACTCCGGAGGCGATCCGGGGCCCTACTGTGCCGACTACCCGCCGCTGCCGACGACGGACACGTTCTGGAACCAGATGGGCGCCGACTCCGTGACCGTCTTCGTCGTCCTCGACCGGGCCGTCGGTCCCGGGTCGCCGGATGGCCGCAGCGACGCCTTCCCCACCGTGCAGCTGAGGATCTCGGAGCTGCGCTGGTTCACCGACCCCGCGTCGGTCCGCCGACTCTCCGCCGGAGAGATGTCGGCGGGGGCCGCCTGCTCGGACGACCCGGCCGCCTTCTGCGCGCAGCTGGGCTGACCAGGAGCCGGGCGAGCTCCGCTGATCGTCGGTCAGCCGCGGAGTGCTGCACGCGCGGCCCGGATGAGCGCGTCGGCGACCCGGCCGAGCGGGTCGGACTCGAGCCGCCACTGCTGCCAGTGGAGGGCGACGTCGACGGCACCGGCCGGGTCGAAGGACGTGACCGTGCGCTTCCCGTCCGCGAGCTGCAGCTCCGGGAGCATGCCCCAGCCGAACCCGAGCTCCACGGCGGTCAGGAAGTCCGCCGACGAGGGGACGTAGTGGACCGGCACGTCCACCGTCGAGGTCAGGTGCCGGCGCAGGTAGGTGTGCTGGAGGTCGTCGCGGCGGTCGAAGACGACCACCGGCGCCCGGCGCAGGGCCTCGTCGTCGGGACCGTCCGGCAGCCAGCGGTCGGCGAACGCGGGGGTGGCGCAGGGCAGGTAGCGCATCGCGCCGAGCGGTGTCACGCGGCAGCCGGCCACCGGTTCGGCGTCGGAGGTGACCGCGCCCATGACGGTGCCGGCGCGCAGCAGGGCGCTGGTGTGGCTCTGGTCGGAGCTGTGCAGGTCGAGCCGGAGCCGGCCGGCCAGCGGAGCGAGCGCCGGCAGGGCCCAGGTGGCCAGCGAGTCGGCGTTGAGGGCGATCGGCACGGTGGGCGCGGCGGCGCGGTCGTCCGGGTCGAGGGTCCGGCTGGTGTCGGCCACCAGGAGGCCCACCTGGCGGGCCAGCCGCAGCACCGGCTCGCCCGCGGGCGTGACGGTCGACGGCTTCCCCCGCTGCACCAGCACCCGGCCGGTGGCCGCCTCCAGTGCGCGGAGGCGCTGGGAGACCGCCGACGGCGTGACGTGCAGCCGCCGGGCGGCGGCCTCGAGGGTGCCCTCGTCGATCACCGCGACCAGCGTCCGCAGCTGGGCCAGATCCACGTCCATGAACAGCGACTCTAATCGTGCGTAAGAAACATGAGCTGGACTGTCGACACAGCCGCTCCTAGCGTCGGTCCCCGTGACGACGGGAGTGCTGGCCGCACTGGCAGGGCTGGGGATGGGCCTCTCGCTCATCGTGGCGATCGGGGCGCAGAACGCGTTCGTCCTCCGGCAGGGCCTGCGCCTGGAGCACGTGACCGTGGTCGTCGCGGTGTGCGCGGTGTCCGACGCGGTGCTCATCCTGGCCGGGGTCGCGGGCCACTCCTGGCTCGGTGAGCGGCTGCCGGGCGCGATCACCGTCATCCGCCTGGGCGGTGCCGCCTTCCTGCTGGGCTACGCCGTGCTCGCCGCGCGCCGGGCGCTGCGTCCGTCGGCCATCGCCGTCGACCCGGCGGGCACCCGCAACGGCCTGCTGGCCACCGTCGTCACCTGCCTGGCCCTGACGTGGCTCAACCCGCACGTGTATCTGGACACCGTGCTCCTGCTGGGCTCGGTGGCCGACAGCCGCGGCATCGGCCGGTGGTGGTTCGCCGCCGGTGCCGCCGTCGGCAGCGTGCTCTGGTTCACCGCCCTCGGCTACGGCGCCCGGCTGCTCCGGCCGCTGTTCGCCCGTCCGGCGGCCTGGCGGGTGCTGGACGCCGGCATCGCCGTGGTCATGGCCCTCCTCGGGCTGGGGCTCCTGGCCGCCGCGCTCTGACGCCGAACCCTCTGGTTCCCCGCCCGCCGTCGGCGTAGCGTCCGGCAGCACTGTGCACTGGATCACGGTCGAGGTGTTCGACGGCGCGACGCCCGCCGCCGGATGGGCCCGCGTGTGGCACGACCGGCTCATCGAGGCGGCGCTGACCGGTGCCGCCGTCTTCTGGGACGAGCACGAGCACCGGTGGGGCGTCGTCCTGGAGTTCACCTTCGACGACGAACGCCGGCGCGACGCCTTCCGCCAGGCCCCCGTGCTCCTCGCCGCCCTCGACGCGGCCCCCGACCCGGTCAACGGGGTGCTGGTCTACCCGCACCGCGGGGGTGGGTCCGGCAGCCGCCAGCCACGGCGCCCACGACCCGTGCTCGGCAGCGGTGCCGCGGAGCTGCCGGTGCCCACGAGCGACGAGGCCGTGCTGCCCTGCACGGCGTGGCCGGTGGGCCGGCCGACGCCCTGATCCCGCCCGGGCCAACTACCGTCGGTGCATGGTCCTGGTGGTCCTCGAGCTGGTGGTGATCCTCGCCCTGCTCGCCGCGCTCGCGTGGGTCCTCAGGAACAGCTGGCGGGAGGGCGACCCCGCGGCGCTGCCCGCCCGGCAACGGGCCGAGCTCGCGGCCGCGATCGAGCAGGCCAGGTGGGTGCCCGCCCACGACGAGGTGGACGGCGTCACGCGGGTGATGGTGCGGCGGGCCTACGTCGCGCTGGACGGCCGGCCGGAGGTGCTCGACGAGCGTGTCCTGGAGACCTTCCCCGCCCAGGACCCCGCGTGGGAGGCCCGGTTCACCGAGGCGATGTCCGCGGCCCGCTTCCGATGCACCTACCTGAACGCCGAGGAGGCGGGGTGACCGGTCCGCGGCACCGGGCACCGCGGACGGCAGGATGGGGTGCATGAGCCAGGTCGTCGCCACCGCCGAACGAGTCGTCCGAGCGCCTGCCGAGCAGGTGCGTGCCGCCCTCGCCGACTACGAGGGCGCCCGCCGCCGCGCCCTGCCCGAGCAGTTCAGCGACTACCGGGTCGAGGCCGGTGGGCAGGGGGCCGGCAGCCGCGTGCACTGGCGGTTCGCGGCCACGTCCAAGCGGGTGCGCGACCAGCTCGTCGCGGTCACCGAGCCCACCGCGGACTCCCTCGTCGAGTCCGACGAGAACTCCTCGATGGTCACCACCTGGACGGTGCTGCCCGCGGACGCCGGCGTCGCCACGGTCCGGGTCCGGACCACCTGGAACGGCGCGGGCGGCATCGGCGGCTTCTTCGAGCGCACCTTCGCCCCGAAGGGCCTGCGCCGGGTGTACGACGAGATGCTCGGGCGGCTCGAGGCGGAACTCACCGGCAGCTGAGCGGCGGCGCGGCCGGCGATCAGCAGGGACGATGGTCGGCGTGACCGCCGCACCCATCGCCGATCCGGGCCGCGACGTCGCGCTGGACGCGCTCGCCGACCTGCTGGCCGACGGGGAGTGCGTCGTCCTCTCCGGGGCGGGGCTGTCCACCGACTCCGGCATCCCCGACTACCGGGGCGCCACCGGAACACTCCGCCGGCACACCCCCATGACCTACCAGACCTTCACCGGCGACCCCCGCGGCCGGCACCGCTACTGGGCGCGCAGCTACGTGGGCTGGCGGCAGATCCGCGCGGCCCGGCCCAACGGCGGTCACCGGGCGGTGGGCCGGCTGCAGGCCGCGGGGCTCCTCGGCGGCGTCATCACCCAGAACGTCGACGGGCTGCACCAGGCCGGCGGCGCCTCCGGCGTCGTCGAGCTGCACGGTGGCCTGGACCGCACGGTGTGCCTCACCTGCGGCGACGTGGCCTCCCGGGCCGGGCTCGACGAGCGGCTGCAGGAGGCCAATCCGCACTTCGGGCCGCGCACCGACGAGATCAACCCCGACGGTGACGCCGAGCTGCCCGACGAGGTTCTCGACGGGTTCGTCATGGTGGGCTGCGTCGTGTGCGGGGACGGGCCGCTCAAGCCCGACGTCGTCTTCTTCGGCGAGACCGTGCCGCGCGACCGGGTGGACCGGTGCTTCCAGCTCGTCGAGTCGGCGGGCAGCCTGCTGGTCCTGGGCTCCTCCCTGGCCGTGATGAGCGGCTACCGCTTCGTCCTGCGCGCCGCCAAGCTCGGCATCCCGGTGGCGATCGTCAACGTGGGGCCCACCCGGGGGGACACCAAGGCCGACGTCCGGGTCGACGCGCCGCTGGGCGTCGTCCTGCCGGCGCTGGCCGCCCGCCTGTCCTGACCGGCGCCCTGACCCGGCGCCCGGGCCCGGCCTGACCGAGACTGGCGACGATGCAGACCTTCCTGCCCGTCGCCGACTTCGCCGAGAGCGCCCGGCTGCTGGACTCCCCGCGGCTGGGCAAGCAGCGGGTGGAGACGCTGCAGATCCTGCGCGCCATCGAGCTGCCCGACTACGGCTGGGCCAGCCACCCCGCCGTCCAGATGTGGCGCGGCCGAACGCCGGCGCTGGTCGCCTACGGCCTGGCGATGGCGCGGATCTGGCGGGAACGCGGTTTCGCCGACACCACCGCGGCGCAGATCGGTGAGTTCGCACCCGCGGTCGTCGGTCTGCCGCAGGAGGAGCTCGCCGCGGCCGGGCTGCTGCCCTCCTGGCTCGGGGACGAGCAGTTGCACCGGTCCCACCGGTCGAACCTGATCGCCAAGGATCCCGGCTTCTACCGGACGCGGTTCGCCGAGCTGTTCGGTCCCGAGCCCGACGACCTGCCCTACGTCTGGCCGGGACCGGACGACGTCCCGCCCGCGGCACCGCCGGAGGGGATCCCCGTCTGGGTGGTCCGTCCGCGCGCCCACAACGAGCTCGGCGCCTGCCTGGCGGCGGGCGTGGTCGGTCTCGGCACGCAGTCGGGCATCGACGTCGACGCCACCGGGCTGGGCCCGGTCGAGCTGCGCGCGCTGGCCAGGGAGCTGTCGGGACGGCGTCCGGCGAAGGACCTGCGCCAGCTCTCGGCGTTCCTCGACGAGCTGGTGCCCGGGCAGCGGGTGGCGCTGCCGGTCGAGCACGGCGCCGGCCTGCTGCTCGGCGAGGTCGTCGGGGACTACCTGTTCCAGGGCCGCGAGCTGCTGCCGCACCGGCGCCCGGCCCGCTGGGAGCGGGTCGTGCCCCGCTCGGCGGTCCGCCCTCCGGCGACCCTGCAGGACCCGCGGGCGCTGTTCCGCGTCACCCTGGACCCGGCGGCGCTGCCGGGCTGACCCCGCCCAGCGCCGCGGCGAGCCGGTCCGCGGCGGCACCGGCCGCCTCGGGGTGGGCGCTGGCGTGCACCACCGACCAGGCGGCCGCGTGCAGCCGGCGCAGCTCGACCCACGGGGCGAGCTCGGCGTCGGTCGGGGCGCCCGGCAGCGCGTCGAGGGCCGCGCGTCCGTCCAGGCGTCCCGTCGTCCGGAGGCAGGCGAGGTCCCAGGCGAGCGGGCCGCTGCAGGTGTCCTCCAGGTCGGTCCAGCGCCAGCCGTCGGGCGTGGCCAGCAGATTGCCGGGGTGGGCGTCGCCGTGCAGCCGGCGCAGCTCGCCGTGCAGGCGGGGGCGCACCCGCTCGAGCCGCCCGGCGAGCGCGTCGAGGTCCGCGTCGCTCACCCCCCACGCCCCGGCGCGGGCGCAGAAGGCCTCCAGGTCGCGCAGCGGGGTGTCCAGGGGGAGGCCGGTGGCGGGCTGCCGGGCGAGGTGCTCGTGCAGGTCGGCGAAGGCGGCGGCCGTCTCCGCCGGGCCCGGCCGCCGCGGCAGCACGGTCACGTGCGTCCAGAACGAGAGCACGGTGCGGCCGCGCCGGTGCGGGCCCGGGGGCAGGACGTCGCTCGGGGCGAGCACCGGCGCGCCGGCCGCCGCGAGCTCCCCGGCCAGCGACACCTCGCGGCCGAACGGGGTCAGCCCGTCGTCGCGCAGCAGCCGGGTCAGCGTCGCGACCCGGGCGACCACCGGTGCCGGCCGCAGGTGGAGGACGACGTTGATGCCGTCCTGGAGCACCTGCGGATCGGTGCGCAGGCCGTGCTCGGCGGCCACGCCCCGCGCGACGGCGACCGCCTCGGCGAGCCGGGCCTCGCTCACGCCCCGGGCAGCGGCACGTTCTGCAGACGCACCTGCCCGCGGGCGACGAGCTTGCCGTCGTCGGCGCGGGTGAGCACCACCTGCCAGAGCTGAAGGGTCCGGCCCTGCTGCACCGGCTCGGCGGCCACCTCCAGCCGCCCCGATGTCATGGGGCGCACGAAGTCGGTGTTGTTGTTCACGCCGACCGCGAACTGGCCACGGTCCCGGACCGCCAGGCTCGCGCCGATGGAGGCGGCCGACTCGACGACCGAGCAGTACACGCCGCCGTGCACGACGCCCCACGGGGTGTGCTGGTCGGGTCCGAGCTCGACGGAGCCGGTGACCCGGGAGCCGTCGGCGTCGGCCACCTCGAACCTCATCGCCGCCACGAAGGCGCTGGTGGCCGTGAGGTCGACGGCCGGGACCTCGCTCACGCGTCCCAGACCAGGCAGAAGGGGTGCCCGACCGGGTCGGCGTACACCCGGAAGTCGCCGCCGCCGCCGGGGAGCCGCCGGGCGCCCAGGGCGAGCACCTGCGGCTCGGCCGCGTCGACGTCGGCCACCCGGATGTCGAGGTGGAACTGCTGGGGGCGCTCGGGGTCCGGCCAGTCGGGCGGCCGGAGGTCCGGCGCCTGCTGGAAGGCGATCCGGTAACCGGCGCCGGTGACGACGACCCAGTCGTCGCCGGGGGAGCCCTGCACCTCCATGCCGAGCAGCTGGGCGTAGAAGCCGGCGAGCGCGTGCGCGTCCGGCGCATCGATGACGACGGAGTGGAGCTGACCGATCATGGCCTCATCCTGGCGGGACGGGGCGATGCGCGACAGCCGGAACCCGGCCGCGGTGCACGGCGTTCCGGACAGCCCCTGCTGCGGCGGCCCGGCGGCGTGACGGAGGATCGGGGCGTGGCCCTCCCTCCTGCGCCCCGCCTCGGTTCCCTCGAGTGGCTGCCCGCCGCCGAGTACCGCGACCTGCTCGCCGCGCCGGTCGCCGGTGCGCTCCCGTCGCTGGGCGCCCCGGCGTGGGTGGCCGAGATCGACGACGACCTGGCCGACACGGCGGCGTTCAGCGAGGCCTACGGCGTGCCCCTGGCGGCGTCGGCCAACTGCGTGGTCGTCGCGGCCCGCCGGGCCGGGCAGACGACGCTCGCCGCCTGTCTCGTCCTCGCCACCACCCGCGCCGACGTCAACGGGCTGGTGCGCCGCCACCTCGACGCCCGCAAGGCCTCGTTCGCGCCGCAGGACGTCGCGGTCGCCGAGTCCGGGATGGCGTTCGGCGGCATCACCCCGCTGGGGCTGCCCGACGGCTGGCCGGTGCTGGTCGACGAGGCCGTGGCGGCGGCCGACCTGGTGGTGATCGGATCCGGGATCCGCGGCAGCAAGCTGGCCGTCCCCGGAGCCGCGCTGGCCGCGCTGCCGGCCGCCCGGGTGCTGGCGGGCCTGGGCCGGCCGATCGCCGCGGAACCGGCGCCTCCTGCCGCTGCCCCGGCCCGCCCGCTGCGGGCGCCGGACGACAGCGACGTCGGCTGGGGGGACCGGCCCGCCGACCCCTCCGACGCCGACCGTCGCTACCTGGAGGACCGCCCCCCGCACTGGGGCAGTGACTGAGGGGCTACAGCTGCCCGGGCAGGCTGGTGGTTCCCGGGCCCGACGGGTCCTGGCCGGCGCCCATGCCCTGCTGACGGCGCAGCAGGTCACGGATCTCGACCAGCAGCTCCACCTGCGTCGGCTCGGTCGGGCCGGCCTCCTCGCCGCGCTTGCGCCGTTCGATGATCCTCCGCATCGGCACCACCACGACGAAGTAGACGACCGCCGCCGTCAGCACGAAGGTGATGACCTGGTTGACGAACGCGCCCCAGGTGAATGCCTGCCCGTCGACGGTGACCGTGCCCCCGTCGACGCCCCCGCCGCCGAGCAGCCCGATCAGCGGCTGGAGGAACGACTCGGTGAACGAGGCGACCAGCAGCGTGAACGCCGTCCCGATCACCACCGCCACGGCGAGGTCGACGATGTTCCCGCGCAGCAGGAAGTCCTTGAATCCCTTGAGCATGGGCTCATCCAGGCACAGCGGGGACCCGGGCACCAGAGCGGCCCGGCGTGTCACGGTGGCGGCAGGCTGATCGTGAGGGTGGCCGCCGTCGCCATCGCGGCGAGCCGGGCGGCGGTCGGTCCGTCCACGGCCAGGAGGAGCAGCCCGGCGGCGGTGTCCTGACCGTCGGCGCCGTCGCCCGGGGTGGCCAGGACGAGCGCCGCGGCGGCGATCACCTCGGCGGTGCCCGAGTCCGGTGCGGTGGCGAGGACGTCCACCCGGTCCCCGGTGTTCACCAACGCGGCCACGGCGAGGTCGGCCAGCCGCACCGGCGCCGCGACCTGCCCCTCGGGCAGCAGCGCCGTGAGCCCCCGACCCACGAGCCGGACGTCGGTCACCGGCTCGCCGGCACGGACAGCTCCGGCCAGCACCCGGCCGACCAGCTCCGCCGGGTCGGCGGTTCCGCCGGCCGGACGCAGCTCCGGGGGGAACCGCGCGGCGGCCAGGTCGGCGGCGACGAGGACCGCGCCCGCCGGGAGGTCGGCCGCCGCCACCGCCACCGGCAGCTCGGCGCGCACCTGCGGTGCGGCGGGCGACGGGTCGGGGCGCACCGCCAGGACCAGCGCCAGCACGACGAGCATCCCGGCGCCCGTCCGGCGGGCGGTGTGCACCGGGAAGCGGGGACGGGGGATGCGGGTCACCGGCCCAGCCTGGCGCCGGAGCGCGCCGACGGACCCCGGCAGGCCCGGGTTGTGGATCCGGTCGTCGGCTGTGGACGACCGGCCGCGTCAGCCGGCGGAGGTCGCCGTGCTGGAGGAGCTGCTCGCCGACGTGCTCGCGGCCGGGGCGGAAGAAGAGCTCTCCTTCGACGACGACGACGACTTCTCCTTCGACGACGAGCTCTCCTTCGACGAGGACGAGCCGTTCGAGGAGGAGCCCTCCGACGACGAGGCAGCCTTGCGGCTGTCGTTCCGGTAGAAGCCCGAGCCCTTGAAGACCACGCCGACCGAGCCGTACACCTTGCGCACCGCGGCGCCGCACTGCGGGCACTCGCTCACGGGGGCGTCGGTGAAGGACTGCACGACCTCGAACTCGTGCTTGCCCTCGGGGTTGGTGCAGGCGTACTGGTACGTGGGCACGGCGATGGCTCCCTGGCGCAACGATGGGTTCGACCGGCTGGCACTCGCACCCGGTGACTGCCAATGATGCGCCATCGCGGTACCGGGCGTCCACGGACGTCGCCCGGTGTGAGCAATCCGGCGGTAGGGTCCGCGGCGCTCGGGCGCCGTGCGCCGCGACGTCGAGCGGTGGCGCGCCGGCCACGCCCCGGAGGAGGAGGTTCGGACGTGATCGACGACGTCGTCGCCCGGTGGCACCGGTACATGCGGGGCGACCTCCCGGGCGGCCTCGCGGACCTGCTCGCCGACGAGGTCGTCTTCTACTCGCCGGTGGTCTACACGCCGCAGCGCGGCAAGGAGATCACCACGCGCTACCTCGAGGCCGCCGCCGCCTCGCTGGCCGGGGACACCGGGGGCGGGGACGGCGCCTTCCGGTACACGAAGCAGGTCCTCGCCGGCGACACCGCGGTGCTCGAGTTCGAGACGAGCGTGCACGGGAAGTACGTCAACGGCGTGGACGTCATCCGCTGCGACGACGACGGCCGGATCGTCGAGTTCCGGGTGATGATGCGCCCGCTGCAGGCGATCCAGGCCGTGCACGAGGAGATGGGCCGGCGGCTGACCGCGGGAACCTGACCGCCTCTGCAGGCAGTACGGTCTCGCCCGTGGCGGACGGGTGGCTCGACGACGAGCAGCAGCTGGCCTGGCGGGCCTGGCTCACCGTGTCCGAGCTCGTGCCGCGCGCGCTCGACGCCCAGCTGCAGCGGGACGCCGGCCTCAGCCACGCCGCCTACGTGGTGCTCGCGATGCTGTCGGAGTCGCCCACCCGCAGCCGGCGGATGAGCGATCTCGCCCGGCGCGCCAACCAGTCGCAGAGCCGGCTCTCGCACACCGTCGCCCGCCTCGAGGACCGCGGATGGGTCCGCCGCGAACGCGCCGCCGACGACGGCCGGGGAAACCTCGCCGTGCTCACCGACGCGGGGTACGACGTCGTCCTCGCCGTCGCGCCGGGGCACGTGCAGGCCGTCCGCGAGGCGGTTTTCGCCCCGCTCACCGCCGAGCAGACCCGTGCGCTCGGGGACGCCCTGGAGGCCATCGCCGCGCAGGTCGACCCCGACCGCAGTCTGCGGGTGCGGCACGGCGCCGACCTCGCCGACTGAGCCGACCTCCTCAGGCCAGGTGGCGCAGGAACGCCTGCGGACCGTCGAGGAACTGCCGCCAGCTCGCGACCAGCTCCAGCGCGGACCACTCCGCCTCGCGCAGCCCCCAGTCCCCGACCTCGAGGATCCGCGCCCCCGGCAGCGCCGCCAGGACGGGGGAGTGGGTGGCGATGACCACCTGGGCGCCGCGCTCCACCAGGCCGCCGAGCTGGACCAGGAGCGACAGGGTGCCGGTGAACGACAGCGCGGCGTCGGGCTCGTCCAGCAGGAAGAAGCCCCCCGAGTTCAGCCGGCTCCCCACGATCGCGAGCAGCCCCTCGCCGTGCGACATCTCGTGGAACAGGGGATCGGCCCCGCCGGTGGACTCGAGGTAGCTGTACAGGCCGTGCAGGGTCTCGTCGCGCAGGAAATACGCCCAGCGGTCGGCGCCCGGAGACCGCTCGACGATCAGGTCGAGCGACCCCGGCTCGCTGGGCCGGGTGACCAGCCGGGTGTTCCGGGAGCCGCCCTCGGCGTTGATGCCCAGGGCCGCGGCGAGCACCTCGAGGACGGTGGACTTCCCCGAACCGTTCTCGCCGACCAGGACGGTGGCCCCCGGCGGCACGTCCAGCCCGTCGCGCAGGATCTGGGCGATGGCGGGAACCGTCACGGGCCAGGTACCGGACGGCGGCCGCGGTGCGCCGGGATCGGGTCGGAACCTGCGCACGGGTTGTCTGTCCACGGCGGCATCCTGGCCGACCGGTCCGACGGTCCTCCCTCGCCGTCCGACGTCGTCTCGCCGTCCGGCCTGCCCGCTCGCGACAGGACGTCGTCCCGGCCCGGCGTCGTCCGTCGCGGTTCGACGTCCCCTCGTGTCGGGTCCCCGTCCCCGTCCCCGTCCCCGTCCCCGTCCCCGTCCCCGTCCCCGTCCCCGTCCGACGGTCCTCCCTCGCCGTACGGCGTCCTCCCTCACCGCCCACCGTGGGGGAGGACGCGCCACGATCAGGTGAGCTGATCGTGGCCGGGGTGGCCGGGGTGGCCGGGGTGGCCGGGGTGGCCGGGGCGTGGCCGGGCGGGGGCGGGGGTCAGCGGCCGAGGTGGCGGTAGCGGTGCAGCCGGCTGCGGAAGCGCTCGGTGTCGTCCCGCCCCAGCAGCCCGGCCAGCTCCTCGCCGAGCACCCGCCCGAGACGCAGGCAGAACTCGGTCGGCTCGTCGGCGGCGTCCGGCCACTCGGGCACCACCCGGTCGACGATGCCGGCCCGCCAGAGGTCGGTGGCCCGCACGCCCTGGGAGGCGGCCATCTCGTCGGCGCGGTCGACGGTCCGGTGCACGATCGCCGAGGCGCCCTCCGGCGGCAGCGGGCCCAGCCAGCCGTTCGCGGCGGCCAGCACCCGGTCGGCCGGCACGAGCGCCAGCGCGCCACCACCGGTGCCCTGCCCGAGCAGCACCGCGAGCGTGGGGGCCTTGAGGATCACCAGGTCGTGCAGGCAGCGGGCGATCTCGCCGGCCAGCCCGCCCTCCTCGGCCTCGCGCGACAGGGCGGCGCCGGGGGTGTCGATGAGCGTCACCAGCGGCAGCCGCAGCTCCTCGGCCAGGTGCATCCCGCGCCGGGCCTCGCGCAGCGCGGCCGGGCCGAGTGGCGCGGACATGCTCTGCCCTCGCCGGTCCTGCCCCAGCACGACGCACGGTGCGCCGCCGAAGCGGGCCAGGGCCAGCAGCAGGCCGGGGTCCTTCTCGCCGGCCCCGGTGCCGGACAGGCCGACGACGTCGGTGGCCGCCGTCCGCAGCAGCCGCCGCACGCCCGGGCGGTCCTCCCGGCGCGAGGCGGTCACCACCTCCCAGGCGGTGCGGTGGTCCTCCGGGTCGTCGGCGTCGGCGCCGTCCTCCGGTCCCGGCCGCTCGGCACCCCGGACGTCGGTGTGCCACGTCTGGCGGGCGGCGAGCACGCGCAGCGCCCGGTCGGCCAGGTCGGCGACCTCTTCGTGCGGGACGACCGCGTCGATCAGCCCGCGCTCGGCCAGGTGCTCGGCGGTCTGCACGCCCTCGGGGAACGGTTCGCCGTAGAGGGCCTGGTAGACGCGGGGCCCGAGGAAGCCGATCGAGGCGCCCGGTTCGGCGATGGTGACGTGGCCGAGGGATCCCCAGGAGGCCAGCACCCCGCCGAACGTGGGGTTGCGCAGGTAGACCAGGTAGGGCAGCCCCGCCTCCTTGTGCCGGGCGATGGCCGCGGTGATCCCGATCATCTGCAGGAACGCGACGGTGCCCTCCTGCATGCGCGTCCCGCCGGACACCGGCGCCGCCAGCAGCGGCAGCCCCTCGTCGGTGGCCCGCTCCACGGCGCTCATCAGCCGCTCGGCGGCCGCCACCCCGATCGAGCCGGCCAGGTAGCCGAACTCCCCGGCGACGACGGCGACGCGGCGGCCGCGCAGCCGGCCCTCGCCGGTGATGATCGACTCGTCCTGCCGGGACTTCTCCGCGGCGGCCCGGAGCTCCTCGGCGTACTCGGCCGACACGTCCGGGCGGACGACCGGCGAGTCCCACGACGTCCACGAGCCCGGGTCGAGCACGAGGTCCCGGAGGGACCGCGCGTCGAGCCGGGCGGGCTTCCCCGTCACGACTGCAGCCAGGCGCGGATGGCGTCGCCGTCGGCACCGAGGACGGGGGGCGCGCTGTGCTCGCGGCGGGTCGTCTCGGTCTCGCCGTCCGGCCCGGCGGCGAAGAACCGCAGCGGCGGGCCGGGCAGCTGCAGCGGGCCGAGCGTGGCGTGGTCGACGTCGACCAGCAGGCCCTGCGACAGCGTCTGGTCCCAGCCGTAGACCTCGTCGATGGTGCGCACCTTGCCGGCCGGGATGCCGGCGGCGGCGAGGCGGGCGAGCAGGTCCTCGGGCGCGATGTCGGCGAAGGCGCCCTCGAGCAGCTCGATGACCTCCTGGCGGCGGTCCACCCGCTCCCCGTTGGTGGCCAGCCCCGGCGCCTCGGCGTCGAGCCCGAACTCCGCGCACAGCTTGCGCCACAGCGACTCGCTGCCGCAGGAGAGCTGCACGCTCCCGCCCTTGCAGTGGAAGAGGCCGTACGGGGCGATCGAGGGGTGGTGGTTGCCCTGGGCGTGGCCGACCTTCCCGGCCACCGTCCACGCCGTCCCCTGGAACGCGTGCACGCCGACGATCGCGGCGAGCAGCGAGGTGCGCACCACCTGGCCCCGGCCGGTGCGCTCGCGCTCCATCAGCGCGGCGAGCACGCCGTAGGCGCCGTACATGCCGGCCAGCAGGTCGCCGATCGGGACGCCGACCCGCTGCGGGTCGTCCGGGCCGGGTCCGGTGAGCGACATGAGGCCGGCCTCGCCCTGGGCGATCTGGTCGTAGCCGGCCCGGCCGCCCTCGGGGCCGTCGTGGCCGAACCCGCTGATCGCCAGGGTCACCAGCCGCGGGTTGAGCTCGGCGAGGACGTCGGTGCCGAACCCGAGCCGGGCCAGCGTGCCCGGCCGGAAGTTCTCCATCAGCACGTCGGCGCGGCGCAGCAGCTCGGTGAGCGTCGCCTTGTCCGCGGAGTCCTTGAGGTCGAGGGTGATCGACTCCTTGTTCTTGTTGGTCGACAGGAAGTAGGTCGACTCGCGGTCGCCCCCTTCCGGCTCGACGAACGGCGGGCCCCAGCCGCGGGTGTCGTCCCCGCTGCCGGGGCTCTCCACCTTGATCACCCGGGCACCGAGGTCGCCGAGCATCATCGCCGCGTGCGGGCCGGCGAGCGCGCGGGTCAGGTCGACGACGAGCACGCCGTCGAGAGGTCCGGACACAGGAATCTCCCTCCCTCGCCCCCGCTGGCCGCGGCAGCTCCGTGCAGTCTCTCAGCGCTAAGGCATTTCGACCAGGGTGGGTCTACAGCCAGCCCGGGACGACGAACACCAGCCAGGCCAGCAGCGGTCCGATGGCCACCACGATCGCTGCGTAGCCCAGGATCTGCTTGTAGAAGCGGTCGCGGTCGACGTCCTGCGCGTTGGCCAGCACGAGCGCGCCGTTCGTGGAGAACGGGCTGACGTCGACGATGGTCGAGGCCACCGACAGGGCCACCACCACGCCGATCGCGCTGATGTCCCCGGCCTCGAGGAACGGCACCGCCAGCAGGATGGCGACGCCGATGATCGCGGTGGAGGACGCGAACGCGGACACGATGCCCCCGATGTAGGCCAGCAGGAGCGCGATCAGCAGCGGCACCCCGAGACCGATGACCGCGTCGCCGACGTAGTCGATCGTGCCGGCCTCCTCCAGGACGAACACGAAGGTGAGCACGCCGGCGATCAGCAGGATCGTCGACCAGCTGATCTGGGTGACCGCGCCCTTGTGCTGCTGCGCGGAGAACAGCGCCAGGACGACGGCGACGGTGATCGAGACGAACCCGATGTCGAGGTCGAAAGCCAGCGCCAGCACGGCGACGACGACCAGCCCGATCAGCGTGAGGACCTGCTCGAAGCGGACCGGCTCCGGCCGGTCGGGGTGGATGTGCTCGTCGTCGTCCCCACCCACGCCGGGTCCCGGTGCCGCACCGTGCCCGCGGACGAGGGTCCCGTGCGCGTGCTCGGTGTGCGCGATCGGCTCCGCGCCCACCTTGCGGCCGATCAGCTTCCGGCCGCCCAGGACGAAGAACAGCACGAGCGCGATGGCGATGTTGAAGAACAGCGCGCCGAGGAACACCGCCAGCGGGCTGCTGGGCAGGCCCTCGCCCTCGACGATGGTGTTCACCGTGACGCCGTAGACGCTGATCGGGGAGAACCCGCCACCCTGGGCGCCGTGGATGACCATCATGCCCATCAGCAGCGGGCTGATCCCGT
Organism: Blastococcus tunisiensis; assembly: GCF_900112815.1. GTDB lineage: Bacteria > Actinomycetota > Actinomycetes > Mycobacteriales > Geodermatophilaceae > Blastococcus_B > Blastococcus_B tunisiensis. Next base: position 320,993 of record NZ_FOND01000002.1, read on the forward strand.
GCCGGGCGGCGAAGGTCAGGGCGATCGGCGCGATGATCGCGACGGCGGCGGGGGAGAGTGCGCCGATCGCGGTGAGCACGGCGGTGACGAAGAACATCACCCACGGGATGGCGGCGACGTGCCCGCCGACCAGCTTCACCGCGCCGCGGACGAGCAGGTCGACCGTGCCGTTGTTCTGCGCGATGGCGAACAGGTAGGTGACCCCGATCAGGGTCAGCACCAGCCCGGCCGGGAAGCCGCTGATGATGTCGTCGGTGCTGAGGCCGACCGACAGGGTCCCGACGACGAAGGCGGCGACGAAGGCCAGCGCGCCCATGTTGATCGGCAGGAAGGTGGCGATCGCGAAGATCACGACCAGCGCCAGGATGGTGATGATCTCAGGGGACACGGGCGCTCCCGCGACGTCGGGGGGATGAGGCCCGCTCACTGTCCCAGTGACCGGCCGGTACCGCCTGCCGGCCGCCGGAGCGGGGACGGGTGGTCCCCGCGGCTCTGGCTAGGCTGCCGCCATGACCAGCCTTTCCCCGCGTCCGGCGCGCAAGGCCGTCATCCCCGTCGCGGGGATGGGCACCCGCTTCCTCCCCGCCACCAAGGCCGTGCCCAAGGAGCTGCTCCCGGTCGTCGACCGGCCGGCGCTGCAGTACATCGTCGAGGAGGCCGCCCGCGCGGGGCTGCCCGAGGTGCTCATGGTCACCGGCCGCAACAAGGCCGCCATCGAGGACTTCTTCGACCGCCACCCGGAGCTGGAGACGGCGCTGGAGAAGAAGGGCGACGACAGCCGGCTGGCCTCGGTGCACGAGTCCACCGACGTCGCGCAGGTCCACTTCGTCCGGCAGGGCGAGGCGAAGGGCCTGGGCCACGCCGTGCTGCAGGCCGCCGCCTTCGTCGGGGACGAGCCGTTCGCGGTGCTGCTCGGCGACGACCTCATCGACGCCCGCGACCACCTGCTCGAGCAGATGCTCGCCGTGCAGGCCGAGCACGGCGGCTCGGTGATCGCCCTGCTAGACGTCGGCCGGGAGAACATCGACAAGTACGGCGCCGTGGCGGTCGAGCCCGGTGCCTCCCCGGCCGCCGGCGGCGACGAGGTGGTCCGGGTGACCGGCCTGGTGGAGAAGCCGCCGGTCGACGAGGCGCCCAGCAGCCTGGCGATCATCGGCCGGTACGTCCTTTCGGCGTCGGTCTTCGACGTCCTGCGGGAGACCGCCCCGGGCCGCGGCGGGGAGATCCAGCTGACCGACGCGCTGGCCACCCTCGTCGAGCGCGGCGAGCCGGTGCACGGCGTCGTCTTCAGCGGGCGCCGCTACGACACCGGCGACCGGCTGGACTACCTCAAGGCCGTCGTCCGCCTGGCCTCCGAGCGCGACGATCTCGGCGAGCCGTTCCGCGAGTTCCTGCGGAACTTCGTCGCGGACCTGCCCGACGAGGGCGCGTCGTCGTCCTGACCGGGTCCGGCAAGGGCACCATCGCAGGGATGAACGGTTCGTTCGACGGCGAGGGCGGCGTGGCCGGTGCGCACCGGGACACCGCACAGGTCGACATGTCGATGGCGCCACCCCGGGCGAGCGGCCCGGTGGGGGTGCCGGGCGCGCGGCTGGTGACCCCGTCCCCCACCGCGGCGAGCCGCCCGGTCCCGGGACCGCGCGACGTCGTCGACGGGCCCATCCCGCTGCCGACCACCGAGTCGGTCCCGCTGGACCTGATCTGCACCGTCGAGCGCCACCTGGACGAGATCCTGGCCGCGGTGCCCCAGCCGCACCCCATCGAGCTCGCCGTCCTCGACGCGCAGGGGCTGCTCTGCGCCGAGGAGGTGGAGAGCCGGCGCGCGCTGCCTGCCTTCGACCAGGCGGCGCTGGACGGGTACGCCGCCCGGGCCGACGACGTCGAGGCCGCGACCCCGCAGGTGCCGGTCGAGCTCGCCGTGGTCGGGGAGACCGTGGCCGGGGCGGGCGCCGAGGCGTCGATCGGCCCCGGCCTCGCCGTCAAGGTGGCCGCCGGCGCGATGCTGCCGACCGGGGCCGACGTCGTCGTCCCCGCCGTGTGGACCGACCAGGGCACGGTGCGGGTCGCCGTGCAGTCCGGGCCGCCGCCGGGCGGCTACGTCCGCCGCACAGGTGAGGACGTCGCGCCCGGTGACGTCGCGGTCCAGGTGGGCACGCCGATCGGGCCCGCGCAGATCAGCCTGCTGGCGGCCGTCGGACGCGAGCGGGTGCTGGTCCGCCCGCGGCCCCGCATCGCCGTTCTCTCCGCCGGCACGGAACTGGTCGACATCGGCACTGCGCCGGCGCCGGGCCAGGTGGTCGACGTCAACAGCTACGCCCTCGCCGCGGCCGCCCGGGACGCCGGGGCCGAGGCCTACCGGTCGGGCATCCTGCCGACCGACCCGCGGCGGCTCGGCGAGGTGCTGGAGAGCCAGCTGCTGCGCAGCGACCTCGTGCTGATCGCGGGCACCTTCGCCACCGACGGGTTCGACCCGGTGCAGGAGGCCCTGGCCACGCTGGGGGACATGCGCTTCCGGCAGGTGACGATGCACCCCGGCCCGGCGCAGGGCTTCGGGCGGCTGGGCCGGGACGAGATCCCGGTCATCTGCATCCCCGGCGAGCCCGTCGCCGCGCTGGTCGCCTTCGAGGTGTTCGTCCGCCCGGCCATCCGGCTGATGCTGGGCAAGCGCCAGCTGTTCCGGCGCACCGTGCAGGCGGTGGCCGGGCAGGAGCTGGTGTCCCCGCTGGGGTACCGGCAGTACCTGCACGGCACGGTCATGCGCCACCCGGACGGCGGCTACGTCGTCGAGCCGGTGGGGGACGGCACGGAGGCGCTGCTGGCCCGCATGGCCCGCGCCAACTGCCTGATCGTCGTCGACGAGGACGTCACGCAGGTCGCCGCGGGCGGCCTGGTCACCGTGATGCCGCTGCTGCTCGGCGGCTGAGCTGGACCCCCTGCACCCCGGCTGGCCGGCGCGGCTGGCCTGGGGGCCCGTCGAGCTGCACCCCCTCCGGTGGCGGGACGCGGGGGAGTGGAGCCGGCTGCGGCTGGCCAACGAGGGTTGGCTGAGCCCGTGGGAGCCGACCAGCGCGGTGCCCTGGGCCCAGCGGCACACCCCGGCGGCCTACCGGGCGATGCGCCGTGTGGTCAACGGGCGGGCCCGGCACGGCACCTCGCTGCCCTTCGCCGTCCGCGTCGAGGGCCGGCTGGCCGGGCAGGTGACCCTGGACAACGTCGTCCGCGGGGCGCTGCGGTCGGGCTACCTGGGCTACTGGATCGACCGCGCGGTGGCCGGCCGCGGCATGACGTCGCTGGCCGTCGCGCTGGTCTGCGACCACGCCTTCGGCGACGTCGGGCTGCACCGGGTGGAGGCCGACATCCGGCCGGAGAACCTGCCCAGCCAGCGGCTCGTCGAGCGGCTGGGCTTCCAGCGGGAGGGCCTGCTGCGCCGCTACCTGGACATCGACGGCGCCTGGCGGGACCACTACGCGTACGCGCTGCTGGCCGAGGACGTGCCCGGCGGCGTGCTGGCCTCGTGGCGGCGCGGCATACCAGGCTGAGCGGTGCCGGTGGCGGACCGGTCGGGCGACACGCCCCTGTCGTCACACGGGCACCAGAAACCCTCCGCGACACACCGCGCGCCTCCCGGTCCGCACCCGCCCACCTGCTTAACCTCGCCTCTGCGAGTGACTCATGTGACAGGTGGTGTTCGAATGGGATCGGGCGTGCTCTTGGCCGCTCTGGTCGTGCTGTGGTTCGTCGTGCTGGTGCCCATGGTGGTGACCCGCGGCGACGCGCAGACCGGCCGGTTGGGGCTGGCTGACTCCGGTCGGACGCTGCAGCGCCGGCGGACGGTGGACCCCGTGGTCCACGCGGACACCGAGCGGGTGTCGATCGACCGTGACCTGCTGCGCACCAGTGGTGAGCTGCAGGTGGACGTGCACGCCGTCCGGCGTCGCACCCTGGCGGGCCTCGTGGCCCTGACCGTGCTGACGCTGGTCGGTGCGCTGGTCTACAGCCCCTGGCTGTGGGTGGCGCAGGGCCTCTTCGACGTCGCCGTCGTCGGCTACGTGCTGGTGCTGCGCAAGGTCGCGCGCCGCGAGCGGCTCGCCGCCCGCCGCGCCGCCCGTGCCGCCGCTCGTGCGGCGATGCGCACCCCGACGGCGCCGCCCGTCCCGGTGCAGCGCGAGGCGCCGGCGGTGCACGAGACGGTGGCGCAGGAGGACCTGCCCCAGCTCCAGCACCCCAGCCTCCCGCTGGCCCCGGTGCACGCGTTCCCGGTCGGCCGGGTGGTCGCCGCCCGCACCCCGGCCCCGGCCGGCTGGCAGCACAGCGCCGTGGTCGGCCTGGACGACGACGACATCGGCTTCGCCGACATCGACGAGTACCAGCCGCGAGCGGCCAACGGCTGAGACACCGGCCCTCCTGCCCCCGCCCCGCGCACGTCCGCGGCGGGTCCCGGCAGGAGGGCCACCCGGTGGTGGCGTCCTCGCGTCGGGACGGTAAAGTCACCGGGGAAGGGGCTGTGGCGCAGTCCGGTAGCGCACCTCGTTCGCATCGAGGGGGTCAGGGGTTCAACTCCCCTCAGCTCCACACCTTCACCGCACCAGCCGACGCCGTCGGGGCCACCGCCCCGGCGGCGTTCGTCGTCGGTGGGGCCGCTACCGGGCGTTGCGGAAGTCCGGCGCCCGCTTCTCGACGAATGCCCGCACCCCCTCGCGGCCCTCCGGGTCGGCGGCGGACTCCGCGATGAGCTGCGCCTCGTCGTCCAGCTGCTCCTCGAGCGTGCGCGTCGCGGCCCGGCGCACCAGCGCACGGGTGCGGACCATCGCCCGCACCGGCCCCGCGGCGATCTCGCGGGCGACCTGCTCGGTCGTCGCGCGCAGCTCGTCGTCCTCGACCAGCCGCGCCACCAGCCCGGTCAGGTGGGCCTCGGCGGCGGTCAGCGCGCCGTTGGTGAGCATCAGGTCGAGCGCGCGCGGGGCCCCGAGCGCGCGGGCGAGGGCCCAGGACGTGCCGCCGTCGGGGGAGAAGCCGATCGCGCCGTAGGCCGGCCGGATCTTCGTCGTCCGGGCGCAGATGACCAGGTCGCAGGCGCCCATCAGGCCGACCCCGGCCCCCGCCACCGCGCCCTGCACGCCGGCGACGACCGGGACGGGGCAGTGCAGGACGGCGCGGATGACCTCGTGCCAGTCGTGCGCCAGCTGCCCGACGAACGCGCTCGGGTCGTCCGCATCGGCGAAGGACCGCACGTCCCCGCCGACGCAGAACCGCGGCCCCTCGGCCAGCAGCAGGACGACGCGGGTGTGCTCCGGGATCTCGCCGAAGGCCGCCGCCAGCTCGGTGGCCATGGCCGGGGTGAGGGCGTTGCCCGACTCGGGCCGGTCCAGGGTGATCCGCCAGACGTCGCCGTCGGCCTCGGTGCGCACGGCGGGGCGGTCCTCGGTCATCGTCGTCCCTTCGTCCGGCCGGTCGCCGTCACCGTACGGGCCACCGGTCAGAACCAGGAGGGGAACCACATCCGCAGCAGCCACTCCGGGTGCGACAGCGGCTGGCCGGTGAGCACGGGGTAGAAGAAGACGAACGTGGCCGCGACCAGCGCGACGTAGAGGCACACCACGACGAGGCCGACCTGGCGCCGCAGCGGGTCGGCGCCCCGGCCGCCGAGGACGTCCTGCAGCACCAGCACCACCGCCAGGACGAAGAACGGCACCGCCGGCGCCATGTAGAAGATGAACATCGTCCGGTCCAGGCTGACGAACCAGGTGAGCCAGCCGGCCGCGATGCCCACCGCCACGGGGATCGCCGCCGGGTCCCGCCGCGCCACGATGCGCCAGCCCAGCCACAGCACCGCCGGGGTGAAGGCGAACCAGAGGGTCGGCGTCCCGAGCATGAGGATGTAGCGGATCACCTGGTCGCCCGCCGAGTCGGTCAGGCCCTGCGGGTTCCACAGCAGGATGGGCCGGCCGCTTACCAGCCACGACCACGGCCCGGATTCCCAGGGGTGCGGCGAGGACAGCTCGTTGTGGAACCGCAGCCACTGGGCGTGCTCGTGCCAGAGCGAGCGGAGCGCGTCCGGCACCCAGGGGACGGCGGTGTCCGGGTTCTGCTGCGCCCACGCCTTCCCCTGCGAGGTCTCGCCGAGGAACCAGCCGGTGAACGACGACAGGTAGGTGAGCACGGGGACGACGGCCAGCGCCCACAGCGCGCCGGGCAGACCGCGGCGGACGGTCGTCCGGGTGGGGCTCGGGACGCCGGCCTCGCGCCAGGCCGCCCGGTCCCAGAACAGGCTGAGCACCGCGAAGAAGGCGAGGAACCAGACGCCGCTCCACTTCACCGCGCAGGCGCAGCCGAACAGGACGCCGGCCGCGATCCGCCAGCCACGCGGCCCGATCCGCGCCGGCCCGCCCTGCATGGCCCGCACCCGGGCCCGGACGACGTCCCGGTCCACCACCAGGCAGGCGACGGCGGAGACGACGAAGACCTGCAGGAAGACGTCGAGCAGGCCGATCCGGGACAGGGTGAAGGAGAAGGCGTCGAGCGCGAGCAGCAGCCCGGCCAGCAGGCCCAGCAGGGTCGACCCGGTCAGCCGCCGGGCCAGCCGGACCAGGACGACGACGGCGATCGTGCCGGCCACCGCGGAGGGGAACCGCCAGCCGAACGAGTCGTAACCGAACAGCTGCTCCCCGGCCGCGATCAGCCACTTGCCCAGCGGCGGGTGGACGATGAAGGAGTAGCCCCGGTTGTACTCGAACCCCCAGGTCAGCAGCTCGTGCGCGTGGCGTGGGTAGTAGGCCTCGTCGAAGAGCAGGTCCCGCGGGTAGCTGATGCCCCACAGCCGGACGGCGAGCGCCGCCGCGCCGAGCACCGCGGTGAGGATCCACGACAGCCGCCGGTCGTCGGGCAGCGGAGCGCGCACGTCCCGCCGCGGGCGGGGAGGGGGCCAGCGTCGGGTGGCGCGGGCCGGTACGGGGCGCCGCGGTGCCGTCCCCGCCTGCTCGGGAGCCAGCACCGCCATGCCTGCAGGGTAGTGACAGGGCACGGCCGGTCCCCGGCGCTCGCGCCCACGCGGCGGGGGGCCGTGATCGTCGTGGCAGGCTCGGGGGCGTGAGCGGACGGCTGGTGCTCGGTGGCGCCCCCCTCGGGCAGCCGGGCGACGTGGGGCCGCGGCTGCGCGAGGTCATGGCCACCGCCGACGTGCTCGCCGTCGAGGACACCCGCCGGCTGCACCGCCTGGCCTCCGACCTCGGGGTCACGTTCACCGGCCGCGTGGTGACCTTCCACGAGTCGGTGGAGACGGCCCGCCTGCCCGGGCTCGTGGCCGCTCTCGCCGACGGGGCGACGGTGCTGCTGCTCACCGACGCCGGCATGCCGTCGGTGTCCGACCCCGGCTACACGCTGGTGCGGGCGGCGATCGAGGCCGGGGTGCACGTCACCTCGGTGCCCGGCCCGTCCGCGGTGACGACGGCGCTCGCGGTCTCCGGCCTGCCGGTCGACCGGTTCTGCTTCGAGGGGTTCCTGCCCCGCCGCGGCGGCGAGCGGCGGTCGGCGCTGGCCGCGCTGGCCGCCGAGCGGCGGACGATGGTCTTCTTCGAGTCGCCGCACCGGCTGGCCGACGCCCTGGTGGACGCCGCGGCGGCCTTCGGGGAGTCCCGGGAGGCGGCGGTGTGCCGCGAGCTGACCAAGACCTACGAGGAGGTCCGGCGCGGGCCGCTGGCCGAGCTCGCGGAGTGGGCCGCCGCGGGCGTGAAGGGCGAGATCACCCTCGTCGTCGCCGGCGCGGCCGCGGTCCCGGTGGAGATGGACGCCGCCGCCCTGGCCGCCGCGGTGGCCGCGGAGGAGGCGGCCGGCGTCACCCGCAAGGACGCGATCCGCGCCGTCGTCGTCCGCACCGGCCTGCCGAAACGGACCGTCTTCGACGCCGTCGTCGCCCACAAGGGCACCTGACTCCTGCGTCCTTGTGCACCATGGGTGGTCATCCGGCGCGGATGACCACGCTCAGCGCGCAGCTGTGGACGCCGCCGGTGTCCGTGGGCTGGATCGGCCACGGTGATCGGCGTGCGTCCGGCGTCCGTCCCCCCATCGCTGCGGCGAGACGTCTTCCGCGGGACGGACGCCGTGCGGGCGGGCCTGCTGACGGCGAACCAGCTCCGGGGCGCGACCTGGCGGAGGCTCTTCCCCGGCGTCTACGTGCACCACGGCGTCCCGGTCACCCATGTCCTGCGCGCGAGAGCTGCGACCGTGCTGCTGCCGGAGGCGGTGGTCACCGGTCGCAGCGCGGCCGTGCTCTGGGGTGTTCCGCTCGCCGGGCCCGGGGACGACGTGGAGGTGACCGTGCCGCCACGCGCCCACCAGCGCCGCGTTCCCGGGCTGGTCGTCCGGCGGGCGGTGCTGCCACCGGAGGACCGATGGGGTCGCGGCGGCATCCCGGTGACCACCGCCGAGGCGACGGCCGTGCGGCTCGCCGCCGCGCTCCCGCACGACGAGGCGGTCGCGGCCGTGGACCGGATGGTGGCCAGCGGGATCGTCGACCTGGGTCCGGTCCGAGCACACGCGACGCTCGCGCAGGGGCCCGGCTCGGCGCGTGCCCGCGCGGTCTGCGCCCTGGCCGACGGGTTGGCGGAGTCGCCGCGCGAGACCTGGCTGCGCCTGGCGATCTCCGGGCCGGGCTGCCTCGCCCTCTCGCCCAGTACCGGATCGTGCACGGTGGGCGCTTCCTCGCCCGGGTGGACTTCGCCTGGCCGGAGCGGAGGCTGGCGGTGGAGTACGACGGGCTGTGGCACGGCGAGCCCGGTCAGTTCACCCGCGACCGCCGGCGGCTCAACCTGGTGCACGGGGCCGGCTGGCGGGTCGTGTTCGTGACGACCGCGGACCACGAGGACCCGAGCCGCGTGCTCGCCGAGATCGCATCCGCGCTCGGCATCGTGCGCTGAGCGTGGTCATCGGCGTCGAGTGGCCACGCTCACCGCGCAATCGCCGAGCGCCTAGAGCCAGCCGTTGCGCTTGAAGCCGCGGTAGAGCAGCACGATCGCGCCGAGGATCACCAGGAGCACCGCCGGGTAGCCCCACGGCTCGTCCAGCTCCGGCATGTACTCGAAGTTCATGCCGTAGATGCCGGCGATGGCCGTGGGGACGGCGATGATGCCGGCGTAGGCAGAGATCTTGCGCATGTCCTCGTTGTCGGCCTGCGAGGTGCGGGCCAGCGACGCCTGCAGGATCGAGGTGAGCAGCTCGTCCAGCGCGCTCACCTGGTCGCGCACCCGGATGGCGTGGTCCTCCACGTCGCGGAAGTACGAGCGCATCTCGTCCGGGACGACGTCGACCTGGCGGTTGGCCAGCTTCTGCAGCGGCACCTCCAGCGGGGAGACCGCCCGGCGCAACGACATCAGCTCCCGCTTGAGCTGGTACAGCCGGCCGATGTCGTCGGTGCGCCGGTCGCTGAAGACCGACGCCTCCAGCTCGTCGACGTCCTCCTCCACCTGCGCGGCCACGTCGACGAAGTCGTCCACGACGTGGTCGGCGAGGGCGTACAGGACGGCGGCCGGCCCGAGGCACAGCAGGTCCCGCTGCTGCTCGAGGCTGCGCCGCAGGCCGGTCAGGGCCCCGTGGTCACCGTGCCGGACGGTGATCACGTAGTTCCTGCCCAGGAAGATCATCACCTCGCCGGTGTCGACGACCTCGCTGGTCGCGGTGAGCTGCTCGTGCTCCACGTAGGTCGCGGTCTTGAGCACCATGAAGACGCCGTCGTCGTAGTGGTCGATCTTCGGCCGCTGGTGGGCGTAGACGGCGTCCTCGACCGCGAGCGGGTGCAGGCCGTACCGCGCCGCGATCTCGTCCAGTTCGTCCTCGGTCGGCTCGAACAGTCCGAGCCAGACGAAGCCGCCCTTCTCCTCGGCGTAGGTCAGCGCCTGGTGCGGGTGCTCCGGCTCGTGCCGCTCACCGGCGATGTAGACCGCGCAGTCGACGACGAGGTCGATGTCGGGGGCGCGGGCGGATGCCGGTCGCGTACTGCCGGCGGGGCGCGGCCGGACCCCGGGGGCGGGGCTGCCGTCGGGGTCGGACGGCGGCAGCGGGCGGGGGACGGACGACGACGTGTCGCTGCTCATCGGGCCACCTCCTGCCGCGCCGGCCGGGCGCCGAACCCCTGCAGCGTAGGCATGCGGCCCGGGCCGGCCGCGGGACGCCTCGCGGTCCCACCGGACCGGTGGACGCTCCCGTCGGGCCCGCCGCGCCCGACCCGGCCGGCTCTCACCCGGAGGGGGGAGGACCACCGGGCGGGCTGTTCAGCCGGCGGCGGTGCGGGCCGAGCTGACCCGTATGGCGACCACCGTCCTCGATGCGCGCGGCACGCTCGTGCCGCAGCTCCGCCCGTTGCCCTCGGCGCGGCCCACGGACGTCGCCGCACCGACGCAGGCCGCCATCGCACCGACGCAGGCCGCCATCGCACCGACGCAGGCCGCTATCGCACCGACGCAGGCCGCTATCGCACCGACGCAGGCCGCTACCGCACCGACGCAGGCCGTCGCGCGCCGGGTGCCCGTGGCCGTCGTGGGCGTCGGTGCGATCGGTGTCCTCGAGGCGCTCGCCCTCCTGGCCCTCTCGCTCACCGGCCTGGACGAGCTGCTCACCGGCGGGCGCACCGCCGGGTGGCTCGTGGCCGTGGTGCTGGTCCTGCTGGCCGGCTGGATCGTGCTCTGCGCCGGCAGCGCCGCCGCCATGGTCGACGGCGCCGGCCGGTCGCTGCTGGTGGGGGTCGCCTACGCCGAGACGGCCCTGGTGGTCGGGCTGCTGCTGGTCGCGGTCGCCTTCCCGTTCGACAACCCGACCTCGCTGCCCGTGCCCGCCCTCGCGCTGCTGGCGCTGGCCGTCCCGGTCGGGAAGCTGCTGCTGGCCGGCGCGCCGTCCGCGCGGCACTGGATCGCCCAGGGGCCCCGTCCCCGCGTCCGCCGACCGGACCCCGTCCGGATCCACCCCGGCCTGGCCACGGCCACGCTGACCGCCATCGGTCTGACGCTGTTCGCGGTCGCCCTGCTGGCCCCGGTGACCACCGGCGACACCGCCGACCAGGTCCCCGTCGTCCACAGCCAGGAGTGACCCGGCCCGGGCTCGACGGTGCTCCGTACTGTTGACCCGTGAGTGATCGCCACATCCTGACCGCAGTCGCCTGGCCCTACGCCAACGGCCCGCGGCACATCGGCCACGTCTCCGGGTTCGGCGTCCCCTCCGACGTCTTCAGCCGGTACCACCGCATGGCCGGGGACGACGTCCTCATGGTCAGCGGCACCGACGAGCACGGCACCCCCATCACCGTCGCCGCCGACGCGGAGGGGATCTCGCCGCGGGAGATCGCCGACCGGAACAACCGGATCATCGTGGGCGACCTGCAGTCGCTGGGGTTGAGCTACGACCTCTTCACCCGCACGACGACGGCCAACCACGCCGCGGTCAGCCAGGAGATCTTCCTGGGCCTGCTGAAGAACGGGTACGTCTTCCCGAAGACGACGCTCGGCGCGATCAGCCCGTCGACCGGCCGCACGCTGCCCGACCGCTACATCGAGGGCACCTGCCCGATCTGCGGCTACGACGGCGCGCGCGGCGACCAGTGCGACAACTGCGGCAACCAGCTCGACCCGATCGACCTGATCAACCCGGTCAGCAAGATCAACGGCGAGACGCCGAAGTTCGTGGAGGAGGAGCACTACTTCCTCGACCTGCCGGCCTTCGCCCGGGCGCTGGGCGACTGGCTGGGCACGCGCAAGAGCTGGCGGCCCAACGTGCTCAACTTCAGCGTCAACCTGCTCGAGGACCTCAAGCCGCGCAGCTACACCCGCGACATCGACTGGGGCGTCCCGGTGCCGCTGGACGGCTGGCGCGACCGGCCCGACAAGCGCATCTACGTCTGGTTCGACGCCGTCGTCGGCTACCTGTCGGCGTCGATCGAGTGGGCCCGCCGGTCCGGGGACCCCGAGGCCTGGCGGCAGTGGTGGCAGACGCCGGACTCCGACGCCTACTACTTCATGGGCAAGGACAACATCGTCTTCCACTCCGAGATCTGGCCCGCCCAGCTGCTCGGCTACAACGGCGAGGGCGACAAGGGCGGCACGCCGAGCTCCTACGGCCGGCTCAACCTGCCCACCGAGGTGGTGTCGAGCGAGTTCCTCACCATGGAGGGCCGCAAGTTCTCCAGCAGCCGCCAGGTCGTCATCTACGTGCGGGACTTCCTCGCCCGGTACGACGCCGACGCGCTGCGCTACTTCATCGCCGTCGCCGGCCCGGAGAACCAGGACACCGACTTCACCTGGGCGGAGTTCCTGCGCCGCAACAACGACGAGCTCGTGGCGGGCTGGGGCAACCTGGTCAACCGGTCGGTGTCGATGGCGGCCAAGAACGTCGGCGCCGTCCCGACGCCGGGCGAGCTGACCGACGACGACCGGGCGCTGCTGGCGACTACGTCGGGCGCGTTCGCCCCGGTGGGTGACCTGCTCTCGCGCAACCGGCAGAAGGCCGCGATCAACGAGGCCATGCGGGTGGTCGGCGAGGCGAACAAGTACCTGTCCGACCAGGCCCCGTGGAAGCTCAAGGAGGACCCCGCCCGCCGCGACACCGTCCTGCACACGGCGCTGCAGGCGATCAAGGACTGCAACGCCCTGCTCACGCCGTTCCTCCCGCACTCCTCGCAGCAGGTGCACGAGCTGCTCGGCGGGACCGGCGTGTGGTCGGTGGCGCCGCGGATCGAGGAGGTCACCGACCTCGACGACGGCTCGCCGTACCCCATCATCACCGGCGACTACGACCAGGGCCAGGCCGTGTGGGCCTCCACGCCGCTCGCGGCACCCGGGACGCCGCTGGCAGCCCCGAAGCCGATCTTCACCAAGCTGGACCCCTCGATCGTCGAGGACGAGATCCGGCGCCTGGAGGAGGGCGGCGAATGAGCCGGTCGGCGTCGTCCCGCGCGAACCGGCGGGGCGAGCCTCCGCCGTCCCCGGAGCCGCTCCCGGCCCCGGCGCTGGACAGCCACACCCACCTGGACATCGTCCTGGGGGAGCGGCCGGCCGGCGACGAGCACGGGGAGTGGGCGCCGGACGACGCCGTCGACGCGGAGATCGCCGCCGCGGCCGCGGTGAACGTGACCCGGCTGGTGCAGGTCGGGGTGGACGTGGCGTCGTCCCGCTGGTCGGCCGCGCTGGCGGCGCGGCACCCGGGCGTGCTGGCCGCCGTCGCCCTGCACCCGAACGAGGCCGGTGCCGGCCGGGCCGACGACGCTGCGCTGGCCGAGATCGACCGGCTGGCGGCCCTGCCCCGGGTGCGCGCGGTGGGGGAGACGGGCCTGGACCGCTACCGCACCGGCGCCGAGGGCTGGGCGGCCCAGGAGGCGTCCTTCCGGGCGCACATCGACATCGCCAAGCGGCACGGCGTCGCCCTGGTCATCCACGACCGGGACGCGCACGAGGAGATCCTGCGGGTGCTCGACGACGAGGGTGCACCCGAGCACACCGTCTTCCACTGCTTCTCCGGTGACCCGCAGTTCGCCCGGGCCTGCGTGGAGCGGGGTCACGTGCTCTCCTTCGCCGGCACCGTCACGTTCGGCAACGCCGGCTACCTGCGCGAGGCGGCGGCGCTCACGCCGGTCGACCAGCTGCTCGTGGAGACGGACGCGCCGTTCCTGACGCCGATGCCGTACCGCGGGCGGCCGAACGCCTCCCGGCTCGTGCCGCACACCGTCCGCGCCCTCGCCGAGGTCACCGGCACCGACCTCGCGGAACTCTGCGACCGCCTCACCGCCACCGCCGAGAGGGTGTTCGGCCCCTGGGAACGGGACGCGCCCAGCGGCACCTGACCGGCCCGGCCCCACGCCACGATCAGCTCACCTGATCATGGCGCGTCCTCCCGCACGGTGGGCGGTGAGGGAGGACGCAGTACGGCGAGGGAGGACGGCGATCGGGGTCATCGCCGGAGGACGATCGGGGTGACCGGCGGACGGGGATCCGGGTCGCCTCCTGGCGGGGATCGGGGTCGCCTCCTGGCGGGGATCGGGGTCGCCGACCGGCGGCGATGTATGTCGACAGCCGGCCGGTGACGTCGGTCCGCGGCCGGCCCGGAACCGTGGTGTCGCACCCGGGACGATGGTTCGTGGCCGCGGTGTCCACAAGAGGGGGACAATCATCTCGTGGGCCGCCTCATCGCTGTACTCCTGTTCATCGCCGTGCTGGTCCCGGGCGTCCTGCTGGCCCGGGCGTGGGGCCTCGCCGCCGGTCGCCGCGCGGTCGCCGGCGGTGGGGTCGAGCTCGTCGAGCCGACCGCCGAGGGCATGCGCACGCTGCGCCGTCAGGCCGTGCACGGCCGGCGGGTCCGCCGGTTGGGTCTCCTGGCCGGGATCGCGGGGATCGTCGCCGGCGTGATCGTGCTGGCCGAGGAGTCGATCTTCCTGTGGGTGCCGATCCTGGTGGTCGGCCTGATCCTCGGCGTGCTGCTGGCCGAGGCGACGCGGCCGCGGCCGCGCTGGAAGACTGCCGAGCCCGCCCGCCGGCCGCGCCGGTCGGAGCAGATCTCGGGATGGCTGCTCTGGACGATGCGGGTCGTCGTCCTCGTCCAGCTGGCGGTCACGGTCGCGCTGTGGCAGCAGGAGCAGCTGGAGGATCCGGTGGCGGTCGCCGCCCTCGCGGCTCCCGGCCTGGCCTGGCTGCTGGCCGAGGTCGCGCTGCTGCGGATCCTGCTCCGCCCGATGCCGGCTGACGGCGCGGACGTGCCGGTCGACGAGGCGCTGCGCACCTGGACCGCGCACCTGGTGACCGCCTCCGCCACGGTGCTCGCCCTGCTCCCGCTCGGGGTGCTCCTGCTGCGCGCGGGGATCGACCCCGACGGGATCAGCGAGGGGTACGACTTCCTGCCGGTCGGCCTGGTCGCCGGCGGCTTCTCGGCGCTCGCCTCCGGGGTGGCCGTCGCCGCGTTCCTCATCACCTGGCTCCGCCCGGTGCGGTCGAGCGCCCGGGCGCTCGCCGGCTGACGGACGCACCCGTCCCCGCACGACACGGGCCGGTGCCCGGTGTGGGCTTGCTCGCCGGTCACGGCGCGGTCACGCGACGCCCCACCTGCATCTTCTGCGCTCAGTGTCACTGACAGTGCCCGCGCGCCCACGCGTGGCGTGCGAATCCCTCTGCTGTACTTCGCGTGCACCATTGCCACACGCACCGTGTTCGTTATCGTGTCGTGACCGACAGCCGGGGTGGAGATCCATCCGGGCGGCGATCACCGGCTGGGCGCCCGCGCCCGACCGGCTGCCGGCCCGGACTCCTGCCCGGGTTCTGTGACCCCTGTGGAAGTGTTCGTGCGCCGCTCGCTCCAGCTCAGCCTGTTCGCCGTGGTCCTCCTGGGCCTGCTCGGCGGCACGCTCGCCTACTTCGCCGCCCAGAAGTCCGTGACGCTCACCGTCGACGGGCAGGTCCGGACCGTCGGCACCTACGCCGCGACGGTCGGCGACGTGCTGGACGCCGAGGGCCTGGAGCCCGCGCCGCAGGACGTCGTCCTGCCGTCGGCCGAGCAGGCCATCGCCGACGGCGACGCCGTGGTCCTCAACCGGGCCCGGCCGCTGGAGCTCACCGTGGACGGCGTCTCCCGCCAGGTCTACGTGACGGCGCTGTCGGTGGACGAGGCCCTCGCCCAGCTCGGCTACCGCACCGACGGCCTGGTGCTGTCGGCCAGCCGCAGCGAGCGCCTCCCGCTCGAGGGCATGCAGCTGACCATCTCGACGCCCAAGGACATCGTCCTGGTCAGCGACGGCCAGGAGCGCGTCGTGACGACGACCGCCGCCACCGCCGGGGACCTGCTGGCCGAGCAGGGCATCGCGCTGAGCGAGACCGACCGCACCAGCCTCTACCTGAACCAGGGCCTGCTGAACCGGATGCGGCTGCAGGTCTTCCGGGTGCAGGTCTCGGAGATCACCGAGGCCGCGGCCATCCCGCACGAGCGGGTCGAGACGGCGAACCCCGAGGCCCTCGAGGGCGACGAGACCGTCACCCAGCAGGGCGTGGCCGGCGAGCAGGTCTCCACGGTGCGCGTCACCGTCGTCGACGGCGTCGAGACCGCCCGCGAGACGCTCAGCACGAGCGTCACCCGCGAGCCGGTCCCCGAGCTGGTCACCGTCGGGACCAAGCCGCGGCCGGCCAACAGCCCCTCCGCGGACGGGCTGAACTGGGCGGCCCTGGCCCAGTGCGAGTCGGGCGGCCGCCCGAACGCGGTCAGCTCCACCGGCAAGTACCGCGGCATGTACCAGTTCTCGCAGGCCACCTGGAACTCCGTCGGCGGCACCGGCGACCCGGCGGCGGCCTCGGCCGACGAGCAGACCTACCGCGCCCAGCTGCTGTACCAGCGCTCCGGTGCCGGCCAGTGGCCGCACTGCGGCAAGAACCTCTGATCGGGCGCTGCTGAGCACCCATCCCGACCAGGCCGACGGCCTGCTGGGTCCCGCGGTCATCCGCGAGCTGGCCCAGCAGCTGGGCCTGCGCCCCACCAAGACGCTCGGGCAGAACTTCCTGCACGACGCGAACACCATCCGGCGGATCGTCCGGACGGCGGAGCTGCGCCCGGACGACGTCGTCCTCGAGGTCGGCCCCGGCCTCGGCTCGCTGACCCTGGGACTGCTGCCCGCCGCCGCACGCGTCGTGGCGGTGGAGATCGACCCGCGGCTGGCCGACCTGCTGCCGCACACGGTCGCCGACCGGCGTCCCGACCTGGCCGACCGGCTGGAGGTCGTCACCGCCGACGCCCTGCGCCTCGCGGAGCTGCCGGGGCCGCCGCCGACGGCCCTGGTCGCCAACCTGCCCTACAACGTGGCGGTGCCGGTCCTGCTGCAGCTGCTGGAGCTGCTGCCGACGCTGGACCGGGCCCTGATCCTGGTCCAGGCCGAGGTGGCCGAGCGGCTCGCCGCCCCGCCCGGGGGGTCGGCCTACGGCGTGCCCTCCGTGAAGGCAGCCTGGTACGGGGAGGTCCGCCGGGCCGGCTCGGTCGGGCGCAAGGTCTTCTGGCCCGAGCCGAACGTCGACTCCGGGCTCGTGGCGCTGGTCCGCCGGCCGCCCCCTCCCGGTGACCGCCAGGCCACCTTCGCGGTGGTCGACGCCGCCTTCGCGATGCGCCGCAAGGGGCTGCGGGCGGCGCTCGCGCGGTGGGCCGGCAGCCCGGCGGCCGCCGAGGTCCGGCTGCGGGCAGCCGGCATCGACCCCGCCGCCCGGGGGGAGCAGCTGTCGGTCACCGACTTCGCCCGGCTCGCCGCGACCGAGCCGGTGCAGCCGTGACGGCCGTCGTCGCCCGGGCGCCGGCGAAGGTCAACGTGCACCTGGGCGTCGGCCCGCTGCGCCCCGACGGGTTCCACGAGCTGCGCACGGTCTACCTCGCGGTCTCGCTGTTCGACACCGTGACGGCCTCCGCCGGCGACGGGCTCGCGCTGACCGTGACGGGCGAGGGGACCGGTGCGGCCCGTGGCGCCGACCTGGTGCCGACCGACCGGCGCAACCTGGTGTGGCGGGCGGCCGAGCTGCTCGCCGCCTCGGCCGGCGTGGCGGCGGACGCGACGCTCGCGATCGACAAGGCGATCCCCGCGGCGGCCGGGCTGGCCGGTGGCAGCGCCGACGCCGCGGCCGCGCTGGTCGCCCTCGACGCCCTGTGGGGCACGCGGGCCGGCCGCGAGGACCTCGCGGCGATGGCCGCGCAGCTGGGCAGCGACGTGCCGTTCAGCCTGGTGGGCGGCGTGGCCCTGGGCGTCGGCCGCGGTGAGCAGGTCACGCCGGTGCTCTCCCGCACCCGCTGGCACTGGGTCCTGGGCATCGCGGGGGAGGGGCTCTCGACGCCCGCCGTCTACGGCGAGCTCGACCGGATGCGGGCCGCCGGCCGGATCCCGGACGGCGGCGACCTCACCACCCCGGAGCCGCTCCTCGCGGCGCTGCGCAGCGGCCCCGCGGACGCACTGGCCGCGGCGCTGGACAACGACCTGCAGGCGCCGGCGCTGGCGCTGCGGCCCGATCTGCGCCGCGCACTGCGGGCGGCCACCGAGGCGGGCGCCGTCGGGGCCCTGGTCAGCGGGAGCGGGCCGACCGTCGCCGTCCTCGTCGCCGACGAGGCGGACGCGCACCGGCTGGCGGCGGAGCTGGCCGGCGCCGGTGTCTTCCGCACCGTCCGCGCGGTGCACGGCCCCGTGGCGGGCGCCCGCCTGGCGGGCTGAGCAGCCGGCCAGGCCGGCGCCCGAGGACCGGAACCGACCACCGGGGGCCGGCTCTGCAGGCGGGCGGTCACTCCTCCCGCGGAGCCGCGCCCAGACCCGGTCGCGGCTCCAGGTGCGCCAGTCCGTTGTAGGACAGGTTGACCAGGTGCGCGGCCACCTCGTGCTTGCCCAGGGTCCGGTTGTCCAGCCACCACTCGCCGACCAGCGAGACCATGCCGACCAGCGCCTGGCTGTAGAGCTGCGCGAGGCGGGGGTCGTAGCCGCGGCCCCCGAACTCGCGGCCGAGGATGTGCTCCACCTTGCGCGCCACCTCGCCGATCAGCGAGGAGAACGAGGTGCCGCCGCCGGTCCCGGGGGCGTCCCGGGTCAGCACCCGGAAGCCGTCGGTCTCCTCCTCGATGTAGTCGAGCAGGACCAGCGCGGCGCTCTCGAGCATCCCGCGCGGGTGGCCCGGGGTCGACAGCGCCGACGTGAACCGCCCCAGCAGGGCCTGCATCTCCCGGTCGACGACCGCGCCGTACAGGCCCTCCTTGCCGCCGAAGTGCTCGTAGACGACGGGCTTGCTCACCGCGGCGTGGGCGGCGAGCTCCTCGACCGAGGTGGCCTCGAACCCCCGCTGGGCGAACAGTTCGCGCCCGATGTCGAGCAGCTGCCGACGGCGCTGCTCACCGGTCATCCGGACCCGGGGGTGCGTCGTACCGGTCATGGGGCGTCCCTCTCTCGGTGGCATCGTGCCCTGCTCACGGCTCCGCCCGGGCGGTCCGCTGTCCGCGGATCGCCCGGGCGGGGGAGGCACCGGCCCCGTCGGAGGCTCGGCCGGGCCTGCGGCGGGGGAGGGGACGGGGTCTCCTCTCAGGCGGAGGCCGCCGCCGGCGCGGCGTCCCGGCGCTTGGCCGCGAGCCGGACCGGGTCGGGCCACTTCACGTCCCGGGCCCAGCCGAGCTTCTCGAACACCCAGATGAGCCGGGCGCTGATGTCGATCTGCCCCCGCAGCACGCCGTGCCGGGCGCAGGTCGGGTCGGCGTGGTGCAGGTTGTGCCAGGACTCGCCGCCGCTCAGGATCGCCAGCGGCCAGAAGTTGGTCGCCCGGTCCCGGGACACGAACGGGCGGTTGCCCACCACGTGGCACACCGAGTTGATCGACCAGGTCACGTGGTGCAGCAGGGCGATGCGGACCAGGCCGGCCCAGAAGAACGCCGACCACGCGCCGGCCCAGGAGCCGGTCACCAGGCCGCCGATGACCGCCGGCGCGGCCAGGCTGAGGAACGCCCAGACGACGAACAGCTTGCTCGTCGTCACGAGGGCGCCGTCCTTGAGCAGGTCGGGGGCGTAGCGCTCCTGGCTGGTCTTGCGCCGGTCGAACAGCCACCCGAGGTGGGCGTGGAACATCCCCTTGAGCAGCGAGCGCAGGTCGGTGCCGTAGCGCCACGGCGAGTGGGGGTCGCCCGCCCGGTCGGCGAAGGCGTGGTGCCGCCGGTGGTCGGCCACCCACTGGATGACGGGTCCCTGGATGGCCATCGAGCCCGCCGCGGCCAGGGCGAGCCGCAGCGGCCGCTTGGCCTTGAACGAGCCGTGCGTGAAGTGCCGGTGGTAGCCGACGGTCACCCCGAGCAGGGTGAGGTAGTAGAAGCCGACGCCGAGGCCGACGTCGAGCCAGGACATGCCCCAGCCCCAGACGGCGGGCACGACGACCGCCAGGGCGAGGAAGGGGACGGCCACGATCACGTAGAGCGTGACGATCTCGAGCGTGCTCTTGTGCCGGCCGATGGCGTTGGCGGGCAGTCCGGCGTACGGGTCCGCGAGCGGGGGAGCCGTGGGCCGGGTGAGAGCGGGAGCGGACAAGAAGAACTCCTGAGCGGTGTCTGGCCTCGCGCGGGGTCGATGACCGTCCGGCGCCGTGGCTACGTCCCCGTAACCTACGGCAGCGTAGGGAGTCCGGCGACCCGGCCGCCCGGCTCCCGGTGGATGCCCGGACGGCCCGGCGGCCCTAGGCTCGCCTCGGGTGCCGGCGGTCCGCGGTGCCCCCGTGGGCCGCACCGACCGCGCCCTGCGGGTGGGGGATGGGGTAATCGGCAGCCCGCCGGCCTTTGGAGCCGTGCAGTCTCGGTTCGAGTCCGAGTCCCCCAGCGAGAACTCGCCGTCCGTCCGAGGAGATCCGTGACCCTGCAGGAGCCGTCCGCCGCCACACCGCCGTCCCCGTCGGTGGCCGCCGTCGTGGTGCTCGCCGCCGGCCAGGGCACCCGGATGCGATCAGCGACGCCGAAGGTGCTGCACACCCTGGGCGGGCGCAGCCTGCTCGGGCACGTGCTGGCCGCCGCCGAGCCACTGGGCGCGGGCACCACCGTGGTCGTCGTGGGCTCCGGCCGCGACCAGGTCGAGGCCCACCTCGGCCAGATCGCGCCGAGCGCCCTGCCCGTCGTCCAGGAGGAGCAGCTCGGTTCCGGGCACGCCGCCGCGGTCGCGCTGGCCGCCGTCCCCGACCTGGAGGGCGCCGTCCTCGTCCTGAACGGCGACTCCCCGCTGTTGACCAGCGCGACGCTGGGCACGCTCGTGGCCGCGCACGACGCGGCCGGCAGCGTGTTCACCGTCCTCACCGCCGAGGTGGACGACCCGACGGGCCTGGGCCGGATCGTCCGCGACGAGCGGGGCGCCCCCCGGGCGATCGTCGAGGAGCGCGACGCCACCGCCGAGCAGCGCGCCATCCGCGAGGTCAACGCCGGCGTCTACGTCGCGAACGCGGGGACGCTCCGGCGGGTCCTGGCCGGGCTGGGCACCGGGAACGCGCAGGGCGAGCAGTACCTGACCGACGCCCTCGCCCCGCTGGTCGAGGGCGGCGCCCCCACGGCGGCCGTGCGGGCCGGTGACCCCGACGACGTCCTGGGCTGCAACGACCGGGTGGAGCTGGCCGAGCGCCGGCGCACCCTCAACGACCGCGTGCTGACCGACCTGATGCGCAGCGGGGTCACCGTGGTCGACCCGCTGACCACGTGGGTCGACGTCACCTGCTCGGTCGCGCCCGACGCCGTCCTGGAACCGGGCACCCAGCTGCGCGGCACGACCTCCGTCGGCACCGGCGCCGTGGTCGGTCCGGACAGCACCCTGGTCGACTGCCAGGTCGCCGAGGGGGCGAGCGTCGTCCGGTCGCACTGCCTGGGGGCGGTGATCGGGCCGGAGGCCGCGGTCGGCCCGTTCGGCTACCTGCGCCCGGGCACCCGCCTGGACCGCGACGCCAAGGTCGGGGCCTTCGTGGAGACGAAGAACGTCGAGGTGGGCGAGGGGTCCAAGGTGCCCCACCTGTCCTACGTGGGCGACGCGACCATCGGCCGGGGGAGCAACATCGGGGCGGCCACCGTGTTCGTGAACTACGACGGCGTGGCCAAGCACCGCACGACGGTCGGCGACCACGTGCGGGTCGGCTCGGACACGATGCTCGTGGCGCCGGTCACCGTGGGCGACGGCGCCTACACCGCGGCGGGTTCGGTGATCACCTCGGACGTGCCTCCGGGTGCCATGGCCGTCGCACGGGCCCCCCAACGGAATGTGGCAGGCTGGGTGCGCCGCCGCCGCTCCGGAACGGCCGCCGCGGACGCCGCGGAGGCCGCCGAGAAGCGGGCGGAGGTACCTCCGGGAGGCCGCTCCGACGCCGCCCTGACGGACACCGAGCAGTAGGGACAGCAGAACCGATGAGCGCGATCCGGCAGGCGAACAGCAAGAGCCTGATGCTCTTCTCCGGGCGGGCCTTCCCGGAACTCACCGACGAGATCGCCGGGCACCTCGGGGTCACGGCCACCCCGACCGCCGCCTACGAGTTCGCCAACGGCGAGCTGTTCGTCCGGTTCGAGGAGTCCGTCCGCGGCTGCGACGCGTTCGTCGTGCAGAGCCACACCGCACCGATCAACACCTGGCTCATGGAGCAGCTGATCATGGTCGACGCGCTCAAGCGCGCCTCGGCCAAGCGGATCACCGTCGTCGCCCCGTTCTTCCCCTACGCCCGCCAGGACAAGAAGCACCGCGGCCGGGAGCCGATCTCCGCGCGCCTGGTCGCCGACATGTTCAAGACCGCCGGCGCCGACCGGCTGATGACCGTCGACCTGCACACCGCCCAGATCCAGGGCTTCTTCGACGGTCCGGTCGACCACCTCTTCGCCCTCGACCTGCTGGTCGACCACGTCTGCCAGCGCTGGGGCGACCGGGACATCACCGTCGTCTCGCCCGACTCCGGCCGGGTCCGCGTCGCCGAGCGGTGGACCGACAAGCTCGGTGGCACCCCGCTGGCGTTCATCCACAAGACCCGCGACCCGCTGCGGCCCAACGAGGTCAAGGCCAACCGCGTGGTGGGTGAGGTCGAGGGCCGGGTCTGCATCCTGGTCGACGACATGATCGACACCGGCGGCACGATCGTGAAAGCCGCGGAGACGCTGTTCGAGGCCGGCGCCGCCGACGTCATCGTCACCGCCACCCACGGCGTGCTGTCCGGGCCGGCCGTGGACCGGCTGAAGAACAGCAAGGTCAGCGAGGTCATCGTGACCAACACGCTGCCCATCGAGGCCGAGCGGCACTTCGACAAGCTCACCGTCCTCTCGATCGCCCCGCTGCTCGCGCGGGCCATCAAGGAGGTCTTCGAGGACGGCTCGGTCACCTCCTTGTTCGACGGGGCCAGCTAGGCGCCTCGCTCGAACGTCGTGCGCCGGTCAGCAGGAATCCGCCGCGGAACTGCCGACGAGCGCACACCCCACCGGGGCGCGACGGCGCTCGGGTACTCTCGACCCGTTGCCCGGCGAGGGAGCGCTCCGCGTTCCGTGATCGACGTGCGTTCGCCCTCAGGGGTGTGCCCGCGCTCGTGCGCCGGCCCGCAGACCCGATCCACCTCCTGAGGAGCACACCACCGTGGCCGACTACCGCCTCGAAGCCGAGACCCGCACCGAGTTCGGCAAGGGCAGCGCCCGCCGCACCCGCCGCGAGGGCCGCATCCCCGCCGTCCTGTACGGGCACGGCCAGGACGTCGTCCACCTGTCGCTGCCCGCCCGCGAGTTCGCCGCGGCGCTGCGCAACGGCGGCACCAACGCCCTGTTGACCGTCGTGCTCGACGGCAAGGAGCAGCTGGCGCTGACCAAGGCCGTCCAGCGCGACCCCCTCAAGCGCACCCACGAGCACGTCGACCTGCTCGTCGTCCGCCGCGGTGAGAAGACCACCGTCGAGGTGCCGATCGTGATCGTCGGCGACGTCGCACCGGACACGATCACCAACCAGCAGCTCAACACCGTGCAGATCGAGGCCGACGCCACGAAGCTGCCGGACAACATCGAGGTCGACGTCCAGGGCCGGTCCGCCGGTCAGGGCATCACCGCCGGCGACCTGGTGCTGCCGAAGGGCTCGACGCTGATCACCGACCCGGAGGCCCTGGTCATCGGCTTCCTGGGTGCCCCGACCGCGGAGGCGCTGGAGGCCGAGCTGGAGGAGCTCGAGGCCGAGGCCGGCATCGAGCGCGAGGAGTCCGGCGAGGCCGAGGAGGGTGCCGGTACCGGCGACGTCGTCCCCGAGCCGCAGGACCAGGGCAGCGGCGAGTCGATGGACTCGGCCGGGAACAGCTGAGGCATCCGCTGACCGATAGCACGACCCCCGGGGGCGCCGGCACTGCCGGCGCCCCCGGTCGTGGGGTGTCCGAGGGCCCGTTCCTCGTCGTCGGGCTCGGCAACCCCGGGCCCGGCTACGCCGGCAACCGGCACAACGTCGGCGCCATGGTGCTCGACGAGCTGGCGGACCGGGCCGGTCTCAAGCTCTCGGCCGGCAAGGGCGCCCGGTCCCGCGCGCTGGCCGGGGAGGGGCGGCTCGCCGGCCGCCGGGTGGTCCTGGCCCGGCCGCTGACCTACATGAACGAGTCCGGCGGGCCGGTCCGTGGCCTGCTCGACTACCACCACCTGCCGGCCGAGGAGCTCGTCGTCGTGCACGACGAGCTCGACCTGCCCTTCGCCACGGTCCGCCTCAAGCGCGGTGGGGGCGAGGGCGGGCACAACGGCCTGCGCTCGATCACCCGCTCCACCGGCACCAAGGACTACCTGCGGGTGCGCGTGGGCATCGGCCGCCCGCCCGGCCGCCAGGACCCGGCCGACTACGTCCTCAAGGACTTCTCCGCCGTGGAACGCAAGGAGCTCGGCCTCCTCGTCGCCGAGGCCGCGGACGCCGTCGAGGAGCTCGTCGGCACCGGGCTCGAGGCCGCGCAGAACGTGGTCCACCCCCGCAGCTGATATCCGCCCACGGCTCCTTCGATCGGTCGGAGCCGCCTCCACCCAACGGGTGAAGGTGCCCGTTCGAGCATTGACGCGTCCATCACTCTCCGTGAGCCTGGTCAGGACTACAGGAGTCGTGCGGGGAGGAACATCCTGATAGCAGGGTGTTCCGATGGAATTCCTGTGCGGCGTTCGATCACATATCGTGATGCTTGCGCAGGGGGCGACGTGCTGCTGGACCACAACGGGCTGAAGTCGGGCCTGGAGCGAGTGCCGAGGCAGCGGGCAGCCGGGGATCCCTTCGACGGGCTGCCCGTGGCCGACGCGGTCGACCGGCACGGCCGCCTCCAGTGGGTCCGGCGCTACGCCGTCTCGCTCTTCGCCTTCGAAACGTTCGTCGCGGCCGTTGCGGGCGGCGGGGTGCTGCTCGCACGACCCGAGGCCATCAGCGCTTCCGACGCGCTCTTCTGGGCGTGCCTGTTGCTCATTCCGACCTGGCCGCTGCTGCTCAGTGCAACCGGCGCCCACTCCGAGCGAGTCTTCGGAACAGGCAGCGATGAATACCGCCGCGTCGGCCGCGCCGGCTTCACGCTGATCGCGCTAGCTGCGCTCACCTCCTACGTCGGAGGTCTCGACCTCAGCCGCGCGCTGGTCCTCGTCGCAGTTCCCGCGCTGATCCTCGCCACCCTGGCCGGACGCGTCGTCGCCCGCTGGCAGCTCCGCCACCTGCGCGCCCGCGGGCTGTGCACCAAGCGCGTCGTCGTCGTCGGCCGCGGTGGCTCGGTACTCGAGCTGAGCGGACTCCTGCAGCGCGAGAACTACGCCGGCCTCGACGTCGTGGCCCTGTGCGTACCGCCGGCCGACCGCGCCCGGGTCGCCGACGCGGCAGGCGTCCCCGTCGGCGGCCTCGATCAGGTCGTGGAACTGGCCACCCGACTGCGTGCCGACACCGTTGCCGTGACGTCGGCCAGCGAGACCGCGGCGCAGTACCTGCGCCAGCTCTCCTGGCAGCTCGAGGGCAGTGGGATGGAGTTGCTCGTCGCCCCCGGGCTGATCGAGGTCGCCGGCCCGCGCCTGCACATCCGCCCCTTCGAGGGTCTGCCGCTGCTCTCGGTGGAACAGCCGCGCTTCGAGGGATGGCAGCGCATGGTCAAGGGCGTCTTCGACCGCACCAGCGCCGCGCTCGCCCTACTCGTGCTGGCACCACTGCTGCTCGGTATCGGGCTCGCGGTGCGCCTCTCCAGCCCCGGTCCCGTGCTGTACCGCCAGGAGCGTGTGGGCATCAATGGTCACTCGTTCACGATGCTCAAGTTCCGCAGCATGGTCGTGGACGCCGACAAGGTGGTCGACGAGTTCCGCGACTCCAACATCTCCGACGGGCTGCTGTTCAAGCTGCGCAAGGACCCCCGAGTCACGCGTGTGGGTCGCTGGCTCCGCCGGTTGTCTCTCGACGAGCTGCCCCAGCTGCTCAACGTTCTGGGCGGCACCATGTCGTTGGTCGGTCCCCGCCCGCCGCTTCCGGGCGAGGTCGCGCGCTACGACTCCTCGGTGAGCCGACGACTGCTCGTCAAGCCGGGGCTTACCGGGCTGTGGCAGATCTCCGGTCGCAGCGACCTCCCGTGGGAGGAAGCTGTGCGGCTGGACCTGCGCTACGTGGAGAACTGGTCGCTCGCGCTTGACACGAAGATCATCTGGAAGACGTTCGCGGCCGTCTCGCGGGCTCGCGGCGCCTACTGAACCGGCTCCGTACCGCCGGCGGCGGCGGAATGCTGGGCCCGCGCGCACTCGCCGTCGCCCGGCGGTCCCGCCGCCCCCCGCCGCGCTAGCAGGGTGGGTTGCTCAGTGGGGATCGACGATCTCGGAGGGGACGCCGAGGGCGACCCCTCCCGGCGCGACGTCCCGCAGGACGAAGGAACGGGCGCCGAGGAAGGCCCCGTCCCCGACGGTGATCGGCCCGAGCACCGTCGCGTGCGCTCCGAGGTAGACGCCGTCACCGATGACAGGGGCACCCGGGGTTGGGTATGCGGCGCCGACCGACGCGTACGGGGCCATGACGACGTCGTCCCCGAGCACCGCGTCGCGGACGATGATGATCCCGCGGCCGCCGTGGGCCAGCACGAGCCGCCGCCCGCAGGCCAGCTCGCCGGGGAGCTCGCAGTTCAGGCCGAGCCGGGCGAAGGCGACCAGCGGCAGGGACAGCACCCGCACCACCGAGGCCACCGGTCCGCGCCGGCGGGTGCCGTACTGATTGATCCGGAAGATGCCGGCGGCGAGCACGCTGAGCGTGCCACCCCCGCGCCGGCGGTTGACCTCGGCGTCCTCGGCCATCCAGCGGAGCAGCTCGCGGAAGGAGCCGGGGTGGGTCGGTGCCGCCGGCATGTCGACCGCTGCCCCGGGGGCTCCGGCGCCGGCCAGCCGGGTGAGCTCGCCCAGCGTTGGGGCGGTGATGAAGTCGGTGATCGGGACGTCCCGACCGACCTCGGTGCGCAGCCGGTGCAGCAGCCCCATCACCTGGCGCGACGTGCCGCCCAGGTCGAAGAAGTGGTCGTCGGGCTCGGCGGCGGCCAGCCCCAGCGTCTCGCGCCAGATGCGGGCCACGGCCCCCTGCAGGTCGCCGTCGGCGGACGGGCGGCGGGAGGGGACGACAGCCGGCGCCGGGGGAGCCGGGAGCCGGCCGTCGAAGGCCAGGACGGCGGCGCGGATCGCGGTCAGGCTGTCGGGGTTGCGCAGGGCCGCCACGTTGACGACCGGATCACCGTTCACGGCGTCCCGCGCCGCCCGCTCCGAGCGCTTGCCGTTGTGCGTGAGAGGCAGCTCGGGGACGGCCACGACGAGCGACGGCACGTGCGCCGCCGAGGCCTTACGGCGCAGGGTGCGCCGGATCTCGCGCTCGAGTGTGCCGTCGAGACGGGCGCCGGCGGAGAGGACGAGGAGCAGCACCATGCGCGTCGTCCCGGGCCGCGCCCCGTCCCGCTGCTCGACCGCCATCGCCTCGGTGACCGCGTCGATCCCGCGCAGCGCGGTGTAGACCTCGGCCGGACCGATCCGGATGCCGTTGACGTTCAGGACGCCGTCGGAGCGCCCGTGCACCCGGGCTGAGCCGTCGGGCGCGAAGTCGATCAGGTCGCCGTGCGTCCAGACACCGGGGTGGTCGGCGAAGTAGGCGCTGTGGAACCGGCTGCCGTCCGGGTCGCGGAGGAAGTGGACCGGCCGCGACGGGAAGGGCGCGCGGCAGACGAGCTCGCCGACGGCGTCCACGACCTCCGCGCCGTCCTCGTCCACGGCGACGGTGTCCAGACCGAGGCTCCGCGCCTGGCTGCGGCCTCTGCGCACGGGCAGCTCGGGATGGCCCAGGACGAAGCAGCCGATGATGTCGGTGCCGCCGGAGATCGACTGCAGCGGCTGCGCGCCGACGGCCTCGGCGACCCAGTCGAACTGCCAGTCGTGCAGGACGGCGCCGGTCGAGAGCACCGACCGCAGCGCGCCGAGGTCGACCTCGTCGGCCGGCTGGTAGCCCTCGTCCTGGCACATCTGCAGGTATGGCGGGCTGGTTCCGAGGACGTGCACCTTGTGGTCGGCGGCGAGCTCCCAGAGGGTCTGCGGGCCGGCGATCGGGCCGTCGTAGACCACGACGTGGGCGCCGACCGCCAGCGCCGACAGCTGCCAGTTCCACATCATCCAGGCGGTGGTCGTGTGGAAGTACAGCGTCTCGCCGGCGCGCAGGTCTCCGTGCAGGCGGTGCTCTTTCACGTGCTCGAGCAGCGTGCCGCCGGCGCCGTGGACCATCGCCTTGGGTGGACCAGTCGTGCCCGAGGAGAACATGACGAAGAGGGGGTGGTCGAAGGCTAGGCGCGGCCAGTCCACCGGGTCCCCCTCCTCCGCGGCGAGGTCGGCCCACCGCAGCACGGGGAGGTCACCGAGGTCGGGCAGCGGGCCGCCGTCCAGCACGACGAGGCGGCGCACCGTGGGTAGGCCGTCGAGCAGGGCCAGGGTGGCGTCCTCGGCGTCCTCCATGCCGGTGCGGTCCAGCAGGAGGAGCACGGGCTCGACCTGCTCGAAGCGGCCGAGGAGCGCGGTCGTCCCCATGTCGGGGGTGGCCGTGGAGAGCGTCCCGCCCAGCGCGGCGACCGACAGCGCGGCGATCGCCACCCCGGTGGTGTTCGGCGCAATGGCGACCACGCGCTCGCCGGCGGTAAGACCCAGGCGGGAGAGAGCGGCCGCGCCGCGCTGAACCGCCGTGCGGAGCTCACGGCGGGTCCAGGTCTCCGGCGGGCGGTCGGCGTGCACCCCGGTCAGCGCGGGTGCATCGTCGTCGGCGCCGTCGATCGGGCGCAGGAGCGCCTCGGCGTAGTTGAGCCGCACGTCCGGGAAGAAGCGCGCGGTCTCCACGTCGGAGCTGGTGCGGACGACGTCGGCCGAGCCGGACCAGGGCAGGCCGGTCCACTCCAGCAGGGTGCGCCAGAACAACTCCGGGGAGTCTACGGAGAACGCGTGCAGCGCGGAGGGGTCGCGTAGGTCCCGGCGGCTGAGCTCCTCGCAGCGGTTGCGGAAGTCCGCCAGTTGGGCAGCGGGGAACCGGCGCGCGGCCGCGGCCTCAGGAGTGGGCGTGACCACGGGTGCTCCGCTCTGCTGCCGCCAGGGGGGCGGGGATGGAGTCGGGGAGGGTCGCGATGCTCGCGACGTGCCCCGGAGGCGCGAGCAGGGCGCGGATCCGCCAGCCCGCGACCAGTGTGTCGAACCTGCCGACACCGACGTCGAGATCGGCCAGCGTGTCGGTGAGCCCGGTGCCGAGCCCTTTGAGGAGGGACTCTTTGCGCGTCCAGCAGCGGGCGGCGGCGAGGCCGCGCGCCGCGGGCGGCAGGGCGACGAGCGCGCGGGTCTCGGCGGGGGAGAGCCAGCCCTCGGCCAGCACCTCGTCCCGCCAGTCGAGGACCGGCTCGGCGTCGATGCCGAGCCGCTGCCCGGTGCTGACGGCGACCAGCCCGACGCCCGCGCTGCGCGTGCAGCTGACGTCCGCACCCGGCACGTCGAGCTCCGGGCGGCCGTCCGCCCCCTCCCGCAGCGGTACCGCCTCCGGGAGGAGGCCCAGCACGTCGCCGGCCAGGCGGCGCAGGCCCGCCCGGGTCAGGATCCGCTGCCGGGCGACCACGGGAGCCGCGCGGTCGGCGTAGGCCAGTTCGGCAGGCGACAGCAGCAGCCGCGCGCGGGCGACGGCAGTGTCGTCCGCGTCCAGGCGCACGGTCGAAACAGCGGCCTCCCTCAGCCGCGCGGACCTGGGGACGATCGGCGGGGCGCGATGTCCTGCGACCGCGACCGACATGATGGACATGCTCCCACCGCGGGCCCGGCCCGACCTCCCCCCTTGGGGCGAAAGCACTGGTCGGCGCACCGGTTGGGGATGCGGCTGTCGCCCGCGGGCGCCGGTGGTCCGCCGACGCGGTCGCGCGACGCGGGCTAACCTCGACGGAGGCCCCTGCCGCAGACGGCGGTGTGCGCGGCCGCCAGATCTCCAGGAGTGGACCCCCCGTGACCTTGCGCGGCGTGCTCGACGTCGTCCTCACCGATCCCGGCATGGCGCGCGTCGTGGCCTCGGCCGGGCGCGCCTCGCTGGCGGTCACCGCGCCGCCGCCGGTCCAGCCGCTGGTCGCCGGCGCCCTCGCGGCCGCCGCGCCGGGCGCCGGGGTGCCGGTGCTCGTGGTCACCGCCGGGGAGCGGGACGCCGACCAGGTCGCCGACCTGCTCCGCTGCGTCGTCCCGGGACGCCGGGTCGAGACCTTCCCCGCGTGGGAGACGCTGCCGCACGAGCGGCTCAGCCCCCGGGCGGACACGGTCGGTCGCCGCCTCGCTGTGCTGCGCGACCTGACCCACCCCGGCGAGAACGGGACGATCGACGTCCTGGTCGCACCGGTGCGCAGCGCGCTGCAGCCGCTCGCGCCCGGGCTGGGCGACCTGGTCCCGGTCGAGCTGAAGCCCGGCGACAGCGCGGACCTCGACGACGTCGCCCGCGCCCTGGTCGACGCCGCCTACACCCGCGTGGAGCTGGTCGAGAAGCGTGGCGAGTTCGCGCTCCGCGGCGGCCTGCTGGACGTCTTCCCGCCGACCGAGCCGCACCCGGTGCGGGTGGAGTTCTGGGGCGACGAGGTCGACGAGCTGCGCTACTTCTCCGCCGCCGACCAGCGCTCGCTGGACGAGCGCCCCGAGCGGCTGTGGGCCCCGCCGTGCCGGGAGCTGCTGCTCTCGCCGGAGGTCCGTGAGCGGGCCGCCGCGCTGGCCGTCGAGCACCCGGAGCTGGCCGAGATCCTCGGCAAGCTGGCCGAGGGCATCGCGGTGGAGGGGATGGAGTCGCTGATCCCGGCGCTGGTGGCCGGCAAGATGCAGCTGCTCACCGACCTCGTGCCGAAGGGCACGCACGTGCTGGTGTGCGACCCCGAGCGGGTGCGCACCCGCTCGGCCGACCTGGTGCGCACCGCCGAGGAGTTCCTCGCCGCGTCCTGGTCGACGGCCGCGGAGGCTGGCCAGGCGCCGATCGACCTCGGGGCGTCGTCGTTCAAGGACCTCGCCGAGGTGGAGACCGCGGCCCGGATCCGCGGGCTGCCGTGGTGGACCACCGGCGCCTTCACTCTCCAGGCCGAGGACGACGACGAGCAGGTCACCCTCGACGCCACGACCGTCGACCGATTCTCCGGCGACGTGCCGAAGGCCGTCGAGCAGGTGCGCGCCTGGACCCGGGACGACTGGCGGGTCGTCGTCACCTTCGCCGGGCCGGGGCCGGCGCAGCGGGCCGCCGACCAGTTCGCCGAGGCCGACCTCGGCGTCCGGCTGGTGCCCGACATCGGCGCCGTCCCCGACGCGGGCCTCGCGCACGTCACCCAGGGCAACCTGGAGTCCGGCTTCGCCTTCCCCGGGATCGGGCTGGCGCTGCTCACCGAGCACGACCTCACCGGCCAGCGCGGCACCTCGATGCGCGACACGGCGAAGATGCCGGCCCGCCGGCGCAACGCCGTCGACCTGGCCCAGCTGCAGCCCGGCGACCTCGTCGTCCACGAGCAGCACGGCATCGGCCGCTACATCGAGATGATCAGCCGCACGGTGAACGGCGGGCAGCGCGACTACCTGATCGTCGAGTACGCGCCGTCGCGGCGGAACCAGCCGCCGGACCGGCTGTTCGTGCCGACCGACGCCCTCGACCAGCTCACCCGCTACGTCGGCGGCGAGGCGCCGGCGCTGTCGAAGCTGGGCGGCGCGGACTGGCAGAAGACGAAGAACTCCGCGCGCAAGGCGGTCAAGCAGATCGCCGCGGAGCTGATCCGGCTGTACTCCGCGCGCATGGCGACGAAGGGCCACGCGTTCGGGCCGGACACCGTGTGGCAGCGCGAGCTCGAGGACGCCTTCCCGTTCCAGGAGACGCCCGACCAGCTCGGCGCGATCGACGAGGTCAAGGCCGACATGATGCAGCCGGTCCCGATGGACCGGATCATCTGCGGCGACGTCGGCTACGGGAAGACCGAGATCGCGGTGCGGGCGGCGTTCAAGGCGGTGCAGGACGGCAAGCAGGTCGCCGTCCTGGTGCCGACGACACTGCTGGCCAACCAGCATTTCAAGACCTTCTCGGAGCGATTCGCGCAGTTCCCGGTGACGGTCGCCGTGCTGTCCCGGTTCCAGTCGAAGACCGAGAGCGACGAGATCATCCGCAAGCTGGCCGCGGGGGAGATCGACGTGCTCGTCGGCACCCACCGGCTGCTGCAGCCGACCACCCGGTTCAAGGAGCTCGGCCTGGTGATCGTCGACGAGGAGCAGCGCTTCGGCGTCGAGCACAAGGAGTACCTGAAGAGCGTGCGGACGGCGGTGGACGTGCTCTCGATGTCCGCGACGCCGATCCCGCGCACGCTGGAGATGTCGCTGACCGGCATCCGGGAGATGTCGACGATCCTCACCCCGCCCGAGGAGCGGCACCCGGTGCTGACCTACGTCGGCGCGTGGGAGGACAAGCAGATGGCGGCGGCGATCCGCCGCGAGCTGCTGCGCGACGGCCAGGTGTTCGTGATCCACAACCGGGTGCAGTCGATCGACAAGGCGGCGGCGAAGATCCGCAACCTGGTGCCCGAGGCCCGCGTGGCGGTCGGCCATGGGCAGATGAAGGAGCACGAGCTCGAGCGGATCATGGTCGGCTTCTGGGAGAAGGAGTACGACGTCCTGGTGGCGACGACGATCGTCGAGTCGGGCCTGGACATCCCGAACGCCAACACGCTGATCGTCGACCGCGCGGACACCTTCGGCCTCTCCCAGCTGCACCAGATCCGGGGCCGGGTGGGCCGCGGCCGCGAGCGGGCGTACGCCTACTTCACCTACGACCCGACCCGGCCGCTGACCGAGACTTCGGTCGACCGGCTGACCACGATCGCGCACAACACCGACCTCGGCGCCGGCATGGCGGTGGCGATGAAGGACCTGGAGATCCGCGGGTCGGGCAACCTGCTGGGTGGCGAGCAGTCGGGGCACATCGCCGGCGTCGGGTTCGACCTCTACGTGCGGCTGGTGGGTGAGGCGGTGGCCGACTACCGGTCGCAGGTGACCGGCGAGTCCGCGCCGGTCGAGCCGCTGGAGGTGCGGGTGGACCTGCCGGTCGACGCCCACCTGCCGCACGACTACGTGCCGGGGGAGCGGCTGCGGATGGAGGCCTACCGCAAGGTGGCCTCGGTGCAGACCGACGAGCAGGCGCAGGCCGTGCTCGACGAGCTGACCGACCGCTACGGCGCCCCGCCGGCGCCGGTGCTCAACCTGCTCGCCGTGGCCCGCTTCCGGACGGCGATGCGCGCGCTGGGCATCACCGAGGTGTCGCTGCAGGGCCGGGCGATCCGGATCAGCCCGGTGTCGCTGCCGGAGTCCAAGCAGATGCGGCTGGCGCGCCTCGCCGACGGCGCCTCCTACAAGGCGGCCGTGGAGACGATCTCGCTCAAGGTGCCGGTCGGCCCCGACCGCCGGACCCCGCTGCGCGACGTCGCCCTGCTGGAGAACCTGCACTCGGTGCTGAAGGCCGTTCTCGAGCAACCGCAGCAGGCTCCGTCCGCACCCCTGGTCGGTGGTCCGCACCGTTGAAAGTCGGGGGCAGGGCGCTGGATCGTCGGGGGAGGGTAGGACCGAGGGCGGGGCGTGCCGCCGTGGTGGACGCGCTCCGATTCCTGAGCCGCACCGAGCGTCGTCGCGGGCGCCGCGCCCTGGAGCCAGCGCCTCCGGCCTCCTCGACGTCCCTCGAATGCATGACGCGTCCCACTCGGATTGGGCAAGAGCCCTCGGTTCCGCCCGCCCGCCCTGAATCGGCTCGGACAATTGACGGCATGGTGGCCCCCGATCCCTTCAGTGTGCTCGTGGTGTGCACGGGGAACGTCTGCCGTTCCCCGATGGCCGAACGCGTGGGCCGGGCGCACGTGGCCCCGTTGCTTCCCGACCCGGCCGTCCTCCGGCTCGAGAGCGCCGGAACTCGGGCCGTCGTCGGCGCGGGCATGGATCTGGCCAGCGCCCGCGTCCTGCAGTCACTGGGCGGGGACCCCGGCGGCTTCGTGGCACGTCAGCTGACCGACCAGATCGCGGGCTCGGCCGACCTCGCTCTGACGATGACCCGGGACCACCGCCGCGACGTCCTCGCCCGCGCCCCGCGCGCCCTGTCACGTACCTTCACCCTCGTCGAGGCGGCCTGCCTGCTCGACCTCCTCGGCCCCGACGTCGAGTTCCTGGACGCCGGTCCGGCCGACCGCGCCCGCGCCCTCGTCAAGCACATGGCCAAGGCCCGGGCCTTGCGCCCGAGCA
The DNA here is from genome assembly GCF_900112815.1 of Blastococcus tunisiensis. Lineage (GTDB taxonomy): Bacteria > Actinomycetota > Actinomycetes > Mycobacteriales > Geodermatophilaceae > Blastococcus_B > Blastococcus_B tunisiensis. The sequence goes on from NZ_FOND01000002.1 coordinate 355,214, forward strand.
GCGCCACAGACGACGTCGCCGACCCGATCGGCCAGCCCGACGAGGTCCACGCCACGGTGGGGGAGACCATCGCCGCCGCGATCCGTCCTGTCCTCGGCAGGTTCGCCGAACTCGTCAGCTCCCCGGCCGGAGCTCCGGCCGCGGACTGGCGGGCGTGACGGTCCCTCCCGGCCCGCACTCCGCCGAGAGTTCGGATCCACCCGCAGTAGGACGGCGCGCCCTGGGCCGCCGCGGGTTCGTCGTCACCGCACTCGCCGGCGGCACCGTGGTCGGCGCGGCGGCGGCGGCCACCCAGCGTCCCGGCGGCCGCGGCGACGTGGCGACACCGGTCGACGCACCCACCGGCGTCACGGTTCTCGCCGGCCCCGGGATCGACGTCTCCGGGACGCGCGACAGCACAGCCGCCCTCCAAGCCACCGTCGACGCCGCTGCCGAAGGCGCGCAGCTGTGGCTGCCCGGGGGGCTCTACCTGGTCGACGGGATCACCCTCCGGCGCGGGCAGGTCCTGACCGGGCCGTCGGGGCGCTCCTACACCGGCCGATCCGAGAGCGGGGCGCGGCTGCGGGCCCGCTCCGTCGACTCGGCCGGGCCGGTACTGACCGTCGGCGAACTCGGCGTCGTCACCGACATCGCCGTCGAGGGGGAGGGGCGGGCCCAGCCGGCAGTCCGCCCCGCCGGTATCGGCGTGGTCCTGGAGCGGGTCACCATGGCCGAGGCATCGGTCGGCTTCGACGCCGCCTACGTGAGCGGCAGCATCCTCACCGAGTGCCAGATCCACCAGAACGGGACCGGCATCAAGGACATCGTCGACTCCATCGTGCAAAGCACCGTCATCAACGCCAACGAGGGCGACGGGATCTCCCTGGCCTCCGGCGCCAACGACAACACGTTCCTCGGCAACAAGGTCGAGTGGAACGACGGCTACGGGGTCCAGGCATTTCAGGCCGAGCACAACGTGCTGATCGGTGGCGTCATCGACCGCAACGGCAAGGCCGGCGTGCGACTGGTCGAGTGCTCGCACAGCACGGTCGTGGGCGCGGTGCTGCGCCGCAACGGAAGGCTCGCCGAGGACACGCCGGACGACGACTGTCACCTCTTCCACGCCGGGTGCACCGGGTTGGTCGTCACCGGCCTCAGCACGAACTCCGGCAGGGACGACGGCGGGACGAGCGGCTACGACTCCCCGGCGGTCGCCCTTCGCGCTGACGGCGGCACCGATGTGACGATCACCGGCAACGACCTGACCGGCTCGACGTCCGGGACCGCCATCGCGACTGCGGCACCCGGCGTCCGCGGGACGCACCTGCTCAACGCCGGGCCCGGCCTGCAGGCCGCGACCGGGATCCAGCTGCGGGTCGGCGTCGCGGACCTCGCGGTGGCGGGTGGGTCCACCGAGCCGGCCGTGTTCGCCGTCGACGCCGGGGACGTGGACGGCCCGGGCCGCGTCTACCGGTTGCTGCTGTCGTACCGGAGCGGCGGGACAGGCACCCGCGGCGCGGCCGAGGCCTTGGTGCTGGTCGGCCGAGGGGACGCAGGGGCCGAGGCCACCCTCGGTGCAACCGACGACCGGATCGGTGTGGAGTTCGGGCCCACCGGACCGATGCGCGTGACCGCCGACGTCACCGCCGACGGGCGGGTACTGACCGTCTCGGTCACCAACACAGGTGCCGCCGCGCTCCGGATCCGGCTGGAACTCCTCTAAGGAACGTCGCCGCACCTGCCGATGAGAGGAGGTCGGGCACAGCTCCGCCCGACTGCTGCCTGCGCGACGACCGGGAAGGACACCGCAGATCACCGTGCCCGCATCGCTGAGCTCCCCTCACCCGGTGGACGCCCCGGCCGGACCCGGCCCCGAGGTGACCGCGGGGCTCGACGGCGGCCGCGGCAGGATCGCCCGGATTCGGCGGCGGGCCATGGGGGGTGCGGGGACGGCCGACCGGGCGAGCTGGTCCGAACGGGTCCTCTACGGAGCACTGCTCCTGCTCGCCGTCACCGGCGTGGTCTCGCCCGGCGAGTACAACTACAACCTGCTGCCCGCCGCCTCCCTTCTCGAGCTGGCGCTGATCGGCTGCGCCGCACTCCTGGCCACCCGTCTCACGGCGGGTGCTTGGCCGGTCCTGGTTCTCGGCGGCCTGTACGTCTTCGTAAAGACGCTGACCTGGTTCACCTACAGCTCGGCGAGCGTCGTCGACTTCGTACAGGCCTACAAGGCCTACATCTACCTCGTGGCGCTGGCCTTCTTCGTCGGGAAGAAGGTCTTCTCGGCCCGCCGCCTGGCGAACTTCACGACTGTGCTCGTCGGTGTCTTCCTGCTGAAGTACGGCTACTCCGTCGTCCTGGGCCTCGCGCAGCGCCCGGGCGTCTACATCGAGAACAACTTCGAGCTGATCCTGCTCATGGGCCTGGTCTACCTGGCCTGGCCTCACCTCGGCGACCGCCGGAACTGGGTCTTCCTCGCTCTGGCAGCCACCGTGCTGCTGTCCGGGTCCCGCAGCGCCGCGCTCGCGCTGCTCGTGGTCTACGTCTTCCTCTACGTCCGGACGAGCAACCGCACCTGGCCATTGCACATCGCGGGTGTCGCGGCGGTCGGCTACGCCGTCTTCGAAGTCATCACCAGCCGGCTCAGCCAGGACGGTGGTCTGTCGAGCCTGGACCGGCTCAACTTCCTCCAGGTGTATCTGGGCGACGTCGACAGCTGGCCGGTCTGGCAGTTCTTCACCGGCTCCGCCCCGCTGACGCCGCTGTCCTCCGGCGCGTGCGCCGACCTGTCGTACTACGCACCGCTGTTCAGCTCCACCGACCCCGGTGTCTGTTACTCGGTCATTCTGCACTCGTTCGTGCTGCGCGCCCTGTTCGACCACGGGATCCTCGGCCTGGTCCTGCTGTACGCGCTCGTCTGGCTCGGCCTGCGCCTCTCGGGGGTCGGCGTCCGTGACGCGCTCGCGTTGCTGGCGCCCATCACCGCCAGCGCCTTCTCGGTCTCGGCCTTCAACAGCGTCTTTACCGCGATCCTGCTGGCCATCGCCATGGGCCTGGACCGCAGCGGTCCTCCGGTCGCGACGTCGCCGCGACCGGAGCGCGGGCGCCGGCGTCGGTGGCCGGTCGATAAGGGAGAGGACCGTCGACGGCCGGGTGCATCCCGCCGCGCTGCTGCTGTCCGGCGTCGGGTCGTCCGCGCCCTGCCGTAGCCCGCCGGCCTCCGGGCCCGCGGGCCCCACCACCACGTACGTTCGTCACGGCGGAGACGTTCCCGCGAGGCTCACGGGAACGAACGGAGGGGGACGACGGCGAGCAGCCGTCTCCCCCTCCGTCCGTTCAGGGGTGCGTCACTCCGGGACGGGTGCGCTAGGAGGAGCGTTCGTTTCGCCCTGCGGCTCCCGGCCGGCATCGGCCCGGGGCTCGTCCACTGTTGCCACCTCCGGGGTGGGGGGCGGCTCGGTCGCCGAGGGCACCGCTGCCTCCGGAGCAGCGGCAGGGGCAGCGGGTGCGGTGACCGGGGGAGCGGGCGCAGCGGCCACCTCCGGAGTGACGTCGGCCGGCGCCGTCCAGGCCTGGACCTCCGACAGCCCGGCGTTGCCGGTCCACTCGCCGACCGAGGTCAGCGTGATGCGCACCCAGCTGACCGAGCGCGCAGGGAAGTCCACCGCGACCGCCTCGCCGGCGTTGTCGAGCGCCGGCACGGCGACGGTCGAGCCATCGGAGAACGTGAGGGTCCCCCCGGTCACGTGCTCCCACTCGTTCGGCCGGTTGTGCAGCACCACACGAGTCAGTTCGACCGGAGCGGTCCAGTCCAGCTGCAGCCAGGCACCGGCCCGCTCACCGCGGGAAGCCCATTCGGCGGTGTAGTCGCCGGGGTAGCCATCGATGACGCCGTCGATGGCCTTGGCCGCCGTCTGGCCGTGCTCGGTGGTCTCCGAGGACGCCGTCGCCGTCGCGGACCGGGCGACGTTCGTTCCGAGAGCCGGTTCGGGCTGCGGCTCCGGTTCGGGCTGCGGCTCCGGCTCCGGCTCCGGTTCGGGCTGGGGCTGCGGCTCCGGGTCGGGCGTGCTCCCCGCAGTCCACGTCTGCACCTCGGACAGGCCGGCGTTCGACGTGTACGTGCTGACCGAGGTCAGGGTGACCCGCACCGAGGTGGTCGCACGGGCCGGAAAGTCGACCACCGCGGCCGAGCCGGCGTTGTCGAGCGCCGGGACGATCACCGTGGAGCCGTCGGAGAAGGTGATCGTGGCGCCGGTGACCTGGTCGTACTCGTTCGGCCGGTCGTGGAGCACCAGCCGGGTGAGTGTCGCCGGCGAGGCCCAGGTCAGTTGGAGCCAGCTTCCTGCACCCTCACCCTGCGTCGCCCACTCCGCGGTGTGGTCGCCGGGGTAGCCGTCGATGACGCCGTCCACGGCCTTGACCGCAGTCTGGCCGGTCTCGGTGTTCTGCGACGACGCCGTCACAGCGGCAGACGCGGCCACGTTCGACCCGAAGGTCGGTTCAGGTTCCGGTTCCGGCTCCTGGACAGAGCCGTCGGTGAACGCCTCGACCTCGGACAGGCCGGCGTTCGCCGTGCTGCCGCTCACCGCGGTGAGGTCGATGCGCACCGAGGTGGTGGTGCGTGCGGTGAAGGTGATCGGGGTCGCGGCGCCGCTGTTCTCCAGCTTACCGGTGGTCGCCGTGGAGCCGTCGGAGAAGGTGATCGTCGCGGCGGTCACCTGGTCGGAGTCGTTGGGCCGGTCGTGCAGCACCAGGTGGTTGAGCGCGACGGGGGACGCCCAGGTCAGTTGCAGCCAGCTGCCCGCACCCTCACCCTGCGTCGCCCACTCGGCGGTGTGGTCACCGGGCCACCCGTCGACGACGCCGTCCACGGCCTTGACCGCAGTCTGGCCGGTCTCGGTGTTCTGCGACGACGCCGTCACCGTGGCCCGCGACGCGACGTTGGTGCCCAGGCTCGGGGGCGGCTCGACCGCGCCCTCACCCGAGGCGAGGTATGAGCGCTGCAGCCATGCACCCTCGGCGCCCCACGCGCACTCCTGCACCGAGGTGCAGACGGCGGAGTCGGGGGCGGCATAGGCGAACAGCGCGGCACGCTTGGCGTCGAGGTCGGTGCCGACGACGTTGGCCGGCAGCTCCTCGCTGTCGTAGCCCATGTACCCGGTGAACGCGACCGAGGGGACGGAGACCGTGTGTGCCTCGGCCGCGAGGCGGCCCACTGCGTAGTGGTCGCTGTGGTCGCCCTCGCCGAAGTCGCCCAGGTGGTCCAGGGACCGGACCACCGAGGGGGAGGCCGAGGCCATGAGCTCGCCGAGCGTGCTCACCAGCTCGGCGCGGGTGTAGGTCTGCGTCGGGGAGCTCTCGACGGTGGCGAGGGCGGAGATCTCACCGGTGTAGAGCTGCTGCAGGCTGGTGTAGTCCGAACGGGGGCTGCCGGTCCCCTCGGGGTAGCCGTCGGGCAGCCGCATGAAGTACAGCTCGACGCTCGGCCGGCCCACGAGCTCGCTGCGCACGATCGACTTGCCCGCGACGGTGACGCGGGAGGTGGTCCAGTTGCTGGCGACGCCGGCCATCTGGGCGTACGCGGCGCGGGCGCCGACCTCGCGGCCTTGGTAGTAGGCGTCGGTGCCGCCCGCGTCGGCCGCGGTCACGTACACCGTCGTCGAGCACCGGCCGGCACGGATGTCCCTGAGGATCGACGGGTTGACGAAGAAGAAGTCGTCATCGGGGTGGGCCACGACGTTAACGGAACCTGCCCCGCACGTGGCTGCGCCGGCTGGCCCGGCGGTGAGGAGGACCGCCGCGACCATCCCGACGAGGACGAGGAGGGCGCGGACGGCACCCGGCCGGCGGACCCCGACCACGGAGGCGTCACCGCGCCGCTGACGACGCACTGCCTCGGTCGAGTTCCTTGCGAACAACGGGCCAGCCACGTAAGTCCCCCTCGGTGCATCTGATCTCGCGATGAGACCACGGACGGTAAGCGAGTTTCGGCCGGATTCGGCCGCCTGCCTGCGGTTTCTCCGTCCATGGAGTGAGGCCAAGGAGTCACTTGATCACTCTGCGTGTTTGGGCCGCTGCGCCCCGCTGCAGGAGCGGGATGGCGCTGGGCGGGGCGGTCCACCCCGCGGTGCCCGGCCCGTCGTTGGTCGTCGTCCGGGAGAAGAGGGTCGGGAATGCATCCAGGTGACGCTCGTTCGCCTGTTCGCCGTTGCGGGGGCCATCCCCCAAGGGAGTGACGGAGGGCTCCGAACAAAGGCTTTTCCGTCCGAGATGAATTTAGCTCTAGTTGCTTCTCGTGATGTGCGACTCGTGCTTTCCGGGTCGTATACGGAAACGACGACAAAGGATCCCTATGGCGGCGACGCATCCGGCCTCTCTCAAGGAACTCCTCGAGTGGATGGCCGAGGACATCGAGGTAAACCGCCGTCGCGGTGGCCTGCTGAGTGTCGTCGCAGTCGTGGCGTTCCGGCTGAACCAGTTCGGCGTGCGCGTCTCCGGGCCCGCCTCCGCCCTTGCCCGCGTGGTCTCCCTGCCCCTCGTCGCGTTCGCGCGGCTGGGCATCGGCGTGGAGATCCCCGGTGGCCTGGCGTGCGGTCGGCGCCTGGTCCTCGCGCACGGTGGTCGCGGGGTCATCTTCCACCCCGACGCCGTCCTGGGGGACGACGTCGCTGTCGCCTCCGGCTGCGGTGCCGGTGTCGCCTTCCCGCACCCGGGAGCGCCGGTAATCGGCGATCGGGTCTACTTCGGCGCCAACTCGAGCATCATCGGGGACGTCACGGTCGGCGACGACGCGGTCATCGGCGCCCACACGCTGGTCACCAGGTCCGTGCCCGCCGGCATGGTGGCCGTCGGCGTCCCGGCGAAGATCCTGGGCCCCGCGCCCGAGCGTGCCGCCCCGACCATCCCCGCGCAGGCGGACGGGGCCGCCGACGACGCCGCGGTCGGCACCCTCCGGCGGTCCTCGTGGTGACGGCTGTCCCCGCCGAGCCCGCCCAGGCGGCCGAGTGGTTCGCCCAGTTGCTCGCCGACAACCTGACGGCAGGGACCGGCGGCACCCTCACCTGGCTCAACCACTACACCGCCCTGCAGTCCATGCGGGCCGGGGTGCCGATCGACCGGTTCGACTACCTGGGCCTCGACGGGCTCCTGCTGTGCCGCCTGGTCCGGACCGAGTGCGAGCGGACCAGCGCCGACCTGCTCATACCGGCGTTGCTCTCCCGGACGAGTGGCCTGCGGATCGCGCTGATCGGCTCCACGGCGGAGACCCTGCGCACCGTGGCCGAGAAGATCGAGGGGCAGAACGAGCACCGGGTGGTCCTCGTCCGCGACGGTTACGACGGACTGCCGGAACCGACGGACCTTCGGCGGCAACTGCGGGTGGCCCGGGCACAGGTCGTCGTCGTGGGTCTCGGTGCCCCGCGCCAGGACTTCTACGTGCTCGACATCGCAATGCCCGGCATGCTGGTCTTGACCTGCGGCGGCTGGCTGGACCAGTTCGCCGGGGACCGTGACTACTACCCGGCCTGGGCCTACCCGCTGCACCTGAACTGGCTCGTCCGGCTGGCCCGTGAGCCGAAGCGGCTCTGGAGGCGGTACACCGTCGAAGCGGTCCGGGCGGTCGCCGAGAGGTCGGCGTTGACCGAGTACGTCACCGGTCTCGGTGGCGAGTCCCTGCGAGCGGCCGGCGGCGCCTCGGTGCACATCGCCGACCGGCCCGCTGCCTGATGGGGGAACCGTGCTGATCAGCGTGCAACCGCACCTCCGCTTCGGGGGTGCGGAACGGCAGACCGTCCTGCTCGCCAACGCCCTGCAGCGGCGGGGGAATCGCACCGCCGTCGTGCTCCACGAGAAGGTCGGCGGCCTCCTGCCCGAGCTGCACCCTGACGTCCCGGTCGAGGAGCTCGGCCTGGACAACCACCTGCTCACGCCGGTGGTCGCCCGGCGGCTGCGGTCGATGCTGGACCGCAGGTTCCGGGACGGCGAGAAGTCGATGGTCTCGCTGCACCTGTGGGGCAGCGTCCTCGCCGGCGCCCTGGCCGAGCGGCGCCGGGACGACGACTTCACCTTCGTCTACTACGAGGACCTCGATCCCTCCGAGCATGCCCGGTTCATCCGGCTCGGCGGGCTCAAGCAGCGGCTGGTGCGCCGCGTCTACCGCCGCAGCGACGTGGTCGTGGCGAACACCGAGCGGGTGGCCGACGCGATGGTGCGCGTCTACGGCCTCGAGCGCCGTCCTAGGGTCATCAGCCCCGCCGTGGACCTGCTCGCCCTCCGCGCCGCCGCGGAGGCGCGGGCCCCGGCCGCGGAGCGCGTGCGACCGCTCAAGGTCGTCACAGTCGGCTCGCTGGTGCCCCTCAAGGGCCTCGACGTCGTCTACGCGGGGCTGCTCGCATCCGGGCTGGAGTGCGAGTGGCACGTCGTCGGCGAGGGATCGCTGGGCGGCTGGCTGGACTCCCTGCCCACCGACGGTCCCGTCGTCGTCCGGGCCCACGGTGGAACCCCCCGGCCCTACGAGCTGGTCCGGGACGCCGACCTGCTGGTCCACGGCTCGCACTCCGAGGCGCTCGGACTCGTCCTGCTCGAGGCGATCGGGGTGGGTGTGCCCGTGGTGAGCGCAGCCGCCCTGGGCCCCGCGGAGCTCGCTGCGACGCTGGGCGACCGGCCTGAGATCCTCAGCCTGTTCCCGGTGGGCCAGGCCGATGCGCTCGCCGTCCTGCTGAAGGAGCGCGCCGCGGAGCTGGACGAGACGCCAAGCCTCGACGAGATGCAGCGCCACATCGCCCGCTTCTCCATCGAGGCGACCGCCGACGCATGGACGGAGCTGGCCGACGAGCATGGCTGCTCCCTCTAGCGACGGCGCGCCGGCGCCCCGCACGACGCTGCCCTGGCGGCGGCTCGCGTCCTTCGCCAGCCTGCCGATGATCTCGCTGGTCTCCTCGGTTGTGATCATCCCGGTCATCGCCTCGGTCGCCGGCGCCCAGGGCTGGGCTGCGGTCGCGCTCGGTCAGGCCCTCGGCGCGGGTGCGGCGACCGTCCTCCAGTACGGCTGGGGGTTCACCGGGCCGACCCTGCTGGCGCCCCTCGGCCCCACCGAACGGGCCCGTCTGCTGTGGGTCAGCATCCTGTCGCGGCTGATGCTCGCCGTGATCCTCATTCCTGCGGCAGCCGGTGTCGCCGCCTTCCTGGCGCCGGACGGCCGGGTGCTGCTCGCCGCGCTCACGACTGTGGCGACGGCGACCTTCGGGCTCTCGGCCTTCTGGTTCTTCGTCGGCACGGGGCGGGCAAGTGACGCCGCGCGGTACGAGACGGTGCCGCGGCTGCTGGCCGTCTCGTCTTCCGCCGCGCTGGTCCTCGCGACCGGCGATCCCCTCTACTACCCGGTGGTGTTCCTGGCCGGCCAGATGCTGGCCCTGGGCTGGCTCACGGTGAAGCTGGCGTCGATCTCGTTCTCCGGGCAGACCTGGTCGCAGGCGTTCGCTGCCTTCCGCACCCAGCGCTACGCGGCCGGAAGCGACGTCGTCGTCGCCGTCTCCCAGTCGGTGCCCACCAGCATCGTGGCCGGAGTCGCGCACGACGCGCTCGCTGTTTTCGCCGCGGGGGACCGGCTGCAGAAGCTCGCCCAGTCGGCGATCCAACCGCTGTTCAACGCCTTCCAGGGCTGGGTGTCGGAGTCGCCCCGAGAGAGCCGGGCGAGCCGGATGAAGCTCTCCGTCCTCGCCACCTCGGTCTCCGGGGTGCTCGTGGGCGCCGTCCTCGCAGTCGGGCTGCCACTCGTCGACTACGTGCTCTTCGCCGGTGAGGTGGAGGTTCGCTACGACGTCGCCATCCCGGTCGGCATCGCGTTGGCGCTGTACTCGTTGACGTCCTCCATCAACTTCAACGTCCTGGCACCGGCAGGGCACACCGCGCACATCTTCCGCAGCACCGCTGCCGGTGCCGTCGTCTCCGTCGTCGCCGTCAGTCTCCTGGCGCACGAGTTCGCTGCCCCGGGCGGCGCGTGGGCGATCGTCCTGGCGCAGCTGACCGTGCTCGTGGTCCAGCTCTCCGGACGTCGCCGTCCGCAGCGCGCCGGCGCTCCCGCGCCGGCCGAGGTCGCCGGCGGGGTGCCGGTCGCCTAGACATCACCCGAATGGTGCAGGCGTTCCCCGGATCGGGGGACGCGCGCATTGCAGCCGTGACACGCTATGTCCAACAGAGGAATTCGTACGGCAGAGGCCTTTCCGGCCAATTCACACATGGGGGTAATTCGTGGATCCGAGGGCTGTATGGTCCGCCCTGCGGCAGGGCTGGAAATACTCCGTCGCGGGTCTGGTCCTCGGCGCCCTCCTCGGTTTCGGTGTGGGCTTCGTCGTGGGCCCCAGCTATTCGACGAGCATGCAGTTCTTCGTCTCCACAACGGAATCGGCCTCGACGTCCGAGGCCTTCCAGGGTTCTCAGCTCGCTCAGCAGCGGGTGGCGTCCTACGCCGACCTGCTGACCGGCAAGGAGCTGGGTGAGCGCGTCGCGCGGCGGCTGGACTCGGACATGGCTCCGGAGGAACTGGCGAGCAAGGTCTCCGCCTCGACGGTCACCGGCACCATCCTCATCGACGTGACGGTCAGCGACTCCACCCCGGACCGGGCAGAGGAGATCGCCGAGGCGATCGGCATCGAGTTCCCCGAGCTCGTCGCCGACCTGGAGAACCCCACCGGTGACGCGCAGTCCCCGGTGTACGTCGCCCAGACCGACAAGCCGGGCGCCGCCTTCTCCCCTTCGCCTCCGCTGACGGTGCGCAACGCGCTGTTCGGCGGCGTCCTCGGGCTCCTGGCGGGTGCCGCTCTCGCTATCACCCGGGTGCTCCTCGACCGCTCGGTCACCAACCAGGAGGACGTCGAGGAACTCACCGGCGCCCCGGTGATCGGCGTCGTCTTCCGGGACGACGCCCTGGACGAGCGGCACACGTTCGAGCAGGTGGAGAGCCGCACCGCCGAGCACTATCGGCAATTGCGCACCAATCTGCAGTTCCTCAGCGTCGACGACCCTCCCGAGGTCATCATGGTGTCGAGTTCCGTTCCCGCCGAGGGCAAGACCACCATGGCGATCAACCTCGCCATGGCGCTCGCCGACGCCGGCCGCCGCGTCACCGTGGTAGAGGCCGATCTGCGTCGCCCCAAGGTGACCGAGTACCTGCAGCTGGTCTCCGGCGTCGGCCTGACCAACCTGCTGGCGGGGACCGCCGACCTCGACGACGTCGCCCAGCAGGTCGGCGACCGCGACCTGTACGTCATCGCTGCGGGCCCCACGCCGCCGAACCCGAGCGAGCTGCTCGGCTCGAGCAGCATGGCGACGCTGCTGGAGAAGCTGCGCAGCGAGAACGACTACGTCATCGTCGACGCCGCGCCGCTGCTGCCGGTCGCCGACTCCTGGGGCCTGGCCGCGCACACCGACGGTGTCCTCCTCTCCGTGCGCCACGGCAGCACCCGGATGGAGCAGCTCGCGGAGGCCGGCGTAGCGATCGCGAGGGTGGGGGCCAAGCTGCTCGGCGTCGTACTGAACATGGTCCCGCTCAAGGGGGAGCTGGCCGCCGCGCACGCTCAGGGCTACGACTACGGCTATGCCGCCGACCGGCTGCCGACCGGGTCGGCTACCCCGTCTTCGTCGGCCGAGGCGGCGCGCTCCGGGGTGTCCGGCGGCGCGGTCGCGAAGATTCCCACCTCGGCAGAGCGCCCGCCGGCCGGAAGCGGGCGGAACCTCATGGAGCCGGCCGGCCAGCGCTCGGCTCCGGTGCCGCCGGTCCCTGCTATCCCGAGGACCAACCGCGTCAAACCGCGCAGGTTCCCGAAGTAGGGCTCACGCCTCGATCCGCCGGCTATCTCGATGCTCCTGATCTTGGTCGGGGCGGTGCGGGGAGGGGCATGAGTGGTCGGCCGGTCGTGTCCGGCTGCTTCATCTGGGGTCGTTCCTCGCACCGCTCTGCGGCTGGAGCAGTCATGTGGTGGCTGTGCCGGGGCGGCCGGGTGGCATCCGTTCGTCACGAGCCACCGGCGATCCCCGCTCGACCGGCGGATCGAGGCGGAGACGTCGGACACGGTTGGACCCTCTGACCCCGAGGAGCTAGTTGCGTCCACATACCCGGCGAAACGACCTAGCGTGGGCGCCTGCTGCTTCGGCCGACCGGGCCGTCGCCGAGTCATGGGAAGTGGAGGAATGGGCACTCGGTCTCGATGGAAACTCGTAGCTCTCGGGGCGGCCGTGTGCGTCCTCGTCACGGCGTCGTGCTCGTCGTCCGAGGCGCCGGATGGCCTCGCTGCCAGCAGCCCGCGCACCAATGGCACGTACCTGGCGTTGGGCGATTCAGTTCCTTTCGGGTCGTACGACGGCGCAGGGGACGCGTACGAGGACGCCGACAACTTCGTCGGTTATCCGCAGTTGGTCGGGGCGCAGCTCGGTCTCGCCGTGAGCAACGCGGCGTGTCCTGGAGAGACGACGGTGTCCTTCCGGGACGGCGGATGCGGCTATCGGGAGTCCTACCCGCTGCACGTGTCGTACGGGTCGGCCGGCCAGCCGCAACTGGACTTCGCCCTGGAGAAGCTGGCCGAGCTTGACGACGTGGAGTTGGTGACGGTGCAGCTCGGTGCGAACGACGCATTCGAGTGCCAGCGGTCCACCCGAAGTCGCTGCACTGACGCAACGGACGTGCAGGCATTCGCGCGGTCGGTGCAGTCGAACCTGGACTCGATCTTGTCGGCGCTGCGTGAGAAGGCGGGTTACGGGGGGCAGCTCGTCGTCGTGACGTACTACGTCCCCAACTCAGATGAAGCGTTCGGGCAGGCGCTCCGGACGTTGGACGAAGTGATCGACACGGTGGCCAGGGCCCACGACGCTGCCGTCGCGGACGGCTACGAGGCCTTTCGCGAGAAGGCCGAGACGACCGCTGGCGATACGGTCGAGGCGGGACTGGTCTACCCGAACGACGTGCACCCGACCGACGCGGGGCAGCGGGTGCTCGCCGACGCGGTGCTCGCCGTCGTCGACTGAGCTGAGGCGCGCACGAACTCGCCGCAACCGTCGGCGCGGTGCGTTGTCTCACACCGGGTGTGGCAACCTGCGGGCGTGCTGAAGCGTCGAGTTCGCCGGGTGGTCGTGTCCGGGTTCCTCCTTGCCGTCGCGGTGACCGGCCTCACGGCCTGCCGGACCTCGCCCAGCGTCGCCGCCTACGTGGGCGACGAGCAGATCTCGGTGAGCGAGCTGGAATCGGCCGTCGACGACCGGCTCGCCGAGCCCGAGGTCGCCGCCTTCGCCGAGGGCCAGGAGGACGAGTTCACCCGGCGTGTGCTCGGCCTGCTCGTGCAGGAGGAGGTCTACGACGCCGCCGCCGAGCGCTACGACGTGCGGGTCACCGACGCCCAGGTGCGCGCCCGCATCGACGAGCTGCTCGGTGGCGAGGACGAGGACGACGTGTTCGGCCAGCTCGCCGAGCAGGGCATCGGCCGCGCCGACGTCCTGGAGAACGTCCGCCAGCAGCTCGTGCGGCGGGAGATCGCCGAGGCCGAGGGCGGAGCCGACGCGCTCAGCCAGCAGGCCCTGCGGGCCCGCTACGAGGAGGTCCGGGAGACCCTCGGCCAGGTCTCCTTCGGCTACATCACCGTGCCCGACGACGCGACGGCGCAGGCCGTCGTCGCCCAGCTGAACGCCGACCCGGCCGCCTACCCGGCCCTCGCCGCGCAGTACCCCGGCGCCGCCACGACCCCCGCGCTGGAGTCGCGCGCACCCGGTGAGCTGCCGGCGGTCCTCGCCGAGGGGATCCAGGCGGCCGAGCCCGGCACCGCGTTCGCGACCCCGGTGCCCGAGGCCGGCGGCGTCGTCGTCACGTTCGTGGAGGGCGTCGTCTACCCGTCGTTCGAGGAGGTCCGCCCGCAGCTGGAGGACGAGGCCGCCCAGGCGGTCGAGGCGGTGGGCGACGAGCTGATCGGCACCGTCCGCGAGGACCTCGGCGTGACCGTGAACCCGCGCTACGGGGTGCTCGAGGAGGGCCGCCTGGTGCCCGCCGACGGCGGCGTGGTCGACATCCTCGGCGACGACGACCCCGAGCTGGCGGCCCCCGCCGAGTAGCCCGTCGGCACCGCTCGCGAGACTGGCCGGGTGCCCGTCGCCCTCGTCGTCCGCGTCGACCCCCGTCTCCCCGCGCTGCTCGGGGCGGCCGGGTGGCAGGCCGTGACCGGGCCCCGGGCCGTGGTCGCCCTCCCCGGGGCCGACGCGGACGCGGCGATGCTGCGGGCGGCCGGCGTCGCGGTGCAGGACCTGCCCGACGCCGTGGCGGCGGCGGAGCGGGCCGACGACGTCGTCTGCCTGGCATCGCCCGCCGAGGCCGCCGCCTTCTCCGGTGTCCCGGTCGTCGTCGGAGCGCCGGAGCCGCCCGGCGCGCGGCTGCTCGACGTCGTCGCCGTCATGGACCGGCTCCGGTCACCGGGCGGCTGCCCCTGGGACGCCGAGCAGACGCACTCCTCGCTGCGCGGCTACCTGCTCGAGGAGGCGCACGAGGCCTACGACGCGATCGTCGACGACGACCCGGTGGCCATGCGGGAGGAGCTGGGCGACGTCCTGCTCCAGGTGGCCTTCCACGCGCGGGTGGCCGCCGAGGCCGCACCGGAGCGCCGGTTCGACATCGACGACGTCGCCGGCGACCTGGTCGACAAGCTGGTCCGGCGGCACCCGCACGTCTTCGGGAACGCCGGCCCGCGCGACGTGGCGCAGGTCGAGGCCGGCTGGGAGGAGATCAAGAAGGCGGAGAAGCAGCGGCGGTCGCCCACCGAGGGGGTCTCGCGGTCGCAGCCGGCGGCCGCGTGGGGAGCCGCCCTGGTGCGGCGGGCGGGGCGGGCCGGGCTGAGCATCCCCACGCCGGCCGAGCTGTCGGCGCGTAGTCCCGAGGAGCTGGGGGAGCGGCTGCTCGCCGTCGTCACCGCCGCCGAGCAGCGCGGCTGGGACGTCGAGGACGCCCTCCGCGAGGCGGTCCGCCGCTACGCCGGCGAGCTCGACGCCGAGGCGGAGGAGCGCGGCACCGTCGACTCACCCGAAGGAGACCGGCCCTGATCGCCGAACCGCTCGACATCCCGTCCCTGACCGCTGCCGAGGACGTGGCGGACCTGGTGCCCGACGAGACCTGGCAGCTCGTCGCCCTGCTGGCCGTCGCCGCGTTGGCGGCCTGGCTGGTCGGCGTGCTGATCGGGGTCCTGGTGCGCCGGCTGGCCCGCACGTCGGTGGTCGCGGCCGACCTGTCCCGTCGCGGCCGGGCGCCGCTGCGGACGCTGCTGGTGCTGATCGCCGTCACGGTCGTGCTCGACGCCGGGCCCGCCCTCGGCGGCTGGCGGGACCCGGTGGTGCGGGTGCTCGGGCTGGCCCTGATCGCCACCGTCGGCTGGCTGCTGGCGGTCGCGGTGCAGGTGGCCGCGGACATGGCGCTGGCCCGGTACGACGTCGACGTCGTCGACAACCGGCACGCCCGCCGGGTCCGCACGCAGATCTCGCTGCTGCGCCGGCTGGCGATCGTGCTCGTCGTCGTCCTGACGATCGCGGCGATGCTGCTGACCTTCCCCGCGGCGCGGGCCGCCGGCGCCGGCATCCTGGCCAGCGCGGGGGTCATCTCCATCGTCGCCGGCCTGGCCGCCCAGACGTCGCTGGCCAACGTCTTCGCCGGGCTGCAACTGGCCTTCACCGACGCGATCCGGGTCGACGACGTGGTGGTGGTCGAGGACGAGTGGGGGCGGATCGAGGAGATCACGCTGACCTACGTCGTCGTCCACATCTGGGACGACCGCCGGCTGGTGCTGCCCTCGACGTACTTCACGACCACGCCGTTCGAGAACTGGACCCGCAAGGAGTCCGCCGTCCTGGGCTCGGTCGAGCTGGACGTCGACTGGACGGTGCCCTTCGACGAGATGCGCACCGAGCTGCACCGGCTGCTGGAGGACGAGGGCGGTCGGGGCCCCGAGCTCTGGGACGGCCGGGTGGGCGTGCTGCAGGTGACCGACGCGGTCGGCTCGGTGGTGCGGGCCAGGGTGCTGGTCAGCGCCCAGGACGCCGGGACGCTGTTCGACCTGCGCTGCCACGTCCGCGAGCACCTGGTCGGCTGGCTCCAGCGCGAGCACCCCGAGGGTCTGCCGCACGTGCGCGTCGAGGGCGCCTCCATCGCGCCGAGCGCGGTCCGGGCGGGCCGGCGCCCGCTCGCGCCGTCGTCGTCCGACAGCTCGCTGTTCACCGGCAGCACCCAGGCGCGCGAGCGCTCACGGGCGTTCGCCGGGCCCAGCCAGGAGGAGGTCGCCGACCGCGACACGGCTCCCGGACCCCCGGAGGACGACCGCCCGGAGCGCGGCAGCTGAGCGGGTCTGGCGCGGCTGGTTAGGCTGCCCCCGTGCCGAGCATCGATGCCGTAGGCGCGCGGGAGATCCTGGACTCGCGCGGAAACCCCACCGTGGAGGTCGAGGTCGCCCTCGACGACGGGACCATCGCCCGGGCCGCCGTGCCCAGCGGCGCCTCCACGGGCGCCTTCGAGGCGGTCGAACTGCGCGACGGCGGTGACCGCTACGGCGGCAAGGGCGTGACCAAGGCCGTGGACGGCGTCCTCGACGTCATCGGCCCCGAGCTGGTCGGCTACGAGGCGACCGAGCAGCGGCTGGTCGACCAGCGGCTGATCGACCTCGACGGCACGCCCGACAAGTCGCGCCTGGGCGCGAACGCCATCCTGGGCGTCAGCCTCGCCGTCGCCCGCGCGGCCGCGGACTCCACCGGCCTGCCGCTGTTCCGCTACGTCGGCGGCCCCTCGGCCCACCTGCTGCCGGTGCCGATGATGAACATCCTCAACGGTGGCGCTCACGCCGACAGCAACGTCGACGTCCAGGAGTTCATGATCGCCCCCATCGGGGCCGCCACGTTCGCCGAGGCGCTGGCCATGGGCACCGAGACCTACCACGCGCTCAAGGCGGTCCTGAAGAAGGACGGCCTCGCCACCGGGCTCGGGGACGAGGGCGGCTTCGCGCCCAACCTGTCGAGCAACCGCGCCGCGCTGGACCTCATCGTCCGCGCCGTGGAGCAGGCCGGTTACGCGGTCGGCAGCGACATCGCCTTCGCCCTCGACGTCGCGGCGACCGAGTTCCACTCCGACGGCGCCTACGCCTTCGAGGGCCGGAAGCTGTCGGCGGAGGAGATGACCGCCTACTACGCCGAGCTGGTCGACGCCTACCCGATCGTGTCCATCGAGGACCCGCTCGACGAGGAGGACTGGGCCGGCTGGGTGTCGATGACGCAGCAGCTCGGCGACCGCGTGCAGATCGTCGGCGACGACCTGTTCGTCACCAACCCGACCCGGCTCGCCGACGGCATCTCCCGCGGGGCGGCCAACGCGCTGCTGGTGAAGGTCAACCAGATCGGCACGCTGACCGAGACCCTCGACGCGGTCAACCTGGCCCACCGCAGCGGCTACCGCTGCATGATGAGCCACCGCTCCGGCGAGACCGAGGACACCACGATCGCCGACCTCGCCGTCGCCACCGACTGCGGTCAGATCAAGACCGGCGCCCCGGCGCGCTCCGAGCGGGTGGCCAAGTACAACCAGCTGCTGCGCATCGAGGAGGAGCTCGACGACGCGGCCCGCTACGCGGGCGCCGGGGCCTTCCCGCGCCTGGCCGGCTGAGCCGCCCAGCGATGAGCGCGAGCGGATGAGCAACGTCCGTGCCCGGCGCGGCGGGTCGCCGGGCGACAGCCGGCGCACCGGCCGGGCCCCCCGGGTGCACTCCACCCGGCCGGTCCCGGCCGGGCTGCGCAGCAGCGCCACCAGCCGGCCGGGCGCCCGCCGGGGGATGCGCCGGTCGGTCCGGTCCACGACCGCGACGGCGCCCCGCCGGCGGCCGATGGTCACCGGCCGGGCGGTGCTGCTGGGCGGCCTCGTGCTGCTGCTCGCGCTGACCCTGGCCGGGCCGATCCGCCAGTACCTGGCCGGGCAGGCCGAGCTGGAGCAGCTCGCCGCCGAGGGCCGGGAGCTGGACCAGCGGGCGGTGGAGCTGGGCGAGCAGCTCGAACGGCAGTCCGACCCCGTCTACGCCCAGCGGCAGGCCCGCGAGCGGCTCACCTACGTGCTGCCCGGCGACCGGCTGGTCGTCGTCGTCGACGGCGAGGCGGTGGAGGGCGACGCCGGCACGCTGGCCTCGGCCGGCCCGGACGAGCAGCTGCCCTGGTACGAGGGCCTGATGCAGTCACTGGCCGACGCCGACGGCTGATCAAGGACCCCCTCCTCCCCGCCCCTCGCAAGCTCGGGGCGGTGCCCTGGAGGGGGCCGTTCGCGCCCGGCCAACGCCCTCCCGCACACTCGTCGGGTGGACGAACGCGTGACCGACGTCGAGCGGGAGATCGTCGCCCGGCAGCTCGGCCGGCCGCCGCGGGCCCTGGTCGCGGTGGCGCACCGCTGCCCGTGCGGTCAGCCCGACGTCGTCGAGACGGCACCGCGGCTCGAGGACGGCACGCCGTTCCCGACGCTGTACTACCTGACCTGCCCGCGGGCCACGGCCGCGGCCAGCCGGCTGGAGTCGGCCGGCCGGATGCGCGACTGGCAGGACGAGCTGGCCACCGATCCCGAACTCGCCGCCGGTTACCAGCGGGCGCACGAGGCCTACCTCGCCACCCGGGACGAGCGGGACGTGCTGCCGACGCGGATGACCGCCGGTGGCATGCCCGACCGGGTGAAGTGCCTGCACGCGCTCGCCGGGCACGCCCTCGCCGCCGGCCCGGGCGTCAACCCGATCGGCGACCGGGCGGTCGAGGAGATGGGGGAGTGGTGGGCCGCAGGCCCCTGCGCCCGCCCTGCCGAGGGAACCCCGTGAGCGAGCGTGCGAGCTCACGCGGGGGTACAGCACCCTGGGGCACGTGCTCGACGAGCGTCAGCGAGGCGAGCGCGTGACCCGGGTCGCGGCCATCGACTGCGGCACCAACTCCATCCGGCTGCTGGTCGCCGACGTGCCCGAGGACGGCGCGCACACCGACCTGACCCGCCGGATGGAGGTCGTCCGCCTCGGTCAGGGAGTCGACGCCACCGGCCGGCTCGCCCCGGAGGCGATCGAGCGCACCCGGCTCGCCCTCGCCGGGTACACCGACGCCGCCCGGGACCTGGGTGCCACGGCGATCCGGATGGCCGCCACCAGCGCCAGCCGGGACGCGGCCAACCGCGCGGACTTCGAGCAGATGGTGCTCAGCACGCTGGGCCGGCTGCCGGACGTGATCACCGGGCGCGAGGAGGCCGAGCTCTCCTTCCTCGGCGCCACCGCCTCGCTCGACGCGGCGGCCGTCGCGCACGGTGCGCCGCCGCCCCGCCCGCCGTTCCTGGTGGTCGACATCGGCGGGGGGTCGACGGAGTTCGTGCTCGGCGACGACGCCGGCGTGCGGGCGGCCCGGTCGGTCGACATCGGTTGCGTCCGGCTCACCGAGCGGCACCTGCACGGCGACCCGCCGTCCGCCGAGGAGATCCGCCGGGCCGTGGACGACGTCCGCGCCGCCCTGGCGCAGGTGACCGCCGAGGTGCCGGTGGCCGAGGCGGGCACCCTGGTCGGCGTCGCCGGCTCGGTGACCACCGTCGCCGCGATCGCCCTCGGGCTGCCGGCCTACGACCCGGTCGCCATCCACGGGTCCCGCATCCCCGTGGCGACGGTGCGGGAGGTGTCCGAGGACCTGCTGGCCGCGACCCGGGAACGGCGCGCCGCAATGCCGGTCATGCACCCGGGGCGGGTCGACGTCATCGGCGCCGGCGCGCTGATCCTCCGGGTGCTGATGGACGAGTTCGGGCTCGCCGAGGTCGTGGTGAGCGAGCACGACATCCTCGACGGCATCGCCCTGCGCCTCGCCCGCGGCTGACGGCCGTGGCTCTCGACGCCGGCGGCTACCCCGTCACCCGCAGCGCCGGCGGTGTCATCCGGTCCGCGGCGGGTGCCCGCGATCTCGCCGTCCTGGAGACGCGGATCTCCGGCTGCCGCGCCTGCCCGCGGCTCGTCGCCTGGCGCGAGGAGGTCGCGCGGGTCAAGCGGGCGTCGTTCCGGGACGAGGAGTACTGGGGCCGCCCGGTGCCGGGCCTCGGGCCGGCCGACGCGCGCATCGCCGTCGTCGGCCTGGCGCCGGCCGCGCACGGCGGGAACCGCACCGGCCGGGTGTTCACCGGCGACCGCAGCGGGGACTGGATCTTCGCCGCCCTCTGGCGGGCGGGGCTGGCCAACCAGCCGACCTCGACGCACCTCGGCGACGGGCTGGAGCTGACCGGCGTCCGGGTCGCCGCCGCCGTCCGCTGCGCGCCCCCGGACAACGCGCCGACCCCGCAGGAGCGCGACACCTGCAACCCGTGGCTGGCCCGGGAGCTGGCGCTCCTGCCGGACCTGCGGGTGGCCGTGGTGCTCGGTGGCTTCGGCTGGACGGCGCTGTGGCCGGTCCTGGCTGCCGCGGGCTACCGGATCCCGCGGCCCCGGCCGGCGTTCGGCCACGGCGTCGAGGTGCGGCTCGAGGGCCCGCGCGGCCCGCTGACCCTGCTGGGCAGCTACCACGTCAGCCAGCAGAACACCTTCACCGGCCGCCTCACCGAGCCCATGCTGGACGCCGTGCTCGGCCGGGCCACCGCGCTGGCCGGGTACCCACCGCTCACCCCGTGACCGGCCGGTCCTCCCGGTCGGCCAGGTGCGCACCGAGGGAGGCGCCGAGGGAGGTGACCGCCGCCGTCGACGCCGTCACCAGCCCGGCCGAGGCGTGCGCGACGTGCCAGAGGCCGTCCAGCCGGCGCAGGTCCACCGGCACCCCGGCCGCGCGGGCGCGGTGGGCCAGGCGGACGGCGTCGTCGAGCAGGATCTCCTCGCTGCCGACGTGCATCGTGATCGGCGGCAGGCCGGCCAGGTCGGCCTCCAGCGGGGCGAGCTCCGCGGGGTCGGCGTCCCGCCCGAAGTCGCGGGCGCACCGGCGCAGCCACGAGGGCCGGAGCATCGCGTCCGTGCGGTCGGCGGGCCACGTGCCGGCCAGGTCGAGCCAGGGGGAGATGAGCCCCAGCGCGGCGGGTGCGGGGTCACCGCTGTCGCGCAGCCACAGCGCGGCGGTCAGCGCCAGCCAGCCGCCCGCGGAGTCGCCCGCCACCGCGGTGCGCGCCGGCGTGGCCCCCCGGTCGAGCAGCTCCCAGTAGGCGGCCAGCACGTCCTCCAGCGCCGCCGGGTAGGGGTGCTCCGGAGCCAGGCGGTAGTCCAGCACGTGCACGGTGGCGCCGCTGGCCGCCGCGAGGTGGCCGGCCAGCGCCCGGTGCGTGGCGGGCGAGCCGGTGGTGAACCCGCCGCCGTGCAGGTAGAGGATCGCGGCGCCGGGATCGCCCCCGTCCGGGACGTGCGTCTCGGCCGGCCGCCTGCCCAGGCGGCCGGGACGGATCGTCACGTCCTCGGCCAGCGGCGTGTGCGCGGTGACCAGGGTCATCCACCGGCGCTGCACGCCGACCGGCACGCGCGGGCCGAGCACCGGGCGGAGGAGTCCGCGCACACCCGCGCGCATGATCCGTACGGGCACCTGGGGACGGCGGTTCACGGCGGAACCGTACGACAGACCCGGGCGCCGCACCGCTAGCGTGCGCAGGACGCCCCCGTAGCCCAATCGGCAGAGGCAGGCCCCTTAAAAGGGTCCCAGTGTCGGTTCGATCCCGACCGGGGGCACGTCCGGGCGCCCGTCCGGGGGAACCCGCGACACGCCGGAACGTCCTGGGGACCTCGGGCGTTGACCTGACCGAGTGGAGTGCAGCACCGTGAGCTCCACGGACCGACCAGTCACCTCAGGGAGATGACGATGCCCAGCAGCAACCCGGCGTTCAGCCGGCTCGGTGGCGCCGGTAACGGCCAGCAGAGCGCCGGCTGGGGCGCACAGCCCCAGCAGTACGGTGCTCCCACCCAGCACGACCCCTACGCCGCACCGTCGCCGTACGCGGCGACGACCACGCAGTACATGACGATGGACGACGTCGTCGCCAAGACCGGGATCACCTTCCTGGTGACGGTGGCCACCGCCGCCGCCACCTGGGCGCTGCCCGGCCAGACCGGCTGGGGCTTCGCGCTCCCGGCGGTGCTGATCGCGTTCGTGCTCGGCCTGGTGATCGCCTTCAAGCAGATCGCCAACCCGGCCGCGACGCTGTCCTACGGCGCGCTCTACGGTGTCGCGCTCGGCGCCATCAGCGAGGCGTTCAACGACATCTACCCGGGCATCGTCATGCAGGCGCTGATCGGCACCTTCGGTGTCTTCGCCGGCATGCTGGTGATCTACAAGACCGGCGCAATCCGGGTCACCCCGAAGCTCACCCGCTGGGTCGTCGCGGCCGCCATCGGCGCGTTCGTGCTCATGCTGGCCAACCTGGTCGCCGGCTTCTTCGGCGCCTCGCTCGGCATCCGGGACGGCGGCCCGCTCGCGATCGGGTTCAGCCTGCTCGTCATCGGCATCGCCGCGTTCTTCCTGCTGCTCGACTTCGACATGGCCGACGAGGCCATCCGTCGCGGGGCGCCGGCGAAGTTCGCCTGGTACATCGCCTTCGGCCTGCTGGTCACCGTGATCTGGCTCTACATCGAGATCCTGCGGCTGCTCAGCTACTTCCGCGAGTAGAAGGACCCCCTGCCCCCCCACCGCTCGCAGGCTCGCGGCGGGGCCCTGCAGGGAGCCGTTCCAGCACGGACGAAGGCCCGGTCCCCGCGAGGGGGCCGGGCCTTCGTCGTGTGCGCCGCCACCGGCGGTGACCATCGGCGGATGGCTGCAGCCGACGGCGTGTCGGACAGCCATCCGCCGATGATCACCGCGAGGTGGCCTCCATCAGGAAAGGCGCTCGAGCACCATCGCCATGCCCATGCCGCCGCCGACGCACATGGTCTCCAGGCCGAACGTCTCGTCCCGGGTCTGCAGGCCGTTGAGCAGCGTGCCGGTGATGCGGGCGCCGGTCATGCCGAACGGGTGGCCGACGGCGATCGCGCCGCCGTGCACGTTCAGCTTGTCGATGTCGATGCCCAGGTCGCGGTAGCTGGGGATGACCTGGGCGGCGAACGCCTCGTTGATCTCCACGAGGTCGATGTCGCCGATGGTCATGCCGGCCCGCTGCAGCGCGAGCTTCGAGGCGTCGACCGGGCCGTAGCCCATGATCTCCGGCGACAGGCCGGTGACCGCGGTGGAGACGATCCGGGCCAGCGGGGTCAGCCCCAGCTCGGCGGCCTTGGTGTCGCTCATGACCACCACGGCGGCCGCGCCGTCGTTGAGCGGGCAGGCGTTGCCGGCCGTCGCGCGGCCGTCGGGGCGGAAGACCGGCTTGAGCTGGGAGAGCGCCTCGACGGTGGTGCCGGCGCGCGGGCCGTCGTCCTTGCTGACGACGGTGCCGTCGGGCGTGGTGACCGGGGTGATCTCCCGCTCCCAGAAGCCGTTGTTGATGGCTTCCTCGGCCAGGTTCTGGCTGCGGGCGGCGAACTCGTCCATCTCCTGGCGGCTCACGTCCTTGATCAGCGCCAGGTTCTCCGCTGTCTGCCCCATGGCGATGTAGATGTCGGGGATGTCGCCGTTCTCGCGGGGGTCGGTCCAGGAGTCGCCGCCGCTCTCGGCGACCTTGGCCGTCCGGGCCTGGGCCTCGGCGAAGGCGGGGTTCTGCGTGTCCGGCAGCGAGTCGCTGTTGCCCTTCACGAACCGGGACACCATCTCCACGCCGGCGGAGATGAACACGTCGCCCTCGCCGGCCTTGATGGCGTGCATCGCCATGCGGGTGGTCTGCAGCGACGAGGAGCAGTAGCGGGTGATCGTCGTCCCCGGCAGGTGGTCCATGCCGAGGAGGGTGGCGACGACGCGGCCCATGTTGTGGCCCTGCTCGCCGCCGGGCAGGCCGCAGCCGAGCATCAGGTCGTCGATGTCCCGCGGGTCCAGCGCCGGGACCTTGTCCAGCGCGGCCCGGACGATGGTCGCGGTCAGGTCGTCGGGGCGCAGGTCCTTCAGCGACCCCTTGAACGCGCGGCCGATGGGGGAGCGGGCGGTCGCGACGATGACGGCTTCGGGCATGGGTCCTCCACGATGAGGTGGGCGCCGGGCGCGGGTGCGCGGGCGACGGGTCGACCCCGAAACTACCCCGCGGTAACGGGGGTGGGCGTGCCCCGCCCGCGACCGCGCTCAGGCGGTGCTGTCGGTGAGCTCCTGGGCCTCGTCCGGCGTCGGGATCTCGGGACGGCGCCGACGACGGAGCAGCGCCCACGGTCCCCACGGCCCGGTGTCGGAGCCCCGGACCTCGGCGGGCTGCACCTCGGTGCCGGTCCGGCTCGCCGCACGGGCAGCGGCCTGGGCGATCGGCTTGACCGTCCCGCGCCGGATGGGCCGGCGGCCCCGGTCGGCCGAGGCGGGCCAGGCGCCGACCGCGTCGGCGACGGAGGGGAGCAGCACGGCGGCGGCCTGCGCGTAGCCGTGCGCGCTCGGGTGGAACTCGTCCACGCTGAACATGTCCCGGTCGGTGGCGAAGGCCGGGCCGAGGACCGAGCCCAGCGACACGGTGCGGCCGCCGGCCTCCACCACCGCGACGGTCTGCGCGGCGGCCATCTGCCGGCTCCACCGCCGGGCCAGCGTGCGCAGCGGCTGGGCGATGGGGCGGATCGTGCCGAGGTCCGGGCAGGTGCCCACGACGACCTCGCAGCCGGCCTCGCTCAGCCGCCGCACGGCGTCGGCGAGGTGGCGGACGGAGTCGGCCGGGCGGGTCCGGCTCGTGACGTCGTTGGCGCCGATCATGATCAGCGCGACGTCGGGCCGCTCGGCGAGCGCCTGGTCGACCTGCTGGTCCAGCTGCGCCGAGCGGGCGCCCGAGACGGCGAGCCGGATCAGCCGCACGGGGCGCTCGGCGAGCTCGGTGAGGGCGGCGGCGATGAGGGCGCCGGGGGTCTGGGAGGCGTGCTCCACCCCGAGGCCGACGGCGCTGGAGTCGCCGAGCACGGTGAACACCAGCGGCTTCCCGCGGCCACGGCCGTACACGCCGTCGGGGGACGGCGGTCCGCCCTTGTCGGTGCGGGACTCGATGTTGCGGCGGGCGGCGCGGGCCTCCTCGCGGAGCAGCGCGACCAGGGCGGCGCTGCCGAGGGCGACGCTCCCGCCGCCGTAGGCCGTGGCGGCAGCAAGCCGTCTCGCCGTCCGCGTCACGGTGCCTCCGCTCCGGTGCTCTGCGTTGGTGCTGGTCCGCCTCGTGTGTCCACCGAGGTTATCGGCCCCCTACCGTGGCTCCTGTGGCCCACTCACCCGCTGGTGTGACCGTTTCCCCGGACCCGTCGGACCGGACCGATGTCATCGTCGGCGTCCTGACCGAGGCGTTCGCCGACCTCATGGCCGCCGACCCCGCCGCGTTCCGGACCAAGTTCCGCAAGATGGCCGCCGACCCCTTCGCGTTCTACCGCGGCAGTGCCTGCCTGTTCTACGCCGACATGGCGACAGCGGAGGACCGCTGGTGTGACGAGCGGACGTCGAGGGTGTGGATCCACGGTGACCTGCACGCCGAGAACTTCGGCACCTACATGGACGCCGACGGGCGCATCGTGTTCGACGTCAACGACTTCGACGAGGCCTACCTCGGCCACGTCAGCTGGGACCTGCGGCGCTTCGCGGCCAGCTTCGCGCTGATGTCCTGGGGCAAGGCGTTCTCCGACGAGGTGATCAGCGACCTGCTGACCGGCTACCTGAACGCCTGGCTGGACCAGGTGGAGGCCTTCGGCCGGTCCGACGCCGACCGGGACTTCGCGCTCACCGTGCACAACACCCGCGGGGCGGTGCAGGAGCTCATCCGGAGGACGGCCACCCGCACCCGGCTCGGACTGCTCGACCGGATGACCGTGGTGGAGCGGCACGAGCGGCGCTTCGCCGACTCCCCGCGCAACCGGCGGCTCGAGGACGCCGAGCGCGACGAGGTGCTGGCGGCGCTCGCCCGGTACGAGGCGACGCTGCCGCCCCGGCCCTGGCGGCGGGAGGTCGCCTACGACGTGAAGGACCTCGTCGGCACCGGCGGGTTCGGCATCGGCAGCGCCGGGCTGCCCGCCTACAACGTGCTGCTGGAGGGCTACGACGAGGCGCTGGAGAACGACGTCGTCCTGTCGCTGAAGCAGGGCAACGTCCCCGCGCCCAGCCGGATCGTCGACGACTCGCAGATCCGGCAGTACTTCGAGCACGAGGGTCACCGGACGGCGGTGAGCCGGCGGGCGCTGCAGTCGCACGCCTCGCAGTTCCTCGGCTACACCGACGTCCGCGGCACCGGCTTCGTCGTCGCCGAGCTGTCGCCGTACGAGCTCGACCTGGACTGGGAGGACCTCACCGAGCCGGCCGACATCCGGCCGGTCCTGGAGCAGCTCGGGCAGGCGACGGCGAAGCTGCACTGCGTGGGCGACGCCGACAGCGACCACACGCTCGTCCCGTTCCAGACCGAGGACGCCATCGCGACGATGCTCGACGGCCGGCGCCAGGAGTTCGTCGACGACCTCGTCGGGTTCGCGCACTCCTACGCCCGGCGCACCCAGGAGGACTTCCGGTTGTTCGTCGACGCCTTCCGGGCCGGCGCCATCCCGGGCATCAGCTCGAGCGGCTGACCGCCGTCGCCTGCGGCAGGTGTCAGCGCGTCGTCCGGTGGGCGTCGCGACGGTGCGCGACATCGACGACGGTGACCGCCCGGGCGTCGTCGTCGATCCGGTAGATCACCCGGTAGGTACCGCGACGCGCGCTGTGCCGATCGTCCAGCGGGGCGCGGAGCCGCTTTCCGACCCGGTGGGGGCTCTCCAGAAGGGGGCCGACGATGAAGTCGTGGGCGGCGACCGCGACGGCCCCGGGCAGGTGCTCCGTCAGCTGTCGTCGTGCGGTCGGGGTGATCGCGAGACGGTAGGCCTCCGACGCCTCGCTCACGGACGCGGTCCGCGCCGCCCGTCCATGGCCGCATCGAGTTGCTGCCGGGTCTCGGCTTCGCCTCGCGCCAGCTCGGCGTCAGAGCTGTGGAGCCGCCGCATCGCGTCCGCGTCGGCCAGGATCTCGATGGTCTCCTCGAGGGACTCCAGGTCCTCCTGGGCGATGAGCACCGCCGACGGCTTGCCGTGAACGGTCACGTGCACGCGCTCGTGGTGCCCGCTGACGCGCGCCACCACCTGCGACAGGCGCGCCTTCACATCCGCCAACGACATCGTGCTCATGACCAGAAGTATGACCAGAGTGGTCCGCGGTGTCCAGTGGTCAGCGGCTCCGGGGGGTGCGGACTGGAGGGGCCTGCTCCTCCCCATCCCTCGCGAGCTCGGGCCGGGCCCGCGGGAGCAGGCGTCAACGAGCTCGCCGCCCCCTCCGGGTGCGCAGGTAGTCGGCGACCACGTACTCGCCCAGCCGCTCGGCATCGGGCTGGAACACCCGGCCGCCCGCGCGCTGGGTGAGGTCGTGCACGAAGTGGATCAGGCCCGGGTCGGGGTCGAGGGCGAACACGTTCACCGTGGCACCGGTCCGGGCGACACGTTCCATCTCGGCCACCGTGCGGGCGATCGTCTCGGGCATCGGCGGCCAGCAGAAGAACGGCGTCCCGTCGTCCTCCAGGTGGGCGGTCGGCTCGCCGTCGGTGACCACGAGCACCACCGGCTCGGCGTCCCGGTGGTGGGCGAGGAACCGGCGGGCGAGCATCAGGCCGTGCTGCAGGTTGGTGCCCTGCAGGGTGTCCACCGACAGCTCGGCGAGGGTCTCCGGCCGCAGCACCTGGGCGGTGGAGGAGAAGCCGATGATCTGGATCGCGTCCTGCGGGAAGCGGGTCGTGACCAACGAGTGCAGCGCCATCGCCGTCGACTTGGCCGCGCCCCAGGTGCCGCGCAGCGCCATCGAGTAGGAGAGGTCCACCAGCAGGGCCACCGCGGCGCCGGTGCGGCGCTCGGTCTCGACGACCTCGAAGTCCTCGACGGCGATGCGGACCTGCCGCTGGCGGTCCGTCCGCGGCTCGCCCGCCGTCCGCAGGACGGCGTTCCTCACGGTGCGGACGACGTCCAGCGGCTGCTCGTCGCCGAAGTGCCACTCCCGGGAGCTGCCGGTGAGCTCCCCGGCGGCACCGGCGTCGGCGACGTCGTGCTCGCCGCGGCCGGTGGCGTCCAGCTTCGCGAAGACGCGGCGCAGCGCCGTGGCGCCGAGCCGGCGGACCGCCTTGGGCGAGAGCTCCAGCCGACCGTCGGAGCGGTTGAGGAAGCCCTGCCGTTCCAGCTCGCGCTCCAGCTGGCGCAGGGCCGCCAGGTCGTCGACGGCCGGCCGGCCGAGCGCGCGCTCGAGCAGCTCCTCGTCGACGTCGGCCAGGGAGGCGCCGGCGTACCCCTGCGACAGCTGGCTGGACAGCGCCTCCAGGTCGGCCAGCTCGGCGACCGCGCTGGTGGCATCGCCCATGCCGAGCGCCTGCTCGCCGTCGGGCACCTGGCCGCGCTGCCCCCAGGGGAGGTCCGGGCGGGCCTGGCGCAGCGCGTCGGAGAGGTGGGCCATCTCGCTGGCCAGCCCCATGTCCGACATCGTCTGCGCCATCAGGTCCTGCAGCTCCGCCCGCTGCTCGGCGGACAGGCCGGCCATCATGCGCTCCTGGGCGGCCGCCCGGCGGGCGAGGGAGTCGATCAGCTCCTCGACCGACTGCGGGTCGTCCGGGAAGAACTGGCCGTGCTTGTCCATGAAGTCGCTGAACCGCTGGTCGGTGTCCTCGCCGCGGTTGTGCGCGTCGATCAGCTGCGACAGGTCGGCCACCATGTCCTTGACCGCCTGGATGTCCTGCTCCCCGGCGTTCTCCAGGGCCTGCTTCATGTTCGCGAACGAGCTGTCGAGCACCTCCCGACGCAGCAGGTCCTGGATCTGCTCGTAGGCCTGCCGCGCCTCCGCCGAGCGCCACGGGTAGTCCTTCAGCGCCCGCACCGCGCCGGCGGTGTCCTCCGGGACGGCGTCGAGCTCCGCCTCGGCCAGGCGCGCAGAGTCGTCCGGATCGGGGAACAGCTCGCGCTTCTCGGCGTCCAGCGCCCGGTCCAGCAGCTCCCGGACCTCCTCCAGCGTGCCGTCCATCCGGCCGGCGGTGCGCGCCTGGCGCAGCCGCTCGCGCACCGAGCGGCGCAGCTCGTCCAGCCCGCGCCGTCCCTCGGTGCCGCGGCGGAGCAGCTCGCGCAACGCCTCCCGCACGCCGCTGCCGCCGAGGACGGAGTCCCCGATCTCGTCGACGGCGTTGCCGAGGTCGTAGGGCGGGGCCAGCGGGTCCGGCCCGCCGTGCCACTTCCCGTACCGGTAGCCCCGCGGGCGTCGGCCGCTCACGTCAGGCCCCGTACACCGTGCGGGCGCCGTCGGTGTCCTTGGCCAGCCGGCGGGTGAGGTACAGCCCCTCGAGGGCGAACTCCACGGCGGCCGCCGCCTGCTCGGCCGACTGCTCGCCCTCGGGTACGCCGAGCCGGCCGAGCAGCTCGGCGAGCTTCGGGATGGTGCCGAGCTGCCCGAGCAGGGCCGGTGCCGGCACCAGCTCGCCCGACTCCACGGTCTCGCCGCCGGTGAAGTGCTCCTGCAGGCCGGTCAGGTCCAGGCCGGCGCAGCGGGCGCGGAACGTCTGGGCGGTCGCCTGGCGCAGCAGGTGCTCCAGCACCTCCATCTCCCGCTCGTCGTCGGGATCGGAGCCGGCGTCGGCGAACTCCACCTTGCCCCGGCTCGCCGGGACGACGCTCGGCAGGTCGACGACGCGGGCGACCGGCCGGGTCTCCCCGGCGATCGCGGCCCGGCGCACGGCGGAGGCGGTGACGGTCTCCAGGCCGGCGATCGCGAATCGGGCGCTGACGCCGGAACGCTGGTCGACGTGGGAGGACTCGCGGACCAGCCGGGTGAACCGGGCGATGATCTCCACCAGGTGCTCCGGGACGACGGGCATGCCGAACGTCCCGTCACCGGTCCAGCTGGTCTGCGCCTCCTGGTGCAGCAGCCGGATCTCGTCGGTGAGCTCGAGCGGGTAGTGGGTGCGCACCTCCGCGCCGAAGCGGTCCTTCAGCGGGGTGATGATCCGGCCGCGGTTGGTGTAGTCCTCGGGGTTGGCGCTGGCCACCAGCAGCAGGTCCAGCGGCAGCCGGACGCGGTAGCCGCGGATCTGGATGTCGCGCTCCTCCAGCACGTTCAGCAGTGCCACCTGGATGCGCTCGGCCAGGTCGGGCAGCTCGTTGACGCTGAAGATGCCGCGGTTGGTGCGCGGCACCAGGCCGTAGTGCACCGTCTCGGGGTCGCCCAGGGTGCGGCCCTCGGCCACCTTGATCGGGTCGACGTCGCCGATCAGGTCACCGACGCTGGTGTCGGGAGTGGCCAGCTTCTCGCCGAAGCGCTCGCTGCGGTGCAGCCATCCGACCGGGGTGGCGTCGCCGTGCTCGGCGATCTGCCGGTGCGCCCACACCGAGATCGGGTGCAGCGGGTGCTCGTTGAGCTCGCTGCCGACCAGCACGGGCGTCCACTCGTCGAGCAGGCCGACGAGGGTGCGGATCAGCCGGGTCTTGCCCTGCCCGCGCTCGCCGAGCAGCACCAGGTCGTGGCCGGCGATGAGGGCGCGCTCGACCTCGGGCAGCACGGTGTCCTCGAAGCCGACCATGCCCGGCAGGCTGGGCTGCCCGGCACCGAGCCGGGCGAGCAGGTTGGCCCGCAGTTCGGCCTTGACAGGGTGGAAGCGGGCGCCGGTCGCGCGCAGCTCGCCGAGGGTCGTGGGGGCGGGGGAAGGGCTGCCTGGGGCGGCAAGATCCGTCACCCCCACCACGGTACGACGAGGAGCGCGGGTCCGGGCGTCCGTCGAGCGCCCGGCCTGCGAGGATCGCGTCATGGCCGACCCGGAGGTTCCCCTCGTCAGCGGTGCCGACGTCGAGGCCGCCGCCGCACTGCTCCACGACGTCGTCCGCCACACGCCCCTGTGGCACTCCCGCGGGCTGGCCGACCGGGTCGGCGGCCCGGTCTGGCTCAAGTGCGAGAACCTGCAGCGCACCGGGTCGTTCAAGATCCGCGGCGCGTACACCCGCATCTCCCGCCTCACCGACGCCGAGCGGGCGCGCGGGGTGGTCGCGGCGAGCGCGGGCAACCACGCCCAGGGAGTGGCGCTTGCGGCGCGGCTGCTCGGCTGCACGGCGACCGTCTTCATGCCCGAGACCGCGCCGCTGCCCAAGGTCGCCGCGACGCGGGCCTACGGGGCGGAGATCCGGCTCGGCGGCCCCACGCTGACCGAGGCGCTCGCGGCCGCGGCCGAGCACGCCGAGCGGACCGGCTCCGTGCTCATCCACCCGTTCGACCACCCCGACGTCGTCGCCGGCCAGGGCACGGTGGGCCTGGAGATCCTCGACCAGTGCCCCGACGTCGCCACCGTCCTCGTCTGCGCCGGTGGCGGGGGCCTGGTCTCGGGCGTGGCCGCCGCGGTGAAGTCCCGCCGGCCCGACGTCCGGGTGGTCGCGGTCCAGGCGGAGGGGGCCGCAGCCCTCCCCGGATCGCTGGCCGCCGGCCGGCCGGTGCCGTTGCCCGCGATGGCCACCATGGCCGACGGGATCGCCGTCGCGTCGCCGACCGACATCACCCTCGCGCACGTCCAGGGCCTGGTCGACGAGGTGCGGACGGTGACCGAGGAGGACCTCTCCCGGGCGCTGCTGTTCTGCCTCGAGCGGGCCAAGCTCGTCGTGGAGCCGGCCGGGGTCGCCGCCGTGGCCGCGGTCCTCGCCGACCCGGAGGCGTTCGCCCCGCCGGTCGTGGCCGTCGTCTCCGGCGGCAACGTCGACCCGGTGCTGCTGCTCAAGGTCGTCCAGCACGGCATGGCCGCGGCGGGCCGGTACCTCTCGCTGCGCCTGCGGGTGCCCGACCGGCCCGGATCGCTGGCCGGGGTGCTGGCCGCGCTCGCCGCCGCGGGCGCGAACGTGCTGGAGGTGGAGCACGAGCGGACGTCCACCCGGCTCGACATCGGGGACGTCGAGGTGTTCGTCGTCCTCGAGACGCGCGGGCCCGACCACGCCACCGACGTCGTCGCCGCCCTGACGCAGGCGGGCTACGCGGTCACCCGGGAGTGAACGTCGGGGGCCTGCCCGCAGCCGCTCGACCGGGGCGGCACCGATGAGTTCGGCAGGCCGGCGCCGTCCTGACTGCCGTGAATCCGATGAACTCTGTGCGCCGGCTGCGAAATGCGGTCGGGAACTGTCACCGTCGCGGCCTAGCGTGGCCCGCATGACCGACGCGATCGTCGTCGAGGGGCTGGTCAAGCGCTACGGCGCCACCACCGCCCTCGACGGAGTGGACCTGACCGTGGCCGAGGGCTCGGTGCTCGGGCTCCTGGGCCCGAACGGAGCGGGGAAGACGACGGTGGTGCGGATCCTCACCACGCTGCTCCTCGCCGACGCCGGGCGGGCGGAGGTGATGGGCCTGGACGTGGTGCGCGACGCGGACGCCGTCCGCGCCTCGATCGGCCTGACCGGCCAGTACGCGGCCGTGGACGAGTACCTGACCGGCTTCGAGAACCTCGAGATGGTGGGCCGGCTCTACCACCTGCCCAAGGCCGAGGCCCGCACCCGGTCGGGGGAGCTCCTGGAGCGGTTCGACCTCGTCGACGCCGCGCACCGCCCCGCGAAGACGTACTCGGGCGGCATGCGCCGCCGGCTGGACATCGCGGCCTCGCTGATCAACCGCCCCCGGATCCTGTTCCTCGACGAGCCCACCACCGGGCTGGACCCGCGCAGCCGACTGGCCATGTGGGAGTTCATCGCCGAGCTCGCCGACGGCGGGACGACGATCCTGCTGACCACCCAGTACCTGGAGGAGGCCGACCGCCTCGCCGACCGGATGGTGGTGATCGACCGCGGCCAGGTCATCGCCCGCGGCACCGGGGACGACCTCAAGGCGCAGGTCGGCGGGCAGCGGCTGGAGTTCACCCTCGCCCGCGCGGTCGACCTGGCCGAGGTGGCGCAGCGGCTGCGGCCGCTGGCGCTCGAGGACGCCCGCACCGACGAGCAGACCCGGCGGCTGAGCCTGCCGGTGCGCGGCGGCACCGAGGCGCTGGCCGAGGCGCTGCGCCTGCTGGAGGGCAGCGGGATCGAGGTGCTCGACGTCGGGCTGCGCCGCCCCGACCTGGACGACGTGTTCCTCACCCTCACCGGGCACGCGGCCGAGGACGCCGCACCCGCCGACGATGCCCACGCCGAGCCGGTCGCGACCGCAGGAGAAGCACGATGACCACGCTGGCCATGACCGTCTCCGACAGCCTGACCATCACCCGGCGCAACCTGATCAAGGTCAAGCGGGTGCCCGACCTGCTCGTGTTCGCGACGCTGTCGCCGATCATGTTCGTGCTGCTGTTCCGCTACGTCTTCGGCAGCGCGATCCCGGTCCCCGGCGGGCTGAGCTACGCCGAGTTCCTGCTGCCGGGGATCTTCGCCCAGACGGTGATCTTCGGCAGCACCATCACCGGCGCCAGCCTGGCCGAGGACCTGCAGAAGGGGCTCATCGACCGGTTCCGGTCCCTGCCCATGGCGCCGTCGGCGGTGCTCATCGGCCGCACCGTCTCCGACCTGCTGCTCAACGTGATCACCATCGCGGTCATGATGATCACCGGCTTCGCGGTCGGGTGGCGGATCCACACCTCCATCGGCGAGGCCGTCCTCGGGGTGCTCCTGCTGCTGACCTTCGCCTACGCGATGTCCTGGGTGATGGCCCTGGTCGGTCTGATCGTGCGCACGCCGGAGGTGGTGAACAACGCCAGCTTCATCGTGATCTTCCCGATCACCTTCATCGCCAACACCTTCGTGCCGATCGACAACTTCCCGTCCGTGCTCAAGACGTTCGCGGAGTGGAACCCGGTGTCCGCGGTGGTCCAGGGCGCCCGGGAGCTCTTCGGCAACGTGGTGCCGGGCGCTCCGGCGCCGAACGGGTGGGCGCTGCAGAAGCCGGTGCTCTACGTGTTCATCTGGGTGGCGGTGTTCCTGGCGATCTTCGTGCCGCTGGCCGTCCGGACGTACCGCCGCTCCGCCGGCCGCTGAGCAAGGACCCGCTGCCCCCACGCCTCGCAGGCTCGGGCGCGGGCCCCTGCAGCGCGGCCGGGCGGGGGGCGCAGGATGGCATCCGATGACTGCACCCGCGCCCCCCGCACTGTCCGCCGACAACCCGCTCGCGACCGTGTCGGAGCTGCCGTTCCGGCTGCCGCCGTTCGCCGACATCACCGCCGAGCACTGCCGGGAGGCGCTGCTGGCGGGGATGGCCGGGCAGCGGGCCGAGATCGCGGCGATCGTCGGCACGGTCGAGCCGCCCACGTTCGAGAACACGATCGTGGCCATGGAGCGCTCCGGCGCCCTGCTGGTCCGCGCGTGGAGCGTCTTCGGCAACCTCACCTCGTCGGTGTCGACGCCGCGGTTGCGCGAGATCGAGCGGGAGATCGCCCCGCTCGAGGCCGCGCACGACGACGCCATCCGGCTCGACCCGGGGCTGTTCGCCCGCATCGACGCGGTGCACACCGCCCGCCACGACAGCGGTCTCGACGCGGAGGCGGTCCGGCTCGTCGAGCGCTACCACCTGGACGTCGTGCTGGCCGGCGCCCAGCTGGACGAGGCCGGCCGAGCCCGGCTGACCGAGCTGAACCAGGAGCTGTCCACCCGTTCGACCACGTTCGGGCAGAACCTGCAGCTGGCCACCGAGGCCGCCGCCGTCCGGGTGGCCGACCGGGCCGAGCTGGACGGCCTGTCCGACCAGGAGATCGCCGGCGCCGCGACCGCCGCCGCCGACCGCGGGCTCGACGGCTACCTGCTCGCGCTGCTGCTGCCCACCGGTCAGCCGCTGCTGGTGAAGCTGCGGAACCGGGAGCTGCGCCGGCGGGTGTTCGAGGCCTCGGTCGCACGCGCCTCCTCGGGCGAGCACGACAACGGCCCGGTGGCCGTGCGCATCGCCACGCTGCGCGCCGAGCGCGCCCGGCTGCTCGGCTTCGCCACGCACGCCGACCTGGTGCTCGCCGACTCGACCGCGCGGACCACCGCGGCCGTCGACGCGATGCTGTCCTCCATGGTGCCGGCCTCGGTGGCCAACGCCGAGGCCGAGGCGGCGGTCCTGCGGGAGGCGGCCGCACGGGACGGCGTCGAGCTCGCCGCCTGGGACTGGGCGTTCTACAGCGAGCAGGTGCGGGCCGAGCGCTACGCCGTCGACACCGCCGCGCTGCGGCCGTACTTCGAGCTGGACCGGGTGCTCGTCGACGGCGTCTTCTCCGCCGCCGAGCGGCTGTACGGGTTCCGGTTCACCCCGCGGCCCGACCTCGCCGGGTACCACCCCGACGTGCGGGTGTGGGAGGTCAGCGACGCGGACGGCACCGCGGTCGGCCTCTACCTGGGCGACTTCTTCGCCCGCGAGGGCAAGCGCGGCGGGGCGTGGATGAGCTCCTTCGTCCGCCAGTCCCGGCTGCTCGGGACGACGCCGGTGGTCGTCAACAACCTCAACGTGTCCCGCGGCCCGGACGGCCGGCCGACGCTGCTGACCCTCGACGAGGTGAACACCCTCTTCCACGAGTTCGGCCACGCCCTGCACGGCCTGAGCTCCGCGGTCACCTACCCGCGGTTCGCCGGCACCGCGGTGCCACGGGACTTCGTCGAGTTCCCCAGCCAGGTCAACGAGATGTGGGCGCTGTGGCCGGAGGTCCTCGGCGGCTACGCCCGGCACGTCGAGACCGGCGAGCCGCTGCCGCAGGCCACCGTGGAGGCGATCGACGCCGCCCGGCTGTGGGGGGAGGGGTTCGCGACGCTGGAGTACCTGGCCGCGACCCTGCTGGACCAGGCCTGGCACCGGATCCCGCCCGGCGCCGAGATCGGCGACCCGATCGCCTTCGAGCAGCGTGCCCTGGCCGACGCCGGGGTCGCGTCCGACCTCGTGCTTCCGCGCTACCGCACGACCTACTTCCAGCACGTCTTCGCCGGCGGGTACGCCGCCGGGTACTACTCCTACATCTGGTCGGAGGTCCTCGACGCGGACACGGTGGAGTGGTTCACGGAGAACGGTGGCCTGCGCCGGGAGAACGGCGACGTCTTCCGCACGAGGCTGCTGGCGGTCGGTGGCTCGGTCGACCCTCTGGACGCCTTCCGAGCCGTCCGCGGCCGCGACGCCGACCCCGAGCCGCTGCTGCGCCGCCGCGGCCTGCACCGACCTGGCGAACGGCCATGATCAGGTGACCTGATCATGGCGCGTCCTCCCTCACGGTGTGCGGTGAGGGAGGACGCGCTGGGGTGAGGGAGGACGTCGCTTCTGGCCGGTCCGGAGGATCCCGGTGTCACAGCCAGGGCAGGCCGAGCACCAGGTCCAGGTCGTCGGGGCTCTCGCCGTCGCGCACCAGCCGGTTGGGCTGGCGGTGGCCGCACGCCGTGCAGCGGTGCACCACCTGCCAGCCCTTGCCCGACTTCTCCACCAGCCCGATCGGCTCCATCGGCTGCCGGCACTCGCTCGCCCGGTCGCCGGGCAGCTCGTCGACGTGCAGCGACCACAGGCAGAACGGGCAGTGGTTGCGGTAGTGCCCGTCGGTGTTGGCCGGCACGGGTGCCGTGCAGTGCACGCAGGCGAAGCCGGTGTTCTCCGCCTGCCGGGACCGGGCACCCACGGCGGAGCTCAGGGGGTGAACGGCTCGACGGCGACGACCTCGACGCTGATGTCGCGGCCGTTGGGTGCCTGGTAGGTCACCGTGCTGCCGGGGGCCGCGCCCATGATGGCGGCGCCCATGGCCGACTCGGGGGAGTAGACGGTGAGCTCCGTCGTCCCGGCGATCTCCCGCGAGCCGAGCAGGAACTTCTCGGTGTCGTCGTCGCCGGTGAACTTGATGGTGATGACGGTGCCGAGCGCGGCGTTGGTCACCGTCTTCGGGGCGTCACCCACCCGCGCCTTGCGCAGCAGGTCGGTCAGCTGCCGGATGCGAGCCTCCTGCTTGCCCTGCTCGTCCTTGGCCGCGTGGTAGCCGCCGTTCTCCTTGAGGTCGCCCTCCTCGCGGCGGGCGTTGATCTCCGCCGCCATCGCGGGCCGGCCGGCCACCAACTGGTCGAGCTCGGCCTTGAGCCGGTCGTGGGCCTCCTGCGTCAGCCAGACGCCCTGGTCCTGCTCGTCAGTGGGGGTGGACACGTAGGGGTACTCCTGAGACTCGGGTGGCCGGCCCCGGCTGGGGACGGCCGCTTGTCGATCCGCCAAGCTAACACCGGGCGGAACGCCGACGCACGGACGCGGACACCCCCCGGAGATGCGGAACCGTACAGGACCGTCCGGTGATCCCGGACACAGGTTCCCCCGGTCGGGGCATCCGACCAGGCCGGTCGCGCCCGGCGCCGTGCGGGCGTGCGCCGGTCCCCGCCGCGCGCGGTGGACAATGTCCGGGTGACCTCTCCCGACCAGCTGCGCCTGCTCGCGGTGCACGCCCACCCGGACGACGAGTCGAGCAAGGGCGCGGCCACCATGGCGAAGTACGTCGCCGAGGGCGCACGCGTGCTCGTGGCGACCTGCACCGGTGGCGAGCGCGGCTCCGTGCTCAACCCCGCGATGGACCGTCCCGACGTGTGGGAGCGGCTGCCGCAGATCCGGGTCGAGGAGATGGCCCGCGCACGCGAGATCCTCGGCGTCGAGCAGGAGTTCCTCGGGTTCGTCGACTCCGGGCTCCCGGAGGGCGATCCGCTGCCGCCGCTCCCGGACGGCTGCTTCGCGCTCGTCCCCGTGGAGGAGGCCGCGGCCCCGCTGGTCGAGCTCATCCGCCGGTTCAAGCCGCAGGTGATCACCACCTACGACGAGCGCGGTGGCTACCCGCACCCCGACCACATCAAGACCCACGAGATCTCGGTCCACGCATTCGACGCCGCCGGTGACCCCGACCGCTACCCGGAGCTGGGTGACCCCTGGCAGCCGAGCAAGCTCTACTTCCACATGAGCTTCACGCTGCCCCGCACGAAGGCGCTGCACGAGGCGATCCTCGCCACGGGTGTGGAGTCGCCCTACACCGAGTGGCTGGCCAACTGGGACCCGGCGCACGACATCTCCCACCGGGTCACCACCCGCGTGCCGTGCGCCGAGTACTTCCCGGTCCGCGACGCCGCGCTGATCGCCCATGCCACGCAGATCGACCCGGAGGGGCGGTGGTTCGCCTGCCCGCCGGAGACCCAGCAGCGGGTCTGGCCGACCGAGGACTACGAGCTGGCCCGCTCCCTGGTCGACGTCCCGCTTCCCGAGGACGATCTGTTCACCGGGATCCGCACTGAGGTAGGTGTCCGATGACCGAGCTCTCCACCGTGCTGGCCCAGCAGGCCCCCGAGGACGTCGGCAAGGCCGGTCCGCTGGGGTTGCTGCTCATCGTCGTCCTGCTCATCGCCGTCTTCCTGCTGGTCCGCTCGATGAGCACGCACATCAAGCGGATCCCGGTCAGCTTCGACCCCGACGAGCGCGGCCCGGAGATCCCGGACACCCCGGAGGAGCTCTTCGCGCCGAAGCCGGGTCAGCAGGTGCTCGACGAGCTCCGCCGTGCCCCGCTGGCCATCGAGCCGCCCCGCGAGGGCCAGGACCGGCCGGACGGCCCGGCGGCGCGGGGCTGAGCCGACGACGGCCCGGCGGCGCGCAGCCGAGCCGGCCCGGTCGCCGGCGTCACCAGAGGTGGCCGACGTCGACGACCAGCCGGAACGCCCGGTCGCTGCCGGGCTCGCCGGCCAGCGTGAAGACGCGGAACGGCAGGCGGGCGCGGGTGCCGATGCCCAGGCTGGTCTGCCCCTCGAACGACCCGGCCCAGGCGACCTGCCGGAACGTCTCGAAGGCTGCCACGTCGACGACCTCACCCTGGTCGGCCGGCAGGTAGGTGGGCTGGTACTGCTGGTCGTACGCGGCCGCGCCGACCAGGATGCGCAGCGTCGCGCCGCCCCGCAGCGGGATCTCCGCGCCGGAGCCCTGCGCCGCCAGGGCCGGGACGTAGCGGACGTCGTAGGTCGGTGTCGCGCCGGCGGGCCCCCGCAGGTCGATGACCAGGCGATCGAAGCAGACGTGCCGGCCGGCGCGCACGTCGGTGACCACCGAGGCGGACGTGGACAGCTCCTGCCCCTCGGCCAGCGACCCCCAGACCTGCCCGCAGAACGGCTCGTCGCCGTACCGCGTGGGTGAGGCGTGGGCCGGCCCGGCGATCAGACCCGCGCCCAGGGCAACTCCGGCGAGCAGCGGCAGGATGCGGGAACGCCGGGTCATGATCGCCTCCGTCGGCAGGGGTGCCGGTCTTCCTACCCCGGTCGAGTCCGGCGCTCCCGGCGACCGCGTGATCGTCACGGGGTCGTCACGGGCCGGCCGTGCGGCCGTTTCGGGAGCGTGCACGGCGGCCGGCGAGGGCGGCCGGATCGGTAGGGTCCGAGGATGACGGCGGCACGGAGACGCGAGAGCCAGGTCGCACAGCCCACCCAGCTCCTCGGCGACGTCATGAGCCGCGTCGCCCGGCAGCTGCAGGAGGAGCACGGCGACGTCGAGGGCATGCTCCAGGCCATCACGGCCGCGGCCGTCCGGACCGTTCCGCACGCCGACGAGTGCGGGATCACCTACGTGATCGGCCGGGCGAAGGTGGAGTCGCGGGCGTGGACCAGCGAGCTGGCCAGGACGCTGGACTCGCTCCAGGAGCGGCTGGGGCAGGGGCCGTGCATGGACGCGGTATGGGAGGAGCAGGTCGTCCGCGTGGACGACGTCGCGTCGGACCCGCGATGGCCGGAGTTCGCGCGGGAGGCCGCCGCCCTGGGGGTCCGGAGCATGCTGTGCTTCCAGCTGTTCGTCGAGGGGGACCAGCTGGGGGCCCTGAACCTGTACTCGCGCGGGCGCGCCGCGTTCGACGCGGACAGCCAGGACATCGGCCTGCTCTTCGCCAGTCACGCCGCCGTCGCGCTGGCCGGTGCCGAGCACGAGACGAACCTGCGGGCCGGGATGAACAACCGGGACGTCATCGGCCAGGCCAAGGGCATCCTCATGGAACGGCACCGGCTCACCGCCGAGCAGGCCTTCGGCGTGCTCGCCCGGGTCTCCCAGGAGCTGAACCGGAAGCTCGTCGACGTCGCCCGGGAGCTCGCCGAGACCGGCGGAGTGCCCGAGGGGCGGCACCGCCGGGACTGATCCGCCCGACGCCGTCATCGGCGTCCGCTCTCGGCGTAGCGCCGGCCCGTGCCGATCCCGCACACCCAGGCTTACCGTGTAATCACGTAATCAACACGGTTCTCGGGAGGTCGCCATGCATGCCCACCGATTCGCCGACGCCGCCTTCGGCCCGGGCTTCCGCCGCGGACGCGGCCGGGGTCCGGGTGGCCGGGGCGCCGATCCGGCACCGCCCGTGGAGCGCGCGGAGGTGGCCGGCTGGTTCGCCGGCCGGCTGCCGGAGGGCTGGTTCACCGGTCCGGTCGAGCTGACCATCGACCGGGACGAGATCACGGTCGTCGGCGCGCTGCCGGAGCCGGACGCCGGCGAGGGCGATCCGGGGGCGGCCCGAGCGGGGCGGATCGCGCGGTTCCGCGAGGAGACCCGTCAACAGCGCATGGCCATCGCCGACGCGGCCCAGGAGCGCTACGGCCGGTCCGTGGCCTGGGGTGCGGCCTGCGGCGACGAGCGGGAGGTGTTCACCAACCTCTCCGTGCCGGTGATGACCCGGCTGCGCCAGCGGGAGCGCCTGGTGCTCGACACCCTCGTCGACGCCGGGGTGGCCCGGTCGCGCTCCGAGGCGCTGGCCTGGGCCGTCCGGCTGGTGGGGCAGCACACCGAGGACTGGCTGACCGAGCTCCGGAACGCGATGGCCTCGGTGGAGGAGGTCCGCGGCCGCGGCCCGGACGTCGGCTGAGGTCGTCCGGGCTCGGGCCGTGGGCGAGTCGATCGGCCTGCCCGGCACCGGTGGCTCCTGGACGACCTCGGCCATGCCGCGCCGGTCATCGAGCCGCCGCGCGACGACCGGTCGGTCGGCCCGGGATCACGGGGCCGACCGACCGGCCGCCGAGGGCACGGCCGGCTGCGCTACCAGCTGTGCGCGACGTCGATGACCAGTCGCGGCCCCTGGTCGGACGCGGGCGTCCCGGCGAGCGTGAACACCCGGAACGGCAGATGCGCCCGCACACCCAGCGCGAGGGTGGTGCGGCCTTCGAAGCTCCCGGCCCAGGCCACCTGTCGGAACGTCGTCCAGCCGGCCACGTCCACGACCTGGCTCCGGTCGCCCGGCGTGAAGGTGGCGTTGCCGTACTGGTCGTACGCGGGTGCGGCCAGTAGTACCCGGATATCCGCCCCGCCGCGGACGGGGACCTGGCGGCCCGAGCCGTCCTCGGAGACCACGCGCACGTATCGGACGTCGTAGGACCCGAAGGTGGTGTCCTGGCCGCCGAGGTCGACGACCAGCCGATCGAAGCAGGCGTGCCGACCGGCTCGGATCCCGTTGACCATCTCGGTATCCCAGGCGGTGGCGACCTGAGGGAGCGAACCCCAGCGGATGCCGCAGTAGGGATCCGCGGCCGAGGCGGGGACAGCGGA
This sequence comes from Blastococcus tunisiensis, assembly GCF_900112815.1. Taxonomy (GTDB): domain Bacteria; phylum Actinomycetota; class Actinomycetes; order Mycobacteriales; family Geodermatophilaceae; genus Blastococcus_B; species Blastococcus_B tunisiensis. Next base: position 396,680 of record NZ_FOND01000002.1, read on the forward strand.
GACGACGAGTCCGGTCACCGCGGCGAGGCTGAGGACGAGGAGACGGGCGGGCTTACGGGTCATGGCAGTGCCTCCTGGCGGGGAGCGCCGGAACGTGGCGCTGCAGCAGAGGATCCGCCGACACGCCCGATTACCACCAGATGGCGTTGATGTCCAATACCGCTGACGATATGGCGTGTCGTATGGCAGATGTCGGAGCGGGAGGCGCTCCGGGGTCGCCGCTGGGCGTGGCGTCCGCGCGAGAGTGTGCAAGCGGGCACCGGCGGTCATGACGATGCGCGGAACGCCGTTGGATTCCGGTGTGGTGGCCGCCGTCCGCCGCGCTCGCTCGGGAGCTGAGATCGCCGTGCGATGGCGTCCGTGGAGGAGCTCTGCAGGCGGGGTCCCCGCGTCGGCCGAGATCCGCGGCGCCGTCTGCCAGGCTCTGGACCGTGCCCGATCCTCTCGGCCTGCTGCGGACCGCCTACGGCGACCTCTCCGGCACCCTGTCCTCGCTGACCGTCGAGGAAGGCTGGGTGCCCACCGGCTGCGCCGGCTGGACGCCGGTCGACCTGGGGTTCCACCTGCTCAGCGATGCCCGGCGTGCCCTCGTCGCCCTGAACACCCCGTCGCCGGCGCGGGCGGACACCACCGCCGTCGACTACTGGACGGCGTGGCGGCCGCCGGCCCCGGGGGACGACGAAGAGCTGTGGAGCACACGGATAGCGGCGTCGGTGCACGGCGGCCTGCCGGGGATCGCCGCGCGGTACGCCGAGACGTCGGCGGCGGTGCTCGTGGCGGCGGAGCGGGTGCGCGCGGACGACCTGGTGCGGACCCAGGGTCGGGTGCTGACCGTGGCCGACCTCCTGTCCACGCTCACCGTCGAAGCCGCCGTCCACCACCTGGACCTGGTCGCGCACCTGGACCGGCCCGGGCCGGCAGCCGAGCCGTTGGGCGAGGTGCGCCTGGTTCTCGAGGGGCTCCTCGGTCGGCGGCTGCCGGCCGGATGGGGCGACGTCACGGCCGCCCGGCGGGGGACCGGCCGGGAGCCGCTGACCGACGCCGACCGGGCGGGGCTCGGGAAGGACGCCGGCGCCTTTCCGCTGTTCGGCTGACCTGCGACATCGACCTGGGACACTGGGCCTCGTGCCCGCCGATCCCGTCCCCGTCGCGACCGACGTCCTCGTGATCGGCGCCGGCCCCGCGGGCTCGGCCGCGGCTGCCTGGGCGGCCCGGGCCGGGCGGGACGTCGTCCTCGCCGACGCGCAGGTCTTCCCCCGGGACAAGACCTGCGGGGACGGGCTGACGCCCCGGGCGATCGCCGAGCTGGACCGCCTCGGGCTGGGGGAGTGGGTGCGCGGGCACGCCCGCAACCGTGGGCTGCGGGCGGCCGGCTTCGGCCGGCAGTGGGAGCTGCCCTGGCCCGGCGGGGAGTTCCCCGACCACGGCAGCGCGGTGCCGCGCACCGAGCTCGACGCCCGCATCCGCCAGGTGGCGCTCGACGCGGGCGCCACGGCGCTGGACGGCGCCCGCGCGGTCGGTGTCGAGCGGGACGGCGAGCGGGTCAGCGGGGTCGTCCTCGAGCTCGACGACGACCACCGGGTCTCCGTCGCCTGCCGGCACCTGGTGGTGGCGGACGGCGTGCGGTCCCCGCTGGGGCGGCTGCTCGGCCGGGAGTGGCACCGCGACACCGCGTACGGCGTGGCCGCGCGGAGCTACGTCCGCTCCGGTCGCAGCGACGACGAGTGGATCTCCTCCCACCTCGAGCTGCGGGGGACCGAGGGCGAGCTGCTGTCCGGCTACGGGTGGGTCTTCCCGCTGGGCGCCGCTGCCGGGGAGGTCAACCTCGGCGTCGGCACGCTGGCGACCGCCCGCCGGCCGGCCGGGGTGCAGCTCAAGCCGCTGCTGGAGTACTACGCCGAGGCACGGCGGGAGGAGTGGCAGCTGGACGGACCGGTGCGGGACGTCGCGTCGGCGCTGCTGCCCATGGGTGGTGCCGTCTCCGGGGTGGCCGGCCGGAACTGGGCGTTGATCGGGGACGCCGCCGGATGCGTCAACCCGCTCAACGGCGAGGGCATCGACTACGGCCTGGAGACCGGCCGCACCATCGCGGCGATGCTGGCCGACGACGACTGGACGACGGCGTGGCCGGCCACGCTGCGCCGCCACTACGGCGAGGCGTTCTCCATCGCCCGCCGCCTGGCCGGTCTGCTCACCGTCCCTCGCTTCCTGCCGGCGGCCGGCCCGGTGGGCATGCGGTCCGCGGCGCTGATGACCGTGGCCCTGCGGGTCATGGGCAACCTCGTCACCGACGCCGACCGCGACCTCGTCGCCCGCGCCTGGCGTACGGCGGGCAAGGCCTCTCTGAAGCTGGATGACCGCCCACCCTTCACCTGACCCGGTCAGAAGGAGGGGGCTTCCCATCCCACGGGACGGAGGCCCGGGAGGAACCCGCGGCGCAGCCGCGGTCGTGAGGAGCGGAGGCCCGGAGGGTCCTCCGAGCGCGGACGGGAGGTGAGCCGAGGAGGGAACCCGGCGGAGCCGGGTCCGGGAGAGCGGGGGCCCGGAGGGCTCCCGCTCTCCCGGACGGGAAGCGGCTCAACGCAGCCGGGGAACGGCACCTGGCCGCGGTGCGGTCCGGAGGACGACAGACAACTCAGACGAAAGGAGAGTTGTACATCGCGAAGTAGACGGCGATGTAGTGGCAGATCGCGGCCACGATGGTCATGGCGTGGAAGACCTCGTGGTAGCCGAACGTGCCCGGCCAGGGGTTGGGCTTCTTGATCCCGTAGGCGATGCCGCCCACCGTGTACAGCAGGCCGCCGGCCGCGAGCAGCACCATCGCGGCGACGCCGGCGAAGTGCAGGATGTCGGTGAGCACGAAGACGGCGACCCAGCCCAGCCCGATGTAGAGCGGCACGCCGACCCAGCGGGGCGCGGTCGGCCAGCTGAGCTTGAGGACGACGCCCCCCAGCGCGGCGGCCCAGACCCCGGCGAGCACCCAGAACCCGGTCGGCTGGTCGACCGCCAGCAGGGCGAACGGCGTGTACGTGCCGGCGATGAACAGGAAGATCATGGAGTGGTCGAGCCGCTTCATGACCTTCCAGCCGCGCGGTGACCAGCGGCGCCGGTGGTAGAGGGCGCTGATCCCGAACAGGCCGAGGATGGTCAGGCAGTAGACGGCGACGGAGAAGCCGGCCCGCGCGCCGAGCACCGAGGCGAGGGGGATGAGGACCGCGCCGGCGATGATGGCGCCGAAGAAGGCGAACAGGTGCAGCCATCCGCGCATGCGCGGCCGGGTGTCGGGATGCTCCCAGTCGCTGTCGGCGAAGTCGGACTCCGTCCACGCCTGTTCGACCCGTTCGCCCTCGTCCAGGACTGCGGCCACGGCCTGTGCCCGGGGGGCCTCGAGCTCGGCGCTGTCGGCCTGCACCCGGACCTGTTCGCGATCGTCGGGAGCGGTACTCATGCTCCGAGGTTACGGACCCGTAGGTAGGGCGTCACCCCGAGCGGCCTGTGACTTCGCTGGGTGCCCCGGTCGACGTCCGTGCGACGTGGCGTGGGCGTCCGGCCGCCGCCCCAGGAGGGGCCTAGGGTGACCGCGTGGGGGCGCGCCAGAAGGTTCGCGAAGCAGTCGTGCAGGTCTACGAGCGGCGTCTGGCACGGGCGCTGGAGGGTGCCGACGTCCCCCGCCACGTCGGCGTCATCATGGACGGCAACCGGCGCTGGGCCCGGGCGATCGGGCTCGAGGACGTCGCCCACGGCCACCGCCGGGGAGCGGACAAGATCGTCGACCTGCTCGGCTGGTGCGACGACGCCGGGGTCTCCGTCGTCACCCTGTTCATGCTCTCGACCGACAACCTCAACCGGCCGGAGCCGGAGCTGCAGGCGCTGCTACAGATCATCGAGGACGTCGCCGTCGACCTGTCCCGCCCCGGCCGGCCGTGGCAGGTGCGGTCGATGGGGGCGCCGGAGGTGCTGCCGCCGGAGACCGTCGCCGTGCTCAAGCAGGCCGAGGAGGACACCCGCGACCGGTCCGGGGCCACGGTGAACCTGGCCGTCGGCTACGGCGGACGGCAGGAGATCGCCGACGCCGTCCGTTCGCTGCTGGCCGAGCACGCCGCCCGCGGGACGTCCCTGGAGGAGCTGGTGCAGGCCCTGGAGGTCGAGCACATCGCCGAGCACCTCTACACCCGCGGCCAGCCAGATCCCGATCTGGTCATCCGCACCAGTGGCGAGCAGCGGCTGTCCGGGTTCCTCCTCTGGCAGACGGCGAACACCGAGTTCCACTTCACCGACGTGTACTGGCCGGACTTCCGGCGGGTGGACTTCCTGCGCGCGCTGCGGGACTACTCCGCCCGGCACCGCCGGTTCGGCAGCTGAGGGCCTGCCGGTTCCCGGTCGGTCGTGCGCGGCTGCGAAACTGCGGGCCATGTCGGCGCTCCCTCTCGACCTCCCCCTCGAGTACGTGCGGCTCGGGTTGCGGTTCGACCGGCTGGAGGCCGGCTTCGTGGATGCCTACACCGGCGACCCGGCGCTGCGCGCCCGGGTCGCCGACGAGCCGGCGCCCACGCCGGCCGGTCTGCGGGACCAGGCGCGTGCCCTGCTCGGCGAGCTGGACTCCGCCGGCCTGCCGGCCGACCGCACCGACTACCTGCGCGGGCAGCTGACCGGGCTGGAGTGCAGCGCCCGCGCGATGAGCGGCGAGCCGGTGCGGTTCGTCGAGCAGGTTCGGGCGTACTTCCAGGTCGACGTGGTGCTCGGGGACCCGGCGCAGTACGCGGCCGCGCACGCCGAGCTGGACACCCTGCTGCCGGGCGGCGGCACGCTGGCCGAGCGGTACGCCGCGCACCGCCGTCGCGAGGAGTGCCCGCCGGCCCGGCTGGAGTCCGCGGTGCACGCCCTGTCCAGCGCGCTGCGCGACCGGGTGCGCGGGCAGTACGGCCTGCCGGAGGTGGAGACGGTCCGGTACGAGGTGGTCACCGACAAGCCGTGGTCGGGCTTCAACTACTACGAGGGCGACTACCGCTCCCGCGTGGCGATCAACGCCGACCTCCCGCACCGGCTCTCCCAGCTGCCGCACCTGGTGGCCCACGAGTCCTACCCGGGGCACCACACCGAGCACTGCCGCAAGGAGCGCGGGCTGGTGGAGCGCGCCGACCGGGCCGAGCACACCGTCTTCCTGGTGAACACCCCCGAGTGCCTGATGGCGGAGGGGCTGGCCGACCTCGGCGTCCAGGCGTCGATCGGGGAGGGCTGGGGACCGTGGGCGGCCGAGATCCTGGGCGACCTCGGGCTGCGCTTCGACGGGCACCTCGCCGAGCGGATCGCCGCGGCGGCGGCGCCGCTGAACCGGGTGCGGCAGGACGCCGCTGTCCTGCTGCACGACCGCGGCGCCGACGAGTCCGAGGTGAGCGCGTACCTGCAGCGCTGGTCGCTGGTCAGCCCCGAGTGGGCCGCCCAGCAGATCCGCTTCCTCACCGACCCCCTGTGGCGGGCCTACATCTCCACCTACGTCGAGGGCTTCGACCTGCTGTCCCGGTGGCTCGCCGCCCGGCCGGAGGCGCAGTCGGTGGCCGACCGTTTCGTCCGCCTGCTCGACGAGCCCCTCACGCCGCACGCCGTGGCCGACGAGCTGCGGGGCAGCTGACCCATGAGCGGCCGGTACGACGACCGGGAGGCGCGCCTGCTCGGGCTGTGGACGGCTGCCTGGCTCGGTGGGCTCCTGCTGGCCGGGCTGCTGTGGGTGGGCGACCTGTCCCTGCAGTGGCCGGTGCTGCTCGTGCCGGTGCTCTGGGCGCTGGTCGCGGTCCGGCCGCGGCGGTCCCGGACGCCGAACTCCCGGGACCCGGGCTCCTCGGACCCGGACTCCTCGGACCCGGACTCCTCGGACCCGGACTCCTGGGACCCCGTCCCGCCGTCCACCCGGACCGACACCGTCGAGCGGCCGGCGGTCCGGCCGCCGGACCGGGACGGCCGGTACTGACCGCCGGAGCAGGCCGGCGTCCTCACCAGCACGGGTGGGACGACAGGGGCGGCTGTTCCTCCATCGGGTGAACGTTGGGTTTCGTCCGGGCCGGGTTCGGCGCGACTGTCGGTGGTGAGGCATACCGTCCGCAGTGGACGACGAGCTGCCCTCGCCGTCCACGGGAGGCCCGGTTGGTGCTGACGAGTTCGTCGACCAGGGGGGCCGGCACCCGGCCTCTGCGCCGGGGCCCGGCCACCTTCGAGCGGGGGCGTGCCGTGCGCCCCACGGGAGTCGAACCGTGACCGATCGCCGTACGTATGTCCTCGACACCTCCGTCCTGCTCTCCGACCCGGGCGCCCTCATGCGCTTCGGCGACTCCGACGTGGTGCTCCCGCTCGTCGTCATCGGGGAACTCGAGGACAAGCGCAACCACCCCGAGCTCGGCTGGTTCGCCCGTCAGGCGCTCCGCATGCTGGACGACCTCCGCGTCGCGCACGGGCGACTGGACGCACCGGTGCCCATCGGGGAACAGGGCGGCACGCTGCACGTCGAGCTCAACCACAGCGATCCCTCCGCGCTGCCGGCCGGCTTCCGCAACGACAGCAACGACAGCCGGATCATGGTGGTCGCGCTGAACCTGCGGTCCGAGGGGCGCGACGTCTGCCTGATCACCAAGGACGTGCCGCTGCGGGTGAAGGCGGCGGCCGTCGGGCTGGACACCGACGAGTACCGGGTGATGGACGCCGTCGACGCGGGCTGGACGGGCATGGCCGAGGTGTCCCTCGAGGACGCCGAGCTCGACGAGCTGTACGACGCCGGGGAGGCATTCGTGCCCGCCGCCGCGGAGATGCCCCCGCACACCGGCCTGGTGCTGCTGTCCTCCCGCGGGTCGGCACTGGGCCGGGTGATGCCGGACAAGCAGGTGCGGCTGGTCCGCGGGGACCGCGAGGCGTTCGGGCTGCACGGCCGGTCGGCCGAGCAGCGGGTCGCCCTGGACCTGCTGCTGGACCCCGAGATCGGCATCGTCTCCCTCGGCGGGCGGGCCGGCACCGGCAAGTCGGCGCTCGCCCTGTGCGCCGGCCTGGAGTCGGTGATGGAGCGGCGCGCGCACAAGAAGGTGGTGATCTTCCGGCCGCTGTACGCCGTCGGCGGGCAGGAGCTCGGCTACCTGCCCGGGGGCGAGAACGAGAAGATGTCGCCGTGGGCGCAGGCCGTCTACGACACGCTCGGCGCGCTGGTGTCCCCGGCGGTGATCGACGAGATCGACTCCCGCGGCCTCATCGAGGTGCTGCCGCTCACCCACATCCGCGGGCGGTCGCTGCACGACTCGTTCGTGATCGTCGACGAGGCGCAGTCGCTCGAGCGCGGGGTGCTGCTGACCGTGCTGTCCCGGCTCGGTGCCGGCTCGCGGGTCGTCCTCACCCATGACGTCGCCCAGCGGGACAACCTCCGCGTCGGTCGGCACGACGGCGTCACCGCGGTGATCGAGGCGCTCAAGGGCCACCCGCTGTTCGCGCACGTGACCCTCACCCGGTCCGAGCGGTCGCCGATCGCCGCCCTGGTCACCGAGATGCTGGAGGACCTCCCGCGCTGACCCGGGCTCCGGGGTGTTCTCCGCGCTCCCGGGTCCGCCGAGGACCCGGGAGCGCGGACCGCCCCCGGAGTGGTCGGCGGGGTCAGCGTCGCCCGTCCACCGGACGACGCCGCGCGATCAGAGGGCGGGGGAGGACTCCGCGTCCTCGTCCTCCGGCTCGGCGGCCGCGTGCGGGGCGGCCCTCTGGCGCTTCGCGGCGGGCGGTGGCGCCGTCGCGGCCCGCAGCACGACGACCACCACCCAGCCGGCGCCGAGGCACCAGAGGATGCGGGTCATCATCTCGTCGATCGACAGGTCTCCCCGCATGCCCAGCGCGAGCACGGGCAGGGCCAGCACGAACCCGACGAGCAGGACGTCCCAGCGGAACGGGCTCATGCCGTCGTGCTGTCCAGCCGCTCGCAGAGCAGCGAGGCCCAGCGGTGCGGGGTGGCCCGGACGCCGTCGAGGAGGGCCACCGGCGCGTCGATCCGGCGGAGGACCGCGGCCGGATCGGCACTGAGGTCCACGTCCTGCACGATCAGCGCGTCGACCCTCGGCAGCCCGTCGATCCAGTGCTCGAGGTCCTCCGGCTTGCGCGTCGCCTCCACCACGGCCCAGACCGCGACGGGTGCCCAGACGCTGGCCATCTGGGCCATCCAGTAGGCGTCGGTGCGCAGCGGCGCGTCGACGGCCACGATGGTGACGGTGCCCGTGGCGAGGGACTCCTGGCGGCGGTCGATGGCGGCGTCGACCGAGGTGACCCGGCTGCTCCGCGGGGCGAGCCCGGCCAGGTCGCCGCGGGTGGCCCACTGCACGCAGTCGGGGTCCAGGTGCAGCGACGCCGCCAGCGAGCGCGCGGCACGGAGCGCGTCCGCGCCCGGCCCGACGACGAACACGGTGTCACCGGCGGCCCGGGGCAGGTCGGGCGCCGCGGGCAGCCGGCGCGCCAGGCTGCGCGTGAGGGCGGCGTACGTGCCCAGCGCGACGACGTCCTCCTCGAACCGGGCGTCGAGCAGCTGGGCCGGCACGCCCAGCAGCTGGAGCCGGCCGCTCACGTCACCGGTGTCGGCAGCCGGCACCGGGAGGTCGGCTGCGACGTCGGGGGTCTCCAGCAGCTCCTGGGCGCAGAGGGAGTCGAAGTCCTCGGGCAGCTCCGGGAGATCCGGCCCGGCCATGAGCGGTGCCACCGGCAGCCGCGTCACGGTCGCGAGCCACCGGCCGGGGCCCTCGGCCCGGTCGGCCTTCGGCGCGTCGACAGCCGGGTCGGCGGCGGGCGAAGCCTCCGGGGCGGCCGGTTCCCCGGACTCCGTCGCCGGCGCGGCGGGGGCGGGGGCGATTGCGGCCGGGCTCGCCGACGGTGCCGGGACGCTGGGCCGCCGCGGGGCAGCCGGGGGGACCGGCGGGCGGCCGCGGCCGCGGGACGACGGCAGCGGCGGGAGCAGCGAGAGCGGTGGCATGACGGTGGTGGCGTCGAGCGACATCATCGGCGCCGGGTCGCTCGCGGTCCGGGCCAGCACGGGCGCCAGCTCGGCCACCTCGGCGGCCTCCTCGACCTCGACCTCGACCAGCTCCTCGGCTTCCGCCGCGGGGTCCTCTCCGACCGGGGCGTCGGGCACGTCGTCGGCGGCGGTCTCCTCGGTGGGGCCCTGCTCCACGGTCGCCACGGCCACGGCCACGATCACGTCGTCGTCCGCGGCGGGGACGGTGATCTCCGCGACCGGCTCGGGGGCCGTGGGGAACAGCTCCGGGTCGGCGGGCTGCTGGGTCACCTCGGCCCAGATGGGGGCGTCGTCGACCCGGGGCCGCGGGGCCGGCGTCACGTCGCCCCACAGCGACGACGACGTCGGCGTGCCCCACATGGACCCCGTCGCCGCGGGCGGCACGGCGGGCGCCGGTGCGGGAAGGGGCTCCGGGGCGGTCGGCATCTCCGTGGGTGTGGTGGCCTCCGCCGCGGTCGTGACCGGCGGGAGGTCCGGCACGGCGAACTCGGCCGGCAGCGGCTCCGCGATCGCGACGGGCTGTTCGTCGACGGCGGGCGCGGGAGCCTCCGGAACCGGCAGCTCCGCCACGGGCAGGTCGCGGACGGGCAGGTCGAGCACCGGCTCCGCCACGGCGGGTGCCGGGGGGACCGGCAGCTCGGC
>NZ_FOND01000001.1:0-94805 GCF_900112815.1 Blastococcus tunisiensis
GGTGCCGGCATCGGCGGGGGGTTGCGGTCTCGGGAGCAGGCCCAGGGCGTAGGCCAGTTCCCGGACCAGCGCCGCCGGGACGGGCTGGCCGTCGACCTCCCCGGGCTCATCGCCCCCGGCGAGGGTGCCGGCGGAGGCCACGATGGTCAGGTGCGCCTGCACCGGTGGCCGGCCGGCGGCGTCGGGGCGCAGCAGCAGATCGACCAGGCAGTCCAGCATCCGCTGGTCGGTGCTGCGCTCGTCGCCGGGGAAGGTGCACTCCCGCGCGTACTGGCGCAGCACCCCCTCGCACGCCCGCAGCACCGGCAGCGGCATCGACGCCGACAGGGTGCCCATGCCGTCCTTGTCCGGATAGGCCCGCACCGCCCGGCGCTTGATGGCCGCGGCCAGCCGCCGGACCGCCGCCGAGGCGTCCGCGCGCAGCACCGCCCGCTGCGCGGAGACCCGCAGCTGCCCGACCGTGCGCCCGCCGGCCCCGGCCAGCAGCCGGGCCTCCACCGACGCCCGCAGCGCGTCGTCGGTGAGCAGGGACAGCTCGTGGGCCAGCATCCGGGCGTGCGCCCAGGAGATGGTGCCGGCCTCCACCGCGGCCACGGTGGCCGGGAACTGCTCCACCAGCACCACCGACTCGCCCAGCAGCGTCGACGCCGCCCGCGAGGACAGCGCCAGGGCCACCATCACCTCGTCCACCGCCCACTCGCTGACCCCGGTCAGCGCCGCCGGTCGGGCCGCCCGCGACGCCGCGGCCGCCGCCCCCACCTCCCCGTCGGGGCGGTCCATCGCCGCCGCCGGCCGGGCCGCGGCGAACGCCGCCAGCGCCCGCGCCTGCCGCGCCGCCTGCCGGCCCTGCGCCCGGTAGGCCGCCCCCGCCTCGGCCAGGTGCGCGGCCCCGGCCTCCAGCAGCCCGGCCAGCGCCGCGCACTCCGGCTCCACCTGCGCCCCGCCCGGATCGGCCGCGCCCACCTCGCCGGCGCCAGCGGCGGCCGCGCCGACCTCGGCAGCATCGGCGGCGCCCGCCTCGACCGCGCCCGCATCGGCCGACCCAGCGTCGGACTCAGCCGCCTCGGCCGCGCCCGCATCGGCCGATCCAGCGTCGGACTCGTCCGCAGCAGGGGTGCCCACCGGAGCGCCCGACTCCGGTTCGGCACCGGCTGCGGTGTCCTGCCCGGCCGCCGAGGGCTGCGGTTCGGTCGCGGCAGCGGCGGACTCCAGGGACGCCCTCATCGCCGGGCGGGAGATGTGCGGGGAGAAGCTGTCGAGCAGCACCCGCCGCCGCGGCGCGTACGACTCCGCGGGCGCCGACCGGCCGGCCAGCGTGGCGCGCAGCAACGCCTCGAGGACCGAGGGCCGGTCCTCCACGCTCAGCCGCGACTGATCGAACATGCGTTCGAGGATATCCACTCCGCACCGATCTGACCAGCGGGAATCCCGACTGTGGACACACGGGTCAGCTGTGGACGGCCGACCGCCTCAGATCGGGGCGACCGCCGACCATCGCACCGTGACCTCGCCGTGCCGCCCCCTCGCCCCTACCCCCGCCCCCACGACAGCACAGTGGCCCGGCACCGTGATCGGTGCCGGGCCACTGCGATGGTTCACCGGGTCGGGGACCCGGGGAACGGGATCAGCGCTGCGGGCCGATGCCGTTCTGGTTGAGCCCCTCGATGATCCGCGAGGACTCCTCGAACCCGATGACCACGATGGCGTCGGGGTTGAAGTCCACCATCTCCTGGACCTCGGAGTCGAAGTTCGCGGCCTGGGGGTCGTAGGTGATGCTCTGGATCGCGTCCTCCGACAGACCGGCGTCCATCAGGTTCTGCACCGTGTTCTCCGCGAGGCCCGTGCCGTACGGGTCGTTCAGGGCCAGGATGCCGACGGTGTTGTTGCCGTCCTCGATGATCAGGTCGGCCAGCGCCCGAGCCTGCAGCGTGTCCGGCGGCGCCGTGCGGAAGTACAGGTTGTTGTCGTTGTACGTCGTGAACTGGTCCGACGTGTTCGCGGGCGAGATCTGCATGACGCCGGCCTGCGTGATGGCGTCGATGACGGTGAGGCTCACGCCCGAGGACGCCGCGCCGACGATCGCGTCGACACCGCTCTGCAGCAGCCGGTCGACCGTCTGGGTGGCGGTGTCGGTCGAGGCGTCACCGGAGTCACCCTCGATCAGCTGCACCGGCTGGCCGAGGACCCCGCCGGCGGCGTTGATGTCCTGGACGGCCAGAGCCGCACCCGCGACCTCCGGGGGGCCGAGGAAGGCCAGGTTGCCGGTCAGCGGCAGCAGCGTGCCGATCACCAGCGGGTCACCCGTGGCGCCGGCGGGCGCCGGAGCCGGGCCCTCGTCGGTGGCGGCGTTGTCCTCGTCACCGGCGATGACGAACGAGGTGAGCTCGTCGTCGAGGGTGTTGTCGTCACCGAACTGCAGGAGACCGAAGCTCGCCTCCGCGGGCTCGCCCGGGTCGGCGAAGCTCAGCGGACCCGAAGCACCGTCGTAGTCGACGTTGCCGCCGGCGTCGAGGATCTCCTTGCACGACGCGAAGTCGGTGCAGGTGTCGCCGCCGAAGGTGAGGCCGTTGACGTACTCCTTGAAGACGTTGGCTTCCGTGCTGCCGGCGGCCTGGGCGGCCAGCGCCGTCAGGATCACCGCGTCGTACGTCTCACCGGCGTAGTTGTAGTCCTGCAGATCGGGGTCGATCTCGAGGAGACGGTTCTTGAAGTCGTCGGAGAGGTCGGTGAGCGGCGTGGTGCCCTTCATCCCGGCCAGTGCGCCTTCTTCGGAGAAGTCCTCGCCGAGGGCGTTACCCATGTTGCCGTCGGTGCCGTAGACGTTGACCTGCTTCTCACCGCTGTCGGCGCCGGCGTCGGTGCTGCCCTCGTCATCGCTACCGCCACAGGCGGTGATGGCGAGGAGGGCGGCACCGGTGACGGCGATGCTGCGGGCAGTGGTGCCAGTGCGCATCAAGGAACTCCCAGTGTCATCGTTCTCTGCGTTCCGATGGGCGATCCACGAGCCGGAACCGCCGATCGGACGCCGATCGGTGCGGAGAACCTAACTGCCAAAGGAAGGGATGCACCCGGCCTCGCACCGATAGTGATGAGGTCGTGATCTAGCCGATTTCCGCCGGTGCGGCGGCAGGAAGGCGGGGGACGGAACACGGATCGGCCGGCAGACGCCCCACGGGGACACGCCGGGGCCGACGGCCCGACACGCCGGTCAGACGGTCGGGTCCTCCGCCGCGGTGCCCGGCAGGGCACCGGCCGGGAGCCCGGCATCCACGATCGCCTGGGCGAGGGCCTTCATCGAGGTGCGCTGGTTCATCGCGGTCTGCTGGATCCAGCGGAACGCCTCAGCCTCGGTGAGGGACTGCTCGGCCATGAGCAGCCCCTTCGCCTTCTCCACCACCTTCCGGGTCTCCAGCCGCTCCTCCAGCGTGCGGACCTCGCCGTCGAGCGCCGTCATCTCGGCGAACCGGGCGCGCGCGACCTCGATCGCCGGAACCAGGTCGTTCTTCGAGAACGGCTTCACCAGGTAGGCCATGGCACCGGCGTCACGGGCCCGCTCGACGAGCTCCCGCTGGCTGAACGCGGTCAGCACGATCACCGGGGCGACCCGGGCGGCAGCGATCTGCTCGGCCGCGGACAACCCGTCCAGCACCGGCATCTGGATGTCGAGGATGACCAGGTCGGGGCGGAGCTCGGTCGCGCGGTCCACGGCCTGCTGGCCGTCGCCCACTTCCGCGACGACGGAGTAGCCCTCCTCCTCCAGCATCTCCTTCAGGTCCAGGCGGATGAGCGCCTCGTCCTCGGCGATGATGACCCGGATCGTCTCGCTGCTCACGGCGGCAGCCTATCCAGGCCGGCCCACCGGCACCTCACCGCTAGGCTGCTGCGGCGGCCGGGTGACCGGCGAGCCCCCGTACCCCAATCGGCAGAGGGAGCGGATTCAAAACCCGCGCAGTGTGCGTTCGAGTCGCACCGGGGGCACTCCGCGATCTTGTCGTCCTGCCGGACGACGACCGCCTCCACGTGCCGTCCCCACCTGCGTCGAGCCGTTCCCCGCGCTACCTCGGGGAGCCTCCGGCCCCCGCTCGGCAGCTTGCCTCGCAGGGCGGCTCGCGTTCCAGCGCCTTCGTCCTGCCGCCGCCTCGCTCGTCGGGGACCCCTCGGGCCCCGCTCCTCGCGGGCAATACTGTGATCTGGTGACCGAGCCCGTTCCGCACATGACCCCCGAGCAGTTCCGGCAGCACGGCCACGAGGTGGTCGACTGGATCGCCGACTACTGGTCGCGGGTGGGCGATCTCCCGGTCCGCTCGCAGGTGTCCCCCGGCGACGTCCGCGCGACCCTGCCGGCGCAGGCGCCGGAGCAGGGCGAGCCTTTCTCCGCCGTCCTCGCCGACCTCGACCGCGTCGTCCTCCCGGGGACGACGCACTGGCAGCACCCCGGCTTCTTCGGCTACTTCCCCGCCAACACCTCAGGCCCCTCCGTGCTCGGCGACCTGGTGTCCGCCGGTCTCGGCGTCCAGGGCATGTCGTGGGTGACGAGCCCGGCGGCGACCGAGGTCGAGCAGCACGTCATGGACTGGTTCGCCGAGCTCCTCGGCCTGCCGTCCTCCTTCCGCTCCACCAGCACCGGCGGGGGCGTCGTCCAGGACTCCAGCTCCGGTGCGAACCTGGTCGCCCTGCTGGCGGCGCTGCACCGGACCAGCACCGGTGCCACCGTCCGGCACGGCGTCGACCCCGACCGCGCCACCGTCTACGTCTCCGCGGAGACCCACTCCTCCATGGAGAAGGCGGTACGCATCGCCGGGCTCGGCAGCGACGCCGTCCGCATCGTCGAGGTCGACGCGGACCTGGCCATGCGACCCGCCGCGCTGGCCGCCCGGCTCGAGCGGGACGTCGCCCGCGGCTACACCCCGGTGCTGGTCTGCGCGACGGTCGGGACGACGTCGACGACGGCGATCGACCCGCTGGCCGAACTGGGGCCGATCTGCCAGAAGTACGGCGTCTGGCTGCACGTGGACGCCGCCTACGCGGGCGTGAGCGCGATCGTGCCCGAGCTTCGCGAGCTGCAGGCCGGCGTCGAGTGGGCCGACAGCTACACCACCGACGCCCACAAGTGGCTGCTCACCGGGTTCGACGCCACCCTGTTCTGGGTCGCCGACCGCGCGGCGCTCACCGGGGCGCTGGCCATCCTCCCCGAGTACCTCCGCAACGCGGCCACCGACGCCGGCTCGGTCGTGGACCTCCGCGACTGGCAGATCCCCCTCGGGCGCCGCTTCCGGGCGCTCAAGCTCTGGTTCGTGCTCCGCTGGTACGGCGCCGAGGGCCTGCGCGCCCACATCCGCTCGCACGTCGCCATGGCCCAGCAGCTGGCCGGGTGGGCCGGCGCCGACGAGCGCTTCGACGTCGTCGCACCGCACCCCTTCTCGCTGGTCTGCCTGCGGCCGCGCTGGTCGGCCGAGGTGGACGCCGACGTCGCGACCATGACCCTGCTGGAACGCCTCAACGACGGCGGCGAGGTCTTCCTCACGCACACCACCGTCGGCGGCCGGGCGGTGCTGCGGGTCGCCGTCGGCGCCCCGGCGACCACGCCGGCCCACGTCGAGCGGGTGTGGGCGCTGCTGCGCGAGAACCACGACTTCCTGGCGACCGACTTCGCGGCGGCGGCAGCCGAGCGGGAAGCCCAGCGGGCGGCGGAGCGGGCGGCGGCAGAGCAGGCCGCAGTCGAGCGGGCGGCAGCCGAGCAGGCAGCGGCAGAGCAGGCCGCAGTCGAGCGGGCGACAGCCGAGCAGGCAGCGGCAGAGCAGGCCGCAGCCGAGCAGCCAGCCGCCGAGCAGGCACCAGCCGAGCAGGCAGCGGCAGACCGGGCCGCAGCCGAGCAGGCACCAGCCGAGCAGGCAGCGGCAGACCGGGCCGCAGCCGAGCAGACGGCAGCGGAGGACGCCGGCGAGGAGTCCGTCAGTCCTTCAACGACCGGATGAGGCCCTCCTGGGCGACCGTGGCGACGTGCGTGCCGTCGGCCGACCAGATCGTGCCGAAGCACAGGGCCCGGCCCGCCGAGGCGGCCGGGCTGTCGGTCTCGTAGAGGAACCAGTCGTCGGCACGCACGGGCTGGTGGAACCAGACCGCGTGGTCGAGACTGGCGCCCACGAAGTCCGGCCACCCGCCGCCGAGCCGCGCGAAGCCCGCCGACAGCAGCGTCAGGTCGCTGACGAAGGTGAGCGCCGCGGCATGAACCGCGGGGTCCTCCCCCAGCTCGCCGGCGACCCGCAGCCAGGTGCGTGTCTGCGTGTCCGGCGGCGACTTGGGCGGCGCCGTGAACGGGTCCTGCAGGAAGCGCTGGTCGACCACGTTGCCCATGGCCGCCATCCACGCGGCGCGCTCGCCGTGCGCGGCGACGATCTCGTCCGTCCCGGGCAGGGTCTCCGGGCCGGGGACGTCGGGCATCGGCGTGGCGTGCTCGGCGACCGCCTGCTCGCCGGCGTGGAAGTCAGCGGTCAGGGCGAAGATCGCGACGTCCTCCCCCTTGCGGTGCTGCCGCGCGACGACGCGCCGCGTCGTGAACGACCGCCCGTCGCGGATCCGGTCCACCTCGTAGCGGATCTCCTCGAACGGGTCGCCGGGGCGCAGGAAGTAGGAGTGCAGCGAGTGCACCGCGCGGTCCTCCGGGACCGTGCGCCCGGCGGCCATCAGGGCCTGCCCCGCCACCTGCCCACCGAAGATCCGCTGCCGCTCGGTGCTCGGGGTCCGCCCCACGAACACGTCGCGCTCGCGCTCCTCCAGCTCCAGGACAGCGAGCAGCGCGGCGGCCTGGCTGCCCCCCGTGGCAGCGCTCACGAGTCGGTGCCCACCTCGTGCACGCGGATCAGGTTCGTCGAGCCGACGGTGTTGGGCGGGCTGCCCGCGACGACGACCACCCGGTCACCCACCCGGAGCCGGCCGATGGACAGCAGCGAGAAGTCGACCTGGGCGACCATGTCGTCGGTGTGCTCGACCTCCGGCACCAGGAACGTCTCCACACCCCAGGACAGCGCCAGCTGGCTCCGGACGCGCGCGTCGACGGTGAAGGCCAGGAGCGGCTGCCGCGGGTGCAGTGCGGCCAGCCGGCGCGCGGTGTCCCCGGTCTGGGTGAAGGTCGCCAGCGCCTTGACGTCGAGCGTCTCGCCCACGTCCTTGGCGGCCCGCACGATGGCCCCCGACCGGGACCGGGACACCCGCACCACGTCCGGGACCCACAGGTGGTCGCTCTCGACGGCGTCGATGATCCGCTCCATCGTGCGCACGGCACCGACGGGGTGCGCCCCCACCGAGGTCTCCCCGGAGAGCATGACCGCGTCCGCGCCGTCCAGGACGGCGTTGGCGACGTCGGAGGCCTCGGCGCGGGTGGGCCGCGAGTTGGTGATCATGGACTCGAGCATCTGGGTGGCCACGATGACCGGCTTGTTGCGTTCGCGGGCGGCCTGGATCGCGCGCTTCTGGACCAGCGGGACCTGCTCCAGCGCGAGCTCCACGCCGAGGTCGCCGCGGGCGACCATGATGCCGTCGAAGGCCTCGACGATCGCCTCGAGGTTCTCGACCGCCTCCGGCTTCTCCAGCTTCGCGATCACCGGGACGGTGACGTCCTCCTGGCGCATGATGTCGCAGACCAGCTCGAAGTCCGCCGGCGAGCGGACGAAGGACAGCGCGATGAAGTCCACGCCGAGGTGCAGGGCGAAGCGGAGGTCCTCCTCGTCCTTGTCCGACAGCGCCGGGACGCTCACCGCCACCCCGGGCAGGGACAGCCCCTTGTTGTTCGACACCTCGCCGCCCTCGACGACCAGGCAGAAGACGTCGGGGCCGTCCACGCGCACGACGGTGAGCGCCAGCTTGCCGTCGTCCACCAGGAGCCGGTCGCCGACCTGGACGTCGTCGGAGAGGTTCTTGTAGGTGGTCGACACCCGCTCGGCGGTGCCCTGGACGTCCTCGGTCGTGATGCAGACCTGCGCGCCGGTCGGCCAGTCCACCGGCCCGTCGGCGAAGGTTCCCAGCCGGATCTTGGGCCCCTGCAGGTCGGCGAGGATGGCGACGGCGCGGCCGGTGGCGTCCGAGGCCTCGCGGACCAGCCGGTAGGCGTTGGCGTGGTGCTCGTGGGCCCCGTGGCTGAAGTTCAGCCGGGCCACGTCCATCCCGGACTCGACGAGGGCCGTGACCTGCTCCGGGGAACTGGTCGCGGGCCCGAGGGTGCAGACGATCTTGGCGCGGCGGGGCATGGTGATAACGCTAGTGGCTAGACGAACTGCCGGCCCCGGCGGCCCGGGTCCTGCCCGCGTGTCGGCGGGGGGACCCGGGCCGCCGGCTGCTCATCGCAGGGCGACCATCGTGGGCGTCACCGGCGCCGGCAGCATCGACTCGCCGGTCAACCAGGTGTCGGCCGCGGCGGCCGCGGCGCGGCCCTCCGCGATCGCCCACACGATCAGCGACTGGCCGCGGCCCATGTCACCGGCCACGAAGACGCCCGGCTCGGTCGACATGAACGCCTCGTCGCGGGCCACGTTGCCCCGCCCGTCGACCTCCACGCCCAGGCCGTCGACGAGACCCTCGCGCTGCGCACCGGTGAACCCCATGGCCAGGAAGACCAGGTCGGCCGGCAGCTCGCGCTCGCTGCCCTCGATCTTGGCGAACCGGCCGTCGACCCGCTCGACCTCGTGCAGCAGGAGCGCGCGCACGGTGCCCGAGCCGTCGTCGACGAACTTCTCGGTGTTGACCGAGTACAGCCGCTCGCCGCCCTCCTCGTGCGCGCTGGAGACCCGCATGATCATCGGGTAGGTCGGCCACGGGTTGACGTCCTCGGCGCGGCGGTCCGGCGGCGCCGGCATGATCTCCAGCTGCGTCACCGAGGCGGCGCCCTGCCGGTGCGCGGTGCCGAGGCAGTCGGCGCCGGTGTCACCGCCACCGATGATCACCACGTGCTTGCCCGCGGCGTTGATCGGCGGGTCGTCCAGCTCGCCGAGCGCCTGCCGGTTGCCGTACGGCAGGTACTCCATCGCCAGGTGGATGCCGGCCAGCTCGCGGCCGGGCGCGGGCAGGTCCCGGCCGACCGTGGCGCCTCCGGCCAGCACGACGGCGTCGAACTGATCGCGCAGCTGCTCGGTGGACAGGTCGTCCTCACCCGGCCCGCCGACCTCGACGCCGGTCACGAACCGGGTCCCCTCGGCGCGCATCTGGTCCAGCCGCCGGTCGAGGACGGCCTTCTCCATCTTGAACTCCGGGATGCCGTAGCGCAGCAGCCCACCGATCCGGTCCGCCCGCTCGTAGACGGTCACGTCGTGCCCGGCCCGGGTGAGCTGCTGGGCCGCGGCCAGGCCCGCGGGGCCGGAGCCGACGACGGCGACCTTCTTGCCGGTCCGCTGGGCCGGCGTCTGCGGCTGGACCCAGCCCTCCTCGAACGCCCGGTCGATGATCTCCCACTCGATCTGCTTGATCGTGACCGGCGACTCCTGCAGGTTCAGCACGCAGGAGCCCTCGCACGGCGCGGGGCACAGCTTCCCGGTGAACTCCGGGAAGTTGTTGGTCGCGTGCAGCCGCTCGATGGCGTCCTGCCAGTCGTCGCGGCGCGCGAGGTCGTTCCACTCCGGGATCAGGTTGGCCACGGGGCAGGCGTGGTGGCAGAACGGGATGCCGCAGTCCATGCACCGCGCCGCCTGCCTGCGGACCTCCTTGGTCGGGAAGAGCGGGTCCTCGCCGTGCTGGCGCGCGGTGTAGACGTCCTTCCAGTCCCGGATGCGGACCTCGACCGGACGGCGCGGCGGCAGGCCGCGGTCGTACTTCAGGAAACCGGTGCTGTCAGCCACGAGCTGCCTCCATCACTGCCAGGTCGACGTCGGTGCCGTTGGCCTCCGCCATCCGCTGCGCGTCGAGGGCGCGGCGGTAGTCGCGGGGCATGATCACGCTGAACTGCTCGGACCACCGGCCCCAGTCGGCCAGCAGCGCCTGCGCCACCGTGGACTCGGTCTCGGCGGCGTAGCGCACGAGGACGTCGCGCAACCACTGCGCGGACTCGCCGTCGAGCCGGTCGATGTCGACCATGTCGGGATTGACCCGGTGCCGGGCGAGGTCGAGCACGTAGCCGACGCCACCGGACATGCCGGCCGCGATGTTGCGGCCGGTCGCGCCGAGGATCACCGCACGGCCGCCGGTCATGTACTCCAGGGCGTGGTCGCCGACACCCTCGACGACGGCCAGCGCGCCGGAGTTGCGCACGCAGAACCGCTCGCCCACCCGGCCGCGCAGGAAGATCTCCCCTCCTGTGGCCCCGTAGCCGATGACGTTGCCGGCGATGACGTTGTCCTCGGCCGCGAAGGACGCCTCGCGGGACGGCCGGACGACGATCCGACCGCCGGAGAGACCCTTGCCGACGTAGTCGTTGGCGTCGCCGAACAGCCGCATGGTGATGCCGCGCGGCAGGAACGCGCCGAAGGACTGGCCGGCCGACCCGCCGAAGGTGAGGTCGATCGTCCCGTCGGGCAGGCCCTCCCCGCCGAAGCGGCGGGTGACCATCGAGCCGAGCATCGTGCCCACGGTCCGGTTCACGTTCCGCACCGGCAGCTCCAGGCTGACCGGGCGGGCGTCGAGCAGCGCGCCCTCGCAGAGCTGGATGAGCGTCTGGTCCAGGGCGATGTCCAGCCCGTGGTCCTGCTCCTTCACCCGGCGCAGCGGGGCACCCTCGGGCAGCTCGGGGACCACCAGCATCGGCGAGAGGTCCAGCCCCTGCGCCTTCCAGTGCCCCACGGCCTTGCGGGTGTCCAGCAGCTCCGCGTGGCCCACCGCCTCGTCGATCGAGCGGAAGCCCAGCTCGGCGAGGTAGGACCGCACCTGCTCGGCCAGGAACTCGAAGAACGTGACGACGAACTCCGGCCGGCCGGTGAACCGCTTGCGCAGCTCCGGGTTCTGCGTCGCCACGCCGACCGGGCAGGTGTCGAGGTGGCAGACCCGCATCATGACGCAGCCGGAGACCACCAGCGGCGCCGTCGCGAAGCCGAACTCCTCGGCGCCCAGCAGCGCCGCGATCACGACGTCCCGGCCGGTCTTCATCTGGCCGTCCACCTGGACGGTGATGCGGTCCCGCAGGCCGTTGGCCAGCAGCGTCTGCTGGGTCTCCGCCAGGCCGAGCTCCCACGGCGAGCCGGCGTGCTTGAGCGAGGTCAGCGGCGCGGCGCCGGTTCCGCCGTCGTGCCCGGAGATCAGGACGACGTCGGCGTGGGCCTTGCTCACCCCCGCCGCGACGGTGCCGACCCCGACCTCCGACACCAGCTTGACGTGCACCCGCGCGTCGTTGTTGGCGTTCTTGAGGTCGTGGATGAGCTGCTTGAGGTCCTCGATCGAGTAGATGTCGTGGTGCGGCGGCGGGCTGATCAGCCCGACCCCCGGCGTCGAGTGCCGGGTCCGCGCCACCCACGGGTAGACCTTGCTGCCGGGCAGCTGGCCGCCCTCGCCGGGCTTGGCGCCCTGCGCCATCTTGATCTGGATGTCGTCGGCGTTGACCAGGTACTCGCTGGTGACGCCGAACCGGCCCGAGGCGACCTGCTTGATCGCCGAGCGGCGGAGGTCGCCGTTCGGGTCGGGGGTGAAGCGGTCGGGGTCCTCACCGCCCTCGCCGGTGTTGGACCGGCCGCCGATCCGGTTCATCGCGATGGCGAGGGTCTGGTGGGCCTCCTGCGAGATGGAGCCGTAGCTCATCGCGCCCGTGTTGAACCGCTTGACGATCTCGCTCGCCGGCTCGACCTCCTCGATCGGCACCGGCGGGCGGACGCCGGTGCGCAGCGTGAAGAGCCCGCGCAGGGTGGCGGCCTCCTCGGAGAGCTCGTCGACGGTGCGGGTGTACTTCTCGAAGACGTCGAACTGCCGCGAGCGGGTGGCGTGCTGGAGCAGGAACACCGTCTCGGGGTTGAACAGGTGCACCTCGCCCTCGCGGCGCCACTGGTACTCCCCGCCGACCTCGAGGCGGCGGTGCGCAGTCTCGGTCGGGTTCTCCGGGTAGGCCCGCCGGTGGCGCATGGCGACCTCCTCGGCGAGGACGTCGATGCCGACGCCGCCCAGCGGGCAGGAGGTGCCGGTGAAGTACTCCTCGATCAGGTCCTGCGAGAGCCCGACGGCCTCGAAGATCTGCGCCATCGTGTAGGAGCCGACGGTGCTGATGCCCATCTTGCTCATGACCTTGAGGACGCCCTTGCCGAGCGCCTTCACCATGTTGCGGACGGCCTGCGCCGGCTCGATGCCGGTGAGCGCGCCGTCGCGGATCAGGTCCTCGATGGACTCGAAGGCCAGGTAGGGGTTGACCGCGGCCGCGCCGTAGCCGAGCAGCAGCGCGACGTGGTGCACCTCGCGGCAGTCGCCGGACTCGACGACGAGACCGACCTCCATGCGGGTCTTCTCCCGCACCAGGTGGTGGTGCACCGCGGCGGTCATCAGCAGCGACGGGATGGGGGCGCGCTTCTCGTCGCAGTCGCGGTCGGACAGCACGATGATCCGCGCCCCGGCGGCGATGGCCTTGCTGACCTTGGTCCGCAGCTGCTCGACCGCCTCGGCCAGCGCCGCTCCCCCGCCGTTGACGTCGAAGTGGCCGGTGATCCGGACGGCGGCGTAGCCGGGCAGGTCGCCGTCGTCGTCGATGTGCAGGATCTTGGCGAGCTCGTCGTTGTCGATGACCGGGAACGGCAGGAACACCTGGCGGCACGAGGCCGGCGTGGCCTGCAGCAGGTTCTGCTCCGGCCCGAACGTGCGGCCGAGGCTGGTCACCAGCTCCTCGCGGATGGCGTCCAGCGGCGGGTTGGTCACCTGCGCGAACAGCTGGCCGAAGTAGTCGTAGAGCAGCCGGGACCGGTCGGACAGGGCGGCGACCGGGGTGTCGGTGCCCATCGAGCCGATCGGCTCGGCGCCGGAGGACGCCATCGGCGTCACCAGGACGCGCAGCTCCTCCTCGGTGTAGCCGAACAGCATCTGCCGGCGGACGACGGACTCGTGGCTGGGCCGGGACCGGCGGCGCTCGGGGAGGGAGGGCAGGTGCACCAGGCCGGCGTGCAGCCAGTCCTCGTAGGGGTGCTCGGCGGCCAGCGCGCCCTTGACCTCCTCGTCGGAGACGATCTTCCCCGAGGCGGTGTCGACCAGGAACATCCGGCCCGGCTGCAGCCGCCCCTTCGCGACCACGTCCGCGGGCGGGATGTCCAGCACCCCGACCTCGCTGGCCAGCACGACGACGTCGTCCTTGGTGCGCCACCAGCGGCCCGGCCGCAGGCCGTTGCGGTCGAGGACGGCGCCGATCAGCGTCCCGTCGGTGAAGCAGACCGCGGCCGGCCCGTCCCACGGCTCCATGATCGAGGAGTGGAACCGGTAGAAGGCCCGGCGGGCCGGGTCCATCTCGTCGTGGTTCTCCCACGCCTCCGGGATCATCATCAGGACGGCGTGCGGCAGCGACCGGCCGGACAGGTGCAGCAGCTCGAGCACCTCGTCGAAGGTTGCCGAGTCGCTGAAGTCGCTGGCCGTGACCGGGAAGATCCGGTCCAGCCCCAGCTCCGACGACGGCCCCGCGGGGCCGTCGAAGAACTCGGTGTCCAGCTTCGCCTCGCGGGCCCGCATGCGGTTGCGGTTGCCCTTGATGGTGTTGATCTCGCCGTTGTGCGCGATGAAGCGGAACGGGTGGGCCAGCGGCCAGCTCGGGAAGGTGTTGGTCGAGAAGCGGCTGTGCACCAGGGCGATCGCCGACTCGTAGCGCTCGTCGCGCAGGTCGGGGAAGAACAGCGGCAGCTGGTCGGTGGTCAGCATGCCCTTGTAGGTGATCGTGCGCGAGGACAGCGAGGCGATGTACAGCGAGCTGCCGGCCTCGACCGCGGCCCGCTCGGCCCGCTTGCGGAGCACGAAGGAGCGCCGCTCGAGCCGGGTCACGCCGTTGCAGGTGACGTTCCCGCCGAACGCCGTCTCGTCGGCCCGGCCGCCCATGGTCTCGGCCACGAACAGCTGGGCGAAGTGCGGCATGACCGCGCGGGCCGTGGGCCCCAGGTCGGCGCCGTCGGGATCGACGGGCACGTCCCGCCAGCCCAGGACGGTCAGCCCCTCCTCCTCGGCCAGCCGGGCCACGTCGGCGTAGCGGGCTTCTCGCTCGGCCTCGTCGGCGGGCAGGAAGGCGATGCCGACGGAGTACTCGCCCAGCGGCGGCAGGTCGAAGTCCACGCCCGCGCGCAGCAGCGCGTCGGGGACCTGCGTGAGGATCCCCGCACCGTCCCCGGAGTTCGGCTCCGACCCGGCGGCGCCGCGGTGGTCGAGGTTGTGCAGCGCCGTGAGGCCCTGGGCGACGATGGCCCGCGAACGACGGCCACGGGCGTCGGCCACGAAGGCGACACCGCAGGCGTCCTTGTCGTTCGCCGGGTCGTAGAGCCCCGTCCTCGCCGGGACGGCGGAGAAGGGAACTGCTGACGTCGCAGCGGCGGGGGCGGTGAGGTCGGGCATGTCACTCCCGTCGTCGGCGGCCGTCCGCGCCTCGGAGGAGGTCGCGGGCGGGGGCTCGTGGCCCGGGCCGGGGGTCTGAGGGGCCGGTGTCTGCAGGGCCTGCGTGGAGCGGGGCCTGCTCTGGAGGGTCATGGCGGGGCGGCACTGCGGAGGCCGGCGGCCGGGGGACGTCTATCCCGCCGCGGCAGGCTGGAGCCCATCGGTGGGTGGCCGACGGGCTGTCGTCCGCGGGGCGACGCTGGCCCGGTCCGACGGTGCGACCCGGCCAGGATCACCGGCGGGTCTGAGCGAAGGGTACACAGCCGTAACACGTGCCTCACCCGCCCAAACCCCGCGGCGCGGCGCGTCGGCAGGATCGCTGCGGTCACCGGCCGCCGTCGGGCGGCTGCGGGGGCCCCGGCCGGTGATCATCCTCACCGAGGGGATTCTCACCGGGCCGCCGGCGCCTCAGCCGGGTCCGGCCCGGCGGGAGTCGTCGTCGTGCACGGGATCGGGCTCGGCTGCCGGTTCGCCGGTCCGGTCGGCCGTCGCCGGAGGGACGTCCGCCTCGCCGCGGGTGATCACCTCGCGGGGCTTCCCGCGCTGCCAGAAGAAGTAGCCCAGCGCCAGCAGCCCGACCACGATCGAGGTGAACACGTTGAGCCGGACGCCGAAGAACGTCTCGGCCGGGTCGGTGCGCAGCAGCTCGATCCACAACCGGCCGGTGCAGTAGGCGACGACGTAGAGCGCGAAGGCCCGCCCGTGGCCGAGCCGGAACCGGCGGTCGGCCCAGATGACGAAGACCGCGGCCGCGAGGTTCCACAGCAGCTCGTAGAGGAACGTCGGGTGGAACGTGCCGAGCAGGATGGGCTCGCCGTCCGCGCCGAGCACGGCCCGGCCGCCGCTCCACTGGTAGATCTCCAGGGCCCACGGCAGGTCGGTGGGCCCGCCGTAGAGCTCGTTGTTGAACCAGTTGCCCAGCCGGCCGATGGCCTGCGCCACCAGCAGCCCGGGCGCCAGGGCGTCGGCGAACGCCGGCAGCGGGATCCCGCGCCGCCGGCAGGCGATCCAGGCGCCGACCCCGCCGAGGGCGATGGCCCCCCAGATCCCGAGCCCGCCCTCCCAGATGGCGAACGCCCGCATCGGGTCCCCGCCCTCGCCGAAGTAGGCGCGGGGACTGGAGATCACGTGGTAGATCCGGCCACCGACGATCCCGAACGGCACCGCCCACACGGCGATGTCCAGCACGTCGCCGGGTGCTCCCCCGCGCGCCACCCAGCGCTTCTCGGTGAGCAGCACGGCGGCGACGATGCCGGCCACGATGCAGAGCGCGTAGGCCCGCAACGGCAGCGGCCCGAGCTCCCACACGCCCTGGGTCGGGCTGGGGATCGCGGCCAGTGTGTCGACGACGCCGGTCACGGCCGCACTCCCTTCGCCAGGTCCTGGGACAGGGCCCGCACGCCGTCGGCGCCGCGGCCCTCGATCAGCTCCCGCACGTACGCCGAGCCGACGATCACGCCGTCGGCGAAGGAGGCGACCTCGGCCGCCTGGTCGCCGTTCGAGACGCCGAGCCCGACGCACACGGGCAGGCCGGGCGCCGCCTCACGGGTGCGGCGCACCAGTTCCTCCGCCGCGTCGCCGACCGTGGCGCGGGTGCCGGTGACGCCCATGGTCGAGGCGGCGTAGACGAAGCCGCGGCAGGCCGCCGTGGTCGAGCGCAGCCGGGCGTCGGTGGAGGACGGCGCGACGAGGAAGACCCGGTCGAGGTCGTGCCCCTCGGCGGCCGCGATCCAGTCGGCGGCCTCGTCGGGGATGAGGTCGGGCGTGATGGCGCCCGCTCCCCCGGCCGCGGCCAGGTCGGCGGCGAACCGCTCGACGCCGTAGCGCTCGATCGGGTTCCAGTAGCTCATCACGACCGGGACGGCCCCGGCCCCGGCGACCGCGGCGACCGCGCGCAGGACGTCGCGGATGCCCACGCCGGCCCGGACGGCGGCGTCCACCGCTTCCTGGATCACCGGCCCGTCCATCCCCGGGTCGCTGTACGGGACGCCGATCTCGACGATGTCCGCACCACCCTCGACCGCGGCCACCATCGCGGCGATCGACTCCTCGACGGTCGGGTACCCCACGGGGAGGTAGGCGATCAGCGCGGCCCGGTCCTCCGTCCGCGCGGCGGCGATGCGGTCGGCGAGTCGACTACCTCGACTCCCGGCTCGCTCCCCTCGCTCGCCGGCGCTCGCTGCCATGCTCACTCCCCCGTCGTTCTCGGCAGCGCTCACAGCTCGTCCCCGGCGGCCGGCCCGGCGACCGCGTCGCCCTGCGTCACGGCTCCGTCGGTCGGCTGCTGGTCGGTGTCCAGGCCGGGGCCCGGGTCGACCTCCTCGCGGTCGCCCAGACCGAACCACCGGGACGCCGTCTCGACGTCCTTGTCGCCGCGGCCGGAGAGGTTCACCAGCAGCAGCGCGTCCGGCCCCAGCTCCCGGCCCAGGACGAGTGCGCCGGCGAGCGCGTGCGCGGATTCGATCGCCGGGATGATGCCCTCGGTCCGGCAGAGCAGCGCGAAGGCCTCCATCGCCTCGGCGTCGGTGACCGGCCGGTACTCCGCCCGGCCGATGTCGTGCAGGTAGGAGTGCTCCGGCCCGACGCCGGGGTAGTCCAGGCCGGCGCTGATGGAGTGCGACTCCGTCGTCTGGCCGTTGTCGTCCTGCAGCAGGTAGGACCGGGCGCCGTGCAGGACGCCGGGCGTGCCGCCGGTGATCGTGGCCGCGTGCCGGCCGGTGTCCACGCCGTCGCCGCCGGCCTCCAGCCCCACCAGCCGCACGCCGTCGTCGGGGACGAAGGCGGTGAAGATGCCGATGGCGTTGGAGCCGCCGCCCACGCAGGCCAGGACGGCGTCGGGCAGCCGCCCCTCGCGCTCGAGCACCTGCTCGCGCGCCTCGTCGCCGATGACCCGTTGGAAGTCGCGGACCATCGCCGGGAACGGGTGCGGGCCCGCGACGGTGCCGAAGACGTAGTTCGTGGTCTCCACGTTGGTCACCCAGTCGCGGAAGGCCTCGTTGATCGCGTCCTTGAGGGTGCGCGAGCCGGTGGTCACCGGGATCACCTCGGCGCCGAGCAGCCGCATGCGGGCGACGTTGAGCGCCTGGCGCCGGGTGTCCTCCTCGCCCATGTACACCGTGCAGGACAGGCCCATGAGCGCGGCGGCCGTCGCCGTGGCCACGCCGTGCTGCCCGGCGCCGGTCTCCGCGATGACCCGCTGCTTGCCGATCCGCTTGGTGAGCAGGGCCTGACCCAGCACGTTGTTGATCTTGTGCGAGCCGGTGTGGTTGAGGTCCTCGCGCTTGAGCAGGATCCGGGCGCCGCCGGCGTGCTCGGCGAACCTGGGCACCTCGGTGACCGGGCTGGGGCGGCCGGTGTAGTCGCGCTGCAGGCGGTCGAACTCGGCGAGGAAGGCGGGGTCCACCCGCATCGCCTCGTAGGCCTCGGTCAGCTCGTCGAGGGCGGCGATCAGCGCCTCGGGCACGAACCGGCCGCCGAAGATGCCGAAATGGCCCGTGGCGTCTGGCCAGTCCGGGCGCGCCGGCAGGACACGTTCCCCGGGCTGCGTCGTCGGACTGGTCGTCGTCATGCCACAAGTGTCCCGCGCCGCGCCCCGCCTGCGGTGCCGGGGGTCAGCGCGTCGTGCGCGGTGTCGCGGGATGGCTGCCGGCCGTGACCAGGTCGGCGACCGCCTGCCGGGCGTCCCCGGCGGTGACCAGCCCCTCCCCGACCAGCACGGCGTCGGCGCCGGCCGCCGCGTAGCCGATCAGGTCGTGCGGGCCGCGCACGCCGGACTCGGCCACCTTCACGACGCCCGACGGCAGGCCGGGAGCGATCTTCTCGAAGGTGGAGCGGTCGACCTGCAGCGTGGTGAGGTCGCGGGCGTTGACGCCGATGACCGATGCACCGGCCTCCATCGCCCGGTCGGCCTCGGCCTCGGTGTGCACCTCGACCAGCGCCGTCATGCCCAGCGACTCCACCCGCTCGAGCAGGCCCACGAGCGCGTTCTGCTCGAGCGCCGCCACGATCAGCAGGACGACGTCGGCACCGTGCGCCCGCGCCTCGTGCACCTGGTAGCTGGTGACCACGAAGTCCTTGCAGAGGACCGGCACGTCCACCACGGCGCGCACGGCGTCGAGGTCGGCCTGCGAGCCGCCGAAGCGACGGCGCTCGGTGAGCACCGAGATGACCCGCGCTCCCCCGGCCGCGTACTGCTGGGCGAGGTCGGCCGGGTCGGGGATGTCGGCCAGGTCGCCCTTGGACGGGCTGCGCCGCTTCACCTCGGCGATCACCCCGACGCCGGGGGCGCGCAGGGCGGCCAGGGCGTCGAGCGCGGGGCGGGCGTCCAGCGCGGCGGCCTTGACCTCCGCCAGCGGGGTCGCCGCCTCGCGGACCGCGAGGTCCGCGCGGACGCCGGCGACGATCTCGTCGAGCACGTTCACGACCGCGAGCCTGCCGATGCCGCTGTGCGGAAGCTCACGCGGTCCTCCGGATGTCGCACGAGAAAACGTCCCCTCACCGGGCGGATGGGTGCGATCCACTGTAGAGGCGACGATCTCGCGCCCCGGCCGGGGGGCGGCTGAACCGGTGTCGACCGGTTCCGCTATGCGGTCGGGTCCTCGCCCCGGTCCAGCGCCTTCCAGGCCGCCTGGGCCCGGTCCTCCTCGGTCTCCCGGCGGCCGGCCGCCGCCCGCTCCGGGGACCGCTCGTACCGCCGTCCCATGCCGGGCCAGGCCCGGCCGCGCAGCACGACGACCAGCCCCGCGGCCACGGCCAGGACACCGGCGAGGGCGGCCAGCACCGGCCCCGCCGCGCTCACGTCGGTGCTCGTCACCGCCCCGCCGGCCCCGTCGAGCAGGCCGGCCCCCAGCCCCCCGGACAGCGCCCGGATCCCCGACCACGCCAGCACGCCCCCGGCGACGGCCATCACCAGGCCGAGCCCCACCCGCGCGACCGAGCGCACGGCCAGCAGCGCCAGCGCGGCGGCGAGCAGCAGCAGGCCGGCCGCGGGGACGAGCGGTGCCGCGTCGGCGCCGGGGAACGCCTCGACCAGCGGAGGCAGCGGTGGCACCCGCTCCGCGGTCACCTCGACCCACGTCTGGCCGCCGGCGACGAGCGCCAGGGCCCCGGCCAGCCCCGAGCCGCCGACGGCAGCGGTCAGCTCGCGCCGCGCCGCCGTGGGCGTGGCGCTCACCGCAGCTCCTGCAGGCCCTCGGCCGTGGCGATCGCCGACAGCACCGCGCGCGCCTTGTGCCGGGTCTCGGCCTCCTCGGTGGCCGCGTCGCTGTCGGCGACGATGCCGGCCCCGGCCTGCACGTAGGCGCGGCCCTGGTGCAGCACCGCAGTGCGGATGGCGATCGCCATGTCCATGTCGCCGCCGGCGTCGACGTACCCCACGGTGCCGGCGTAGAGCGCCCGGCGGGTGGGCTCCAGCGACTCGATGATCTCCATGGCCCGCGGCTTGGGCGCCCCGGACACGGTGCCGGCCGGGAACGTGGCGTCGAAGACGTCGAGGGCGTCGTGCTCCGGCGCCACCGTCCCGGCCACCGTCGACACCAGGTGCATGACGTGGCTGTAGTGCTCGACCCGCATGAAGTCGGGCACCTCCACCGTGCCCGGGACGCACACCCGGCCCAGGTCGTTGCGCGCGAGGTCGACCAGCATGACGTGCTCGGCCCGTTCCTTGGGGTCGGCCAGCAGGCCCTCTGCCAGCCGCACGTCCTCCTCCGGCGTCGCGCCGCGCGGCCGGGTGCCGGCCGGCGGGTGCACGACGGCGGAGCTGCCCGTCACGGTCACCAGCGCCTCCGGCGACGAGCCGACGACGTCGAACGGCGAGCGGCGGCCGGCGAAGCGCAGCAGGTACATGTAGGGCGACGGGTTGGTCGCCCGCAGCACCCGGTAGAGGTCCAGCGCGTCGACGTCGGTGGCCAGCTCGAACCGCTGGGCCAGCACCACCTGGAAGGCGTCCCCGGCGCGGATGTGCTCGCGGATGCGCTCCACGCCGTCGGCGTAGGCGCCGGGCGCGAGGTTGCTGGTCACCGGCGGCGGGTCGGCGCGCTCGAGCACCGCCACCCCCGGCGGTGTGCCCCGGGTGAGGTCGGCGGCCATGGCGTCCAGGCGCGCGACGGCGTCGTCGTAGCCGCCTCCGCCCCGCAGGACGTTCGCGATCAGCAGCACCGAGCCGTCGGTGTGGTCGAGCACGGCCAGGTCGGTCACCAGCATCATCGCCAGCTCGGGCATGCCGAGGTCGTCCGCGCTGGTCCGCGGGAGCCGCTCCAGCCGGCGGACGACGTCGTAGCCCAGGTACCCGACCAGTCCCCCGGTCAGCGGCGGCAGCCCGTCGCGGTGCGGCGACCGCAGCCGCCGGGCCAGGGTGCGGACGGCGGCGAGCGGGTCCTCCGGCAGGTCGTCGGTGAGCCCCGGAAGGTCGTCGCCCAGCCACTCGGTGACGCCGTCGCGCTCGGTCAGGACGCCGGCGCTGCGCACCCCGACGAAGCTGTAGCGCGCCCACCGCTTGCCCTGCTCGGCCGACTCCAGCAGCACCGTGCCCGGCCGGTTCCGGGCCAGCTTGCGGTAGACGCCGACGGCGGTCTCGCTGTCGGCCAGCAGCTTGCGGGTGACCGGGACGACCGCCCCGTCGAGCGCGGCGAACTCCTCGGCGGAGGGAGTGGTGACGCCGAACCTCATCGCTGCCCCGCCCCCGCCGGGTCGCCCTCCACCGCCGGGACGGTCCGGAAGAAGCAGCTGCGCTCGCCGGTGTGGCAGGCAGCGCCCTCCTGGTCGACGAGCAGGAGCAGCGCGTCGCCGTCGCAGTCCACGCGGACCTCCCGCACCCACTGGCGGTTGCCGGACGTCTCGCCCTTGACCCAGTACTCGCCCCGGCTGCGCGACCAGTAGGTGGCGCGGCCCGTGGTCAGGGTGCGCCGGAGCGCCTCGTCGTCCATCCAGGCCACCATCAGCACCTCGCCGGTGTCGTGCTGCTGGACGACGGCGGCCACCAGGCCGGCGTCGTCGTGCGTCAGCAGTGCGGCGACCTCGGGATCGAGGGCGGGTTCGGCGGACGGAGCGGTGGACATGCCGTCCAGTCTGCCGTGCCGGGCCCTCAGGCCCGCGCGGTGCCGTCGAACCAGCGCCGGCCCGGACCGGCGAGGAGCATGCCGAGGCCGACGAGCGGGCCGGCGGCGAAGAAGAGCGCGAAGGCCGCGATGGTCCCCTCGGTCTCGTAGCCGCCCACCTCGCTGTTCAGCCGCACCGCCCAGTACACCGCGAGCAGCACCTGCAGGCCGAGCGCGGTCTGCAGCAGGACCCCGGCCGCCCGTCGGCGGCTGTTGAGCGCCCACACCCCGGCGCCGATGAGCAGCACCGCCGACAGCAGCTGCACGAGCGCCAGCGCGGTGCCCTCGGAGGCCAGCGCGTCCACGGTCCCGGGCGCGTAGATCCCGCCGGCCTCCGCCGCGGCCAGCTCGGCCACGGAGGCGAAGAACCACAGGTACAGCGAGGCGACCAGCACCACGAGGGCCTGGGCGAACGCCAGCACCGCCGCGGTGACGACCTGGCCGGGCCGCTGCGGGCGGCGCGGCCCGGGCGGGTAGCCGTACGGGGGCGGCCCCCACTGCGGGGCCCCCCAGGGCTGACCCGGCGGGCCGTAGGCGGGCGGGCCGTACGCGGGCGGGCCGGTCGGCGGCGGGCCCGGGTAGGGCGGGCCGGGCTGCGTCGGCGTGGCCGGGTCGGCCCACGGGCTCGACCCCGGCGGGCCCCAGCCGCCAGGTCCGCTCACCGTGCCGCCGGGTCCGCTCACAGCGCCGCCGCGGCGGCCCGGCCGGCCGTCCGGCCGGAGAACAGGCAGCCGCCGAGGAACGTGCCCTCGAGCGAGCGGTAGCCGTGCATCCCGCCGCCGCCGAAGCCCGCCACCTCACCGGCGGCGTACAGCCCCGGGAACACCTCGCCGCCGGGCCGGAGCACCCGGCCGGAGAGGTCGGTCTCGAGCCCGCCGAGCGTCTTGCGGGTGATGATGCTCAGCCGCACCGCGATCAGCGGACCGGCCTCGGGGTCGAGGATCCGGTGCGGCTGGGCCACCCGGATGAGCTTGTCGCCGAGGTAGTTGCGCGCCGCCCGCATGGCGTTGACCTGCATGTCCTTGCCGAACTCGTGGGCCATCTCGCGGTCCCGGGCGACGATCTCCCGCTCGATCCGGCCCAGGTCGAGCTCCGGCGTGCCACCGGTGATCCGGTTCATCCCGGCGACCAGCTCGGGCAGGGTGTCGGCCACCACGAAGTCCTCGCCCCTGTCGAGGAAGGCCTGCACCGGCGCGGCCATGCCGGCCCTGACCCGGGTGGCGAGGAGCCGGACGTCCTTGCCGGTCAGATCGGGGTTCTGCTCGGAGCCGGACAGCCCGAACTCCTTCTCCACGATCTTGTGCGTCGCGATGAACCAGGTGTGCTCGTAGCCGGTGGTGCCGATGTGGGCCAGGGTGCCCAGGGTGTCGAACCCGGGGAACAGCGGGACCGGCAGCCGGTTGCCCGTGGCGTCGAACCACAGCGACGACGGGCCCGGCAGGATCCGGATGCCGTGGTTGGCCCAGACCGGCGAGTGGTTGGCGATGCCCTCGGTGTAGTGCCACATCCGGTCGCCGTTGACCACGCTGGCACCGGCGTCCTGCGTCGCCTGGAGCATGTGGCCGTCCACGTGCGCCGGGACACCCGAGAGCATCCGGGTGGGCGCGGGGCCCAGCCGGGCCGGCCAGTTCCGGCGCACCAGGTCCGGGTTGCCGCCGATGCCCCCGGCGGTGACGACGACGGCCTGCGCGGTGATCTCGAAGTCGCCGACCTCGGTCCGCGAGCTGGCCTCGCCGCGGGCGACGCCGCTGGGCTCCAGCACCGCACCCCGGACCCCGGTCACTGCCCCGTCGGTGATCACCAGCCCCGACACCCGGTGCCGGAAGCGCAGCTCCACCCGCCCGGCCGCGACCGCGGCCCGCACCCGCCGTGCGAAGGCCTCGACGATGGCCGGGCCCGTGCCCCAGACGATGTGGAACCGGGGCACCGAGTTGCCGTGCCCGGTGGCGGTGTACCCGCCGCGCTCGGCCCAGCCGACCACCGGGAAGAAGCCGATGCCCTGCTCCTTGAGCCAGGAGCGCTTCTCCCCCGCCGCGAACTGCAGGTAGGCCTCGGCCCACTGCCGCGGCCAGTGGTCGGAGTCGCGGTCGAACCCGGCGGTGCCGAACCAGTCCTGCCGGGCCAGCTCGAGCGAGTCGTGCACCCGCAGCCGCCGTTGCTCGGGCGAGTCGACCAGGAAGAGCCCGCCGAAGCTCCAGAAGGCCTGCCCGCCCAGGGACGCCTCGGGTTCCTGGTCCAGGAGGATCACCCGTCGGCCGGCGTCGGCCAGTTCCGCGGTGGCGACCAGGCCGGCGAGGCCCGCTCCCACCACGACCGCGTCCGCTTCCGCCCGGCCCGTCTCGTTGCTCGTCACGGGAGCGACGCTAGCGGCTGCCCACCCGTTCCCGCCGTCCCCCGGGGGAACGACGCGCCTCACCTGCCGTCGGCCTGCCGCCGTCAGGGCGCCGTGCGCCGGGCCGCCACCCAGGAGCGGACGCGGGGCAGGACGGCGAGGACCGTCGTCAGCAGCGGCACCAGGACGACGAAGACGCCGAACGCGCCGGCGCCCCAGCCCCCGGAGGCGTACCCGTAGAGCAGCAGCGCGGTGAGCAGGCCGGCGGACAGCGCCAGCACCAGCCAGGACCGGCCGAGCAGCAGCAGCAGCCCGCCCACCAGCAGTCCCAGGACCAGCAGCACGGGCACGGCGATCAGCAGCCAGTCGGGGCCCTCGAGCTCCCCGCCGGAGAAGGCGAGGGCGGCCAGCGCGAACACCGCCGGCACGAAGGCGCTCAGCAGGGCGAGCACCGCGGCGGCGATCGCCGGGGCGGGCGGCGTCCGGCGGACCGGGGCGGAAGGGCTCTGCACGGGCGGAGCGTAAGGGGTCAGCCCGCCGCCGCGGCGCTGCCCGCGGAGGAGCGCCGCCACGAGGCGTGCAACCGGGCGTACGGGCCGTCCACATCGACGAGCTCGGCGTGCGTCCCCCGCTGGACGACGTGCCCGGCGTCGACCACGAGCACCTCGTCGGCGCGCTCGGCGGTGGAGAGCCGGTGCGCGATGGTCAGCGTGGTGCGCCCGTCGGTCAGCCGGTCCAGCGCCCGGGTGAGCCGCTGCTCGGTCGCCGGGTCGACGGCGCTGGTCGCCTCGTCGAGCACCAGCAGGTCGGGGTCGGCCACGTAGGCCCGCGCGATCGCCACCAGCTGCCGCTCGCCCGAGGACAGGGACTCCCCGCGCTGCCCCACCGCGGTGGCCACGCCGTCGGGCAGGCCGGCCACCCAGGCGTCGAGCCCGAGGTCGTCGAACGCCGCCGCGACCTCGGCGTCGGTCATCCCCGGACGGCCGTAGCGGACGTTGTCGGCGACGGTCGCGTCGAACAGGAACCCGTCCTGCGGCACCATCACCACCCGCGCGCGCAGCGAGGAGAAGGCCACCTCGTCCAGCGGCACCCAGCCCCCGTCGTCCGACCCGAGCAGCACGGTGCCCTCGACCGGGTCCATCAGCCGGGTGACGAGCTTGGCGAACGTGGTCTTGCCCGACCCGGTCTCCCCCACGACCGCGACCCGCCGGCGCGGGTCGATGGTGAGCGAGACGTCGTCCAGCGCGAGACGCGCGCCGGGCGCGTAGCGGAACGCGACGCCGTCGAAGCGCACGCCGAGCGGTCTGTCGGGCAGGTTCCGCGCCCGCTCCGGGGCGGCCACCGCCGGGTCGCGGACGTCGGGCGCGGTGTCGATGACGTCGAGCACGCGGCGGAAGCCGGCGACCGCGTTCTGCGCCTCGTTGAGCACCTCGCTCGCGGTCTGCACCGGCGCGACGAACAGGGTGACCAGGAAGAGGAAGGCCACCAGCGTGCCGGCCGTGATGTCCCCGGCCAGGCCGAGCAGCACGCCGACCACGACCACGGCGGCGTTGGCGAGGGCGGCCACGAACTCGCCGCTGATGAAGACCGCCGCGGTCACCTTCTGCGCGTCGACCTGCGCGCGGTACTGCCGGTCGATCGCGGTGTCGATGCGGCCCGCCGTCCGGGCGCCGACGCCGTAGGCGCGCACCGTCGGGGCGCCGACGACGGACTCCGCCACGGCACCGAGGACGTCGCCCACCCGCTCCCGCACCACGCCGTACGCGGTCGCCAGCCGCTGGGCGAACCACCGGACCGCGATCCCCAGCGGGACGAAGCAGAGGAGCACCAGCAGCGTCAGCTGCCAGGAGTAGACGGCCATGACCGCCGTCGCCACCACCAGCTGGCCCAGGCTGATCAGCCCCAGCACCCCGCCCCACTGCATGAAGGTGGAGAGCTGGTCGACGTCGCTGGTCACCCGGGAGACCAGCGACCCGCGGCGCTCGCCCTGCTGGTGCAGGACCGACAGGTCGTGCACGTGCCGGAAGGCGCGGACGCGCAGTCCCGCCAGCGCCGTCTCCGTCGTGCGGAACAGCCGGAGGTTCATCCGGTAGACCGCGACGGCCGTGATCAGCACGACGACGGCGCAGAGCGCCACCAGCCGGGTGATCAGCTCCATGTCGGCGCCGCCGTCGGCCAGCCCGCGGTCGATGACCTGCTGGACGGCGATCGGTACGACCACCCGGCCGGCGGTGGCCAGGAGCGCCAGCGCGAAGGTGGCCGGCAGCCCGCGCCGGAACTCGGGCATCATCCGCAGGCCACGGCGCAGGGTGGCCAGGGCGCCCTCGCACCGCGCGTCCGCGGGCACCACCACGTCGGTCACGCGGGCACCTCCGCCTGCGCGTAGGCGCGCACCAGCGCGGCGTAGCCGGGCACCTCGCCGAGCAGCTGCTCGTGGCTGCCGCGGGCCAGCACCCGGCCCTGCTCGAGCCAGACCACCTCGTCGGCCAGGGAGATGGTGGCCTGCCGGTAGGCGATCACGACGACGGTCGCGGGCTCGTCGCTGTCGCGCAGCGCGTCGAGGATGCGGGCCTCCACGGACGGGTCCACCGCGCTCGTCGCGTCGTCCAGGACGAGCAGCCGCGGCCGCCGGACGACGGCCCTCGCCAGCGCCAGGCGCTGCCGCTGCCCGCCCGACAGCGTCGCGCCCCGTTCCCCGACCCGGGTCTCGAGGCCGTCGGGCAGCGCGGCGACGAACTCGTCGGCGGCGGCCACCCGCAGCGCTGCCCACACCTGCTCGTCGGAGAACGGCTCGTCGAGGGTGACGTTCCCGCGGACCGTGTCGTCGAAGAGGAACGTGCCCTGGGCGACGAAGGCCGCCTGCCCGCTGACCTCGCCCTCGCGGAGCCGGCGCACGTCCACGCCGTCCAGGAGCACGGTGCCGTCGGCCGGGTCGACCAGCCGGACGAGGAGGCCGGCCAGCGTCGACTTGCCCGAACCGGTGGGCCCGACGACGGCGACCGTCGTCCCGGGCCGGACGTCGAAGGTGACCCCGCGCAGGGTCGGCGCGGAGGCGTCGGCGAAGGCGAAGTCCACGCCCGCGACCCCGACCGTGGCGCCCCCGGTGACCACGGCGGCGGCATCCGGGCCGTAGGGCGTCTCCCCGGTCGCCTCCAGCACCGGCGTGACCCGGTCGAAGCCGGCGAGGGCCCGGGGCAGGTCGGCCAGCACCCAGCCGATCGCGCGGATCGGCAGCGCCAGCAGGGTGAACAGGTAGGCGATGGAGACCAGCTCGCCGGCGTCGGTGCTGCCGTCGGCCACCCGCCCGGCGCCGATCAGCAGGACGGCGAGGGTGCCCAGGTTCGGCAGCGCCTCCATCAACGGGTCGAACAGGCCGCGCACACGGCCGACGGCGATCAGCCCGTCGCGCAGCTCCTCGGCACGGGCCCCGAAGCGCTCGCTCTCCGCCGACTCGCGGCCCAGGGTCTTGACCACCAGGGCGGCGTCGAAGCTCTCGTGGGCGATCTCGCTGACCTCGGCGCGCAGCTGCTGGGCGCGCTGCATGCGCGGGCTCATCACCTGCGAGTAGACGATGTTGACCAGGAAGACGAGCGGGAAGACGACCAGGCCGACGAGGGCCAGCAGCGGGTCGGTGAGCACCAGGGCGACCGAGGTGATCGCGATCATCACCAGCGCGCCGACGGCGAACGGCAGCGGCGCGACGAAGTACCAGGACGCCTCGACGTCGG
Organism: Blastococcus tunisiensis; assembly: GCF_900112815.1. Taxonomy (GTDB): domain Bacteria; phylum Actinomycetota; class Actinomycetes; order Mycobacteriales; family Geodermatophilaceae; genus Blastococcus_B; species Blastococcus_B tunisiensis. Next base: position 27,666 of record NZ_FOND01000001.1, read on the forward strand.
AGTTGGCGTTGGAGAGCAGCTGCCCGGTCGGGTGCCGCTGGTGCCACGACAGCGGCAGGCGGAGGTACTGACGCGTGACGCGGCGGCGGTACTCGGCCTGCAGCCGGTAGCTCATGATCCCGGCGAAGAGCCGGCGGCCGAGGATGCCGACGATCTTCAGCAGGGCCACGCCGACGATGGCGGCAGCGGCCAGGGAGAGGGCGGTGGCCGTGGTGACGCCGTCGTCGAAGGACGGCAGCAGCACGCGGTCGGTGACCTCACCGATCACGTAGGCGCTCGCCACGGTCATCGCGCCGTACAGGCTGCTGCCCAGCACCGCGAGGGTGAACATGCGGGGCTGCTCGACGATGCCGCGCCCCACGTGACGGAGACCGCGCCGGACGACGGCGTCTCGGCGGCGGGCCACTGTTCTCCTCTGGTCGGCGAGCTCTCGGATGCTACGTGATCGTGAGTCCGGCTAAGCGTCTGCCGGGAGGCCGCGTCACGGGCATCTCGGTAACCTCCGCCGATGCCCGCCTCTTCCCGTTCCTTCGCCGATTCCGAGCGCACCGACCTGGCCGACCTGTTCGACGAGCTCGGGCCGGACGCCCCCACCTGCTGCGCCGGGTGGACGACGGCGCACCTGGCCGCGCACCTGGTGACCCGCGACCGGCGTCCCGACGCCATGCCGGGCTTCGGTCTCGAGATGCTGCCCGGCGGCGCCCCGCTGGGCTCCTGGTCGCACCGGGTGGAGGACCGGCTGCGCGCCGCCACCCCGTTCGCCGAGGTGGTCGACCGGTTCCGCGCGGGGCCGCCGGCGTGGTCGCCGCTGGCGTGGGGCCCGGTCGCCCGGGTGGTCAACACCGCGGAGTTCGTCATCCACCACGAGGACGTCCGCCGGGCGCAGCCGGACTGGCGGCCGCGTCCGCTCTCCCCCGCCCGGCAGGACGCCCTGTGGGCCCCCGCCACCCTCTACGCCCGGCGGGCCGCCGGGCGCCGCGGCCTCGTGCTGCGGCGCAGCGACGCGACCGGGGTGCAGAAGCGGATCGGGTCCGGCGGACGCACGGTCACCGGCGAACCGCTCGAGCTGCTGCTCTGGGCGTCCGGCCGCCGCGACGTCGCCCGCGTGGACGTCTCCTAGCCGAGCGGGTGGTCGGTTTCCTGCCGCACCGGGATCCCGGCCGCGGCGAGGGCGGCCTTGACCTCGCCGACCCGCAGCATCCCGAAGTGGAAGACACTGGCCGCCAGGACGGCGTCGGCACCGGCCTCGACCGCGGGCGGGAAGTGCTCGGCCGCACCCGCTCCCCCGCTGGCGATCAGCGGCACGCGGACCTCGCGGCGCACCTGCCGGATGAGGTCGGTGTCGAAGCCGGCGCGGGTGCCGTCGGCGTCCATGGAGTTCAGCAGGATCTCCCCCGCCCCGAGCTCGGCGGCCCGGATGCACCACTCGACGGCGTCCTGCCCGATGCCCCGGCGCCCGCCGTGCGTGGTGATCTCGAAGCCGGACTCCGTCTGCGCCCCGTCCTGGCAGCGGCGGGCGTCCAGCGACAGCACCAGCACCTGGTTGCCGAACCGGTCGGCGATCTCGGCGATCAGCTCGGGCCGGGCGACCGCCGCCGTGTTGACGGCGACCTTGTCCGCACCCGCACGCAGCAGGCGGTCCACGTCCCCGGGCGTGCGCACGCCCCCGCCGACGGTCAGCGGGATGAACACGCTCTCCGCCGTCCGGCTGACCACGTCGTAGGTGGTGGCCCGGTCGCCGGAGCTGGCGGTGATGTCGAGGAAGGTCAGCTCGTCGGCGCCCTCGGCGTCGTAGACCCGGGCCATCTCCACCGGGTCGCCGGCGTCCCGCAGGTCGACGAAGTTCACCCCCTTCACCACCCGCCCGGCGTCGACGTCCAGGCACGGGATCACCCGCACGGCGAGGGTCATGCGGGCACCCCGCGCACGGCCTCGGCCTCGATCTCCACCAGCATCGCGGGGTCGATCAGGGCGGCGACCTGCACCATCGTCGTCGCCGGGCGGATGTCGCCGAAGACCTCGCCATGGGCGCGGCCGACCTCCTCCCAGCGGGAGATGTCGGTGACGAACATCCGGGTGCGGACGACGTCGTTCAGCGTGAACCCGGCCCGCTCGAGGGACTGCTCGATGGTCCGCAGGCACTGCCGCGTCTGCGCCCCCGCGTCGCCGGGGTGCACCACCGCGCCGTCGACGGTGGCCGTCGTCCCGCTCACCCACGCGGCCTCGCCGCGGACCACCACCCGGCTGTACCCCACGACGCCCTCCCAGGGGGCGCCCGACCCGAGGCGGATCACGCTCACGGGCGGGCGTCCTCGGTCACCCGCAGCGCCTCGGGGAGGGTGAACGCGCCGGCGTAGAGGGCCTTGCCCACGATCGCGCCCTCGACGCCGACCGCGGTGAGCCCGGCCAGCGCCCGGATGTCGTCCAGCGAGCTGACGCCGCCGGAGGCGACGACCGGCCGCGGGGTGGCCGCGCAGACCTCGCGCAGCAGGTCGAGGTTGGGCCCGCGCAGCGTGCCGTCCTTGGTGATGTCGGTGACCACGTAGCGGGCGCAGCCCTCGGCGTCCAGGCGGGCGAGGGTCTCGTAGAGCTCTCCGCCCTCCTTGGTCCAGCCGCGGGCGGCCAGCCGGGTGCCGCGGACGTCGAGACCGACGGCGATGCGGTCCCCGTGCTCGGCGATCGCGCGGGCGCACCACTCCGGGGACTCCAGGGCGGCGGTGCCCAGGTTCACCCGGCGGCAGCCCGTGGCCAGCGCGGCGGCCAGCGACTCGTCGTCCCGGATGCCTCCGGAGAGCTCGACGTCGACGTCGAGCTCGCCGACGACCCGCGCCAGCAGCTCGCGGTTGGTGCCCCGGCCGAAGGCGGCGTCGAGGTCGACCAGGTGCACCCACTCGGCGCCGTCGCGCTGCCACTGCATCGCGGCCTCGAGCGGGTCGCCGTAGGAGGTCTCGCTGCCGGCCTCCCCCTGCACGAGACGGACGGCCTGGCCGTCGGCGACGTCGACGGCGGGGAGCAGCTGCAGCTTCGGCACGGTGAGCAGCCTAGGAGCGGACGCGTCGGACCCCTACGGCAGGCTGTCGTCCGTGGAGTGCTGGCATGGAATTCGCTGACGTCGTCCGGCGACGGCGCATGGTGCGCGACTACGACCCCGGCCGCCCGGTGCCGGCGCTCGTGCGCGAGCGGCTGCTCGAGCACGCGATCCGGGCCCCGTCGGCCGGGTTCAGCCAGGGGTGGGCGTTCCTCGTGCTGGAGTCGGCCGACGAGCGCGACCGGTTCTGGGCCGCGACGACCGGTGGGGGTGCACCGGACGGCTGGCTCACCCGCATGAGCCGGGCTCCCCTGCTGATCGTCCCGCTGGCGAACAAGGGCGCCTACCTGGACCGCTACGCCGAGCCGGACAAGGGCTGGACAGACCGGGACGAGTCCCGCTGGCCGGTGCCCTACTGGGACGTCGACACCGGGATGGCGTCGCTGCTGATGCTGCTCACCGCGGTCGACGAGGGGCTGGGCGCCTGCTTCTTCGGGATCCCCGCGGACCGCGTCGGCGCGTTCCGGGCCGCCTTCGGCGTCCCCGAGGCCTACCGGCCGGTCGGCTGCGTGTCGGTCGGCTACCCCGGGGACGGCGACCGCCGCTCCCCGTCCCTGCGCCGTGGCCGGCGCCCCGTCGAGGAGGTCGTGCACCGTGGCAGCTGGTGAGGGACGGGCGGTGCTGGTCACCGGGGGCTCCCGCGGCATCGGACGGGCCATCGCCCGGGCGTTCGCCGAGCGGGGCGACCGGGTGGCGGTGCACTGGGGCAGCTCCCGGGAGCGCGCCGAGCGGGTGCTGGCCGAGCTCCCCGGCGAGGGGCACGTGCTGGTGCAGGCGGACCTGGCCGACGCCGGCGCGGTGGCGGGCATGGTCGACGAGGCGGCCGCGGCGCTCGGCGGCCTGGACGTGCTGGTCAACAACGCCGGCGTGTTCACCGCGCACCCGCCGCTGGAGACGTCCTACGCCGACTGGCAGGCCGCCTGGTCGCAGACTCTCGCCGTCAACCTCGTGGGTGCGGCCAACGCCACGTTCCGCGCCGTGCCGCACCTGATCGCGGCCGGGGGCGGCGCGGTGGTCAACGTGTCCAGCCGGGGCGCCTTCCGCGGCGAGCCGGTCAACCCCGCCTACGGGGCGTCCAAAGCGGGGCTGAACGCGTTCGCGCAATCGATGGCGCTGGCCCTCGCACCGCACGGGATCTCGGTCACCTGCGTGGCCCCGGGCTTCGTGCAGACCGAGATGGCCCGCGAGGTGCTCGACGGCCCGGGCGGGGACGCCGTCCGCGCCCAGTCACCGTTCGGCCGGGTCGCGGTACCCGAGGAGGTGGCGTCGGCGGTGCTGTGGCTCGCCTCGCCGGAGGCACGGTTCTCCAACGGCACCGTCGTCGACGTCAACGGCGCCTCGTACCTGCGGACCTGATCAGCCCAGCCGGGTGGTGGCGGCCACGTGGACGACGTCCGAGCTGTGCGACCCCGCCGCGTCCACCCCGGCGGGCCGTGGCTCGTGCCCGGGCAGGCCCGCCAGCCCGTCGCTGACCTCGACGACCCGCAGGGTCACCTCGCCGTCCCCCTCGATGCTGAACGACGCCGGCAGCCCGCCCTCGGGCGGCGCGTGGAACACGATCCACGCCCGGTCGCCCCCGAGCTCCCCGGCCGGCACGGGGCGGCCGCCGACGCGGGCCCCGGCGACGGTGCCACCGGCCACGCGCAGGTCGAGGACGAGCATCCGGACACCGGCGCGCTGCGGCGTGACGCGGACCGACAGCTCGCGGCGGGCGCCGACGGGCGAGTCGGCGACCGTCTCGACGACGGCGGCCGCGAGGTCGGCCGGCTCGGCCCGGCCGGACCACACGGGTCCGCCCAGGTAGGGGTACCGGGCGTCGAGCTCGGCCCGGGTGCCGACGAAGTCCACCGTGTAGGACCCCGGGGACTGCTCCGTGCTCACCCAGGAGGCCTGGCCGGTGTCCCGGTCGAGGACGTAGGCCAGCCGGCTGGGCACCGGGTGATCGGCGTCGAACCGGTCCACGACCAGCCCGATCCCGGCGAAGGCGATGGCCGCCGCAAGTGCGGCCGCGGGCACCGCGGCGACCGACCAGGGCCGGTGGTCGTCCTCTCCCGGGAAGAGCAGGTCGAGCGCCGGCAGCAGCGCCACCAGCAGCAGCGCGGCGACCGCCGAGGGCGCCGCCGCCGCGCTCAGACCGAGGGCCGGGAAGAAGAGTGCGACGGTCGGCGCCAGGACCACGACGGCCACCGCGCCCCCGAGCAGCGCGGACAGCACGGTCAGTACCCGGGAACCGGAGGCCGAGGCGACCAGCCCGGTCAGGGCGCCGGCGAGCGCCGGCCACACCGCGAGGTAGGAACCACCGGGTGCGACGCCGGCGAGCACCGCACCGAGCACGGCCAGCCAGACGAGGGCGCCGGTGGCCAGCGCGGCCGACCCCACCCGCCGGCGCAGCAGCGCCAACCAGCACAGCACCACTCCGGCCAGCAGGGCGACGGTCGCCAGCCGGAACCAGCCGGGTCGCCACGGGTCCAGCAGCTGCCCGTACCCGGGGCGGACGGCGACCAGCAGCAGCCACAGCCCCTGGGCGGCCAGGAGCGCGAGGACCAGCGGCACGACGGCCAGCACCGTCGCGACCGCCGTCCGGCCGAGGGAGCTGATGCCCCGGCGGTGCAGCACGAGGACGAGCAGGCCCACCGCGGCCAGGGCGGCCCCGGCGAGCGGACGGACCAGCGCGTCCGAGTAGTGGACCAGCTCCCCGAGCACCGGGAAGTAGGTGGCGTCGGCCGCGCCCGGCTCGGCCAGGGCGGAGAGGTCGCGGTCGCCCAGTTCGCGGGCGACGGCCAGGGCGTTGTCCCCCATGGCCTGCAGCGATCCCCGGTCCAGCCGCTCGGGCACGTCCTGCGGGCTGTGGTAGGCGGCCGCGCCGTCGACGAAGGCGGTGTTGAGCCCGGTGAAGTCCCCGTCGGCCAGGAACACGCTGAAGTCGGTGAAGTTGGGCAGCGCCCGGTAGACCTCGACGGCGACGCTGCTGGCGACCGGGTGCGGCGCGGCCGCGGCGTAGGCCTGCGCCAGGGCGGCGTTGCCGGGCGAGGTCTCGAACATGATCGGCGGCCCGCCGGTCCCCCGGGCCTCGAGGTTCAGGACGACGCCGCCGGCCGAGCCGAGCGGGTGTGCCGCGGTGAACGCCTCCGCGCCGCAGGAGCAGGCCTCCTCGGCGTCGGTGAGCAGCACCACGACGTCGTTGCGCAGCGCCGGCTCGGCCGCCAGCGCGCGCACCGACTCGAGCACGGCGGCCACGCCGGCCGCGTCGTCGGCGGCCCCCGGGCCGGTCTCGACGGAGTCGTGGTGGGCGGTCAGGAAGAGCCGGCCGGTCGGATCGGTGCCGGGCAGCACGGCGACCACGTTGCGCACCCGCGCCATCCGGGTCTCCCCGGCGGCCGTGCGGGTCGCGCCGACGGCGTTCTGCACGCGGGTGTCCAGGCCCAGGCCGCGGAGGGTCTCGACCAGCCGGTCCACGACCCGTCCGGACTCCGCGCTGCCGACCACGTGCGGCTGCGCCGCGATCGCCTCGACGTGGCCGAAGGCGCGGGTGGCGCTGAAGTCCTGCGCCGGGGCGTCGGCGGGCGCGGGATCGGGCGGCCGCAGGCTCGCCACGCTCCAGGCCGCCAGGGCGAGCAGGACCAGCACGACGGCCAGCCCGGCGAGCCGGCTCGGCCGTCCGGCGTTCCGTGACCGGGTCGCTGACACGGCGTCACCCTAGGTGCGCGCGCGGCGCTCCCGGGTCAGGTCAGGCGAGTGTCCGCAGCCAGTTCGTGAGCAGCTGGGCCCCGGCGTCGCCGCTCTTCTCGGGGTGGAACTGCGTCGCCGAGAGCGCGCCGTTCTCCACGCCGGCGACGAACCGGTCGCCGTGCTCGGCCCAGGTCACCCGCGGCTTGGCCAGCGGCGTGGGCGGGCCGTCGGCGGCCAGCGGGAACTCGCGCACGCCGTAGGAGTGCACGAAGTAGAAGCGCTCGTCGGCCAGGCCGTCGAACAGCACGGTGTCCGCGGGGGTCTCGACGGTGTTCCAGCCCATGTGCGGGAGCACCGGCGCCTCGAGCTGCTCGACGACACCGGGCCACTCACCGCAGCCCTCGGCGTCGTGGCCGTGCTCGACGCCGCGGTCGAAGAGGATCTGCATGCCCACGCAGATGCCGAGGACCGGCCGGCCACCGGCCAGCCGGCGGCCGATCAGCCGGGGCCCGTCCACGGCCCGCAGACCGGTCATGCAGGCGGCGAACGCGCCCACCCCCGGGACGACGAGCCCGTCGGCGTCCAGGACCGCCTGCGGGTCGGCGGTCACCGTCACGTCCGCACCGACGCGGGCCAGCGCCCGCTCGGCCGACCGCAGGTTGCCCGACCCGTAGTCGAGGATCGTCACCTTCTTCACGCCTGCCACGCTACCGATCAGCGCCTTGCATTCCCCCCGTGTTCCCCGGCGGCCACGTGGTCGACGCCACTCGCCGCTCGTCGACGGCCGCGACGGCGGCGGCCGGCAGGTTCCCGCGCGACCGTCCGGATCGCCTTCTCCACGCGCGCCCGGCCGTACTCGTTCGCCAGCGCGTAGAAGTACAGCGGTGGACCGGTGGCCGTCCACCGGTCCCGCCGCTCGGGCGCGAGGACGAATCGGAAGACGTCCTCGGGCACGAATCGGACGAAGCAGTGGCGGTCGTGTTCCCAGGCGTCCGGTGCCCCCCGGGACCAACGCTCTTCCAACTCGGTGCTGGTCAGGCTGTGCAGACGGGCGACGAACGTCGCCCCCCACTGGTGGGTGGCCGTGTCGAGGCAGAACGTCAGGAGCTTCAGTCCATACTCATCGTCGTCAAGCGACAGCTCTTCGCACAGTCCCCGCCGAGCGACGCCGTGGAAGCTTGGTTCCTGCCGACCGGCGGAGTCGATGCTGCGCGAGAGCGCCTCGTTCGCCGACGAGGACCACAGCGACCGGGCCGTCTGGACCCGGTCGCTACGACGACTGATCAGCAACCGGTGGTCGGCGGTGACGACCGCGATGTTCACCCCGAAACTGCTGGACATGAACGGCTCGACCTTCAGGGGGTCGCCGCCGAGGTAGCGCTCCCGGAGCGTCTGGCCGTCCGCGCCCACGACGTCAAGTTCCTGGGTGGCCAGGAACGTGAAGAAGTCGGAATGTCTGAGCCGAACGAACACCTCGGGCGCCTCGTCGTCCGGGCGACGGCTGACGGAGAACCGGGCGATCGCGTAGCTGGGTCCGTTCCAGGCGGCAGGCAGTCCTTCGGCCCGACGATGCGCCTGCTCGACGGCGATCTCCTCCCGCCGGGCGGCGACATCGGGCGGGAGGGTGACGAAGCTCGGTTCGACGATCACCGTGACCGATTCCTCGGCGATCTCCTGCACCCCGTCGCCCTCGATCACCAGATGTGACGTCTTCAAGGGCCCGAGCGAGAAGGTCTCCCGTGGGGCCGGCGGACGTGCCCGCCGCCCCCGCACCCGGACCTTGCGTCGGCCGCGGTAGAGGCCCTTCTTCAGCGTGTCCTCGAACAGCACGCTCAGTAGCAGTCCCACTGCGCCGCCGACAAGGAGGCCGGTCACCCCCGACGTGGCCCACTCCCCCATCGTCGCCTCCTGCCTGCTCCCGACTCCTGTGGGTCACCCGCTGGAAGCGGATGGTGCCGGCGGGGGGCGGCGAGCAGCAGTATCACCGGCAACGACACCGAACCGACGGTACGACCGCCGGGTGTCGGCCGCGGGAGCTACTCAGACGAGGCGCAGGATGCCGGCCGCGCTGGCGATCAGGGCGGCGGCCAGCAGGACGACGGCGAGGGCGACCTGCGGACCGCCCCGGTCCGGGGAGTCCTCGTCGACCTGCCAGACGCTCCAGGCGCCGCCGAGCAGGAAACCGCCGACGAGGAGCAGGACCAGACCGGCCGTCACCGGTTACAGGGCACCCTTGGTGGAGGGCACGTCCGTCACCCTCGGGTCGATCGCGACCGCCTGGCGCAGCGCCCGGGCCAGCGCCTTGAACTGCCCCTCGACGATGTGGTGGGCGTCGCGGCCGGCGTAGAGCACCCGCACGTGCAGGCTGATCCGCGCGTTGAAGGCGAAGGACTCCAGCACGTGCTTGGTCAGGCTGGTCGGGTAGTCCGGCCCGATCATCGGCGTCATGTCCTCGGGCTCGGCGTGCACGAAGTACGGCCGGCCGGACAGGTCGACGGCGGCCTGGGCGAGCACCTCGTCCATGGGGATGGTCGCGTCGCCGTAGCGGGTGATGCCGCGCTTGTCGCCGAGCGCCTGCGCGAACGCCTGCCCCAGGGCGATCGCGACGTCCTCCACCGTGTGGTGGGCGTCGATGTGCAGGTCGCCGTCGGCGCGCACGGTGAGGTCGATGCCGCTGTGCTTGGACAGCGCGGTGAGCATGTGGTCGTAGAACCCCACGCCCGTGCTGATCGAGCTGGTGCCGGTGCCGTCGAGGTCCAGCTCGACCACGAGCTTGGTCTCGTTGGTCTCGCGCTCCACGCGAGCGGTGCGGGTCATGGTGGTCAGTCTCCCTCAGGTCCGGGCTGGATCCGCGCGACCTCACCCAGCGCGGTGAGGAACGCCTCCGTCTCCTCCGCCGTGCCGGCCGTCACCCGCAGCCAGCCGGGCAGGCCGACGTCGCGGACGAGCACCCCGCGCTCGAGCAGCGCGCGCCAGACGGCCGGGGCGTCGGCGAACCGGCCGAACAGCACGAAGTTGGCGTCGCTGGGCACGCTGGTCAGGCCCATCCCGGGCAGGGCCGCGACGATCCGGTCGCGCTGTGCCTTCACCGCGTCGACGGTGGCCAGCAGCGCGTCGGTGTGCGCCAGGGCGGTGCGGGCGGCGGCCTGGGTGAGCGAGCTCAGGTGGTACGGGAGCCGCACCAGCTGGAGCGCGTCGACGACCGCCGGATCGGCGGCCAGGTATCCCAGGCGCAGACCCGCCATGCCGAAGGCCTTGCTCATGGTCCGGCTCACGATCAGCCGGGGGCGGCCGGGCAGCAGCGTGAGCGCCGACGGCGTCCCCGCCCGGGCGAACTCGGTGTACGCCTCGTCGACGACCAGGACGCCGGTGGTCGCCGCGTACAGCTGCTCGATCGTCTCCAGGGCCACGGCGGTGCCGGTCGGGTTGTTCGGGCTGGTCACGAAGACGACGTCCGGCGCCGTCTCGCGGATCTGCTGCGCGGCCGCGGCGGTGTCGATGGTGAAGTCGGCGCGGCGGTGACCGTCCACCCAGGTCGTGCCGGTGCCGGCCGCCAGGATCGGGTGCATCGAGTACGACGGGGTGAAACCCAGCGCCGTCCGCCCCGCGCCACCGAAGGCCTGCAGCACCTGCTGGAGCACCTCGTTGGAGCCGTTCGCGGCCCACACCTGCTGCGGCGTGACGGTCTCGCCGCTCGTGCGGGTGAGGTAGGCCGCCAGGTCCGCGCGCAGCGCGACCGCGTCCCGGTCGGGGTACCGGTTGAGCTCCAGCGCCGCACGGCCCAGGGCCGCGCCGAGGTCGGCGAGCAGGTCCGCCGGCAGCGGGTGCGGGTTCTCGTTGGTGTTGAGCCGGTGGGTGGCCGGCGGCTGCGGGGCGCCGTAGGGCGAGCGACCGCGCAGCTCCGGCCGCAGCGGGAGCTCCTCCAGGCTCGTCACCGGGGCTGCCGGATCCTGACCGCGGCCGCGTGGGCCGGCAGGTCCTCGGCGCCGGCGAGGGCGTCGATGTGCCCGGCCACCCCGGCGAGGGCCGCCTCGTCGTACTCCACGACGTGGATGCCGCGCAGGAAGGACTGCACCGACAGCCCGCTGGAGAAGCGGGCGCAGCCGCCGGTGGGCAGCACGTGGTTGGACCCGGCGCAGTAGTCGCCCAGCGAGACCGGGGACCAGGCGCCCACGAAGATCGCGCCGGCGTTGCGCACCCGGGCCGCGACCGCGGCGGCGTCCCGGGTCTGGATCTCCAGGTGCTCGGCGGCGTAGGCGTCGACGACCTGCAGCCCGACCTCGAGGTCGTCGACCAGCACGATGCCCGACTGGCTGCCGTCCAGCGCCGTGCTGATCCGGTCGGAGTGCTTGGTGGCCGCGACCTGCCCCGGCACGAGGGCGAGGACGGCCTCGGCCAGGGCCTCGCTCGGCGTGACCAGCACCGCGCCGGCGAGCGGGTCGTGCTCGGCCTGGCTGATCAGGTCCGCGGCCACGTGCGCGGGATCCGCGGTGTCGTCGGCGAGGATCGCGACCTCGGTGGGCCCGGCCTCGGAGTCGATGCCGATCCGGCCGCGCAGCAGCCGCTTGGCCGCGGTGACGTACACGTTGCCGGGACCGGTGACCATGTCGACCGGCTCGCAGGAGCCGGCGCCGTAGCCGAAGACCGCCACGGCCTGCGCGCCGCCGACGGCGTACACCTCCGTGATGCCGAGCAGGGCGCAGGCGGCGAGGACACCGGGATCGGGCAGCCCGCCGTGGTCGCGCTGCGGAGGCGAGGCCACCGCGATCGACTCCACCCCCGCGATCTGCGCCGGGACGACGTTCATGACGACGCTGGACAGCAGCGGCGCCAGGCCGCCGGGCACGTAGAGACCGACCCGGCGCACGGGCACCCAGCGCTCGGTGACGGTCCCGCCGGGGACGACCTCGGTGGTGACGTCGGTGCGCCGCTGGTCGGCGTGCACCGCCCGGACCCGGGCGATCGCCTCCTCCAGCGCGGCGCGCAGCGCCTGGTCGCACTCGGCGAGCGCCCGGTCCAGCGCGGCCTGCGGCACGGCGAAGTCCTCGGCGTCCACCCCGTCGAGCCGCGCGGTGATCTCCCGCACCGCCTGGGCACCCCGGATGCGCACGTCCTCGCACAGCGGCCGGACCGTCGCCATGACCGAGTCGATGTCGGTGCCGGCCCGCGGCAGCAGGCCGGCGAGGTCACGGCGTCCCGGCAGCGCGGATCCGCGCAGGTCGATGCGGGCGAGCACGGCATGCCTCCGGAGGGATGGGGTGAGCCTCCAGCGTAGCCAGCACCGGCGGCCGGGTCTCCTCCGCCCGTACGGTGGGCCGGTGCGCGAACTCATCCCGCTGTTCCCGCTGGGGACGCCGCTGTTCCCCGGGATCGTGCTGCCGTTGCAGATCTTCGAGCCGCGCTACCGCCGGTTGATGCGTGACCTGCTGGCGCACCCCGAGCACGGCGACCGGCGCTTCTTCGGCGTCGTCGCCATCCGCCAGGGCTGGGAGGTCGAGCGGGTGGCGCCGGCCGAGGCGCTCTACGACATCGGCTGCACCGCACGGGTGCAGGCGGTGCGCCCTCAGGCCGACGGCGGCTTCCGGATCGTCACCGTGGGCGGCGAGCGGTTCCGGCTGCACGACGTGGTCGTCGCCGAGGACCCGCCCTACCTGCAGGCCGAGGTGGAGTGGCTGGCCGAGGAGGAGGCCGCCGAGGAGGCCGCGGGCGACACCGACGGCCTGATCGTCCCCGGGACGGCGGACACCGCGCCGCCGTGCGACGACGGACTGGACGAGGTCGTCGCCTCCGTGGCCCGCGGCTCCCTGGACGTGCTCACCCGAGGGGTCCGGCACCTGTTCACCCGCTACGTCGCCGAGGTGTCCGTCCTGGGCAGCGGCGACCCGGACGACGAACCGGGCGAGCCGATGCTGGATGCGGAGACGACCGTGCTGCTCGACGCAGTCAGCGACGATCCCGCCGCGCTGTCCTACCTGGTCGCCTCCGCGGCGCTGCTGACCACCGAGGACCGGCAGGCGCTGCTCGCGGAGTCCGCCACCCGCCGGCGCCTGGCCATGGAGTCCCGCCTGCTGCGGCGCGAGCTGACGTTGCTGCAGGAGCTCGGGGCGGTGCCCGTGCCGCTCCAGCAGTTCGCCACCCCGATGACGGTCAACTGAGCGCAGACCCCGCAGGGGCGGCCGGCTCGGGTTCGGTGCGGCCCAGGCCGTCGTCGGGCGCGTGGAGGACGGCCGCGACGTAGACGATCAGCGCGGTCACCGGCGCCAGCGCCAGCGCCGGCAGCGAGCCGAGCGTGAGCGAGGTGGTCACGACGGCGCCGACGTCGGCGAGCTCGGACTCCGTGGGCCCGGCGCCCAGCAGCTCGCCCACCTGCCAGGCCACGATGCCGGTGAGGGCCCCGCCCAGCGCGAGCGCGAGCACCATCGCCACCCCCCGGCGCCGGCGGAGGAACCAGGCCGCGGCGCCCGCCAGCAGCCCGGCACCGGCCAGGATCAGTGCCAGGACGGCGTCGTCGGCGACCAGCAGCTCCGGGGACGGCATCCCGACCGGGACCGGCCCGGTCGCGGTGATCCGGAAGTCCGCGCGTGGGGCCAGCGCCCACCACAGCAGACCGGCCGGCACACCGGCCAGCATCAGCGACAGCACGACGCCCGCCGCGCTGCCCAGGTCGGCCCGCAGCTCCGCGACGCCCCGCCAGGCGGCCGGCGCCCGACGGACGCCCCGGGGCCGGCCGGCACCCGGCCCGGGTGCCGGGGTGCTGCCGGCCGGGGTGCCGGCGGACGGCACGTCGGTGGGGGGCGCGGGGTGGGTCACCGCCCCAGTGAACATCGGCTTGCTGGCAGGCGCCTGGCCGGCGGCCGGTCCGGGCCGGTCACAGGATCGCCACGCTGGTCGGGCCCAGCAGCGCCTTGATGTCCCCCATGAGGGCCGTGCTGGGGCGGACCCGCAGCCCCTGGTCGAGGCGGAGCACCGTCTCCCGGCTGCCGTTGATGAGCTTCAGCTGCACCTCGGTGGTGCCGGGGTGGCTGCCCAGCACCTCGCGCAGCCGCTCCACGACCGGCGGCGTGCACCGCCCCGCAGGCATCGAGACCAGCACCGGGCCGCGCGGGCCCTCGGTCAGCTCGGGGACGCTGACCTCGGAGGCGAACAGCGAGGGCTGGTCGTCGCGCCGGCTGATCCGGCCCTTGATGGCGACGATCTGGTCGCGGACGATCTTGTCCGACACCTGGGCCCACGTCTTGGGGAAGAACAGCACCTCGATGCCGGCCTCGAGGTCCTCCAGGGTGGCGATCGCCCACGGAGCGCCCTGCTTGTTGGTGCGCGGTCCCACGGCGGTGAGGATGCCGGCGATGGTGACGTTCGCGCCGTCCTCCACCCCCCCGGCGTTGATCTCGGCGATCGGGGTGTCGGCGTGGGTGGTGAGCACGTGTTCCACGCCGTGCAGCGGGTGGTCGGACACGTAGAGGCCGAGCATGTCCCGCTCGAACACCAGCCGCTCGCTCTTCGACCAGTCGGCCGTCGGGATGGTGATGTCGAGGGCGCTGCCGAAGGGGTCGTCCTCGGCGGCCGCGCCGTCGCCGAAGCTGCCGAACAGGTCGAACTGGCCCTCGGCCTCCTTGCGCTTGAGCCCCATCGCGGAGTCGACGGCCTGGGCGTGGACGGCGACGATGCCCTGGCGGGAGTGGCCCAGGGAGTCGAAGGCGCCGGCCTTGGCCAGGGACTCGATGACCTTCTTGTTGCAGGCCACCGTGTCGATCTTGCGCATGAAGTCGGCGAAGTCCTTGAACGGCCCCTTCGCCTCGCGGGCCCGGACGATGGAGTCGACGACGTTGGTCCCGACGTTGCGCACCGAGGCCATGCCGAAGCGGATGTCGGTGCCGACGGCGGTGAAATCCCACGAGGACTCGTTCACGTCGGGCGGGAGGACCTTGATGCCCATCCGGCGGCACTCGGCCAGGTAGATCGGGCGGCGGTCCTTGTCGTCGCCGACGCTGGTGAGCAGCCCGGCCATGTACTCGGCCGGGTAGTTGGCCTTGAGGTAGGCCGTCCAGTAGGAGATCAGCCCGTACGCCGCCGAGTGCGCCTTGTTGAACGCGTAGTCGGCGAAGGGGACGAGGATGTCCCAGAGCGTCTTGATCGCCGCGCCGGAGAAGCCGTTGGCCTTCATCCCGGCCTCGAACCCGACGAACTCCGCGTCCAGGACCGACTTCTTCTTCTTGCCCATCGCGCGGCGCAGCAGGTCGGCCTTGCCGAGGGAGTACCCGGCCACCTTCTGCGCGATCGCCATGACCTGTTCCTGGTAGACGATCAGGCCGTACGTCTGGCCCAGGATCTCCTCGAGCGGCTCGGCGAGCTCCGGGTGGATCGGGGTGATCTCCTGCTGGCCGTTCTTGCGCAGCGCGTAGTTGGTGTGCGAGTTGGCGCCCATCGGGCCGGGCCGGTAGAGGGCGCCGACCGCGGAGATGTCCTCGAAGTTGTCCGGCCGCATGAGGCGCAGGAGCGAGCGCATCGGGCCGCCGTCGAACTGGAAGACGCCGAGCGTGTCACCCCGGCCGAGGAGCTCGTAGGTGGCCTTGTCGGTGAGGTCCTTGCTGATGTCGTCCAGGTCGACCGGCTCTTTGCCGTTCAGCACGATGTTGCGCAGCGCGTCGTCGAGGACGGTGAGGTTGCGCAGGCCGAGGAAGTCCATCTTGAGCAGGCCGAGCGTCTCGCAGGTCGGGTAGTCGAACTGCGTGATGACGGCGCCGTCGGACTCCCGGCGCATGATCGGGATGCTGTCGATGAGCGGGTGCCGGCCGATGATCACGCCGGCGGCGTGCACGCCCCACTGCCGCTTCAGGCCCTCGAGCTTGCGGGCCTGGTCGACGACCTCGGCGGCGCCCGGGTCGGACTCGTACCGGGCCCGGAACTCCGTGGCCTCCTTGTACCGGGGGTGGGCCGGGTCGAAGATCCCCGACAGCGGGATGTCCTTGCCCATCACACCGGGTGGCATGAGCTTGGTCAGCTCGTCGCCGACCGAGTACGGGCGGTCGAGCACCCGTGCGGCGTCCTTGATCGCGGCCTTGGCCTTGATCGTCCCGTAGGTGACGATCTGGCTGACCCGCTCCTCGCCGTACTTCTCCGACACGTAGCGGATGACCTCGCCCCGCCGGCGGTCGTCGAAGTCGATGTCGACGTCGGGCATGGAGACGCGCTCGGGGTTGAGGAACCGCTCGAAGATCAGCCCGTGCGCCAGCGGGTCGAGGTCGGTGATGCCCATCGCGTACGCGGCCAGCGACCCGGCGGCCGACCCGCGCCCGGGGCCCACCCGGATGCCGTTGTCCTTGGCCCAGTTGATGAAGTCGGCGACCACGAGGAAGTACCCCGGGAAGCCCATCTGGCAGATGATCCCGACCTCGTAGTCGGCCTGCTTGCGCACGTGGTCGGGGATGCCGCCCGGCCAGCGCTTGTGCAGCCCGCGCTCGACCTCCTTGACGAACCAGGAGGTCTCGTCCTCCCCCGGCGGCAGCGGGAAGCGCGGCATGAGGTCGGCGCCCTCGGTGAAGGTCACCTCGCACTGCTCGGCGACCAGCAGCGTGTTGTCGCACGCCTCGGGCATGTCGCTGAACAGCGCACGCATCTCGGCGGCGCTCTTGAGGTAGTAGCCGTCCCCGTTGAAGCGGAAGCGGTTGGTCTCGTTCAGCCGCGAGCCGGTCTGGATGCACAGCAGCGCGTCGTGCGCCTGCGCGTCCTCCTTGTGCGTGTAGTGCAGGTCGTTGGTGGCGAGCAGCGGGATGCCGAGGTCCGCGGCGATCGCCAGCAGGGCCGGCTTGGTCTGCTTCTCGATGGACAGGCCGTGGTCCATGATCTCGGCGTAGAAGTTCTCCTTGCCGAAGATGTCCTGGAAGTCCGCGGCCGCCTGCCGGGCGCGGTCCTCCTTGCCGGCCCGCAGCCACATGTTCACCTCGCCCGACGGGCAGCCGGTGGTGGCGATGAGGCCTTTCCCGTAGCGCTCCAGCAGGTCGCGGTCGAAGCGCGGCTTGCGGTACTGCCCCTCGAGGCTGGCCAGCGACGAGATGCGGAAGAGGTTGTGCATCCCCTCGGTCGTCCGGGCCAGCAGCGTCATGTGGGTGTAGGCGGCCTTGCCGCGGTTGTTCCCGCCGTCGCCCTCCTCGTCGAGGAGCTTGTCGCCGAAGTCGAACGGCGCGCGGTCGAAGCGGGACCCGGGCGTGTAGTAGCCCTCCATGCCGATGATCGGCTTCACCCCGGCCGCGACGGCCTGCTTGTAGAAGTCGTAGGCGCCGAAGACGTTGCCGTGGTCGGTCATCGCCAGTGCCGGCATGCCCTGCGCCGCCGCGGCCGCGGTGACCTCGGGCAGCTTGGCCGCGCCGTCCAGCATCGAGTACTCGGTGTGGACGTGCAGGTGCGCGAACGAGTCGGACGAACTGCTCACGGCTGGTCGGTGCTCCTCAGTGGTCGTGCGTGCCCGCCGGGAGGTGCTCCGGCAGGCGACCGGTGGGGAAGACCGGTGGATACGGGTGCCTGCGTTCGGTGGTGCGGGGGCGGTGGGTCGATCCTCGCACTCCCGGAGGTCTACTCCGAGGGTCTGACAGGACGTGTCTTCTCACAGGCGGACCGCTCCGTCACGGCCGTCCGGCGTCCGCCGCGGTGCGGCGCATCGTGACGTGCGCGATACCCGCCTCCTCGTACTCGGCCCCCTCGGCCACGTACCCGGTGCGCTCGTAGAAGCCGCGCGCGGTCACCTGGGCGTGCAGCTCCGTGGTGTGCACGCCGCGCAGGGCGGCCTGTCGGTGCAGCTCGGCGAGGACGGCCGCGCCGTGCCCCCGCCCACGGGCCGCGGCGTCGGTCGCCATCCGGCCGATCGTGGCCGTGCCGTCGCCGCGCAGGAGCAGCCGGCCGGTGGCGGCCACCGCGCCCGCCTCGTCGCGGCTCAGCACGTGGACCGCCGTCGCGTCGGCGGCGTCCTGCTCGATCTCGGCCGGGACGCCCTGCTCCCCGACGAAGACGCGGGTGCGCAGGGCGGTCACCTCCGGCCACTCGGCGGGCGTCATCACGGTCGCCGACGGTGTCATCCCGGCCGCCCGGCGGGCAGTGCCGCGGCCGGCACCAGGAGGAAGCGCAGGTCGATCAGCGCGTGCAGCAGGACGGGCAGCAGCAGGGACCCGGTGTCCAGGTAGATCGCGGCCATGATCCCGCCCAGCACGCCGGTGGTCACGATCCCGGCCGGGCCCTGGTAGGCGTGCGCCAGGCCGAAGGCGGCCGCCGCGACACCGACCAGGACGCCGGTCGGCAGCCCCCCGGACAGCGCGGCGACCACCGCGAGGAAGAACCCCCGGTACAGCCACTCCTCGCACACGCCGGCGGTGATCCCGACCAGCGTGAACAGCCGCCGTTCACCGGCCGTGCGCGGCAGCAGGGCGAGCGTCGCCTGACCGGGCGCCTCGGCGTGGCGGCCCTCTCCCGGCCGGTGGACCGGCCTGGCCGCCTCGAGCAGCGCCCCGCCGCGCAGCGCCCGCGTCGAGACGGCGACGAACAGGAGCACCAGCACGAGCAGCACGGTGGTCAGCGGGCCCGGCCACTCCGGCGGCAGGCGCAACCCCACCGCGGCCGCGTCCACGCCCGGGGACGAGAGCCACACCACCAGGACGAGCACGGCCAGGCCCCACTCGAGCACGAGCAGCCGGCCGTAGAAGGAGCGGCGGGCGCCGGGGTCGGTGCGCAGCCGCCCCTCGAACCGGCGGTGCAGCACGTTGCCGACCATCGGCTCGCCGATCACCAGGTAGCCCGCCACCACGACCGCCGCGAACGCCGCGGGGCCGAAGTCGGCGAGGGAGACCGGCAGGTCGCTCACGCCGGGCTCAGGCCTCCGCGCGCAGCAGGGCCAGCGCGCCGGCGAGGTCGTCGGGGTACTCGCTGGTGAACTCGACGAAGCGGCCGTCGGCGGGGTGCGGGAGCCCCAGCCGCACCGCGTGCAGCCACTGGCGCTGCACGCCGAGGCGCGCGGCCAGCGTCGGGTCCGCGCCGTAGGTGGTGTCCCCCACGCAGGGATGGCGCAGCGCGGAGAAGTGCACCCGGATCTGGTGCGTGCGCCCCGTCTCCAGCCGGATGTCGACCAGGCTGGCGGCCGGGAACGCCTCCATCACCTCGTAGTGCGTCACCGAGGGGCGTCCGCCCTGCACCACCGCGAACCGCCAGTCGTGCCGGGGGTGCCGGTCGATGGGCGCGTCGATCGTGCCCCGCGACGGGTCTGGGTGCCCCTGCACCAGGGCGTGGTAGCCCTTCTCGACGGTCCGCTCCTTGAACGCCGCCTTGAGGGCGGTGTAGGCGCGCTCGCTCTTGGCGACCACCATCACGCCGGTCGTCGCGGCGTCCAGCCGGTGCACCACGCCCTGCCGTTCGGCGGCCCCGGAGGTGGAGATCCGGTAGCCGGCCGCCGCGAGGCCGCCGATGACGGTGGGCCCGTCCCAGCCCGGGCTGGGGTGGGCGGCGACGCCGACGGGTTTGTCGACCACCACCATGTCGTCGTCGTCGTGCAGGATCGTCATCCCGACGACCGGCCGGGGCGCGGCCGGCTCGCCCGGGGGCGGGGGCAGCTCGACCTCGAGCCAGCTGCCGCCGGTCAGCCGGTCGCCCTTGCCGCGGACGCGCCCGTCGACGACGACGTTCCCGGCGTCGGCCAGGTCGGCGGCCGCCGTCCTGGTCAGGCCGAAGAGCCGGGAGAGGGCCTGGTCGACCCGCTGCCCCTCCAGCCCGTCGGGCACCGGCAGCGCGCGCGTCGTTCCGGGTGCAGGGGTGCTCACGCTCCCCATTGTGACGCGCCCGCGGCCGGGCGCCGTTCAGGCGGCGTCGCGGGCCGGCGCCTGGTCCTTGCCCGTCGAGCCGTCGAACTCGATCCCGCGCAGCGCCAGCAGGACGCCCAGGATGCCGCCGCACACGATCGCGGAGTCGGCGACGTTGAACACCGGGAAGACGCTGCCGTCGGGCCCGAACACCGAGAGGAAGTCGACCACTCCCCCGCGCAGGAATCCCGGGTCGCGGAACACGCGGTCGATCAGGTTCCCCAGCGCGCCCCCGAGGACCAGGCCGAGCGTCACCGCCCAGGCGGTGGAGAACAGCCGCCGCGCCGTCCGGACGATCACCACGGCCACGGCCGCGGCGACCAGGGAGAACACGACGGTGAAGCCCGCGGCGAAGGAGAAGGCCGCCCCGGTGTTGCGCAGGTTCGTCAGGTAGAGCACGCCGCCGAGCACCCGGATGTCCGCACCCGGCTCGATCGTGGCCACCACGACCAGCTTGGTGGCCAGGTCGAGCACGAGGACTCCGGCGGCGAGCAGGAGCAGCAGCCGGGTCCGGGGCCGGCGTCGGGGTCCGCCGACAGGGGCCCCCGAGGGGTCGGGCTGGTCGCTCAGGACGCGCTCCTCGGCTCGTCGGGAGACGGCGGCCCCGCGGCCGCCGTCCCCCGACGATAGCTGCCGCGGTCAGGCCGAGGCGGCCGTGGCACCGCCGGTCTGCTGGCTCGTCCCCGCCCGGCCCTGCGACTCCTCGAGCTGCTCGACCCGGTCCTGGCTCGCCAGCCGGGTGAGCTCGGCGCCGGCCTCGGCGTCGCGGGTGAGGTTGTCCCCCGACTCCGGGTCGAAGACGTGCACCTTCCGGCTGTCGAGCCAGAACTCCGCCTCGCGGCCCTCCCGGATCCGGCTGGTGGCGTCGATGGACACGATGGCCTGGGTGCGCAGCTCCTCGGAGTCCAGCTCCTTCGACAGCTCGCGCATCTGGCTCTGGATCGACTCGGGCGCCTCGTAGGGGATGTAGGCGTACTGCGAGTCGCCGAGCCACTCGGTGACGTCGACCCGGGCGCGGAACACCGAGCCCAGCGGCCGCTTGGCCTCGTCGACCAGCGACGCGTCCTCGAAGTACTCCGGCCGGATGCCGACGAGCAGCAGGTCGTGGCCGGCGACGGCCTCGGCCCGCTTCTCGTCGAGCTCGACGTCCCCGAAGGGGGTCTTCAGCCGGTTGCCCTCGGGGGTGGCCGGCAGGAAGTTCATCGGCGGGGAGCCGATGAAGCCCGCGACGAAGAGGTTGACCGGCTGCTCGTAGAGCTCCCGGGGGGAGGCGACCTGCTGGATCTTGCCCTTGCGCAGGACGCAGACCCGGTCCCCGAGCGTCATGGCCTCGGTCTGGTCGTGGGTGACGTAGACCGTGGTGATGCCCAGGCGGCGCTGCAGCCGGGAGATCTCGGTGCGCATCTGGCCGCGCAGCTTGGCGTCGAGGTTCGACAGCGGCTCGTCGAAGAGGAACGCCTCGGCCTGGCGGACGATGGCGCGCCCCATCGCGACGCGCTGGCGCTGGCCACCGGAGAGGTTGGCCGGCTTGCGCTCGAGGTGCTCCTTCAGCTCGAGCACGTCGGAGGCCTCGGTCACCCGGCGGCGCACCTCGTCGTCGGGCGTCTTGGACAGCCGCAACGGGAAGGCGATGTTCTCGTACACCGTCATGTGCGGGTAGAGCGCGTAGTTCTGGAACACCATCGACAGGTTGCGGTCACGCGGCGCGAGGTCGTTGACCCGCTTGCCGCCGATGACCATGTCCCCGCTGGTGATGTCCTCGAGGCCGACGATCATCCGGAGCAGGGTCGACTTCCCGCACCCGGACGGGCCGACGAGGATCATGAACTCGCCGTCGGCGATGTCGAGGCTGACGTCGTTCACCGCCGGGAAGCCGTCGCCGTACTTCTTGACGATGTTCTTCATGTCGATGGAGGCCATCAGTGCTCGTCCCCTCGGTGGGATGTGGATCGGGAGGTCGGGATCGCGGCCGCGGTCATGGCGATCAGCCCTTGACCGCGCCGTTGGTGAGGCCGGCGACGATGCGCCGCTGGAAGAGGAGCACCAGGACGACGACGGGGATCGTGACGATCACCGCGGCGGCCGAGATGGCGCCGGTCGGTTCCTCGAACTGGGAGGCGCCCGTGAACAGGCCCAGTGCCGCGGGCACCGGGCGGGCCGCCTCCGTGGAGGTGAGCGAGATGCCGTAGATGAAGTCGTTCCAGGCGATGAAGAACGCGATGATCGCCGTGGTGAACACGCCCGGGGCCGCCAGCGGGACGATCACCCTGCGGAACGCCTGCCAGGTGGTGGCGCCGTCGACCTGCGCCGCCTGCTCCATCTCCCACGGGATCTCGCGGAAGAACGCCGACATCGTCCAGATCGAGATGGGCAGCGTCAACGACAGGTACGGGATGATCAGCCCGGGCCAGGTGTCGTACAGGCCGATGTTGCGCCACAGGTTGAACAGCGGCGTCACGATCGAGATCACCGGGAAGATCGCCACCGCCAGGGCGGTGGACAGGATCAGCTTCTTGCCCGGGAAGTCCAGCCGGGCGATGGCGTAGGCGGCGAACATCGCCAGCAGGCAGGAGATCGCCGTGGCGATCAGGCAGATGCCGAAGGAGTTGCGCAACGCCGGCAGGAACAGGTCGCTGGCACCGCCGGTGAGGATGAGCTCGTAGTTCTGCCAGGTCACCTCCGAGGGCAGGAAGCTCTCGTTGGACAGGTCGCTGGGCGCCTTGAGGGAGACCGAGACGATCCAGGCGATCGGGAACAGGCAGTAGACGATGATCAGTGCGCTGCCGACGCCCCAGAGGACTTTCTTCCGCGTGGACATGGACTACTCCCCCCGAGCCTGGGACAGGTCGACCCTGAAAAGTTTGATGAAGGAGAAGGCGATCAGCACGACCGCGAGGAAGAGCAGCACCGACACCGCGGACCCCAGGCCGATCTCCAGCCGCGCGATGGTCTGCCGGTAGGCCAGGAACGAGACCGACTCGGTGCCGTTCGCGCCGTTGGTCATGATGAAGATGCTGTCGAACACCCGGAACGCGTCGAGGGTGCGGAAGAGCAGCGCCACCATGATCGCCGCCTTCATGTTCGGGAGCGTCACCCGCCACATCCGCTGCCACCGGGTCGCGCCGTCGACCTTGGCCGCCTCCTGCAGCACCTCGGGCACCTGGGCCAGGCCGGCGAGCAGGAGCAGCGAGATGAACGGCGTGGTCTTCCAGATCTCGGCCAGGCAGATGACCAGCAGCGCCGTCCAGCGGTCACCGAACCAGTCGGTGTTCTCCGAGACGCCGGGCAGCCAGGCGAACCACGAGTTCACGAAGCCGGACTGGATGTCGAAGGCGAACTGCCAGGCGAACGCCGAGACGACGGTGATGACCGCGTACGGGATGAGGATCGCCGCGCGGAGGACCGGCCGCAGCGCCCGGAGCGCCTTGACCATCACCAGCGCGAGCGCGAAGCCCAGGACCAGCTCGACGGCGACCGTCACCACCGTGATGAAGGCGGTGACGCCGATCGACTGCCACCACAGCGAGTCGGTGAGGATCACCCAGTAGTTGCTCAGCCCGACGAACGAGCGGTTCTCCGGGTCGGTGAGCCGGAAGTCGAACAGCGACTCGTACGTGGCCTGCAGGATCGGGTAGGCGGTCACCAGCAGCATGACCAGGAACGCCGGCCCGGCCAGCAGCCAGCCGAGCTTGCGCTCGCTGCGGGCCCGGTCGCTGATGGCGGCCTTCGGCGCCGACTTCGGCTCGGTCTTCTTGGTCGGGGGGAGCGTCGTGGTACTCACAGCAGGTCCTCCTTCGCCAGCACCGCGTTGATCAGCTCGCTGGCCTGCTCACCGGTCTCCCCCGGGTCGACGGCCGACGGCGGGTGGTAGCTGCGCTGGATCCCGACCGAGATCTCGTTGTAGTACGGCGTCTGCGGCCGCGGCGCGGCCAGCTCCAGCGATTCCCGGATCACCGGGGCCATCGGGAAGGCCTCGAGCACCTCGGGGTCGTCGTACACCGCGGTGGACGACGCCGGGTTGCCGTTGGTCACGAAGTAGTAGGCCTGGTTCTCGTCGGAGACGATGCACTCGGCCGCCTCGTAGGCGAGCTCGGGGCTCTCGCTGAAGGCGCTGACCCCGAGGTTGATCCCGCCGTAGGGCGGGGCGGCCGGCTCGTCCTCGTCCACCCGGGGGTAGATCGTCGCGGCGTAGTCCTCCGGCACCGACGGGTCGAGGGTCCCGGCCTCCGCCGCCCCCAGCGCGCGGGGGTAGACGAACGGGTAGTTGACCTGGAAGCCGCCGTTCTCGCTCTCGAAGCCGGTGGCGGTGGAGTCCTCGTTCGACGTCGAGAAGGCGGCGCCGGCCGCGTCGGACTCCGCGACCATCTGCATGACCTCCGCCGCACGCACCGCCGCGTCCGAGGTGAGCCCCAGCTCGATCTGCGCCGGGTCCTCCGGCGATGGGTCGGTGATGATCTCGCCGCCGGCGGACTCGATGAGGGCGTTGAACCACACGGTGAGCGACTCGGCGCGGGTGCCCTGGGCGCCGACGAGCGTGCCGGTCTCCTCGGCCGCCTGGACGATCTGCTCCCACGTCACGGGCTCGGACATGTCCAGCCCGGCGGCCTCGGCCACCGACTCCCGGTACCAGAGCACCTGGGTGTTCGCCCAGAACGGGACGGCGACCAGCTCGTCGTCCCAGGTGGACCCCTCGACCGCGCTGTCCACGACGTCCTCGGTGACCGCCTCGGCCACGTCCTCCGGCACCGGGGCCAGGAAGCCTGCCTGCGCGAACTCCGGGATGAACGGCGGGTCCAGGCTCATCAGGTCGATGGAGTTGTCGTTGGCCGCGAGCCGGCGGATCAGCTGCTCGCGCTGCGAGGCGGCGTCGCGCGGCAGCAGCGCCGTCTCGATCGTGTAGCGCCCACCGGCGGCCTCCGTGCACCGGTCGGCGATCTCCGCCTGCCCACCCGCGTCGGGGTTGATGTACCAGGTGAGCGTGGAGGCGCCTCCGCCATCGCTGCCGCACGCGGCGAGCGTGCCGGCGGTGACGAGGAGAGCGGCCGCGCCGGCCACACCTCGTCGGGACCTCCCCCGCGCCGCCGGTCGCATCGTTTTCGCCCTCGTCCCGGGCGCTTCCTTGCCAGCCGCGTAGGGCACTGCGCATCGCCTCCGTTGGCGCGTCTGCGACGGTTGATCACCGAGGTCCTCGGAGCGTGGTGCAGGTCACCAGGGGTGTCAATTCGAACCGTTACGGTGCCGTGATCAGGTCGTCGGTTCCTGCCTCGGGACCCCTCTCCCGGCGCCCGGCGTCAGTTCCGCCGCGACCGACGGGGTGGTGACCTCCTTGGGCGTCCGCGGCAGGACGTGGGCGATGTAGGACGTCGTCGCCTCCGCCGTCCCGACGTCGCGCTGGGCCTGCTCCGACAGGAACCACCGGTGCTCGAGCACCTCGTGGAACACCTCCGCCGGCGCCAGCCGGCCGGCCAGCTCGCGCGGGACCGCGTCCACCACCGGCTGGTACACCTCGACCAGCCAGCGGTGGGCGGCGAACGCGTCGGTCACCGGGTGCCCCTCGGTCTGCTCCAGGTGGGCGCGGTAGGCGACGATGTCGTTGAGCAGCCGCCGGGCCTGCCGCTCCTGCACCTCCAGGCCGGTCAGCCGCAGCAGCTCCCGGCGGTGCTGACCGGGCTCGGCGACCCGCGTCTCCACCCGCAGCTTCGCGCCCTCCGGCGAGGTGATCAGCTCGACCTCGCCGACGTCGAAGCCGAGGTCGTTGAGCCGCCGCAGCCGCTCGGTGATCCGCCACTGCTGCTCCTCGACCCCGAACACCTGCTCGGCGGTCACCTCCTCCCACAGCGCCTCGTAGCGCCCGGGCAGGCCCGCGGCGACCTCGATCGGGTCGATGCCCTCGGGCAGGAGGCCACCGAACTGCAGGTCCAGCAGCTCCGCACCCACCCGCTCCCGGGCCAGGTCGACGTCGTAGGCGCGCTGGCCGGGCGACAGCGCGGGGTAGCGCTCCGCGGTCTCGGCGTCGACCAGGTAGGCCGCCAGCGCCCCGGCGTCCGGCCGGAACAGCGTGTTGGACAGCGAGCAGTCACCCCAGAAGATGCCGGCCAGGTGCAGCCGGACCAGCAGCTCCACCATCGTGTCGAGGAGCCGCTCGGCGGAGTGCTCGGCCCGCGGGCTGGAGAACAGCCACCGGTAGGACATCGAGTACTCGAGGTACCGGGTCACCAGGATCGCCTCCTGGTCGTCCGGCCGGTCGACGCAGATCCCCAGCACGGAGACCGTCGGCAGGCCCTCCTCCTCGAACCGGCCCAGCAGGGCGTACTCGTGGCGGGCCAGGCGCTCGGTGATCTCCTTGAGGGCGAAGACCTGCCCGCCGGTGGCCACGAACCGCACCACGTGCCGCGAGATGCCCCGCTGGGGCACCTCGAGCAGCAGCTCCGGGTCCCACTCGGCCAGCGGACGCTCCCAGGGCAGGCTCAGCAGGCCCGTCGCCTCGGCGGCGGGGGGCCTGAACAGGAACCGCATGTCCGCGCTCCCACCCGTGAAGGTCGCCGTCGCGCTCACGATGCCACGGCGGCGTCCCTCCTGCTGGGCCCGCCGCCCGCGCGGCGACGTCCTGGAACGGCCACCCTCCAGGGGCCCGCGCCGAGCCTGGTGACGTCCTGGAACGGCCACACTTCAGGGGCCCCCGCCGAGCGCGCGAGGCGTGGGGGGAAGGGTGGTCCTTCGTCAGTCCAGCCCGGTGGCCCGGCCGTCCTCGCCGCGCCAGCTGGCCAGCCGCCCGGCCCGGCTGACCGCCCGCAGCCGCCGCTCGGCCTCCGGCCTCGACCGCCGGGCCGAGACCAGCAGCGCCTGGTCGCCGCGCATCAGCCGGGTCGTCTCGTCGGGGACGAACGCGCGGCCCTCCCGCACGATCAGCACCACCGCCGCGTCCTCGGGCAGCCGCAGCTCGGGCAGGTACACCCCGTGCAGCCGGGAGCCGGCCGGCACGGTCAGCTGCATCAGGTCGGCGTCGAGCTCCTCCAGCGGAGCCGACTCCACGTCCACGTCCCTCGGCGTGACCGGTGCGGCGATCCGGAGCCGCCGGGCCACCCACGGCAGCGACCAGCCCTGCACCAGGGTGAAGACGACGACCAGCACGAACACCGTGTCGAAGATGTTCTCCGCGCCCGGCACGCCCGCGGTGAGGGGGAAGGTCGCCAGGACGATGGGGACGGCGCCGCGCAGCCCCGCCCAGGAGACGAAGGCTTGCTGCGCCCACGGCCAGCGGAAGGCGGCCAGGCTGACCACGACCGAGACCGGCCGCGCCACCAGCAGCAGGGCCCCGCCGACCACCAGGGCCGGCCCCAGGGCGTCGAGCAACCGGGAGGGCGAGGCCAGCAGACCCAGGAGCACGAAGAGGCCGATCTGGGCCAGCGACGCCATGCCCTCCGCGAAGCCGATGCTGGCCGAGCGGTGCGGCAGGGCGGCGTTGCCGAGCACCACGCCGGCGAGGTAGACCGCGACGATGCCCGAGGTGGCCGCCAGGGTGGCGACGGAGAAGGCCAGCACGCACAGCGCGAGCATCGCCAGCGGGTAGAAGCCCGCGAGGGGCAGCGCGGACCGGCGGAGCAGCTCGGCGCCGCCCAGGCCGATCGCGACGCCCAGCACCGCGCCGCCGACCAGCTGGCCGACGACCTGCAGGACCACCAGCCACCAGACCGCGGCGTCGGAGTCGGTCAGGTAGGCGGCGAGCGTCGTGACGAGCAGGATGGCCGGGGCGTCGTTGAGCCCGCTCTCGGCCTCGAGGGCGGCGGCGAGCCGGCGCGGCAGCGGGAGCCGGCGCAGGGCCGCGAACACCGCCGCCGCGTCGGTGGAGCCGATCACCGCGGCCAGGAGGAGGGCGAAGCCCCAGGTGGCACCGAGCAGCCAGACGGTGACCGCGGCCGTGATCCCCACGCTCACGGCCACCCCGACGGTGGCCAGGGTCAGCCCCGGGCCGATGGCGCGACGGACGTCGGTCCAGCGGGTGGTCAGACCACCCTCGGCGAGGATGATCACCAGGGCGGCCACGCCGAGGTTCTGGGTGAGCTCGGCGTCGTCGAAGTTCACCCCCAGCCCGGCCTCCCCGATCGCCAGGCCGATGCCGAGGTAGATCAGCAGGCTCGGCAACCCGAGCCGGTCGGCCAGCCGCAGGGCGACGGCGGCGACGAGCACGACGACGGCGCCGGCCGCCATGGCCACGGTGACCGTGGTGTTCACCGGGCGCCGTCCATGGGGCCAGTCTCCCGTACGGGAAGACGCCCACCGCCGCCGCTGCGGACGTGCCCCGCAACCCGTTTGGCGGGTCGGGGAGAATGGGCGCCGTGAGTTCTCCTTCCCCCGCCGGTCCCTTCGCCGCGCTGCCCCCGCAGGTCGACCTCCCGGCCATGGAGCAGCAGATCCTGCGGCGCTGGGAGGACGACAAGGTCTTCGCCCGATCGCTGGAGGCCACCGCCGGCCGGCCGCAGTGGGTCTTCTACGAGGGCCCGCCCACGGCGAACGGCCGGCCGGGGACGCACCACATCGAGGCCCGGGCGTTCAAGGACGTCTTCCCCCGGTTCAAGACGATGCAGGGCTTCTCCGTCCCCCGCCGCGCCGGGTGGGA
This sequence comes from Blastococcus tunisiensis, assembly GCF_900112815.1. GTDB lineage: Bacteria > Actinomycetota > Actinomycetes > Mycobacteriales > Geodermatophilaceae > Blastococcus_B > Blastococcus_B tunisiensis. Next base: position 55,876 of record NZ_FOND01000001.1, read on the forward strand.
CTGCCACGGCCTGCCGGTCGAGATCGCCGTCGAGCAGGAGCTCGGCTTCGCCGGCAAGCCCGACATCGAGCGCTACGGGATCGCCGAGTTCAACGCCCGGTGCCGGGAGTCGGTCGAGCGGCACGTGGACTCGTTCTCCGAGCTGACCCGGCGGATGGGCTACTGGGTCGACATGTCCACGGCCTACTGGACGATGGACCCCGCCTACATCGAGAGCGTCTGGTGGTCGCTCAAGCAGATCTTCGACAAGGGGCTGCTGGTCGAGGACCACCGGGTGGCGCCCTACTGCCCGCGCTGCGGCACCGGGCTGAGCGACCACGAGGTCGCCCAGGGGTACGAGACCCTCACCGACCCCTCGGTCTACGTCCGGCTGCCGATCACCACCGGCGAGTGGGCGGGGAAGGCCGACCTGCTCGTCTGGACGACGACGCCGTGGACGCTGCCGTCCAACACCGCCGTCGCCGTCCACCCGGACGTGACCTACGTCGTGGCGCGCGTGCCCGGCGACGGTCCGACCGCCGGCACGTTCGTCGTCGCCGAGCCGCTGCTGACCGCGGTGCTCGGTGAGGACGTCGAGGTGCTCGCCCGCACCACCGGGCGGGACTGGGAGTACGTGCACTACCAGCGGCCCTTCGAGCTGGTCGCCTTCCCCGAGGCCGACCTGCCCGAGCAGGGGTCGCACTTCGTCGTCCTCGCCGACTACGTGACCACCGAGGACGGCACGGGGCTGGTGCACCAGTCCCCCGCGTTCGGCGCCGAGGACCTCGCCGTCTGCCGGGGCTACGGGCTGCCGGTGGTGAACCCGATCGACCCGAGCGGGCACTTCCTCGCCGAGGTGCCCCTGGTCGGTGGGCACTTCTTCAAGGCCGCGGACGCCGCGCTGGTCGAGGACCTGAAGAACTGCGGCGTGCTGTTCCGGGAGCTGCGCTACGAGCACAGCTATCCGCACTGCTGGCGCTGCCACACGCCGCTGATGTACTACGCGCAGCCGTCCTGGTACATCCGGACCAGCCAGATCAAGGACCAGCTGCTCGCCGAGAACGAGAAGACGAACTGGTACCCCGAGAGCATCAAGAACGGCCGCTACGGCGACTGGCTGACCAACAACGTCGACTGGGCGCTCTCCCGCGACAGGTACTGGGGCACGCCGCTGCCGATCTGGCGCAACGACGCCGACCCGGGCCGGATGGTCGCCGTCGGCTCACTGGCCGAGCTGTCGGAGCTGACCGGCCGGGACCTCTCCGACCTGGACCCGCACCGGCCGTTCATCGACGAGGTCACCTTCACCCTCCCCGGTGAGGAGGGCACGTTCCGCCGGGTCCGGCAGGTCATCGACGCCTGGTACGACTCCGGGTCGATGCCGTTCGCGCAGTGGGGCGCACCGCACCGGAACCGGGCCGAGTTCGAGGCGTCCTACCCCGCGCAGTTCATCGCCGAGGCCATCGACCAGACCCGCGGCTGGTTCTACACGCTGATGGCCGTGGGCACGCTGGTGTTCGAGCGGAGCTCCTACGAGAACGTGCTGTGCCTCGGCCACATCCTGGCCGAGGACGGCCGCAAGATGAGCAAGCACCTGGGCAACATCCTCGAGCCCATCCCGCTGATGGACCGGCACGGCGCCGATGCCGTCCGCTGGTTCATGCTCGCCGGCGGCTCGCCGTGGTCGGCCCGCCGGGTCGGCCACGAGACGCTGTCCGAGGTCGTCCGCAAGGTGCTCCTGACCTACTGGAACACCGCCAGCTTCTTCACCCTGTACGCCGAGGCCAACAGCTGGGACCCGGCGGCCGCTCCCCCGCCCCCGAGGGCCGATCGACCGCTGCTGGACCGGTGGGCGCTGGCCGAGCTCGCCGCGGTGACCGACGGGGTCACCGCGGCGCTGGAGGACTTCGACACCCAGGGCGCCGGCCGGCTGATCGCCCGGTTCGTCGACGACCTGTCCAACTGGTACGTGCGCCGCTCCCGGCGCCGGTTCTGGGACGGCGACCCGGCCGCGCTGGGCACGCTGCACGAGGTGCTCGACGGGCTCACCCGGCTCATGGCCCCGTTCACGCCGTTCGTCACCGAGGAGGTCTGGGCCCGCGCGGTGCTCCCGGGCCTGGGCGGCCGCGGCGACGGCGCGGCCGCACCGGACTCGGTGCACCTGGCCGCGTGGCCGGCGGTCGACGAGGGGGCCCGCGACGACGCGCTGGTGGCGCAGGTGGACCTCGTCCGCCGCCTCGTGGAGCTGGGCCGGTCGGCCCGGACGTCGGCGAAGGTGCGCACCCGTCAGCCGCTGGGCCGGGCGATCGTGGCAGCGCCGGGCTGGTCCGCCCTCCCCCGTGACCTGGTGGCGGAGGTGGCCGACGAGCTCAACGTCGTCGACGTGGCCGAGCTGCAGGCCGCGGAGGGCGGCCTGGTCGACGTCAGCCTGAAGGTGGACTTCCGCGCCGTGGGCCGGCGGCTGGGCAAGCAGGTGCAGGCCGTGGCACGGGCCGTGGCCGCCGCCGACGCCGCGGAGCTCACCGCCGCCTACCGCGCCGGCACGGCGACCGTCGAGGTGGACGGCGCGACGGTCCCGCTCGAGGACGGCGATCTCGTCGTCACCGAGACGCCCCGGGAAGGCTGGACGGTGGCCAGCGGGAACGGGCTGACGGTGGCGCTGGACCTGACGCTCACCCCGGAGCTCGAGCGGGCAGGGCTGGTCCGCGAGGTCGTCCGCCTGGTGCAGGAGGCCCGCAAGTCCAGCGGCCTGGACGTCAGCGACCGGATCGAGCTGTGGTGGACCGCCGACGGTCCGATGGCCGCTGCCCTCCGCGAGCACGGGGAGCAGCTCGACCGGGAGGTGCTCGCCTCCGCCAGCCACGCCGGGACGCCCGGCGAGGGGTCGGGGTTCGACGGACCGGAGGGGCTGCGCTTCTGGATCGCCCGGGCCAGCGGCTGAGGCGTCAGTTCCCCGGGGCCGCCCGCCGCTCCCTCGCCCGCTGGGCCAGGTTCCGGTCGGGGGCGCAGTCCGCGCACGGGGTGAACCCGTCGGTGCGGGCCTCGTCGATCGGGACCGGGATCGTCTCCCGTCCGGCGAGGTGCCGGCACCCGGGGAGGTGGTACCGCGGGTGCTCGTCGACCACGAGCACCTCGTCGGTCAGGTCGACGACCAGCAGCAGGTCGGTGACCTCGACCTCCTCGACCGCGGGCTCGCCGCTCTCCTCCACGGGGGCCGCCGCCGCGGTGGCCCCGGTCGCGACCGCGGGGCCGCCGGCGTCGGCACCGCCAGGCGGGGGCTCCACCGGGGCCGCGGGGCCGGCGGAGGCCGCCGGTGCGGCGGCCGACGCCGCGGGTGACCCCTGCGTGGTGGCGCCCCGGGAGGCCGCGCTGATCGACCGCCAGGCCAGGAAGAGCAGGACCGCCGCGATGACGCACACCGCGACGCAGCCCCAGTAGAAGGCGGTCGTCCCGGTCAGGATGCCGCCGACGAAGAGCCCGAGCCCGACGAGCACCAGGAGCCCGGCCGAGATGATCACAGGCGAACTCTAGGCGCCGACCGCGCCGGTTGCGCGGCGCAGGTCAGCGTCCGTCCTGTGCCACCCGCAGGCCGGTCGCGGCCGAGAAGACGTGCGCCTCGCCCTCGCGGATCGTCACGTGCACGACCTCGCCCTTCGCCGGGGGCCGCCGTGGCTCGGCCCGCAGGACGAGCGGCGTGTCGTCGCGCCCACCGGCGGTCCCGCCGTCCAGGCGCCCGTAGACGAACGCGTCCGAGCCGAGCTCCTCGACGACCAGGACCTCGACCGGGACGCCGTGTCCCGCGGGGACGTACTCGACGGCCTCGGGCCGGAAGCCGAGGGTGGCCGTCCCGCCGCCCTCGCGGGCGAGGGCCGTGGCGACCTCCCGGGCCAGCGGCACGGGGTGCCCACCCAGGGACGCGCCGCCCTCGGTGAGGGTGACCTGCACCAGGTTCATCGCCGGGGAGCCGATGAAGCCGGCGACGAACTCGTTGGCCGGGAAGTCGTACAGGTGGCGTGGGGTGTCCGCCTGCTGGAGGACACCGTCCTTGAGCACCGCCACCCGGTCGCCCATCGTCATGGCCTCGACCTGGTCGTGGGTGACGTAGACCGTCGTCGTCCCGAGGCGGCGCTGCAGGGCGGCGATCTCCGTGCGGGTCTGCACCCGCAGCTTGGCGTCGAGGTTGGAGAGCGGCTCGTCCATGAGGAAGACCTGCGGCTGGCGCACGATCGCGCGGCCCATCGCCACACGCTGGCGCTGACCGCCGGAGAGCGCCTTCGGCTTGCGGTCCAGGTAGTCCTCCAGGTCCAGCAGCCGCGCGGCCTCCCGGACCCGCACCAGCCGGTCCTCCTTCGGCATGCCGGCGATCTTGAGGGCGAACCCCATGTTGTCGGCCACCGTCATGTGCGGGTACAGCGCGTAGTTCTGGAACACCATCGCGATGTCGCGGTCCTTGGGCGGCAGGTGGGTCACGTCGCGGTCGCCGATCCGGATCGAGCCGTCGGTCACCTCCTCCAGGCCGGCCAGCATCCGCAGCGACGTGGACTTGCCGCAGCCGGATGGGCCGACGAGCACCAGGAACTCCCCGTCCGCGATCTCCAGGTCCAGCGCGTCGACCGCCGGACGGGTCGCCCCCGGGTACACGAGCGTGGCGTGGTCGTAGGTGATGGTGGCCATGGTTCCTTCCTGCACCGGTGACGGTCGGCCCACTGTGGCACGCGGCACGGGCGCCGAACCAGGGTCGGAGGGCGCCGGGGACTCTCCCGGGCCCCAACCGTGACCCGCCTGTGACCTGCGGCTTCACCCGGGGGTGACGCCTTGGTAACGGTTGCGGAACCGTCCCGTGACCGAGCCCGCTCCGACGCTATGGTCCCCCGGCGGGCATCCCGGCCGGCGCGGCCGACCGTGCCCGCGGAGAGCCAGCGATGCGGCGACGACGCCGCAGAGGAAGGGAAGCTCATGACCATGCGTGCGAGAGGCCGGCGTTCGGCCCTGGCCGGCGGCCTGGGTGTGGCACTGCTGCTCACCGGCTGCGGCGCCGACGAGATCGACGGCGGCGACAGCGGGGGTGGCGGCGCCGAGGCCGCCGAGTTCGAGCTCGACTGCGCGCCCTACGAGGAGTTCGGCGACCTCGAGGGCGAGACGGTCAACGTCTACACCTCGATCACCGACCCCGAGGACCAGCCGCACATCGACTCCTACGTGCCCTTCGAGGAGTGCACGGGGGTCGACGTCCAGTACGAGGGCTCCCGCGAGTTCGAGGCGCAGCTGGTCGTGCGCGTCCAGAGCGGCAACGCGCCGGACATCGCGTTCATCCCGCAGCCCGGTCTGCTCGGCACGCTCGTCGAGACCGGCGCCGTCGTCCCCGCCCCGGAGCAGGTCGAGGCGAACGTCGACGAGTACTGGGAGGAGAGCTGGAAGGAGTACGGCAGCGTCGACGGCACCTTCTACGCCGCCCCGCTGGGCGCGAACGCCAAGTCCTTCGTCTGGTACTCCCCGTCGATGTTCGACGAGGCCGGCTACGAGATCCCCGAGACGTGGGACGACATGATCGCCCTCTCCGAGGAGATCGCGGGCACCGGCGCCAAGCCGTGGTGCGCCGGCATCGGCTCCGGCGAGGCCACCGGCTGGCCGGCGACGGACTGGCTGGAGGACGTGCTCCTGCGCACCGCCGGCCCGGAGGTCTACGACCAGTGGGTCAACCACGAGATCCCGTTCAACGACCCGCGCGTGGTGGAGGCCCTGAACACCGCCGGCGAGATCCTCAAGAACCCCGAGTTCGTCAACGGCGGACTCGGCGAGGTGCAGTCCATCGCGTCCACGGAGTTCGGTGACGCGGGGCTGCCGATCCTCGACGGCAGCTGCTGGATGCACCGCCAGGCCTCCTTCTACCAGGCCAACTGGCCGGAGGGCACCGAGGTCGGCCCGGACGGTGACGTCTTCGCGTTCCCGCTGCCGCCCATCGGGGACGAGGGTGCCCCGCCGGTCCTCGGTGGTGGTGAGTTCACCGCCGCGTTCAGCGAGGAGCCGGCCGTCCAGGCGTTCCAGACCTTCCTGTCCTCCCCGGAGTGGGCCAACATCAAGGCCCAGACCTCCGGGCCGGGCTGGGTCAGCGCCAACACCGGGCTGGACCCGGAGAACCTGGAGTCCCCGATCGACCAGCTGGCCGCGGAGATGTTCCAGGACCCCGACGCGGTGTTCCGGTTCGACGGCTCGGACCTGATGCCCGGCGAGATCGGTGCCGGGGCGCTGTGGTCGGAGCTGACCAGCTGGATCGCCAACGACAAGTCCAGCGAGGCCGTGCTGACCGACGTCGAGAACGCCTGGCCGGCGTCCTGATCCGGACGGTCCCGCGGCCGGCCGGCTGACGGGACCGCTGCACCCACGGGAGCCGGGGGATCGCCACCGCGATCCCCCGGCCTCCCCCGGTCGAGGAGAGAGCGCAGCGCGATGCAGTGGTTCCTGGAGGCCAACTCCGTCGGGCACAAGATCGCCCTGATGGTGTTCGCCATCCTGCTGTTCGCCGTCGTGATGGGCGGCATCCTTCTCGCGGTGGACCGGCCGAAGCGGGTGCCGACCTGGGTGGTCGTGGCCGGCTTCCTCGGTCCCACCCTCGCCCTGCTGCTGCTCGGCCTGGTCTACCCCGCCCTCGAGACGGTGCGCGGCTCGTTCTACGACCGCAGGGGCGAGGAGTTCATCGGCTTCGACAACTACGTCACGGTCTTCACCGAGGACGGCTTCCAGACCGTGCTGCGCAACACCGTCCTCTGGGTCGTGCTGGTGCCCGTGATCACCACCGCCCTGGGACTGGTCTACGCCTACCTGGTCGACCGCACCAGGTTCGAGTCGCTGGCCAAGGCGCTGGTCTTCCTGCCCATGGCGATCTCCATGGTCGGCGCCGGCGTCATCTGGCGCTTCGTCTACGAGTTCCGCCCCGACCAGCCGGGGGTCAACCAGATCGGGCTGCTCAACCAGGCGCTCGTCCTGTTCGGGATCGAACCGCAGCAGTTCCTGATCGACGCACCGAGCAACACCTTCTACCTGATCGTGGTGATGATCTGGATCCAGGCCGGGTTCGCCATGACCGTCCTCTCGGCGGCGATCAAGGCCATCCCCGACGACGTCGTGGAGGCCGCCCGGCTCGACGGCGTGAGCGGTGTGCAGATGTTCCGCTACGTCACCGTGCCCAGCATCCGGCCGGCACTGGTGGTCGTCCTGACCACGGTCGCGATCGTCACGCTCAAGGTCTTCGACATCGTGCGCACGATGACGGGCGGGAACTTCGCCACCAGCGTCGTGGCCAACGAGTTCTACACGCAGGCGTTCCGGCAGTTCAACTTCGGCCTCGGCGCCGCCCTCGCCGTCCTGCTGTTCATCCTCGTCATCCCGATCATCGCCTACAACGTCCGCCAGCTGCGCCTCTCGGAGGAGATCCGATGACCACGACGACGCCGGTCATGGCGCCGGTGCCGCCGGGGGACCGCGAGACCGGCCGCCCGCGACGGCGAGCGGCGAGGGCGAGGCGCCGGCTGAGCTCCCCGGCCGCCTCGACGATCGCCGTCGTCATCGCCGTCCTCTGGACGGTCCCGACCTTCGGGCTGCTGATCACCTCGCTGCGCCCCGAGCTCGACATCCGCCGGTCGGGCTGGTGGACGTTCTTCACCGACCCCGAGTTCACCCTCGACAACTACAACCAGGTGCTCTACGGCGGCGGCACGGACTTCTCGACCCTGTTCGTGAACTCCCTCGTCATCACGCTGCCGTCCGTGGTCATCCCGATCACCCTGGCCCTGCTGGCGGCCTACGCCTTCGCCTGGATCAAGTTCCGGGGCCGCAACGTCCTGTTCGTGGCCGTGTTCGCCCTGCAGGTGGTGCCGATCCAGGTCACCCTGATCCCGCTGCTCACGCTGTACGTCGACGGCGGGCTGGCCGGCTCCTTCTGGACCATCTGGCTGTCGCACTCGATCTTCGCCCTGCCGCTGGCGATCTTCCTGCTGCACAACTTCATGAAGGACATCCCCGCCTCGCTGGTCGAGGCGGCCCGGATGGACGGCGCCGGGCACGTGCGGGTCTTCTTCCAGGTGCTGCTGCCGCTGCTCACCCCCGCCATCGCCGCCTTCGGGGTCTTCCAGTTCCTGTGGGTGTGGAACGACCTGCTGGTCGCCCTCACCTTCGCCGGCGGGGCGCCGGACGTCGTCCCGCTGACCGTGCGGCTGGCCGAAATGGTGGGCACGCGGGGCTCGGACTGGTACCTGCTCGCCGCGGGGGCGTTCGTGGCCATGGTGGTGCCGCTGGTCGTGTTCCTGGCGCTGCAGCGCTACTTCGTCCGCGGCCTGCTGGCCGGCAGCGTCAAGGGCTGACGGAGGACCCCGTCCTCCCCACCCCTCGCACGCTCGGGGCGGGACCGGGACGGGCGGCTCCAGCACGAGCAGGGCCCCCGGACCGAGTCGGTCCGGGGGCCCTGCTCGTCCGGGTGCGGTCTACGCGGGGGCGTGCTGGTTCTGCCGGTTCGCCGCGGCCGGCTCGGCGGACCCGCGGCTGTCCAGGTCGCGCAGGTGCGACTCGAGGTAGGACCGCAGCCGGGTGCGGTACTCGCGCTCGAAGGTCCGCAGCTCCTCGATCTTGCGCTCGAGGCTGCTGCGCTTCTCCTCCAGCGAGCCCATCGCCTCGACGTGGCGCCGCTCGGCGTCCTGGTCGAGCGCGGCGGCCTTGGCCCGCGCCTCGCGCTCCATGGTCTCGGCCCGCGTCCGGGCCTCGCCGACCATGGTCTCGGCACGGTGCTTGGCCTCGGCGACCATCTGCTCGCTCTTGGTGCGGGCGTCCGACATCAGCCGCTCGCTGTTGGTCTTGGCGCCGGTGAGCATCTGCTCCGCCTGGGCCTTGGCCTCGTTGACGTAGCGGTCGGCGGTCTCGGTGGCCAGGGCCAGCATCCGGGACGCGCGGGCGCTGTCGTCCTCACGCGGCTGCTGCACGGGCGGCGGCGGCGGGGCGGTCACCGGGGCCGGCGGGGCGGCCGGGGCCTCCTCCGCGCGGCCGGCGCGGCTCACACCGGCCCGCAGCTCGTTGTTCTCCTCGATCAGGCGGGCGAGCTCGGCTTCCACGACGTCGAGGAAGGCGTCGACCTCGTCCTCGTCGTAGCCCCGCTTGCCGATGGGCGGCTTCTTGAAGACGACGTTGTGCACGTCGGCAGGCGTGAGTGGCATCGGGGTCACCTTCGGTCGGACGGCGGGATCGGGAACCGACGAGCGGCCTGCGTGGCCCGCTCCGTGGTCCCGACCCCGGAGGATTCAACGGTCACGCGAGCTGCAACGTGATGTTCCGGAGGATCAGCACGGCGATCAACAGCACCATAAACCCGAGGTCCAGTCGGATGGACCCCAGGTTCAGCGGCGGGATGACCTTGCGCACCGCCTTCAGCGGCGGGTCGGTCGTGGTGTACACGACCTCGAGCCCCGCGGCGACCAGACCGGTGGGACGCCAGCTGCGCGCCAGCACCATCACCCAGTCGACGACGAACCGCGCGAAGAGCAGGACGAGGAAGACGAGCAGCACCGACGAGACGATCTGCCAGAAGAGAGCCACGGTCCTCGTTCGTTCGGGGCACCTCGCGTGCCGTGTCCACGGTCGCGCGGGTTCGGGTGTGCGCGCCCCACTATGGCATGGCCTCAGGACTGGTTGAAGAAGCCACCCTCGCGGATCCGCGCCTTGTCCTCGGCCGTCACGTCGACGTTCTGCGGACTGAGCAGGAACACCTTCGCCGTGACGCGCTCGATGCTACCGCGCAGCCCGAAGGAGAGCCCCGCTGCGAAGTCCACGAGCCGCTTGGCGTCGGCGTCGTCCATCTCGGTGAGGTTCATGATGACCGGCATGCCGTCGCGGAAGCGCTCGCCGATGGTGCGCGCCTCGTTGTAGGTCCGCGGGTGCAGCGTGGTGATCCGGTAGGGCTGCGGGGTCGGCGCCGGCGCCGGCTCGGCCACGACGGCGACCGGCTCGCGGACGGCGAGCTTGGCCGCGGTGGCACCCACCGGGCCGCTGCCCATGGCGGAACCGCCGGCCATGGCGGAGCCGCCGGCCATGGCGGACCCGCCGCCGGCCATCGCGGACCCGCCCGGGGAGCCGGCGCGGGACGGACCGGCCGCGGCGCCGGCCGGGGCCAGTCCGATCGGGCGCACCGCGCGGTCGCGGCGCGGCGTGAGCGGCTGGGGCTCCCGCGCGGCCGGGACCTCCTCGGGCAGCTCGTCGACGTAGCCGGTGGCGTACTCGTCGTCGTCGTAGCCGTCGTCGTAGCGCGCGTCGGCGTAGCGGCCGCCGTAGCGCCGGTCGTGCTCCGGGTGCTCGGACTGACGGGCGTCGTACCGGCCGTAGCCGCGCGGGTCGTCGTCCTCGACGAGCCCCAGGTAGATACCCATCCTCCGCATGGCTCCAGCCATCGGACCTCCCCCTCTGCTGGCGTCCTCAGCGTCGCTTCTGAGTGCGATCGGCCGGGCCCGCGGGGTGCTCCCGAGGACCGGGTGACCGGTGTGACTCGTGTGGCTGGTGAGTTCTGATCTCGTCGCAGGGTAGGGGGCGGTCGCCGAAGATCGCGGTTCCGACACGCACCAGCGTGGCGCCGGCCGCGACCGCCGCCTCCAGGTCCCCGCTCATGCCGGCCGACAGGTCGACGGCCTCGGGGTGGTCGGCCCGCACCCGGTCGGCCAGGGCCGCGAGGCGGTCGAACGCCGCCCGCGGCTCCTCCCCCCGGGGGGCGACGGCCATGAGGCCGCGCAGCCGCAGGCCGGGAGCGCCGGCCAGGAGATCGGCCAGGGCGGGCACGTCGTCCGGCCGGGCACCGCCGCGCGCCGCCGCTTCCCCCGCCTCACCGCCGAGGTCGACCTGGACGAACGCCTCGACGGGCGCCAGCCCCCGCTCTCCCCGCTCCTGCCCCACCCGGTCCAGGACGCCGGCCAGCGACGCCCGGTCCACCGAGTGCACGACGGCGCCGAGCCGGGCGACGGCGGCGGCCTTGTTGCGCTGGAGCTGCCCGACGAAGTGCCAGCGCACCGGCACGCCGGTGAGCTCGGCCGCCTTCTCCAGGAGCTCCTGCGCGCGGTTCTCGCCGAAGTCCAGCTGCCCGAGGGCGGACAGGGCGCGCACGTCGGCCGCCGGCCAGGTCTTGCTGACGGCGAGCAGGTGCACCGCGGAGGGGTCGCGGCCGGCCGCTCGGGCGGCGGCGACGACACGGGCCCGGACCGCCCGCAGGTTCTCCTCGAGTCCGGCCATGCCGCCGATCCTCCCTGCTCAGCCGAGCCAGACGAGGCCGGCCTGCCGGCCGGTGACGCCGTCGCGCCGGTGGGAGAACAGCTGCGGGTCCTCCACCGTGCAGCGCGGGTCCTGGACCACCTCGGGGATCCCGGCGCGGCGGAGGATCTCCTCGACGCCGGCCCGCAGGTCCAGTCCGGCGGTCCCGGCGCGGGTGCGCACCGCGGACGAGGGCGCGACGCGGGCCACGTCCGCCTGCATGGCCGCGGGCACCTCGTAGCACGCCCCGCACACCGCGGGGCCCAGCAGCGCGCTCACGTGCCGCGCACGGGCCCCCAGGCTCGCCATGGCCGACAGCGCCGCGGGCAGCACGCCCGTGCGGACCCCCTCCCGGCCCGCGTGCACCGCGGCCACCACGCCGGCCTCGGGGTCGGCGAGCAGCACCGGGACGCAGTCGGCGACGAGGACGCACAGCACCAGGCCGGGGGTGGCCGAGACGAGGGCATCGGTGCCGGCCACCGGACCCTCCTGCGGACGGTCGACCACCGCGACGCCGGTGCCGTGCACCTGCGACATCCACACCAGCCGGTCCCGGGGCACCGACAGCTCGCGGGCCACGCGGTCGCGGTTGGCGGCGACGTCGGCCGGGTCGTCGCCGACGTGCTCCCCGAGGTTGAAGGAGTCGTAGGGCGGACGCGACCGGCCGCCCCGCCGATCGGTCACGACCCTGCGGGGTCGGACGGTCGACGGAGCGGCCGGGTTCGTCAGCATCGGAACGTGAGCCTACGAGGTGACGCTATGGAACGGCCCCCCGTTCAGGGTCCCGGCCTGAGCTTGCGAAGGCCGGAGGGAACGGGGGTCCTTCAGCCCTTGAGGAACTCCGGGATGTCCAGCTCCTCCTCGAAGTCCTCGTTGGACAGCGGGCGCCGTCCGGCGACCGGGCCCGGGATCGGCGGCAGCGGCGGCACGGTGATGCCGCCGCCCGGTGCCGGGGCCGGGCGGGAGGACGCCGCCGGCGCGGGCGCCGGTGCCGCACCGTTGGCCGGGGCCGCGGGCGCCGCCTGGTTCCCCTGCGGGACCACGCGCCGCTCCCCCGCCGGCTGGTTGGCCGCCGGGGTCATCGGCCGCCGGTACGGCGGCAGGCCGGCCGGGGCGGCCGCGGCCGTCCCCGTGGGTGCGCCACCGACGACCGACGCGGCTCCGGCGTCCTTGCGGGCACTCGGGCGGCCGCTGTCGAAGCCGGCGGCGATGACCGTCACCCGGACCTCGTCACCGAGGGCGTCGTCGATCACGGCGCCGAAGATGATGTTGGCGTCGGCGTGCGCGGCGTCCGAGACCAGCGAGGCGGCCTCGTTGATCTCGAACAGCCCCAGGTCCGAACCACCGGAGATCGACAGGAGGACGCCGTGGGCGCCTTCCATCGAGGCCTCCAGCAGCGGGCTGGCGATGGCCTGCTCGGCGGCCAGCAGCGCCCGGTTGTCGCCCCGCGCGCTGCCGATGCCCATCAGTGCCGACCCGGCACCCGACATCACCGACTTCACGTCGGCGAAGTCCAGGTTGATCAGGCCGGGCGTGGTGATCAGGTCGGTGATGCCCTGGACGCCGGACAGCAGCACCTGGTCGGCGGTGCGGAAGGCGTCCATCACGCTCACGTTGCGATCGCCCAGCTGCAGCAGCCGGTCGTTCGGGATCACGATGAGCGTGTCGCACTCGTTGCGCAGCTCCTCGATGCCCGACTCGGCCTGCACCGCGCGCCGCTTCCCCTCGAAGGCGAACGGCCGGGTGACCACACCGATGGTGAGGGCACCCAGCTTGCGCGCGATGGACGCCACGACGGGCGCGCCACCGGTGCCGGTGCCGCCGCCCTCGCCCGCGGTCACGAAGACCATGTCGGCCCCCTTGAGGACCTCCTCGATCTCCTCGCGGTGGTCCTCGGCCGCCTGCCGGCCCACGTCGGGCTGGGCGCCGGCGCCCAGGCCCCGCGTGAGCTCGCGGCCGACGTCGAGCTTGACGTCGGCGTCGCTCATCAGCAGCGCCTGCGCGTCGGTGTTGATCGCGATGAACTCGACCCCCTTGAGGCCGACCTCGATCATGCGATTGACCGCGTTCACCCCGCCGCCGCCGATGCCGACGACCTTGATGACCGCTAGATAGTTGTGCGGAGGTGTCATGCGGCGCTCCCCAACTGGACCCTCATCCTCAAGTTCAGCCTTACAGTTATGTCAACTCGGTCGACGGGGATGAAGTTAGGTGGGCCCGGAGAGGCCCTACAAGCACCCTCTCCGGGTCGGCGTGTCGGTGGCGCTGTTTCGCACCGAACTCGACCGACCCGTTGGTCACATGAGCACCACTGGCTGTGACGACCCGCGCCGCGAACGTCTCATCCCGGGGTGCAGACCCTGTGAGCTTCCTGGGACGGGAACCCGGAAAAGAGATACCGCGTGTCGGGCGTGTCGCGGTCCGCGGCGTGTCGGGCAGCCGGCCTCGTGGCAGCGGTGCGGAGGCGCGGGGACACCGTCCGCGACCGAGGGCAGCGCCGCCCCGCCACCGTCAGGTGCGCGGCACCCGGCCCATGAGGAAGAACTCCTCGTTCGGCGGGATCGCCGCCCAGTGGGCCAGCCGGTTGGAGAGCGCGAACAGGGACACGATCGCCCCGACGTCCCACACGTCGTCGTCGGTCAGGCCGTGCTCCCGGAGCCGGTCGAGGTCGCCGGCGGTGACCTCGGCCGGGGCGACGGCCAGCCGGATCGCCACCTCGAGGACCGCCTGCATGCGGGGCGGGAGCGGGGCCTTGCGCCAGTCGACGGCGACCTGGTCGGCCAGGTGGGGGTCCCGGGCGCGGATCCGCACGATCGCCCCGTGCGCGACCACGCAGTACAGGCAGTCGTTGGCCGCGCTGGTGGCCACCACGACGATCTCGCGGTCGGCCTTCGACAGCCCCGGCGTCTCCTTGTCCATCAGCGCGTCGTGCAGCGCGAAGAAGGCCTCCGCCTCCGCCGGGCGCCAGGACAACGCGGCGAAGACGTTCGGCAGGAACCCCGACCGCTCCTCCACGGCGGCGAACCGCTCGCGGAGCCCGGGCGGCAGGTCCTCCCTCGCCGGGACGGGGAACCTGCTGACGGCCGTCGCGGGCGACGGCGGGGACTGCGGAGCGGCGGGACGCGCGGTATCGGTCACGCCCGACATGCTGCGCCGGTCGTCAGCGGAGCACCACCGCGTCGGGGGTGCTGACGTCGATCGTCCCGGCCGGTTCGAGCGCGCCGTCGTCGATCTGGTCGAGCAGGCCGACCAGGGCGGCGGACTTCGCCCGCGAGTCCGCGGCATCCCCCCAGAGCACGAGGGTGCCGTCGGTGAGCGTCAGCGAGATGTCGTCGGGCGAGGCCGCGGCCGCCTGCGCGACATCCGCGCGGAGCGCCGCGGGCAGCGAGCCCACCGCCGCGACGCCGGCCAGCGTCGCCGGGTCCTCCGGCCCGGGCGAGGCGACCTCCAGCGGCACCACGCCCTCGGGGGGGCTCCCGGTCACCAGGTCGAAGAGCACGCCGTCGGCATCCACCAGCGATCGGCGGCCCGGTTCGCCGACGACGGCGACCGGGACCCGCTCCGCCACGGTGATGACGACGCTGTCCGGCCAGTTCCGGGTGACCTGCACGTGGTCGACCTGCGGCAGTCGCGCCACCCGGGCCTCGGCGGCGTCGACGTCGACGCGCAGCAGCGGCGTCCCGTCGCCGATGCCGGCGGCCTCCTGGACCTGGTCGGCCGGCAGCGTGACCAGCCCGTCCACGCGCACGTCCCGCACGGCCAGCACGGGCCCGGCCAGCAGCAGCCAGGCCAGGGCGCCGACGGTCACCAGCACGGCGAGTGCCTGCAGGACGCGGCGCCCGCGCGGCGGGGGCCGCCCGCGCCGGCGCGAGAGCGGGGTGACCGCCGCCGGGGCGCGACGGGTGCTCCCCGCGCGGGTGTCACCCTGCCGCTTGTTCTGCTGCCGCTTCTCCTGCCGCGTGCCGCCCGGCCGCGTGCCCTCCTGCCGCTCGGGCCCCCGGCGCTCCCGGCCGGAGCGGTCCCGTCCCACCGGGGAGTGCCGGTCACCGGACCGGCTCCCCCGCTTCCGGGACGGCCCGCCGCGATCCCGCGTCGTCGTCCCCGAACGGCTCACCGCTGGAGGCCCGCCGGGACGCCGTCACCCGGGGAGGGGTCACCCGTGGAGGGGTCGCCCGGGGAGCCGCCCGCCAGCGCCTTCAGCACCTCCGGTCCGACCATCGACACGTCACCGGCGCCCATGGTGACGACGAGGTCCCCCGGCCGCGCCCGGGCGGCGAGCGCCGGGGCCGCGGCGGACCAGGACGGTTCGAAGTGCACCCGGTCCGGCGGCAGCGGGACGGCGTCGGCGACCATGGCCCCGGTGACACCGGGGACCGGGTCCTCCCGCGCGCCGTACACGTCCATGACGACCACGTCGTCGGCCAGGCCCAGCGCCTGCCCGAAGCCCTCGGCGAACTCCTGCGTGCGGCTGTAGAGGTGCGGCTGGAAGGCGACGACCAGCCGCCCGTCCCGGGCGACCGCCCGGGCTGCCTTCAGCTGCGCGGTCACCTCGGTCGGGTGGTGGGCGTAGTCGTCGTACACCCGCACCCCGCCGACGACGCCCTTGAGCTCGAACCGCCGGTGCACGCCGCCGAACCGGCCGAGGCCCTCGATCAGCTCGGCAGCGGGAAGGCCCAGCTCGAGGCCCGCGAGGAGCGCGGCGGCGCTGTTGAGCGCCATGTGCTCCCCCGGCACCTGGATCTGCACCCGGCCCAGCTCGGCCCCGTCCAGCGTCGCGGTGTAGCTCGTGGCGTCGGGTCCCACGGCCAGGCCGGTGAGCCGCAGGTCGGCGTCGGGGCCCGTTCCGTACGTGCGCAGCCGCGCCGGGGCCTCCACCGTGCGCAGCCGGGCGGCGCCCGGGTCGTCGGCGCAGAGGACGACGAAGCCCGCGGGGTCCACGGTCTGCAGGAACCTGTCGAACGCCGCCTCGACGGCCGCGAGGTCGCCGTAGTTGTCCAGGTGGTCGGCCTCGACGTTGGTCACGATGGCACCGAAGGGGGCCAGCAGCAGGAAGGACCGGTCGCTCTCGTCGGCCTCGGCGACGAACACGTCGCCCTGCCCCGCGTGCGCGTTGCTGCCCGACTCGTTGAGGTCCCCGCCGATGGCGAAGGAGGGGTCGACACCGCACGCCTGGACGGCCACGGTCAGCATCGACGTCGTCGACGTCTTCCCGTGCGTCCCCGCCACGGCCACGCTGCGCCGACCGGCCATGACGCTGGCCAGGGCGACCGCGCGCGGCAGGACCCGCAGCCCGCGCCGGCGGGCGCCGGCCAGCTCGGGGTTGTCGGGGCGGATGGCGGTGGACACCACCACCGTGTCGGCCCCGGCCAGGTTCGCCTCGTCGTGCCCGACGGCGATCCGGGCCCCGAGGGCGCGCAGGGCCAGCAGCGTGGGCGTGTCGCGCCGGTCGCTGCCGGAGACAGCGACACCGCGGGCGAGCAGGATCCGGGCGATGCCGCTCATGCCGGCGCCGCCGATGCCGACGAAGTGCACGGCGCCCAGCTTCTCCGGCGCCGGCACCGGATCGGTCCATGCCGCGACGTCCGCGGCGCTCATCGCGACGTCCCCGCCCGTGCGGCGACGTCGAGCACGATCCCGGCCAGCCGGTCGTCGGCGTCGGGGATCCCGGCGGCGGCCGCGTGGCGGGCGTACCCGGCGAGCGCGTCGGGATCGGTCAGCAGCGGCACCAGGTGGTCGGTGATCCAGCCGGCGTCGAGGTCGGCGTCCTCCACCAGCAGCCCGCCTCCGGCCTCGACGACCGGCAGGGCGTTGCGCCGCTGCTCGCCGTTGCCGATCGGCAGCGGCACGAAGGCCGCGGGCAGCCCGACGGCGGAGAGCTCGGCGACGGTCACCGCACCGGACCGGCAGAGGGCGAGGTCGGCGGCGGCGTAGGCGAGGTCCATGCGTTCCAGGTAGTCGACGAGCACGTACGGGGCACTACCCGCAGGGCGTGCCGGGACAGTCACGTGTGTGTTCTTGGGCCCGCGGGCGTGCAGCACCTGGACGCCGGCCGCCGTGAGGGTGTCGGCCGCGGCGACCGCCGCGCGGTTCAGCGTCTGCGCACCCTGGGAGCCGCCGAAGACCAGGAGCGTGGGCCGGTCGGCGTCCAGACCGAACTCCCCCCGTGCCTCCACGCGGCGGGACGCCCGGTCCAGCGAGCCGATCGCGGTGCGCAGCGGCATCCCCACGTGCTCCCCGCGGTGCAGCGGGGTGCCGGGGGCGGTCACGGCCACGCGAGCGGCCAGCCGGGCGCCGATGCGGTTGGCCAGACCCGGCAGCGCGTTCTGCTCGTGCACCACGATCGGTATGCCCGCCCGCCGGGCCGCCAGGTAGGCCGGCAGCGCGACGTAGCCGCCGAAGCCGACCACGACGTCGGCGGACACCTCGTGCAGCACTGCGCGGGTGGCGGCCACCGCCCGGCGGACGCGGTCCGGCACGCGCAGCAGGTCCGCGGTCGGCTTCCGCGGCAGCGGCACCGGCGGGATCAGTCTCAGGTCGTAGCCGCGGGCGGGGACCAGCCGCGTCTCCATGCCGCGCTCGGTGCCCAGGCAGGTGATCCGCAGGTCCGGGTCCCGGCGTCGGATCGCGTCGCCCAGGGCCAGCATCGGCTCGATGTGCCCGGCGGTGCCTCCACCGGCGAGGACGACGCTCAGAGGGCGCCTCATCGAGGGCTCCCGGGCCGCCTCGACGCCCCGGGAGGCGGCGTCTGCCGGGGTGCGTTCCCGGTCCCGTCGGGTCCCCGCTCGCGGGTCGGGACCGACCGGCCCCGGCGCTCCCGGGTGCCCAGCTCGCGGTCCGGGCGGACGGACCGCGGCGGATCCCTCCGCGGCGGACCGGACCGCGGATGCAGGACGGTGCGTCCCCCGCCGGCCACCGTCGGGGCGGGCTGCCGGTCCTCCGGCCGCCGGCGGGGGCGGACGGGGTCCACGGCGGCTGCGGGCACCGGTAGCAGGAACCGGGCCAGCCGGGAACGGGACTGCTGGCGCTGGGCCTCGATGGCGGCCGGCTCGGCGCGGGCGAAGCGGGCCAGCAGGCCCACGATGAAGAGGGTCAGCACCAGCGACGTCCCGCCGGCCGAGATCAGCGGGAGCTGCACGCCGGTGACCGGCAGGAGGCCCACCACGTACCCCATGTTCATCGCCGCCTGGCCGACCAGCCAGACGGTGATGGCGACGCTGGCGAGCTGGACGAACCGGTCGGCCGACCGGCGGGCGATCCGGAAACCGGCCCACGCCAGGACGCCGTAGAGCGTGACCACCACGAGGCAGCCCAGGAAGCCGAGCTCCTCGCCGATGATCGCGAAGATGTAGTCGGACTCCGCGTGCGGCAGCAGGTTCCACTTCATCGCGCTGTTGCCCAGGCCGACCCCCCAGAAGCCGCCGGTGGCCAGGGCGTACATGCCCCGGATCGCCTGGAAACCGCCGTCGGTGGGGTCGGCGAACGGGTCGAGGAACGCGGTGATGCGGGCCATCCGGTAGGGCGCCAGCGTGATCATCCCGGCGAGCAGGGCCGCCCCGGCCAGCACGAACCAGCCGAACCAGCGCAGCGGCATCCCACCGCCCCAGAGCAGCCCGACCAGCACCAGTCCGAGGCTGACGACGGCCCCGAAGTCCGGCTCGGCGATGAGCAGCAGCGAGAGGATGCCGAACACGGGGAGCACGGGGACCAGCAGCGACGTCGTCGTCAGGTAGCGCTCCCGCAGGGCGAGCACGTGCGCACCCCAGAGAGCGAAGACCAGCTTGGCCAGCTCGGAGGGCTGGAAGTAGGTGAAGCCGAGGTCGATCCACTGCCTCGCACCGTTGAGCTTCACCCCGATGCCGGGGACGAGCACGGCCAGGAGCAGGACCACGGCGGCGATCAGCGCGATCGGCGACCAGCGCCGGAGGAAGCCGACCGGCATGCGCAGCGCGGCGAACATGGCGACGAGCCCGACGCAGGCCAGCGCGACCTGCTTGACGCCCGGCGCCCAGGCCGGCTCGTCGGCCAGCGCGGCCTCGATCGCCGAGGCGGAGAAGACCATCACCAGGCCGATGGCCAGCAGCAGGCCGGCCGATCCGAGGACCAGGTGCGAGCTGGTCATCGGCCCGTCGAGCCAGGCGGGGCCCCGGAAGCGGGGCGGGGACGCGGGCCGGGCGGGCGTGGCGCGCTCGCGGGCGGCCCGTTCCCGGCCGCGCTCGGCACCCGCCGGGGACGGCCGGCTGCCGGGCCGGGTGCTGGCGGTCATCGCCGCCCGCCCGACCCGTCCGCCCACATGGCCCCATCGTCGCTGCTGGCCGCCCCGTCCCGGTCGATCCGCGGCGCGTGTCGCGGGAGGAGGGCAGATCCCCGGCGGTGCCGTGATCGGACGGTCACCGGATCACCGCTCGCTCCCGCGGGCCGCTCCGCTCCTCGCTCGTCCCTCGCTGCGATGCTCACGCCCCTGTCCGCTCACAGTCCGACGAAGTTCAGCCAGTCGGCGTAGAACAGACCGATCCCGAACGCCACGGACATCGCCGTCACCAGCCAGAACCGCACGATGACGGTGTTCTCCGTCCACCCGGCGAGCTCGAAGTGGTGGTGCAGCGGCGCCATCCGGAACACCCGCCGCCGGGTGGCCCGGAAGAAGGCCACCTGGATCACCACCGACAGCGTGACGGCGACGAACAGCCCGCCCAGCACCACGAGGAGCAGCTCCGTGCGGGTCACGATCGCCAGCCCGGACAGCAGTCCGCCGAGCGCCAGCGACCCGGTGTCGCCCATGAAGATCCGCGCCGGGCTGGTGTTCCACCAGAGGAAGCCGAGGCAGGCGCCCAGCCCCGCGGCGGCGACCAGGGTGACGTCCAGCGGGTCGCGGACGACGTAGCAGCCGTCGATGGCCTCGCTGGCGCAGTCGTGGGTGAACTGCCAGAAGGAGATGAAGACGTAGGAGGCGAACACCATCGCCGAGGCGCCCGCGGCCAGCCCGTCCAGCCCGTCGGTGAGGTTCACCGCGTTGGAGAACCCGGCGATGAACAGGTACGCCAGGATCACGAAGCCCACCGCACCGAGGGCGAACGGGGCGATGTCCCGGACGTAGGAGACGACGGTGGAGGCCGGCGTGATGCCGTCGCCGTTGGGGAAGTTGATGGCGAGCACGGCGAAGGCGACACCGACGACGAGCTGGCCCACGAGCTTGGCGGTCTTGTTCAGCCCCAGGCTGCGCCGGTGCCGGATCTTGAGGTAGTCGTCGAGGAAGCCGACCGTGCCCATCCCCACCATCAGGAACAGCAGCATCAGCCCGCTGGCCGTGAAGCCCCAGTTCTCCTGGTCGGCGAGGAAGAGGTGCGCGACGAAGTAGCCACCGACGGTCGCCCCGACGATGACGGTGCCGCCCATCGTGGGCGTGCCCTTCTTGGACAGGTGGCTCTCGGGGCCGTCGTCGCGGATCTCCTGGCCCAGGCCCTGCCGGCGGAAGGCGCGGATGGCCAGCGGCGTGAGCAGGATCGAGATGATCAGGCTGAACCCGGCCGCGATCAGCACCGACCTCATGCGCCGCCCCCACCGGTCAGGAGGTCGGCGGCGAGCAGCTCCAGCCCGTAGGCGCGGCTGGCCTTCACCAGGACGACGTCACCTGGACGGAGCACCCCCGAGAGCAGCTCGCGGGCAGCGGCCCGGTCCGGCACGTGCACCGACTCCTCTCCTGTACGGCGGCCGGCGGCTGCCGCACCCGCCGCTATGCCTACCGCATCGGGCCCCACGGCAACGACCAGGTCGGCCCCGGCGGCGGCCGCGTCCCGTCCCAGCCGCTCGTGCTCGGCCGCCGCGCCGGGTCCGAGCTCCGCCATGCCGCCGAGGACGGCGATCCGGCGGTCGCCCGGCAGGCCGGCGAGCGCGGCGAGCGCGGCGCGCATGGACTCGGGGTTGGCGTTGTAGGCGTCGTTGACGACGACCACGCCGTCCGGCCGCCGGTCCACCTCCATCCGCCAGCGGCTGCGTGCGGTCGCCCCGGACAGCGCCGTGGCGACGTCGGCCGGGGCCATCCCGGCGGCCACGGCGGCGGCCGCGGCGGCCAGCGCGTTGTCCACCTGGTGCTCACCGGCCACCTGCAGGGCCACCGGGTGCTCCTCCCCCGCCGCCACCAGGGTGAAGCGGGGTCGGGCGGCGTCGTCGAGGGCGACGTCGGTGGCCCGGACGTCGGCGCCGGCACCCCGGCCGGTCGTGACCACGCGGGCGCGGGTGCGTGGCGCCATGCCGAGCACCCTCGGGTCGTCGGCGTTCAGCACCGCGGTACCGGACTCGGGCAGGGCCTCGACGAGCTCGCCCTTGGCCCGCGCGGTCCCCTCGGGGCTGCCGAACTCCCCCAGGTGCGCCGACCCCACGTTGAGCACCACCCCGATCTGCGGCGGCGCGATCGCGCACAGCCGGGCGATGTGCCCGGGGCCGCGGGCCCCCATCTCGAGGACCAGGAACCGGGTCGACCCGTCGGCGTCGAGGACGGTGAGCGGCAGCCCGATGTCGTTGTTGTACGAGCCCGGCGGGCTCACCGTCGAGCCGGCCGCGGCGAGCACCTGGCCCAGCAGGTCCTTGGTCGAGGTCTTCCCCGACGAGCCGGTCAGCCCCAGCGTCCGCAGCCCCCCGGCGGTCAGCCGGGCGTGGACACCGGCCGCCAGCCGGCCCAGTGCCGCCACCGGGTCGTCGACCACGACCGTGGGGAGGGCGTCGGCGGGACGGGCGGCGAGCGCGGCCACGGCACCGGCCGCCGCCGCGGCCGGGAGGAAGTCGTGGCCGTCGACCCGCTCGCCGGGCACCGCCACGAAGAGGTCCCCGCGCGCCACGAGCCGGGAGTCCAGGGTCACCTTCCCGGTCACGCGGGCGTCGTCGGCGCCGGCGACCCGGCCGCCGGCGAGCTCGGCCACCTCGGCCAGCGACAACGGGATCATGCGGTGGTCCCGAGCGCCGCGAGCACCTCGTGCAGCACCTCGCGGTCGTCGAAGGGGTGCACCGTGCCGGCCACCTCCTGGCCGGTCTCGTGCCCCTTGCCGGCCACGAGGAGGGTGTCCCCGGGGCGGGCCAGCGCGACGGCCGCGGCCAGTGCGTCGCGGCGGCCGGCGACCTCGTGGACCTCCGCCCGGCGGTCCACGGGCACGTCCTCCACGCCGGCGAGCATCGCGGCCCGGATCCGCGCCGGGTCCTCCGAACGCGGGTTGTCGTCGGTGACCACGAGGACGTCGCTGCCGGCCGCGGCGGCGGCGCCCATCGCCGGCCGCTTGCCGGGATCGCGGTCGCCCCCGCAGCCGAGCACGGTGATCAGCCGGCCGTCCGTGGAGGCCCGCAGCGCGGCGAGCGCGGTCCCCACCGCGTCCGGTGTGTGCGCGTAGTCGACGACGGCGACGAACGGCTGACCCGCGTCGACGGGCTCCATGCGGCCCGGGACCACCGTCGCGGCGATCCCCGCCAGCGCGGTCTCGACCGGCACGCCGACCGCGTCGAGGAGGGCGGCCGCCAGGACGGCGTTGGCCACGTTGAACCGGCCGGGCAGCCGCAGGCGCGCCGGCCAGGTGCGCCCGCCGGGCCCGGTGAGGGTGAAGGTGGAGCCGGCGTCGGCGGTGGCCAGCACGTCGGAGGCGGACCAGTCGGCAGGGCCCTCGATCGACACCGTGCCGGCGTCGGGCCGGATCGCCGCGAGCCGGCGCCCCGCCTCGTCGTCGACGGTGACCACGTCCCGGCCGGCCCGCCCGTCGAAGAGCAACGCCTTGGCCCGGAAGTACTCCTCGAGGTCGCCGTGGAAGTCCAGGTGGTCACGCCCGAGATTGGTGAAGCCGGCGGCGGCGAAGCGCACCCCGCCGACCCGGCCGAGCACCAGGGCGTGGCTGGAGACCTCCATGACGACCGCCGACACCCCGGAGCCGGCCATCGTGGCGAGCAGGGCGTGCAGGGCCGGGGCCTCGGGAGTGGTCCGGACGCTCGGGACGTCGGTCACGGTCGGGGAGCCGTCGGCGGCCCGGCCCCGGGTCCGCGTCTGCACGGTGCCGATCAGCCCGGTGGCCAGGCCGGCCTCGGCCAGGCCCGCCTCGACCAGGTACGCGGTCGTCGTCTTGCCGTTCGTCCCGGTGATGCCGATGACCGCCAGCTGCGAGCTCGGACCGCCGTAGACCCGGTCGGCGACCTGCCCCAGGGCGCCCCGGGGGTCGTCCACGACGCAGACCGGCAGGCCGGTGTCGCGGGCGTCGGCGAGCCCGGCCGGGTCGGTGACGACGGCGACGGCCCCCCGCCCGGCAGCGTCGGCGGCGAAGCGGGCGCCGTGCGTGCGCGCGCCGGGCAGCGCCGCGTAGAGGTCACCGGGGCGCACCTCGGTCGACGCGAGCGTCACGCCGGTCACCGCGGGCGCCGCGCCGGCATCCCCGGCGGCGGGCGCGCCGAGGAGATCGGCCAGGTCGGCCAGTGTCAGGGCGGCGGCCGGCGGCCGGCCCCCCGCTGGCCGGGGCGCCGACCCGGCGTCGGTCGGGGTCACGGGGCTCCAATCTACCGGCGGGCGACGACCGACCCGCACAGCTCGCCGGACCGTCGTCGACGGTCGGCCTCCGGCGCCGACGCGCCGGGTCCGGTCGGGGTGGGGTCAGGGTGTGCCCGTGAGCGCGAAGTCGGGACGGGCCGTCCCGGACGGGACGATGCCGTCGGCGGTCAGGGCGAACCGCAGGATGTCGGCGAACACGGGCGCGGCGACCTGCCCGCCCTCGGCGGCGCTCGTGGGCCGCTCGAGGTCGACGGCCACCACGTACTGGGGGTCGTCGGCCGGGGCGAACCCGACGAATGTGGTGACGTACCCGCCGCCGGCGTAGCAGTTGCACTCGGGGTTGGCCCGCTGCGCGGTGCCGGTCTTCCCCGCGACCCGGAAGCCCTCGATCTGGCCGAGGGGTGCGGTGCCGCCGGGTCCGACGACGGCCTCGAGCATGTAGGCCATCCGCTCCGCGGTGGACTCGCTGACCACCCGCGCGCCCTCGGGGGCCGGCACGTCGGTGACCCGTCCGTCGGGGCCGGTGAGGGAGTCGACGATCCGCGGCGGCAGCCGCACCCCGCCGTTGGCGATCGCCTGGTAGACCGAGGCCATCTGCAGCGTCGTCACCGACACGCCCTGGCCGATCGCGATGTTGGCCGCCCGGATGCCGCTCCACTCGTCGGAGTCCTGCAGGATGCCGGCGCTCTCGCCGGGCAGCTCGATGCCGGTCGCCGCCCCGATGCCGAAGGCCCGCAGGTAGTCCTCGAGCTTCTGGTCCCCCACCTCGCGGGCGAGCATGATCGTGCCGACGTTGCTGGACTTGGCGAGGATGCCGGTGACCGTCCAGTCGACCGGCTCGTGGTCGTGCGCGTCGGTGACGACCCGGTCCCCGGCCTGGATGTGCCCGTCGACGGACAGCACCGTGTCCGGGTCGGCCACGCCCTCCTCGAGGGCGGCCGCGAGGGTCACGGCCTTCATGACCGAGCCCGGTTCGAACACGCTGGACACGATCGGGTTGCCGAGCAGGTCGGGGTCGGTCGTCGAGTAGCTCCCGGGGTCGTAGCCGGGGCAGGAGCCCATGGCGACCACCTCGCCGGTGGCCACCTCCAGCACCACTGCGGACGCCCTCGTGGTGGCGCCGTCGGCGCAGGCCTCCCCGAGGCGCTGCTCGGTGACGAACTGCAGGTCCTGGTCGACCGTGAGGGTCACCGAGTCCCCGTCGGTCGCCGGCGTGGACTCGTCGATGCCCGACGGGATGGGGTTGCCCCCGCTGCCGACCTCGACCCGGCGGGTGCCCGGGGTGCCGGCCAGCTCCTCCTGGAAGGTCTGCTCGATCCCGGCCAGTCCCTCGCCGTCCCGGCCGACGAACCCGGTCACCTGGCCGCCGACGCTCCCGGCCGGGTACAGGCGGAGCGGGTCGTCCTCGAAGAGCACGCCCGGCAGGTCGAGCGCGTCGATGGCATCCGTCGTCTCCGGCGGGACCTGGGTGGCCAGGACGACGTACCGGCCGTCCGCCGACAGCTTCTCGGTCAGCTCGGGCACCGGCACGCCCAGCAGCGTGGTGAGGGCCAGCGCGGTCCGCTCGGGGTCGGTGACGACCTGGGGGTCGGCCACCACCTTGGACGCGTCGACGGAGTATGCGAACGGATCGCCGTCGCGGTCGAGCACGGCACCGCGCAGGGCCGCGACCGGGTAGGTCTGCATCCGGTCCGCCGCGGCGGCGCTGGCGTAGGCGGCGCCGTCGACGCCCTGGAGGATGGCCAGCTTGCCGACGACGAGCACCAGCAGGGTGATCATGAAGGCCAGCCCCCACTGGTTGCGCACCCCCCGCTGGCTCACCGACAGCCCCACGCCGCTGCGCCGGCTGCCGGGCGCTCGGCGGGACGTGAAGGGGCCCGGCCGGCCGGTCGACCGGGGCGCGCCCCCGGGGCGCTCGGGTCGGCCCGCGCCACCGGTGCGGCGGCCGGAGTTCGGCACGGGTCAGTCCCCGGCCGGGGCCGGGGCCGGGGCGGGGGCCGGTGCGGGGGTGCCGCGCAGCACGGCCCCGCCGTCGGGGTCGATCACGAGGTAGCCGGCCGGTCCGGCCGGGACCAGGCCCGCCGCGACGGCGCCCGCCGCGATCTCGGCCGGCGTCTCCCCGCTGACCACCTGCTGCTCGAGCCGCTGCACCTCCTGGGCGCGGGCGGCGTTGTCCGCCCGCAGCTGGGTCGCCTTCAGCGAGTCGACGGCGATGGCGGTGTTGAGGACCAGCAGGCCGAGCGTGGTGCCGACGAGCATCGCCACCACGAGCAGCACGAACGGCGCCCGGGGGTGCCGGAGCGCGCGGGGGGCGCGGCGCCGGGCCCGCGCCGGCGGGACGCCGGGGACGAGGGTGAGGTTCGGGCGGGCGGCGGCCCGGGGGGTGGCGCGCGGTGCGGTGCGCGGGGACGCGACGCCCTGGACTCGGGCGGTGGCGCGGGTCATGCGGCCCTCCGGATGCGTTCGGCGGCCCGGACGCGCGCGGACGCGGCCCGGGGGTTGACGGCGAGCTCGTCGGCCGAGGCCGATTCACCGCCACGGGTCAGCAGGCGCAGGACCGGGCCGAGCTCGGGCACCGGCAGCGGGAACTCCGGCGGGGTCCGGTCGAGCGCGCCGGCGGCGAGGGTCTGCTTGACGATGCGGTCCTCGAGGGAGTGGAAGGTGATCACCACGACGCGACCGCCCACGGCGAGCGCGTCGACGGCGGCCGGCAGGGCCCGCTCGAGCACCCCCAGCTCGTCGTTGACCTCGATGCGCAGGGCCTGGAACGTCCGCTTCGCCGGGTGCCCCCCGGTCCGGCGCGTGGCGGCCGGGATCGACGCGCGCACCAGCTCGGCGAGCCGGGCGGTGCCGGTGAACGGTTCGCGGTCGCGCTCGCGGTCGATGGCCGCCGCGATGCGGGAGGCGAAGCGCTCCTCGCCGTAGACCCGGAGGACGCGCGCCAGCTCCTTCGGCGAGTAGGTGTTGACGACGTCGGCGGCGGTGCGCGGAGCCTCCGGGTCCATCCGCATGTCCAGCGGGGCGTCCGCGGAGTAGCTGAAGCCGCGGTCGGGACGGTCGAGCTGGAGCGAGGAGACGCCGAGGTCGAACAGCACCCCCTGGACCTCGTCGATGCCGAGCCGGGTGAGCACGTCGGGCAGCTCGTCGAAGACGGCGGGCACGACCGTGGCGCGGTCGGCGTGGCCGGCGGCCGCGATCCGCCGGGTGGCCTCGGCCCGTGCCTCGGGGTCGCGGTCCAGGCCGACGAGCCGCAGGCCGGGGTGGGCGTCGAGCATCGCGAGCGAGTGGCCGGCCAGGCCCAGGGTGGCGTCGACCAGTACGGCCCCCTCGGCGGAGCAGGCGGGGGCGAGCAGCTCGGTGACCCGTTCCAGCAGGACGGGCACGTGCACGGCCGGGCGCGCGGGGTCGGGCGCCGCAGCATCCGTGCTGCTCATCGTTCCTGCCTCTCGAACGGTCCGGGGGTGGCTGCCCGGATGGTGCCGCGCGCACCGGCCCGGGGGTGGGACGCAGCGGTTCCGGTGGAGCTGGGTGGGGCGGAGGGGCTCTGGTGGGGCCGGGTGGGGATCGTGGGGCCGGGTGGGGATCGTGGGGCTGGACGGGGATCGTGGCGGGGCGTTCCCCGGGTCCGGGTGGGAGCCCGCCCCCCGCGGGAGCCGCCTGGCGTCGGGGAAGAGCGCCAGGTGACGTCCCGCGGGGGCGGGGACGGTCCGCCCACCCGCGGGCGGGAGCGCTGGGAGGACGAGGGACCGAGCCGCGGGGAAGGCGGCTGGGGCCCGGGCGGTCGAGCCGCGGGGAAGGCGGCTCGAACGGTGGTGTCCTCGACAGGTCCGGTTCGCAGGCGTCGCACCAGGAGATGCGGGCAGTCCCGGGATCACGACAAGGTCGGCATCCCCTCGCTCTCCAGGTCGGCGTAGGCCGCCTCCAGCTCGGCCACGTAGGCCTCCCAGTTGGCGGCGTCCCAGATCTCGAAGCGGGTGTCCACGCCGACGATGACGACGTCGCGGTCCAGCCCGGCGTACTCGCGGAGGCTCGCGGGGATGGTGATGCGGCCGGTCTTGTCCGGCTCGATCTCGACCATCGACCCGAAGCTCATGCGGGCGGCCATGCGCGCCCGTGCGGTGTCGGAGGGGGCCATGGCGGCCATCGCGGCGCTCTGCTCGGCGACCCGCGCCATCGTCAGGCCGTAGACGCAGCGCTCCTGGCCCTTCTTGATCACCATGCCGCCGGCCACCTGCTCGCGGAAGCGGACGGGGAGGGCGAGCCGGCCCTTCTCGTCGAGACGCAGGGGGTAGCTGCCGACGAACACCGGATCACCCCCTGCATCTGTCCTCCACTGGCTCCGCAGCGACCCCTGAACAGTCCCTGCCTCCCCACCAGGCGACACAGTAACCCACTGGCCCCCACTGGACACCACTCGACGCCGTGTCGTGACCCGGCCGCTCCACCCCCGCCCCGACGGGCCTGGCACCCCGCGACGGCGCTGGTCAGGGCTGCGGCACGGCCCCCGGGTGGGCCGCGGTGGGGAGCGGGGGCGACCTCCGGTCGGGATCCGGCACGGACACGTACGGTGGGGACGTGACGGAGGCGACACGCACCGCCGACGAAGCGGCCGGCCCGTCGGTCGACGTCGCCGCGGTGGGGGCCGGTATCGCGGCCAACATCGGGCGCGTGGTCCAGGGCAAGGACGACGTGGTGCGGCTGGCGATGGTCGTGCTGCTCGCCGAGGGCCACCTGCTGATCGAGGACGTGCCCGGGGTCGGCAAGACCACGCTGGCCAAGGCGCTGGCCGCCTCCGTGGACGCCACCGTGCGGCGGATCCAGTTCACCCCCGACCTGCTGCCCAGCGACGTCACGGGCGTGGCCGTCTACGACCAGGAGTCCCGCGCGTTCGAGTTCAAGCCCGGCGCGGTGTTCGCCAATCTCGTCGTCGCCGACGAGATCAACCGCGCCTCCCCCAAGACCCAGTCCGCGCTGCTCGAGTGCATGGAGGAGCGCCAGGTGACCGTGGACGGCGTCAGCTACGAGCTGGCCCGGCCGTTCATGGTGATGGCGACGCAGAACCCGCTGGAGATGGAGGGGACCTACCCGCTCCCGGAGGCCCAGCGCGACCGCTTCACCGCGCGGGTCTCGATGGGGTATCCCGGCCGGGAGGCCGAGCTGGCGATGCTCGACGGGCGGTCGACCACCGACCCGCTCGCCGCCCTCTCCCCCGTCGCCGATGCCGCCGCCGTGCGCGACCTGGTCCGGGCCGTGGGCACGCTGCACGTGTCCGACGCCGTCCGGCGCTACGTCGTCGGGCTGGTGGAGGCCTCGCGCCGG
This sequence comes from Blastococcus tunisiensis, assembly GCF_900112815.1. Classification (GTDB taxonomy): domain Bacteria; phylum Actinomycetota; class Actinomycetes; order Mycobacteriales; family Geodermatophilaceae; genus Blastococcus_B; species Blastococcus_B tunisiensis. The sequence goes on from NZ_FOND01000001.1 coordinate 84,959, forward strand.
TCACCCCACCTCCGGCTGGGCGCCTCGCCGCGGGCAGGGCTCCAGCTCCTGCGGGCCGCCCGCGCCTCGGCGGCGCTGTCCGGGCGCGACCACGTGCTGCCCGACGACGTCCAGCTGCTGGCCGCCCCGGTGCTGGCGCACCGGCTGCTCCTGACCGCCGACGCCGCACTCGGCCGGCGCAGCCCCGAGCAGGTCGTCGCGGAACTGCTCTCCACCGTCCCGGTCCCCCGCGGGCGCTGAACCGCCGTGCCCACACCGGCTGGCCGGGCGCTCTCGTCCCTGACCGTCCGCGGGCGCTGCGTGGTCGCGGCGGGCGGAACACTGCTGCTGGTGGGTGCGCTGCTCGGCGAGCGGCCGCTGGTGCAGCTGGCGGTGTTCGCCCTCGCCCTCCCGCTGCTGTCGGCGGTCGCCGTGCTGCGGCAGCGGTTCCGGATCAGCGCCCGCCGCACCGTCACCCCGCCGCGCGTCCCGCGCGGCGGGTCGGCGGAGGTGTCGCTGGAACTGACCAACACCGACACCAGGACCGGCGGTCTGTGGGTGCTGACCGAGCAGGTGCCCGCCGGCCTCGGCGCCTCCCCGGGCTTCGTCGTCGAGCGGCTGGCCCCGGGCGGGCGCACGGCACTGACCTACCGGGTGCACGGTTCGCGGCGGGGCCGGCACGTGCTCGGCCCGCTGCGGCTCCGCCTGGTCGACCCGTTCGGCCTGGTCGAGCGCAGCGCGGTCGGCGCCGACAGCGCCCCGCTGCTCGTCGTCCCCCGGGTGCGTCCGCTGGGGGCCGGCGGCCCGGCCGGTGTCCAGAGCGGCGGCGGCGACGGCACCCGTCGCACGCTCGCCGTGCACGGCGAGGACGACGTGAGCGTCCGGGAGTACCGCCAGGGCGACGACCTCCGGAAGGTGCACTGGCGCGCGACCGCACGGACCGGTGACCTCATGGTCCGGCTCGAGGAACGGCCGTGGCGGGCACAGGGGACCCTGCTCGTCGACACCCGTGCCCGCGCGCACCTGATCGCACCGCGCGTCCGGGCGGACCGGGCCGGTGGCGTGGTCCCCGGCCCCGCCGGTGACGACTCCCCGCCGGCGGACAGCCTGGAGTGGGTCGTGGAGGCCGCCGCCAGCATCGGCGCGGAGCTGGCCCGCAGGGGCGCCGTGCTCCGCGCCGTCACCGACACCGGTGAGCTGCTGCCGCCGTCCGGGCGCGGGCAGCTCACCACCGAGGATCTCCTCGCCCGGCTGGCGGCCACCGGCCCGTCCCGGTTGCCGGGGCTGGCCGGGGGCGTGGAGCAGCTGTGCCGGGCCGCCGGCGACGGGCCGGTCGTCTGCCTGCTCGGCGCGGTCGGCCCGGACGACGTGGTGGAGCTGATCCGCGGCCGGTCCGGCCCGACCACCGATCTGGCCGTCCTGACCGACATCGAGAGCTGGGCGGCACCGGCGCCGGGCCGTGGACGCCGGCTGTCGGATGCCTCCCGTGGCGCCCTGACCGCACAGCGGGAGGACGCCGCCGCACTGCTGCGGGCCGCCGGCTGGCGGGTCGCCGTGGCGCGGGCCGACACGACCGTCGGTCAGGTGTGGGCCGAGCTGGGCGCGCCGCGGCCGGCGGGGACGCCGGGCCGGCAGGGGGCCCCGGCATGACCGGACAGGACGTCCGGCCGGCGGTCGCCGCGGCGGTGGCCACGTTCCTGGGTGCCCTGGCGCTCGCGCCGGTCTACACCTCGGCGGCCTGGCTGGATCCGGTGCTGATCGTCGTCCTCACCGTCCTGGCCGGTGGCCTGCTCGCGCGCGCCGCCGGCGCGCGGACGTGGGCCGCGGTCCGGCCGGGACGGGTTCCGCCGGCCCGGGTCGCGGCGCTCGGGGTGGCCCTCGTCCCCCTGGCCCAGCTGCTGCTGCTCCTGGCGGTGCTCACCACGCTGTTCGCCCCCGCCGAGGCGATCGCCGGGATCGTCCCGACGGCGGCCAGCCTGGAGCAGCTGGCCGCGGTGTTCGCCGACGGCTCGGCCGAGCTGCAGGAGCAGGCCACCCCGGCCCTGCCCCTGACCGGCCTGCTCTCGCTGACCGCCCTCTTCGTCGGGCTGATCGCCGTCCTCGTGGACCTGGTGACGGTCGCGGGGCGGCAGGCCACCCTCGCCGGGCTCGGCCTGCTCGTGCTGTTCTGCGTGCCGGTGGCGACGGTCACCGGCGGCATCGGGTTCCTGGCACTCGCCGCTCCGGCGGCCGGCCTGGCCCTGCTCATGTGGACCGATCAGCGGAGCCGGCTGGCCGCGGCCGGCCGGCGGAGGCGGGACAGCGCGGGCACCGGTGTCCGGACGGCCGTCCGGACCGGGCTCGCGGCACTGGCCGCCGGCGTGGTGCTCGGGGCCTTCGTCCCCACCCTGCCGGAGGGCTCCCTGGCCACCGGCCTCGGCGGCGGGTCCGGGGGCGCCACCGGCACGGCCATCGACCCGGTGGCCGCCATGCAGGGCCAGCTGACCCTGCCCGAGCCGATCGACCTGCTGCGGGTGGATGCCTCGGTGGCCGATCCCGGCTACCTGCGCGCCGTCGCCATCGACGAGTACGACAACGAGGCCGGCTGGTCGCTGAGCAACCTCAGCGGCGAGGAGTCCATCGCCGGGGACGGCCCGCTGGCGCCGCTGCCCGTCCGGCAGTCGACCCGGGCGGTCACCGCGACGGTCGACGTCCTCGAGCACGACGACCGGTTCCTGCCCACGCTGTTCTCACCCCAGTCGGTCCGCCTGGACGGCGGCGACGAGGCGGCGGCCGACGGATGGCGGTTCGATCCGGGAACCGGGACCGTCTACGGCCGCGAGGTCACCAGCGGGGGCCTGCGCTACGCGGTGACCGCCAGCGAGCCACGGCCGACGCCCGCCCAGCTGTCCGAGGCCCCCCAGCTGAGCCCCGACGACCCGGTGCAGCAGCTGTTCACCGCCCTCCCGCTGCTGGATCCGCGGGTCACCGACGTGGTCGCCGGGGTGACCGCGGGGGCGAGCACCCCCTACGAGCGGGTGCGCAGCATCCTGGAGTTCCTGACCGACCGGGGCAACGGGTTCGTCTACAGCCTGTCCACCGCACCGGGGACCACCGGCGACGACCTGGTGGACTTCCTGCGCCTGCGCCGCGGCTACTGCGAGCAGTACGCCGGCGCGATGGCGGTCATGGTGCGGGCGGCGGGGGTGCCGGCCCGGGTGGCGCTGGGGTACACGCCCGGCACCGAGCAGGCGGACGGCAGCCGGTTGATCACCAGCGATGACGCCCACGCCTGGGTGGAGGTGTACTTCGCCGACCTGGGCTGGGTGCCCTTCGACCCGACGCCCATCGCCCGCGACCGCGCGGTCGAGCTGCCGTGGGCACCCCGCGCCGGCGAGGAGGACGGGCCCGACGACCGGGCGGCGGCACCCGTTCCGACCGCGCCCGCCCAGCCCCTGCCCTCCGCTCCCCTGGACCGTGCCGGGGGTGGGATGCCCGGGACCCAGCAGGGCGGGACGGGAGACGGCACGCCGTGGCCGCTGGCGGGCGCGCTCGCCGCCGTCGTGCTCGCCGGTGCCCTCGCGGCCGCGCCGGCCGCGATCCGCGCCGTCCAGCGCCGCCGCCGGGTGGCGGCCGGGACGGCCGGCGCCCTGTGGGACGAGCTGACCGCGACCGCGCTGGACGCCGGACTGCGGCTGCACCCGGCCTGGACCCCGCGGCGGGCCGCCCGCGAGCTCGGCGCGGTCCTCGACCGGACCGGGACACCCGGTGCGGGCGGCGAGGCCGTGCTGCGGCTGGCCATGGCGGAGGAGTCCGCCAGCTACGGGCCGGCCGCCCAGCAGGAGGCGCCCCCCGCGCTGACCGACGCGCTGCACACCGCCCGGCACGGACTGCTCGCGGTCCTGCCCCTCGGCGCCCGGGTGCGCGCCCGGCTCTGGCCGGCGTCCCTGGTCAGCGGCGCCGGGAGCCGGCTGGCCGTCGCGACGGCACGACGGCTGCCCCGCCGGCTACGGCGCGGGTCGGCCCGCCCCGCCTGAGCAGCACCCGCCCCGGCACATCCGAGCAGCACCCGCCCCGCCCCGCCCGAGCAGCACCCGCCGCGGCACGCCGGGAGCCGCCGTCCGGACGGACGGCGGCTCCCGGCGCAGGCGGCGGGGGGCTACTGGTCGTAGCGGCGGCGGAAGCGCTCCTCGAGGCGGCTCTTCAGCGGCTGGCGCCCGGGGCGGCTGCCGCGGCCGGCGCGGGCGGCCCCGGCCGGGCCGCGGTCGCCCGCCGGCGCACTGCCGGCCTCGACCACGCCGGTCGCGGCCTTGTAGTGCAGGACGGCGAGGGCGGCGCCGGCGAACATCACCAGCGACCCGACGGCGCCGATGGGGACGGACTGGGCGACGGCGCCGCCGACCAGGCCGGCGAGGCCGACGATCACCAGGAGGGCGCCTATCTGCAGCCTCCGGCGCGCCTTCTGCCGGCGATCGCCGGTACGCACAGACGAGGCGAACTTGGGATCGTCATCGACGAGGGCGCGCTCGATCTGCTCCAGCAGACGCTGCTCGTGTTCGGAGAGCGGCACGTCGACCTCCAGGTGGGCGGAGCCAAAGCCGTCGGTGGCTCCCGCCGACGGTGACTTCGAGGATACGAGGCCTTTGCAGGCTGCGAAAGGCGACCACGCGGCGACCCGTCCTCGATCGTCGCTCGATCACTCCTCCGGGTAGGGAACGACCGGGGTGCCGTCCCGGTTCCTGGCTCGCTGACCAGCGGTTTCGTGCCGCCCGACCTCCCGCTGCCCACCCTGCCCCTGCCCACCCTGCCGCTGCGCACCCTGCCCCTGCCCACCCGGCCGCCCCGACCGGTGGAGGAGCGTCGCCGGCCGGACCGCGCCGGCACCGAACCGGCGGGCCGCGCGGTCCGCGGCCAGCTCGGCCTCCCGGCGGCCGTGCTCCCGGGCGCCGAGCTCGAGCTGCTGCGGCGCGGAGCCGGCCTCGACCAGCCGCTCGGCGCGGACGCCGACCAGCCGGATGCGGGCCCGCTCCAGCCCGAGCGCGTCGTAGAGCGCGCGCGCGGTGTCGTAGAGCTCCTGCCCGACGTCGGTGGGGACGTCGAGGGTGCGGCTGCGGGTGATCGTGGCGAAGTCGGCGAACCGGACCTTGATGCTCACCGTGCGGGCCAGCCAGCCGCCGGCGCGCAACCGGCCCGCCGTCCGCTCGGCCAGCAGCAGCAGCTCGCGGTGGATCACCGCGGGGTCGTCGACGTCGGTGCCGAAGGTCTCCTCGTGCCCGGTGGACTTCTCGGGCTCGTTCGGGACCACCCGGCGCGGATCGCGCCCCCAGGCCAGTTCGTGCAGGTGCCCGCCCGCGGCCGCCCCCACCGCCCGCTGGAGGGTCCTCGCCGGCACGTGCGCGAGGTCGCCGACGGTGCGCAGCCCGAGCCGGAGCAGCTGCTCCTCGGTCTTCGGGCCCACCCCCCAGAGGGCGCCGACCGGCAGCGGGTGCAGGAAGTCCATGACCTCCGCCGGGCGGACGACCAGCAGCCCGTCGGGCTTGGACCGGGTGGAGGCGAGCTTGGCGACGAACTTGGTGCCGGCCACCCCCACCGAGCAGGTGATCCCCTGCTCGTCGAAGACCCGGGCCCGGATGTACTCGCCGATCTCGGCGGCGTCCCCCAGCCGGCGTCCCGCGCCGGAGACGTCGAGGAACGCCTCGTCCAGCGAGAGCGGCTCGACCAGCGGGGTGATCGAGCGGAACAGCGCCATCACCGACCGCGAGACCTCGCCGTAGAGCGCCATGTCCCCCGGCAGCACCGTCGCCGTCGGGCACAGCCGCAGCGCCCGGGCGGTCGGCATGGCCGCGTGCACCCCGTACCGGCGGGCCTCGTAGGTCGCCGACGTGACCACGCCCCGGTTGCCCGCCCCGCCCACGATCACCGGCGTCCCGGCCAGCTCCGGCCGCCGGCGCACCTCGACGCTGGCGAAGAACGCGTCCATGTCGACGTGCAGGACGGTGCACCCCTGCGCGCGACCGCCCCCTCCCCGCACTCCGGCACCTCTCCATGCGTCGACCCCGTCGTCGAACAGGTGTTCGACGACGGGGTCGACGATAGCGGATTCCGGTCAGGTCAGGCGGCGACCCGCTGGCGCTCGGCGTCCGTGCGGCTGGGCCACATCTTCGCCCCGAGGACGCCGCCGATCGAGGCCGCCACGATGCCCAGACCCAGGCCCAGGGCGGCCCAGCTGGCACTGGAGGTGGCCACGTCGGCCGCCTGGCCGGCCGCGACATCGGGCAGGTTCGCCTGCTGGATACTGGTCACGTCGGTCACGACGCCCGCCAGCGAACCGAGCAGGGCCCCGCCGCCGAACAGCGTCAGGAACACGATCGAGACCACCGACAGCGCCCACACCAGGATGCCGTGCAGCAGTCCGTCGCTGAACCCGCGCCACACCGCGCTGGCCCCGGCGGTGAGGCCACCGAGGAACAGCGCGATCAGCCCGTTGATCCCGCTGAACCAGTCCGCGTTGTTGCCCGTGTCCCCCGGGCCGACGTCCCACCAGCCCAGGGCCAGCGTGGCGACCTGGAGCAGGAGGAAGGTCGGGACGGCGACGATCAGCCCGGCCCACACCGGACCCCAGCGGACCCGGTCCCGCCGGGGTGGCACCTGGACCGCCGGTGCGACCGCGGTCGCCCCGTCGGCCGGCCGCTCGTGGACCACCTCCTCGTGGGCGACGTTGTCCTCGAGCGTGGTGTCGGTACGCGTACGGCTCTCGGTCATGAGATCGATTCCTCCCGTGCGTCGGGCGTTCTTCCGGCTGCGCAGGGACGTGGTCTCACCGCCTGCACGGGGAGGGATTCCCCTGTCGTCCGCGGGCACCCCCGATGCCGGTCGGCCGTGACCTGATCGTCATGTGCGTCGACCTGCCGCGGGCACCGCCTGACGGGAAACCCACTGGTGGGAGGGCGGGAAACCCTGGTGGGAGCGGAGGTGTCAGACGAGGATGGGAGAGGTAAGCAGCGACGGGAGGCTGCCGACCGGCAGTCCCGCACCGACCTGGACGGAGACGCCATGGCTCTCGACGACGACGACATGACCAGCACGGAGGGTCCGGCCGACGGCGGCGCCTCCGGAACGCCGGGCACGCACGACGGTGGCGCGGACGGTGGCGCCGACGGCGGCGCGCACGGCCCGGCCGACGGCGGTGCCGACGGCGGTGCCGACGGCGGTGCCGACGGCGGCGCGGACGGCGGTGCCGACGGTGGCGCGGACGGCGGTGCCGATGGCGGCGCGGACGGTTCGGCCTGACCGAGATCCCGACCACCCAGGGCCGGGCGGAGCATGAGCTCCGCCCGGCCCTGCGGCGGTGCACGAACATGGACCCCGAGGTCTTCGCGGACCGGTACTGGGCCCGCAGGCCGCTGCTGACCCGCGCTCAGGACACCGGCGGCTCCTTCGCCGACCTGCTCGACCTGTCCGCCGTCGACGAGCTGCTCTCCCGCCGCGGGCTGCGCACGCCCTTCCTGCGCATCGCCAAGGACGGCACCGTGGTGGACGCGAAGCGGTTCACCACGTCCGGCGGCGCCGGGGCCGAGATCGGCGATCAGGTGTCCTCCGACGCGGTGCTCCGGCTGTTCGCCGACGGCAGCACCGTCGTGCTGCAGGGTCTGCACCGGCTCTGGCCGCCGCTGATCGAGTTCGCCGACCAGCTGGCCGCCGACCTGGGGCATCCCACCCAGGTGAACGCCTACGTCACCCCGCCGTCCTCGCGCGGGTTCAGCCCGCACTACGACGTGCACGACGTCTTCGTCCTGCAGGTGGCCGGAGAGAAGCACTGGACGATCCACGAGCCGGTGCTGCGCGATCCGCTCCGGACGCAGCCCTGGAACGACCGGGCCGACGAGGTGGCCGCCGCCGCCGATCGGGAGCCGGTCGTCGACGCCGTGCTGCGGCCCGGCGACGCCCTCTACCTCCCGCGCGGCTACCTGCACTCGGCGACGGCGCTGGGCGAGATCAGCGCGCACCTGACCATCGGGGTCCACTCCGTGACCCGCTGGTCGGCGGCGGAGTCCGCCCTGGACCTGCTCCGAACCCTCGCCGCCGAGGACGAGCGGCTGCGGACCTCCCTGCCCCTCGGTCTCGACCTGAGCCGCCCCGACTCCGTCCGGGACGAGGTCGCCACGGTGATCGCCGGCCTGCAGGACTGGCTGGGCCGGGTCGACCCCACCGACGTGGCCGACCGCCTGCGCGCCGGCACCTGGGCACAGGTGCGTCCCGAGCCGGTGGCGCCGCTGGCGCAGTCCGCGGCGGCCGCCGCACTCGGCCCCGGAACGGTGCTGCGGCTGCGCCGCCGACTGCGGTGCAGCCTGCGGGACGCCCCCGACGGCCGGCTGACCCTGCTGGCGGGACGGCGCTCGCTGTCCTTCCCGGCCTCGGTGCGGGATGCACTGGCCGCGCTCCTGGACGCCGGCGAACTCAAGGTCGGGGACCTGCCCGGCCTCGAGCCCGGCGACCGGCTGACCCTCGCGCGACGGCTGGTGACCGAGGCGATCGCCACCGTCCCCGATCCCGGCCCGGCGTGACCGACGGCTCCCCCCGGGACCCCGACGACTTCTGCCGCACGCAGGTGCCGGCCCGGCCCGCGGGGCGGCTGGACGACGCCCGCTGCTCGGTGCAGGCGCTGCTCCGCGGCGACTCCCCCATGGCCACCGCCGCCCCCGCGCAGCGCTGGCTGCTCATCGAGCAGCCGGGCCCGTGGGGCCGCGACGCCCTGACCGAGTCGCGCTTCGACGCCGCGGTCGCCCCCGACCTGGCCCGCCGTTCCCGCGCCGAAGGAGTGCGGCTGCTGCTCGTCCGGCGTCCCGGCGACCGGCTGGCCGACTCCGGGCACCGTTGGGCCTATGGCGACAGCCGCCCGGGACGCGAGGGGCTGTGGTGGTCGGTGCGGTCGTCGGACGCCGACCTGCTCACCGCCCCCTGGGACGGATCGGTCGGCGAACCGGCGCCGGGCCCGACGTACCTGGTGTGCACGCACGGCGGGCACGACGCGTGCTGCGCCCTGCGCGGACGGCCGCTGGCCCGTGCCCTGCCGGCCCCGGCGGACGTCTGGGAGTGCAGCCACCTGGGCGGGGACCGGTTCGCGGCCAACGTGCTGGTGCTGCCGCACGGCTTCTACTACGGGCAGGTGCCCGGGGACGGGGCCGAGCTGGTCGCCGCCCACAGCCGCGGAAGGGTGGCGCTGCCCTGGCTGCGGGGGCGTGCCGGCGTCCCCATCCCGGGCCAGGCCGCCCAGCACTTCGCCCGCGGCGAGCTGGGGCTGCTCGACGTCGACGCGCTGCCGGTCGTGGCGGTCACGCAGCACACACCGGCCGGTGCGTCGGTCGAGCGGTGGACGGTGACCCTCGCGGGGCCGGACGGCGACGTGGTGACCAGCGTCGAGAGCCGGCCCTCCGCGGTGGCCGCCCCGCTGACCTGCCACGCCACGCACCCGGCGCACTCGCGGACCTGGCACGTGGCGTTCGCGGCCGCCGACGCCCCGTGACCGCCGGACGCCGGGTCAGACGGTATGACCCGACCGATCCCGTGGGGAGCGGTTGCGGGTCGGGGCCTTCCACACCAGAAACGTGGGTTACCGGGGAGGAGCCCCTGCCCGGCCTATCCGACATGTGTGGGAGGCCCCGATGGGTGTGGAGCGTACGAGCGTCGGGCTGGACGTGCACGCACGATCGGTGTCCGCGGCGGCGATCGACGGCGTCACGGGCGAGTTGATCAAGAAGCGGCTGGTACCCACGACCGACACCGTGATCGAGTGGGTGCGTGGCCTGCCGGGTCCGGCGGCGGTCACCTACGAGGCCGGGCCGACCGGGTTCGGGCTGGCCCGGGCACTGGCCACCGCGGGGATCCGCTG
>NZ_FOND01000001.1:94815-531686 GCF_900112815.1 Blastococcus tunisiensis
GCCGACCGGCCGGCCAGCGTGGCGCGCAGCAACGCCTCGAGGACCGAGGGCCGGTCCTCCACGCTCAGCCGCGACTGATCGAACATGCGTTCGAGAATATCCACTCCGCACCGATCTGACCAGCAGGAATCCCGACTGTGGACAGACCAGTCAGCTGTGGACGGCCGGCCGCCTCAGATCGGGGCGACCGCCGACCATCGCACCGTGACCTCGCCGTGCCGCCACCGCCGTGTCGACCCGACCATCGGCCATCCCTGGGCCGCCAGCGCCTCGACCGCCGCCACCCATCGCTGTCTCGGGCCGAACGTCGAGAGCCCCGCCGCCGCTGCCCAGGCCGCGTCGAAGGCGCGGAGGAACTCGTGCACCGGCTGCCCGGGGACGTTGTGGTGGATCAGCGCCTTCGGCAGCCGTTCGGCGAGATCCGACGGCGTCGCGATGTCCGACACGCGTGCCGACAGCGTGAGCGTCAGCGGGCCGTCGGCGTCCAGGGCCACCCAGGCCGAACGCCGCCCCCACTCGTCGCAGGTGCCCTCGACGAGGACGCCACCGGGGGCGAGGGCGGCGCACATGGTCTCCCAGGCGCGTGCGGCGGAGACCTCGTCGTACTGCCGCAGCACGTTGAACGCCCGGACGAGCACCGGCTGCAGGCCGGCCAGCTCGAAGCCCCCGACCCGGAAGTCCACGCGGGGCGGATCGCGATCGGCCTCGACCGCGGCCACCCGCTCCGGGTCGATCTCCAGGCCGACCACCTCGAGCCGGTCCACCTCGGGGCTCAGCCGGTCGACCAGCTCCAGCGTCGTCACCGCGGACGAGCCGTACCCGAGGTCGACCACCAGCGGGCGGGGCGAGTCGCGGATCCGGGGCGCCTGGGTGGCGACCAGCCAGCGGTCCACCCGGCGGAGGCGATTGGCGTTCGTGGTCCCGCGGGTCGGCAGCCCGAGCGCCCGGGCCCGGCCGGCGGCCAGCCGGGGGGCTCTGCGGTGCGGCTGAGGTGACAGCGATGCCCTCTGCTTGTGGTCGCTTCCCGCCTCGCTCACCGGCATGGAGGGTAGTCCCGGCTAGCGTGGTGACGTGCAGGTGCGACGCGACGTCCGGCTCTCGGACCTCACCACGCTGGCCGTGGGCGGCCCGGTCGAGCGACTCGTCGAGGTGGGGACGGCGGACGAGCTGGTCGCCGCCGTGCGTGAGGCGGACGAGGCCGGCCGGCCGCTGCTGGTCCTGGGGGGCGGATCGAACGTCGTCGCACCCGACGAGGGCTGGCCCGGCGACGTCGTCCTGGTCCGTTCCCGGGGCATCGAGCGATCGGGCGACGGCCTCACCGTGCAGGCCGGGCACGACTGGGACGCGCTGGTCGCGCACACGGTCGAGCACGGACTGGCCGGGATCGAGGCGCTGTCGGGCATCCCCGGCTCGACGGGCGCGACCCCGATCCAGAACGTCGGCGCCTACGGGCAGGAGGTCGCCCAGACCATCACGGCCGTGCGCGTCTGGGACAGGGCGGAGAAGGCCGAGCGGATCCTCTCGCCCGCCGACTGCGGCTTCGCCTATCGCGACAGCCGTCTCAAGCGCGCCCCCGCCCGGTTCGTCGTCCTCGAGGTGACGTTCCGGCTCTTCCCGGGCGAGCTGTCCCGGCCGGTCTCCTACGCCGAGCTCGCCCGCACTCTGGGTGTGGAGATCGGTGCCGCGGCCCCGCTGGCCGACGTCCGCGCCGCGGTCCTCGACCTGCGCCGCGGCAAGGGCATGGTCTGGGACCCCGCCGACCCCGACAGCCGCAGCGCCGGCTCCTTCTTCACCAACCCGATCGTGCCGGCCGACCGCGCGGTCGACGGCTGCCCCAGCTGGCCGGCCGCAGACGGCATGGTCAAGCTCAGCGCCGCCTGGCTGGTCCAGCACGCCGGCTTCGGCCGCGGCACCCGGGACGGCCACGTCGGGACGTCGTCGCGCCACAGCCTCGCCCTCACCACCGAGGACGGCGCCACGTCGGCCGAGCTGCTCGCCTTCGCCGACCGGATCGCCGCGACGGCGCACGAGAAGTTCGGCGTCAGACTCGAACGCGAGCCGACCGCCGTCCGCCCGTGAACGTCCCCGGTCACCGTCTGGAGCGGCTCCGGTCGTCGTAGGTCGCGGTCTCCGCGGCCGACCCGAGTCCGGCCGCCGATGCCGGCGACCAGGAGTGGGACGCCGAGCAGTGGCTCAGCTCTCCCGCGCGACCTTGTGCTGGGCGGCCTGGGCCAGCGGGCGCACCACCATCAGGTCGACGTTGACGTGGTGCGGCCGGGTGATCGCCCAGGCGATGCAGTCGGCGACGTCGTCGGCCACCAGCGGTTCGCGCACCCCGCGGTAGACGGCGTCCGCCTGGTCGGCCGAGCCCAGCCGGTTCAGCGAGAACTCCTCGGTGCGCACCATCCCGGGGGCGATCTCCAGCACCCGCACCGGCTCGCCGTTCAGCTCCAGCCGCAGCGTCTCGGCCAGCGTGTGCACCCCGTGCTTGGCCGCCGTGTACGACGCCCCGCCCTCGTAGGAGACCAGCCCCGCGGTCGAGCCCACGAAGACCACGTCACCGGCACCCGACGCCCGCAGCGCCGGCAGCAGCGCCTTCGTCAGACGGACGGTCCCGAGGACGTTCACCTCGTAGGTGCGCGCCCACGAGTCCAGGTCGGCCTCGGCGACCGGGGCGGCGTCGAAGGCCCCGCCCGCGTTGTTGACCAGCACGTCCACCCGGTCCACCGCGGTGGCGAACGCCTCGACCGAGGACGGGTCGGTCACGTCCAGCGGCAGGGCGCGCCCGCCGATGGAGGCGGCCAGCGACTCCAGCCGGTCCAGCCGCCGGGCACCCAGGACGACATCGAAGCCCTCCGCGGCCAGCCGGGACGCGGTGGCCGCGCCGATCCCGCTGGAGGCGCCGCTGACGACGGCGGTGCGGCCCGAACCGGGCAGCGACCGGCCGGGACGGGCGACGGGGGAGTGGGAGGAGTCGGTACCGGGCATGAACCCCATCCTGACGCTGTTGCAGGATGGACAGTCGACGGGGGCCCGATCGGGCCCCGGATCAGCGGATCGAGAGCGGGGAGGTCGGACGTGCCGGCTCGCCGCTCGCCGCGATCCGGCACGCCCCGGCGCGTGGCCACCCTCTCGGTGCACACCAGCCCGCTGGACCAGCCCGGAGCCGGTGACGCGGGCGGCATGAACGTCTACATCGTCGAGGCGTCCCGCCGGCTGGCCGCCCGCGGCGTCGAGGTCGACATCTTCACCCGCGCCACCTCCAGCGACCTCCCGCCCGTGGTGGAGATGAGCCCGGGCGTGACGGTCCGGCACGTCAGCGCCGGCCCGTTCGAGGGCCTGGGCAAGGAGGAGCTGCCCGCCCAGCTGTGCGCCTTCACCGCCGCCGTCCTGCGCGAGGAGGCCCAGCACGAGCCGGGCTACTACGACGTCGTCCACTCCCACTACTGGCTCTCCGGGCAGGTGGGCTGGCTGGCCCGGGACCGCTGGAGCGTGCCGCTGATCCACACCGCGCACACGCTGGCCAAGGTGAAGAACGAGGCGCTGGCCGACGGTGACCGCCCCGAACCCCGCGCCCGCGTCATCGGTGAGGAGCAGGTCGTCGCCGAGGCGGACCGGTTGATCGCCAACACCGACGAGGAGGCCCGCCAGCTGGTGCGCCTCTACGGCGCCGACCCGGCCCGCACCCTCGTCGTCCCGCCCGGAGTCGACCTCGACCGCTTCTCTCCCGGCGGCCGGGCCGCCGCCCGCCGGGCCGTGGGCGCTCCCGACGACGCCGTCGTGCTGCTCTTCGTCGGCCGCATCCAGCCGCTCAAGGCGCCGGACGTCCTCCTGCACGCGGCGGCCCGCCTGCTCGCCGACGACCCCGGCCTCCGCCGCCGGCTCCGGGTGCACGTCGTCGGTGCGCCCAGCGGCTCCGGGCTGGAGGCCCCCGAGCAGCTGCACAAGCTCGTGGCGTCGCTCGGCATCGCCGACGTCGTCACGTTCTTCCCGCCGCAGCCGCCCGAGCGGCTCGCGCAGCACTACCGGGCGGCGGACGTGACCGTCGTCCCCAGCCACAACGAGTCCTTCGGGCTGGTGGCGCTGGAGGCCCAGGCCTGCGGGACCCCGGTCGTGGCCGCGGCCGTGGGCGGCCTGCGCACGGCGGTCCGGGACGGCGTCTCGGGCGTGCTCGTCGACGGGCACCACCCCGGCGACTACGCCGCCGCGGTCCGCACCGTGCTGGCCCGCCGGGAGCTGCTGGCCGCCGGCGCCCGCCGGCACGCCGGCCTCTTCTCCTGGGACCGCACCGCGGACGCCCTCGTCGCCGCCTACACCTCCGCCGCCGAGGAGATGGGCCGGGTCCCGCAGCGGGTGCGCCCCACCATCGGCCCGCTCCGCGCCCTCCCGGGCGCCCGGGTGGCCCGATGAGCCGGAGCGTCGCCGAGCTCGACGCCGTCATCGAGCAGACCCTGCGCGACAGCGAGCTGGTGCACGAGCACCCGACGCCCGGCACGTGGCTGGTCGACCTCCCCGGCACCAAGAAGCTCAAGACCGTCTGCGGCCTGGTCGTCGGCGAGCACGCGCTCCGGGTGGAGGCCTTCGTCTGCCGCCAGCCCGACGAGAACCGCGAGCAGCTGTGGACCTACCTGCTGCAGCACAACGCGCGCATGTACGGCGTGGCCTACTCGATCGACGGCGTCGGCGACGTGTACCTGACCGGCCGGCTCCCGCTCGCGGCCGTCACCCCCGACGAGCTCGACCGGATCCTCGGCTCCGTGCTCAGCTACGCCGACGACCACTTCAACGCGATGCTGGAGATCGGCTTCGGCAGCTCGATCCGCCGCGAGTGGGAGTGGCGGGTCAAGCGAGGGGAGTCGCTGCGCAACCTCGAGGCATTCGCCGCGTTCGCGGATCCCACCCGCCGGCCTTGACCCCGACGGAGGAGCCGTCGCCCGGCTACGCCCGCCGCTGGTGGGTGCTGGCGACCATGACGGTCTGCCTGCTCGTGGTGATCATGGGGAACACCATCCTCAACGTCGCCCTGCCCACCCTGCAGCGCGACCTCGGCGCGACGCAGGCCGAGCTCCAGTGGGCCATCGACGGCTACATCCTGGTGTTCGCCGGCCTGCTGTTCACCTGGGGCGTCGTCGGCGACCGGATCGGCCGCCGCCGGGTCCTGCTGATCGGCCTGACGATCTTCGCCCTGGCGTCGGTGCTCGCCGCGTTCAGCAGCAGCCCGCTGGAGCTGATCGCCTGGCGCGCGGTCATGGGCATCGGCGGAGCCGCCGTCCAGCCGACCACCCTGGCCGTCCTCACCAACGTGTTCCCCCCGCGGGAGCGGGGCCGGGCCATCGGCATCTGGGCCGGGACCGCCGGCATCGCGGTCGCCGGTGGGCCGCTGGCCGGCGGCGCGGTGCTCCAGCACTTCTGGTGGGGCTCGGTGTTCCTCGTCGGCGTCCCCGTCGCGCTGCTCGGGATCGTCGGCGTGCTCGCCGTCGTCCCCGAGTCGAAGGACCCGTCCCCCGGCCGGCTCGACGTCCCCGGCGTGCTGCTGTCGATCGCGGCCCTCACCGGGATCGTCTACGGGATCATCCACGGCGGCTCCGGCGCCGGGTGGACGACGCCGGGCGTGCTGGTGCCGCTGGTCGGCGGGCTGGTCCTGCTGGCGCTGTTCGTGTGGCTGCAGCGCCGCTCGACGCACCCTGCGCTGGACGTCTCGCTGTTCCGCAACCCCGCCTTCTCGGCCGCTGCCGCCGCGCTGGGGCTGAACTTCTTCGCGCTGCTCGGGGCGACCTTCTACCTCGTCTACTACCTGCAGGGCGTCCGCGAGTACAGCCCGCTGCAGAGCGGCGCCGCCCTGATCCCGGTCGCCCTCGGCATGGCGATCATGGCGCCGCGCAGCTCCGGGCTGGCCGAGCGGCACGGTGCCAAGGCGGTCTGCGGCACCGGCTTCCTGCTCATCGCGCTGTCCTTCCTGGGCATCCAGCTGCTCGACCTCACCTCGCCGGTGTGGCTGCTGGTGGCCGTGCTGTCGGTGCAGGGCCTCGGCATGGGCATGGTGATGGCGCCGGCGACCGAGTCGATCATGTCGGTCGTGCCGCGGGAGAAGGCCGGCGCCGGGGCGGCGGTCAACAACTCCGTCCGCCAGATCGGCGGCGCCCTCGGCGTGGCGATCCTGGGATCGGTCCTCGCCGCGTCGTACTCGGGCTTCCTCGGCAGCAGCGTCGACGCGCTGCCGCCCGGGGCCCGCGCCGAGGCCGGCCAGTCCATCGTCGCCACCCTGGAGGCCGTCCGGGAGGTGCGGGGCACCGGGGACGGCGACGCCGCGCGGGCCGCGGTCGAGATCGTGGGCCCGGCCCGGGAGGCATTCGTGTCGGCCATGCACGTCACCGCGGTGTTCACCGCCGTCGCCGCCCTCGTCGCGGCGGGCGTCGTCCTCCGCTGGCTGCCGGGCCGGCGTCCGCCCGCGGGCCCGGTCACCGACTGACCCCGAGGGGGAACGCACGGTTGACGACACGCCCTCGGGCCGTCGAGGCTGATCGGCGAACAGCCGGGACTCCCCGCGCGACCGGAAGGGAGTTCGGCGGTGCAGCAGGACAGCCGCGGGCCGCGCACGGACCGGCGCGATCCGTTCGCCCCGTTGCTGGAGAACCCGCTCGCCGCGATGCTGCGCGACCCCGAGGGCCCCGGCCACGCCGCGCTGGCCGTCCCGACCAGCAGCGCGCCGCTGCCCGTCACGCGCTACGCCGACGGCCGCGAGCGGATCAACCTGGGCACCGGCAACTACCTCGGGCTGGCCGGCGACCCGCGGGTCGTCGAGGCGGCCGCCGCTGCCCTGGCCCAGTACGGCACCAGCACCGCCGGCAGCCGCGTCCTCAACGGCACCACGGCCCTGCACCTGGCACTGGAGGAGGAGCTGGCCGACCACTACGGCACCGAGGCGGCGGTGCTCACCTCCTCCGGCGTCAACGCCAACGTCGCCCTGCTGTCGACCATCTGCGGGCCCGACGACGTCCTGCTCGTCGACGGGCACGTCCACGCCAGCCTGCACGCCGCCGCCGCGGCCAGCCGGGGGACGGCGCTGCGCTGGCGGCACAACGACCTCGGCAGCCTGGTCCAGCGGCTCGACGCCCTCGACCCCCGCGCCGGCGCCGTGGTCGTCGTCGACGGCGTCTACTCGATGACCGGTGAGGTGGCCCCGCTCGCCGAGATCGCCGACCTCTGCGCGCGGTACGGGACGCGGCTCGTGGTCGACGAGGCGCACGGTCTCGGGGTCCTCGGCAAGACCGGCCGGGGCGCGGCCGAGCAGCTCGGGGTGCTGTCCCGCGTCGACGCGGTCACCGTGGCGCTGAGCAAGGCGCTGGCCAGCATCGGCGGGGCGATCATGACCTCGCGGGCCGCCGCCGAGGGCATCCGGGCGTCGGCCATGCCGTACGTGTTCAGCGCCGGCAACGACCCGGCGTCGGTGGCGGCCGCCCTGGCCGCGCTGCGCATCCTGCGCAGCGAGCCGGAGCGGGTGGTCCGCCTGCAGGACAACTGCGAGCTGCTGCGCCAGGTGCTCGCCGACCACGGAGCCGCCCCCGTCAGCGGGGAGGGCGCGGTGATCGCCGTCCCGACCGGGCGGGACGAGGTCACCGGCCTCGCGTGGCGGCTGGCCTTCGACGCCGGCGTCTACACCAACGCGGTGACCTACCCCGCCGTCCCGCGCGGGCGGGGAGTGCTCCGGCTGACCCTCATGGCGACGCACACCGAGGAGCAGCTCGTCCGCGCCGGCGAGCTGATCGCCGAGGCCGTGGCGGCCGCCCGCATCGCGGCGGGTGCGCCCGTCTGACGGCGGCCCCGGTTCGCGTCCCGGCCGGCGTCCGGCAGGATGACCGGGTGACTTCTTCGGGAACGCTGGTGCTCCTCCGCCACGGTGAGAGCGAGTGGAACAAGGCCAACCTCTTCACCGGCTGGGTGGACGTCCCGCTGTCGGACAAGGGCCGGGAGGAGGCCGCCCGGGGCGGCCGGCTGCTGGCCGAGCACGACCTGCTGCCCGACGTCTCCCACACCTCGCTCCTGCGGCGGGCGATCATGACCGCCGAGCTGGCGCTGCACGAGGCCGACCGGCAGTGGATCCCGGTCAAGCGCTCCTGGCGGCTCAACGAACGGCACTACGGCGCGCTGCAGGGCAAGGACAAGGCCGCGACCCTCGCCGAGTTCGGCGAGGAGCAGTTCATGACCTGGCGCCGCTCCTACGACACCCCGCCGCCGCCGATCGACCCCGGCAGCGAGTTCAGCCAGGACGGCGACGCGCGCTACTCGTTCCTCCCGCCGGAGGCCCGGCCCACGACCGAGTGCCTGAAGGACGTCGTCGTGCGGATGCTGCCCTACTGGTACGACGCGATCGTCCCCGACCTCCGGCTGGGGCAGACGGTGCTGGTCGCCGCGCACGGCAACAGCCTCCGCGCCCTGGTGAAGCACCTCGACGGCATGGGCGACGAGGAGGTCGTCGGGCTGAACATCCCGACCGGCGTCCCGCTGCGCTACGACCTCGACGACGACCTGCGGCCCACGAAGCCCGGCGGCGAGTACCTCGACCCCGACGCCGCGGCGGCCGCCATCGAGGCGGTCAGGAACCAGGGGAAGAAGTAGCTCAGGGGGTCGAGACCTCCGGGATGTGCCGCTCGCCGGTCACCAGGTAGACGACGCGACGGGCGACGCTGACCGCGTGGTCGGCGAAGCGCTCGTAGTACCGGCCGAGCAGCGTCACGTCGATGGCCGTCTCGACGCCGTACGGCCACTTGTCGGACAGCAGCTCCCGGAACAGGCCGCGGTGGATGCGGTCCATCGCGTCGTCGTCGGTCTCCAGCTCGCGGGCCTTGTCCAGGTTGCGGGTGGAGATCACCGTGCCCGCCTTGGCCACGATCATCTCCGCCACGTGCCCGGCCTCGAGGAACGCCGGGCGCACCTCCTGCGGCACGGCGTGGTCCGGGAACCGCATCCGGGCCACCTTGGCGATGTGCTCGGCGAGGTCGCCCATCCGCTCGAGGTCGCTGGCGATGCGGGTGGAGACGACGATCGTCCGCAGGTCGGTGGCGACCGGCTGCTGCCGGGCCAGCAGGGTGAAGCAGCGCTGGTCGATGCTCTCCCGGGTGGCGTCGATCTGCTCGTCGCCGGCGATGACCAGGTCGGCCAGCGCCACATCGGCGTCCAGCAGTGCGGTCGTGGCGGTGCTCATCTGCGAGCCGACCGCGTTCGTCATCTCGACCAGGCAGCTCCGGATGTCCTCGAGCTCCTCGACGTAACTCTCGCGCATGTCTGTCGTCCTCCCCTTAGCGTTGCTGCCGAGGGTAGGACGGGTGCCGGCCCGGTTCCGCGCTGCCCGGTGAACGGCGGCCCACACCCAGGTGAACAGTGACCCGTACGGGCGGGTGTTCGCGGCAGAACCGGCGTCCGGAGGCCCGCGCCGACCTAGCATCGGGTCGTGAGTCCGCTGGTCGCCCTGGTGGTCGGCCTCGTCCTGGGCGGGGTCGCGACCGCCACCGTCATCCTGGGTCGTCGTCGCTCGTTCGACGGCCCGGCCCCCACCGAGGCCGTCGGCCCGCCCGAGGCCGCCTTCGCCCGCCGGCTGCTGGACCTCATGGATCCCGCGGTCGTCCTCGTGGACGTCGACGACGCCATCCTGCTGGCCAACCCCTCCGCCCGCGCGCTCGGCATCGTGCGCGGCAGCCGGTTGCTCGTCCCGGAGCTGCTCGCCCTGGTGCAGGCCGTGCGCAGCGGTGGCAGCCGGCGTGCCGACGTCCGACTGCCCGGCGACCTCGCCGGCGCCGGCCCCCGGCTGATGGGCGTGCACGGGGTGCGGCTGCACAGCGGAACGGTGCCGCTGCCCGGTCCGGTCGCCCTGGTGCTCCAGGACATCACGGAGACGCGGCGCACCGAGGCGGTCCGCCGGGATTTCGTGGCCAACGTCGGGCACGAGCTGAAGACGCCGGTCGGCGCGCTCGCCCTCCTGGCGGAGGCGATCGAGCAGGCCGCCGACGACCCGGAGGCCGTGCAGCGGTTCGCCGGTCGCATCGCCCGGGAATCGGACCGGCTGGGCCGGCTGGTGCGCGAGCTGATCGACCTGTCCCGGCTGCAGGGCGGCGAGCCGCTGCCCGAGCTGGTGCCCGTAGAGGTCGACGACGTGATCGCCGAGGCGGTCGACCGCACCCGCACCGCGGCCCGCGCGAAGGACCTGCAGATCGCCGTCGGCGGGCACGCCGGCCTCGTCGTCCGCGGGGTCGAGAGCCAGCTGGTGACGGCGGTGACCAACCTGCTGGCCAACGCCGTGGCCTACAGCGAGGGCGCGAACCGGATCGCCGTCGCCGCACGGGCCCGGTCGGGGTTCGCCGAGATCGCCGTCACCGACAGCGGCGTCGGCATCCCGCGCAAGGACCGTCAGCGGGTCTTCGAGCGCTTCTACCGGGTCGACCAGTCGCGGGCCACCAGCACCGGGGGCACCGGTCTGGGCCTGGCCATCGTCAAGCACGTCGCCAGCAACCACGGCGGCTCCGTCACCGTCTGGAGCGAGGAGGGGCTGGGGTCGACGTTCACCCTGCGCATCCCGCTGTCCAGCGGTGCCACCTCCGATCCCCACGGCGAGCCCGTCGCCGCCGACTCCTCGAAGGAAGCGTCATGACCCGAGTACTCGTCGTCGAGGACGAGGAGTCCTTCTCCGACGCGCTGTCCTACATGCTGCGCCGGGAGGGCTACGACGCCGTCGTCGCCGGCAGCGGCCCGGACGCGCTGGCGGAGTTCGACCGGGGCGGCGCCGACATCGTCCTCCTCGACCTGATGCTGCCCGGGTTGCCCGGCACCGAGGTCTGCCGGGCGCTGCGCAGCCGCAGCACCGTGCCGATCATCATGCTCACCGCCAAGGACGCCGAGATCGACAAGGTGGTGGGCCTGGAACTGGGCGCCGACGACTACGTGACGAAGCCCTACTCCGCCCGTGAGCTCGTCGCCCGCATCCGCGCCGTGCTGCGCCGGCGGGGCGAGGCGGCCGAGGCGCCGTCCGCCGACGGTGTGCTCGAGGCCGGCCCGGTGCGGATGGACGTGGAGCGGCACGTCGTCGCGGTGGGCGGCGAGCAGGTGTCCCTCCCGCTGAAGGAGTTCGACCTGCTCGAGTACCTGCTGCGCAACGCCGGCCGGGTGCTCACCCGCGGCCAGCTGATCGACCGGGTGTGGGGCTCGGACTACGTGGGCGACACCAAGACCCTCGACGTGCACGTGAAGCGGCTGCGCGCCAAGGTCGAACCGGACCCGGCCAACCCCACGTACCTGCTGACGGTCCGGGGCCTCGGCTACAAGCTCGAGGCCTGAGCACCGGGGCGCTCAGTTCTTCAGGTCGTCGACCTTCTGCGAGGCCTCGGCCTTGGTCAGGTCCTCGGGGACGTCCTCGTCCGACTGGCGGGCGAGCGTCTCCAGGTAGCTCTTCTGCGCACCGGTGGCCGGTTCGTCGCCGGTCACCCAGTCGGACGGGTCCTTCTCCGGCGACGCGGCCGGCGGGGTGCTCTGGTTCGGTTCGCTCATGTGTTCGATGCTAGGCCGGGACGAGGGCGGGCGCCTCCCGGACGGGAGCGGCCGCGGCGGCGAGCTTCCGGCCGGTCCGGTAGACGTGCACCCGCCCGCATGCCGGACACTCCACGTGCATGGCGATGTGCGTCGGGTGGTTGGTGACCGAGCGGATCCGCCGGTCGGCGACCAGCTCGTCGGTCCTGGTGACGGGGCAGGTGATCAGGAGCATGGGATGAGCCTGGCGCCGCGGTCCGATCACGACGAGTGGCAGGAGTGACCGCTATCGCACGTTTTCTGCCATGATGTCGGCATGGCTCCTCCCGACCGTCCACTGGTGGTCAGCGTCGTCGTCGCCGATGGCCTCGTCGGCAGCTTCGGCCTCGGCGTGTCCTGCGAGGTCTTCGGCTACGACCGGCGGCACCTGGGCCTGCCGCTGTTCGACTTCGCCCTGGTGGCGGAGGCGCCGGGCGTCCTGCGCACCGACACCGGCATCCCGATCACCGTCGAGAACGGGCTGGAGCGGCTGGCCCGCTCGGACATCGTCTCCATCACCGCGTGGGACCTCTTCGACCGCGTCCCCTCGCCCGCGCTGCTGGACGCGTTCCGGGCGGCGCACGCCCGGGGCGCGACGATCGTCAGCCACTGCACCGGCGCCTTCGTGCTCGCCGCGGCCGGCCTGCTCGACGGCGAGCGGGTGACGACGCACTGGAAGTACGCCGGTGAGCTGGCCGCCCGCTTCCCGTCGGTGACCGTCGACCCGTCGGTCCTCTACGTCGACAACGGGCAGGTCATCACGGGCGCGGGCACGGCGGCGGGGGTCGACACCCTGCTGCACCTCGTGCGGCGGGAGTGGGGGGCCGGGGCGGCCAACTCCCTCGCGCGGGAGATGGTCGTCCCCCCGCACCGCGACGGTGGGCAGGCCCAGTTCATCGACGCCCCCGTCCCGGCGTGCGAGGACGACCTGCTCGGCGCGGTGCTCGAGTGGGCGACCGGTCACCTCGCGGAGGACATCTCGGTGGAGGTGATGGCCCGCCGGGCGCTGATGAGCCCGCGCAGCTTCGCCCGCCGGTTCAAGGCCACGACGGGGACGACGCCGCACGCGTGGCTCCTCGGTCAGCGGCTGGCCGCTGCCGAGCAGCTGCTCGAGGAGACCGATGCGCCCGTGGAGGAGGTGGCCCGGCTGGTCGGCTTCGGCACGGCCGCGGGGCTGCGGGAGCAGTTCGCCCGCCGCCGCGGGGTCTCCCCCCGCGCGTACCGGCAGACGTTCCGTGCCGCGTCAGCCGCCGGGGCGGCGCCGGTGCAGTTCGACGGGCACCGGCCGGGGGCTGGCTGGGTGCGGCGCGACGAGACCGTGGTCGAGGCGGAGTTCGGTCAGCCGGCGTAGCTCGGCGAACGCCGCCTCCCCGAGCAGCTCGGTCAGCTCGGGGGCGTAGGTCTCGACCAGCGGCTCGGGGGAGACGTGCGCCACCGGGGAGCCGGTGCACCACCAGTGCAGGTCGGCGCCGCCCGGTCCCCAGCCGCGGCGGTCGAACTCCCCGATCGTGGAGACCAGCACCGTCGTGCCGTCGGGGCGCTCCACGTGCTCCTGCTCCCGGCGCACCGGCAGCTGCCAGCAGACGTCCGGCTTGGTGGTCAGCGGGTGCACGCCGGTCCGCAGCGCCATCCGGTGCAGCGCGCAGCCCTGCCCGCCCGGGAAGCCCGGCCGGTTGAGGAAGACGCAGGCGCCGTCGACGATGCGGGTGCGCAGCGAGCCCTTCCCGCTGTCGTCGTGCGCGCTGTCCTCCTCCGTCCACGCCACCCGCCCGACCGGCGCCAGCTGCCAGTCCTCCGCGGTGAGGTCGGCGACGGCTGCGGTGACCCGGGCCAGGTCGTCGTCGTCGGTGAAGAAGGCGCCGTGGCTGCAGCAGCCGTCGTCGGGCCGCCCCTCGACGACGCCGGCGCAGCCGCGGCCGAAGATGCAGGTCCAGGCGGAGGCCAGCCAGGTCAGGTCGGCCCGCACGACGTGGCCGGGATCGGCCGGGTCGGGGAACTCGATCCACTCGCGGGGGAAGTCGAGCGGGACCTCGGCGGGTGCGTCATCCGGCACATCCCCAGCCTATGCGCGTGCGGGCCGTGCAGACTGGCCGCATGCGACTCGGGGTGCTGGACGTCGGCTCGAACACCGTGCACCTGCTCGTGGTGGACGCCCACCGCGGCGCGCACCCCACGCCGATGCACGACGACCGCTGGCTGCTGCGCCTCGCCGAGCAGATCGGGGACGACGGACTGCTGTCGAAGGCGGGGGAGAAGGCGCTGCTGAGCGCGGTGCAGGACGCCTGCGAGCAGGCCGAGAAGCAGGGCTGCGACGAGCTCCTCGCGATGGTCACCTCGGCCATACGGGACGCGGCGAACGGTCTGGAGGTCCTCGACCGCGTCCGCGAGCGGACCGGCGTGGAACTGCAGGTCCTCAGCGGCGAGGACGAGGCCCGGCTGACCTTCCTCGCCGTCCGCCGGTGGTTCGGCTGGAGCGCCGGGCGGCTGATGGTCCTCGACATCGGCGGCGGGTCGCTCGAGCTGGCCAGTGGCATCGACGAGGACCCGGACGTCGCGCTGTCCCTGCCGCTGGGCGCCGGCCGCATGACCCGGCGGTTCCTCCCCGGTGCGCGGCGCGGCGGCCGGCCGGACCTGGCGGCCCTGGACGAGCTCGACGCCTACGCGACCGGGCTGGTCGAGCCCGCCGCGAAGAAGCTCCGCGGCGCGGGGACGCCGGATCTCGTGGCGGCCACCAGCAAGACCTTCCGCACCCTCGCCCGGCTGACGGGGGCCGCGCCCTACTCGGCGGGGCTGCAAGTCCCGCGCGAGCTCACCACCGACGGGCTGGGCCAGCTGGTCGGCTTCATCTCCCGGATCGAGAGCTCGGCCCTGGCCGAGCTCCGGGGGGTCTCGCCCGATCGCGCCCACCAGGTTCCGGCCGGTGCCGTGGTGGCTGCCGCCACAATGCGTGCGCTGGACGTACGGTGCGTGAGGATCTGTCCGTGGGCGCTGCGGGAAGGTGTCATCCTGCGCAGGCTGGACTCGTTGGGAGGGGTGTGATGGCCGAGCCGGACTGGAACCCGGACACGGGGGGACGCTCACTCGCCGAGATCCTGCGCGAGGCCGGCATCGAATCGGCCAACCGCGCCGCCCGCCGCCGGACCTGGGACGACCCCGAGGAGACCGGCATCCGCCAGCGGCGGGCCGAGGCCGCCGCGGCCGACGGGGCCGCCGGCCGGACCGGGTACGGCCGCCGGCGCAGCGACCTGGACGAACCGGACCGCCCCGACTTCAGCGCACCGCCACCCGGCCTCGAGCGCCGGCGCCAGCCCGAACGGCGGCAGACGCGGCGGGCCCCCGACCCGTCCACCGCCGCCATCCCCGGGCTGCGTCCCGACCGCAAGCCCGGTGTCCCTGCCGGTGGGCCGATGCCCAGCGCCCCGATCCCCAGCGCTCCGGTCCCCAGCGCTCCGGTGTCCGGCGCCCCGGCGCCCCGGGAGGCCCTGCACAGCCAGCCGGTCCCGGCCCTCGACCGGCGCGCGGGCCGGCCCATCCCGCAGCGCGGGTCGTCCCGGGCGGCGCGCGAGGCCGAGCACCCCTCGACCGGCCCGATCCCGGTGGTCCGCGCCGGCGACGGAGAGGGCCTGGACGACGACCTCGACGCCACCCCGCAGGAGAGCGCGCTCGCCTGGCTGCGCTTCGCGGGGGAGCTGGTGATCGCCCTCGTCGCGGGGGTGGCCGTCTACTTCGCCGCCACCGTGCTGTGGGAGATCGTCCCGCACGTCGCCGTCCTGCTCGCCCCGCTGGCCGTCACCGGCCTGGTGGCGGGCGTCGGCGTGTGGCGGCAGAAGCAGGGACGGGAACCGATCGGCGCCCGCCTGCTCGCCGTCCTGGTGTTCGCCGGGACCCTGCTGACGATCGCGCCGGCGGCCGGGCTGCTGGCCGCCGGTTCCTGAGCCGGATCAGCCGGCCGGCTCCTCCTCGTCCTCGCGGGCGAACTCCTCGACGAGCGCGGCGCAGAACGCGTCCAGGTCGTCGGGCTTGCGGCTGGTGGTCAGGTTCCCGTCGACGACGACCTCCTCGTCCACCCAGTCGGCGCCGGCGTTGCGGAGGTCGGTCTGCAGCGACGGCCAGGACGTCATCCGCCGGCCCTTCACCACGTCGGCCTCGATGAGCACCCACGGTGCGTGGCAGATCGCCGCGACCGGCTTGCCCGCCTCGAAGAACGAGGTCACGAACGCGACGGCGTCGGAGTCGGCCCGGACGAAGTCGCCGTTGATCACGCCGCCCGGGAGGACCAGGGCGCCGTAGGCGTCCGGGTCGGCCGAGCTGACGACGGCGTCGACGTCCTTGGTGTCGCCCTTGTCGATGTGGTCGTAGGCGGTGATCGTGCCGCTGGCGAGCGAGACCAGTTCCGGCTGCGCGCCCGCCTCCTCCAGCGCCTGCCAGGGCCGGTCGAGCTCGACCTGCTCGACGCCGTCCGCTGCCAGCACGGCCACCTTCATCCCGTCCAGTTCTCCTGCCATGGGGCCGCCGCTACCCGGCGCCCGGACGGGGCACACACCGGCGCACTACGGTTTCCGGCGTGATCGACAGCACCTCCGAGAGCTGGGAGCTCGTCATGTCCTGTGCGGGACCGGTCGGCATCGAGGCGCGGGCGTGACCCCCACCGGGCGCCGGGGGCTGGCCATCATCGGCGGCGGGAAGATCGGCGAAGCGCTGCTGTCCGGTCTGGTCCGCCGCGGTGGAGCCGACGGCATCCTGGTCTGCGAGCGCAGTCCCGAGCGGGCCGCGCAGCTCGCCGAGCGCTACGGGGTGGGGACGGTGGAGCTCGGTGAGGCCGCCGTGCGTGCCCGGGTGCTCCTGCTCGCGGTGAAGCCGCAGGACATCGACGTCCTGCTGGGCCGGCTGGCCGAGCACGTCGACACCGGCCACCTCGTGGTCTCGGTCGCCGCCGGCGTGGCCACCGCGCGGGTGGAGGCGGCCCTGCCCGACGGCGTGCCCGTCGTGCGGGTCATGCCCAACACGCCGGCCCTGGTCGACGAGGGGATGAGCGTGCTGTCAGCCGGCGCGCACGCGGGCGAGGAGCACCTGGACGAGGCAGCGGCGCTGCTCGCCGCGGTCGGCCAGGTGCGCCGGGTCCCGGAGAGCCAGCAGGACGCCGTCACGGCGCTGTCGGGCAGCGGGCCGGCCTACTTCTTCTACCTGGTCGAGGCGATGGTGGACGCCGGCATCCTGCTCGGGCTGCCGCGCTCGCTGGCGGCCGACCTGGTGGTCCAGACCGCCCTGGGCGCCGCGGTGATGATGCGCGACTCGGGCGAGCACCCGGTCCAGCTGCGCGAGGCCGTCTCGAGCCCCGGCGGGACGACCGTCGCCGCCATCCGGGAGCTGGAGCGGCACGGGGTCCGTGCGGCGATGACGGCGGCCATCGAGGCGGCCCACGCCCGCTCGATCGAGCTCGGGGGCGGCTCCGGCCGGGACAGGACCTGACGCGCGAGGACCGTGGGATGCGTGCGGCCGGTGCGACGGCGGACCGGGCACCGTAGCCCACATGTCGACACGGCACCAGCACTCTGCGTCATCGACTCGTCACCGTGTCGCGAAACGCGGGCGGCAACAGTTCTGCGGGGTTGCACTGGTGTAGTTCTGCCGAGGACGGACCGGTCCGCCTGTTCGATTCAACCATCGCTCCCGTCACGTCAGCCCCTTACGCTCTGTACCAGCGCATGCGTGTTCAGTTGCCGGTGGGGAAGCCGGCGCCACGACATGAGCTAGGTCCGGAGACGAAGACATGACCATGCCCCAGCGCGCAGCCGCTCCCGCCATGACCCGTCCGGGCGTGCCCGGCCCCCGGCCCATGGGCCGTCCGATGGCTGCCACGATGGCCCGCCCCGTCCCGGCCCAGCACCCGGCCGCCATGCCGCTCGGCCGGCCCAGCGTCCCGGCCCCCCGCGCCGCGGTCACGTTCCTGACCGTCGCCGAGGTCGCCGCCATGATGCGCGTCTCCAAGATGACCGTGTACCGCCTCGTCCACGCCGGCGAGCTCTCCGCCGTCCGCGTCGGCCGTTCCTTCCGCGTCCCGGAGCGGGCCGTGCAGGACTACCTGCGCGACGCCTACACCGACATCGCCTGAGAGGCGGCGGCGACGACGGCGTCGCTCGATTGCGCTGTCAGGCCGAGTGGGCCCCGGAGGGGTCCGCGCAGGCGTGACGAAGCGGCTCCACCTGACGGGTGTCGGCTCGTGGTGGCGGTGTCGCCCGGCGGGCGACGATGCCATGGCCGCGCGGTGGCTCGGGTACGCTCGGTCGCCGAGCGACACCGGGAAGGTTCTCCCGCTGTCGCTTCCGAGCTGAAATCCCCCAAGTCGACGTCGGGAGCACCACGTGGGTTCTGTCATCAAGAAGCGGCGCAAGCGGATGGCGAAGAAGAAGCACCGCAAGCTGCTGAAGAAGACGCGCGTCCAGCGACGCAACAAGAAGTGAGCTGACGCTCGTGCCGCCCGCGGTGGTCCTCGTCACCGGCGTGAGCCGGTGGCTGGGGGGAGCGCTGGCGGCCGAGCTGGCGGCCGACCCCTCGATCGGGCGGGTCATCGGCGTGGACACGGTGCCGCCGTCGCCGGAGATGCTCCGCCGGCTCGGGCGCACCGAGTTCGTGCGGGCCGACATCCGCAACCCGCTGATCAGCAAGGTCATCGCGGCGGCGTCGGTCGACACCGTCGTGCACATGAACATCAGCTCCACCCCGGCCGGGTCGGGTGGGCGCACGCCGATGAAGGAACTCAACGTCATCGGCACCATGCAGCTGCTGGCGGCCTGCCAGCGGGCGCCGTCGCTGCGCCGGTTCGTCCTCAAGTCGACGAGTGCCGTCTACGGGGCCTCCTCCCGCGACCCCGCCGTCTTCACCGAGGCCATGCAGGCGCGGGCCGTGCCCTCCGGCGGGTTCGCCCGGGACAGCGTCGACATCGAGGGCTACGTCCGGGCGTTCTCGCGCCGGCGTCCCGAGGTGGACGTGGCGATGCTGCGGTTCACCAACTTCATCGGCCCGCGGATCGACTCCCTGCTGACCGGCTTCTTCCGCATGCCCGTGGTCCCGACCGCCCTCGGTTACGACGCCCGCGTGCAGCTGCTGCACGAGGACGACGCCCTGGCCGTGCTGACCCGCGCGACGACCGGCCCGTTCACCGGCACGGTCAACGTCGGCGGGGAGGGCACCCTGCTGCTCTCCCAGGCCATCCGCCGGCTGGGCCGGGTGCAGGTCCCGGTCCCCACACCCGCCCTCGGCTCGGTCGGCCGGGTGTCCCGGCGGTTCGGTTTCGTCGACTACTCCCCGGAGCAGATGCGGTTCCTCAACTTCGGGCGGGTCGTGGACACCACGGTCCTGCGCGAGGAGTTCGGCTACACCCCCCGCTACACGACGGAGGCCGCGCTGACCGACTACGCGCGCACCGTGCCGCCGGTGGTCTCGCCACGGCTGGTCCACTCGGTGACCACGCGCGTCCGATCCGTGCTGGAGCAGGCCGGCGACACCGCCACCGCCGTCGGCGGGCGCCTCCGCCCGGCCCCGCCGGCCCCCGGCCTGCGAGCGGTGCGCGATGCCTGAGGCGCGGGTCATCCCGCTCCGTCCCGACGACGACGAGCCCTACGTCCCCCCGGCGTCTCCGCCCGGCTGGGAGGAGCAGCTCGCCGGCGGGCTGGAGTTCCTGCGCCGCAGGTTGACGGGCGAGTACGAGACCGACGAGTTCGGCTTCGACCCCGACCTGACCGACCACCTGCTGCTGCCGTTGCTGCGACCGCTGTACGACAGGTGGTTCCGCGTCGAGAGCCAGGGCCTGGAGAACGTCCCGTCCGAGGGCGGTGGCCTGGTGGTGGCCAACCACTCGGGCACCATCCCGGCCGACGCCCTGATGGCGACGGTCGCGCTGCACGACGACCACCCCGCCCGCAGGCGGCTGCGCCTGCTGGGTGCCGACCTGGTCTTCGAGCTGCCCTTCATCGGCACGATGTCGCGCAAGATGGGGACGACGCTGGCCTGCAACGAGGACGCCGAGCGGCTGCTGACCAAGGGCGAGCTGGTCGGGGTGTTCCCCGAGGGGTTCAAGGGCATCGGCAAGCCCTTCCGCGAGCGGTACACCCTGCAGCGGTTCGGGCGCGGGGGTTTCGTCACAGCGGCTCTGCGGACCGGTGCCCCGATCATCCCGTGCGCCATCGTCGGCGCCGAGGAGATCTACCCGATGATCGGCAACGCCCGGACGGCGGCGCGTCTGCTCGGGCTGCCCTACCTGCCGATCACGCCGACCTTCCCGCTGCTCGGCCCCCTCGGACTGGTGCCGCTGCCGTCGAAGTGGCTGATCGCGTTCGGCGAGCCGATCGAGACGGCGTCCTACGGGCCGGCGGCGGCGGAGGACCCGATGCTGGTCTTCAACCTCACCGACCAGGTCCGCGAGACCATCCAGCACTCGCTGTACCAGCTGCTGCTGCAGCGGGACAGCGTCTTCGGCTGAGCCCGGACGAGTGGCCCCGGAGGACCGTCAGAACGGGAACTTCTCGCGCCGGCGCAGGGCGATCGCGCCGCCGACCACCCCGCCGGTGAGCGCCGCCGCGGCCACGGTCGGGACGCCGATCCGCGCGGCCTTGCGCCCGGTGCGGTAGTCGCGGATGGTCCAGCCCCGGGCCCGGGCGATCGCGCGGAGCTCCGTGTCGGGGTTGACCGCCACCGCGGTGCCCACGAGCGAGAGCATCGGCAGGTCGTTGGCGGAATCGCTGTAGGCGGTGCAGCGGCTCAGGTCCAGACCCTCGCGCTCGGCGAGCGCCAGCACCGCCTCGGCCTTGGCCGGCCCGTGCATGAGCTCTCCGACGAGCCGGCCGGTGTACCTGCCGTCGACGACCTCGGCGACGGTGCCCAGGGCTCCGGTGAGCCCCAGCCGGCTGGCGATGATCGAGGCCAGCTCGACCGGCGTGGCCGTCACCAGCCAGACCCGTTGCCCGGAGTCGAGGTGCTGCTGGGCCAGCGCCCGAGTCCCGGCCCAGATCCGGTCGGCCATGAGCTCGTCGTAGATCTCCTCGCTGGCCTGCACGATCTCCGCCACCGGGCGGTCGGCGACGAAGGCCAGCGCGTTCTCCCGGATGGTCAGCATGTCGTCGGGGTCGCCCTCGTTGCCGCCGATGCGGAACTTCGCCTGCTGCCAGACGAACCCGAGCATGTCGCGGTTGGAGAAGTACTTCCGGGCGGCCAGCCCGCGGGCGAACCAGAAGAGCGAGGCGCCCATCATCATCGTGTTGTCCACGTCGAAGAAGGCGGCCGCGGTCGGGTCCGGGTGCACCGCAGGAGGGGCCGCCACCTCGGCCGCGGCGGCCGAGGCGGCACCGGCGACGTGGGCGCGGGTCTCCTCGTCCGTCCGGGCGTCGGGGCCGGCCGGACGGCGGCCGCGGAACGGCACTCGCGGCACGACGGGACCTCCCAGCGATCGACTCACACCCGGGCTCGCGAGCCCGGCGCCCCGACCCTAGCGGGACCCGTGCACCCGGGACCTACGGGCCGCAGCCGATCGTCACCAGGGGTGGCGCGCACACCTCGATGGGGCCCAGGGGCGGCAGCTTGATGATCGGTGGCGGGGTGCTCTGCCCACCACCGCCGCCCCCGCCCACGGGCAGCGTGGGGAGCGGCAGGGTCGGCACCCGCGGCGTCGTCGGCGCCGGGGCCGGGGCGCCCGGGGTCGGCACACCACCCTCGGCGGGCGGGCTCGGCGCCGGCGTCGCGGCCGGGGGAGGGGTGTTCTCCGGGGCGGGGGCCTCGGGCACGGCGCCGGGAGTGGCGCCGCCCTCCTCGGCCGTCCCGGGCGGCGCGGGCGGCGCCGGCTCGGGAGCGGGGCAGGGAGCGGGCACCGGGCCGAGGGCATCGGACCCGGCGACGGAGGGGCCGGCCGGGCAGAGCAGGGCGGTCTGCAGGCCGTCGGTGCGTGTGCCGATCTGGGCCAGCAGCGCCATCGACCGCCCGACGGCGTCGGCCGCCTCCTCGGGGACCAGGGGCTGGAGCGCGGTCAGCTCACCGGCCTGGCCGGCGGCCCACCGGGCCAGCCGGTCCAGCGGCTGGGCCCCGGCCGAGTCGACCGCCTGCCGGGTCAACCAGGCCGCACCGTCGGCGGTGTGCTCGTCCATCGCCCGCAGGGTCTCGACCACGAGGGCCGGCTCGGCCCCGCCGGCCGGGCGGCCCTCGCCGACCAGGTCGGCGACCTCGTCGAGCCGGGTGCGGGCGAACTCCAGCAGCGTCTGGCCGCGCGAGTCCCCGGCCAGGGCGAGCTGGGTCTGCTCCGTGCCGCGCTTGAGGTCGTAGAGGACGTCACCGGGCCGGGCGCCGTCGGCGACGGCGACCAGGCCGGCCAGGGCCGTCACGGTCATCGCCGCGCCGGCGAGGCCGGCGGTGAACCGGGCCCGCCACCGGGACGGGGCGACGTCGGGGGCGCGGACGGCCAGGACGCGCTGCAGCCCGGAGGCGGCAGCGGGCTCGGGCGTGCGGACGGCGGCCATCGCGACCAGGCGGGCGCGGGTCCGGGCCTGGAAGTCGGGGTCGGGCTCGCCGTCGAGGCCCGGGGCGAGCCGGTGCAGCCGCGCGACGAGGGCGTCCTCGCGGTCGTGCACGCTCACCTGGGTCCTCCGGACGTCGATCCCGCGAGGAGGCCATCCACCGGCGCACCCCGCTGCACCCGATCCAACGACGGCCCACGGTATTCGGTTACGGCCCCGACTATCGGTGTTCCGCTCATCGCAGACCGTCCGGCAGGAGCCCCGCCAGCCGGCGGACCGCCCGGTGCTGGAGCGCCTTGATGGCGCCGTCCTTCTTGCCCATGATCTCGGCGGTCTCCGACACCGACAGGCCGTGGATGAACCGCAGCACGATGCACTCCTGCTGCTCGCTGCCGAGCTGCTGCACGCAGGCCAGCAGCTCGCGGTTGGTCAGGTGCGCGACCACCGCGTCCTCCGGCCCGTCGGTCGCCCGGTCGGCGTCGCGCATGTCCGCGGTGCTGACCTCCAGCCGGTACCGGCTGCTCTTCACGTGGTCCAGCACGATGTTGCGGGCGATCGTGACCAGCCAGGCGCCCACGTCGCGCCCCTGGAAGGACAGCGAGTCGATCCGGCGCAGCGCCCGGACGAAGGTCTCGCTGGTGATGTCCTCGGCGGTGGCCCGGTCGCCGACGCGGTAGTAGACGTAGCGGTGGACCATCGACACGTAGTGGTCGTAGAGCCGGCCGAACGCCTCGGCGTCACCGGCCTGGGCCCGGCGCACGAGATCCCAGACGTCGATGCCCTCGGTGCCGGCCTCCGGGGCCGGGACCGCCTCCGCCCGCGCGTGCGGGATCGGCCGGGGGTGCGGACGGGGGGACGGCCGCGGGCGCGGGGACGGCGACGGGCGGCGCTCCCCTGTCGGGGGTGCCGCGGCAGGGGACCGCTCCGCATCCAGGGGACGGGGCATGCGGGCGATCGACCTCCTCGGCAGCCCGCGTACCTGGACGTCTTCCCCCGGCGCGCCCGGCGGGGAACGGGCGCGCGATGCTGCAGGGCCGGCCCCATGGTGACAACATCGCCCCAGCCCGTCCACGCCAGCCTGCCGGATGGCCCGCACTCGTGCCTCCCGGCGGCCGGCGACAAGCACCAGCTCCATCGGAGGAGATGTGGAACAGGCAGGCACGTCCCTGGCCGAGCTCGTGCGGGCCGCTGCCCGGCGCCGCCCCGACGCGCCGGCGGTGGTGGCCGGGGAGCAGCGGCTGACCTGGGCGGAGCTCGACGCCGCCGTCGACCGGGCCGCGGCCGGGTTCGCCGGGCACGGACTCACCCCGGGCGACCGGGTGGCCATCCAGCTCCCCAACGGGCTGCCCTGGCTGCGCGCCGCGCTCGGCGCCCTGCGGGCGGGGCTGGTCGTGGTCCCGGTGAACACCGCCTACACCGACCCGGAACTCGAGTTCGTCCTGACCGACTCCGGCGCCCGCCTGCTGGTGACGGCCGGGAACCGGCCGCCGGTCGCCGGCGTGCCCGTGTGCCCGGGGCCGCCGGAGGCCGACGGCCCACCGCCGGAGGTGGTGGTGGACCCGGCCGGGCCGTCGTTCCTGGCCTACACCAGCGGGACGACGGGGCGCCCCCGCGGCGCCGTCCTCCCCGCCGCCGCGTTGCGCGCCAACCAGGAGCAGTGCCTGGCGATGACGCCGCCGCCGGTCCGCGAGGACGACCGGGTGCTCCTGGTCCTCCCGCTGTTCCACGTGTACGGCCTCAACGCCGGGTTCGGCCTGGTGGCGGCCACCGGTGCCTGCGCCGTGCTGCAGGAGACCTTCGACCCCCGCGCATCGCTGGCCCTGATGGCCGAGGAGCAGGTGACGGCGGTGCCGGGCGCGCCGCCGATGTACCAGGCCTGGCTGGCACTCGCCGACGCGATGAATCTCGAGGATCCCAGCCACCCCGACGCCGACCTGCGCCGCGGTTTCGCCGCCATGCGGATGGCCTCCTCCGGCGCCGCGCCGCTCCCGGAGGACGTCTGGGCGGCCATGCGGGACCGGGCCGCGGTGACGGTCTGGGAGGGCTACGGGCTGACCGAGGCCTCGCCCGTGGTGGCCAGCACGCTGGCCACGGGCCGGCCCAAGCCGAACTGCATCGGCGGGGCCCTCCCCGGGGTGGAGCTGGAGCTGCGGGACACGGCCGTGACCTCGGAGGAGGACCTCGACGACCGGGCCGAGGACGAGCAGCTGGAGGGCCCGGGGGAGATCTGGATCCGCGGCGCCAACCTCTTCGCCGGCTACTGGCCGGACGGCGCCGACGGCCCGGACGCCGACGGCTGGCTGGGCACCGGCGACCTGGCCTACCGCGACGCAGACGGCGACCTGCACCTGGTCGACCGCCGCAGCGACCTGATCCTGGTCAGCGGTTTCAACGTCTACCCGGCCGAGGTCGAGCGCGTGCTCGACGCCCACCCCGCGGTCGCCGAGAGCGCCGTCATCGGGGTGCCCGACGCGACGACCGGCGCCGCGGTCCGCGCCGTCGTCGTCGTCCGGCCGGGGGAGCGGCTGGCCGTCGAGGAGCTGCGGGCGCACGCGGCGGAGTCGCTGGCCCGGTACAAGGTGCCGACCTCGGTGCACTTCCTGCCCGCGCTGCCGCACTCGCTGACCGGGAAGGTCAGCCGGGCCCGCCTCCGGGAACTGGGGCTCACCGGGGAGGGCGACGGCGCAGGGGCCGAGGAAGCGGTGGCCGAGGGCGCGGTGGCCGGGGACGCGGAGGGGCCATCCGGTGGCTGACGACGCCGCGCGCCTCCAGCTGCTCACCCGGGCCGGGTGCCACCTGTGCGAGGTGGCCGCCGAGACCGTGTCCCGGATCGGCGCCGAGGCCGGCCTGGTCCCGGAAGCGGTGGACGTCGACGCCGACCCGGAGCTGCGGGCCGAGTACGGCGACCGGGTCCCGGTGGTGCTGCTCGACGGCCGCGAGCACTCCTACTTCACCGTGGACGTCGTCCGGCTGCGGCGGGACCTGGGCATCACCTGAGCCCTCGACCGGCGCCGGACCGGGGGTGGTTAGGGTGGTCTCCACCACAGCGCCACCCGTACGGGCCGGTCAGCGGGCTCCCGGGTGCCCGGCGACTTTGTTCCTGCGTTCACAAGCGGCTACCGTGGCGAACGCGGGCGATCCTGCGCCCGCGTCCCCTGATCCCCGCGCCCCGGACTACGGGCGCGACCGCTGTGGAGAGCCCGTGATCCAGCCGCGGCCCCGGACGATCCCGGAGGCCACCGTCGCCCGTCTGGCGGTCTACCTCCGGGTGCTGACCGCTCTGGGCGACGGCGGCCGGAGCACCGTCTCCTCCGGCGAGCTGGCCGCGGCCGCCGGCGTCAACCCGGCGGGCCTGCGCAAGGACCTCTCCCACCTCGGACCCTGCGGCGTCCGCGGTGTCGGGTACGAGGTGGCGACCCTGCACGACCGCATCTCCCGGGTGCTCGGCGTCGAGCGCTCGCGCGGCTGCGTCCTGGTCGGCATGGGCAACCTCGGGTCGGCGCTGGCCGACTACGCCGGCTTCGGCACGCGCGGGTTCGAGTTCGTCGGCCTGTTCGACGCCGCCCCCGACCGGGTCGGCCAGTCGATCGGCGGGCACACCGTGCAGCCGATGGACGCGCTCGACGAGGTCGTCGCCGCGACGCAGGCCTCCATCGGGGTCATCACGACAC
Organism: Blastococcus tunisiensis; assembly: GCF_900112815.1. Lineage (GTDB taxonomy): Bacteria > Actinomycetota > Actinomycetes > Mycobacteriales > Geodermatophilaceae > Blastococcus_B > Blastococcus_B tunisiensis. The sequence continues at coordinate 120,539 of NZ_FOND01000001.1, forward strand.
CGGCCGAGGTGGCCCAGTCGGTCTGCGACCGGCTGGCCAGGGCCGGGGTGAGGAGCATCTTGAACTTCGCGCCGGTCCCGCTCGCCGCGCCCCCCGGGGTCGACGTCCGCAAGGTCGACCTGTCCGTGGAGCTGCAGGTGCTGGCGTTCCTGGGCCAGCAGCGGCTGGGTGCTGCGGCGCCGCTGGCACCCGTCGAGGAGCCCGCGTGAGCCTCCTCGCGGTGGGCGTGTCCCACCAGACGGCCCCCGTGGCGCTGCTCGAGCAGTTCGCCATGGGCCACGACGACCGGGTGAAGGCCCTGCACGAGCTCGTCGAGAGCGTGCACGTCGGTGAGGCGCTCGTGCTGGCGACCTGCAACCGGATCGAGGTCTTCGCCGAGGTGGAGAAGTTCCACGGCGGCGTGAGCGACGTCAGCCGGGTGCTCGCCCGCCAGGCCGGTGCCACGGTGGAGGAGCTGTCCCCCTACGTCACCGTGCACTACGAGGACCAGGCGGTGGCCCACCTGTTCACCGTCGCCGCGGGGCTGGACTCCATGGTCGTCGGCGAGACGCAGGTGCTGGGCCAGCTGCGCGCCGCCTACGCCCTCGCCCGGCAGGAGGGCACGGTCGGCCGCGCCCTGCACCCGGTGGCCCAGCGCGCCCTGCGGGTCGGCAAGCGGGTGCACACCGAGACCGGCATCGACCGGGCCGGGGCCTCTCTCGTCTCCGTCGCCCTGGATCGCGCCGAGGAGTCGATCGGACGCCTCGAGGGGCGCCGCGTCCTCGTGGTCGGCGCCGGCTCCATGGGGGCGCTCGCGGCGACGACGCTGGCCCGCCGCGGGGCCGCGGTCGTCGTCAGCACCCGTACCCGGGCGCACGCGGCGCGGCTGGCCACGGCCGTCGGCGGCCGCGCGGCCGACCTCGCCGAGCTGCCCGAGGAGCTCGCCGCGGCCGACGCACTGGTCACCTGCACGGGCGCGACGGGCCTGGTCGTCGGCACCGACGTGGTGTCCGTGGCGATGGCGGGCCGCGGCGAGCGGCCGCTGGCCGTCGTGGACCTGGCCCTGCCCCGGGACGTCGACCCCGGCGTGGCCGCGCTGCCCGGCGTGCACGTCGTCGACCTCGCACTGCTCCAGGGCGAACGGTCCTCGACCCCCGGCCGGCCGACCGCCGGGCCGGTCGCGGCCGACGACATCGCCGCCGCGCACGCCCTCGTGGAGGCCGAGACCGCGCTGCTCCGCGCCGAGCGGCAGGCCGCCGAGGTCGCCCCGACGGTGTCGGCGCTGCGCACCCAGGCGGCCGAGGTCGTCGACGCCGAGCTGCTGCGGCTGTCCAGCCGGCTGCCCGACCTCGACGCCCGCGCCCGCGCCGAGATCGCCCGAACCGTCCGCCGCGTGGTGGACAAGCTGCTGCACGAGCCCACCGTGCGGGTGAAGGAGCTGGCCGCCACCCCGGGCGAGACCGACTACGCCGGCGCCCTCCGCGCGCTGTTCGGGCTCGGCATCGACTCGCCGGTCGAGGACCTCGCCGACGCGGTGACCGTCGACCCGGACCTGCGGACGGAGGAGGCGTCATGACCGCGTCCACCGCCACCACCACGCTGCGGCTGGGCACCCGGGGGAGCGCGCTGGCCCGCACGCAGTCCCAGACCGTCGCCGACGCGCTCACCGCCGCCACCGGGGCCGCCGTCGAGCTGGTCCCCATCGTCACCGAGGGCGACCGGTCGCGGGCCGCGATCCAGCAGCTGGGCGGCACCGGGGTCTTCGTCGCCGCCCTCCGGGACGCGTTGCTCGCCGGCGAGATCGACCTCGCCGTGCACAGCTACAAGGACCTGCCGACGGCGGTCCAGCCGGGCCTCACCATCGCCGCCGTGCCCGGCCGCGAGGACCCGCGCGATGCGCTGGTCGCGCGGGACGGGCTCACCCTCGGCGAGCTGCCGCCGGGATCGACGGTCGGCACGGGAGCGCCGCGCCGGGTGGCCCAGCTGCGCGCCCTCGGCCTCGGCCTGGACGTCGTGCCCATCCGCGGCAACGTGGACACCCGCATGGGCCGGGTGTCGTCGGGCGACCTGGACGCCGTCGTGCTGGCGCGCGCCGGGCTCTCCCGCCTGGGCCGGCTGGACGCCGTCACCGAGACCCTCGACCCGCTGCAGGTGCTGCCGGCCCCGGCGCAGGGTGCGCTCGCGGTCGAGTGCCGCAGCGGCGACGCCCGCACGCGGGAGCTGGTCGGCCGGCTGGAGGACTCCTCCGCCCGGTCCTGCGTCGTCGCCGAGCGCAGCGTGCTCGCCACGCTCGAGGCCGGCTGCAGCGCGCCGGTGGCCGCCTACGCCGAAGTGGCCGAGGGCGACGCCGGCCCCGAACTGTTCCTCCGCGCCTCCGTGACCGCGATCGACGGCAGCGACGCCGTCCGCGGCTCGGTGAGCGGCCCGCTCCCGGACGCCGCCGCCCTCGGGCGGGCGCTGGCCGCGGAGCTCCTCGACCGCGGTGCGGCCGAGCTCATGGCGGTCGACGCATGATCGCCCCCCTTTCCCAGACCCCAGCACAACAGGCCCTCCGGGCCAGGATCAGGAGCACGCGATGACCCGCAACCGCGCGACCGCAGGCCACGCCGGCCGGGTCGTCTTCGTCGGCGCAGGGCCCGGTGACCCCGGCATGCTCACCGCCCGGGCGACCGCCGCGCTGGCCGGGGCCACCCTCGTCCTCGTCGACGCGGACGTCTCCGTGGCGGTGCAGGACGCCGTCCGGGACGAGCACCCCGGCGCCGAGCTGAGCCCTGCGGTCGGGGAGCCGGCCGAGGTGGCGAAGGCGGCCGTCGAGGCGGCCAAGAAGGGCGCGGTCGTCGTCCGGCTGGTCGCCGGTGACCCGTACGCCGCCGACGCCGTGGTCAAGGAGGTGCTGGCCGTCGGCCGCACGTCCGTGCCGTTCGACGTCGTGCCCGGCGTGGCGACGGCCACCGCCGTCCCGGCGTACGCCGGCGTCGCGACCGGCGGCACGACCGTCACCGCCGACCTGCGCAGCGGCGTGGACGTGACGGCGCTCGCCGCCGCGGCCGGGTCGGCCGGGGGCACGCTGGTGCTCCAGGGCACCGCCGAGGACCTGCCCGACGCCGCCGCCCGGCTGGTCGAGGGCGGGCTGTCGGGCAGCACCCCGGTCGTCGTCACCACCGGTGGTTCGGGGACGGCGCAGAAGAGCGTCGTCGCCAAGCTCGCCGCCGTGGCCGAGAAGACCGCCGGCCTGGACTCGTTCAGCGGCCCCGTCGTGGCCACCGTCGGCACCGCGGTCGACAAGCGCGCCCGGCTGTCGTGGTGGGAGAGCCGGCCGCTGTTCGGCTGGCGGGTGCTGGTGCCGCGCACCAAGGACCAGGCCGGCGAGATGAGCGACCGGCTGCGCGCCTACGGTGCGGTGCCGGTCGAGGTGCCGACCATCGCCGTCGAGCCGCCGCGCAGCCCCGCGCAGATGGACCGGGCCATCAAGGGCCTGGTCACCGGCCGGTACGGCTGGATCGTGTTCACCTCGGTCAACGCGGTGAAGGCGGTCCGCGAGAAGTTCGCCGAGCTCGGCCTCGACGCCCGCGCGTTCGCCGGCGTCAAGGTCGCCTGCGTCGGCGAGCAGACCGCCGAGGCCGTGCGCGCGTTCGGCATCCAGCCGGAGCTCGTGCCCAGCGGCGAGCAGTCCAGCCAGGGCCTGCTGGCCGACTTCCCGCCCTACGACGACGTCTTCGACCCGATCGACCGGGTGCTGCTGCCCCGCGCCGACATCGCCACCGAGACCCTCGCGGCCGGGCTGCAGGAGCGCGGCTGGGAGATCGACGACGTCACCGCCTACCGCACGGTGCGGGCCGCCCCGCCGGCCGCGTCGGTCCGCGAGGCGATCAAGGGCGGCGGCTTCGACGCGGTCTGCTTCACCTCGTCGAGCACCGTGCGCAACCTGGTCGGCATCGCCGGCAAGCCGCACGCCAAGACCGTGGTCGCCGTGATCGGCCCCGCCACGGCCGCCAGCGCGCAGGAGTTCGGCCTGCGGGTGGACGTGCAGCCGGAGACCGCGGCCGTCGGCCCGCTGGTCGACGCGCTCGCCGAGCACGCCCTGTCGCTGCGGGAGGGCGCGGAGGACGGGGCCGAGAAGTGACAGCCGGGTTCGCGCGCGGGCGTCGGCTCCGGTCGACGCCCGCGCTCCGGCGGCTGACCGCCCAGACACGGCTGTCCCCGGCCGACTTCGTGCTGCCCGTCTTCGTCAAGCAGGGCATCGACGAGCCGGTCCCGATCAGCTCGATGCCCGGCGTCGTGCAGCACACCCCGGACTCGCTCCGGAAGGCCGCGCACGAGGCGGCCGACGCCGGCATCGGCGGGCTCATGCTCTTCGGCATCCCCGGCGAGAAGGACCCGGTCGGCTCGCAGGCCGACGCCGCCGACGGGATCGTCAACGTCGCGCTGCAGCAGCTGCGGACCGACCTCGGCGACGAGCTCGTGCTCATGGCCGACCTGTGCCTGTGCGAGTACACCGACCACGGGCACTGCGGCGTGGTCACGCCCGCAGGCGTCGTGGACAACGACCCGACGCTGGACCGGTACGCGGCGGTGGCCATCGCCCAGGCGCAGGCCGGGGCGCACGTCATCGCCCCCAGCGGGATGATGGACGGCCAGGTCGCCGCCATCCGCCGCGCTCTGGACGGCGCCGCGTACACCGAGACGCCGGTGCTGGCCTACGCCGCCAAGTACGCGAGCGGCTTCTACGGCCCGTTCCGCGAGGCCGCCGAGGGGGCCCCGCAGTTCGGGGACCGCTCGACGTACCAGATGGACCCGCCCAACGCCGACGAGGCGCTGCGCGAGGTGGCCCAGGACCTGGCCGAGGGCGCCGACGCCGTGATGGTCAAGCCCGCGCTGCCCTACCTGGACATCATCACGCGGGTCGCCGACGCGGTGCACGTACCGGTCAGCGCCTACCAGGTCAGCGGCGAGTACGCGATGGTCGAGGCGGCCGCCGCCAACGGCTGGGTCGACCGCGAGCGGGCGATCCTGGAGACCCTCACGTCCATCCGCCGCGCCGGGGCCGGCACGGTGCTCACCTACTGGGCGGTCGAAGCGGCGCGTCTGGTCGCCCGCTGATCCCATGACCCCCTACGTCGAGCACGGCGGGTCGTGGCGGCCCCTCGGGATCGTGGCCGCCGCGTTCGCCGCGTTCCTCGTGCTGGACGTCGTCCTGCCCGGGCCGGACATCGCTCCGCTCGTCTGGGTCGTCGTGGTCGTCGTCGTCCTCGGCATCGTCGCGGTCGGCACGCTGTCCGCCCGCCGGGTGTGGACGGTGCGGGTGGCCGACGGCCGGCTGTCCGTCGGCCGCGAGGACGTGGCGCTCTCCGACGTCGACGTCGACCACCTGCGCGCGGTCGACTCGGGGGTCGACGCGGGTGCGCCGGTGCTCGGGGGTGGCTGGTCGCTGCCGCGCGGGCGGACCGGGCTGCCGCTGCGCCTGGCCGACGGTCGGACCGTCCTGGTGCCGACCCGCGACCCGGCCGCCCTGTACGAGGCGCTCGTGCTGCGTGTGGCCGACACCTCCGGCACCCGTGACCGCGCATCGGGAGCAGAGGGGACACTTGGCTCGTGACCTCGCTGGACAGCTCCACCCATCCCTACGAGGCCCCGGTCTCGGCCGACCTCTTCGCCCGTGGCCGCGGAATCATCCCGGGCGGCGTGAACAGCCCGGTGCGCGCCTTCCAGGCCGTCGGCGGCACCCCGCGGTTCATGGTCGAGGGATCCGGTCCCTGGATCACCGACGCCGACGGGCGGCGCTACGTCGACCTGGTCAGCTCGTGGGGGCCGATGATCCTCGGTCACGCGCACCCCGCCGTCGTCGAGGCGGTCTCCGCGGCGGCCCGGCGCGGTCTCTCGTTCGGCGCACCCACCGAGGGCGAGCTGGACCTCGCCGAGGAGATCCGGTCGCGGGTGGCCCCCGTGGAGCGGGTGCGGCTGGTCAGCTCCGGGACCGAGGCGGTCATGTCGGCGATCCGGTTGGCGCGCGGCGCGACCGGCCGCCCCGTCGTCGTCAAGTTCGCCGGCAACTACCACGGCCACGTCGACGCGCTGCTGGCCTCGGCGGGCTCCGGCGTCGCGACGCTGTTGGCTGCCTCCGGCTCCGACGTCGCCCGGCTCGGCCAGCCGGACACCCCGGGCGTCACCACCGGTGCCGCCGCCGACACCGTCGTCCTGCCCTACAACGACGTCGCCGCCGTCGAGGCCGTGTTCGCCGAGCGCGGCGCGGAGATCGCCTGCGTCATCAGCGAGGCGGCGGCGGGCAACATGGGCGTCGTCCCCCCGCTGGACGGCTTCAACGCCGAGCTGCGCCGGATCACCGCCGCGCACGGCGCGCTGCTGGTCCTGGACGAGGTCATGACCGGCTTCCGCGTCTCCCGCTCGGGCTGGTACGGCCTGGACCCGGTCGACGCGGACCTGTTCACCTTCGGAAAGGTCATGGGCGGCGGGCTGCCGGCCGCGGCCTTCGGCGGGCGGGCGGACCTGATGGACCAGCTGGCCCCGACCGGGCCGGTCTACCAGGCGGGCACGCTGTCGGGGAACCCGGTGGCCGTCGCCGCCGGCCTGACCACGCTGCGGCACTGCACCGACGAGGTCTACGCGCACTGCGACGAGGTCGCCGCCGTGCTGCGCGGCGCCGCCAGCGCCGCGCTGTTCGCCGCGGGCGTGCCGCACCGCGTGCAGCAGGCGGGCAGCATGTTCTCCGTCTTCTTCGTGCCCGACGAGCGGCAGGTCCGCGACTACGACGACGCGCGGACCCAGGACGTCTCCCGCTACACCGCCTTCTTCCACGCGCTGCTGGCCCGCGGGGTCTACCTGCCGCCGTCGGCCTTCGAGGCGTGGTTCGTCAACGCGGCGCTGTCCGGCGAGGCGCTCGACCGGGTCCTCGAGGCACTGCCGGCCGCCGCGCGCGCGGCCGCGGAGGTCGGCGAGCACCGGAGCGGCGAGCTGCCGAGCGAGAGGTCCTCATGAGCGACACCGGCTCCGGCACCACGACGGTCCACCTCCTCCGGCACGGCGAGGTCCACAACCCGGCCAAGATCCTCTACGGCCGGCTGCCGGGCTACCGGCTGTCCGACGCCGGTGTGGAGATGGCGAAGAAGGCGGCGGACTGGTTCGCGGACAAGGACGTCGTCCACCTGGTGTGCAGTCCGCTGGAGCGCACCCGGCAGACCGCACAGCCGCTGGCCGACGCCCGCGGCCTCGAGATCCACGTCGACGAGCGGATCATCGAGGCCGGCAACGCGTTCGAGGGCCAGACCGTCGAGGGGGGCAACGGCGTCTGGCGGGCGCCCCGCCACTGGTGGAAGCTGCGCAACCCCATGCGCCCGTCCTGGGGCGAGCCCTACGTCGAGATCGCCGCCCGCATGATCGCCGCGGTCGAGGCAGCCCGGGACGAGGCCCGCGGCCACGCCGCCGTGCTCGTCAGCCACCAGTTGCCCATCTGGACGGTGCGCCTGCACGTGGAGGGACGCCGGTTCGCCCACGACCCGCGCCGCCGGGAGTGCAGCCTGGCCAGCGTCACCTCCCTCACCTATGACGGCGACCGGCTCGACGGGGTGTCCTACGCCGAGCCGGCCGGGGCGACGCCGCCCGATGCGGTGCCCGGCGCATGAGGCGGCTCCTGTTCGGGCTGGTCGCCGCGCTGCTGCTGGCCGGCTGCTCGTCCGGGGCCGACGCGGTCGAGGTCAACTCCGGCGGCGAGTTCCGCTTCGTCGAGGCGACGCCGACCGGGGAGGTCATCCCGCCCGGGGAGCGGGCCACCGCGCCGGAGTTCTCCGGCACCCTGCTCGGGGGCGGGGAGTTCTCCTCCGCCGAGCTCTCCGGTGACGTCGCCGTCCTCAACTTCTGGGGATCCTGGTGCGCTCCCTGCCGGGTGGAGACGCCGGAGTTCCAGGAGGTCTACGCCGACGTGCGCGACGACGGCGTGCAGTTCCTCGGGCTGAACGTCAAGGAGACGGACGAGCAGTTCGCCCTGGCGTTCATCGAGCGCTTCGGCATCGAGTTCCCCTCGCTCTACGATCCGCGCGGCGAGGTGGCCCTGGCCTTCCGGGACTACCCCGCGCGGGCCGTGCCCTCCACGATCGTCCTCGACCGGGAGGGCCGCGTCGCCGCCGTCTACACCGGTGAGGTCGCCCAGGAGGACCTGCGGCGCGTGCTCGCCCAGGTGCTCGGGGAGGCCTGACGTGGGGGAGACCTTCGCCGGCCTGGTCAGCGACGGGCCGCTGCTCGTCGCGGCCGCCGTGGCCGCGCTCGTCGGGCTGGTCAGCTTCGCCTCACCGTGCGTGCTGCCGCTGGTGCCGGGCTACCTGTCCTACGTCACCGGGCTGGTCGGGTCGGGTGCGGCGTCGGCCGGACCGTCCGGGGGCGGCGGGACGGCGACCGCCGTCCGCACCGACGTGCCGCCGCGCGCCCGCATGGTGCTGGGCGCGTCCCTGTTCGTGCTGGGCTTCACCGTGGTGTTCGTGGCCTTCGGTGCCGCGTTCGGCGGGCTCGGCCGGCTGATGCTCGAGCACGCCGACCTGCTCAACCGGGTCTTCGGGGTCGTCACCGTCGTCGTCGGGCTGGCCTTCCTCGGCTGGCTGCCCGTCCTGCAGGGGACCAGGCGGCTCTCCGCCCGCCCGGTGGCCGGGCTCGCCGGTGCGCCGCTGCTGGGCATCGTCTTCGGACTGGGCTGGACCCCGTGCCTGGGGCCGACCCTGTCGGCGGTCTACTCGCTCGCGTTCTCCGAGGCCACGGCGACCCGCGGCGCGCTGCTCAGCGTCGCCTACTGCATCGGCCTCGGGGTGCCCTTCGTGCTCGTCGCGCTCGGCGCGCGCTGGGCGGTCGGCGCCACCTCGTTCCTGCGCCGGCACGCCCGGTCGGTCACCCGCTTCGGGGGCGCGGTGCTGGTGCTGGTCGGCCTGCTCCTGCTCACCGGCGCGTGGACCGAGCTGATGGAGTGGCTGCGCTCCTGGCTGGCCGCTACCGGGTTCGCGGAGACGTCGCTGTGACGATCACCGCACCGCCCCGGCCGCCGGCCGCCGCGCCCCCGCCCGCACGGCCGTCGTCCGGGCGCCGGGTCGCCGGGCTGCTGCTGCGGTGGTGGCGCCGGCTCACCGCCATGCGCACGGCCATCGTGCTGCTCTTCCTCCTCGCGCTCGCCGCCGTCCCCGGGTCTCTGCTCCCGCAGCGCTCGCTGTCGCAGAACAACGTCAACCAGTACTTCGCCGACCACCCGTCGCTGGCGCCGGTCCTCGACCGGCTCTACCTGTTCGACGTCTTCAGCTCGCCCTGGTTCGCCGCCGTCTACCTGCTGCTGTTCGTCTCGCTGATCGGCTGCGTCCTGCCGCGCGGGCTCGAGCACTACCGGGCGATGCGGGCGGCGCCGCCACCGGCGCCGCGCAACCTGCTCCGGCTGCCCGACGCCGGGGAGCTGCCCACCGCGCTGCCGGCCGGGCAGGCCCTCGACGTGGTCGAGGAGGAGCTGCGGGTCCGGCGCTTCCGCGTCGTCCGGCGGGAGGGGGAGCTGTCGGCCGAGAAGGGCTACCTCAAGGAGACCGGCAACCTGCTGTTCCACCTGTCGCTGGTGGCCCTGCTGCTCGGGCTGGCCGGGGGCAAGCTCTGGGGCTACGAGGGCAGCATCCTGGTGACCGAGGGCCAGGGGTTCTGCAACTCCTTCCAGCAGTACGACACGTACTCGGCCGGCCCCCTGGTCGACAGCGGGGACCTCAGCCCGCTGTGCGTCGACCTCGAGGACTTCCGTGCGGAGTACGAGGACAACCTGACCGCGGCCTCCTTCACCGCCGACATCGGCTACGGCGCTCCCGGGGAGGAGGGCCGGACGACCACCATCGGGGTCAACGACCCGCTGCGCCTCGACGGCGACCGGGTCTACACGACCGGGCACGGGTTCAGCCCCACGTTCACCGTCACGCGGCCCGACGGCACCTCGCTGGAGGACGTCTCGGTGCCCTTCCTGCCCTCGGACCAGGCGACGATGGCCAGCCAGGGGGCGCTGAAGGTGCCGGATCTGCGGCCCGACGGCGAGGACCAGCTCGCGGTGGAGGGCTTCTTCGCCCCCACCGGCCTGGTGCAGGGCGGCGTCCTGACCTCGGTGGACCCGCGGCCGCTCGCCCCGCAGGTGGCGCTCGTGGCGTACCAGGGCTACCTGGGGCTGGACTCGGGCATCCCGCAGTCGGTGTACTCCCTGGACTCCGCGCAGATCGACCGCGGCAGCCTCACCGAGGTCGGTTCGGCGAACCTCTCGGTGGGCGAGGCGATGACGCTGCCCGACGGCACCACCATCGCGTTCACCGGCTACCGGCAGTTCGCCGCCTTCCAGTACTCCCACGACCCCGGGCAGCTGTGGGTGCTGGGCTCCTCGATCGCCCTGCTCACCGGCCTGCTCGGCATGCTGCTGCTGCGCCGCGAGCGGGTCTTCGCCCGGGCCGCCGCCGCGCCGGGCGACGGCGGTACCGTGCTCACGCTGGCCTCGATCACCCGGGGGAGCGGTGAGAACGCTCCGCGGTTCGCCGCGCTGACCGACGACCTGACCAACGCGCTCACCGCGCGCCGATCCGCACCGCGCTCACCTGGACCTGGACCGGAGGACCCCCCGCGTGTCTCCTGACGAGCTGGCCTCGCTGTCGGACAGCCTCTTCTCGATCAGCATCGCCCTGTACTCACTGGCCATGGTCGCGTTCAGCGCCCAGCTGGCGTTCGGCCGCCGCGCGGCGCGCACCCGCGAACTGGTCGGGGCCGGCGGGCCGGCCGGGGAGCTGCCCACCGAGGCCCCGGCGGCCGCCGAGGGCGGCCGGGGACGGCGCTGGGGCACCGTGGCCATGGTCCTGGCCGCCCTCGGGGCGGTGGCCCACGGTGGCGTGCTGGTCGCCCGCGGCCTGGCCGCGGACCGGTTGCCGTGGGGCAACATGTACGAGTTCTCGACTGCCACGGTGTTCGTCGCGGTCGTCGCCTACCTGGTCTTCGCGCTGCGGGCGCCCGGGCTGCGGCACATCGGGCTGTTCGTCCTGGCCCCGGTCGTGCTCTCGATGGTGCTGATCGGGTTGTTCCTGTACGCCGAGGCGGGACCGCTCGTCGCCGCGCTGCGCTCGTACTGGCTGGCCATCCACGTGAGCACGGCCATCATCGGTTTCGGTGTCTTCTTCGTGAGCGGTATCGCCAGCGTCCTGTACCTGGCCGCGACCAGGCACGAGGAGCGGGTGGCCGCCGGGGAGCGGCCCGGGAGCCTGCTCTCCCGGCTGCCCGGCGCGGCGGCCCTGGACCGCGTCGCGCACCGCACCGCCGTCTTCGGCTTCCCGATCTGGACCTTCACGGTCATCGCCGGTGCGATCTGGGCCGAGGCGGCGTGGGGCCGGTTCTGGGGCTGGGACCCCAAGGAGACCTGGGCCTTCATCGCCTGGGTCGTCTACGCCGCCTACCTGCACGCCCGCACGACCGCCGGCTGGCGCGGCACACCGGCAGCGTGGGTGAACGTCGTCGGCCTCGGCGTCATGATCTTCAACCTGACGTTCGTGAACATGGTCTCGACGGGTCTGCACAGCTATGCCGGGGTGAACTGAGCACCCTTCCGCTCACGCTGGGTGATCGCCGGCGCGCCCGATCGGGCGGCCTCCCCGTGACGGATGGTGCGGTTCCGTGCTTCCATGCCCGGGGAACGGCCGATCGACCGAGACACGTGGGAGTTCACTGTGGGTAAGCACGCCGCACCGGAAGGCGCCCCGGCGGACCCGATCGTCGCCGAGGCGCTGGCGCACCGGTCACCCGACGCCCCGCACCACACGGTCGGGGAGGGGCCGGTCGGCTGGCCCGGCGAGCCGGCGCCCGAGGACGGCCGGGTCGGCTGGCCCGGGGACCTGCGCGAGCCGGCCGCGCCCGCGCCGACGGCCCGCCGCGGCTGGCGGCGGCTGTTCTCGGCCGGCCGCGTCGCGTAGGTCAGGTCGGGGAGCCGTCGTCCCGACGGGTGCGGCGGTCCAGCTCCCGCAGGAACTCGGGGTCGTCGTCCGGGGCCACCGGCCGGCCCGGCGGCTGGGGACGGGGACCGCGCGGCGGACGCGGCGCACGCAGGCCTCCACCGGGACGTCCGGGGGCCGCAGCCGCCCGCATGACCAGCACGACAACCGCCACCGCGATCACGAGCACCACCAGGAACACCACGGTCCGAACCCCCTCGTCGGCACCCAGCGTACGTCCGCGGCGATACTCGGTGCGAACGATCGCCATCCAGCAGGGCCGCGCCCGGGACGGAGCACTCCCATCGACGCCGTGGACGAGCAGCTCATCGACCTGCTGCGCGCCAACGGCCGCGCCAGCTACGCCGAGCTCGCCCGTCAGGTCGGGCTCTCCTCACCGGCGGTGCACGAGCGCGTCGGCAAGCTCGAGGCCGCCGGCGTCATCACCGGCTACCGGGCGGTCGTCGACCCCGGCTCCGTGGGGCTGGACGTCACCGCGCTGGTCAGCGTCATCGAGAGCGACGCCGTCGACGACACCGGTGTCGAGGCGGCCATGCTCGAGGTCCCGGGCATCGAGGACTGCTGGCGGGTCGCGGGCAGCGAGGGGTACGTGCTCAAGGTCCGCGTGAGCGACATCCCGGCACTCGAGGCCACCATCGATGCGTTGAACAGGATCAGGGGTGTGGCCCGCACCCGCACGACCGTCGTGCTCTCGACCAAGTGGGAAGGCCGTCATGGCTGACAGCAGCACCGTTCCGTCCGGTCCCGCAGGGGGCCCCGCCGAGCCGCCGAGGATCGCACCCTGGCTGCTGATCTACACGGTCGGGCGCCTGGGGATCGCCGCCGCGCTGGTGCTCCTCCTGTGGCTGGTCGGGCTCGACTTCTGGACCGGCCTGCTCTTCGGCCTGCTCCTGTCCATGCCGGCGTCGTACTTCCTGCTGCGCCCGTCGCGGGAGCGGCTGAACGAGGGGCTGGTGGCGCGCAGCACCATGCGCCGGGCCGCGAAGGAGGACCTGCGCACGCGGCTCAGCGGCAACGAGTGACGCCGACGGGCTCAGCCCGTGGGTAGGCCCGCCGCCAGGTGTGCGAGCACGTCGGACTGGTAGGTCTCGGTGGGCTGCACGTAGGTCCACCTTGTCACGGGACGGGCCCCGAACCGGGACTTCTGCAGGTCCGCGCCCATGCCGTAGAGCACCCGCCGCGCGCCGCGGCGCTGCGCCGAGCGCAGCGCCTGCAGCAGGAGCTGCTGATAGCTGTGCTCGCCGGCGACGTACCGGTAGTCCAGCCCGACGAACACCGGTGCGACGTGCTCGTCGGTCACGTGCTGGACGGCGACGGCGATCGGCGCCGCGCTGAGCGCCGGCCGGCGCAGCACCACCGTCTCCCACCCCGGTCGCTCCAGGACGGCGTCGACGATCGCGCGCGGCAGCGGGAACACGTTTAGCTCGAGCGCGCGGGCGTGCACCGCGCGGTACAACCCGTACAGGGCGTCCCGCTCGACGGCGGGCAGTGCCGCTGCCTCGGGGCTCCCGCCCGCGAGCACGGTCACCTCGAACCCCGGCTCGTGGGCGAGCACCCGGGTGCGCTGGTGGTAGCGCTGCTTGCGGGTCAGCCCGGCGAGGAACGCCGCGTCGTCGTGGACGTCGACCTCCCGCACCCAGGAGACCGGGAGCGGCACCCGCAGGAAGCCCTCGCCGAGCAGGAAGCCGTGCAGCTCGTCGTCGCCGTCGGGCAGGTCGCGGAGCACGACGGCGGAGGCGCCGGTCGCGTCCTCCTCGGCCCGGGCGGCCTGCAGGACCATCCGGAGCGCCGCCCGCCAGTTCCGCCCGCGGTCGAGGTACAGGTGGTCGCCCTCGGTGAGCAGCGACCCCATGCCCACCACGGTCGAGGTGAGGAAGAACGGGTCGCCCGACGCCGCGCGCCGTCGCTCCACCTCGCGGGACACCGGTGCCGGCGACAGCATGTCGTCCTTCCACCGCGCCGTCGTGAAGAAGGTGGCGACGACCGGCGTCCCGTCGCCGTCGCGGACCACGAGATGGGTGAAGTCCCAGGCGTCCTGCGTCCGGTCCCGCCGCGTCCGGTCCGGGCTGCCGAACACCGCCGCCAGCGTGCGCAGCCCCGCGACGTCGAACGCGCCGCGCGACCCCAGGAGGGCGTCCCACTCCCGCCCGTCCAGCTCGTCGACCGACCGGGACCGCTCCAGGCGCAGGTCCGCGGGGGCCGGCCGCGGCGCCGGGATCGTCGCCGTCGCCCGCCGGGTGACGGGCCGCGGCTCCTCGCCGAGCTGCCGGCCGAAGGCCCGTCGCAGGTCCGCCATCGAGGAGCCCTCGTCGGCCAGGGCCGCCGGGAGGTGCTGGGCGAGGGCGGTCACGACGTCGGCCACGTCGTCGTCGGTGAGGTGGGTGGTGAGGGTGAGCCGCACCCCGCACCGCTTGGCCGGGACGGCGGGGAACGCGGCGGTGTTGACCAGGAAGCCCGCCTCGCGGAGCCGCTCGGTGAGGCGGTAGGCGACCGCCGCCGTGCCTGCGCCGACGTAGCGGATCGGGGCCACCGACGGTGAGACCAGGGGGAGCCCGGCGTCGGCCGCCAGCCGGTTGAACAGCTCGATCCGGTGCCGGAGGGCCCCCTGCCGCACGGGGAGCTCGGCACCCCGGTGCAGCCGGGCCGAGGCCACGATCGCGCCGAGCATCGGGGGCTGCACCGGGCCGGAGAAGATGAGCGGCCCGCCCACGGTCGCCACCAGCCGGCGGGACTCCGCATCGGGGAACGTCACCACCCCGCCGGCCGCGGCGAAGGACTTGTTGAGCGAGGCGGCGACCACGGTGCGCCGCAGCGTCTCCGCCGACAGCTGCTCGAGGGCGTGGCCCCGGCCGTGCCGTCCCGTCCAGGACGCGCCGTGGGCGTCGTCCACGTAGAGCCAGAGGTTCGGGTGCCGCGCGGCCAGCGCGTCCAGCCGCTGCGCCGGGAGGAAGTCCGCGTACATCGAGTAGAGGCCGTCGGCGGCGTACCAGACGCGCCGGGACGGGCCCTGCCGCACCAGCTCCTGCTCGAGCGCGTCGAGGTCGTCGTGGGGCAGCAGCGCGACGTGGGCGCCCCCGGCCCGCACGAGCGTCGCGGCCGTCTGGACCGAGTGGTGGACCTGGTGGTCCAGCAGCAGCACGTCACTGCTCCGGACGAGCGTGGGCATCGCCGCCAGGTGCCCCATCGAGGTGGACGGGGTGATGACGGCCGGGCGGCCGAAGAGCGCGGTGAGCTCCTCCTCCGCGGTCCGGTAGAGCGGCGAGGAGACGTAGGTGCGCGACGAGGAGAACTGGGTGCCGTACCGGTCGACGGCGTCGCGGACGGCGGCCTTCATGCGGGGGTCGAGCTCCCAGCCGAGGTAGGAGCAGGAGCCGAAGTTCCGCAGCCGGCGGCCGGCCAGCGTGACGTGCCGGCCGTCGAGTTCGTGGTCCTCGGCGTGGGCGTGCAGCAGCCCGCGCCGGATGCCCTCGGAGAAGGTCTCGTCGACGGCCGCCAGCAGGTCCTCGTGCGTGGCCATCGTCGGCCCCTTCCGCGCTCAGCCGCTGAGCGCGAGACCCGCACCCAGCAGTGCACCGGTGGCGAGGGTGACCAGCCCGGCGCCCTGCAACGCCTGGATGAGTGCCGGTCCTCGCGCGTTCGTGAGAACCGTACGTACCGGGGGCAAGGACAGGGGCGCCGCGAGCAGGGCGACCAGCGCCCAGGGCCGGCCGAGCCCCACGGCGGCGACCACGGCGAAGGCGACGACGAACAGGCCGGCGAAGACCAGCCGCGTGACCCGGTCACCCAGGAGCACCGCGAGGGTGCGCTTGCCCGCGGCGGCGTCCCCGTCGATGTCCCGCAGGTTGTTGACCACGAGGATCGCCACGATGAGCAGGCCGACCGGTACCGAGACGGCGACCGCGAGCCCCGGCACGGTGCCGGTCTGCACGAACGTGGTGCCCACGACGGCCACCGGGCCGAAGAAGACGAAGACGAACACCTCGCCCAGCGCCCGGTAGCCGTAGGGCGCCGGGCCGCCGGTGTAGGTCCACGCGGCGGCCATGCACACCGCTCCCACGGCGACCAGCCACCAGCTCGACAGCGCGGCCAGTGCCAGCCCCGCGACCCCCGCCACGGCGAAGGCCAGCAGGGCGGCGGTGAGCACCTGCGCCGGGGTCGCGGCGCCCGAGCCGACCAGGCGCATGGGGCCCACCCGGTCGGCGTCGGTCCCCCGCTTCCCGTCGGAGTGGTCGTTGGCGTAGTTGACCGCCACCTGCAGGGCCAGCGCCACGACCAGCGCGAGCAGCGCCGCGGGCAGGGCGAAGCCGTCCAGGGCAGCGGCCGCGCCGGTGCCGACCAGCACGGGCGCGACCGCCGCGGGGAGGGTGCGCGGGCGGGCACCGGCGATCCACTGGGCGGGGGTGGCCATCAGACCTCCGGGGTCAGCGCCGCGACCGCACGGCGGTCGGGCTTGCCGGTGTGCAGGAGCGGCAGCGCGTCGAGGAGGTGCAGCTGGCGCGGGGCGGCCGGGTGGCCGAGCCGGTCGGCGACCCAGCCGCGCAGGTCGGGCAGGTCGGGCACGGCCCCCGGCGCCGGGACGACGGCGGCCACGACGCGCTGCCCCCAGGTTTCGTCCGGCCGGCCGAAGACGACCGCGTCGGTGACCGCCGGGTGCGTCCGCAGGGCCGCCTCGACCGCGGCCGGCGACACGTTCACCCCGCCGGAGATCAGCACGTCGTCCAGCCGGCCGGCGACCTGCAGCCGGCCGTCGGCGTCCACCGTGCCGGCGTCGCGGGTGCGGAACCAGCCCTCGACGAAGGCGGCAGCCGTGCCTGCCGGGTCCAGCCGGTAGCCCATCGCGAGGGTGGGTCCGGACAGCTCTATCCCCCCACCGCCGAGTCCTGCGGGCCCCCCACCGAAGAGTCCTGCGGGCCCCCCACCGCCGAGTCCTGCGGGCCCCCCACCGCCGGGTCCTGCGGGCTCCCCACCGCCGGGTCCGTCGGCCACCCGGACCGCCACGCCGTCGAGCGGGTGCCCGTCGTAGACGCAGCCACCGGCGGTCTCGGTCATGCCGTAGGTGGTGACGACGCGGACGTCCTCCGCCCGCGCCCGGTCGAGCAGGTCCGGATCGGTGGCCGCCCCGCCGACGAGGACGGCGTCGAAGGCGCGCAGCGCGCCGGCCTCGGCGTCCAGGTACCGGCGCAACTGCGTGGGCACCAGCGAGGTGAACCGGGGTCCGGCGGGCATCCGCGCGACGGCCGCGGCCAGGAGCTCCCCCGTCGCCAGCACCTCGGGGCGGGTCCCGGCGACGATGCTGCGGCAGAGGACCTGCAGGCCGGCGATCGCCGACACCGGCAGGGCCAGCAGCCACGCGCCGGGACCGCCGAGGCGGTCGTGGGTCGCCGCCGCGGAGGCGCGCAGGGCCGCTGCCGGCAGCAGGACGGCCCGGCCCGGCCCGGTCGAACCGGAGGTGACCACGACCAGGTCGGCGCCGGGCTCCAGGGGCTCCTCGGGCCGCAGCGCGGCACGGGCGGCGGCGACCACCGCGGGCGGGCCGTCCGGGAGGACCGCCAGGGGGGTGGTGCCCGCGAGCGCAGCACGCAGGTGGTCCGGGGTGAGCTCGGCCGCGGGCACGAGGGTGAGGTGCCTGGCCCCGCGCTCCCGCCCCCCGCCCACGAGGAACAGCCTACGGTCGCGGCCGAACTACGCTTCGACCGTGATCACCGAGGCCGCCGGACCCCCGCTCCCGGCCGGGATCGCGGAGCTGCGGGTCTGGTCGGTGGCGCTGCGCACCCGTTTCCGGGGCATCGACGTCCGCGACGGCGTGCTCGTGCGCGGGCCGGCGGGCTGGGGGGAGTTCTCCCCGTTCTGGGACTACGACGTGGCCGAGAGCCGCCGCTGGTGGGCCGCGGCGGTGGAGGCGGCCGTCGACGGGTGGCCGGCCCCGGTGCGCGGCTCGGTACCGGTGAACGTGACGGTCCCGGCGGTCGACGCCGGGCGCGCGCACGGCATCGTGGCCGCGTCGGGTTGCCGCACGGCGAAGGTGAAGGTGGCCGAGCCGGGGCAGTCACCGGCCGACGACCTCGCCCGGGTGGAGGCGGTCCGGGACGCGCTCGGGCCGGCCGGCGCCATCCGCGTCGACGCGAACGCCGCCTGGGACGTCGACACCGCGGTCGCCCGCATCGTCGACCTGGACCGTCGCGTCGGGCTGGAGTACGTCGAGCAGCCGTGCGCGACGCTCGAGGAGCTGGCCGCGCTGCGGCGCCGGGTCGACGTGCCGATCGCCGCCGACGAGGTGCTGCGCCGCTCGGCCGACCCCCTGCGGGTCGACCTGCGCGAGGCCTGCGACGTCGTCGTCCTCAAGGTGCAGCCGCTCGGCGGGGTGCGGGCCGCCCTGCGGGTGGCCGAGGCGCACGACCTGCCCTGCGTCGTCTCCTCCGCCCTGGAGTCGTCGGTCGGCATCGCGGCCGGGGTCGCGCTGGCCGCCGCGCTCCCCGAGCTGCCGTTCGCCTGCGGGCTGGCCACCGTGGCCCTGTTCACCGGCGACGTCAGCTCCACGCCCCTGCTGCCGGTCGACGGCGAGCTGCCGGTGCTGCGGCCGGAGCCCGACCGGCTGGCGGCCGTGGCGGCCGACGCCGGCACCGCGACGCGCTGGCGCACCCGGCTGGACGCGGTGCGCGCGTGAACCCGGCCACCGCGTTCGCCCGCGTGCTGGTCGACGAGCTCGTGCGGGGCGGCGTCACCGACGCCGTGCTGGCGCCCGGCTCCCGGTCCGCGCCGGTCGCCCTGGCGCTGGCCGCGGCCGAGCGCGACGGGCGCCTGCGGCTGCACGTCCGGATCGACGAGCGGACGGCGGCCTTCCTCGCCCTCGGCCTGGCCAAGGCCTCGGGCCGGCCGGTGCCGGTGCTCACCACCTCGGGCACGGCCGCCGCGCACCTGCACGCGGCCGTGCTGGAGGCGGACGCGAGCGGGGTGCCGCTGCTGGCGCTCACCGCCGACCGGCCGCCGGAGCTCCGGGCGACCGGGGCCAACCAGACCATCGAGCAGGCCGGCCTCTACGGCGGGGCGGTCCGCTGGGCGGCCGACGTCGGCGTCCCCGAGGTCGGCCGGGAGGCCGCGCAGAACCGCTACTGGCGCTCGCTCGTCGCCAGGGCCCTGACCGTCGCCGCCGGCACGCTCTCGGCCGACCCCGGACCCGTGCACCTGAACCTGGCCCTCCGCGAGCCGCTGCTGCCCGACGACGAGGACGACGGGCTCGCCGGGCCCTGGGCGGGGCGTCCGGACGGCGCGCCGTGGACGGCGGCCGAGCCGTCGGCGGGCTGGGCTGCGCAGGCGCACCGTCTGCCCGCGCGCACGCTGGTGATCGCCGGCGACGGCCCGCTGCACGCCGCACCCGGGATCTCCCAGGGCTCCCCGTGGCCCCTGGTCGCCGAACCGAGCAGCGCGTTCTGGGGGCTGCCGGGCGGGGTCCGCGGAGGCGTGCTGGCGCTCGGGACGCCCGGCTGGCTGGCCCGGCACCGACCCGAGCGGGTGCTCGTCGTGGGCCGCCCGACCCTCTCCCGGCCGGTCGGGGCGCTGCTCGCGGACCCGGCCGTCACGGTCGAGACGGTGAGCGCCTCCCCGCGGTGGGCCGACGCCGGGCGGTCGAGCGCCGGCGTGCGACGGCTCTTCGCCGGCACGGAGCCCGGCGGACCGGTCGACGGGGACTGGGCCGCCGCCTGGCACGCCGCCGCCGACCGGGTGGGGGCCGCCGTCGATGCCGTCCTCGACGACGCCCCGGCGATGACCGCTGCCCGGCTGGCCCGCGACGTGGTCGCCGCGCTGCCCCCGGGCGCGCTGCTGGTCCTCGGGTCCTCCACCCCGGTGCGCGACGTCGACCGGCTGGCGGTGCCGCGGGCGGACCTCACCGTGCTGGCCAACCGCGGGGTCGCCGGTATCGACGGCACGATCTCGACGGCGATCGGTGCGGCGGCGGTGCACGGCGGCCGGGCGTTCGCGCTGATGGGGGACCTGACGTTCCTGCACGACCTGACCGGGCTGCTGATCGGGGAGGGCGAGCCGGCACCGGACCTGACCGTCGTCGTCCCGGACAACGACGGCGGCGGCATCTTCGCCCAGCTCGAGCCGGGGGAGGACCGGCACGCCCGCGACTACCGGCGGGTGTTCGGGACGCCGCACGGCCGGGACCTGGTGGCGGTCGCGGAGTCCCTGGGCTGGGCCTCGAGCCGGGTGACCTCGCCCGACGAGCTGCCGCGTGCGCTGGTGCTCGGGGGACCGCGGGTCGTCGTGGTCGGCACCGACCAGCGCGCCGAGGCGGCGCTGGCGGTCCGGCTCCGCGCTGCCGCCGCGGCCGCGCTGGACGCCTGAGCCACGTCATTCGATGCGGTGGCTCGCCGTCCCTGCGGTTGTCCGGCAGCCCCGTCCGCCGGAGCGTGGTCGGGCGTGATCCTCGAACGGACCAGCCCATGATCCCGCGTTCTGCCTACCGCGCCGTCTGCCTGCTCGGGGCGGTGATCGGGCTGGGGACGGCGATCTACTTCTTCGCCGACGGGGACGCCTTCATGGGGTGGTTCTTCGTGGCCTTCACCGCGCTGCTGTGGCCGGCCTACCTGGCCTACTCCTGGGCCGAGCGGCGACGCCGCTAGTACCGCGACGGGCAACCTTCGCCCTGCGGGCACCCCGCAGCCAGGAGCATTGTGCGCAAGTCGGCAGCTTTCCTTCCGGGAACTGCTGACCAGCGCACAACGTCCGGCCGCGGCCGTTCAGGGCGAACGTCGGCAGCCGGGGTACTGGTCAGCCCTCGAGCGCGGCCTGGAAGGCGGCGAACTTCGACTGGGTCTCGGCCAGCTCGGCGGCCGGGTCGGAGCCGGCGACGATGCCGCAGCCGGCGAACAGGCGGGCGCTGTCCTCGCCGACCAGCTCGGCGCAGCGCAGGGCCAGGCCGAACTCGCCGTCGCCCCGGGAGTCCAGCCAGCCGACCGGCCCGGCGTAGCGGCCGCGGTCCATGCCCTCGAGCTCGGTGATGACCGCCGCGGCGTCCGGCGTCGGGGTGCCGCACACCGCGGCCGTGGGGTGCACCGCGCCGACGAGCTCCAGCAGCCCCGCCCCGGCGCGGGCACCGCGGCGGCGCTGGGTGCCGGTGACGTCGCTGGCCAGGTGCCGGACGTTGGCGAGGGTGAGCAGCTCGGGTTCCTCGGGGGCGTGCAGCGTCGCGCAGAACGGCTCGAGCGCGCGGACCAGCGAGTCCACGGCGAGCGCGTGCTCGGACCTGTCCTTCGCCGAGCCGATCAGGGCCGCGGCCAGCCGGTCGTCGTCGGCCCCCGCCCCGCGCGGCGCGGTGCCGGCCAGCACCCGTGCGGAGAGCTGCCGCCCGGTGCGGCGCAGGAGGAGCTCCGGGGTCGCGCCGAGCAGGCCGTCGACGGCGAACGTCCAGCAGTCGGGGAAGCGCGCGGCCAGCCGGCGCAGCAGGCGCCGGGGGTCGAGCGGGACGTCGGCGGTGACCAGCAGGTCGCGGGCCAGCACCACCTTCTGCAGCGCCCCGGCGTCGATCCGGGTCACGGCCTCGGCGACCGCGGCGCACCAGGTGGCCGGGTCGAGGGCGCCGTCGGCGTAGCGCAGCCGCAGCGCCGGGCCGTCGTCGACCGGGTCGGGGAGCCGGACGGCGCGCGGATCGGCGCCGCCCACCGTGGTCAGCCAGGCGACGCCGTCGCGCCGGCCGAGCACGACCTCCGGGACGACGAACACCGACGTCCCGGCGGCGGGGTCGAAGGCGATGCTGGCGAACAGGACGGGACCCGAGCCCGGCACGTCCAGCTCGTCGTCGCCGTCCAGCTCCGCGGTGTAGTCGGCCCACCAGGCGGCCGCCTCCTGCAGGGCGTGCGGCCCGGTGACCTCGAGGCGGGCCGCCTCGCCCCAGCCCACCAGGCCCTCGCCGCGGCGCACCCACGACAGCGCGCCCTCGGCCGGGAGCCGGTCCAGCAGCTCGCCGGCCGCCGGGACCTGCACCGTGGTGACGGTGCGCGCGGCGGCTGCCGGAGGGGTCAGCGCAGCCGCAGTCACCGCCCCAGAGTAGGTGAAGGACCCGCTGCCCCCCGTCGCTCGCAGGCTCGCGACGGGCCCCTGCAGCGGGCCGACGTAACCTTCCGACCGTGGGAGACCGGCGAGACGCTGCTCATAGGGACATGGCTCACGCCGCCGGCGCCCGGGCGGGACTGGACAAGCGGCCCGCCGACGTCGCCGCGATGTTCGACCGCGTCGCCCGCCGTTACGACGTCACGAACACCGTCCTCTCGGGGGGCCTCGACTCCTCCTGGCGCCGGGCGACCCGGGAGGCGCTGGGCGCCCGCCCCGGCCAGACCGTGCTCGACGTCGCGGCCGGCACGGCGGTGTCCACGGTGCAGCTCGCCGCCGGCGGGGTCACCGCGATCGCCTGCGACTTCTCCCAGGGCATGCTCCGCGCCGGCGCCGCCCGGCCGGTGCCGAAGGTGGCCGGGGACGCCATGGCGCTGCCGCTCGCCGACGCGAGCGTCGACGGGGTCGTCATCTCCTTCGGGCTGCGCAACGTGGCCGACCCCGACGCCGCCCTCCGCGAGTTCAACCGGGTGACCCGGCCGGGCGGGACGCTGGTGGTCTGCGAGTTCTCCTCGCCCACCTGGGCCCCCTTCCGCACCGTCTACACCGAGTACCTGATGACTGCGCTGCCCCGGATCGCGCGCGCCGTGAGCAGCAACCCGGAGGCCTACGTCTACCTGGCGGAGTCGATCCGGGCCTGGCCCGGCCAGGCCGCGCTGGCCGCCCGCGTGCAGGCGGCCGGCTGGGGTGAGGTCGCCTGGCAGAACCTGACCGGCGGGATCGTCGCCCTGCACCGCGCCCGCCGGGTCTGAGGACTTCCGGCCATCGGGGTTCCGATCCGGCGCTGCCGGTTCTAGCGTCGGTCCATGACGAACCCGCCACCGCAGCCGGGTCCCTCGCCGTCGCCGACGGACCCGGTCCCGCCGCCGGTGCCCGCCCCGTACCCGGCGCCCGATCCCGTCGACCCCACGGCGCCGCCGCCGGCCCCGACGCCGCAACCGCTCTAGGGCCCGGCGTGGGTGACCAGCGCTTCGCGGACCGCCGTGCGGCCGGCCGGGCGCTGGGGGAGCAGCTCGTCGGCCGGCTGCCGCCCGATCCGCTCGTGCTCGGTCTCCCGCGGGGCGGGGTCGTCGTCGCGGCGGAGGTGGCCGCGGTCCTCGGCGCCCCGCTGGACGTCCTCGTCGTCCGCAAGCTCGGCCTGCCCGCCCAGCCGGAGCTGGCCATGGGCGCCATCGCCGCGGTCGGGGGCAGCATCGAGACGGTCCGGGTCGACCCCGTCCTGAGCGCCGCCGCCGTCGACGCCGGGACGTTCGACGAGGTCGGCCGGCAGGAGCTGGCCGAGCTGCGGCGCCGGGAGGCGGCCTACCGGGAGGGCCGGCCGCCGCTCGCCGTCAGCGGGCGTGCGGTCGTGCTCGTCGACGACGGCGTGGCCACCGGCGCCACCGTCCGCGCCGCCGTCTCCGCGGTGCGGGCCGGCGGGGCCACGTCGGTCACGGTCGCCGTCCCGGTCGGGTCCCCCCGCGCCTGTGCGGCGCTGGAACCACTCGTCGACGGGCTCGTCTGCCTGCTGGCGCCGCGCGGCTTCCGCGCCGTCGGCCAGGCCTACGCCGACTTCGACCAGACGACGGACGAGGAGGTCCGCGACGCCCTGCGCGGCTCCCCGGACCCGCTGTGACGCATCCCACCGCGCGGGGGTGCTGTCAGCTAGCTCACAGGGCGGCCTAGACTCGGGACGACAGACTTTGTGAACCAATTCACAAGCTCACCGGAGGAGGCGCGCCGTGCCGGGCACCACGACCGCACCGCCACCCGGTGCCGACGTGGTCGTGGTCGGCGCCGGGCCCGCCGGGTCCGCCGCGGCGCGGTGGCTGGCGCAGGCGGGGCTGGACGTCGTCGTCCTGGAGAAGGCCTCCTTCCCGCGGGAGAAGGTCTGCGGCGACGGGCTGACCCCGCGCGGGGTGAAGGCGCTCGACGACCTGGGTCTGGACACCACCGGCTGGGTGCGGCACAAGGGCCTGCGGGTGCACGGCGGCGGGCAGGTCGTCGAGGTCGACTGGCCGCAGCTGTCCTCCTGGCCCGGCCACAGCCTGGTCTGCCGGCGCAGCGAGCTGGACGCCCGTCTCGCCGCGCACGCGGCGGCGGCGGGGGCGCACGTGCACACCGAGGTGACGGTCACCGAGCCGCTCCTCGACGAGGCCGGGCGGGTCGCCGGCGTCTCCTGCACGGTGGGGCCGGACAAGGAGCCGCGGCAGGTCCGCGCCCCCCTCGTGGTCTCCGCCGAGGGACTGTCCGGGCGGCTGGCGAAGTCCCTGGGGCTGGCGCGCCGCGAGGACCGGCCGCTCGGGATCGCCGTCCGGCGGTACGTGTCGAGCCCGCGCACCGACGACGCCTACCTCGACATCTCCTTCGACCTGGCGCCCGAGGGCCCGACGGCCGCGTCCATGCCCGGCTACGGCTGGATCTTCGGGATGGGCGACGGCTCCGCGAACGTCGGCTTCGGCCTGCTCGACACCCGCCGATCGGACGGCAGCGACCACCGCGAGGTCCTCCGCCGGTGGCTGGACACCTTCCCGGCGGAGGAGCAGCTCGGTGAGCAGTACGCGCTGTCGCCGCTGCGCGGTGCCGGGCTGCCCATGGCCCTGCACCGGCAGCCCGCCTACACCCGGGGCCTGCTGCTGACCGGCGATGCCGCCGGCGCGGTCAACCCGTTCAACGGCGAGGGCATCAGCTACGCCCTGGAGACGGGGCGGATGGCCGCGGAGACGGCGGCCGACGCCCTGTCCCGGCCGGCCGGCCCCGCTCGGGAGGGCGTGCTGCGCCGCTATCCCGAGCGGTTGCGCGCCGCCTACGGGCGCCACCACCGGCTCGGCCTCGGCTTCCTCGCCCTGCTCAGCCGCCCGGACGTCGTGCGCTTCACCACGGCCCACGGCCTCAAGCGGCCGGCGCTGGTGAACGCCGCGCTGCGGCTCATGGGCAACCTCGGCGACGGCCGGGACGGCGACGGCGTCGACCGCGCGATCGCCGTCCTCACCCGGCTGGTACCGGCGGCCTGACATGCGCAGATACCCACGTCTCGACACGTCCCGGAAGCGTTCCGGACCTGCCCGGAACGTGATCGTCCTCACCGTAGGGTGCCACTGATGCTCTCGAACTACGTCCCGATCGTCGGGCTCTTCGCGCTGGCCGCGGCGTTCGCGCTGTTCTCGGTCACCGCCGCGCCGTTCATCGGTCCGCGGCGCTTCAACCGGGCCAAGCTCGACGCCTACGAGTGCGGGATCGAGCCGGTCGACCAGCCGCTCACCGGAGGCCGTTTCCCGGTGAAGTACTACCTGACGGCGATGCTCTTCATCGTCTTCGACATCGAGATCGTCTTCCTCTACCCCTGGGCCGTCGCCAACGACGCGCTGGGGCTGTGGGGCCTGGTCGCGATGGTCGTCTTCATCGGCACCGTCTTCCTCGCCTTCGCGTACGAGTGGCGGCGCGGGGGGCTGGAATGGGACTGAGCGTGGGACCGAGCATGGGGCGGGCGAGCTAGTCATGGGACTCGAGGAGAAGCTGCCGAGCGGCGTGCTGCTGACCAGCGTGGAGAAGTTGGTCAACTGGACCCGCAAGTCGTCGCTGTGGCCGGCCACGTTCGGCCTGGCCTGCTGCGCCATCGAGATGATGGCCTCGGGCGCCGGCCGGTACGACCTGGCCCGCTTCGGCATGGAGGTCTTCCGGGCCTCGCCGCGGCAGGCGGACCTGATGATCGTCGCCGGCCGGGTCAGCCAGAAGATGGCGCCCGTCCTGCGGCAGATCTACGACCAGATGCCCGAGCCGCGGTGGGTGCTCGCCATGGGCGTCTGCGCCAGCTCCGGCGGCATGTTCAACAACTACGCGATCGTCCAGGGCGTCGACCACATCGTCCCGGTGGACATGTACCTGCCCGGCTGCCCGCCGCGGCCGGAGATGCTCATGGACGCCATCCTCAAGCTGCACCACAAGATCCAGCACGAGCCCCTCGGCGCCAAGCGCGAGCGCGCGCTCGAGCGCGCCCGCGAGGAGGGCACCGCGAAGGACCTGCACCTGGAGATGCCGTCGACCGTGCGCGTCGACAAGGCGGCGCGGCGTGCCTACGAGGAGGCCGCGGCACAGGGCCGCACCGGCCAGTTCCTCATCGAGCAGCGGGACGGCAACGCGGTGCCGTGGCCCGGCGTCGAGCGGCAGGTGCGGCGATGAGCGGCCCGGTGGACCGCAGCGGGCAGGACCCGGCGATCGGGGCCGACGCCCCGTCCGGCGGGTTCCGGAAGGGCGCCTTCGGGGTCACCGGCAGCGGTGACACCTCCGGCTTCGGTGGCCTGGTCCGCGTGGAGCCCGGCGGCGCGGTGGCCCTGCACTCCACCGACCGGCCCTACGGCGGCTGGTTCGACGAGGTCACCGACGCGCTGATCGAGGCCGTCGGGGAGGCGACCTACGCGGCGGCCGTGCAGCGGGTGCTGGTCGACCGCGGCGAGATCACCTACTTCGTGGCCCGCGAGCACCTGCTGACCCTGGTCCAGGCGCTGCGGGACGACGAGGCGCTGCGCTTCGAGCTGTGCAGCAGCGTCTCCGGTGTCGACTACCTCGACAGCGGCGGCCCGGCCGTCGACCCGGGACGGCCGCGCCTGCACGTCGTCTACCACCTGACCTCGATGACCTACCGCCGCCGGATCCGGCTCGAGGTCGCGGTCACGGCCGAGGACGCGCACGTCCCGTCGGTGACCGGCGTCTACCCCACGGCGGACTGGCACGAGCGGGAGGCCTGGGACATGTTCGGGATCGTCTTCGACGGCCACCCGGCGCTGACCCGCATCCTGATGCCCGACGACTGGGACGGGCACCCGCAGCGCAAGGACTACCCGCTGGGCGGGATCCCCGTGGAGTACCACGACGCCACGATCCCGCCGCCGGACACGCGACGTGCCTACCGATGAAGGGCGCCTACCCGAAGACGACGGGTGAGCGGGCATCGCAGGGAGCGCTGGCGACCGAGGAGCGGAACGAGTCCGGAGTCGAGGAGGGGCAGGGATGAGCACCACCTACAACGAGGCCGACCCGTACGCCGGTTCCCGCGAGACCACCGAGGGCCGCGTCTACACGGTCACCGGTGGCGACTGGGACCTGACCTTCGCCGACCCGCACGGCGAGGAGCGTCTCGTCGTCAACATGGGTCCGCAGCACCCCTCGACGCACGGTGTCCTCCGGCTGGTCCTGGACCTCGAGGGCGAGACGGTGACCAAGGCGCGGGTGGTCATCGGCTACCTGCACACCGGCATCGAGAAGAACACCGAGTACCGCACCTGGACCCAGGGCACGACCTTCGTGACGCGGATGGACTACCTGTCCCCGCTGTTCAACGAGGCCGGCTACTGCCTGGCCGTCGAGAAGCTGCTCGGCGTCGAGGCGCCGCCGCGTGCCCAGACGATCCGCGTCCTGGTGATGGAGCTCAACCGGATCGCCTCGCACCTGGTCGCCCTGGCCACCTTCGGCATGGAGATGGGTGCCCTCACCGGCATGACCAACGGCTTCCGCGAGCGGGAGATGGTCCTCGACCTGCTCGAGGAGATCACCGGCCTGCGGATGAACCACGCCTACATCCGGCCCGGCGGGCTCGCCCAGGACCTCCCCGAGGGGGCGGTCGAGAGCATCCGCGAGTTCCTGAAGGTCTTCCCGGCGCGGGTCGCGGACTTCCACCGGCTGCTCACCGGGCAGCCGATCTGGCAGAACCGGCTCAAGGACGCCGGCTACCTCGACCTCACCGGCTGCGTGGCGCTCGGCGTGACCGGCCCGGTGCTGCGGGCGACCGGCCTGGCCTGGGACGCCCGCAAGATCGAGCCCTACCTCGGCTACGAGACCTATGACTTCGAGGTGCCCACCGCCGACACCTGCGACGCCTGGGGCCGCTACCTGGTGCGCATGGCCGAGGTGAACGAGTCGCTGCGGCTGGTCGCCCAGGCGCTGGACCGCCTCGAGCCCGGGCCGGTCATGGTCGAGGACAAGAAGATCGCCTGGCCGGCGCAGCTGTCGCTGGGCGCCGACGGCATGGGCAACTCCCTCGACCACGTCCGGCACATCATGGGCCAGTCGATGGAGGCGCTGATCCACCACTTCAAGCTGGTCACCGAGGGTTTCCGGGTGCCGGCCGGTCAGGTCTACGTGCCGATCGAGTCACCCCGCGGCGAGCTCGGCTACCACGTGGTCAGCGACGGCAGCACGCGGCCGTGGCGGGTCCACGTGCGCGACCCCAGCTTCGTGAACCTGCAGGCCACGGCGGCGATGAGCGAGGGCGGCATGATCGCCGACGTCATCGCGGCCATCGCGTCGATCGACCCCGTGATGGGAGGAGTCGACAGGTGAGTGAGCATCGCAGCGAGGAACGAGCGAGGAGCGGAGCGAACCTGGAGCCCGACCCGTTCGATTGGGGAGTGGACCGCTGATGAGTTTCCCGGGATCGCCCGAGGGGGCCGCCACCACGGGGCTGGACTCCAGCCCCTTCGAGGGACGGCCGGAGGTGCTCGACGCACTGCCGCCGCTCACCGAGCAGGCCCGCGCCGAGGCACGCGAGATCATGGCGCGCTACCCCCAGCCGCGTTCGGCCCTGCTGCCGATGCTGCACCTGGTGCAGAGCTACCAGGGCTTCGTGTCGCCGCAGGGCCTGACGTTCTGCGCCGAGGAGCTCGGGCTGACCACGGCCGAGGTCGCCGCGGTCGCCACCTTCTACACGATGTACAAGCGCCGCCCGACCGGCCGGCACCTGGTCAGCGTGTGCACCAACACGCTGTGCGCCGTCCTCGGTGGTCAGCGGATCTTCGACGCGCTGAAGGCCGACCTCGGCGTCGGCCACGACGAGACCGCCGCCGACGGATCGGTGACCCTCGAGCACGCCGAGTGCCTGGCCGCCTGCGACTACGCACCGGTCGTGACGGTGGACTACGAGTTCTACGACCAGCAGGACGTGGACGGCGCGCGCGAGCTGGTGGCGGCCCTGCGCCGCGGTGAGAAGCCGCTGCCCAGCCGCGGTGCGCCGCTCACCGACTTCCAGGGCGTCTCCCGGCAGCTGGCCGGCTTCTCCCAGCACGCGGACGAGGCCGCCGCGCGGGCCGCCGTCGACCATCCCGGTGAGTACGGGCCGACGCTCGCCGGCCTCCGGCTGGCGGCCGACCGCGGCGAGTCCGCGCCGCCGATGCCCCGCTCCGAGCCCGCCCCGGCGCCCGACCGCGGTGAGCCGCGCGAGACCGTCCGGCCCACCGGGCGCACCGGGGAGACCCCCGGCCGCGAGGCGGCCGACGCCCGGGTCGCCGCCGCCGACACCCCGGCGGAGAAGGCCGGCGCCGCCGAGTCCCATCCCGACACCGGCACCGAGTACGGCCGCGGCCGTCCGCAGAAGCAGCCGCGCGGCGGCACCGACACCCCTGCGGGGACCGAGCCGGGCACGTCCGGCCAGGCCCCCGGCGACGGGAAGGCCTGAGCCATGCCTCTCACTCCTGTACTGACCACCCGCTGGGGTGCCGACAAGTCCTGGCGGCTGTCGACCTACGAGTCGATGGAGGGCTACGCGGCCCTGCGCACGGCCCTCTCGATGGCGCCCGATGAACTCGTGACCCTGGTCAAGGACTCGGGGCTGCGCGGTCGCGGCGGTGCCGGCTTCCCGACCGGCATGAAGTGGAGCTTCATCCCGCAGCCCAAGCCCGGGGAGGAGCCCACGGGGCCGGCGGCCCTGCCGAAGTACCTGGTGGTCAACGCCGACGAGGGCGAGCCGGGCACCTGCAAGGACGTGCCCCTCATGATGGTCGACCCGCACGCGCTGATCGAGGGCGTCATCATCTCCGCCTACGCGATCCGCTCGAAGTTCGCCGTCATCTACGTCCGCGGCGAGGCGGTGCACGCCCACCGCCGGCTCGTGGCGGCCGTCGAGGAGGCCTACGCCGCCGGCTACCTCGGCAGCGACATCCTGGGCTCCGGCTACGACCTCGAGCTGGTCGTGCACGCCGGCGCCGGCGCCTACATCTGCGGCGAGGAGACGGCGCTGCTGGACTCGCTGGAGGGCTACCGCGGCCAGCCGCGGCTCAAGCCGCCGTTCCCCGCGGTCGCCGGCCTCTACGGGGCCCCCACGGTCATCAACAACGTGGAGAGCCTGGCCAGCGTGCCGTTCATCGTCCGGGGCGGCGCGGACTGGTTCAAGGAGTTCGGCCCGGAGAAGTCGCCGGGGCCCAAGATCTACTCGCTGTCCGGGCGCATCGTCCGCCCCGGGCAGTACGAGGCGCCGATGGGCACCACGCTGCGCGAGCTGATCGAGATGGCCGGCGGGATCCGCCCCGGGCACGAGCTGAAGTTCTGGACGCCCGGCGGCTCGTCGACGCCGTACTTCACCGCAGAGCACCTCGACGTCCCGCTGGACTTCGACTCGGTGGCCGCGGCCGGCTCGATGCTCGGCACGACGGCGCTGATGATCTTCGACGAGACCGACTCGATCGTCGAGGCCACCCTGCGGTTCAGCGAGTTCTACGCGCACGAGAGCTGCGGCAAGTGCACGCCGTGCCGGGAGGGGACCTTCTGGTACGTCCGGGTGCTGAAGCGGTTCGTGGCCGGGGAGGGCACCGCCGAGGACCTCGACACCCTCGTCGACATCTCCGACAACATGCTCGGCCGCACGTTCTGCGCGCTGGGCGACGGCGCCACCAGCTGCGTCACCAGCTCCATCCAGCTGTTCAAGGACGACTACCTCGCCCTGCTGCCGCCGGAGGAGAAGGCCCGCGTCGGCCGCTTCCTCCCCATCGAGCCGGTCGGAGTTGCCTCATGACTCTCACGCCCGCCAGCCCCCAGCCCGCGCCCGCCCTGCCGCCGGGCGCGCCCGGCGCGCACACGCCGCCGGACGCCGTCCACTGCACCATCGACGGCTTCGACGTCGCCGTCCCGAAGGGCACGCTGATCATCCGGGCCGCCGAGATGATCGGGGTGATGGTGCCGCGCTTCTGCGAGCACCCCCTCCTCGAGCCGATCGGTGCCTGCCGGCAGTGTCTGGTCGAGGTGGAGGGCCAGCGCAAGCCGGTGGCCTCCTGCACCATGCCGGTCAGCGAGGGCATGGCGGTGCGCACGCAGCTCACCAGCCCGGTCGCCGACAAGGCGCAGCAGGGCAACATGGAGTTCCTGCTGATCAACCACCCGCTCGACTGCCCGACCTGCGACAAGGGCGGCGAGTGCCCCCTGCAGAACCAGGCGATGAGCAACGGTCGCGGCGAGAGCAGGTTCCGTGACGAGAAGCGGACCTTCAGCAAGCCGCTGCCGCTGTCCTCGGAGATCCTGCTCGACCGGGAGCGCTGCATCTCGTGCACCCGCTGCACCCGGTTCGCCGAGCAGATCGCCGGCGACCCGATGCTCCAGCTCTTCGAGCGGGCGGCGCAGCAGCAGATCGCCGTCGCCGACGACGAGCCGTTCGACTCCTACTTCTCGGGCAACACCGTGCAGGTCTGCCCGGTGGGGGCCCTCACCAGTGCCCAGTACCGCTTCCGCGCGCGGCCGTTCGACCTGCGCAGCGAACCGAGCGCCTGCGAGCACTGCGCGTCCGGGTGCGCGCAGCGCACCGACTACCGCCGCGGCCGGACCACCCGCCGGCTGGCCGGGGAGGACCCGGCGGTCAACGAGGAGTGGAACTGCGACAAGGGTCGCTTCGCGTTCCGCTACGTCTCCGCCAACCAGCGGCTGACCACCCCGCTGGTCCGCCGCGACGGCGAGCTGCAGCCCGCCTCCTGGCCGGAGGCCTGGGCCGCGGCGGCCGCCGGCCTCCGGCAGGCGCGGGAGAACGGCGGGGTCGGCGTCCTGCCGGGCGGGCGGCTGACCGTCGAGGACGCCTACGCCTACGCCAAGTTCGCCCGGGTCGCGCTGGGAACCAACGACGTCGACGCCCGTGCCCGTGCGCACTCGGCCGAGGAGCTCGCCTTCCTCGGCGCGGCGGTGGCCGGTACCGGTCCGGCGACCGGCGCGGTCACCTACGACGACCTCACCGCCGCCCCGGCGGTCCTGCTCGCCGGGTTCGAGCCCGAGGAGGAGTCGCCGATCGTCTTCCTGCGGCTGCGCCGCGCCACCCGCACGGGCACGACCCAGGTGTTCGACCTGGCGCCGTTCGCCACGCGGGCGGCCGAGAAGCTGCAGGCCACGGTGCTCACCACGCTCCCGGGCGCGGAGGCGCAGTCCCTCCGGGCGCTCGCCGAGGGCACCTGGGGCGGCCCGGCGCTGCAGGCGCTGCGCACGCCGGGCGCCGTCGTCCTCGCCGGGGAGCGGCTGGCCGAGGTGCCCGGCGCCTTCTCCGCGCTCCTGGCCCTCGCCCGCGCCACCGGCGTCCGGGTGGCCTGGGTGCCGCGCCGGGCCGGGGAGCGCGGCGCGATCGAGGCCGGGGCGCTGCCGACCCTGCTGCCCGGTGGCCGCGCCGTCGGCGACCCCACGGCGCGCGCCGAGGTCGGCCGGCTGTGGGGGGCCGACCTCCCTGCCGCCCCCGGCCGCGACCTGACCGGCATCCTCACCGCGGTCCGCGACGGGGTGCTTCCGGGGCTGCTCGTCGGCGGCGTCGACCCGTGCGACCTGCCCGACCCCGCGCTGGCCGAGACCGCCCTGGCCAGCGCCTCGTTCGTGGTCAGCCTCGAGATGTTCCCGGGCGTGGTCACCGAGTGGGCCGACGTCGTCCTGCCGGTGGCCGCGGCGCCGGAGAAGGCCGGCACCTACCTGGACTGGGAGGGCCGCCCGCGGTCCTTCGACGCGACCCTGCACGGCAGCGGCCAGCTGCCCGACGGCCGCGTCCTGCAGGGCCTGGCCGAGGAGCTGGACGTGGACCTGCGGCTACCCACGCCGCAGGCGGCCCGCGCGGAGCTGGCCGCCCTCGGGGCCGTCCGCCGTCCGGGAGAGGGGGCGGGGCTGGACGTCCCGCCGCCCGCGGCGCCGTCCCTCGGCGCCGACCAGGCGGTGCTGGCCTCGTGGCGGCAGCTGATCGACGCCGGGACGCTGCTCCGCGACGAGCCCGAGCTCGCCGGCACCGCCCGCCCGCCGGTGGTCCGCCTCGGCGCCCAGGCCGCCGGCCGGCTCGGTGTCGCCGACGGTGACCGGGTCACCGTCAGCGGTGCGACCGGCTCGATCACGCTGCCGGTGCAGGTCACGCCGATGCCCGACCAGGTCGTCTGGCTGCCGATGAGGTCACCGGGCAGCGAGGTCCGCGCCGATCTCGGCACCGGCCCCGGCGGCGTCGTGCGGCTGTCCACCCCGGTTGGAGGAGTCCTGTGATGCTCCTGGCGACTCCCGACCAGCCGACGCTGGAGGACTTCGGGAACGACGTCTGGTGGATCGTGCTGATCAAGGTCCTGGGCGTCTTCGTCGTCCTGGTCCTGCTGACGCTGTTCGCCATCGTGTTCGAGCGCAAGGTCGTGGCGCGCATGCAGCAGCGGATCGGCCCCAACCGGGTCGGCCCCCGCGGCTACCTGCAGAGCCTCGCCGACGGGCTGAAGCTGGCGTTCAAGGAAGACATCATGCCGGCGCTGGCGGACAAGCCGGTGTACTTCCTCGCGCCGGTGATCGCG
Source organism: Blastococcus tunisiensis (assembly GCF_900112815.1). Classification (GTDB taxonomy): domain Bacteria; phylum Actinomycetota; class Actinomycetes; order Mycobacteriales; family Geodermatophilaceae; genus Blastococcus_B; species Blastococcus_B tunisiensis. Next base: position 154,140 of record NZ_FOND01000001.1, read on the forward strand.
ACCGTACCCGCCTTCGTCGCCTTCTCGGTGATCCCGATGGGGCCGGCCGTGAGCATCTTCGGCGAGGTCACCCCGCTGCAGCTCACCGACGCCCCCATCGGCGTGCTGATCGTGCTGGCCTCCTCCGCCATGGGCATCTACGGCATCGTGCTGGGCGGCTGGGCCTCCGGCTCGACCTACCCGCTCCTGGGCAGCATGCGCAGCGCGGCGCAGATGATCAGCTACGAGATCGCCATGGGGCTGTCGATCGTGGCGGTGTTCCTCTACGCCGGCTCGATGTCCACCTCCGAGATCGTGGCGGCGCAGGCCGACGGCACCGCGCTGAACTTCTTCGGCCTCGAGTTCACCGGTCCGAGCTGGTACGGGATCCTGCTCCCGGTCTCCTTCGTCATCTACGCCATCGCCGTCGTCGGCGAGACGAACCGGGCGCCCTTCGACCTCCCCGAGGCCGAGAGCGAGCTGGTCGGCGGGTTCCACACCGAGTACTCGTCGCTGAAGTTCGCGCTGTTCTTCCTCGCCGAGTACATCAACATGGTCACCGTCTCCGCGCTCGCCGCGACGCTCTTCCTCGGCGGCTGGCGGGCGCCGTGGCCGATCTCCATCTGGGACGGCGCCAACACCGGCTGGTGGCCGCTGCTGTGGTTCTTCCTCAAGGTCGTCGCCGCGCTGTTCGTCTTCATCTGGCTGCGCGGCACCCTGCCCCGGCTCCGCTACGACCAGTTCATGCGGTTCGGGTGGAAGGTGCTCGTCCCCGTCGCGCTGGTCTGGATCCTCGTCGTCGCCACGATGCGCACCGTCTCCCGCGAGACGGACCTGGCCACCGGCGAGGTGGCGCTCTACGTCGGCGTGCCCGCCGCGGTCCTCGTGCTCGTGGCGCTGTGGCTCGGCGGCCGGGCGAGCAACAAGGACACCCGGCTGGCCGCCGCCGAGGCGGCCGCGGGCTCCAACCACCCGACGGACGCCGAGGTCCTGCCCCCCGCCGGGCCCCGCCGGCGGCCGACCGGCGGGCCCGTCCGGGCCGAGGGCGGCTTCCCGGTCCCCCCGATGGACCTGGCCGTCCCGCCGTCGCCGCGGCTGCGTCGCGAGCCGGTGGCCGGCGACGGGGCGACCGTCGTGAGCACCGGACGCCGTGGCACCACCACTGTCGAGGAGGACCGCGATGTCTGAGAACCGGCCCGACCGCAACCCGGTACCCCGCCGCGGCGGGCAGGTCGATCGGCCGTCGACCGACCCCGGGGCCGGCAACGTCGCCGCGCCCAAGGTCCGCGACCGGCTCCTCCCGGCGCCGGTGCAGGGTTTCGGGGTGACCTTCGCGCAGATCTTCCGCAAGGTGACCACCGAGCAGTACCCGTTCGAGCCCAAGGTGACCAAGCCGCGCTACCACGGCCGGCACGTGCTGAACCGGCACCCCGACGGCCTGGAGAAGTGCGTCGGTTGCGAGCTGTGCGCCTGGGCCTGCCCGGCCGACGCCATCTACGTCGAGGGCGGTGACAACACCGAGGACGCCCGCTTCTCGCCGGGTGAGCGGTACGGCGCGGTCTACCAGATCAACTACCTGCGCTGCATCTTCTGCGGGCTGTGCATCGAGGCCTGCCCGACCCGCTCGCTGACGATGAGCAACGACTTCGAGCTGGCCGACGACAACCGCCAGGACCTGATCTACACCAAGGAGCAGCTGATGGCGCCGCTGCTGCCCGGCATGGAGCAGCCGCCGCACCCGATGCGGCTCGGCGACGACGAGAAGGACTACTACCTGCGCGTCCCCGGCTCGTCGCCGGCCGAGCCGGTGCAGGCGGAGAAGGCATGACGGAGACCCTCGGCGGCGGCGAGACCGTCGTCTTCTGGATCCTCGGGCCGGTGTCCCTGGCCGGTGCGCTCGGCATGGTGTTCAGCCGGAACGCGGTGCACTCCGCGCTGTGGCTGGTCGCCACGATGCTGTCGCTGGGCATCTTCTACGTCGTCCAGGAGGCGCCGTTCCTCGGCGCGGCGCAGATCATCGTCTACACCGGCGCGATCATGATCCTCTTCCTGTTCGTGCTGATGCTGGTCGGCCGGGACTCCTCGGACTCCCTCGTCGAGACGCTGCGCGGCCAGCGGGTGGCGGCCACGCTGGTCGGCGTCGGTTTCGCCGCCCTCGTCGGCGCCGGCATCGCCCGGGCCACGCAGGACCTGCCGGTCATCGGCCTGGAAGCGGTGCAGGGCGGCCCCGGCGGCGCCTCGGTGGGCAACATCGAGGCGATCGCCGAGCTGCTGTACACCCGCTACCTGCTGGCCTTCGAGGTCACCGGGGCGCTGCTGATCGTCGCGGCCGTCGGTGCGCTCGTGTTCACCCACATCGAGCGGGCCCCCGGCAGCCGGCGCGGGCAGAAGGAGCTCTCCCGCGCCCGCTTCCTCACCGACCGCCCGCAGACGGTGTCCGGCCCCGGTGTGTTCGCGCGGGCCAACTCCGTCGCGGTGCCGGCGATCCTGCCCGACGGCAGCCAGTCGAGGGACAGCTACGCGACCGGCATCGCGCCCGGTCAGCCCGACGAGATGCCCCGGCCGACCGGCCAGGAGCAGCTCGGCTCGCCGGACGCGGCCCTGGGCTCCACGACTCCCACTCTCGAGGGGGGCGACCGATGACGCTGAGCTACTACCTCGTGCTGGCGGCCATCCTCTTCACCATCGGCGCCGTTGGGGTGCTGGTGCGGCGGAACGCGATCGTGGTGTTCATGTGCGTGGAGCTGATGCTCAACGCCGTCAACCTGACGCTGATCACCTTCGCCCGCTCCACCGGCACCGTGGACGGCCAGATCATGGCCCTCTTCGTCATGGTCGTCGCGGCCGCCGAGGTGGTCGTCGGTCTCGCCATCATCATGTCGATCTACCGGACCCGCAGGTCCGCCTCGATCGACGACGCCAACCTGCTGAAGTACTGACGGCGAGACGGGGACATCTGTGTCTGAGACGCTGCCCGCCGACGGGCTGCTCGGCTGGTCGTGGCTGCTGATCGCGCTGCCGCTGGCCGGCGCCGCGGTGCTGCTGCTGGGCGGCCGCCGCACCGACCGCTGGGGCCACCTGCTGGGGACGGCGACCGTCGCCGCCTCGTTCGTCCTCGCGCTGCTGTGCACGATCCAGCTCGCCGGGCAGGACGGGGCGCCGGCGGACGTCGAGCTGTTCACCTTCATCTCCACCGGTGAGCTCGACGTCCGGGCGGGGCTGCTGTTCGACCCGCTGTCGGCGGTCTTCGCGCTGCTGATCACCGGCGTCGGGTCGCTCATCCACGTCTACTCGGTCGGCTACATGGCGCACGACCCCGCGCGCCGCCGGTTCTTCGCCTACCTCAACCTGTTCGTCGCGGCGATGCTGCTGCTCGTCCTCGGCAACAGCTTCGTGGCGCTCTACGTGGGCTGGGAGGGCGTCGGCCTGGCCTCGTACCTGCTGATCGCCTTCTGGTACACCCGCCCGGCCGCGGCCACCGCCGCCAAGAAGGCGTTCATCATGAACCGGGTCGGCGACGTCGGCCTGGCCCTGGCGATCTTCGTGATGTTCGCCCAGCTCGGGACGACGTCCTACGCCGGCGTCTTCGGCGCCGTCGGCACGCTCGCCGGCGGCACGGTGACCGCCCTGGGCCTCCTGCTGCTGCTCGGCGCGTGCGGCAAGTCCGGCCAGTTCCCGCTGCAGGCGTGGCTGCCGGACGCGATGGAGGGCCCGACCCCGGTCTCGGCCCTCATCCACGCCGCGACGATGGTCACCGCCGGGGTCTACCTGATCGCGCGGTCGGCCCCGATCTACGACCTCACCGAGACCGCGCGGGCCGTCGTCCTGGCGATCGGCGCGCTCACCCTGCTGATCGGCGCGATCGCCGGCTGCGCCTACGACGACATCAAGAAGGTGCTGGCCTACTCCACCGTCAGCCAGATCGGCTACATGTTCCTGGCCGTCGGGCTGGGGCCGGCCGGCTACGTCGCCGGGCTGGCCCACCTGCTCGCGCACGGCTTCTTCAAGGCCGGGCTCTTCCTCGGCGCCGGCTCGGTCATGCACGCCATGAACGACCAGGTGGACATGCGCCGCTTCGGCGGCCTCTGGCGGAAGCTGCCGGTCACCTTCGTCACCTTCGGGCTGGGCTACCTGGCGCTGATCGGGTTCCCGTTCCTGTCCGGCTACTTCACCAAGGACGCGATCATCGAGGCGGCGCTGGACCGCGACGACGTCTGGGGCTGGGTGCTCGGCGGGGTCGCCGTCCTGGGTGCCGGGCTGACCGCCTTCTACATGACGCGGCTGATGCTGATGACCTTCTTCGGCCGGGCCCGCTGGGAGGAGGGGGTGCACCCGCACGAGTCGCCGTCGGTGATGACCGCACCCATGGTGGTCCTCGCGATCGGGTCGGTGGGCGCCGGTGCGCTGCTGGTGTCGGTCTTCCCGCTCTCGGGCTGGCTGGAGCCGGTGTTCGGCGAGCCGGAGGAGGCCGCGCACGTGGTCGCCCCGGCGGTGGTCGGCCTGGTGGTGACGGCGGTCATGCTGCTCGGCGTGCTGGCGGCCTGGCTGTTCGTCGGCCGCCGCGAGGTGCCGGTGACCGCCCCGGTGCGGGTCTCCCCGGTGACGCGGGCGGCCCGCCACGCGCTCTACGCCGACGCGGTCAACGAGTCGCTGTTCATGCGCCCGGGCCAGTGGCTCACCCGGGCGCTGGTCTGGGTGGACAACCGCGGGGTCGACGGCGCCGTCAACGGCCTGGCCGCCACGTTCGGTGGCTCGTCCTCCCGGCTGGGCCGCGCCCAGACCGGCTTCGTCCGCAGCTACGCCCTCGGGATCCTCGGCGGCGCCGTCCTGGTGGCCGGCGCCCTCCTGGCGGTGACGGCGGGATGAGCGGACAGGGTCGTGAGCATCGCAGCGAGGAACGAGCGAGGAGCGGAGCGCCCCGCGGGAGCGAACGGGCGGCATCGAGCCACATCTTCGGAAAGGGACCCCGACCGTGAGCGACCTGCCCCTCCTGCTGCTGATGATCGTGGTCCCCGCGGTCGGGGCGGCCGTCGTGGCCGCGCTGCCCAAGGGCCGCGACGAGGTGGCCAAGCAGGTCTCGCTGGGCGTGAGCCTCGTGGTGCTGCTGCTCGCCGTCCTCACGACCGTCGCGTTCGACACCGGCGGTGAGCGGTTCCAGCGGACCAGCTCCTGGACGTGGATCGCGGACTTCGGGGTGTCCTTCGCCCTGGGCGTGGACGGCATCGCCCTGGTGATGCTGCTGCTCATCGGGGTGCTCGTGCCGGTGGTGATCGGCGCCTCCTGGAACGACGAGCTGCCCGAGCGCCGGTCGATGACGGCCTACTTCGCCTGGCTGCTGCTGCTCGAGGCGATGATGGTCGGCGTCTTCGTCGCGACCGACGTCTTCCTGTTCTACGTCTTCTTCGAGGCGATGCTCGTCCCGATGTACTTCATCATCGGGAGCTTCGGCGGGCCCCGCCGGCAGTACGCCGCGGTGAAGTTCTTCCTCTACAGCCTGGTCGGCGGGCTGATCATGCTCGCCGCCGTCATCGGCCTGTACGTGGTGAGCGCCAGCGAGCTCGGCGCGGGCACCTTCGCCTTCGACGCGCTCCGCCAGCTGGAGATCGACCCGGGGGTGCAGAAGCTGCTCTTCCTCGGCTTCTTCATCGCGTTCGCGATCAAGGCGCCCCTGGTGCCGTTCCACACCTGGCTGCCCGACTCCGGTTCCGAGGCGCCGATCGGTGGCTCGGTCCTGCTCGTCGGCGTGCTGGACAAGGTGGGCACCTTCGGTTTCCTGCGCTACTGCCTGCCGCTGTTCCCCGACGCCTCGCGGTACTTCGCGCCGTTCGTGCTGGTCCTGGCGGTCGTCGGCATCCTGTACGCCGCGCTGCTGGCGATGGGTCAGAGCGACATGAAGCGGCTGGTCTCCTACACCTCCATCTCGCACTTCGGCTTCATCGCCCTGGGGATCTTCGCGTTCACCACCGAGGCCGCCACGGGCGCGGTGCTCTACATGGTCAACCACGGCATCGCCACCGGCCTGCTGTTCCTGGTCGTCGGCATGCTCATCGCCCGCGGCGGGTCGCGGCAGATCGGCGACTACGGCGGCGTCGCGGCGAAGGCCCCGCTGCTGGCCGGCGTCTTCCTGATCGCCGGCCTGGCCTCGCTGGCGCTGCCGGGGACCAACAGCTTCGTCAGCGAGTTCCTCGTGCTGATCGGCTCCTTCCCCGAGGAGCCGGTGTTCACGATCCTGGCGACGGTCGGGATCATCCTGGCCGCGCTCTACATCCTGCTGATGTACCAGCGCACGATGCACGGGCCGGCCCGGGGCGTGCTGCTCCAGGAGGACCCGGCCGAACCGGCACCGGCCGGCGGCGGTGCCACGGCGACGCTCGCCCCGCCCCGTCGGTCGCTGCGGATCACCGACCTCTCGCGCCGTGAGCTGGCGGTCGCGGCGCCGCTCGTCGCGCTGATCATCGTCTTCGGCGTCTACCCGCAGCCGCTGCTCGAGCTGATCGAGCCGGCCGTCAGCGCCACCATGAGCGACCTCGGAGGGACCGACTGATGTTCGACGCCCCGGACCTCTCCTTCACCGCCCTGGCCCCGCTGCTGTTCATCTTCGGCGCGGCCTGCGTCGGCGTCCTGGTCGAGTCGTTCTGGCCGCGCGACAGCCGGCACCCGGTGCAGCTCGCCGTCGCGCTCGTGGGCGCCCTCGGTGCGCTGGTCAGCACCCTGCTGCTCGCCGGGCGCGGCGAGGTCACCGCCGACGGCGCGCTGGCCGTCGACGGCGCCGGGCTGTTCCTGCAGGCCACCATCGCCGGTCTCGGCGCGCTCGCCATCCTGCTGTTCGCCGAGCGGGCGCTGGACCCGGCCCGGTCGGCGTTCGTCGCCTCGGTCGCGGTCCCGGCGGGCAGCCCCCGGGACCGGGAACTGCTCACCTCGCCGCAGGTGCAGACCGAGGTCTACCCGCTGGCGACCTTCGCCATCGGCGGCATGATGCTCTTCGTCACCTCGAACGACCTGCTGGTCATGTTCGTCGCGCTGGAGGTGCTCAGCCTGCCGCTCTACCTGATCAGCGGCATGGCCCGGCGGCGGCGGCTGCTGTCGCAGGAGGCGGCGGTCAAGTACTTCCTGCTCGGGGCCTTCGCCTCGGCCTTCTTCCTGTACGGGCTGGCGCTGGTCTACGGGGCCACCGGCAGCGTCCGGCTCAGCGACATCCGGGCCGCCTCCCTCGCCGAGGGCACCGACGTCCTGATGCTGCTCGGCCTGGCGCTGCTGATCGTGGGCCTGCTCTTCAAGGCCAGCGTGGCGCCGTTCCACACGTGGACGCCGGACGTCTACGAAGGCGCCCCGACCCCGGTGACGGCCTTCATGGCCGCGTGCACGAAGGTCGCCGCGTTCGGGGCGATCCTGCGGGTGCTCTACGTCGCCTTCGGCGCCGCCGAGTGGACCTGGCGGCCGCTGATCTACGGCGTCGCGATCGTGTCCATGGTGGTCGGCTCGGTGCTCGCCCTCACCCAGACCGACCTCAAGCGCATGCTGGCCTACTCCTCGATCGCGCACGCCGGGTTCCTCCTCACCGGCGTTCTCGGTCTGGGGGCCGACGGGGAGGGCTCGGGCCTGGCGGCCACGATGTTCTACCTGCTGGTCTACGGCCTGACGACGATCGGCGCCTTCGCCGTCCTCACCCTGGTGCGGGACGGCGACGGCGAGGCCGGCCACCTCTCGCAGTGGGCCGGCCTGGCCGCCCGGTCACCGCTGGTCGCCGCGGTGATGACGCTGTTCCTCCTCGCCCTGGCCGGCATCCCGCTCACCTCGGGCTTCACCGGCAAGTTCGCCGTGTTCCGGGCCGCCGTCGAGGAGGGCGCCTGGCCGCTGGTGCTGGTGGCGGTCCTGGCCAGCGCCGTGGCCGCGTTCTTCTACCTGCGGGTCATCGTGCTCATGTACTTCTCCGCGCCGGCGGGAGGTGCCGACGGCGAGCGCGGTCCTACCGTCGGGGTCCCGGGCCTGCCCACCACGGTCGTCCTCGCGATCACCGCGACGGCGACCCTGGCGCTGGGCATCGTGCCCGGGTCGGTGCTCGACCTCGCCGAGCAGGCGGCTAGATTCGTCGGTTGATGACCGGAGCCCGTGCCGCAGTCGAGGGCACCATCCCCGAGGTCCCGGGCGGCAGCCCCCACGCGCACCGCCGGATCTCCACCCCCGCCTCGACCATCGGCCCCTGGTTGCCCGACGGGGAGCTGGGTGCGTCGCTGGCCGAGGGTCTCGCCCGCGTCGAGACGATGCTCGCCGAGGCCGTCGGCAGCGAGCACGCGTTCATCCGCGAGGCGGCCGGCCACCTGATGTCGGCCGGCGGGAAGCGGTTCCGGCCGATGCTGGCGCTGCTCGCCGCCCAGCTGGGCGACCCGGGGGCCGCGGGCGTCACCGAGTCGGCGGTCGTCTGCGAGCTGACCCACCTCGCGACGCTGTACCACGACGACGTCATGGACGAGGCGGTCGTGCGGCGCGGTGCACCCAGCGCCAACAGCCGGTGGACCAACAGCATCGCCATCCTCACCGGCGACCTGCTGTTCGCCCGGGCGTCGGACCTGCTGGCCGATCTGGGGCCGGAGGCGGTGCGCATCCAGGCCCAGACGTTCGAGCGGCTGGTCACCGGCCAGATCCGGGAGACCGTCGGCGCGGAGCCCGGCGTGGACCCCATCGCGCACTACCTCGACGTGCTGGCCGACAAGACCGGATCGCTGGTGGCGACCTCGGCCCGCTTCGGGGCCCGCTTCGCCGGGCTGGACGAGGCGCTGGTCGCCGAGCTGACCGCGTTCGGCGAGGAGGTCGGCGTGGCCTTCCAGCTGTCGGACGACCTGCTCGACATCGTCAGCCAGGGCGGCACGTCGGGGAAGTTGCCCGGCACCGACCTGCGCGAGGGCATCGCGACGCTGCCCGCCCTCTTCGCCCTCGCCGACGACGCCCCTGCCGATGCGCGGCTGCGGGAGCTGGTCTCCCGCCCGGTCACCGACGACGAGGAGCACGCCGAGGCGCTGGCGCTGCTGCGGTCCTCCACCGCGCTCGTCCGCGCCAACGGCGTCCTGGCCGAGTACGCCGACCGCGCCCGCGCCCGGCTGGGGACCGTGCCCGCCGGGGACGTGCGCGACGCCCTCTCGGCCCTGTGCGACTACGTGGTCACGCGTACCAGTTGACGCCGAGGGGCAGAGTCGGAGCGTGCGCGCTTCTCGCCCCGTCCTGCTCGCCACGACCGTCCTCCTCGCCGCCTGCTCGGCGGAGCCCACGGCGAGCGGTCCCACGGCACCCACGTCGTCCGCCCCCTCCGGTGCCCCGTCGCTCGAGGTCGAGGTGGTCGCCGACGGGCTCGACCATCCCTGGGACGTGGTCCAGGCGCCCGACGGCACGCTGCTCGTGGACGAGCGCGCCGGCGGGCTGACGGCGGTGCTGCCCGACGGCACGGTCCAGGAGGTGCGGGCCGACTTCGACGACTTGTTCGCCGTCGGCGAGACCGGCCTGATGGGCCTGGCGCTGGACCCCGACTTCGCGGAGAACCGCCGGCTGTACAGCTGCCAGGGGGTCACCGACGGGCCCTCCATCGAGGTCACCGCCTGGACCGTCGCCGAGGACTGGGGCAGCGCCACCCGGGTGGACGACCCGCTGATCGGGGGCATCCCGGTCAACGAGGACTCCGGCCGGCACGGTGGCTGCCGGGTCGAGTTCGCTCCCGACGGCGCCCTGCTGATCGGCACCGGCGACAACGCCGTCGGCAGCAACCCGCAGGACCTCGGGAGCCTCGCCGGGAAGGTGCTGCGCGCCGACCCGGCCACCGGTGACCCGCTGCCGGACAACCCGTTTCCCGACGACGACGGTGCCGAGGACCTGATCTGGACCTACGGGCACCGCAACGTCCAGGGGCTCGCCGTGCGCCCGGATACCGGTCAGGTGTTCTCGGTCGAGCACGGGCCCGACGTCGACGACGAGGTGAACCTGCTCGACCCCGGGGCGAACTACGGCTGGGACCCGGCCGGCTCCGGGCGCTACGACGAGAGCGTGCCCATGACCGATCCGGACCTTCCCGGCGCCGTGCCCGCCGTCTGGTCCTCCGGCGACCCGACGATCGCGCCCAGCGGCGGCACCTTCCTCGAGGGGGAGGAGTGGGGGGCCTACGACGGGCTGCTGCTCCTCGGCGTCCAGAAGGACACCGGCGTCCTGGCCCTGCGGCTGGACGAGGCGGGGCAGCTCGTCGAGCAGTTCCGCGTCCCCGAGCTGGAGGACGACTACGGGCGCATCCGCACCCCGCAGCTGGGCTCCGACGGGGCGCTGTACGTCACGACGGACAACGGCGACGGGGACGACGTGGTTCTCCGGGTCACGCCGACGGGCTGAGCCTCCGCAGCACGCGGTTCCGCACCCGCGCCGGCACCTGGGCCCCGGCGGGCAGCAGGGGGCACGGCTCGGGCTCGCCCGGCACCGTGCGCAGCGGCAGGACGCCCGCCCACGTGCTGCGGTCCAGGTCGGCGTCGTCGTCCCCGGGCGGACCGGTGCGCACCTTGACGCTGGCCTCGGCCAGGTCGAGCGCCAGCACCGCCGTCGCCGCGAGCTCCTTGCGGTCCGGCCGCCGGGCGGCCGACCACGAGCCCGGCGCCAGCTGCTCGGTCAGCGCCTCCAGCCCGAGCAGCCGCTCGGCCGGATCGGTCACCGGGGTCAGCACCCCGTGGACGACCGCGCAGCGGTAGTTCACCGAGTGGTGGAAGGCCGAGCGGGCGTACACGACGCCGTCGACGTGGGTCACCGTGAAGCACACCCGGGCGCCGCCCGCCGCGGCGCGCAGCGAGGCCGCTCCGGTGGACCCGTGCAGGTAGAGGGTGTCCCCGCGCCGCCCGTAGCCGGTGGGCAGCACCAGCGGGGCGCCGTCGAGGACCACCGCCAGGTGGCCGACCAGCCCGGCGTCGAGCACGGCGTACAGCTCGGCGCGGTCGGTGCGGGCGCGTGTCGCCCCTCGGCGGACGGTGCTGCGGGGGGTCGGGGAGAGCGGGGGAGCGGTGGTCACGCGACCAGCCTGGCCCACCGATTGGCATCTCCGAAGGGCCAATCCAGTACGTTCTCGGCAGTCCACCGTTCCGGGAGGCGGGCATGGTCGCCGTACCGCCGGTCGTCCTCGACCGCACCTCGCGCGTCCCGCTGTCGGCCCAGCTCGCCGACGCGCTGCGGGCCGGCGCTGCGGGGGGTGCGCTCCGCCCCGGGGACCGGCTGCCCTCGACGCGGGAGCTCGCCGCCGCGCTGGGGGTCAGCCGCACCGTGACGGCGGCGGCCTACGACCAGCTCCTCGCCGAGGGGTGGGCCGCCGGCCGGCGCGGCGCCGGCACCTTCGTCGTCGGCACCGTGACCGCCGCGCCGGCTCCCGCTCCCCGCGGGCGGTCGCGCGGGCGGCCGGGTCCCGCGGGCATCGACCTGCGCGCCGGGTCGCCCTGCCTCGAGGTGCTCGACCGCGCGGCGTGGCGGCGGGCATGGCGCGCGGCCGGCGACCCGCCCCCCGACGGCGGCCCCGAGTCCGCCGCCGACCCGGCGTTCGCCCGGGCGGTCACCGAGCACCTGCTGCGGCACCGCGGGCTGCCCGCGGCACCCGAGGACGTCCTGGCCACCGCCGGGACGTCGGCCGCGGTCGGGGAGCTCGCGGCCCTCCTGCCGCCCGGCAGCCGGGTGGGCGTGGAGGATCCCGGCTACCAGCGGGTCGTGGGCGCGCTCCGGGCGGCGGGGGCGGCCGTCGTCCCGTTGCCGGTGGACGGTGACGGGCTCGTCGTCGACGCGGTGCCGGCCGGCCTGGCCGCGGTGTACTGCACGCCGGCCCACCAGTTCCCGCTCGGGCGGCGGCTCTCCGCCGCCCGGCGCACCGCCCTGGTCGCCCGGGCGCGGGCGGAGGGGATGGTCGTCCTCGAGGACGACTACGACGGGGAGCTGCGCTACGACGTCGCGCCGCTGCCGCTGCTCGGCGCGCTCGGACCGGACGTCGTCGTGCACCTCGGGACCAGCAGCAAGATCCTCAGCCCCACCCTGGGCGTCGGATGGCTGGTCGCCCCGGCGGCGGTGCGGGCGGAGCTGGTGGCGCGGCGCACGGCCACCGGTGCCCGCCCGCCGCGGGCGGGCCAGCGGGTCTTCACCGCCCTGGCCGACAGCGGCGACCTGGCCCGGCACCTGCGCCGGTTGCGCCGGGAGCTGGCGCGGCGGCGGGCCGCGGTGCTGGCGGCGGTGGCCTCAGCGGGACTCCAGGCCGAGGGTGACCCGGCCGGCGCGCACGTCGTCGTCCCCCTGCCGGATGCCGGGTCAGAGGAGCGCGTGCTCGCCGCGGCCGCCGGGCGGGGGGTGGCGCTCGACGGCCTGGCGCGGCACCACCACGGGCACGCTCGCCCCGAGCGGCCCGCCGGCCTGGTCCTGGGCTTCGCCGCCCCGACGTCGGGCCAGTTCGACGTCGCCCTCGACGTGCTCGCCGCCGTGCTCGGCGAGGCCCTGGGGGAAGGCCGCGGCGGTGACCCCGTCCGGTCGCGCCGAGTGGGGACCCGGAGGGTCTCCGCGCAGGCGTGACGCAGCGGCTCAGCTCACCCGGGGAACGGCACCTGGCCGCGGTGTCGTCCGGAGGACGACAGGGTCATCGCACGTCCCAGGTGTCGTTGCCGGCGAGCAGGGCGTCGAGGTCGGCCGGTTCCTGCACGCGCGCCACGTCGATCTGCTCGGCCATCATCGCGTCGTAGGTGGGCTTCTGCACCGACCGGAAGACGCCCATGGGCGTGTAGCGCAGGTCCTGGCTGGAGAGCCGGGACAGCGCGAACGCGTAGGCCGGGTTCTCCCGGTGCGCGTCGTGGACGACGATCTCGGCCTGGTCGACCTGGTTGGTCTCGGCGATCCGCAGCCCGCCGAAGTCGTCGCGCACGACGCAGGAGGCGCCGTCCGGGCCGAACACCAGCGGCTCGCCGTGGACGAGCGGGATGGACCACTGGGTACCGGTGGCCGGGTCCTTGAGCAGCTCGAACGCGCCGTCGTTGAAGATGTTGCAGTTCTGGTAGATCTCCACCAGCGAGGTGCCCTGGTGCTCGGCGGCCTGCCGCAGCACCTCGGTCAGCCCCTTGCGGTCGGAGTCCATCGCCCGGCCCACGAAGGTGGCGTCGGCGCCCAGCGCCAGCGACACCGGGTTGAACGGCGCGTCGATCGAGCCCATCGGCGTGGACTTGGTGACCTTGCCGACCTCGGAGGTGGGCGAGTACTGGCCCTTGGTGAGCCCGTAGATCCGGTTGTTGAACAGCAGGATCGTCAGGTTGATGTTGCGGCGCAGCGCGTGGATCAGGTGGTTGCCGCCGATGGAGAGCGCATCCCCGTCGCCGGTCACCACCCACACCGACAGGTCGGGACGGGAGGCGGCCAGGCCGGTGGCGATCGCCGGGGCGCGGCCGTGGATCGAGTGCATCCCGTAGGTGTTCATGTAGTAGGGGAAGCGGCTGGAGCAGCCGATCCCGGACACGATCACCATGTCCTCGCGGGCGATGCCGAGGCTCGGCAGGAAGCTCTGGACCGCGTTGAGGATGACGTAGTCACCGCAGCCGGGGCACCAGCGCACCTCCTGGTCGGTCTTGAAGTCCTTGCCCTTGAGCTCGGTCTGCTTGGGACCGTGGGCGTCGACCGAGTGCGCGATCGCGTCCGCGATGGGGCCTTCGGCGGGCATGCCGAGTTCGACGGTGGTCACTGCAGCTCTCCGTTCGCGGGGGCGCCGGCCGGGACGGTGCCCCGGTCGATGACCTCCTGGATGACGGCGGCCAGCTCGGCGGCCCGGAAGGGCAGCCCGCGGACCTGGGTGTGGCTCTCGACGTCGACGAGGTACTTCGCGCGCAGCAGCATGGCCAGCTGGCCGAGGTTCATCTCGGGGCAGACCACCCGGTCGTAGCGGCGCAGGATCTCGCCGAGGTCGTTCGGCATGGGGTTGAGGTGCCGCAGGTGCACCTGGGCGATGGAGCGGCCCGAGCGCCGGATCCGCCGGCAGGCGGCCCCGATCGGGCCGTAGGTGGATCCCCAGCCGATGACGGCGACGCGGGCGTCGCCGTCCGGGTCGTCCACCTCGGTCGGCGGCAGGCTGTTCGCGATCCCGTCGATCTTCGCCTGCCGGGTGCGGGTCATGAAGTCGTGGTTGGCCGGGTCGTAGGAGATGTTCCCCGTCCGGTCGGCCTTCTCCAGCCCGCCGATGCGGTGCTGCATCCCGGCCGTCCCCGGGATGGCCCACGGCCGCGCGAGGGTCTGCTCGTCCCGCAGGTAAGGCAGGAACAGCCCTTCCTCGCCGTCGGTGGCCTGCCCGTTCGGCTCGGTCGCGAAGTCCACCGCGCCGGTGAGGTCGGGGAGGTCGGCCACGGTCGGGACGGCCCACGGCTCGGCGCCGTTGGCCAGGTAGCCGTCGGAGAGCAGGATCACCGGGGTCCGGTAGGTCAGCGCGATCCGGGTCGCCTCCAGGGCGGCGTCGAAGCAGTCGCCGGGCGAGCGCGGGGCGACCACCGGGACGGGCGCCTCGCCGTTGCGCCCGAACATCGCCTGGAGCAGGTCCGACTGCTCGGTCTTGGTCGGCAGCCCGGTCGAGGGCCCGCCGCGCTGGACGTCGACGATCACCAGCGGCAGCTCGGTCATGACCGCCAGGCCGATGGTCTCGGCCTTCAGCGCCACCCCGGGACCGGACGTGGTCGTGATGCCCAGCGCCCCGCCGAACGAGGCGCCCAGCGCCGCGCCGATGCCGGCGATCTCGTCCTCGGCCTGGAAGGTCCGGACGTCGAAGGACTTGTGCTTGGACAGCTCGTGCAGGATGTCCGACGCCGGGGTGATCGGGTAGGCGCCCAGGAAGACGGGCAGCCCCGACCGCTGGCCGGCCGCGACCAGCCCGAGGGCGAGCGCCTGGTTGCCGGAGATGTTGCGGTAGCGGCCCGGCGCCATCGGGGCGGGCTTGATCTCGTAGGAGACCGCGAAGGCCTCCGTCGTCTCGCCGTAGTTGTAGCCCGCGCGGAACGCGGCGATGTTGGCCGCGGCGATCTCGGGCTTGCGGCGGAACGTGCGCTCGAGGAAGCGGATCGTGCCCTCGGTGGGCCGGTGGTACATCCAGGACAGCAGGCCGAGGGTGAACATGTTCTTCGAGCGCTCGGCCTCCTTCTTGCCGAGACCGGAGTCCTTGAGCGCATCGGTCGTCATCGAGGTCAGCGGGACGCTGACGGTCTGCCAGCCCTCCAGGGAGCCGTCCTCGATCGGGTTCGTCGCGTAGCCGACCTTGGCCAGGTTGCGCGGGGTGAACTCGTCGGAGTCGAGGATCAGCAGGCCGCCGCCGGGGAGGTCGACGAGGTTGGCCTTGAGGGCCGCGGGGTTCATGGCCACGAGGACGTCGGGAGCGTCACCCGGCGTCATGATGTCGTGGTCGGCGAAGTGCAGCTGGAAGGAGCTGACCCCCGGGAGGGTGCCCGTGGGCGCCCGGATCTCGGCGGGGAAGTTCGGCAGCGTCGACAGGTCGTTGCCGAAGCTCGCCGTCTCGCTGGTGAACCGGTTCCCGGTGAGCTGCATGCCGTCGCCGGAGTCGCCGGCGAGCCGGATGACCACGCGGTCGAGCTCGACGACGCTCTTGACGAGGCCGCCCGGAGCCGAGCTGGTGACCGGCGGGTCGCCGGCGGTGGTCGGGGGGAGTGCAGTCATCAGTGGTGTACCTCCACCGGCCGAGGTTACGTGCGTGCGTCCGCGCCCGGGGTGTGGATCCGGACACGAGGTTCTTCGGGTCCCCTAACAGGGCGACGTGGTTCCTCATTCCGACGGGCGAGTGCGGCCCGGGGCGGGGAACGGCCTCCCGGGGCGCGGCGTTGGACCGGTCGTGACGCGCTGGAACAACGGGCTGAAGACTGCCGTCCTGCTCGGTGCCATGGGGGGCCTGATCCTCTTCGCCGGCTATCTGATCGGGGGCAACGGCGGGCTGCTCATCGCCCTCGTGATCGCCTTCGGCCTCAACGGCTACGCCTACTTCAACTCCGACAAGCTGGCGTTGCGCGCGATGCGGGCGTTCCCGGTGACCGAGACCCAGGCGCCGCAGCTCTACGCGATGGTGCGCGAGCTGGCCACGGAGGCCCGCCAGCCCATGCCGCGGCTGTACGTGAGCCCCACCAACCAGCCGAACGCGTTCGCGACCGGCCGCAACCCGCGCAACGCGGCGGTCTGCGTCACCCAGGGCATCCTCGAGCTGCTCGACCGCCGCGAGCTGCGCGGCGTGCTGGCCCACGAGCTCTCGCACGTCTACAACCGCGACATCCTGATCAGCTCGGTCGCCGGCGCCATGGCCACGGCGATCACCTACCTGGCGCACATGGCGATGTTCGCCGCGCTGTTCGGCGGCCGGTCCGACGACCGGGGGGGCGGCAACGCCCTCGGCGGGCTGCTGCT
This sequence comes from Blastococcus tunisiensis, assembly GCF_900112815.1. GTDB lineage: Bacteria > Actinomycetota > Actinomycetes > Mycobacteriales > Geodermatophilaceae > Blastococcus_B > Blastococcus_B tunisiensis. The sequence continues at coordinate 170,535 of NZ_FOND01000001.1, forward strand.
CATCGTGCTCGGCCCGCTCGCCGCGGGCCTGGTGCAGATGGCGGTCAGCCGCAGCCGGGAGTTCCAGGCCGACGCCTCCGGCGCGGCCCTCTCGCAGGACCCGCTGGCCCTGGCCAGCGCGCTGCGCAAGATCGAGCGCGGCGCCTCGGCGCTCCCGCTGCCGCAGGACGACCGGCTGGTCACCCAGAGCCACCTCATGATCGCCAACCCGTTCCGTGGCGGTGGCATGGCCACGATGTTCGCCTCGCACCCGCCGATGCCCCAGCGGATCGCCCGGCTCGAGCAGCTGGCCCGGGAGCTGGGCCAGCGCTGACCCGAGCACCGGCCCGGGTCAGGTGGCCCGGACGGCGTCGATGGCGGCGAGGGCTTGCTCGCGGAGGCCGTCGGAGATGGGGGCAGAGCCGGCGACCTCGGCGGCGGCCCGCTGGCCCTCCTCGCTGACCACGTAGGTCATGAAGGCCCGCAGCCGCTCGGCGACGTCCGGCTCGTCGTACTCCATGCAGCCGATGTGGTAGCTGACCAGCACGATCGGGTACTCGCCGGACCCGGCGGTGTCCCGGTCCAGGTCGATGACGACGTCGTGCTGCCCCCGGCCCTCGACGCGTGGGGAGTTCTGCACGACGGCCGCGGCGGCCTCGGCCGACGGTGCCACGAACTCCTCGCCGACGCCGATGCGGGCGACCCCGAGGTTCCCGGCCTGGCTGAGGTCGGCGTAGCCGATGGTGCCCTGCCCGCCGCCGACGGCGGCCACGACGCCGGAGTTCCCCTGGGCGGCCTCGCCCCCGGGCACCGGCCAGCCGCCGTCGGGCTCGTGCGGCCAGACGCCGCCGGCCGCCTCGGCGAGGTAGTCGGTGAAGTTCTCGGTGGTGCCGGACTCGTCGCTGCGGTTGACCGGGGTGATGGGCAGGTCGGGCAGCCGGGCGCCGGGGTTGTCCGCGGCGATGGCCGGGTCGTCCCACCGGGTGATCCGCTGGTCGAAGATGCCGGCCAGCGTCTCGGGGGAGAGGTTCAGCTCGTCGACCCCGTCGAGGTTGTAGACCACGGCGATGGGCGAGATGTAGTTCGGCAGCTCGAACACCCCCGAGGGGCCGCAGCGCTCCTCGGCCTCGGCGAGCTCCTCGTCGTCCAGCGCGGCGTCGGAGCCGGCGAAGTCGGTCCCACCGGCCAGGAACTGCTCCCGCCCGCCGCCGGAGCCGATCGGGTCGTAGCTGACGGTCAGCTCCGGCTGCACGGCGGTGAACCCGGCGGTCCAGCCCTGCATCGCCGCCTGCTGGGCGCTGGAGCCGGCACCGACGAGCGTCCCGCTGATCCGGTCGACGCCCTCGGCCACCACGCCCCGCTCGTTGGGCGGGACGTAGGTGGCCACGAAGACGACGGCGCCGCCCAGGGCGACGGCGCCGGTCAGGGCGGTGAGGGTGCTCCGGCGGGTCACACGGGGCCTTCCACGATCGGTGCCGCCCGGTCGGGCGGCGGTGCCACGACCCTACGGCGACCCGGATCAGCGGTAGTTGTCGAACTGATCCGGGGTGTACGGCTGTGCGCGGTGAACGATGGAACGCGGGTGTGAGCTGGGGTTTCATGGTTTGGCGATGTTGGCCGACGCCGGTGAGAGTTGGTTAAGTTGCGGACTTTTTGCGGATTCTGCGGACTGTGTGCGGACTGACCCGGCCTCATTCGCTGCTCCTTCCGAGCCGTCCTGACGAGCCGACGAGGCCGCTCGCCAGCCGGCCGTGGTGCCGGCCCGACGGAGGTCGCCGGCAGGGCGCTGCACGTCTGGGCAATGCGCCGCCAGGCGGCGCGGTGTGGGAAAATCTCGTGTGACCTTGGGCGCTGCGCGCGTCCGCCCCGACGGAAGGCTCCCCGTGCCGCCTGCGGTCCTCGTCCACCTGAGCGATATCCACTTCCACACAGGCGGCCGAGGTCAGGCCGCCAGGATGAGCGCCGTGCGAACTCATCTGATGCAGGACCTCGCGGCCATGCGGCACGAACTCGGCAACGCGACCGCTGTAGTGGTGACGGGCGACATTGCCTACAGCGGTGCGCCCGAGGAGTACGACGTGGCCCGCGAGTGGCTGGACCTCGTGTCCGCCGAGGTGGGCTCGCCGGACTCCCTCGTGCTCACCGTGCCCGGCAACCACGACATCCACTGGCCGTCGATCAGGCCGTCGGCGAAGATCGCCCGCGAGACCTTGCGCACCTGCCCGATGGAACAACTCACCCCGATGATCGACGAGCTCATCGATGACCCCGACCGCCCGCTGCTGGCTCCCCTGGACAACTACAACGAGTTCGCACTGGGCTATCGTTGCGAGGTTCAGGAGGACGGGCTGCCGTGGGAAGCTCCGCTGCCCCTGTCTGACGGCTATCACCTGGCCGTGCGTGGGTTGACCACCGTCTTCAACAGCGACCGCAACGATGGTCGAGGAACGCTCGTCGTCGGCCGGACGCAGACGAGCCTCCCGATCGATGATCCGGGCGCCGTTCACCTACTGCTCGCGCACCACGGTCCGGAGGACTGCCGGGACACGACCGAGATCAGGGACCGAATCCGTCATCGGGCGTGGGCACTGCTGTGCGGACACCGACATGATCAACGGGTGCAGAACATCAACGGCTGCCTTGAGATCACCGCCGGGGCCGTGCACCCCGAAGAGCAGCCGGGCTACTACCCCACGTACAACTGGATCCGCTTCGACGTCGCCTCCGATGGTGCAGGAGGTCACCAGCTCATCGTCGACGTCTGGCAGCGGGTCCTGCGCCCGGAGTGGAACCGCTTCGGTGCGAGTGGCGAGGGCCCCGGACCGCAGCGCGAGGTGTTCCCGCTGCCTACCCTGTCCGCGGTCACCGCGCCAGTCACGACGCGGCTCGATGGCGCGCTCGTCCGCGCGCCCCGCAACGAGCCGCAGCCGACCGTGACGGCGGCCGGCAGCGCCGAAGCCGCTCCACGTCCGCCGCTCACCGACGAGGAGGGCCGCGTGGACGAGCAGCGAAGGATCGCCCGCGACCTGCTGGACCTGCCGGTCCCGGACCAGGAACGCGTCCTGCTGTTGTGCGGACTGCTTCAACCAACCGACATCGACAAGGACCACGTGACGATGATCCTCACGGCCCTGGGGCGGGCGGACGCGCCAGGCGCCCTCGCGCGGCTCGCCGCAGCCGTCGCCGACGCACGCGATCGCGGGCGGGGGCGCAGCGCGTGAACCCCCTGCTGGCCGACTGGTACAACGAAGTCTCGATCGGCGCGAGCGCCGAGATGATCGCGGCGCGCGGCGCCGCGCTCGACGAACTGCTGCCGGACCTGGCCCCGGCCCAGGTCATGGGCCTAGTCGGCCTCGCACACGAACGGGGAGAGGGCGACAGCGACGAGTGGTTCCGCGCGGTGTTCAAGCGCCACGACGCCTCGTTCCTGATGCGCGAGAACGGCCGGGAGGTCGCGCTGCTAGCCGGCGCTTGCCTGATGGACGTGAGCGCCAGCGGCGGAGACACCGCCGTCCTCGCGGCGTCGGCGGTAGCCGTGGCGTCACGCCTGGGCTGGAGCAGCGTCGTCGGCGACCTGCCCACCGAGGCGGAGCAGCGGCTCGTTGATCTGGGCACGTCCCGCCGTCAGCTCACGCGCCCGCCCGCCGCGATTAGGCAGACCGTATGGACCAAGAGTGTGCAGACTGGCGCCGCAAAAGACATGGAGGCCGGCGTCACGGCCGAGAGCGTTGCCGCCGCGATCGCCAGGGTCGGCACGGCCGTGAACGCAGCCCTCGAGTCGGCTGCCGCGCAACTCGATGCAGTGTCGGAGTGGGCTGAGCGGTCCCTCGACCTCTGCGCCGAGGAGAGTGACCTGATGGCGTGGCTGCTCACTGGCCAAAGCAGGACCCTCGGCCTCGCCTGGAGCGCGGCAGACCCGGCGACCGCGGCGGTCGTCGCCGGCCGCGAGATTGCCGAGCTCCTCGCTCTCGCGCCCGCGCCGCCGCAGGCCGACGCGCTCATCGATCAGATGCTCGCGTCGACTCGCTTCCCAAAGCGCGCCGCCGCCGAGCTCGAGCTGCCGCCGCTCGAAGTGCCGGCCGAGCTTGAGTTTCTCGTCCAGAACGCTCCTTGGGACGGGCAGGACCCGGCCGCGTTGGGACGCCTCAGCCTGCGGCAGGCCGTGCTGCTCGACGTCTGGTCTGGGCTCGAGTGACTGCAGGACCGGGCGGCACGACCGTCGGCGAGGATCCCGACGACACGGCCGAGCCCGACGACACGCTGGCTGACGAGGAACAGGACGGCGGGCACACGGACAAGGGCAAGGCGGCCGAGGGCGCGCCGGCCGGGCCCGCTGAGCGGGGCGCGGCAGCCGACCCCGCGGCGAGAGGACGCCACCGCCTGCAACAGAGCGAACGGTCGCACTCCGTCCCTTCGGGCGAGGCGCTGACCCCGCAGGAGGCGACGGCTGTACTCGGGGCGCATGGTGCCGAGGTCGTTGTCGTGGTCGGCGAGGTGGACGCCGGCAAGACGACGCTGCTGGCGGCGGTGTACGAGCGGCTCGCGGCGGGACCGGTCGCCGGGTGGGCTTTCGCCGCGTCCGAGTCGCTGCTGGGGTTCGAAGCCCGCGCGCACTTCGCGTCAGCGGCGTCGGGCCTGTCCGAGCCCGACACGCCGCGTACCAGCAGATCGACCGAGCGCGTCGCGCTGCACCTGGCCGTGCGGCACGCCAACGGGCAGCAGCGCCACCTGCTGCTGTCGGACGTTTCCGGCGAGCACGCGAAGGGACTCCTCAAGTACAACCAGCCGGGTGACTACGCCCCGCTCCTGCGCTCGGCGACGCACGTCCTTCTCTTGATCGACGGGGCCCGCCTGGTCACGACCAGGGGGCAGAACGTGGCGCTCGCCGACGCTAGGACGCTCCTGCGCGCGGTCGCGGAAGGCCCGGACCTGCGCCCAGCGACTCCCCTCGACATCGTGGTGACGAAGTGGGACCGCTGCGGCGGCGCCGACGGCCTCGATGATGAGCTCGACGATCTGCTCGCCTGGGCGGCCGGTATCTGGCAACCGGTCACCCTGCGCCGGACCGCTGCCCGGCCTTCGGGGGAGGGGCTCGACGAGCTGTTCGCGGCGCTGCTCGTGCCAGCGCCTGCCCGCCCGGTGCCCGTGCCCCTCCTGCCGCAATCGCGCAGGCGGCTGCACGGTTTCGTGGCGAACGACGGCGTTCCGGCGAAGTTCCTGGCCGCAGCCGGGGCAGTGCAGCGATGAGCACCGCCGGAGTGACCATGATCGGCATGCCATCGACAGGGAAGTCGACGTACCTGGCGGCGCTGTACCAAGCGCTTTCGTCGCCGCCGCGGGCGTCGGCTCCGCGACTGGCGCGGCAGCCCGAGACCCGGGCCTACCTCGAAGAGCTCAGGCAGGCTTGGCTGCGCGGGGAGCCGATGGGGCGAACGTCTTCGAACAGCGGAGAGCTGGTCGAACTCGATGTCGAGTTCCCGGAGGGGCCTGGCAGCGTCCGCCTCGCCGTCCCGGACATTGCCGGCGAGACCTTTGAGAACATCGTGGTCAAGCGGCGGGCGGACGGGACGGCGACAGAACTCGTCCATGAAGCCGACGGGCTCCTGCTGTTCACCCATCCGGACCACCAGCGTCCCAGAGTGACCATCGCGGCCCTCAAGCAGATGCAGGACCTGGTGGGCGACGATGCTGCGCCGCTGCCCGGCGACGGGGAGACACCGTTCGACCCTCGCGGGCTGCCCGGTGAGGTCCACCTGATCGAGCTGCTGCAGTGGGCGGTGAGGGCCCGAAGGAAGGGCGGCGGCAGCGACGCCCGACCCTCCCGGGTTGCCTTCATGATCAGCGCCTGGGACCGGGCCGGTGACCGGCCGCCGGGCGACTGGCTGGCGGTCAAGATGCCGATGTTGCGGAGCTTCCTGGACGCGCAGCAGGATCGGTTAGTCGTCCAGACCTACGGGGTGTGCGCGCAGGGCGGCGACTACGACGCCGAGCCGATAGCGGACCGCCGCCCGCGCGAACGCGCCTATACGTTACTGCCGGACGGATCGCGCTCGGACGACCTGACGGGTCCTCTGCGGTGGGCCGCGCTCGGGTGAGCGGGCCCATGCCCTCCGACGATGGGCGTGGGGTCCCGAGTGGCGCCCTCGTGCACCAGGCACTGCACGGATACGAAGACGGTCACCGACTCCTCGCGGCGAGCCGGGCCCTCGACAGTGATGACCTGTGGCTCCTGGACAGACTGAGCGACGCAAGCGGTCAGCGGCCGGTCCCGGACAACGACGGGTACTTAACCGGGTACCCGCTGCCGTCTGGGACGGCCTACGCCGTGGCCCGGACGTGGTACGTGCCCTCGCCGCCTCGCCCCAACACTGTCTGGACGCACACGCTGCTCGTTCCGCCAGAGATGCTCGCCGTTGAGCGCCTAGAGGTGCTGTTCCCGCTGCTGCGGAACCCAGGAGAAGCAACCGACAACGGCGGGTGGGCGGCCTACCGGTCGCCTCTCGCGTGGCCCGGCGCTGGCGGGTCGCGGTCTGCGCCGGTGGACCGCGCCGCGGCGCGGCAGGTGCTCGCCGGGCTCTACGGTCACGGCGCCGGCCCGGTCACGCTCGAGCTCGACGGGCTGGCGTCGCGCAATGATCTCTGTATCGCTGTGTGGGAGCAGCAGTGGCCCAGGTTGCGCCGTCATTTCTCGTTCTGCTCAGGGGCGCTCGAGCCGCGCCGCACGTCACAGGGCGCATTCGACCTTCTGCTCATGCCGCCGCAGTACGGGTTTGCGGCCCCGCCACCGGCGCCGGGCGACGGTGCGCTGTCGGACCGTGCGTTGGCTGCGCTCACGGACGACCTCAACGCTCCTGGCCCGCTGCGCGATTTCCTGCGCCGGTGCGGACCAGACAGCGCTCGGCGGCGCGTCATGCCCCTGCTCGTCGAGGCTTTCGTCGCGACGTCCGGGGACGACCCTCCCGCGGACGCGGTCGCGGTAGTGACGGCGCGCGCACCGAAGGCCGCGAGCATGCGGCATCTCAAGCGGGCGCTGCTCGATCCGAAGGACGGCCTGCTGAGCGACGTGCCACCTGACGAGATGCTTCGGACGCTGCTCCGTCACGACGTCGCCGAGCGACTACTCGCCTCCGACGCGGGCCTGTCGGCATGGGCGGCGCTAGTGTGGGAGCGAGAGCCGGCGGCTGTAGTGGCAGCCCTCCCCCCGCCGATCGCCGGACCCGGCTTACGCGGCATCGCCCCCGACACGCGGTCTCCCGGCGGGCCGACGGTGGCAAGCGCCGCGCGACACGACCTGTCCACGATCGTCGCCGATCGGGCGACCCCAAGGGAACTTTCTGTTGTCGCGGTAGGCGACGTCGCGCTGGCGGCGCGGCTCGTGGTAGACCGCGACACAGAGGCGTGGTGGGCGGCCTGGGCGGCGCTGCCCGATCCAGCGTTCGCAGAGACCCTCGGCACCGGGCACTTCGACGCTCAGCCTCCGCTGAACCGGGCGGTGACGGCCCTGATCGGTACAGAACAGGGCCGTGTGCGCTGGCGGGCGCTGCGCGAGCGGGCAGGATCGCCCGCGGTCGCGGCGCTGCTCTCCCAGCCTGGGCTTGACGGCGCGTGGGCGCGTGCCGTTGCCGAGCGGCTCGACCTGCTCGCCGACGCCCTCCGCGCCGGGCTCGACGCTGAACAGACAGCTGCTGCAGCCGACGTCTCTCCAGACCTCGCGTTCGTGCGGACCGCAGGCTTCGGCGCGTACCGACCCCTCGCCGAGGCGACCACTCTGTGGGACAAGGCACCGCGGCGCGCTGCGGTTGTGCTCGCAACGGCTCTGGATGCACCGCCCGGACCGGCCGACTACTCCGCGGCCCGCGCGTATGACCGGCTGTACCGCCAATTCCGGCGAGACGGCGCCTGGGACGCCTGGGAGATCCTGAGCCCGGCCTTGCCCGGGAAGACGGACGACTGGGACCGCTGCAAGCGCCTCGCGCGAGGGCTGGCCGACGCTGTTGGGGGGCGGAAAGGGCCGCCGCGGCCCGCACTGCTTGAATCAGTGCCGGCAGGGACAGCGCGCGACAGGCTCGAGGCAGAGCTCGAGCACAAAGCCCGTCGGGCGCAGGACGACACCGGCAAGAGCCGTCGCGGACAGAGCGGCTGGGAAGAGATTGTTCGGTTCATCCGTCCCTGGTGACGGTCCCGGCCGCTCATGCTCGGAAATGCTTGGGTGCAGCAAGATCGCGTATCGCTGACTGCTGTGCGCGCAGTCCCAGCTTCGATGGCGAGTGCGTCATCCCCGAAATGAATCAGGAGGGTGCCACGGACCAGCCGGGATCTCTCCAATCGCCCTTCTGAGCTGCGCTTATTGTCGTGGGCAGCGGTTGGCCGTCAACGACGAGTTGTGGGCCTCTTGCGGACTCTCTGCGGACTCTGTGCGGACCAAGATCGCGGGATCGTCGTCGCCCTGGTTCGCCTGGTGGGGCAGGTGCCGCGGGTCGTCGGTGGATCAGCCCTGAAGCGAGTCGCTCGAAGCGGCCGCGCACCGATGCGGTCTTGGTGAGTCGGACTACCGGCAGACGGTCAGGGGTTGCCACTAGCATCCGGGACAGTGCGATCACGAGGACTCATGCGCCTCCCGGGTTTCGAGAGGAGGAACCCATGTCGAGCCCCTTGCTGAAGCTGCCGGTCAACACGATCCGTCAGAACGCCAACGAGATGGCTCGGGAGATTCTGGACGAATTCTGGCCAGAGCGATTCCTCCCGGTTGACCCAGTGCAGATCGCGCGGGACATGGGCGTCGAGGTGTTCTCTGCCGAGCTCGGCAACGACGTCTTCGGGCTCATCTACGGCACCCCCGGTGGCGCAGAGATCTACATCGACCGTGATCAGCCGCCGAACCGGTACCGCTTCTCCGTAGCGCACGAGCTTGGGCACTACGTCGAGCACAGCGAGCGCCCGGGCCCGGCTGCCGAGATGGACTACGTCGACCGCCGGTCTGACGAAGACCGGGGTAGCCCGGAAGAGGTCTACGCCAACCAGTTCGCCGGTGCTCTGCTGATGCCGGAGAAGGAACTTCGGGCCGAGCGAGCCCGAGGTCTAAACGATGTCCAGCTGGCTCGGCTCTTCGGTGTCTCGCTGAGTGCCCTGCAGTACCGCCTCCAGCTGCTCGGCGCATGACGGAGGATGTACCGGATCCGCTGCGTGACGACGAAAACGACGAGCCGAAGAGCGAAGGCCGCCGGATCGTCAGAGGGGCCAGCGAGGTGCGTCCTGCCTCGCGCGTTCCGCAGCGGACCGAGGTACCGGAACCACCGGACTATGAGGATCCCACTTCGGGTGGTGCCCGGTTCCTGAGCCACCTCCTGAGGCGATCGCCGTTCCTGGACTACTTCACGCAGCTCGCCGAGGCCAGCTACCAGGGCAAGAACGCCGAGCCGAAGGTGCGTAAGGCTCAGCAGGACCATCCGACGCTGTTCCGGTTCTGCGTGTTCGCGGACATGACTCTGCGAGTCATCGTGGTCGCCTTGATCTTGGTCTTGATCGCTGCAGTGGCCTACAAGACGCTCTGGCCGCTCGGAGGCTCTAGCGGGTCGGGCGGTTAGTCCCGCGTCCCCTGCGTGACGGGGCGCGGGCAGGTTCCCGATGTGGCCTCGTAGGCGAGCACGCGGCGGACCAGCAGCGGCCCTGAACGTGCTGGGGCGCTCCCGGATTCAGTAGAGGTAACGGTCGATGCCGGAGCCGTGCGCCCAGATGTGGTTCATGCGGTCGGCGGTGCGGGCGTGGGCGGCTTCCTCGGCGTCGCTGAGCACACAGTCGGTGCCGGGCGGGGTGGCCCGCAGTCGGGCGGTGAGCAGTCGGGTGTCGTCGGTGGGGGCGAGGTCGAGCAGGCCGGCCAGCCGTGCGAGGTGCGAGACCAACTCGGGGGGCTCGGCCTGGCGGTAGCCGAGGGTGAGCTGCTCTGAGTGGGTGTCGACCAGCTCGCCGATGTCGGGATCCAGTCCGGGGTGGCCGAGGGCGGCGGCGGTTGCGGAGAGGAGGTCGATGTCGGCGGCGGGCAGGGTGAGCGCGGTCAGCGGTGCGTGCTCGTAGCGGCCGTCCGGGGCGAGCAGCCGGCCGCGCTCTGGCCGCCGGGACTGGGTGGGCGTCAGGTCGGTGAGCAGGCGCTGCACGGCGGCGAGAGCGACCCGGCCGGCCAGTGGCGCCGGCACCCGCAGCGGCTCCGTGTCGGCGCACGGATCCTGCCGGTCGTCGTCCTCCCACGTGCCCAGGCACAGCAGGATTTCCTCCAGGGCGGGCAGCGGCGCCAGCGGCTCGCCGTCGAGGTCGACGACGAGCACGGTGCGCTGCCCTGCCGGGGGTTCATCGCCCCGTCCGGGGTGGCCGGTGGCCTGCTCAGTCACGGGTGGACCACCACTCGGTGGCCGACCGGCCGGTCATGCCGGCGGCCCGGCCGATGTCAGCCCACGGGGCTCCGGCGGCGAGGGCGGCGCGCACCGCCTGGTCCAGCGCGCGGGCGGCGGCGGTCTGCCTGGCGGCGGCCGCCTCGACGTCTTCGAGGGCTTGCCATCCGGCGATGTGGCGGCGCCATTCCTGTCTCACCCGGTTCTCGTCGGCGGCCTCCAGATCGGCGCACGGGCCGGCGGTGGTCAGCTGTCGCGCCGTCGGGTCGGCCAGCTCCGGTGGTACGCGGGTCCAGGGGGTGCCGCGCCAGCCGCAGGTGCAGCCGGCGGCCCAGCCGACGACCGCGGCGTCGGGGCGCCACTGCTCGGCCTGGTCGATCATCTCGAGGCGGACCTGGCCGCTGGTGTGGGTATGCAGGATTCCGTCGCCGCGGATGACCGTGCTGTCCTGCCAGAGGCCCTCGGCGGTGGATCCGTCGCGGTAGGTCAGCCGCACCCGGTCGCCGTTGCCCGGCCCGTCGTCGGGTCGGCGGGCTATCAGCACACCGCGGGCGCTGCTGGTGCCGACGCCTTGCGCGCCGTCGGCGAACAGCGGCACCACCCAGCCCTCATGCTCCTGGTCGTCTACGACCGGGCCCATCCATCCCATCGCTCCTCCTCTCGGTGCGTGTGTGCAGCGTCGCCGTTCCGGCGCTGCCGGAGCCGGTCCTGTTCGGCTTCTGTGGATGGCCGTCGTTGTCCACGGGCGGGGGGTGGCCACAAGGCCTCACCGTGTGCCCGGAGTGGGAGCGGCCCCGTGCCTCGTCCAGCCGCTCTCCGGAGGCCGGGGCTATCGGTGCGGGGGCTGGTCTGCTTGTGCGTCGATCCAGGTGCGCAGGTCGGTGCGGCGGTAGAGGACGCGCCGGCCGAGTCGGAAGCTGTTCGGGCCTGTGCCGAGGTGTCGCCAGTACCGGAGGGTGGCGACGGGGGCGCGGAGCACGTCCGCGGCTTCGGTGATGGTGAGTAGCTCGGGCTCGTGGTCGGCGGTGGGGTGGGGCATGGCTGGCTCCCGGGGGTCGTCGGTGGTGGACGGTGCCTTCACCACAGAAGGCGCTATTTCTGGCCCGGTGGTGACACTTCACAGCCAGCCTTGTCTGACTGTCTCCGGTTCTTCTCCTGTAGCGGCCGCCGCTGGCGCGTCACCTGGCAGCGATGGAGGTCCTTCATCTGCCGGCGCCGGGGGTCGGCGCCGGGACAGCCGGTGGACAGACGTCGGTACTGCGGCTGGTCTCGGACCCGTCCCGATGATTGGTTTCCCGGGACCGCCTCCAGTTCCTTCCCGGCCCCGATGCCCGGTTGTCCTCCGCGACGCTGTCGCTGACCGATCTGCGCCGCCTGCGCTTCTGCAGCACGTTCTCCGGTAGGCCGACGACAGTCGGGGGACCCGTTGACACCTACGGAACTGGAGGACCACTGGAGGTCCGCTGCGGACCTGGGGTTCCTCCAGTTGTCCTCCTGTTTGCCGATGCAGGCCTTGAGCATGGGGGCGCTCCTGCGCAATTGGTCCCTGTGGACAACGGCTGCCCGTCCACGACATCCGGGCGGACGCCCTCGGGCGGGCGCTGCCTGGTCACGCTCGACCCATGGCGTTCGACACCGCACTCCGGGCACGGCGAGACGGCGGGGTCTGTGATCGGTCCGCCAGGGCCCCCGGCGACGTGTTGGGTGACCGGGGCGCCCTGACCGGTGGGCGCGCCGCCGGCGTCGCCGCACTGCGGTCGCTGCGGCAGGCCAGGAGCACCCTGCGGGCCACGCTGCGCGTGGCGCCGGCTGCGCCGTCGTCAAGGTCCGCCTGCGGCGGGCTGCGCTTGCTGATCCCCCGACCCGTCCGGCAGCTCAGCGTAGGGGCCTCCCGCGCCGTCTCCTCCCGACCGGACCAAGATCCTTCCGCCCTTCGGGCGCTTCGCTGCGGAAGCAGTCTTGGTCCGGTCGTCCCCCGCCGTCGCTCCCGGCCCCTGAGCAGAGCTCTTTGCCGGACGGGCCGGGGGAATGGGTGGCAGGACATCCGTTCCGCGGTTCCGCCCGTACCGGCTTCAGCTCCAGTTCCGGGAGGGTCCAGATGACCAGCACCAGCAGCACGGCGAGCAGCAGTCGCACCGGCAAGGGCGGGCGGGGCAGGAGCGCCCGCCGCAGCGCCGCGCAGGCGGAAGCGGCCGACGCCGCGCGGGCGGCGAAGATCGCCGCCCTGCACGACCAGATCGGCGAACAGGTCGAGCAGCTGACCGCCGATCCGCAGTGGCGTGCGATGCTCGATGCCGCCGCGAAGTTCCACACCTACAGCCTCAACAACCAGCTGCTGATCGAGCTGCAGGCCGCGCGGCTGGGCATCAGCCCGACCCGGGTCGCGGGGTTCGGCACCTGGAAGGCGCTGGGCCGCAGCGTGGTCAAGGGATCCACCGGGCTCGCGGTCCTGGCTCCCTGCACCTACACGGCCAAGAACTCCGACAGCGGTCGACACACCGACCAGGCCGCGCCCGCGAGGGCGACCAGGACGGGGCTGGCGGGGGAGCCGACCGGCGGGGACACCGACCGGCCGGCCGGGGCGCGGGTGCTGCGGGGGTTCCGGGTCGCGCACGTCTTCGACATCTCCCAGACCGAGGGCGACCCGCTGCCCGAGATCGTCCCGGAGCTGCTGACCGGTGACGCCCCCGCCGCCCTGTGGGAGGCGCTGGCCGCCCAGGTCGCCGCGCACGGCTACACGCTCACCCGCGAGGCCTGCGGGCAGGCCAACGGCCTCACCGACCCGGCCGCCCGCACCGTGCGGGTGCGTCCGGATGTCGCCGACGCGCAGGCGGTCAAGACCCTCGCCCACGAGCTGGCCCACATCGAGTGCGGGCACACCGCCGAGGGCTATGACTACCGGGGCTGCCGCGGGCGGGCCGAGGCCCAAGCCGAGTCGGTCGCCTACATCGTCACCGCCTGGGCCGGGCTGGACGCCGGCGCCTACACCGTCCCCTACGTCGCCGCCTGGTCGGCAGGGGACACCGACGTCGTGCGCGCCGCCGCGGCCACGGTGACCGCCGCGGCCCGTCGCATCCTCGACCACCTCGACGGCGCCGAGGGCACCCAGAACCCGCCGGGGGATGGGGACAGCGCCCCGCCCGCCGGACCGGTCGCGCAGCCCGGGGGCGCCCGCGTCCTCGCCACCGCCTGAGCCGGGGAGAGCGTGCCATGCCCGCCACCAGCACCACCGCCACCAGCACCCCCGGCGACAGCACCCGCACCGAGAGCACCGCCACCCTGCAGAGCATCGAAGGAGAACCCGCCATGACCACGACCAGGACAGTCACCGCCCTGAACACCGGCCGGGAGAGCACGCCCGACGAGCCTTCCGCGACCGGAAACGGTGCCGGGATCGAGCAGCGCGAGACCGAGCACGTCGACCCAGCCGGGACCGGCACCACAAGCGCCGGGATGGCCGAGGACAGCGGCCGGGCACACCGGCTGGTATGGCTGGACCCTCGGGGCCTGGCCGTGCACCCCCGCAACATCCGCGACGACCTCGGCGACCTGTCCGGGCTGGCCGACTCCATCGCCGCCCAGGGCGTGCTGGAGGCACTGACCGTGATCCCGTATATCGCCGCCGACGGGACGCCGGGCCATCAGCTTGTGGCCGGGCACCGCCGGGCGGCCGCCGCAGTCCTCGCCGGACTGACCGCGGTGCCGTGCGTGCTGCGCCCCGACCTCGCGCTCGACGGGAACGCCGCCGACGGCGACCGGGCCGCCCAGGCCGGGCACGTGGGGGCGATGCTGGCCGAGAACCTGCACCGTCGCGGTCTGTCCGCGGTGGAGGAGGCACGCGGCGTGCAGGCGATGCTCGACCTCGGCGTGCCGCTGGCCAGGGTGGCCAAGGCCACCGGGCTGGGCCGCAAGCGGGTCGCCAAGGCCGCCGGCGTCGCCCGGTTGGACGGCGACACCGCCGCCGCGGTCGCCGGTGCCGGGCTGACCCTGGACCAGGCCGCCGCCGTCGCCCACTACGCCGATGACCCCGACGCCGCCGCCGCCCTGATCGCGGCGGCGGGGGAGGGGACGGGGCGGTTCGCCCATGCGCTGACCCGCGCCAAGCAGGCCCGAGCAGAAGCCGAGCGGGCAGCCGCCCTGCTGTCCGAGCTGATCGCCGCCGGGCGCGCCGTCCTGGACGAGGACACCGGCCGCGCCGCCACCCGGCTGGCCGACCTCGAGCACGACGGCGAGTCGCTGACCGCCGACGGCCACGCCGGCTGTCCCGGCTCGGCGGTCTACGTGAACACCAGCGGCTGGCAGGGGCCACAGGTCGTCGAGGTGTGCACCGACCCGGCGGGGAACGGCCACCGTGACCGCTGGACGGCCACCGTCCTACCCGGGGGCGCGGCAGGCGAGGAGCCGAGCGAGGACGAGCGGGAAGCAGCCTCGGCCGAGCGGCGGGCCACCATCGAGAACAACAAGGCGATGGCGGCGGCCAACGAGACCCGCCGCGAGTGGATCAAGGGCCTGCTGCAGCGCAAGACCGCGCCCAAGGCCGCGCTGCGGTTCGCCGTCGAGACGATGGCCGCCGACCCGCGGGCGCTGTCCCGGTGGCTGTCCGGGCAACCCAACCGCGCCCAGGACACTGCCGCCGCTGACCTCGGCGTCGACGCCCCCGGCCAGTGGTGGGCCACCCGGGACAAGCCCGCGCCCACGCTGACCAGCGGCGAACAGGTGCCCGACGCCCGGCTCGCCGTGGCGCTGCTCGCCCACGTCGCCGGCGCCACCGAATCGGGCATGCACCGCCAGTCCTGGCGCAACCCCGGCACCGGCGACGCCCGCTGGCTGCGGTTCCTGGACTCCTGCGGCTACACCCTCGCCGAGATCGAACGGCAGATCATCGACGCCACGGACCACCCGACCGTCGTCCCCGCACCCGACGCCACCTGACCGGCGTCCGGTCGTCCCCGCGCCCCGCGGGGGCGGCCACGCCGAGGCGAGGGCTGGTTCATGTGGCCGGCCGGCGGCGGGGGTCGCGCGAGGCCCCGCCGCTGGCGCGTCGAGGCCGACCGTCAGCAAGCTGCCGGCGGGCCTGCCGGCCCGACGCGCTCACCAGCACCGCGACCGCCGCCCGACACCCGTCACCGGCCGCGCCTGTCAGACCCCAACGGCACACTTACCCCCGACCCGCTGGCCGGGAGAGGAGGACCCAGTGATCTTCGAACCTAGAGCCGCTGATCTCGACCTGGTCGACGTGGAGAACGCCCTGCTGCGCGCCGCCCTGGGCGACTACTCCGACGAGGCCGCGATCCTTCTGCTGATCGCCTCCGGCCACTGGCTACCGCAGCTGCAGCACGCCGGGCTGATCACCGTCGACGGGAACGTGGAAGGGGAGGGACTGTGGGCTCACATCTACTGGCCAGACCTCGACGGGGCCCTGCGCATCGGCACCATCACCGGCAGGAGCAGTGACCATCACGTCCTGCGGGCAGCCGCCAGCATCGCCGACGGCCACCCCGTCGACCTCGGCGACCTCGCCGCCGGCCTCGACCGCCACGCCCTCACCCTCGTCCTCGCCGCGATCGCCCACGCCGCCGGCAGCCACGAACCCCGCAGCATCACCCACGCCCCTGACGGAGTCCCGCACCCGGGTGACCGGCTGCCGCCGCTGGTCCCCTGGCCCCAGCAAAACCTCCAGTGAACCGTCACAAAAGGGCCCGACGCCCGGTGCGTGGCAGGCTTGCTCACCAACCCCTCATGCCGAGGGCGGAATGTCGGGCCGCGGGCTTGTGGCGAGTGGGTCAGACGCTCCTCGACGAGGCTTGGCGTACCGCGTCGACGCCCCGGCTGGTCCCCACCGCTGCGCGGAGGGCGCCGTGGCTGCCTCCCCGGGAACGCGCTCGCAACGCTTCTCGTCTCGTACGCCGATCACGCGGGCGGCGGCTTCACGTCGGGGCCCCACGCTCCCCGTATACCATCCTGGTGAACGCCACCTCGCTGTGACTTGAATCACAGTCCACCGAGGTCGGGTGTCGTACCGAGGGGTAGCCCCTATCTTTCCGTGGGACGGCGCCGCCTCCAAGGGCAGTGGAGACGGCGCCGCCACGGCAAGGTCTACTCCCAAATTCATTCAACAGCGCTGAGTCTCGCCATGGAATGTCGAACGGGGCCTTCCCTGGTGGCTGCCCGGGAGCAGCCACGGGGACGCCGTCATGCCCAGCTACCGCCTCCTGGCCGGATGCGCCACGGTTCTTGAGGCCTTCGACGTGGAGGACGACCGCCAGGCGATCGACTACGCCCGCCAGCTCTCGGTCGACTTTCCATGGGAGGCGCGGACCTTCCAGGCCCGGTGGGGCTACTTTCAGCTCGAACGGCGAGATGGGCACCTGTGGCAGATGCTCTTCGCCTGGGTGTCACAGGACCAGGGCCCGCACACGCCCTAATCCGACTTCAGCGTCGATCGCAGCCGAGTGGCAGCCGGCGCGATCGTTGTGCGCCTCCAGAGATCTAACCCCTCTCCGTGGCAGCCACGACCCCGGGAATCCGCGCAGCGACGACGCGAGATTCGCGGCGAGGAGCTGGCGTGCTGAAGGCGGGCCAGGGCGTCCCGCAAGTCTGGGGGCGGTCGGCGGCTTGATCTGACAGCGTCAGGGGCGCTTCGCCGGTAGGCCACCGGCTGATGGATCACCGCCCGATTGGTCCGACCGGTGCCCTCGGTGGCGAACCAGGCCGCGGCCGGGGGAAGTGGGAGCTGACGACCTGGCGGCCGCGAGCTGGTCTTCATGAAACCAGTGATGGGGCTGCTGTCCGTACTTCTCGAGAGGCATCCACAGCAACTGCGCTGGGGTTCTCATCGCTTCGCCGAAGCCGGACTCGTGAGCCCGGAGACGGGTGACGTGCCCAGGCGTGAGGATGTTTAGGCGCGCGCAAGTGCGGTTCAGTTCATCGCGGCTGGTGGTGGCGACGACAAACACCAGCAGGTCATGGACGGTGGACTCGCGGCGCCACCATGACCAGACTCGGAGCGCGCGGAAAGTGACTGCATCGGCGTATCCGCGTTTGGCCTCGGCAGAGGTGCTATCGACTTGCACGGTGTCGTCACGTGTGGCGCTCATGTGCCAGGGATCGGTGATGGCGATCGCCACATGAAGCGACCGCAGGCCTGATCTGCCTCTTATTGGGGGGGCTTTATCTGGATGGGTGACTGCGAATGGACTTCGACCTGATGGATGTTCGTGGACCTGCAAACGCCTTTCCAACCGCAGGAAGTCATAGGTCGTGCGATCAGATTCCGACGGGCCGACGAAGACAAGACGCGTGTGCCTTCTGGTGGGCTGGCCTGCGGGGTTCACGTGGATATCCAAGCTGGACCGTGTGCGGCCGAGCATTAACCGGGCATGAACGACGACACCCGAATGGGTGCACGCCACCTCGACTGACTCAAGGCTGGCGTTAATGCGTCGATAGGACTGGAGTGATCGTTGGCCGGATGGGGTTTAGCGTGCGCCGAGTCTTTATGTCGCGTCCGCCTCTGCTCATTGTCGTCGCCCTGATTCTGGGCGCCATGGTCTGGCTGATACAGGGACTTGAAGCCAGGGGTCAGGAACGAGCCGACGCCCAGGGCGTGACGACCGCCGAGGTTATCGCCGCAACCGTCGTGCACCCCCGTCTCGGCGTGAGTGACCTTGCCGGAGGTGATCTCTCTGCCGAGGACCTCGCTGGGCTGCGTGATGACGTCGATCGGCTTCGTGCTGACGGACAGTTGCTGGGACTGGGCGTGTGGAGGCTGGACGGCACACCTCTGTTCGACGCTTCCCCGGCCTCTGGCGCGCTCCAGGTTTCGGACGGCGACGTCGCGCGTGCCCGACAGGGGGAGTCGTGGATGAAGTCCGGGCAGGCTGCGGACGGGCAGGCCCAGCTGCGGGTCTTTCTCCCCTCGTCGACCGCGGAGGAGGATGTTGTTTCGGGCGGGTCACTGGTCGAGGTGGTGATTCCGCACGGCGACCTCACCGCGGCCGCGCAGGACAGGCTGCTGCGTCAGCAGATATCGGTCGTTGTGATCTTCGCACTGGTCATCGTCGGGCTGGTGTGGTTGCGACATCGCCTGCTGCGGCGCGAGAAGCACGCCCGCCACGACCCGCTCACCGGGCTGCTGAACCGCCGCGCGCTCTACGAAGACGCCCGGGCTCTGGTGGCCAAGGCGAGTTTCAAGCGTCCGCTGGCTTTCCTCCTTCTTGACCTCAGCGAGTTCAAGTCCGTGAACGACACTCTCGGTCACACCGCCGGCGACCTGCTGCTGCAGCGAGTTGCGGCCACTCTGCAGGCCGCGGTGCGGCCGGAGGATCTAGTGGTCCGCCTCGGTGGGGACGAGTTCGGTGTTCTGCTGACCCACCTTCCCGATACCGGCGCGGCGCATGATCGGGCTGAGCAGCTCCTCCGCCGGCTGCGGAAGGCGCCGTTCACCGTGGAGGGTGTCGACCTGTCCGTCGACGCCAGCATCGGGGTGGCGCTCGCCCCCGAGCACGGCCGGACCTTGCCCGAGTTGCTGCAGCGCGCCGACGTGGCCATGTACCAGGCCAAGCTCGGCCGCCGCGGCACCGTGGTCTATGACCCCGCGACCGACCAGCACACCGTCGGTCAACTGGCGATGGTCACCGATCTGCGCCGGGCTCTGGACAACGATGAGTTCGTGCTGCACTACCAGCCCAAGGTTTCGCTCCGGGACATGCAGGTCACCAGTGTGGAGGCGCTGGTGCGCTGGCAGCACCCCAGCCGCGGGCTGCTGCCGCCCGGGGAGTTCCTGCCGGTCCTGGAGCGCAGTGGGCTGATGCAGCCGCTGACCCGCTGGGTGCTCCGCCAGGCCATTCAGCAGGCCGCCAGCTGGCGTCGGGCCGGCATGCCGCTGCAGGTGGCGGTCAACATCAGCCCCCGCAGCCTCCTGCAGGACGACCTGCCCGCCCGAGTCCTGGCCGCCCTGCTGGCAGCGGAGCTGCCGGCGTCGCTGCTGCAGCTGGAGATCACCGAGACGGCGGTGATGACCAACCCCGAACGCGCCGCCTTCGTGCTGACGCAGCTGCAATCCCGGGGCGTGGAGGTCGCCATCGACGACTTCGGCGCCGGCTACACCAGCCTCGCGTTCCTCCGCATCCTGCCCATCACCGCCCTGAAGATCGACCGCAGCCTCATCAAGGACATGCTCGACCACGACGCGGACGAAGCGGTCACCTCGGCAGTGACCGACCTGGCCCACCGGCTGGGCTTCAGCGTGATCGCCGAAGGCGTCGAATCCCAGGCGCTGCTCGACCGACTCGCCGCCCTGGGCTGCGACCAGGTGCAGGGGTACGTCATCAGTGCCCCGCTGCCCCCCGCCGCCCTCGAAGGCTGGCTCGCCGACTGGCAAGCCCGCAGCAGCACGTCCGTCGAAACCGCTGCGGCCTCATAACGGCCTCATCAAGAATCAGCGTCTTCCGTGCGGGAAGGGCTCAAGGTGCCACCCCGAATGGCCGACATACCAGGAGTGGAGCTTCGCAGGCGCCTGACACCCCGCGTCGTGGGGGCCGCTCGCCATGTCGCGCGTCGCGGCCGCGACGCATGGCAGTCACGCAAGCCGATCTGGATTCCGAAACTTCGGCGTGCAGGCAAGACTGCTGC
The DNA here is from genome assembly GCF_900112815.1 of Blastococcus tunisiensis. Taxonomy (GTDB): domain Bacteria; phylum Actinomycetota; class Actinomycetes; order Mycobacteriales; family Geodermatophilaceae; genus Blastococcus_B; species Blastococcus_B tunisiensis. Next base: position 190,529 of record NZ_FOND01000001.1, read on the forward strand.
GGTGGCGGCGACGTTGGCCGCACTGATCACCCTCGGCGTCACGGGACAGCTCAGCAGGCAGCTGACTGGCGCGTCCCCACTCGCCTCCGGACCCGTGGCAGAGACAGAAAGCGAGAACGCATTCGTTCCCCTCCTGTCCCCCTGGGATGTCGTCATTGAGAAGGTCCGCGACGTCGCTCCGGCTATTTCGCGGCCACACATCGGCTTCGTGCCCCTGGGCGATCTATCCCTCACCCCGGAGCCCGACGCGGACGCCGGTGGGCCGTCGCGGGCAACGTCGGCGGGTCAGGGCGGTCAACCACTGCTCATGAGCACGCCATCCGCTCTTGCCGTGGCGGTGGCAGTGGCGGTGGCAGTCGGCGTCGGCGTGCTGCGGCGGGCGCGCCGGGGAGGTAAGGACCGGACGTCCCACGGCGACGTCGATCCCCCCGCGGTCTCTGCGGACATAGACGCGCCGACGCGGGACAAGGACAGCGCGATCACAAGCCAGAGCCGCTCGCCCAGCAGCGGGGACCCGAGTGCACAGTCGGACCTTCGGCCCAGAGTGGACCTACGTCGCGACGAGAATGGTGACGGCCTGTTCCGCCCCATGCCCGAGGCCGCAGGCCCCACCACGCCAGTGACCGAAACGGCGACGACGGGAAATGAACCCGGCAGCGCCGCAACCGCTCACAAGAGCAGCCGCACCGATACCCCGCCAAGCAGGCGCACTCCGCCGGCGACGCCCCAGACGGGAACGCGTGTGCGCGCAGAAGACTCAGCCAGCCGCGTCGTCCTATTCACCGCAACGAAATGGTAGGACTAAGTCGCTAGACGGTGCGGACCAGAAAGCCCGGCCTGGACGAGTTGGGCTCGTGCTCGCGACCGGAACCCGGTGTCAACGCGGTTCCCCGCTTTCAGCTCAACCGAAATTGAGGGCCGCCACGATAAGTTTCAACGGGTTAGGGGCCCCACGACATCCGGCAGATTCGCGGAGAATGAAGCTTCGCGAACGGCTAAAAGTGCCCAAGTGAGGCGCGCCCTGGGCATTTTGGAGACTGTTGCGCAAGACACCCCCACTGTTGCTTCAGGTTCCCGGGGTGCACGCCGAAGTATCGAGAGAAGTGGACGGTGCAAGTCTAGCGGGGGAGCCTCGAGTGATTGTCATCTGCCGGGTGAGGACGCCTGCCACCGACCTGCAGGTGGCTGCCGGCGTATCGGAACTCCTCGACCGCCGCGCCGCGATGAAGCGGCCGCCGGTCACACTGGCCGTCTCCGACGCCATCGCCCTCGGAATCGCGGGACTCTTCAGCAGCGCGACCCCTTCCGGTCGAGTGCTCGAACACTTCCACAGACGCGGCTCGGTAGACGGCGCGGACCTGATCGAAGCGGCACGAGTGGAGCAAGGCTTCGCCTCGCCCGAGGGACATGCGGCGTTGCACTGCCTCATCGGGTGGGTACGGAGTCGCGTGAATGGTCAGATCGACTGAGGGACGCGTGCCGGCGACCGCTTCGAGCCCCACGGGGGAGCCGCCCGCTGAAGGTAGCCCGCGAAAGGTCGGCGGATCGTAGAGCTGAGAACGGGTGTGTCAGTAAACGTCGATAGTCAACGGATAGACGCCCGCCCCGCAGCGTACTAGCCCAATCAACCATCATCGTAATCATCAAATAGTCTCGGTTACCCCTCCCCGAATAGCCCGTGGTCGTCAGCAATTGCCATCACTGTCTAAGACTCCACTAAAGAACGGCACGCATGCTACCTTCGGAGGTAGATCGGGTCCCGCTTCGCGGGGCCCATCGCCGTTTGTAGGGGTGACTTGTTGGTCATTGTCGGGTGGCGTTGAGAATGCATGGCGGGATGAAGATCTACGCTGGCGCGCCGGCGGCTGCCCGGCAGTACGTGGAGGCCGACCGGGGTCGGGCGGATGACTACTACCTGACCGAGGGCGTCGGCGTCGCCCGCCGGTTCAGCGTTGCCGGGGGGCGGGTGAGCGAGCTGGCGCCGCTGACCGGCGACGCCTACGAGACATGGGTGGCCGGCTGCGACCCGGACACCGGCGAGCCGCGGGGGCAACTGCGGGACGACGACCGGGCGGTGCGGTTCGTCGAGGTGGTGGTCAACGGCCCGAAGACGTGGTCGCTGGCGGCCGCGCTGCATCCGGACATCGCGACGGCGTATGACGCGGCCCAGGACCGGGCGGCCGAGCAGATCATCGGCTGGCTCGGGTTACACGCCACCACCCGGGTCGGTCCCCGCGGCGGGCAGGTGCAGGTGCCGGTCGAGGCGGCCGAGGCGGTGACGGTGGCGCATTACACGTCGCGTGCCGGGGATCCGCACCGCCATCTGCACCTGCAGATCAACGCCCGCGTGTTCGCGGCGGGGAAATGGCGCGGCCTGCACACCGTCGGCGTCCGCGATTCACTCGCTGCAATCAACGGTATCGGGCACGCCGCGGTCGCCTGCGACCCGCAATTCCGCGCCGCGCTCGCCGCCCACGGGTACGCATTGGATGCGACCGGAGAAGTGCACGAGCTCGCCCAGTACGTCGGTCCGTTCAGCGCACGGACCTCGCAGATTTCCCGGAACATCGACACGTACGAACGAGAATGGGCCGCGGCGCATCCCGGCGAACGCGCCGGGCCGGCGTTGCGCCGGGCCTGGGACGCGCGAGCGTGGGCAGCGGGCCGCCCGGACAAGGTGCTGCCCCAGCCGGGGGAGGACCTCACGGCACGGTGGCTGGCCGAGCTGGTCGCCCTGGGCTACCGCGACCGGAATGTTGCGGTCGGCCTGACACCCACCCCGGTCGGCTGCCTGGACCGGGAGCAGGCGGTGGAGCGGGTGCTGGCCCGGCTGGGCGCCGCCCGCTCGGCGTGGAACGCCGCTGACGTGCGCGGAGAGGTCGAGCAGCTGCTCGCCGCCGCCGGCATCGTCACCGACCCGGCGGTGCGCATCGAGCTGGCCGAAGATCTCACCGCGCGCGCGATGGACCGGTGCGCGCCGCTGCTGGACCGCGACGGGGTGCCCGAGCACATCCGGGCCTGGACCTCAGGCCCGGTGCTCGCCGTCGAGAACGACCTCACCGCCCGCCTCGCCGCCCGCGCCACCGAGCACTCGGCCGGCGTCTCTGCCACCGACCCGACACCGCCGGTCGACGTCGCAGCCGGTGCCACCCGGCTGGACCTGGGACAGGCCGCGGCGGTGGCCGCGCTCGCCGGCCAGCGGCGGCTGGTCGTGATCGAGGGCGCGGCCGGCGCCGGCAAGACCACCACGCTGGCCGCCACCAGGAACGCGCTCGACCATCAGGGGCGCCGGCTGGTGGTGGTGACCCCGACGCTGAAGGCGGCCCAGGTCGTCACCGCGGAGGTCGGCGCGGTCGCCGGGTCGGCGGCCCGGCTGGCCTTCGAGTACGGCTGGCGCTGGAATGCCGACGGCGCGTGGACCCGGCTCGCCGTCGGCGAGACGGACCCGGTCACCGGCCACTCCTACCGCGGCCCGACGGAAGGGGCGCGGCTGCGGGCCGGTGACCTCCTCGTCGTGGACGAGGCGGGCATGCTGGATCAAGACACCGCCAGGGCCCTCCTGACGATCGCGGACGAGTGCGGGGTGCGCGTCGCCCTGCTCGGTGACCGGCATCAGCTCGCGGCGGTCGGTCGCGGTGGCGTCCTGGACCTCGCCGCGGCCCAGGTCGACCCGACCGAGCACCTGACCCTGGTCGGGGTGCACCGCTTCAGCCGCACCGACGCCACCGGCCGCACCACACCGGACAGCGACTACGCCGACCTGACGCTGGCGATTCGCTCCGGTGAGAACCCCGGCAAGGTGTTCGACGCGCTCCTGGCCCGCAAGCAGATACGGCTGCACCCCAACGCGCAGGCGCTGCGGGAGACGCTCGCCGCCGACGCGGCCATCTCCTTCGCCGCGGGCGAGCGGGTGGCCGTGGTGGTCGGCACACGTGAGCAGGCCGCCGCCCTCAATGCCGCCATCCGGGACCGACTCGTCACCCAAGGTCGGGTCGACGACGTCGCGGCGGTGGTCACCGGGGCCGGGGAGCGGATCGGCGTCGGTGACCGGATCGCCACCCGCCGCAACGACCGCGACCTGCAGGTCGCGAACCGCGACGTGTGGACGGTTATTGGCGTCGACCGGAACGGCGGGCTGCTCGTCACCCCCGACGGCACACCGCCTGTCACCCCGGCCGGCGGCGGGGATGCCGCTGTCACCCTCGCCGTCACCCCGGCCGGGAACGGGGCGCGGCTGCTGCCCGCCCAATACGTCACCGCGCACGTGGAACTGGCCTACGCGACCACCGCGCACGGAGCCCAAGGCGACACGGTGACCGCCGCGCACCTGGTGGTCGGCGAGGACACCGGCGCCGCCGCGGCCTATGTCGGGATGACGCGGGGGAGGGAGGCCAACGTCGCCCACCTCGTGGCGGCCGACCCCGGCGATGCGCGGGAGCAGTGGCTCGCGGTCTTCGCCCGCGACCGCGCCGATCTCGGCCCGGCGCACGCTGCCCGGCTGGCCGCAGCCGAGGCCGCCCGGTACGCCACGCCACGACCGCTGGAGCTGGCGCTCGCCGACCTGCACTCGGCGTGGACGGTCGAGCAGCGCTGCCTGGAGCGGCTCGCCCACGAGCTGCCGCGCCGCGACGCGCTGCGCGAGGTCGTCGCGCTCGAGTCTGCCCACGCCGACCGGGCCGCCGCACTGACAGACGCATACCGGCAGACAGGAATCGACGCCCGCCATGCCACGGCGCGGGTCGACGCCAGCGGCGCGGTCGTCACCGCCGAGACCGACCGGATCCGCGACACGCTGCTCGCCAACTGGGAAAGCGAACGCCTGGCAGTCCGGGAGGCGGCGCAGGTCGTGCTCGACGGTCCCGGCCGGCTTCGGCTTCGGCGGGCGGCGGTGAACCGGGCCGGCGAGCAGCTGGTCGACTGGGCGGACGCTTGGCGGCCCTACCTGCCGGCCATGCCCACCGACCCGCAGCAGATCGCGCGCCTGGCAGACCGGTCCGACGACCGACCGCGGCTGTGGACTGCCTTCGACTCCTACGCCCGCCACCACGCCCAACGCGCCCACCCCGAGCACGCCCAGTTGCGCGCGACCGCAGCCACCGCGCAGGAGACTCACCGGCACGCCGGCGCCGCGGTGGTCGACGCGCGCCGTCAGCAGGAGGACCGGCTCGCCCGCTTCGGATCTCTCGCCTGGACCCTCGACCCGGCGGAGCGACTGGCCGACACCGACCGGGCCATCGCCGCCGCCCGAGCAGAACTGGCCGCGATCCGAGCCCGCATCGCGCGCCTGATGGCCGAGCCGGCTCTCCTCGCCCAGCCGTCTGACCGTCTCGCCCAGGAGCGGGACACCTGGCGTGCACACCATGACGCCGCCCCGGCCCCACACCGATCGGCCGTCCCGCTGCTGACTGTCCCGGAACCGGGTGTCGTCTTCCCGCGGCCCGAGGACCTCGCGCTACTCACGCGGCGCACTGCCGGTGGTCCAGGCATCGGGCGGTGAACCCGGTCTGCGGCGCCGCCAATAAGAGAGGTGAAGCCGTTGTCCACCAGTGCAGCAGAAGCCCCCGAGAATGGGTAAGCGCCCAGGTCACGGTGTTCCAGTCAGTGGCGGAGCCCACACTGCGGTTGTGGGCTCAGGGCCAGGAGCTCAAGGAGATGGAGGCGATGAGCGGTGGCGTCGATCGCGAGGAGGCCTGACGGGACCTATCGGCCGCGGTACCGGGACGAGAACGGCAAGGAGCACGCCCGCCACTTCAAGCGAAAGGTCGACGCCCAGCGGTGGCTCGATGAGCAGACCGCGGCGATAGTCACCGGCGACTACGTCGACCCGGCGGCGGGGAAGATCACTTTCAAGGCCTGGTTCAAGGCGTGGTCCGGCCGACAGGTATGGGAGCGCGGCACGACGCTTGCCGCTCAGCAGGCGGCCGACTCCGTGACGTTCGCTGACGTGCCGATGCGCCAGATTCGGCCCTCGCACGTGCAGCAGTGGGTCAAGGTCATGTCCCAGCCGGCGAGTAGCCGTACGTCCGGGCTCGCTGCCAGCACGATCCGGACCCGGTACAACTACGTCCACATGGCGATGCGGGCCGCCGTCGTCGACCGGATCATCAAGTCGGACCCGTCGGCTGGCGTGCCGCTGCCACGAGCGCGCAAGGCGTCGGCGGCCATGACGATCCCCGCTGTCGAGGAAGTCGGGCGCGCGCTCAGCGTCGCACCGGCGTGGTTCCGGCCGTTCATTGCCGTCTGCGCCTTCGCCGGGCTCCGGTTGGGCGAGGCGGCCGGGCTGCGGCTGGAGGACGTCGACTTCCTGCGTCGAACCATCGCCGTCCGTCGCCAGATGCAGGGCGAGAACCGCGCGACGATCGAGCTCGTGGCGCCCAAGTTCGGCTCCGAGCGGGTGGTCTACGTCCCGGCGGAGCTAGTCGATCTGCTGGCCCAGCACGTGCAGCGAGCGGGAGTCCAGCAGGGTGACTGGATGATCGCCAATGCCGGGCAGCCGCTGAACCGAAACTCGGCAGGCCACCAGTGGCGGGAGGTCCGCAAGGCGGCCGGGCTGGGCGGGTACACGCTGCACGACCTGCGGCACTTCTACGCGAGCGGGCTCATCGCATCGGGATGCGATGTGGTGACCGTGCAGCGGGCGCTCGGGCACTCCTCGGCGACGATCACGCTCGGCGTCTACTCCCACCTCTGGCCCACAGCCGAGGACCGCACGCGCGCCGCAGCGGGCGACCTCATGGCCGCCGCGCTGGGCGTTCCTGCGGACTCCCTGCGGACCAAGGGACTCTGACGAGCCGCTGACCAGCAGAGATATCAGGAGTTAGCGGTAGTTGTCGAACTGCAGGGCGACGTCGAGGTCGGCGCCGCGCAGCAGCTGCTGCACCGCCTGCAGGTCGTCGCGCTTCTTGCCGCTCACCCGCAGCTGGTCGCCCTGGATCTGCGCCTGGACGCCCTTCGGGCCCTCGTCGCGGATCAGCTTGGCGATCTTCTTGGCGACGTCGCTCTCGATGCCCTGCTTGATCGTGGCGCCGATCTTGTAGGTCTTGCCCGAGGCCTGCGGCTCGCCGGCGTCGAGGACCTTGAGCGAGATGTTGCGCTTGATGAGCTTCTCCTTGAACACCTCGAGCGCGGCGGCGACGCGTTCCTCGGTGTCGGCCTGCAGGGTGACGCCGTCCTCGCCGGCCCAGGCGATGGTGGCGTTGGTGCCCCGGAAGTCGAAGCGCTGCGAGAGTTCCTTGCCCGCCTGGTTGAGGGCGTTGTCGACCTCCTGGCGATCGACCTTGCTCACGACGTCGAAGGACGCGTCGGCCATGGCTGTTCCCCTTCCGCTGGGCGGTCGGCGTCCGGGGGGTTTCCGAGGACGCCGTCCACCGTTCTAGTACGCTGCTCCGGTACCACCGCACGGCGGGTTGCCCGAGTGGCCAATGGGAGCGGACTGTAAATCCGTCGGCTTAGCCTACGAAGGTTCGAATCCTTCACCCGCCACGCCCGGTACGGACGGCCCCCGACCTCGTCAGGTCGGGGGCCGTCCGCGTGCTCAGGGGAGGGTGGGTGCGCGGGCGCTCGCGGTCGCGGTGCGCTCCAGCGGCTCGCCGGCCAGGAAGAGCCAGCCGAAGGCGATCTCGACGTAGCGGGTGCACCGGACGGTGACCTCGGCGCCGTCGGTCTCGGCGGACCAGGAGTCCAGCGCCCCCACCCCGTCGGCCAGCTGGTCGGCGACGGCGGCCTGCGCGGTCGCCCGGGTGAGCGGCAGCTCCCCGCTCACCCCCTGCGTGTAGACGACGGCCTCGTCGGCCCGGTTGGCCGCCGCCAGTGCGGCGCCGTCGCACACCGACTGCACCTCCTGCTGCTCGAGGAACGCGTCGGAGGCGGCGATGGCCCCGAACGCCATCAGCGCGGCCACCGTCCAGCAGACCAGCACGAACGGCAGGGTCGACCCGCGCTCGCCGTCCCGCCGGTCCTCCCGCACCGGGGCAGCCTAGGGGCGTCTCCCCGCCGTCCACAGCCTGTGGAGAGGATCTGTGGACACTGTGGACACCCGATCGGGTGGCCGCGCGCCCCCACCGGTCCGCCTGTGGACGACGGCGGCCGCCGCGGTGGCCGGCCGCCACACTGCCGGGCATGTCCATCGACGTGCCGCCGGCCGAGGTCCACGCCCTGGCCGGCACGGTGCGCGCGGCCGCCGCCGACGCCGCGGAGATCGCCCCCCGGCTGGACCGGCCCGGCGCCGTGGGCGACGTCCTGCAGCCGGCGGTGGAGGCCTTCCTCGACGCGCACCGCGCCGCCGGGCGCGCGCTGGCGGGCGAGCTCGGCTGGCTGGGCGGCACCGTCGCGGCGGTCGCGGACTCCTGGCAGGCGCTGGACCGTGGGCTGCTCGCCTCCCGCGGGCGGCCAGGTGGCCGGTGAGCGCGGAGCTGCCCGACCCCGTGCCCCTCGAGCTGCCGGACGGCGAGCCGGAGGCCGTCGAGGAGCTGGTCCGGGACGTCGACGGTGCGGCGCGCCGGCTGGGGGAACTCGCCGACCGGCTGTCGGGCCCGGCCGGCGCGGCCCCGGGCTGGCTGGGCGCCGACGCGGTGGCGGCGGCCGGACAGCTGGCCCGCGTCGTGACGCTCGCCCGCGAGTCCGCGGCCGCGGTGCGCAGCGCTGCCGTCCGGCTGGGCGCGCACGGCGAGCTCCTCCGCGACGCCCGGCGGCAGGTGCTCGAGCTGCGGGCGGAGCAGGACGAGGACTTCCGGGCGGCCTGGCAGCGGATCGGGCAGCTGGAGGATCCCCGGCTGGCGCTGATGACCGGCTCGCCGGCCTGGGTCGGGGTGGTGGCCGAGATCGAGGCGGCGGAGGCCCGGCGTCGGCGGCGCCACGCCCTCGTGCTCGAGGAGCTCGCGCACGACGCCGGCGCCACCGGCCGGGTCCTGGCCGACGCCACCCGTCCGGTCGGCGGCACCGGGCGCCGGGGGGACGGGGCCCGCGTGCTGGCCCACCTCACGGGGGAGCTGCCGGGATGGGGGCGCCCCGAGCTCGCCGCACGCGGACGTGCGCTCGCCGACACGCTGATCGGCACCCCTCTCACCCCGGAGGAGCGCGCCGCCCTCGTGTCGGACTCGGCCGCCCTGGCCGCGGACCCGGCGTTCGCCACGGCCTTCGTGCGGGGGCTCGGTGCCGTGGGTGTGCGGCTGCTGCTGGAGCTGCTGGGGCGGGACCCCCACGGCCCGGGCAACCCGCTCGCCGGCGTCCTGGCCGCCGCGCTCGGGACGGCGACGCCGGGCACCGCGGCGGGCGACGGGGTCACCGCCGTGCTCGGCGCCACCTACGTCCCTGCCGATGCGCCACTGGGGGCGGCTCCCGCGGCGGCCGGCATGGCGGCCGTGCTGCTGGCCGGCACCGGGTCGCGGGGTCTGCGGCCGGCCACGGCGGGGGAGTGGGCCCGCCAGCTGCTGGTCCGCGAGCACGTCCAGCAGGCGCCGGCCGGACCGGTGCCCCCGGCGTGGCCCGCGGCGGCGGCCGACCCGGTGGCGGTCGCCGTGCGGTACGTGGCGCACGGCGGTGACCCGCAGGCCGCGGCGGCCCTCCTCGGGGACGGGCGGGTCTGGGAGGCCGCGCTCGCGCGTGTCTGGGGCGACGGGGGCCAGGCCCTGGCCGACCTGGTGGCCGCCGCCGGACGGGCGGGCGGTGGCGCCGGGGCCCGGGCGGTGCAGCTCGGGCTGGAGACGATCGGCGCCGGCCTCGTCGAGGGAGATCCCGCCGGGTGGACGGTGGGAAGGGGCGTCGTCGCCGCCGTGTCACCGGCGCTCGGCGATGCGGTGGCCGTGAACGTCGAGGGGGTGGCCGGCACGCTCGCCGCCCTGTCGGCCGAGGGAGCCGGGAGCCGGGCCGAGGCCGAGGGAACCGGGAGCCGGGCCGAGGCGGAGGGAACCGGGAGCCGGGCCGAGGCCGAGGCGAGGGGCCTGGGGTACCTGACCGTCGACGGGCACGCCGCCGCGGCGGTGGAGCGGGCGCTCGCGGAGTGGGCCGGCGGGCGGCCGGCCGGGAGCGGCACGGAGCCGCTCCCGGCGGTGGCCGTCGCCGCCGCGTACGTCGCCGTCCAGGAGTACGGGCAGCGGCTGACCTACGCGCTGGACGGGTTCGAGCTCCGGGCGGCGGCCGAGGACAGGGCCCGGCTGTGGAACTGGACGGCGGGACCGCTCCTCGAGGCGGTCTCCTTCGTGCGCATCGCGCCCGTGGCGGTCACCGCCGAGATCCTCGGCGCCTACGGGCCGCTCGTCCTGGACATGGACAACACCTTCTCCCAGTCGCCGGACGAGGGCCCGCGTCTCGCCGCCGAGGACGCGATCGCGCGGGCGCGGGAGACGCTGCCGCCGGATGCGCTCGCCCGCGCCGGTGCCGTCGCAGCGCAGGCCGAGGGCGCCTTCCTGCGTGTCGCGGAGCGCCTCGGCGGCCCCCGCGCGCCGGTGTCGGCCGAACGGGACTGGACCCGGGCCACGCTGGAGCTCGTCACCGGGGGCATGGCCGACCTCGCGACCGACGGGCAGCGGGATCGCGCCGCGGCGGACGGACTGCTCGGTCCGCCCCGCGGCCGGCGGTGACCACGCACCACCCGAATTGGTGACACGAGGTCCATATTCAGACACGCTCAGTGACGACGCGACTGACCGTCACCCGGTCGTGATCTTCGATGCTTGTCCAACCGGGTGACGGGAAGCAATGTTCCCAGCGCGGTCCGTACTGAACGACGCTCTGCCCCCGCGCGTAGGTGGCTGCCGCAAAGCCGCAGTCAGTCATGCCTAGGAGGCGTCATGGGTAGCAACGTGCAGTCTGGTTCGTCCTCGGTCCGTGGGGCCAAGTGGAACCGCGGAGCCAAGTGGAACCGCGGAGCGAAGTGGAACCGCAGCACCACCGCCTGACCTCGAACGCACTGTCGACCCCCGGAGGGCCGCCCGCTCGGCGGCCGCTCCGGGGGTGCACCGCCCGTTCCCCACTCCGGGTCAGTGGTCGGGTCGGTGATCCTTCTCGTGGCGCGTCCCGCTGTTAGCCTCGGCGCGCCCACGTTCCCCGGCGGAGATGCAGGTACGAGTGTCCGAGCAGGACGAACGCAGGTCGACGCGGCCGCTCCGGCTCGGCCCCTGGACCGTCGCCTGGATGGGGCTGGCCGTCGCGGTCCCCGTCTCCCTGCTCGTGCTCGTGCCACGTGCCGAGCCCGTCGACCCGTTCCTGCTGGTCGCCATCTTCATCGGACTGGTCGCGGCGGAGTCGTTCAACGTCGACTTCGAGTTCCGCAAGCAGGGCTTCTCCTGGTCGCCGAGCGAGCTGGCCTTCGTGATGGCGCTGGCCAGCGTCGGCGGCGCCTGGACGGCGGCGGCCTGGGGCCTGGCCGTGGGGATCGTCTCCCTCGTCCAGGGCTACTCGCGCGCCAAGACCGTCTTCAACGTGACGGTCGTCGTCCTGGAGGCGTGCGCGGCCACCGTCGTCCTGGGCCTGCTCCCGGTCGGGGACATCGCCGATCCCAGCGCCTGGCTCTCCTACCTCGTCGCCGTCCTGGTCGCCAGCGTCCTCGGCGTCGTCCTCATCGCGGCCGCCATCACCGCCACCCAGGGCTACCCCGGCCGCACGCTGTGGGTGTCCTTCCTGATCCCGGTCCTGATGATCGGGCCCGTCTCCGTCGTCGTCGGCCTCGCCGTCCTGCTGCTGGTCGGGGCCACGCCCTGGGCCTGGCTGCTGATCTCCCCGCTGGTCGTCGCGCTCGCCCTGCTCTACCGGCGTTTCGCCGCGGTGACCCGTGAAGGGCACAGCGTCGAGCGCGTCTACGACTTCGCCAGGCGCGTGGAGCAGGTCTCACCCGACGAGGACGGCGCGCAGCAGATCGTGCACGCCGTCCGGGAGCTCCTCAACGCCGACCGCGTGGCACTGTGGCTGCCGCCGTACCTCGACGAGGAGCCCCGGCTGGTCGTCGCCGCCGAGAACGGCGCGGTCTGGTACGACGGGCCCGGCGACCCCGACGACGTCATCCGGCGCCGCGCCGTCGCCTCGGTCGAGGGCCCGGTCCGCGTCTCGCTGGCCAGGGCCGATGGCGAGGAGACCGCCGCCCTGGCCCGTCGCGGGGTGGCCGACCTGCTGGGTGCGGCGATCACGACCGCCGCGGGGGAACCGGGCTACCTCGAGGTGTGCGACCGGCGCAGCGACATCCACTCCTTCGGTGAGAGCGACCGGGCGGCGCTCGACTCGATGCTCACCCACGTCAACGCGGCGATCCGGCACCAGCAGCTGCTGACCCAGATCCGCTACGACGCCGACCACGACCGGCTGACCGGGCTGCCCAACCGCCAGCGGCTGGCCGCCGACATCGACGAGCTGCTCGCCGCCGACCCGGTCACCGCACGGGCCGGGCTGATCCTCGCGGCGCTCGGCAACTACACCGAGGTCACCGACACCCTCGGCCACGCCGCCAGCGACGAGCTCCTGCTGGTCACCGCCGGCCTGCTGCGCGAGCACGCGCCGCCGTCGGCGCGGCTGGCGCGGATGGAGGGCGAGCAGTTCGCCGTCCTGCTGCCGGGGCTGTCGCTGCAGGCGACCGAGCGCGCCGCCCGGCGGCTGCGGGAGGCGGCCTCGACGCGCGCCCGGGTCGCCGGGCTGGACCTGGAGGTCACGCTGACCATCGGGGTGGCTGCCGCGCCGGTGCACGGCACCGACTCCGGGATGCTGATGCAGCGGGCCGACGTCGCCCTGCTGGCGGCGGCCGACTCCGGTGGGGTGGCCAGCTACCACCCGGTGCTCGACCAGCAGAGCCTGCGCCGGCTGCAGCTCGGCACCGAGCTCGAGCAGGCGATGGCCGACGGTCAGATCAGCGTCGTCTTCCAGCCGATCATCGACGCGCAGACCTCCGACATCGTGTCGGTGGAGACGCTCGTGCGCTGGGCGCACCCCCGCTACGGGGCGATCGCGCCGGACGACTTCATCCACCTGGCCGAGCAGATCGGGCGGATCGGGGCGGTCACCGACCACGTCCTGGACCTCGCCCTGGCCCGCTGCCGCCGCTGGCTGGACCAGGACATCGCCCTGTCGGTCGCGGTGAACCTGTCCGTGCACTGCCTGACCGAGCCGGACCTGGTCACCCGGGTGCGGCGGGCGCTGCAGCGGCACCGGGTGCCCGGTGAGCTGCTCACCCTCGAGCTGACCGAGGGCAGCGTCGTGGACGACTCGGTGCGCGACAGCACCGTGCTGGCCGACCTGCACGGGCTGGGGCTGCGGCTGTCCATGGACGACTTCGGCACCGGCTACTCGTCGCTGTCCCAGCTCCGGCAGCTGCCGATCGACGAGGTCAAGATCGACAAGTCCTTCGTGCTGGGCATGTCCACCAGCCAGGGCGAGTCCTTCATCGCCCGCTCGATCATCGAGCTGGCGCACAACCTGGGGCTGCGCGTCGTGGCCGAGGGCGTGGAGGACGAGCTGACCCGCAACCTGCTCGCCGAGATGGGCTGCGACAAGCTGCAGGGCTTCCTGGTGAGCCGGCCGCTGCCCGACGACCGGCTGGAGAGCTGGCTGCTGGCCCGCACCGGCGTCCGCAAGGCCGCTCCGGGGGCCGCGCACCGCCGGCTGTTCGTGCGCACCTGAGTGAGGACCCCGTCTCCCCCCCCACCACTCGCGAGCTCGCGGCGGGGCCCTGAGACGGGGCCGTCCCAGCACCTCGCGAGCTCGCGGTGGGGCACTGCAGGAAGGCCGGGGGACGTCGGGTACAGTTCTCGACGGCTCTTCGAGCACGCCCCTTTAGCTCAGTCGGCAGAGCGTCTCCATGGTAAGGAGAAGGTCTACGGTTCGATTCCGTAAAGGGGCTCTGTGACCAGCCGGTCCAGTCGCGAGACCGGGCCGCACGGTCATCCCGGCGGTGTAGCTCAGCCTGGTAGAGCAAGCGGCTCATAATCGCTGTGTCACCGGTTCAAGTCCGGTCACCGCTACTCCCGACGGACCCCGGATCGACGGGGTCCGTCAGCACGTGGACGACACCGGGTCGGCAGCCGCCGGCACGGCCGCACAAGGCTAGGAGCACTCCCCATGGCAGCGACCGACATCCGCCCGAAGATCACCCTGGCCTGCCAGGAGTGCAAGAACCGCAACTACATCACCCGCAAGAACCGGCGGAACGACCCCGACCGGCTCGAGCTGATGAAGTACTGCCCGCGCGAGCGCAAGCACACGCTGCACCGCGAGACCCGCTGACGCGGGTCGACAGCTGCGAGCCGAGGGCGGGAGCATGGCGCTGGACCGGGAACTGGTCGGGCGCAGCTACCCGCCCTCTGCCGTCTACGAGGTCGGGCGCGCGAAGATCGCGGAGTTCGCCTCGGCCATCGGGGCGGACGACCCGGTCCACCGCGACGGCGACGCCGCCCGCGCTGCCGGCCACCCCGACGTCATCGCGCCGCCGACCTTCGCCATCGTGGTGAGCCTCCAGGCGGCGATGGTGGTGCTCGACGATCCCGATGTCGGCATCGACTACGCCCGCGTCGTGCACGGCGAGCAGCGGTTCGCCCACCACCGCCCGATCCGGGCCGGCGACCGGCTGGTCGCGACCACGACGATCGACGCGGCCCGCACCGTCGCCGGCAACGACATGCTGACCGCGCGGGTCGACCTGGCGACCGAGGACGGCGAGCCGGTGTGCACCGCGACGTCGATGCTGGTGGCACGGGGGGAGTCATGACGTCCTCGCCCGACATCGGCACGGAGCTGCCCGAGCAGGTCTACCGGGTCACCCGCGCCGACCTGGTCCGCTACGCGGGGGCCTCCGGCGACTTCAACCCGATCCACTGGAACGACCGCACCGCCACCGCCGTCGGCCTGCCCGGCGTCATCGCGCACGGCATGTACACGATGGCGCTGGCCGCGCGGGCCGTGACGGCGTGGACCGGCGACCCGGGTGCCCTGGTCGAGCAGCACGTCCGGTTCGGCCGGCCGGTCGTCGTCCCCGACGACGAGGAGGGGGCCGAGGTCACCGTGCGCGGCAAGGTCGGGGCGCTGCTCGACGACGGACGGGTGCGGGTCGACCTCACCGTCACCAGCGGCGGCGAGAAGGTGCTCTCCCTGGCCCGCGCGACCGTCCGCCTGCAGTGACCGCCCGGCGGGCCGCCCTGGCCGCCGCGGCGGTGCTCCTGCTGACCGGCTGCACGTCGTTCGCCGACACCGTGGCGGCCCCGGGCCGGCCGCCCGGAGGGCCCGCGGTCGCGGAGGCCGCCTGCCCGGCCGAGCGGGCCGAGCCCGACCCCGACCGTCCCGACATCGCCGTCGACTTCGCGCTCGCCGCCGACGGTCGCTCGGTCACCGGGACCGAGACCGTGGTCTTCACGCCCGACCGCGACGTCCGCGAGCTGGTCTTCCGGCTCGTCCCGAACGGCCCGGACTCCGCCGCCTCGGGCAGCCGGCTGGTGGTCGACGACGTCCGGGGGGAGGACGTGGCCGGCGGGCGGTACGAGTCCGCGGAGGCGGCCGACCCCGGTGGCCTCTTCGTGGTGGAGCTGGCCGGCGCGCTGGGGGCGGGGGAGCCCACCGAGGTCGAGCTGGACTTCTCCCTGACCCTGGGCAGCGGCGCGTTCGACCGGTTCGGCGTCGTCGAGGAGCTCTCCTGGTGGGCCAGCGGCGCGCCGCTGCTCGCCTGGGAGCCCGGGGTCGGCTGGGCGCGGGACCCGTTCGTGGGGCTGCGCGGCGAGACGGCGGCCACCCCCGTCGCCGACACCGTCGTGCGCGTCTCCGCGCCGGCGGAGCTCACCGTGCTCATGACCGGCGCCGTCGCGGAACCGTCGCCCCCGGTGGACGGCGTCCGCACGTGGACGTCCCGGGAGCCGGTGGCCCGGGACGTGGCGGTGGCGGTGGGGCCGTTCAGCACCACGGAGACGACGGCGCCGGGCGGCACCCGCGTCACCACCGGGGTGCTCCCCGGCAGCGACGTCCCGGGCGAGGTGCTGAGCGACTGGACCGTGGCCGCGATCGACGAACTGGAGTCGTTGCTGGGGCCGTTCCCCTTCGACACCCTCAGCGTCGCCCTGCTGCCCGACTTCGGCGGCGGCATCGAGTACCCCAGCATGATCCTGGAGGCGACGCCGATCCGGGAGATCCTGGTGCACGAGGTGGCCCACCAGTGGTTCTACGGCATGGTCGGCAACTCCCAGTACCGCGACCCGTGGCTCGACGAGGCGTTCGCGTCCTGGGCCGAGGCCGTCGTGGACCCCGGCACCGGCCTGGTCCCCGAGGAGGCGCTGACGCAGCCCGGTCCCGTGGGGGCGGCCATGGACGAGTTCGAGGACTCGGACAGCTACTTCGGGGTGGTCTACAACAAGGGCGGCGCGGCGCTGCTCGAGGCCCAGCAGACGGCCGGCGACGACGCCTTCGTCGCCGCCGTCCGCTGCTACGTGGACGCGACGGCGTGGCAGATCGCCACGCCGGCCGACGTCCACCGCGCGCTCGCCCACCTGCCCGGCGCCGTCGACGTCCTGGAGGACGCGCAGGCGCTGGACGAGGACGACGGGCCGCGCTGAGTCAGCCGGCCGACCCCAGCAGTCGCTGCATCCGGGAGACGCCCTCGACGAGGTCGTCGTCGCCGAGCGCGTAGGACATCCGCAGGTAGCCGGGCGTCCCGAACGCCTCGCCCGGGACGACGGCCACCTCGGCCTCCTCGAGGATGATCTCGGCGAGCTGGACGCTGCTCTCCGCGGTCCGTCCGGCGATCGGCCGGCCGAGCAGGCCCTTGACCGACGGGTAGACGTAGAACGCGCCCTGCGGCTCGGGGCAGGCGACGCCGGGGATGTCCCGCAGCATCGACACGATCGTCTGCCGGCGGCGGTCGAACGCCTCGCGCATGGTCGCGACGGCCGACAGGTCCCCCGTGAGCGCGGCGATCGCGGCGGCCTGGGAGACGTTGGCGACGTTGGACGTGGCGTGCGACTGCAGGTTGGTCGCGGCCTTGACGACATCGGTCGGGCCGAGGATCCAGCCCACCCGCCAGCCGGTCATCGCGTAGGTCTTGGCGACGCCGTTGACCACGACGCAGCGCTCGGCGAGCTCGGGGACCACCACCGGCATGGACGGGGCGGTGACGCCGCCGTAGGTCAGGTGCTCGTAGATCTCGTCGGTGAGCACCCAGATCCCGGCGTCCAGCGCCCAGTGGCCGATCTCCTCGACCTGCTCGGGCGGGTAGACCGCGCCGGTCGGGTTGGACGGCGAGCAGAAGAGCAGCACCTTCGTGCGGGGCGTGCGGGCGGCCTCGAGCTGGGCGGCCGACACCAGGTACCCGCTCTGCTCGTCGGCCACGACCGGCACCGGCACACCGCCGGCCAGCCGGATCGCCTCGGGGTACGTCGTCCAGTAGGGGGCGGGCAGCAGCACCTCGTCACCCGGGTCGAGCAGCGCGGCGAAGGCCTCGTAGACCGCCTGCTTGCCGCCGTTGGTCACCAGGACGTTGGCCGGGCCGGCCTGGAGGCCGGAGTCGCGCGCCGTCTTGGCGACGATCGCCTCCTTGAGCGCGGGCAGGCCGCCGGCGGGGGTGTAGCGGTGCATGGCCGGCTGGCGGCAGGCGGCGACCGCGGCCTCGACGACGTAGTCCGGTGTCGGGAAGTCCGGTTCCCCCGCGCCGAAGCCGATGACCGGCTTGCCGGCGGCCTTCAGCGCCTTGGCCTTGGCGTCGACCGCGAGCGTGGCGGACTCGCTGATCGCGGCGATGCGGCGCGAGATGCGGCTCGGGCCGGGGGTGGCGGACGGGCTGGCGGACTCCGATGAGACGGCGGTCATGTGCCCATCGTGTCAAAGTCGTCCGGCTCGCGGCGGAGCCGTGGGGCCGGGCCGCCCCTCGGGGCGCGGCTGGTGGATCCTCGTCCGGGGCGGCCCCCGGCGGGACGTTGGCTGTGCGGCGGTGCGGTCCCGTACACTGGCCGTCCAGGGGCAGCTGACCCCGCCACCGGCGTGCCCCGGAACCTCCTCGAGGCTCCGCGCTGCCGTGGCGAGGACGGCATCCTTCAAGGGGTGTAGCTCAATTGGCAGAGCAGCGGTCTCCAAAACCGCAGGCTGCAGGTTCAAGTCCTGTCACCCCTGCCACCGCACAGCCGGTACCGACCATCCGGCCGCTCGTCAGAGCGGTTCCCACCACGAGGCGAGCGAGGCGCAGTGAGCGACGAGAAGCCGGGACGCGAGGACGACCCTCGCGACGCCGAGCTGACCGACGAGCAGCTCGATCGCGAGGCCCCGGGGGTCGACGACGCCGCCGAGCTCGAGGCAGCCGAGGACGACATCGCCACCGAGGCGGCCGACGACGAGGAGAAGGTGGTCGCGGCCCGCGACCGCGGACGTCGTGGCCGGATCACCGCCGACGACGACGAGGACGACGAGGCGCGGCCGACCCGTGCCCGCCGCCCCGCCGGGTCCCGTCCGGCCACGCGGGAGGGCGGTGGCACCCGGTCGCGCGCCGAGGCGGAACGGGCCCGTACCGAGAGCGGCCAGAAGCGCTCACCCGCCCGGTTCCTCCGCGAGGTCGTCGCCGAGCTGCGCAAGGTCATCTGGCCCGGCCGGCGCGAGCTGATCACCTACACCACCGTGGTCATCATCTTCGTGGCGTTCATCGTCGCGCTGGTGGCCGGCCTGGACCTCCTCTTCGCCCGAGGCGTGATCGCCGTCTTCGGCTGATCCGTCGTCCCGTGCCTGCACGCCACCTGACAAGGAAGAGACAACACCTGTGACCGACCCTCGCGAGCCCTTCGAGACCGCCACCCCGGTCGAAGGCGTCACCGCCACGGACCTGGACGACGCCGCCCTCGAGCAGCGCGGCTCGGTCGACGCCGAGACCGGCGCCGGTGAGACCGGCGCGGCCGAGGGGTCGACCGACACGGCTGCGCTCGACACCGACACGGAGGTGTCGGACGTCACGCCGGAGATCGAGGACGGCGACGCCGACAGCCTGGTCAGCGACCCGCTGACCGCCCCCGCCGAGTCCTCGGACCAGCCGGCCGCTCCGGCGGAGGAGGACGAGGACCCGGTCGAGGCGATGAAGAAGGCGCTGCGCATCGCCCCCGGCGACTGGTACGTCGTGCACTCCTACGCCGGCTACGAGAACAAGGTCAAGACCAACCTCGAGGCGCGCATCCAGTCCCTGGACGTCGAGGACTACATCTACCAGATCGAGGTGCCCACCGAGGAGGTCACCGAGATCAAGAACGGCAAGCGCGCGCAGGTCAACCGCAAGGTCCTGCCCGGCTACCTCCTGGTGCGCATGGAGCTCAACGACGAGTCGTGGGGCGCGGTCCGCAACACCCCCGGCGTGACCGGCTTCGTCGGCGCCACCTCCAAGCCGTCGCCGCTGACCATCGACGAGGTCGTCAAGATCCTGGTGCCGGCGACCGCACCGCAGGCCGCCCGCACGACCGGCGCCGAGGCCGCCACGGGCGGGGCCGCCGCCGCGCCGGCCGCCGTCGTCGACTTCGAGGTCGGCGAGTCGGTGACCGTCATGGACGGGCCGTTCGCGACGCTCCCCGCCACGATCAACGAGATCAACGCCGAGCAGCAGAAGCTGCAGGTGCTGGTCTCCATCTTCGGCCGCGAGACGCCCGTCGAGCTGTCGTTCAGCCAGGTCCAGAAAATCTGAGCCGGCTCGACCCGAGCCCGTTCAGCAGAGACAGAAGGAAGTCATGCCCCCCAGGAAGCGGTTGACCGCGGTCATCAAGCTCCAGATCAACGCCGGTGCGGCGACCCCCGCGCCGCCCGTGGGTCCGGCGCTCGGCCAGCACGGCGTCAACATCATGGAGTTCTGCAAGGCCTACAACGCGGCGACCGAGTCGCAGCGCGGCAACGTGATCCCCGTCGAGATCTCGGTCTTCGAGGACCGCTCGTTCACGTTCGTCACCAAGACCCCGCCGGCCGCGCGCATGCTGCTCAAGGCCGCCGGTGTCGAGAAGGGCTCCGGCGAGCCGCACAAGACCAAGGTCGCCACGGTCACCCGTGACCAGGTCCGCGAGATCGCCACCACCAAGATGGCCGACCTCAACGCCAACGACCTCGACCAGGCCGAGAAGATCATCGCCGGCACCGCCAGGTCGATGGGGATCACCGTCACCGGCTGATCCAGCACCACCGGAAATCGTGGGAGGGCCCCGCCAGGCCCGCGAACCACATGATCCCCGGCAGCGTCCGGGGGAGAGGAACCACCATGGCGAAGCACGGCAAGAAGTTCCGCGCAGTGGCCGAGAAGGTCGACCGCGACAACCTGTACTCCCCGCTCCAGGCCGCCAAGCTGGCCAAGGAGACGTCGACGACGTCCTACGACGCCACCGTCGAGGTCGCCATGCGCCTGGGCGTCGACCCGCGCAAGGCCGACCAGATGGTCCGCGGCACCGTCAACCTGCCGCACGGCACCGGCAAGACCGCCCGCGTCATCGTCTTCGCGACCGGTGACAAGGCCGCCGAGGCCGAGGCCGCCGGCGCCGACGTCGTGGGCTCCGACGACCTGATCGAGCAGATCCAGGGCGGCTTCCTGGACTTCGACGCCGCGATCGCGACGCCGGACCAGATGGCCAAGGTCGGCCGGATCGCGCGCATCCTCGGCCCGCGCGGCCTGATGCCGAACCCGAAGACCGGGACCGTGACGCCCGACGTCACCAAGGCGGTCAACGACATCAAGGGCGGGAAGATCAACTTCCGCGTCGACAAGCAGGCCAACCTGCACCTGGTGATCGGCAAGACGTCCTTCGACGAGGCCAAGCTGGTGGAGAACTACGCGGCGGCGCTCGACGAGGTCCTCCGGGCCAAGCCCTCCTCGGCCAAGGGCCGGTACCTCAAGAAGGTCACCGTCTCCACGACGATGGGCCCCGGCATCCCGGTCGACCCCAACCGCACCCGCAACCTGACGGTGGACGAGCCCACCGCGTAAGCAGCCCGGCACGCCGACCATGGCGCCGGAACCACGTCTCCCGCCCGGGAGGTGGTTCCGGCGCCATGATCGTCTCCGGGGGTGCGCGCCGGCCCCGTGTCGACATGGCGTACTCTTGCTCCCGTTCCCCCCAAGACCGTTGGTCGTCGCACGTCCGCGTGCGATCGAAGGTCCCGGAGTTCCGGGCGACCCGCGCAGGAGGACGGATCGATCGACGCGCGCGAGCGCGTCCTCGCCCCGTGCGCCCTGCGCCGGGGCGTTCCTCGTCTCCGGGCCCCTCGATCGCCCGAGGCCGCGCCACGGCCGGTGGTCGCCCGACAGACGAGAGGAGGCCCATGCCCACGCAGGCGAAGGCCGCGGTGATCGACGAGATCACCGAGCGGTTCCAGAACTCGAGTGCGGCGGTGCTCACCGAGTACCGCGGGCTGACCGTGGCGCAGCTGACCCAGCTGCGTCGTTCCCTCGGTGAGGGCAGCAGCTACGCCATCGTCAAGAACACCCTGACGAAGCGGGCGGCGGACTCGGTCGGATTCTCCGACCTCGCCCCGCTGCTCACCGGACCGACCGCGATCGCCTTCATCGAGGGCGACCCGGTCGAGGCCGCCAAGGCCATCCGTGACTTCGCCAAAGCCAACCCCGCCCTGATCGTCAAGGGCGGCGTGGTCGACGGTCGCCCGGTCGACGCCTCCGAGGTCACCCGCCTCGCCGACGTCGAGCCGCGCGAGGTCCTGCTGGCCAAGCTGGCCGGTGCGATGAAGGGCAACCTGACCAAGGCTGCCGGGCTCTTCCAGGCCCCGCTGTCCCAGGTCGCCCGCCTCGCTGCCGCGCTGCAGGAGAAGAAGGCCGCCGACGCCCCGGCCGAGGCCGCCGCTCCCGCAGCCGACGACAGTGCTGCTGCTGCTGACACCACCCCCGAGACCGAGACCGACACCGCTGCCGCTGACGCGGCCGGCGAGTGACCTGAGAAGGAGACAGACATGGCCAAGATTTCCAGCTCCGACCTGCTCGACGCGTTCAAGGAGATGACCCTCCTCGAGCTGTCGGACTTCGTGAAGCAGTTCGAGGAGACCTTCGACGTCACCGCGGCCGCCCCCGTGGCCGTCGCGGCCGCCCCGGCCGCCGGTGGCGGCGGCGGTGGCGAGGAGGCCGCTGCCGAGCAGGACGAGTTCGACGTCATCCTCGAGAGCGCCGGCGACAAGAAGATCCAGGTCATCAAGGAGGTGCGCGGCCTGACCTCGCTCGGCCTCAAGGAGGCCAAGGACCTGGTCGACAACGCGCCGAAGCCGGTCCTGGAGAAGGTCGCCAAGGACGCCGCGGACAAGGCCAAGGCCGCCCTCGAGGGCGCCGGCGCCACCGTCACCGTCAAGTGAAGGACCCCGTCCTCCCCACCCTTCGCTAGCTCAGGGCTGGACCCGGGACGGGGCCGTTCCATCGCGTCACCTCGCGGCTTCGCCGCGTCGCGTCACCTCGCGGCTTCGCCGCCGCACCTCGCGGCTTCGCCGCAGCAGGGGCCGTCCTCCTTCGGGAGGGCGGCCCCTGTGGCGTTCCACCGCACAGGTGAATGCCGCGACCCGTCCCGGTGGGTGTGTGGAGGCCGGGGTCACAGAAACCCCGTGACGCACGTAACCTCTCCCCGGCGCCGTCGTTACTGACCAGTAGGAACCAGTTGCTCCGGCGCCGGGATGCGCGCGACGCCGGGACACAGGAAACTGCCGGAGCCCGTCGACGCGACGGGGCGGTGAACCGGCAACGCAGCCGGGACGGAGGGTGGGCAGTCGTGGGCGTCGCAGTCGAGGTCGAGGGGCTGACCAAGTCCTTCGGGAGCCAGAACATCTGGAGCGACGTCACCCTGACCCTGCCGCCCGGCGAGATCTCGGTGCTGCTCGGCCCCTCGGGCACCGGCAAGTCGGTGTTCCTCAAGTCGCTGGTCGGCCTGCTGAAGCCCGAGAAGGGCTCCATCGTCATCAAGGACACCGACATCGTCCGGACGAGCGAGCACCAGCTCTACGAGATCCGCAAGCTGTTCGGCGTCCTCTTCCAGGACGGTGCCCTGTTCGGGTCCATGAACCTGTTCGACAACATCGCCTTCCCGCTGCGCGAGCACACGAAGAAGAGCGAGTCGGAGGTCCGGTCGATCGTCCTCGAGAAGATGGACATGGTCGGCCTGCAGGGCGCCGAGGGCAAATTGCCCGGCGAGATCTCCGGCGGCATGCGCAAGCGCGCCGGCCTGGCGCGGGCGCTGGTGCTCGACCCGGAGATCATCCTCTTCGACGAGCCGGACTCCGGCCTCGACCCGGTCCGCGTGGCCTACCTCAACCAGCTCATCGTCGACCTCAACGCCCAGATCGACGCGACCTTCCTGATCGTCACCCACGACATCGGGACCGCCCGCACCGTGCCCGACAACCTGGGCCTGCTCTTCCGCCGCAACCTGGTCATGTTCGGCCCCCGCGAGCAGCTGCTGACGTCGCAGGAGCCGGTCGTCCGCCAGTTCCTCAACGGCCGCCGCGAGGGGCCGATCGGCATGAGCGAGGAGAAGGACGTCGCCCAGGTCGAGGCCGAGATGGCGGCGCTGGAGGCCCGCGGCGGCGACACGCACAACGGGGTGGGCCCGAAGGGCGCGTCCGGCGGGGACGCCGTGCCGCCGCAGCTGACGCCGACCGAGGGGCTGCCCGAGCGCAAGGCCGAGCGGCGCCGGCAGGAGCGGGTGGCGCGGATGCTGCACGACTTCGACGAGGAGACGCAGCGGGCGATCCGCGCGTCGCTGCCGGAGGACCTGCTGGCCCAGGCCGACGCCGGCGCCTTCACCCCCACCCGGGGCAGTGGTGGCCGGCACTGGGCCGCCGAGCCCGACGCCGGCCCGTCGGCGTCCACCGCGACCGTCGTGCTGCCCCGGCCGGGCGGTGAGGGATGACGGCGACGGACGAGCCCAAGGCGCCGGGGCTGCTCGACGGGAAGTTCTCGCCGACCCGCCCCCTGGCGGCCAGCGGCAACCTGTTCGCGTTCGCCCTCGACGTCATCCGGAGCCTGCCGAAGCGGCCGTTCCAGGTCCGCGAGTTCCTCCAGCAGGCGTGGTTCGTGGCGAGCGTGACGATCATCCCCACCGCGCTGGTGGCGATCCCGTTCGGCGCGGTCATCGCCCTGCAGCTGGGATCGCTCACCCGTCAGCTCGGCGCGCAGTCCTTCACCGGCTCGGCGTCGGTGCTCGCCGTCCTCCGCGAGGCCAGCCCGATCGTGACGGCGCTGCTCATCGCCGGTGCCGGCGGGTCGGCCATCTGCGCCGACCTCGGCGCCCGGAAGATCCGCGACGAGATCGACGCCATGGAGGTGCTCGGCATCGATCCGATCCAGCGCCTCGTCGTCCCGCGCGTGCTCGCCTCCATGCTGGTCGCCGTCCTGCTCAACGGGCTGGTCAGCGTGGTGGGTGTGGCCGGCGGCTACTTCTTCAACGTCGTCCTGCAGGGCGGTACCCCGGGGGCCTACCTGGCATCGTTCAGCGCGCTCGCCCAGGTGGAGGACTTCTGGTCGGGGGAGATCAAGGCGCTGATCTTCGGGCTGATCGCCGGCATCGTCGCGTCCTACAAGGGGTTGCGCGCCGGAGGTGGGCCCAAGGGTGTCGGTGACGCGGTGAACCAGTCCGTCGTCATCACGTTCCTGCTGCTGTTCGCGGTGAACTTCGTGATCACCGCGATCTACTTCCAGCTCGTCCCGCCGAAGGGGCAGTGATGGCGCTGCTCTCGCCCGGGGACCGGGTCAAGCTCGGCCTGCGCCGGCTCAGGCGCGTGGGGCGCCGTCCGCTGGACACCATCGACGACCTCGGCGAGCAGCTCGGCTTCTACGGCCGGGCTCTGGCCTGGACCCCGCGGACGCTGAAGCGCTACAAGCGCGAGACCTTCCGGCTGCTGGCCGAGGTGACCTTCGGGACGGGTGCGCTCGCCGTCATCGGCGGCACGGTCGGGGTCATCGCGTTCCTCTCCTTCTTCACCGGCACCGAGGTGGGGCTGCAGGGCTACGCGGCGCTGGACCAGCTGGGGACGTCGGCCTTCACCGGCTTCCTCTCGGCGTACTTCAACACCCGGGAGATCGCGCCGCTGGTGGCCGGCCTGGCGCTGTCGGCCACGGTCGGCTGCGGGTTCACCGCCCAGATCGGCGCCATGCGGATCAACGAGGAGATCGACGCCCTCGAGGTCATGGGCGTGCCCTCGCTGCCGTTCCTCGTGACCACCCGCATCGTCGCCGGGTTCATCGCGGTGATCCCGCTCTACGTGCTGGGCCTGCTCACCAGCTACTTCGCGACCCGGTTGATCGCCACCCAGGCCTACGGGCAGTCGACCGGCACCTACGACCACTACTTCAACCTGTTCCTGCCGCCGCAGGACGTGCTGTGGTCCTTCCTCAAGGTGCTGGTCTTCGCCGTGGTGATCATCCTGACCCACTGCTACTACGGCTACCGGGCCAGCGGCGGCCCGGCGGGCGTGGGCCTGGCCGTGGGCCGCGCCGTCCGGTTCTCCATCGTGGCGATCAACATCATCGACCTGTTCCTGTCCCTGGCCATCTGGGGCTCGACGACCACAGTGCGGATCGCGGGGTGAGCCGACGATGAGCACGAAGATCCGGACCCGGCTCCAGGGGGTGGCGTTCCTCGTCGTCCTCGTGCTCCTCCTCGGCCTGGCCGTGGCGCAGTACAACAAGTTCTTCACCGAGGTCGCGCGCGTGACCCTGCAGACCGACACGGCGGGCAACCAGCTGCAGGAGGCGTCGGACGTCAAAGTGCGCGGGGTGATCGTCGGCGAGGTGCGCGAGGTGCAGGGCAGCGCCGAGGGAGCGACGATCGAGCTGGCGATCAAGCCGGAGTACCTCGAGCAGATCCCGGCCGACGTGTCCGCCCGGCTGCTGCCGAAGACGCTGTTCGGCGAGCGGTTCGTCTCCCTCGAGATCGACGAGGCTCCGGCCCGGGAGCGGCTGGCCGACGGCGACGTCATCGGTCAGGACCGCAGCTCGAACGCGATCGAGCTCCAGCGGGTGATCGACGACATGCTCCCGCTGCTGCAGGCGGTGGCGCCGCAGGACCTCAGTTTCACCCTGGGCGCGGTGGCCGACGCGCTGCGGGGGAGCGGGGACGATCTCGGTGCCAACCTGGCGACGACGGGCCGCTACATCGGCGAGCTCAACACCGTGCTGCCCGAGCTGCAGGAGGACATCTCGCTGCTGGCCGACGTCGCCGACACCTACGACGCGGCCGCCGACGACCTGCTCGCCGTCCTCGACAACCTGGCGGTCACCAACGCCACGCTCGTCGACCAGCAGGAGCAGCTGCGCCGCACGTTCACCGTCGGGGACAGCTCGGCCGCCACCACGGCCGGGTTCCTCGAGACGAACGAGCAGAACATCATCTCCGTCGCGGCCTCGTCCCGGCCGGTGCTGGGTGTCTTCGCGAAGTACTCGCCGAGCTATCCCTGCATGCTCGAGGGGCTCACCCGCGCGGCACCGCTGACCACCGAGTCGTTCGGGGGCGACGGCGACCCGGCGCTGAACCTGAACATCACCGTGGTGTTCCCGCCGCGCAACCCCTACGTGCCCGGCGACCAGCCGGAGTACCTGGACCGGTCCGGGCCCGACTGCCAGGGCCTGGCCGACATCGACGGGCTCATGGCGGGGGCCCAGGCGGGCGAGTACTACTGCCCCACGCCGCCGGCCGACGGCGTCGACTCCGCCGACAACCCGGTCAGCGGCAACCCGGTCTGCCTCGGCGGCAGCGGGCCCGACGACGTGCCCCCGGGGGCGGGCGACCCCAACCCGACCGCCGGGCAGTCGCTGCCCTACGACCTCGCCGGATCGACGGCGGAACTGGACTTCGTGCGCAGCATCCTCGGCTACCAGACCGGTCGTGCCCCCGGCGACGTCCCGGACCTGTCGGCGTCGTCGTTGGCGCCGCTGCTGCGGGGGGCGGAGGTGGTGCTCCGATGAGTGAGCATCGCAGCGAGGGACCGAGCCGACAGCACGTGAGCATCGCAGCGAGCGCCAGCGAGCGAGGAGCGGAGCGAGCGCGGAGGCGAGTGGCGGCGGAGCGAACGAGGAGCGGAGCTCTCGGCCGCGGAGCGGAGTCGGCATCGTGAGGGAGAAGATGCGCGGGATCACCGGCCCGCTGGCCAAGCTGATCGCCTTCGGCCTGGTCACCGTGCTGGCCAGCTACGTGCTGCTCAGCACGATCACCAACGCCGGCTACGGGGAGCAGATCGCCTACCGGGCGGAGTTCAGCGACGTGGCCGGCCTGGTCGAGGGCGACGAGGTGCGCATCGCCGGCGTCCGTGTCGGCCAGGTCACCGGGATCGGGCTGGGGGAAGGGACCGACCGGCCGGTGGCGATGGTCGACCTCGAGGTGTCCGGTGAGGTCCCGCTGCCCGCGCGGGTCGAGGCGACCATCCGCTACCGCAACCTGGTCGGGCAGCGGTACATCGCGCTGACCGACAGCGACGGCTCGGCGGGGGAGACCCTCGACGAGGGGGACACCATCCCGCTGGCGCAGACGGCGCCCGCGCTGGACCTCACCATCCTGTTCGGCGGCTTCCGCCCGCTGCTGCAGGCGCTGTCGCCGGCCGACATGAACCGGCTCTCCTACGAGATCATCCAGGTGTTCCAGGGCGAGGGCGGAACGGTGCAGAGCCTCCTGTCGCACGTCGCGTCGCTGAGCGACTCCCTCGCCGACAAGGACGCGGTCATCGGCAGCATGATCGACAACCTGACCACGGTGATGAGCACCGTGGCCGACCGCGACCAGCAGCTGTCCGACCTCGTCGTCAGCCTGCAGCAGTTCGTCACCGGGCTGGCGGGCGACCGCGAGGCGATCTTCGACTCGCTGCAGACCATCGACACCCTCGCGGTGGCCACGAGCGACTTCCTGGCCGACGCGCGGGCGCCCCTGGCGGCCGACATCCAGGCGCTGGGCGACCTCTCGACCAACCTGGCGGCCGACCGGGAGCTGGTCGAGGAGTTCCTGCAGCTGGCGCCGGTCAAGATCGACCTGATCACCCGCACCGCGATCAACGGCAGCTGGTTCAACTTCTACATGTGCTCGGCGAACGGGACCCTGGTGCTCCCGGGCACCGGTGGCGAGGACGGGTTCGCCGTGACCGTGCCGCCGCTCGAGAGCGGCGCGGAGGGGTGCAGCTGATGGCCCGCGGATCCAGGCCCTTCCGGGACCGGAACCCGGTGACGATCG
This sequence comes from Blastococcus tunisiensis, assembly GCF_900112815.1. Classification (GTDB taxonomy): domain Bacteria; phylum Actinomycetota; class Actinomycetes; order Mycobacteriales; family Geodermatophilaceae; genus Blastococcus_B; species Blastococcus_B tunisiensis. The sequence continues at coordinate 218,632 of NZ_FOND01000001.1, forward strand.
GGGCGATCAGCCTCACCGTGATCGCCACGCTGGTCCTCCTCGCCTTCAACGCCCAGTCGCTGCCGCTGATCGGCGGCGGCACCGTCTACCAGGCGCGGTTCTCCGAGGCGGCCGGTCTGAAGCCCGACGACGTCGTGCGCGTCGCCGGCGTGAAGGTCGGCAAGGTGGAGAGCCTGGCGCTGGAGGACGGCGCGGTCACGGTCGAGTTCCGGGTGAAGGACGCCTTCGTCGGCGACCGGTCGGAGGCGGCGATCAAGATCGAGACCGTGCTCGGCGCGAAGTACCTGGCGCTCGTCCCGCGCGGGTCCGGCGAACTCGACCCCGACCAGCCGATCCCGCTGGAGCGGACCGCCTCGCCCTACGACGTCGTCGAGGCCTTCGCGGACCTGTCGACGACGGTCGAGGAGCTGGACACGGCCCAGCTGGCCGGCTCGTTCGAGGTGCTGGCGGAGACGTTCGCCGACACCCCCGACGAGGTGCGCACGTCCCTGCAGGGCCTGGCCCGGCTGTCGGACACCATCGCCTCGCGGGACGCGCAGCTGCAGGAGCTGCTGTCGGCGACCCGGCAGGTGACCCAGGTCCTCGCCGACCGCAACGGCGAGTTCACCCAGCTGATCCTGGACTCCAACACGCTGCTCACCGAGGTGCAGGAGCGCCGGGCGCTGATCGACTCGATCCTCACGGACGTGCAGGAGCTGGCCACCCAGCTGTCGGGCCTGGTCGCGGACAACCGCGAGGCGCTCACCCCCACGCTGCAGCAGCTGTCGACGGTGACCGACATCCTCAGCCGCAACCGGGCGGCGCTGGCCGAGACGGTGGACAACTTCGCGCCGTTCGTGCGGGTGTTCGCCAACACCCTCGGCAACGGCCGCTGGTTCGACAGCTTCGTGAACGACCTGCTGCCCACGGTCCTCGGCTCGGTGGTCTGCGGCGGCGTGCAGCAGACGCCGCTGCCGGTCGGCTGCTCGGAGGAGACGGGATGAGCGGCTCCCTGCAGCGCGGCGTCGCCCTGGCGGCGACCCTCGTCCTCCTCGCGGCCCTGGGCTGGACGGTGCTCCGCCCGGCCGGCCAGTACCGGGTGACCGCGTACTTCACCCAGACCGTCGGGCTCTACCCGGGCTCCGGGGTGAGCATCCTGGGCATCGACGTCGGCGACGTCACCGGGATCACCGCCCTGGGCGACCGGGTGCGCGTGGACATGGTCATCGACGACGACTACGACATCCCCGCGGACGCGCAGGCCGTCGTCCTCGCGCCGTCCCTGGTCTCCGACCGGTACGTGCAGTTCTCGCCGGTCTACGACGGCGGACCGACCATGGCCGACGGCGCCGAGGTGCCGGTGGAGCGCACGGCCACCCCGGTGGAGCTGGACCAGGTGTACGGCGCGCTCGACGAGCTGTCCGCCGCGCTCGGCCCCGACGGGGCCAACGCGAACGGTGCCCTGTCGGACCTCGTCGACGTCGGCGCGGCGAACCTCGACGGCAACGGCGAGGCGCTGAACCGCACCCTCACCGGTTTCTCGCAGGCGGTGGAGACCCTGGCGACCAACCGCGACGACCTGTTCGCGTCCCTGGACAACCTGCAGACCTTCACCAGCGCACTGGCCACCGTCGACGCGCAGGTCGGCCGGTTCAACGACAACATGGCCGCGGTCTCGGAGCTGCTGGCCGACGAGCGGGAGGACCTCGCCGCGGCGGTCCGGCTGCTCTCCCGGGCGCTGGCCGACGTCGCCGGGTTCATCCGGGACAACACGACCCTGCTGTCGACGAACGTCAACCGGCTCGCCGACGTCACGCTCTCCCTGGTCCAGCAGCGCGCGGCGCTGGGCGAGGTCCTCGACGTGGCGCCGGCCGCGCTGGGCAACCTGGCGCACGCCTACAACCCCGACTACGGCACGCTCGACACCCGCGACAACGGGCTCGGCGCGGTCAACGCCGAGGTCGTGGTGTGCGGCGCGCTGTTCCAGCTGGGCCGGGTGCGCGTCGACGACCTGCCGGTGCCGATCGTCGACGAGGTGACCGGGCTCCTGGAGCCCCTCCAGACGACCACCGAGGCGGTCTGCGCCCGGCTGCTGTCCGGGGACGCCGACGCCGACGGCACGCTCGACGACCTGAACCAGAACGGCCGGCCGGACTACGAGGAGCTGCGCGAGGCGCTGCTCGGCGGCCTGGGGGGCGGTGGCCCGGTGCCCAACCCGATCGGCCTGCCGGTGATCGCGGGGGTGGCGGAGTGATGCTCAGGAACTGGCGGGGGGCACGACGGCTGACCGGGCTGGTGGCCGGCATGCTGCTGCTGAGCGGGTGCGGCTTCCGGGGCGCGTACTCCTTCGACCTGCCCGGTGGCGCGGACGTGGGGGACGACCCGTACCGCGTCGAGGTGCACTTCCTCGACGTCCTGGACCTGGTGCCGCAGTCGGCGGTGCGCGTCGCCGACGTCCCGGTGGGCAGGGTCGAGGAGATCGAGCTCGAGGAGGACTGGACGGCCCGGGTCACCGTCGTGGTCCACGGCGACGTGGAGCTGCCGGCCAACTCCGTCGCGGCGATCCAGCAGTCCTCGCTGCTGGGCGAGAAGTACGTGGAGCTGGCGCCGCCGGGGAACGCCGAGTCCGCGGGTGACCTGCGGGAGCAGCCGCTGATCCCGCTGGCGCGCACCAACCGGAACGTGGAGGTGGAGGAGCTCCTCGGCGCGGTGTCGCTGGTGCTCAACGGTGGCGGCCTGGCCCAGCTCCAGACGATCAACCGGGAGCTCGGCGAGGCCATGGAGGGCCGGGAGAGCGAGCTGAAGGACACCCTCGCCCAGCTCGACACGTTCATCGGCGGCCTGGACGAGCAGAAGGCCGAGATCAGCCGGGCGCTGGACAGCGCCGACCGGCTGGCCGCGACCCTCGCCGCCCGCACCGCCACGATCCGCACGGCGCTGGACACGATCGGCCCGGGCCTCGACGTCATCAACCAGCAGCGCGACCTCCTCGTCTCGATGCTGGAGAGCCTGGCCCGGCTGGGCGACGTCGGCACGCGGGTGATCAACCAGTCGGCGGAGAACACCATCGCCGACCTGCAGCTCCTCCAGCCGATCCTCAGCCAGCTGGCGGCCGCCGGGCCGGACCTGGCCGGGGCGCTGGAGCTGCTGCTCACCTACCCGTTCCCCGACAGCTCGCTGTCCGCCCTCAACTACCGGCAGGCCCAGACGGGTGGCTACGCCCTGTTCACCAACATGACGGCGACGCTGAACTTCGACCTCTCCGAGCTGCTCTGCCGCTACGTGATCGACCAGGCGACGGGTGCGCTCAAGATCGCCCCGCAGGTCCTCGCGGGCGACCAGTGCGGCGTCCCCGGGTCGGCGCCGGGCAGCACGGCGACCGGCGCCGACGGTGGCGCGGCGGGGCAGCCCCCGCCGCCGACCCTGCCGACCCTCCCGGACATCGTGGGTCAGATCCCGGGCACCGACGAGCTGACCGGCCGGCTCGGTCTGCCGGCCATCCCGGGGGCGACGCAGTGATCACGCGGAAGACCAGGATCAAGCTCGCCCTCTTCGCCGTGCTGGCGCTGGTCGGCATGTCCTACCTCGGCTTCACCTACGTCGGGCTGGACCGCCTGGTGCTCGGCAGCGGCTACCAGGTGGCCGCCGACTTCCGGGACTCCGGCGGCATCTTCGTCAACGCCGAGGTCACCTACCGCGGGGTCGCCGTGGGCCGGGTCAGCGACATGGAACTGATCGACGACGGCGTCCGCGTCCACCTGACCATCGAGCCCGACACCGATCCCATCCCCGCCCGGACGGCCGCGTTCGTCGCGACCCGCAGCGCCGTGGGGGAGCAGTACGTCGACCTGCGGCCCGACACCGACGAGGGCCCCTACCTCGAGGACGGCGCGGTCATCCCGCAGGACCGCACCGGGATCCCGGTGCCGGTGGAGCAGCTGCTGCTCAACCTCGACGAGCTGGTCGGCTCCATCGACGAGGACAACCTGCGCATCCTCGTGGACGAGCTCGGCCAGGCCTTCGCCGGCGCCGGCGACGACCTCGGCCGGCTGATCGACAACGGCGACCTGCTGCTGGCCCGGGCGCAGGAGTCGCTGCCGGAGACCCTGCGGCTGATCACCGACGGGCGCACCGTCCTCGACACCCAGGTGGCCAGCCGCTCGGCGATCGAGCAGTGGGCCGCGGAGCTGCGCACGTTCACCGACACCCTGGTCGAGATCGACCCCGACCTGCGCGGCCTCGTGGTCAACGCCCCCGACGCCGGCGCCCAGCTGGAGCAGGTGGTGCGCGACGCGGGACCGGGCCTGGGCTCCCTGCTGCGCAATGTGGACATCCTCAACGACGTCACCATCCCCCGGCTGGACGGCGTCGAGCAGCTGCTCGTCACCTATCCCGACGTCGTCTCCGGGAACTTCACCGTCGTCCGCCGCGACGCCGACGGCGTGATGCGCTCGCACTTCGGGTTCGTGCTGAACGCCGGTGACCCGCACTCCTGCACGACCGGGTACATCCCGACGTCGCAGCTGCCCAGCGGGAGCGCCGTCGCGAACGCCGACGTCGACTCCGTCCGCTGCGACGTCGTCAACGGCGTGGACCCGGACCCCGGCGACGGCTACGACGAGAACGGGTCCAGCATCCGCGGCGAGCAGAACATCGGCCGGTCCGGCGGCACCCGGTCGAGCGGCCCGCAGGGCTCCACCACCGGCCCGGTCCCGCCGCTGAGCGGGATCCCCGGCCAGGTGCTCGGCCAGCTGCTGTCGGCCAACCCGTTCGCCTTCACCGTCGGGTGAACAGCGGCATGCCGCCCACCCACACGATCATCGGACAGGGAGAATCACGCGCGTGACCAGTGAGACGCGCCCCCGGGAGGACCGGGTCCGGGAGGACCGCGCGGTCCCCGACCGGACCGGCGAGGACGCCGGCGCACGACCGTCGGACGCCGGGACCGCGCCGGCCGACGGCCCGGAGCCGGCCCGCACCGGCGGTCGGCTCTCGATCCCGCTGGTCCCCGCGCTGCTGGTGCTGCTCGCCCTGCTGCTCGGCGCGACGGCCTTCCTGTGGTCCACCCGGCCGGGGGACTCCCCGGTGCGGACGGCGTCCTACGTCGACGCCCTGCAGGCGGCCCGCTCCGGTGTGGTCGACCTGACGTCGTTCGACCACCTCACCCTCGACGACGACATCGAGCAGATCCGTCGGGTGGCCACCGGCGACCTGCGCGAGGAGGCCGTCGCGGAGCTGGACGCCAGCCGGCAGCAGATCGCCGAGGCCGAGGCCGTCGTCAACACCGAGGTCGTCGGCGGCGGGGTGACGCGGGCGACGGGGTCGGAGGCGACCGTGTGGCTGGTGATCGAGTCGACCCAGCAGAGCAACGCGAGCCCGCAGGCGCAGGTGGTGCGCTACCGCATCGAGGTCGCGCTGGAGAAGCCCGAGGACCGCTGGCTGCTGTCCGGGATCACGGGGACCGGTACCGAGAATGAGTGAGACCCCCGACGGCCGGCCGCGGCCCACCCCCCGCCCCCGGCCGGCGCCGCGCCCCGGCCCGCGTCCGCGGGTGGCCGGCAGCCGCCGCGAGCGGGAGGAGCCCGCCACCCCGGCCACCGAGGTCCCGGCCGCCGCCACCCCGGCCACCGAGGTCCCGGCCGCCGAGGTCCCGGCCGCCGCCACCCCGGTCACCGACGGCTCGGCCACGGACGCCGCGGCCACGGACGCCGCGGCCACCGACGCCGCGGCCACGGGTGCTCCGCCCACCACGCGGCCGTCCAGCGATCCCGAGTCCGGCCGGGCGGCCGCGACCGCTCGGCCGCGGGCGCCACGGACCCGGCGCACCCCGGCCGCCGCGTCGTCGAGGGACACCGCGTCGACGGGGACCGCGCGCACCCGCCGGTTGCCGGCCCTCGCGCTCGTCCTGGTGCTGCTCTGCCTCGCCGCCGGGGCGGGTGCCGGCGTGCTCCTGTGGCAGCGGCTGAACCCCACCTCCGTCGACCCGGCCATCTTCGCCGCCGCCCGTGACGGGGTCCGGGCGCTCTACGCCTACGACTACCGCGACTCCGAGGGCAGCGTCCAGGGGAAGCTCGACGTCCTCACCGGCGAGCTGCGCGAGCAGTACGAGCAGGACCTGGGGCAGGGCGGGATCATCGACACCTACGAGCAGGTGTCGGCGACCACCAGCTACGAGGTCCTCGAGGTGGGCCTGCAGCAGGTGAACGACGCCCAGGACACCGCCACGCTCGTGGTCTTCGGGCAGTACCTGGTCGAGTCGGTCAACAGCGGCAGCCAGCAGCCTCCCGAGGGATCGGAGTGCCTGGTCACCCCCGCGGGCGCCCAGTCGTGCACCCAGACGGTGCAGGTGCGGGTCATCGAGGTCGACGGCGACTGGAAGATCAGCGAGCTCACGCTGCTGACCACCAGCTGACAGCCGTCCGTCCACAGACGTTCGGCGTGGCATTCCGCCGGAGTGCCCCCTGCTGGCATCATGGTCGCCGCACGCCTGCAGCCCCTGCTCGCCGAATCGCGCTCCCCGGGATGTGGCACCGGTCGCACCGGTCCTCCCGGCGTGGACAGCGCGCTCGAGCAGGGGTAAGGTCTCCTGTTGCGCTGCCCTCCTGACTGCCTGCCCGCCGAGACGGGTCACCAGGGGTGCCCGGGAGGCTTTTCCGGACGCCCCGCCGACCACTGCGGACAGAGACGATCGCGGGCAGCCCGCCACTACCGACGACGACCCAGGACGAAACCCGCACAGACCCGCCCGCACGTCGTGAGGTCCTTGGAAGGACGCATCTTGGCAGGCTCTCGCCCCACCAGCACGCCCACCAGCACCATCCAGCCCAGCACCATCCAGACCGGCCCCCGCACCGGCGAGGCCGACCAGCAGAAGATCCCCGGCGCTCCGCTCCGGGTGTCGTTCGCGAAGATCTCCGAGCCCCTCGAGGTGCCGGACCTGCTGGCCCTGCAGACCGCCTCGTTCGACTGGCTCATCGGCAGCCCCGAGTGGCGCGCGACCCTCGCGCCCGAGGAGCAGGCCGACGCCGTCGGCGGTCTCGCCGAGATCCTCGAGGAGATCTCCCCGATCGAGGACTTCAGCGGCTCGATGTCGCTGTCCTTCTCCAACCCGCGCTTCGAGGACGTCAAGGCGTCCCTCGAGGAGTGCAAGGACAAGGACATGACCTACGCGGCGCCGCTGTTCGTCACCGCCGAGTTCATGAACAACACCACCGGCGAGATCAAGTCGCAGACGGTGTTCATGGGCGACTTCCCGATCATGACGAACAAGGGCACCTTCGTCATCAACGGGACCGAGCGCGTCGTCGTCTCCCAGCTCGTCCGCAGCCCCGGCGTCTACTTCGACAAGACGCTGGACAAGACCTCGGACAAGGACGTCTTCAGCGCCAAGGTCATCCCGAGCCGCGGTGCGTGGCTGGAGTTCGACGTCGACAAGCGCGACACCGTCGGCGTCCGCATCGACCGCAAGCGCCGCCAGCCGGTCACCGTCCTGCTCAAGGCGCTCGGCTGGGGCGAGGACCGCATCCGCGAGCACTTCCAGTGGTCGCCCACGGTCCTGGCCACGCTGGAGAAGGACCACATCGCCGGTCAGGACGAGGCGCTGCTGGACATCTACCGCAAGCTGCGTCCGGGCGAGCCGCCGACGCGCGAGTCGGCGCAGGCCCTGCTGGAGAACCTCTTCTTCAACCCGAAGCGCTACGACCTGGCGAAGGTCGGCCGCTACAAGGTGAACAAGAAGCTCGGCGTCTCCGTGCCGCAGGGCACCAGCACGCTGACCGAGGACGACATCGTCGCCACCATCGAGTACGTCGTGCGGCTGCACGCTGGCGAGCCCGAGCACGGCGTCGACGACATCGACCACTTCGGCAACCGTCGCCTGCGCACCGTCGGCGAGCTGATCCAGAACCAGATCCGGGTCGGCCTCTCCCGCATGGAGCGCGTGGTCCGCGAGCGGATGACGACCCAGGACGTCGAGGCGATCACGCCGCAGACCCTGATCAACATCCGGCCGGTCGTCGCCTCCATCAAGGAGTTCTTCGGCACCAGCCAGCTGTCGCAGTTCATGGACCAGACCAACCCGCTCGCGGGCCTGACCCACAAGCGCCGCCTGTCGGCGCTGGGCCCGGGTGGTCTGTCCCGTGAGCGCGCCGGCATGGAGGTCCGCGACGTGCACCCCAGCCACTACGGCCGGATGTGCCCGATCGAGACCCCGGAAGGCCCGAACATCGGCCTGATCGGCTCGCTGTCGGCGTACGGCCGGGTCAACGCGTTCGGCTTCATCGAGACGCCGTACCGCCGGGTGAACAACGGCATCGTCAGCGAGCAGATCGACTACCTGACCGCCGACGAGGAGGACCGCTTCGTCGTCGCCCAGGCCAACTCGCCGCTGGACGCCGCCGGCCGCTTCGCCGAGGAGCGCGTCCTGGTCCGCACCAAGGGCGGTGAGGTCGACTACCTCGCCCCCGAGAACGTGGACTACATGGACGTCTCGCCGCGGCAGATGACGTCGGTCGCGACGGCGATGATCCCGTTCCTCGAGCACGACGACGCCAACCGCGCCCTCATGGGCGCGAACATGCAGCGTCAGGCCGTCCCGCTGCTGCGCAGCGAGGCGCCGCTGGTCGGCACCGGCATGGAGCTGCGTGCCGCCGTCGACGCCGGTGACGTGGTCGTGGCCGAGAAGGCCGGTGTGGTCGAGGACTCCACCGCCGACTACGTCACCGTCATGGCCGACGACGGGACCCGGCAGACCTACCGGCTGCTGAAGTTCCGCCGCTCGAACCAGGGCACCTCGGTGAACCAGACGCCGCGGGTGGACGAGGGGCAGCGGGTCGAGGTCGGCCAGGTCATCGCCGACGGCCCGTGCACCGACGAGGGCGAGATGGCGCTGGGCAAGAACCTGCTCGTCGCCTTCATGCCCTGGGAGGGCCACAACTACGAGGACGCGATCATCCTGTCGCAGCGCCTCGTGCAGGACGACGTCCTGTCCTCGATCCACATCGAGGAGTTCGAGGTCGACGCCCGCGACACCAAGCTCGGTGCCGAGGAGATCACCCGGGACATCCCGAACGTCTCCGAGGAGGTCCTCGCCGACCTCGACGAGCGCGGCATCATCCGCATCGGTGCCGAGGTCGTCCCCGGTGACATCCTCGTCGGCAAGGTCACGCCCAAGGGCGAGACCGAGCTGACCCCCGAGGAGCGCCTGCTCCGCGCGATCTTCGGCGAGAAGGCGCGCGAGGTGCGCGACACGTCGCTGAAGGTCAAGCACGGTGAGTCCGGCAAGGTCATCGGCGTCCGCGTGTTCTCCCGCGAGGACGGCGACGAGCTGCCCGCCGGCGTCAACGAGCTGATCCGGGTCTACGTCGCCCAGATGCGCAAGATCTCCGACGGCGACAAGCTCGCCGGACGCCACGGCAACAAGGGCGTCATCTCGAAGATCCTGCCGCAGGAGGACATGCCGTTCCTCGAGGACGGCACCCCGGTGGACATCGTGCTCAACCCGCTCGGCGTGCCCGGCCGGATGAACGTCGGCCAGGTCCTCGAGATGCACCTGGGCTGGGTGGCCAAGCAGGGCTGGCAGGTCGAGGGCGACCCCGAGTGGGCCAGGAACCTGCCCGATGCGGCCAAGTCCGCCGCTCCGGGTACCCGGACCGCCACGCCGGTGTTCGACGGTGCCAAGGAGGACGAGATCGTCGGCCTCCTGGGGTCGACGACGCCGAACCGCGACGGCAAGCGGATGGTCGAGGAGACCGGCAAGGCGCGGCTGTTCGACGGCCGCTCCGGGGAGCCCTTCCCCGAGCCGATCGCCGTGGGCTACGTCTACATCCTGAAGCTGCTGCACCTGGTCGACGACAAGATCCACGCCCGCTCGACCGGTCCGTACTCGATGATCACGCAGCAGCCGCTGGGTGGTAAGGCGCAGTTCGGTGGCCAGCGCTTCGGCGAGATGGAGTGCTGGGCGATGCAGGCCTACGGCGCGGCCTACGCGCTGCAGGAGCTGCTCACCATCAAGTCCGACGACATCCTGGGCCGGGTCAAGGTCTACGAGGCGATCGTCAAGGGCGAGAACATCCCGGAGCCGGGCATCCCGGAGTCCTTCAAGGTGTTGCTCAAGGAGCTGCAGTCGCTCTGCCTCAACGTGGAGGTGCTGTCCGGCGACGGGCAGGCGATCGAGCTGCGTGACACCGACGACGAGGTCTTCCGGGCCGCGGAGGAGCTGGGCATCGACCTGTCCCGCCGCGAGCCCTCCAGCGTCGAGGACGTCTAACCGTGCCCGCCGGCCGGCCCCGGGAGACCGGGGCCGGCCGGCCACACACCTTTCGATCAGAAGTTCCGTAACGAGCCCCGGAAAGGGGTCATTCACTTGCTGGACGTCAACTTCTTCGACGAGTTGCGCATCGGCCTGGCCACCGGCGACGACATCCGCCAGTGGTCCCACGGTGAGGTGAAGAAGCCAGAGACCATCAACTACCGGACGCTGCGTCCGGAGAAGGACGGTCTCTTCTGCGAGAAGATCTTCGGTCCCACCCGGGACTGGGAGTGCTACTGCGGGAAGTACAAGCGGGTCCGGTTCAAGGGCATCATCTGCGAGCGCTGCGGCGTCGAGGTGACCCGGGCCAAGGTGCGCCGTGAGCGGATGGGCCACATCGAGCTGGCCGCCCCGGTCACCCACATCTGGTTCTTCAAGGGCGTGCCGTCGCGGCTGGGCTACCTGCTCGACCTGGCGCCCAAGGACCTCGAGAAGATCATCTACTTCGCGGCCTACCTGATCACCACGGTGGACGACGAGGCGCGGCACCGCGACCTCCCGACCATCGAGGCCGAGATCAGCGCCGAGAAGTCCAACCTCGAGGGTGCCCGCGACGCCAACGTCGAGGCCCGCCAGCAGAAGCTCGAGGCGGACCTGGCCGAGCTCGAGGCGGAGGGCGCCAAGTCCGACGTCCGCCGCAAGGTGCGCGAGGGCGGCGAGCGCGAGATGCGCCAGCTGCGCGACCGCGCGCAGCGGGAGATCGACCGCCTCGAGGAGGTGCTCGACACCTTCCGCAAGCTGGAGGTCAAGCAGCTCATCGCCGACGAGGGCCTCTACCGCGAGCTGCGCGACCGCTTCGGTGAGTACTTCGAGGGCGGCATGGGCGCCGCGGCGCTGCAGAAGCTGCTCGCCGACTTCGACCTCGACGCCGAGGCCGTCTCGCTGCGCGAGACCATCCGCAGCGGCAAGGGCCAGCGCAAGCTGCGGGCCCTCAAGCGGCTGAAGGTCGTGGCTGCGTTCCAGCAGACCCGCAACTCGCCCATGGGCATGGTGCTGGACTGCGTCCCGGTCATCCCGCCGGACCTGCGCCCGATGGTGCAGCTCGACGGTGGCCGCTTCGCGACCAGCGACATGAACGACCTGTACCGCCGCGTGATCAACCGGAACAACCGGCTGAAGCGTCTGCTGGACCTCGGCGCGCCCGAGATCATCGTGAACAACGAGAAGCGGATGCTGCAGGAGTCCGTGGACGCGCTGTTCGACAACGGCCGTCGCGGCCGGCCGGTCACCGGCCCGGGCAACCGCCCGCTGAAGTCCCTGAGCGACCTGCTCAAGGGCAAGCAGGGCCGGTTCCGCCAGAACCTGCTCGGCAAGCGCGTCGACTACTCCGGCCGTTCGGTCATCGTCGTCGGCCCGCAGCTGAAGCTGCACCAGTGCGGCCTGCCCAAGCAGATGGCGCTGGAGCTGTTCAAGCCGTTCGTCATGAAGCGGCTGGTCGACCTCAACCACGCGCAGAACATCAAGTCCGCCAAGCGGATGGTCGAGCGCGCGCGCCCGGTCGTGTGGGACGTGCTGGAAGAGGTCATCACCGAGCACCCGGTGCTGCTCAACCGTGCGCCCACGCTGCACCGCCTGGGGATCCAGGCCTTCGAGCCGCAGCTGGTCGAGGGCAAGGCCATCCAGATCCACCCGCTCGTCTGCACCGCGTTCAACGCGGACTTCGACGGTGACCAGATGGCGGTGCACCTGCCGCTGTCGGCCGAGGCGCAGGCCGAGGCCCGGATCCTGATGCTGTCCAGCAACAACATCCTGAGCCCGGCCGACGGTCGTCCGATCACCGCGCCGACCCAGGACATGGTGCTCGGGCTGTACCACATCACCACGCTGGCCGGCACCACGGAGACCGCAGAGGGCGAGCTGCCGAAGGCCTACGGCTCCACGTCGGAGGCCGTCATGGCCTACGACAAGGGGTCCCTTGGTCTGCAGGAGCGCGTGCTCATCCGGCTCGACGAGGTCTACGGCGTCGACACCGGGCCGAACGACCCGTGGGTCGCGCCCGAGGGCTGGGAGCCCGGCCAGTCGGCCGTCGTCCCCACCAGCCTCGGCCGGGTGCTGTTCAACGAGGCACTGCCCGAGGACTACCGCTTCGTCAACTACCAGGTGCCGAAGAAGGAGCTCGGGGCGATCGTCAACGACCTCGCCGAGCGCTACCCCAAGGTGCAGGTCGCGGCGACGCTGGACGCGCTCAAGTCCGCCGGGTTCCACTGGGCCACCCGGGCCGGCATCACGATCGCCATCGACGACGTCGTCACGCCGCCGTCGAAGCAGGCGATCCTGGACCGGCACGAGGACGAGGCCGCCAAGATCGAGCGCCAGTACGAGCGCGGTGTCATCACCGACACCGAGCGTCGTGGGGAGCTCATCGAGATCTGGACCCGCGCGCGGGCCGAGGTCAGCCAGGCGATGGTGGACAACTTCCCGACCACCAACCCGGTCTGGGTCATGGTCAACTCGGGCGCCCGAGGCAACATGATGCAGATCAGCCAGATCGCCGGTATGCGTGGTCTGGTCGCCAACCCGAAGGGCGAGATCATCCCGCGGCCGATCAAGGCCAACTTCCGGGAGGGCCTGTCCGTGCTGGAGTACTTCATCTCCACGCACGGTGCCCGCAAGGGCCTGGCCGACACCGCTCTGCGGACCGCTGACTCGGGCTACCTCACCCGCCGGCTGGTCGACGTCTCGCAGGACGTCATCATCCGCGAGGAGGACTGCGGCACCGACCGCGGCGTCATCATGCCGATCGGCACCGTCGTCGACGGCGTCGTCACGCGCGATGCGCACGTGGAGACCAGCGTCTACGCCCGCGCCCTGGCCGCCGACGTGGTGGCCGAGGACGGGACGGTCATCGCGCAGGCGAACAGCGACCTGGGTGACGTGCTCATCCAGACGCTGATCGACGCCCAGGTGTCCGAGGTCAAGGTGCGCTGCGTGCTCACCTGCGAGTCCCTGCTGGGCACCTGCGCCACCTGCTACGGCCGCTCGCTGGCGACCGGCAAGCTGGTGGACGTCGGCGAGGCGGTCGGCATCATCGCCGCCCAGTCGATCGGTGAGCCCGGCACCCAGCTGACGATGCGCACCTTCCACACCGGTGGTGTCGCGGGTGAGGACATCACCCACGGCCTGCCGCGTGTGGTGGAGCTCTTCGAGGCCCGCGTCCCCAAGGGCAAGGCCCCGATCGCCGAGCTGGCCGGCAGCATCCGGATCGAGGACGGCGAGCAGTTCCGCAAGCTCACCATCACGCCGGACGACGGCTCCGACGAGGTCGTCTACGACAAGCTGTCGCGCCGGTCGCGGCTGCGGGTCGAGGACGGCGCCCACGTCGAGGTCGGCGAGCAGCTCACCGAGGGTGCGGTCGACCCGCACGAGGTGCTGCGGATCATGGGCCCCCGCGAGGTGCAGCTGCACCTGGTCCGCGAGGTCCAGGAGGTCTACCGGTCGCAGGGTGTGTCGATCCACGACAAGCACATCGAGGTGATCATCCGCCAGATGCTGAAGCGGGTGACCATCATCGACTCGGGCGCGACGGAGTTCCTGCCCGGTGCGCTGGTCGAGCGGACGCTGTTCGAGACCGAGAACCGCCGAGTCGTCGCCGAGGGCGGCGAGCCGGCCTCGGCCCGTCCGGTGCTCATGGGCATCACCAAGGCCTCGCTCGCCACCGAGTCGTGGCTGTCGGCCGCCTCCTTCCAGGAGACGACCAAGGTGCTCACCGACGCCGCGATCCAGGGCAAGAGCGACAGCCTGCTCGGGCTCAAGGAGAACGTGATCATCGGAAAGCTGATCCCGGCGGGTACGGGCATCAGCCGCTACCGCAACATCACGGTCGAGCCGACCGAGGAGGCCCGCGCCGCCGTCTACACGATGGCCGGGTACGACGACGGGCAGTACTACAGCCCGGACGTCTTCGGTCAGGGCTCCGGCGAGGCTGTGCGCCTCGAGGAGTACGACTGGCGGGGCTGATCCCCGGAGAACGACGGAAGGGCCCCGCAGGCGACCAGCCTGCGGGGCCCTTCCGCGTCCCGCCCCGCCCGGCCAGGCCCGGCTAGGCCCGGCCATGATCAGGGAACCTGATCGTGGCGCGTCCTCCCGCACGGTGGGCGGTGGGGGAGGACGCCGCACCGTGGGGGAGGACGACGGATCGTCCGGCGGTCAGGCCTCCGCGGTCCCGACGATCTCCTGCAGCGCCTGCACGTGGGCGGTGTACGCCCGCCTACCCTCGGGGGTGAGGGAGAGCCAGAGCCGGCTGCGGGCGTCGCGCACCGCGCGGTCCTGCCGCACGTAGCCGGCGTCGGAGAGCTGGGACAGGTGCTTGCTCAGCGCGGACTTCGACAGCCCGAGGCGCTCCTGGAGGAAGCCGAACTCGACCTTCTGCGCGGCGCTCAGCGCCGCACAGATCCGCAGCCGCTGCGGGGCGTGGATCACCTCGTCGAAGGCCGTCCCCTCAGGCGGCATCGCCGTAGGCCTTCCGGTAGCTGTGGCCCGTTCCCAGCACGATGCCGGCGACCACGACGGCGCCGACGATCCAGATCCACCAGGCGCCGGTGGTCTCCTCGACGACCAGGCACCCCAGCACCGTGCCGAGGACGCCGGCGAGGAACAGGCCCATGTCGCTCAGCGACGGCGTCACCCCCGATACGCCGTCGCGGTAGAGCCAGTACCGGCCGCCGAGGACGATCGCGGCGACGGCCGCGGCGAAGGTGGCGTTGCGCGCGTCGGACGGTGGCAGGAGCTGGGCCAGGCAGATGGCGGCCACCAGGGTCGCCTGCGCGAGGAAGAACCAGCGGGGGAGCGGGGGGTAGCGGACGGCGTCGGCGTCCGCGGAGAGCTGCTGGAGCGTCTCGCGGGCATCGTGCGGCGAGGGCGAGCCGTGCGGGCCGGTTGCCATGCAGGAAACAGTAGGGCAGTGTTTCCTGCATGGCAACGCTACCGGCCGGAGCCGTCTCGTCGTGGCGGCCGCCGGGCTGGATCCGGCCACCGCCACGACGGCGGGGCGATTCAGCCGGCCAGGCGCTTCATGGTCTCCACGGTGCTCAGCCGACCCTCGCGGCTGCCGTCCAGCGGCTGGAGCATGAGCGTGGAGACGCCGGCCTCGCGGAACGCGGCGATCCGCTCGGCGACGTGGGACTCCGGACCGATCAGCGACGACGCGCGCACCAGCTCGTCGGGGACGACGGCTGCCGCCTCGTCCTTCTTGCCGTCGAGGTAGAGGTCCTGGATCGTCCTCGCCTCGTCGGCGTACCCGTAGCGGACGGCGAGGTCGTTGTAGAAGTTCTTGCCGCGGGCGCCCATCCCGCCGATGTACAGCGCGAGCGCCGGCTTGACGAACTCCACCAGGCCGTCGACGTCGTCGCCGATCGCCACGGGGACCCCGGTGATGACCTGCAGCTCGCCGAGTTCGGGGTCGCGCTTGGCCTTGCCGGCGGCCAGCGAGTCCCCCCAGACCGAGGCGGCCTTCTCCGGCACGAAGAAGATCGGCTCCCATGCCTCGGCGATCTCGGCCGCCAGTTCGACGTTCTTCGGGCCGAGAGCGGCCAGCATGACCGGGATCCGCTCCCGGACGGGCGTGTTGATCAGCTTGAGCGGCTTGCCCAGGCCGGTGCCCTGATCGGCCGGCAGCGGGACGCTGTATTTCTTGCCCTGGTGGTCGAGGCGGTCGCGCCGCCACACCTGGCGGCAGATCTCGACGATCTCCCGGGTGCGCTGCAGGGGTGCGTCGTACGGGACGCCGTGCCAGCCCTCGATGACCTGCGGCCCGGAGGCGCCCAGGCCGAGGGTGAACCGTCCGCCGGAGACGAAGTCCAGGCCGGCCGCCGTCATCGCCGTGAGCGCCGGGGTGCGGCTGTAGATCGGGAAGATCGCGCTCAGCAGCTCGACCCGCTCGGTCACCGCCGCCAGGTAGCCGAGCTGGCTCACGGCGTCGAAGGTGTAGACCTCCGCCACGGCCGCGAGGTCGAGGCCCGCGGACTCGAGGTCGCGGATCTCTGCCGCCGTCTCCTGGAACCCGCCGCTGTAACTGGCCTGGATGCCGATGCGCACGTGCACTCCCTCGGTCGCCCGGCGCCCTCGTCGGCGCCTGGCGCGCACGCTATCGGCTGCGGCCCGGAGGCTGACCCGGCGCCCGCTGTGAAGGAAGTCGGCGACTTCCATCGTTCGAGGCGGCCGAAGGCCATGGGGTCTCAGAGGGGGCGGACGGCCCCGACGACCTCGGTGACCACCCGGACGCCGTCGACGTCCCCGGGCACCCGGGGAGCCGAGGCGGCGTCGGCGAGGTTCACCGTGAGCACGTAGCTGCTGTCCCGCCGGGACAGCCCGATCCCGACGACGCCCGGGTCTCCGGACAGGCGCGCGGCCAGCGCGCTCTTCGCGGCTCGCGCCGCGGCCCGGTCGGTCATGTACCCATCGTGCCCCGGCGGGGACGACGTGCGCACCCCCCCGGCGCACCGATCGGGTCAGAGGTCGGGTCAGAGGTCGGGGCACCACTCCACGCCGAGGACGGCCAGGACGGTGGCGAGCGGGTTCGCGAAGGTCACACCGGTCCCGGCGGAGCCGCCGGTCTCGCTGCCGGCGAAGAGCAGGGCCACCGGGGCGCGGTCGCGGCTGCGCCAGATCACCGAACCGCTGTCGCCGCCGGCGCTGAAGGGTCCGCCGCGTCCCTCGATCTCGATCTGGTCGTCGAACCGGTACACGGCCTCGTCGTACTGGACGGCCACGCCGTCCACCTCCACCGCCGTGATCCGGCCCCGGGTGTGCCCGGTCGTGCGGCCCACCTTCTCCACGGCCTCGTCCGGGTCGACGTCCAGGCTGCCGGGGACGGCGCCCAGGAGGGGACCGCCCGGGAGATCCCCGGGCGTCGCGGGCACGTCCGCGTCCAGCAGGGCGACGGCCGCGTCGACGAGGTTCACCCCCGCCACCATGGGCTGGAAGGCGGTGAGGGTGGCCACGCGGTCGGCGGAGCCGCCGCCGTCGGCCGGCCCCGGTTGCCGCACCGCGTCGCCCGGGAACGCGGAGTTGCTGGCGGCGAGGACGTGGTTGTTGGACAGCATCGCCAACCCGGACGGCGTCCGGACGAAGCCGCCCAGCGTGCCCGCGCTGACCGCCTCGTGCGCCACCGACAGGCCGGGGCGCAGCGGACGGGTCCGCCGCCGGAGGTCGGTGGGGGAGGTCAGCGCGTGCACCGGCCCGATCACCTCGACGTCCACCTCCTCCGCTGCAGCCCGCCCGAGGTCGGGGAGCAGCGCGCGGTCGGCGTCCCGCTGCAGCCGCACGGCCACGCGGGCGCCCGTGCGGCCGGCGCCCAGTCCGACCGCGACCCAGGGCCATGGGGCGTCACGCTCCCCGGCGGTGCTGCGGGCCTCGACCGCCGTCGGGAGGCGCTCGAGGATGCGGGCCTTGAGCTCGCGGGCGGCATCGGGGTCCACGGGGCCTCCAGTGCGGGGAAGGGGGTGCGGCCGACGCTAGGGGCCGGGTGCGACGTTCCCGGACGCCGCGCGGCGTACTCCCCGACCCGGCGAGTCCGGGGTAGCGTCCGCTCCGCTGCCGGATCCTCCGGAATGCGGCGCCGAGGGAAGAGAACCCGCCCCGGCGTCGTTCCTGCCGGATGTGGCCCGCTCCGGTGGGTGACCGGCCGACCATGGGCTGCGTGTGTGAGGGACCCGGCTTTGACCGGCCCACGAGGCACGGGTATCGTGGTCTGCTGTGCCCAGGGTGCCCTGGGCCTGCTCCCGTTCGCGGTGCGCCTGGGTGGCCAGAGGCTGATGTCTCGCCGGTCGCCGGGGTCCACCTCCTGGCCGCGTGATCCACGTGGTGGCCGGAAGGTGGCGACGCCGAGTCGCGAGGGGCGACCGATTCCGGTCCGACTTCCATCGGCCGGTCCTGGGAAGGGCGACACGCCCGACCGCGGGGGCCGGACGGTGCCGGGCGGCCAGAATGGGGCGGTCCGAGCAGGGCCGGCACCAGAGCGACACAGCAGGACAGCACGACCAGTCGTCAGCAGGAACCAGAGAGCACCACCCAGCGCAGGTAGGAGATCCAGGCCACCCATGCCCACGATCAACCAGCTGGTCCGCAAGGGCCGCGAGGACAAGGTCGAGAAGACCAAGACTCCGGCGCTGAAGGGTTCGCCCCAGCGCCGCGGAGTCTGCACGCGCGTCTACACGACGACGCCGAAGAAGCCGAACTCGGCGCTGCGCAAGGTCGCTCGCGTCCGCCTGACCAGTGGCATCGAGGTGACCGCCTACATCCCGGGCGTCGGCCACAACCTGCAGGAGCACTCGATGGTGCTCGTGCGCGGCGGCCGCGTGAAGGACCTGCCGGGCGTGCGCTACAAGATCATCCGTGGCTCGCTGGACACCCAGGGTGTCCGCAACCGCAAGCAGGCCCGCAGCCGTTACGGCGCGAAGAAGGAGAAGAGCTAATGCCGCGCAAGGGCCCCGCGCCGAAGCGACCGCTGGTCGCCGACCCGGTGTACCAGTCGCCGCTGGTGACCCAGCTGGTGAACAAGGTGCTGGTCGACGGCAAGCGCTCGGTCGCCGAGGCGATCGTCTACGGCGCGCTCGAGGGCTGCCGCGCCAAGAGCGACACCGACCCGGTCGTGACGCTCAAGCGCGCCCTGGACAACGTCAAGCCGGCCCTGGAGGTCCGCAGCCGCCGTGTCGGTGGCGCGACCTACCAGGTCCCGGTCGAGGTCCGTCCCTCGCGCAGCACCACGCTCGGCCTGCGCTGGCTCATCCAGTACAGCCGCGCCCGTCGCGAGAAGACGATGACCGAGCGCCTGATGAACGAGCTGCTGGACGCGAGCAACGGCCTCGGTGCCGCCGTGAAGCGGCGCGAGGACACGCACAAGATGGCCGAGTCGAACAAGGCCTTCGCGCACTACCGCTGGTAACCACCGGCGCCCGCCGCCCGCGGGACCACCGGGCGACCCCCGGACACCCGCACGCGGACCCGAACGAAGAGGAGTAAGTCATGGCCACAGGGGCCCAGCTCGCCAAGACCCGCAACATCGGGATCATGGCGCACATCGACGCCGGCAAGACCACGACGACGGAGCGCATCCTCTTCTACACCGGTATCAACTACAAGATCGGTGAGGTCCACGACGGCGCGGCCACGATGGACTGGATGGAGCAGGAGCAGGAGCGCGGCATCACCATCACGTCCGCCGCGACGAAGTGCTCCTGGAACGGCTTCGACATCAACATCATCGACACTCCCGGGCACGTCGACTTCACCGTCGAGGTGGAGCGGTCGCTGCGGGTGCTCGACGGTGCCGTCGCCGTCTACGACGGGGTCGCCGGCGTCGAGCCGCAGACCGAGCAGGTGTGGCGGCAGGCCGAGAAGTACGGCGTCCCGCGCATGTGCTTCGTCAACAAGCTCGACCGCACCGGTGCCGACTTCTTCCGCTGCGTCGACATGATGGTCGAGCGGCTGGCGGCCAACCCGCTGGTCCTGCAGATCCCGATCGGTGCCGAGGCCGACTTCATCGGCGTCGTCGACCTGGTCCAGATGAAGGCGCTCACCTGGCGCGGTGAGACCAAGCTCGGTGAGGACTACGCGGTCGAGGACATCCCGGCCGAGCTCGCCGACCAGGCCGCCGAGTACCGCGAGAAGCTGCTCGAGAACATCGCCGACTTCGACGACTCGCTGATGGAGGACTACCTCGGCGGCGAGGAGATCGCGGTGGACCGGCTCAAGGCCGCCATCCGCAAGGCGACCATCGCCGGCCAGGTGAACCCGGTCGTGACCGGTTCCGCGTTCAAGAACAAGGGCGTCCAGCCCATGCTCGACGCGGTCACCGACTACCTGCCCAGCCCGCTGGACATCGAGGCGATCGTCGGCACCGCGCTCGACGGCGAGACCGAGGTCCTGCGGCACGCCGACGAGGACGAGCCGTTCTCCGCGCTGGCCTTCAAGATCCAGACCGACCAGCACCTGGGCAAGCTGACCTACGTCCGCGTGTACTCGGGGAAGCTGGACGCCGGGTCGCCGGTGCTCAACAGCACCAAGGACCGCAAGGAGCGGGTCGGCAAGATCTACCAGATGCACGCCAACAAGCGCGAAGAGCGTGCGGGCGTGGGCGCCGGCGAGATCGTGGCCGTCAACGGCATGAAGCAGACGACCACCGGTGACACCCTCTGCGACCCGCAGAAGCCGGTGATCCTGGAGTCGATGTCGTTCCCCGCGCCGGTCATCTCGGTGGCCATCGAGCCGAAGACCAAGAGCGACCAGGAGAAGCTGGGCACGGCCATCCAGAAGCTGGCCGAGGAGGACCCGACCTTCCAGGTCAAGCTCGACGAGGAGACCGGCCAGACGGTCATCTCCGGCATGGGCGAGCTCCACCTGGAGATCCTGGTGGACCGCATGCGCCGCGAGTTCAACGTCGAGGCCAACGTCGGCAAGCCGCAGGTGGCCTACCGCGAGACGATCCGCAAGACCGTCGAGCGCGCCGACTACACGCACAAGAAGCAGACCGGTGGCTCTGGCCAGTTCGCCAAGGTCCAGATCAGCCTCGAGCCCCTCCAGGTCACGGCCGACGGCCCGACCTACGAGTTCGAGAACAAGGTCACCGGTGGTCGCATCCCGCGGGAGTACATCCCCTCGGTCGACCAGGGCATGCAGGACGCCATGCAGTACGGCGTCCTGGCCGGGTACCCCATGGTCGGGGTGAAGGCCTCGCTGCTGGACGGCCAGTACCACGAGGTCGACTCCTCGGAGATGGCCTTCAAGATCGCCGGCTCGATGGTCTTCAAGGAGGCCGCCCGCAAGGCCAGCCCGGCCCTGCTCGAGCCGCTCATGGCCGTCGAGGTGACCACGCCTGAGGAGAACATGGGCGACGTCATCGGCGACCTGAACTCCCGCCGCGGCACCATCCAGGCCATGGAGGAGCGGGCCGGCGCCCGTCTCGTCCGCGCCCTGGTGCCGCTGTCGGAGATGTTCGGCTACGTGGGCGACCTGCGCAGCCGCACCCAGGGACGGGCGAGCTACTCGATGGTGTTCGACTCGTACGCCGAGGTCCCGGCCAACGTCGCCAAGGAGATCATCGCCAAGGCGACCGGCGAGTAACACCGGCATCGGGCCCTGACCTGGTCAGGCCGCCCGCCGTCACCCAGCACCGCCCACCCCAAGAGCACGCACCACCTGCGTAACCACGAGGAGAGGAACCCAGTGGCCAAGGCCAAGTTCGAGCGGACCAAGCCGCACGTCAACATCGGCACCATCGGGCACATCGACCACGGGAAGACGACGCTGACCGCGGCGATCACCAAGGTCCTGCACGACAAGTACCCGGACCTCAACGAGGCGTCCGCCTTCGACCAGATCGACAAGGCGCCCGAGGAGAAGGCCCGCGGCATCACGATCTCGATCGCGCACGTGGAGTACCAGACGGAGAACCGTCACTACGCGCACGTCGACTGCCCCGGGCACGCCGACTACATCAAGAACATGATCACCGGTGCGGCGCAGATGGACGGCGCCATCCTCGTGGTCGCCGCCACCGACGGCCCGATGCCGCAGACCAAGGAGCACGTGCTCCTGGCCCGCCAGGTCGGCGTCCCCTACATCGTGGTGGCCCTGAACAAGGCCGACATGGTGGACGACGAGGAGATCCTGGAGCTCGTCGAGCTCGAGGTCCGCGAGCTGCTCAGCGAGTACGAGTTCCCGGGCGACGACGTCCCCGTGGTCCGCGTCTCCGCGCTGAAGGCCCTCGAGGGCGACGCCGAGTGGGGCGACAAGCTCATGGAGCTGATGAACGCCGTCGACACCGCGATCCCGGAGCCGGAGCGCGACATCGACAAGCCGTTCCTCATGCCCGTCGAGGACGTCTTCACCATCACCGGCCGCGGCACCGTGGTGACCGGTCGTGTGGAGCGTGGCATCGTCAAGGTGTCCGAGGAGATCGAGATCGTCGGCATCCGTGAGAACTCGACCAAGACCACGGTCACCGGCGTCGAGATGTTCCGCAAGCTGCTCGACCAGGGCCAGGCCGGTGACAACGTCGGTCTGCTGCTGCGCGGCATCAAGCGCGAGGACGTCGAGCGCGGCCAGGTCGTCGTGAAGCCCGGTTCGATCACCCCGCACACCAACTTCGAGGGCTCGGTCTACATCCTCTCGAAGGACGAGGGTGGCCGTCACACGCCGTTCTTCAACAACTACCGTCCCCAGTTCTACTTCCGGACGACGGACGTGACCGGCGTCGTGACCCTGCCCGCCGGCACCGAGATGGTCATGCCCGGCGACAACACCGAGATGACGGTGGAGCTCATCCAGCCCATCGCCATGGAGGAGGGCCTGAAGTTCGCCATCCGTGAGGGTGGTCGGACCGTGGGCGCCGGCCGGGTCACCAAGATCCTCAAGTAGCACCCCCGGTGGGCGGCGGCCGCAGGCCGGCCGCCGCCCACCCCGGGTCCGGGCCCACCCGCCCGGACCCACCCCCGGGTCAGCAGACCCACTCGAACTTTCACAACCGATCGGCAGGAGCAGAAGACAGCGATGGCGGGACAGAAGATCCGCATCCGGCTGAAGGCCTACGACCACGAGGCGATCGATGCCTCGGCGCGACGCATCGTGGAGACGGTCACCAAGACCGGAGCCCGAGTGGTCGGCCCCGTGCCGCTGCCGACGGAGAAGAACGTGTACGCGGTGATCCGTTCGCCGCACAAGTACAAGGACTCGTTCGAGCACTTCGAGATGCGCACGCACAAGCGGCTCATCGACATCCTCGACCCGACGCCGAAGACGGTGGATGCGCTCATGCGCATCGATCTGCCGGCCTCGGTCGACGTCAACATTCAGTAAGGGCAGTCAGCAGACATGGCGAGCACATTTCGCGGTCTCCTCGGCGAGAAGCTGGGGATGACCCAGGTTTTCGACGAGAACAACCGTCTCGTGCCGGTGACCGTCGTCAAGGCGGGCCCGTGTGTGGTGACCCAGGTGCGCACCCCGGAGGTGGACGGCTACTCGGCCCTCCAGCTCGGGTTCGGCGAGATCGACCCGCGCAAGGTGAACAAGCCCGAGGGTGGGCACTTCACCAAGGCGGGCGTCACGCCGCGGCGGCACCTGGTGGAACTGCGCACCGAGGACGCCGGCGACTACACGGTCGGCCAGGAGCTGACCGCCGACGTGTTCGACGGCGTGGCCAAGGTCGACGTCATCGGCACCAGCAAGGGCAAGGGCACCGCCGGCGTCATGAAGCGTCACGGCTTCAAGGGCCTCGGCGCGTCGCACGGCACCCAGCGCAAGCACCGGTCGCCCGGTTCCATCGGTGGCGCGTCCACCCCGGGCCGCGTGTTCAAGGGCCTGAAGATGGCCGGTCGCATGGGTGCGGTCAAGACGACCACGCTCTCGCTGGTCGTGCACAAGGTCGACGCGGAGCGCGGGCTCATCCTGATCAAGGGTGCGGTCCCCGGTCCCAAGGGTGGCCTGCTCCTCGTCCGTTCCGCGGTCAAGGGCGGCCCCGTGGGGAGTGACAAGAAGTGAGCCAGTCCATCGACACGCGGACCGACCGCCAGGTCGACGTCCGCACCCCGGCGGGGGAGACCTCCGGCAGCGTGACGCTGCCCGGTGAGCTCTTCGACGCCAACGCGAACGTCTCGCTGATGCACCAGGTGGTCGTGGCCCAGCTGGCCGCGGCCCGCCAGGGCACGCACTCGACCAAGTCGCGCGGCCAGGTGAGCGGTGGTGGCGCCAAGCCGTACCGCCAGAAGGGCACCGGCCGGGCCCGTCAGGGCTCGACCCGCGCGCCGCAGTTCGCCGGCGGTGGCATCGTCCACGGCCCGACGCCGCGTGACTACACGAAGAAGACCCCGAAGAAGATGAAGGCCGCCGCGCTGCGCGGAGCCCTCTCCGACCGGGCCCGCGAGGGCCGGGTGCACGTCGTCTCCGCCTTCGTCGACGGGGACGCCCCGAAGACCAAGACGGCCCTGGCCACGCTCAACGCGGTGACCCAGGCCAAGCGGGTCCTCGTCGTGCTGGACCGGGACGACGTCCTCAACTGGGTCAGCCTGCGCAACGCGCCGCAGGTGCACCTGATCGAGGCCGGTCAGCTCAACACCTACGACGTGCTGGTGGCCGACGAGGTCGTCTTCACCGAGACCGCGCTCGCCGAGTACGTGGCCGGACCGGCGAAGGGCAAGGGCGGTGTGCTGCCCGACCTCGCCACCCGCGAGACCCCGGGCGGCATCGCCTCGGTCGCCCCGGCCGAGGGCGAGGGCACCGTCGAGACCGGCACCGCGGCCGAGACCCCGACGGGGAAGGCTCCGGCCAAGAAGGCCGTTGCCAAGAAGACGGCGGCGAAGAAGGCCGCCGCGGCCGAGGACCCTGCTCCGGCCACGCCGGCCGAGGCCGCCAAGGCCCCGGTCGAGCAGGCCGAGGCCGCCGACGCCGGGCCGGACGCCACCGCGCCCAGCGAGGACGGCACCACCGAGACCACCGAGGAGAAGGCATGAGCGTCCGCGACCCCCGGGACGTCCTGCTCGCCCCGGTCATCTCGGAGAAGAGCTACGGGCTGCTCGACGGCAACCAGTACACGTTCATCGTGCTGCCCGAGGCGAACAAGACGCAGATCAAGATCGCTGTCGAGCAGATCTTCAACGTGAAGGTCCTCGGCGTGAACACGATCAACCGTCAGGGCAAGCGCAAGCGCAGCCGTGGCACGCAGATGGGCAAGCGCAAGGACACCAAGCGCGCCATCGTCTCCGTCGCCCCCGGCGACCGCATCGAGATCTTCGGCGGCCCGGGCGCCTGACCGCGCCCGACCCCCGACCGGACCAGAGAGAACAGACAGGGACTCACGACCCATGGCTATCCGCAAGTACAAGCCGACGACGCCGGGCCGCCGCGGCTCCAGCGTCGCCGACTTCGCCGAGGTCACCCGCGACCATCCCGAGAAGTCGCTGGTCCGGCCGCTGCACGGCCGCGGTGGACGCAACGTCCACGGCAAGGTCACCGCTCGCCACCAGGGCGGTGGTCACAAGCGCGCCTACCGGCTGATCGACTTCCGCCGGGCGGACAAGGACGGCGTGCCGGCGAAGGTCGCGCACATCGAGTACGACCCGAACCGCACCTCGCGGATCGCGCTGCTGCACTACGCCGACGGGGAGAAGCGCTACATCCTCGCCCCGGCGCGGCTGAAGCAGGGCGACACGGTGGAGTGCGGCCCCTCGGCCGACATCAAGCCGGGCAACAACCTGCCGCTGCGGAACATCCCCGTCGGCACGGTCATCCACGCCATCGAGCTCCGTCCCGGTGGCGGTGCGAAGATCGCGCGCTCGGCCGGCACCAGCGTCCAGCTGGTGGCCCGCGAGGGCCGCTTCGCCCAGCTGCGCATGCCCTCGGGCGAGATCCGCAACGTCGACGTGCGCTGCCGCGCCACCGTCGGCGAGGTGGGCAACGCCGAGCAGTCCAACATCAACTGGGGCAAGGCCGGCCGCATGCGGTGGAAGGGCAAGCGCCCGACCGTCCGCGGTGTGGCGATGAACCCGGTCGACCACCCGCACGGTGGTGGTGAGGGCAAGACCTCCGGTGGTCGCCACCCGGTGAACCCGAAGGGCAAGCCGGAGGGCCGGACGCGCAAGCGGAAGGCCAGTGACGCCCTGATCGTGCGCCGCCGGCGCGCCAACAAGAAGCGCTGAGCGGGATAGGAGCCGACAGACATGCCACGCAGCCTGAAGAAGGGCCCGTTCGTCGACGACCACCTGCTCAAGAAGGTGGACGCCCAGAACGAGAAGGGCACCAAGAACGTGATCCGCACCTGGTCACGCCGCTCGACGATCATCCCGGACATGCTGGGTCACACCCTGGCGGTGCACGACGGCCGCAAGCACGTCCCGGTGTTCGTGACCGAGGCGATGGTCGGGCACAAGCTCGGCGAGTTCGCCCCCACGCGCACGTTCCGTGGGCACATCAAGGACGACCGCCGCTCGCGGCGGGGCTGACCAGGTAGAGAGAGACTGAAGATGACTTCCCAGTTGGGACAGGAGGCACCGGTCGCCCGGGCTACGGCCCGGTTCGTCCGCGTGACCCCGATGAAGGCTCGGCGGGTGGTGGACCTGGTCCGCTACCTGCCGACCGACGAGGCACTCGCTCTGCTGCGCTTCGCCCCGCAGAGCGCCAGCGAGCCGGTGGCCAAGGTCGTCGCCAGCGCGGTGGCCAACGCCGAGCACAACCTGCAGCTGGACCCGGCCGCCCTGGTGGTCAGCGCCGCCTACGTGGACGAGGGCCCCACCCTGAAGCGGATCCGTCCGCGTGCCCAGGGACGGGCGTTCCGCATCAACAAGCGGACCAGCCACATCACCATCGAGGTGAGCGAGGTCGCCACCAGCGACGTCCTCGCCAAGAAGTCGCGCAAGGCCCGCCGGGACACCGGCCAGTCCGGCCCGGCGACGCAGCAGGCAGGCAACCAGTCCAGGGGCAACACGAGGGGAGGGACCCGCTAGTGGGTCAGAAGGTCAACCCGCACGGGTTCCGGCTCGGGATCACCACCGACTACAAGTCCCGGTGGTACGCGGACAAGCTGTACAAGGACTACGTCAAGGAAGACGTCGCGATCCGCAAGCTCATGTCCAAGGGCATGGAGCGGGCCGGCATCTCCAAGGTCGAGATCGAGCGCACCCGCGACCGGGTCCGCGTCGACATCCACACCGCCCGGCCGGGCATCGTCATCGGCCGTCGCGGTGCGGAGGCCGACCGCATCCGCGGCGAGCTGGAGAAGCTCACCGGCAAGCAGGTGCAGCTGAACATCCTCGAGGTCAAGAACCCCGAGTCCGACGCGCAGCTGGTCGCCCAGGGCGTCGCCGAGCAGCTCTCCAGCCGGGTCAGCTTCCGTCGTGCCATGCGCAAGGCCATGCAGTCGGCTCAGCGCAGCCCGCAGGTCAAGGGCATCCGGGTGCAGTGCTCGGGTCGCCTGGGTGGCACCGAGATGAGCCGGTCGGAGTTCTACCGCGAGGGTCGTGTGCCGCTGCACACGCTGCGCGCGAACATCGACTACGGCATCTACGAGGCCCGCACCACCTTCGGCCGCATCGGCGTGAAGGTGTGGATCTACAAGGGCGACGTCAGCGGATCGCGCGCCGAGCGCGCGGCCCTGGAGGCGCTCGCCGACCGCCAGCAGCGTCGTGAGCGGGCCCAGCGCCCGCAGCGTCGTTCCGGGTCCTCCGGCACGACCGCCGGCGGCACCGAGGCCGGTCGCGCCGCGGCCGAGACCCCCACCACGGGGCCGGCTGCCGACGCCACCGAGACCGCTCCGGTCGCGCAGACCTCCGGCGAGTCCACCGCCGAGCAGACCGTCGCCGAGGCCGCCGGCCCGGAGGCCACCTCTGCCGCGGAGAACGTGGCCGCGGGGACGACGGCCACCGACACGACGGCCACCGAGACCACCACCACCGACGAGCAGGGGAGCTGACCGTGCTGATCCCACGGCGCGTCAAGCACCGCAAGCAGCACCACCCCGACCGTGGCGGCCGGGCCAAGGGCGGCACCGCGATCAACTTCGGTGAGTACGCGATCCAGGCGCTCGAGCCGGCCTACGTGACCAACCGGCAGATCGAGTCCGCCCGTATCGCCATGACCCGGCACATCAAGCGTGGCGGAAAGGTGTGGATCTCTATCTACCCGGACCGTCCGCTGACCAAGAAGCCCGCCGAGACCCGCATGGGTTCCGGTAAGGGTTCGCCGGAGTGGTGGGTCGCGAACGTCAAGCCCGGGCGCATCATGTTCGAGCTCTCGGGTGTCGCCGAGCCGGTGGCCCGCGAGGCCATGCGCCGCGCGATCCACAAGCTCCCCATGAAGTGCCGCTTCATCACCCGTGAAGGAGAGGTGTGATGGCCGCCGGCCTGACCGCTCCGGAGCTTCGCGAGCTCTCCGTCGACGAGCTCGCCGCGCGGCTCCGTGAGTCCAAGGAAGAACTGTTCAACCTGCGCTTCCAGGTGGCCACCGGCCAGCTGGACAACAACCGGCGACTGCAGACCGTTCGTCGCGACATCGCCAGGATCTACACGATCATGCGCGAGCGCGAGCTGGGTCTCTCGGTCGCCCCGAACGAGGGTGTGGCATGAGCGAGACCCAGGAAGCGTCGGGCCCCGGCCTGGCCGGTCGTGGGTACCGCAAGGTCCGTGAGGGCCTCGTGGTCAGCGACAAGATGCAGAAGACCATCGTCGTCGAGGTCGAGGACCGTGTGAAGCACGCCCTCTACGGCAAGGTCATCCGCCGGACGAACAAGCTCAAGGTGCACGACGAGCAGAACGTCGCGGGCGTCGGTGACCGGGTGCAGATCATGGAGACCCGGCCGACGTCGGCCACCAAGCGGTGGCGGCTGGTCGAGATCCTCGAGAAGGCCAAGTAACCGCCAGCAGGACGCGGTCCCTCCCGGGGCCGTAGCACAACACCAGAGCGGTACGCGTACTCTGGACGACTGGCGCGCATCGCACCTCCTCGCGGAGGAGCGCGCGCCGCATCCCGGTACCCGTGCTCCGTACGCACCGGCGGCTCGCCGCCGGTGCGTCGGCACGCGGTTACCGGACAGCCGGTTCACCGATCCGGCCCGGCTGTCACCACAAGATTTTGGGAGTAGGGACGTGATCCAGCAGGAGTCGCGGCTGCGAGTCGCCGACAACACCGGTGCGAAGGAGATCCTCTGCATCCGGGTGCTCGGCGGTTCCGGGCGACGCTACGCGGGCATCGGCGACATCATCGTCGGCACCGTGAAGGATGCGCTGCCCGGTGCCGGCGTCAAGAAGGGTGACGTCGTCAAGGCGGTCATCGTGCGCACCGTCAAGGAGCGCCGTCGTCCGGATGGCTCCTACATCCGCTTCGACGAGAACGCCGCGGTCATCATCCGCGACAGCGGCGACCCGCGCGGTACGCGCATCTTCGGCCCTGTGGGCCGCGAGCTCCGCGACAAGCGCTTCATGCGGATCATCTCGCTCGCACCGGAGGTGCTGTGATCATGGCTAGCGCCAGCAACGGCAAGACGCCGTCCATGAAGGTGAAGAAGGGTGACACCGTCGTCGTCCTGTCCGGCAAGGACAAGGGCGCGAAGGGCCGCGTCATCGCCGCCTTCCCGAAGGTCCAGCGCGTCCTGGTCGAGGGCGTCGGGCGCGTGAAGAAGCACACCGCCATCAGCTCGAGCCAGCGCGGTGCCCAGCAGGGCGGGATCGTCACGCAGGAGGCTCCCATCCACGTGAGCAACGTGATGGTGATCGACTCCGAGGACAAGCCCACCCGTGTCGGGTACCGCAAGGACGACAACGGCCGCAGCGTCCGCGTCTCGCGGCGAACCGGTAAGGACCTCTGAACGCCATGACCTCCTCAACTGGGAGCGCACCCACCCGCGAGCTGCCCCGCATGCTCGCCCACTACCGCGAGGCCATCGCCCCGGCGCTGCAGTCGGAGTTCGGCTTCGAGAACGTCATGCAGATCCCGCGCCTGACGAAGATCGTCGTCAACATGGGCGTCGGCGAGGCCACGCGTGACGCCAAGCTGATGGACGGTGCCGTCCGCGACCTCACCGCGATCACCGGCCAGAAGCCGGCGGTCGTGCGGGCCCGCAAGTCCATCGCGCAGTTCAAGCTCCGCGAGGGCATGCCGATCGGCGCCAAGGTCACCCTGCGCGGCGACCGCATGTGGGAGTTCCTCGACCGGCTGCTGTCGCTGGCCCTGCCCCGCATCCGCGACTTCCGCGGGCTGAACCCCAAGCAGTTCGACGGCCACGGCAACTACACCTTCGGCCTCAACGAGCAGTCGATGTTCCGCGAGATCGACGTCGACAGGATCGACCGGCAGCGCGGCATGGACATCACCCTGGTCACCACCGCGACCAACGACGAGGAGGGTCGCGAGCTGCTCCGCCAGCTCGGCTTCCCCTTCGCCGGCCAGCCCGTCGTGACCACCATCCGCTGAGCCGGTAGGAGACAACCATGGCCAAGAAGGCTCTGATCAACAAGGCGGCCCGCAAGCCGAAGTTCGCGGTCCGCGGCTACACCCGCTGCCAGCGGTGCGGCCGTCCCCACTCGGTCTTCCGCAAGTTCGGCCTCTGCCGGATCTGCCTGCGGGAGATGGCGCACGCCGGGGAGCTCCCGGGCGTCCGCAAGTCCTCCTGGTAAGGACCGCACCACCGGCCGGCGCACTCGTTCCGGCCGCACCACAGCTCCACCGTTCGCCGACAGGCCCACGACCACCGAAGCACTCGGGAAACGTGCGGAACCGCGGCGAGAGAGGCACCACACCATGACGATGACCGACCCGATCGCGGACATGCTCACGCGACTGCGGAACGCCAACCAGGCGTACCACGACAGCACGGTCATGCCGTCCTCGAAGCTCAAGACGCACATCGCCGAGATCCTCCAGCAGGAGGGCTACATCGCCGGCTGGAACGTCAGTGACATCGAGAAGGACGGCAGCACCTTCAAGCAGCTGCAGATCGACCTCAAGTACGGCCCGAACCGCGAGCGCAGCATCGCCGGCGTCCGGCGGGTGTCCAAGCCGGGCCTGCGCGTCTACGCGAAGTCGAACTCGCTGCCCAAGGTCCTCGGCGGCCTGGGCGTCGCGATCATCTCGACGTCGACCGGGCTGCTGACGGACAAGCAGGCGAACAAGAAGGGCGTGGGTGGGGAAGTCCTCGCCTACGTCTGGTAAGGGAGCGAACGACAATGTCACGGATCGGACGTCTCCCCATCGCCGTGCCGAGCGGTGTGGACATCGCCATCGACGGTCAGACGGTCAACGTCAAGGGACCGAAGGGCTCGCTGAGCCACACGGTCGCCGCGCCCATCACGGTGGAGCGCGACGAGGACGGCACGCTGCGCGTGCTCCGTCCCAACGACGAGCGCCAGAACCGGGCCCTCCACGGGCTGTCGCGGACGCTCATCGCCAACATGATCACCGGCGTCACCGAGGGCTACACGAAGACCCTCGAGATCGTCGGTGTGGGTTACCGCGTCCAGGCGCGCGGCTCGGACCTCGAGTTCGCCCTGGGCTTCAGCCACCCGGTGCCGGTGAAGGCCCCCGAGGGGATCTCCTTCGCCGTCGAGTCGCCGACCCGCCTGCGGGTCAGCGGGATCGACAAGCAGCAGGTCGGCGAGGTCGCCGCCAAGATCCGCAAGATCCGCCGGCCCGACCCGTACAAGGGCAAGGGCGTGCGGTACCAGGGCGAGGTCGTCAAGCGCAAGGTCGGGAAGACGGGTAAGTGATGGCTCAGGCAGCGAACACCGAGAAGGCCGCCCGGGTGCACAAGCCGGTCGGCACCGACATCAGCACGGCGCGCCGCGTCTCGCGGCTGCGCCGGCACAACCGGCTGCGCAAGCGCGTCGCCGGCACGCCGGAGCGTCCGCGCCTGGTGGTCAAGCGCTCGGCGCGGCACATCCACGTGCAGCTCGTCGACGACACCGCCGGCCGCACGCTGGCCAGCGCCTCGACCATGGGCCTGCGTGGCGCCGACGGCGACAAGTCGGCCCTCGCCCGCCAGGTGGGCGCGCTCATCGCCGACCGGGCGAAGGCCGCCGGCATCTCCGCCGTGGTCTTCGACCGCGGGGGCAACCGGTACGCCGGTCGCATCGCCGCGCTCGCCGACGGCGCCCGTGAGGGTGGGCTGGACTTCTGATGACCAGCACTCCGAACACCGTGCAGAAGCAGATCGAGAGGGACGTCTGATGCCAGGACCACAGCGACGCGGCGGCGGCGCCGGCGGCGGCAACGACCGCCGGGACCGCCGTGACGGCGGGCGGGGCCCCGGAGGCGCGCCCGCCGAGAAGAGCAACTACATCGAGCGCGTGGTGGCCATCAACCGCGTGTCGAAGGTCGTCAAGGGTGGACGGCGCTTCAGCTTCACCGCCCTGGTGATCGTCGGCGACGGCGACGGCAAGGTCGGCGTCGGCTACGGCAAGGCCAAGGAGGTGCCCGCGGCGATCGCCAAGGGCGTCGAGGAGGCCAAGAAGCACTTCTACGCCGTGCCGCGCATCGCCAGCACCATCCCGCACCCGGTGCAGGGTGAGGCGGCCGCCGGTGTGGTGCTGCTCAAGCCGGCCAGCCCCGGTACCGGTGTCATCGCCGGTGGCCCGGTGCGTGCCGTGCTCGAGTGCGCCGGGATCCACGACGTGCTCTCCAAGAGCCTCGGCTCGTCGAACCCGATCAACATCGTGCACGCCACGATGCAGGCGCTGAAGGACCTCGTCCGCCCCGAGGAGATCGCGGCCCGCCGCGGACTGCCCCTCGAGGACGTGGCCCCGGCCGCCATGCTCCGCGCGCGTGCGGGTCAGGGAGTCTGAGATGGCACAGCTCAAGATCACCCAGGTCAAGTCGGGGATCGGGCGCAAGCAGAACCAGCGGGAGACGCTGCGGACGCTCGGGCTCAAGCGCATCCACGACTCGGTCGTCCAGGAGGACCGTCCCGAGATCCGCGGGATGGTCGCGACGGTCCCGCACCTCGTGCGCGTCGAAGAAGTCTGAGGAAAGACTCGCTATGACACTGAAGGTTCACCACCTGCGTCCGGCCCCGGGCGCCCACACCGCCAAGACGCGCGTCGGCCGTGGTGAGGGCTCCAAGGGCAAGACCGCCGGTCGCGGCACCAAGGGCACCGGCGCGCGGGGCAACACGCACGCGCGGTTCGAGGGTGGGCAGACCCCGCTGCACATGCGGCTGCCCAAGCTCTCCGGCTTCAAGAGCCCCAACAAGGTCGTCTTCCAGGTCGTCAACCTCGACCGGATCGCCGCGCTGTTCCCGAAGGGCGGCCCGGTCACCCCGGACACCCTGGCCGACGCCGGCGCCGTGCGCCGCGGTCAGCCCGTCAAGGTGCTCGGCACCGGCGAGCTGGGCGGCGTGAAGGTCGACGTCCAGGCGCACGGCTTCTCCTCGTCCGCCGCCGAGAAGATCGGCGCGGCCGGAGGCAGCACCACCGTTCTCTGAAGCACCCACGACCCCCGGGACGCGAGGCGTCCCGGGGGTCGTCGGCTGCATTGCTAACCTCGGGACCGACCACACAGGGGAGGGCACGTGCTGCAGGCGTTCGCCGCGGCGTTCCGGACGCCAGACCTCCGGCGCAAGCTGCTGTTCTCCCTGGCGATCATCGCCGTCTACCGGCTGGGCGCCGCGGTGCCGGGGCCGGGGGTGTCGGTCGAGGCGATCAACAACTGCCTCGAGCAGGCGCAGGCGTCCGACCAGCGCGACCTCTACTCGCTGGTCAACCTCTTCTCCGGCGGTGCGCTGCTGCGGCTGAGCGTCTTCGCGCTCGGCATCATGCCGTACATCACGGCGAGCATCATCGTGCAGCTGCTGGTCGTGGTCATCCCACGGTTCGAGCAGCTGAAGAAGGAAGGGCAGTCGGGTCAGGCCAAGCTGACCCAGTACACCCGGTACCTCACGATCGCCCTGGCCGTCCTGCAGAGCACCGGCATCATCGCCCTGGCGCGCAGCGGTCAGCTGTTCCCGGGCTGCCCGGACAACATCATCGCCTCGGACTCGGTGTGGTCGACGGTCATCCTGGTGATCACCCTGACCGCGGGCACCGCGCTGATCATGTGGCTGGGCGAGCTGCTGACCGAGAAGGGGATCGGCAACGGCATGTCCGTGCTGATCTTCACCTCCATCGCGGCGCGCATCCCGGCCGAGGGCGGGTCCATCCTGCAGACCCGCGGCGGCGTGGTCTTCGCCATCGTCTGCGTCTTCGCGCTGCTCATCATCGGTGCGGTCGTCTACGTCGAGCAGGCCCAGCGCCGGATCCCGGTGCAGTACGCCAAGCGGATGGTCGGGCGTCGGATGTACGGCGGCACGTCGACGTACCTGCCGCTCAAGGTCAACCAGGCCGGCGTCATCCCGGTCATCTTCGCCTCGTCGCTGCTCTACCTCCCGCAGCTGATCACCCAGCTCCAGGGGAGCGAGACCGGCGCCGTCCGCCAGTTCTTCGAGAACTACATCATCGACCAGAGCAGTCCCGTCCACGTCGTCTTCTACTTCGGGCTGATCGTCTTCTTCACGTACTTCTACGTGTCGATCACGTTCAACCCCGAGGAGCGGGCCGACGACATGAAGCGCTATGGCGGCTTCATCCCCGGCATCCGTCCTGGTCGGCCCACCGCGGAGTACCTGCAGTACGTTCTGTCCCGGATCACCTTGCCCGGGTCGCTGTACCTGGGGACGGTGGCCGTGCTGCCGAACCTGTTCCTGTCGATCACGCAGGAAGGGCAGAACCAGAACTTCCCGTTCGGTGGGACCGCGGTGCTCATCATGGTCGGAGTGGGGTTGGAGACGGTGAAGCAGATCGAGACGCAACTCAACCAGCGCAACTACGAAGGGTTCCTGAAGTAGTGCGGGTCGTCCTCCTGGGGCCGCCCGGAGCGGGCAAGGGCACCCAGGCGCAGATCGTCGCCGGCAAGCTCGGCGTCCCCGCCATCTCGACCGGGGACATCTTCCGGGCGAACGTGAGCGGCCAGACGGAGCTCGGCCGAAAGGCCAAGACCTACATGGACGCCGGCGATCTGGTGCCGGACGAGATCACCGTGGCGATGGTCAGGGACCGGCTCGCCGAGGCGGATGCCGCCGCCGGCTTCCTGCTCGACGGCTTCCCCCGCACGATCGCCCAGGCCGAGCAGCTCCGGGAGTCGCTCGGCGAGCTCGGTCACGGCCTCGACTGCGTGCTGGAGCTCGTCGTGGACGAGGAGGAGCTGGTCCGGCGGCTGTCGGGTCGGCGCATGCTCGTCGACGGTCAGATGGTGCAGCGCGACGACGACAAGCCGGAGACCGTGCGTCACCGCCTGGGTGTCTACCGGGAACAGACCGCCCCGCTGTCCGGCTTCTACGAGAGCGCAGGCCTGCTCGCCCGCATCGACGCGATCGGCGAGGTCGACGAGGTCACAGCCCGGGCGATGGACGCGCTGGAGGCCTGTTCCGGCGACGAATCGAGCGCCGGCTGAGCGCCGCACACGTGTGGCGGCCCGGCGCATGAGCGCGGGCATGCTCTCCCGGATCCCGCTGCTCGCGAAGTGGAGTGGACGCATGATCCAGATCAAGACACCGCACGAGATCGAGCTCATGCGCGCCTCGGGGCTCATCACGGCGGGAGCGCTGGCCGCGGTGCGGGCCGCGGTGCAGCCGGGGGTGAGCACCAAGGAGCTCGATGCGATCGCCGAGGACCACATCCGCTCCGCCGGTGCCGTGCCGAACTTCCTCGGCTACCACGGGTTCACCGGCACGATCTGCGCCTCGGTCAACGAGGAGATCGTGCACGGCATCCCGAACCCCGATCGCCGGCTGGCGGCGGGGGACAACATCTCCATCGACTGCGGCGCGATCCTGCAGGGCTGGCACAGCGACTCCGCGATCACCGTGACCGTGGGTGAGCCCTCCGCCGAGGACGCCGCCCTGCTCGACGTCACCGAGCGCTCGATGTGGGCCGGCCTGGCCCGGGCCCTCGCGGGCGGTCGGCTGACCGACATCAGCCACGCCGTCGAGCAGACCATCACGGCCGAGACGCACCCCTACGGCATCGTCGACCACTACGGCGGCCACGGGATCGGGACCGAGATGCACCAGGACCCGCACGTGCTCAACTACGGCCGCCCGGGGCGCGGGCCCAAGCTGGTGCCCGGGCTGGTCCTGGCGATCGAGCCGATGGTCACCGTGGGGGACCCGGCGACCGCCGAGCTGGAGGACGGCTGGACCGTGGTGACCAAGGACGGTTCCCGGGCCGCGCACTTCGAGCACTCGGTCGCCATCACCCCCGAGGGCCCGTGGGTCCTGACCGCCGAGGACGGCGGCGTCGCCGGCCTGGCGCCGTTCGGGATCACGCCCCGCACCTGACGGCCCCGCCCCGGGGCGGGGCCCGAGCTCGCGCGGGATCGACCAGGACGCGGGCCTCCTGCCGCCGCCGGCGAGCTCGCGGCGGGTCCCTGCAGGGGGACGCGGTCC
Organism: Blastococcus tunisiensis; assembly: GCF_900112815.1. GTDB lineage: Bacteria > Actinomycetota > Actinomycetes > Mycobacteriales > Geodermatophilaceae > Blastococcus_B > Blastococcus_B tunisiensis. The sequence continues at coordinate 254,811 of NZ_FOND01000001.1, forward strand.
GACGTGCCGCCTCTCACTCCGGTTCGCTCCCAGGGCGGGTTGGTGACGGATGGGACGCCGGGGTACAGTGAACGACGGCGTTCGCGCCGCTTCGTCGTCGTGCTGTGGCCGCGTGACGCGAGGCGCCCTCGCGAGAGCGTCAGCACCACCCGATCTGCAACCACTCGCTCGTCCGACGGGGTTCCCCTGCGGCCGGGCGGGGACATGGACCACCGAGTCAAGGAGCGCGTGCAGGGAATGGCGAAGAAGGACGGGGCCATCGAGGTCGAAGGTCGTGTCGTCGAGCCGCTGCCCAATGCGATGTTCCGGGTCGAGCTGCAGAACGGGCACCGGGTGCTCGCCCACATCAGCGGCAAGATGCGCCAGCACTACATCCGCATCCTGCCCGAGGACCGCGTGGTCGTGGAGCTCTCGCCCTACGACCTGACCCGCGGTCGCATCGTCTACCGGTACAAGTAATCGCCCGGACCGCGCCAGCCCGACCGGCGGCGCGGGACCGGCACACGATCGACAGGAATGAGGGGCGGCACCGGTGAAGGTCCAGCCGTCGGTGAAGAAGATCTGCGACAAGTGCAAGGTGATCCGCCGGCACGGCCGGGTCATGGTCATCTGCGACAACGCCCGGCACAAGCAGCGCCAGGGCTGAGTCGAACGAACAGGGAGCACCCAGAACATGGCACGACTGGCCGGCGTCGACCTGCCCCGCGAGAAGCGGATGGAGATCGCGCTCACCTACATCTACGGCATCGGCAAGTCCCACGCCAAGGAGACCCTGGCCGCGACGGGCGTCAGCCCGGACCTGCGCGTCAAGGACCTCGGCGACGAGGACCTGCTGAAGCTGCGTGACTACATCGACGAGCACTTCCGCGTCGAGGGTGACCTCCGCCGCGAGGTCGCAGGCGACATCCGCCGCAAGGTGGAGATCGGTTGCTACCAGGGGCTGCGTCACCGCCGTGGACTCCCGGTCCACGGTCAGCGCACCAAGACCAACGCGCGCTCGAGCAAGGGCCCGCGCAAGACCATCGCCGGCAAGAAGAAGGCCGGCAAGAAGTAAGCCGCGTAGCGCGCCGTCACGGCGACCCGTGAGGGCGGGAGTGACGGTGCGCCGCGGGCTGCCTCTGGCAGCACCCCCAGGCCATAGCAACTGAAGGAACCGGAGAGACATGCCTCCCAGGGCTCGCACCGCGGCTGGTGCCAAGAAGGTCCGCCGCAAGGAGAAGAAGAACGTCGCCCACGGCGCCGCGCACATCAAGAGCACGTTCAACAACACGATCGTGTCGATCACCGACCCGAACGGCAACGTGATCAGCTGGGCGTCGGCCGGGCACGTGGGCTTCAAGGGCTCGCGCAAGTCCACGCCGTTCGCGGCGCAGATGGCTGCCGAGAACGCTGCCCGCAAGGCGCAGGAGCACGGCATGCGCAAGGTCGACGTCTTCGTGAAGGGCCCGGGCTCCGGTCGCGAGACGGCCATCCGCTCCCTGCAGGCCACCGGCCTCGAGGTCGGCCAGATCCAGGACGTGACGCCGCAGCCGCACAACGGCTGCCGCCCCAAGAAGCGCCGCCGGGTCTGACCGGTCACTGACGAGACGAAACAGGAGTATTTGACGTGGCCCGTTACACCGGAGCCGACTGCCGCCTCTGCCGGCGCGAGAAGATGAAGCTCTTCCTCAAGGGCAGCAAGTGCGAGTCCCCGAAGTGCCCGATCGAGATCCGCCCCTACCCGCCGGGTGAGCACGGCCGCGGCCGCACCAAGGACAGCGAGTACCTCCTCCAGCTCCGCGAGAAGCAGAAGGCCCGCCGCATCTACGGCGTGCTGGAGAAGCAGTTCCGCGGCTACTACGAAGAGGCCAACCGCAAGACCGGCAAGACCGGTGAGGTCCTCCTCCAGATCCTGGAGTCGCGGCTGGACAACGTGGTCTACCGGGCCGGCTTCGCCGAGTCCCGCGACATGGCCCGCCAGCTGGTGCGCCACGGCCACATCCGGGTGAACGGCCGCAAGGTCGACATCCCGTCCTACCGGGTGAGCGAGAACGACATCATCGAGGTCGCGGAGAAGTCGCGCACGATGCTGCCGTTCGAGATCGCCCAGGCCCGCGCCGGCGAGCGCCCCGTCCCGGCCTGGCTCGAGGTCATCAGCAGCCAGCTGCGGGTGCTCGTGCACAGCATCCCGGCCCGCCAGGTGATCGACACCCCGGTCCAGGAGCAGCTGATCGTGGAGCTCTACTCCAAGTAAGCGCACACACCCGGGGCCGAACGTGGCTCCGGGGAGCAGGACGGCGGGGCGGGCGGACAGATGCCCGCCCCGCCGGCACCACCCCCCTCACGGCGTCATATGGCGGTCGCCGGAGGACCTGAAGGAGAACCACCATGCTGATCGCACAGCGCCCCACCCTCACCGAGGAGACGATCACCGAGTCGCGTTCGCGGTTCGTCATCGAGCCCCTCGAGCCCGGGTTCGGCTACACCCTCGGCAACTCCCTGCGTCGCACCCTGCTGTCCTCGATCCCCGGCGCTGCTGTCACCAGCATCCGCATCGAGGGCACCCTGCACGAGTTCACCACCGTGCCGGGCGTCAAGGAGGACGTCACCGAGATCATCCTCAACCTCAAGGGCCTGGTCGTCAGCTCCGACTCCGACGAGCCGGTGACGATGTACCTGCGCAAGCAGGGCCCCGGCGAGGTCACCGCCGCCGACATCGCGCCCCCGGCCGGTGTCGAGGTGCACAACCCCGACCTGCACATCGCCACCCTCAACGGCAAGGGTCGTCTCGAGGTCGAGCTGGTCGTGGAGCGTGGCCGCGGCTACGTCCCCGCGCCGCAGAACAAGCAGCCCGGCCAGGAGATCGGCCGCATCCCCGTCGACTCGATCTACTCGCCGGTCCTCAAGGTGACCTACGCCGTCGAGGCCACGCGTGTCGAGCAGCGCACCGACTTCGACCGCCTCGTGGTCGACGTCGAGACGAAGCCCTCCCTCGCCCCGCGCGACGCCATCGCCTCCGCCGGGTCGACCCTGGTGGAGCTGTTCGGCTTGCTGCGCGAGCTGAACGTCGACGCCGAGGGCATCGAGGTCGGGCCCAGCCCGGCCGAGGCCGCCGACATCGCGAACTTCTCGATGCCGATCGAGGACATGGACCTCACCGTCCGGTCCTACAACTGCCTCAAGCGCGAGGGCGTGCACACCGTCGGCGAGCTCGTGACGCGCTCCGAGGCCGATCTGCTGGACATCCGGAACTTCGGGGCCAAGTCGATCGACGAGGTCAAGATGAAGCTGGCCGCCATGGGCCTCGCGCTCAAGGACAGCCCGCCCGGGTTCATCCCCTCCTCGATCGAGAGCTACGACGAGGGCTACGAGACCGACGCGTACCAGGGTTCGCCCGAGTACTCCGACGTCGAGTACAGCGAGACCTCCTTCCAGGAGACCGAGCAGCTCTGAGCCGGTGGGGCCGGACGGCGGGGCGACCCGCCGTCCGGCCTCCCCGTCCGGCCAGCGACACTGGACGACAGCACCACAGGACTTCAGCACCACAGGACGCAGCACCACCAAGGACGCAGCCGGCACTCCCTCCGGCCGCCTGAGGAAGGACCGACATGCCCACCCCCACCAAGGGCCCCCGTCTCGGCGGGTCCCCCTCGCACGAGCGGCTGATGCTGGCCAACCTGGCCACCTCGCTGTTCGAGCACGGGCGGATCACGACCACCGAGACCAAGGCGAAGCGCCTGCGTCCCCTGGCCGAGAAGCTCGTGACCTTCGCCAAGCGCGGTGACCTGCACGCCCGCCGTCAGGTCATGACGACCATCCGGGACAAGGACGTCGTCCACACCCTCTTCGCCGAGATCGGCCCTCGCTACGAGAACCGTCCCGGCGGCTACACCCGGATCACCAAGGTCGGCCCCCGCAAGGGCGACAACGCCCCCATGGCGGTCATCGAGCTGGTCGAGGCCCTGACCGTTGGTCAGCAGGCCGTCGGCGAGGCCGAGCGCGCCCGGGGTACCCGGTTCGCCTCCGGTGCCGGTGCGGCCGCCGCGTCCGGCGAGGTCACCGCGGACGCCACCGACTCGGCGGACTCCGCTGATTCGGCCGACTCGGCCGACAGCCCCGACGAGGTCGTCACCGACGTCTTCGTGCCCGACGGTGAGCGCCAGGACGACGGCGACGTCGACCGCGAGCCCACCGCCGAGAACGGCGTCGTGGTCGAGGGCGACAACGTCTCCCCGGAGCTGGCCGACGCCGCGGCCGCGGAGATCAACGCCGCGGAGACCCAGGACGCCGCCACCGAGAGCGCCAACGCTCCCGGCGGGGACGCTGCGCCCGACCCCAAGTAAGACCCTGGATCACCTGCACGTCCCGGACGAGCCCGTCCCCCCGAGGGGGGACGGGCTCGTCCGTCTTCGACTGGACGTCTCCTACGACGGCACGGCGCTGCACGGCTGGGCGCGCCAGCCCGGGCAGCGCACCGTCCAGGGCGACCTCGAGCAGGCGCTGGCCATGGTGCTGCGGGTGCCCGTCGATCTCACCGTCGCCGGCCGGACCGACGCGGGCGTGCACGCCACCGGGCAGGTCGCGCACTGCGACGTCCCCCGGGCGGTGTGGGAGGAGCAGGGGCAGCGGCTGGTCCGCCGGCTGCGGGGGGTGCTGCCGGCCGACATCGCCGTCGTGGGCGTCGACGAGGTGCCTGCGGAGTTCGATGCCCGGTTCAGTGCCCTGGGCCGGCACTACGTCTACCGGCTGACCGACGACCCCGCCGGGCCCCCGCCGCTGCGCCGCGCCGACACCGTCGGCTGGCCTCGGACGCTCGACGACGGCGCCATGGTCCAGGCCGCGGGACTGCTGCTCGGCGAGCACGACTTCGCGGCGTTCTGCCGGCGCCGCGAGGGGGCCACCACCATCCGCACCCTGCTGGCCCTGGCCGTCGCCCGGGAGGGCCGGCTGATCACGGTGAGCGCGTCCGCCGACGCTTTCTGCCACTCGATGGTGCGCAGCCTCGTCGGTGCCCTGACCGCCGTCGGCGAGGGGCGCCGGCCACCGGAGTGGCCGGCCGCGCTGCTCTCCCGCACCGAGCGGTCCAGCGAGGTCCCGGTCGCCCCGGCCGGCGGGCTGACGCTGGTCCGGGTCGACTACCCGGTCGACGAGGAGCTGGCCGCCCGGGCGCTGGTCACGCGCGCCCGCCGCGCCTGAGGAACCGCCCCGCCGGCCCCACCGGCCCCCTGCGGGCTCCCCGCTGCGAGGGTGCGAGCTGCGGGGGTCAGGGGGTGTTCCCACCTGCGGCGGGGCCGTTCCCTCGTGCCACGTCGGCGACCGCCTCGTCGATCGTGGTGTCGCCGGCGACCAGCTCGAGCACGGCGCCGTCCGCGCCGGCGTCGAGGAGCGCGACCAGCACGGCGGCGACGTCGTCGCGCGGTACCCGGCCCATGTCCACCGATCGCTGGAGCGTCACCCGGCCCGTGCCGGCGTCGTCGGTCAGACCGCCCGGCCGCAGGACCGTCGTCCGCAGGGCCGACCGGCCGAGCAGGTCCTGCTCGGCCGCCAGCTTGGCCTGCAGGTAGGCGGTGAAGACGTCGTCCATGCCCTCCGGCCGCCGGCCTCCGGCCACCGAGTCGACACCCATCGACGACACGAGCAGGTAGCGCTGCACCCCGGCGCGCTCGGCGGCGTCGGCGAGCAGGACGGCCGCGCCGCGGTCGACGGTGTCTTTGCGGTCCGGGCCGCTCCCCGGGCCGGCCCCGGCGGCGAACACCACCGCGTCCGCGGCGGCGAGGGCGCCGGCGACCTCGTCGACCGATGCCGACTCGAGGTCGAGCACGACGGGGTCTGCCCCGTCGGCACGCAGATCCGGCTCGTGGTCGGGGTTGCGGACGATGCCGAGGACGGTGTCCCCGCGGGCTGCCAGCAGCCGGGTGAGCCGACGGGCGATCTGCCCGTGGGCACCGGCGAGAACGATGCGCATGCCGACCGCCCTACCCCCGCGGCCGCCCCCGGTACACCGGCGGAGGTCAGCCGTAGCGGACGTCGACCACGATCCGGCCCGGATCGGTCAGCGCGAAGGCCCGGAACGGCTGCTCCCCACCGTCGATGCCGATCAGGACCTCCTCGTACCCCTCGAAGAAGCCGGTGGTCCGGGCCTCGACGACCGGCCCCGGGCTCGTCCTGACCCGCGACGTCGACTGGCCGCCCGGGGCCGCCTGCGTCCGCACCTGCACCCGCAGGAACGCGTCGCCGGCGATGTCGACCGGGCCACCGCCGGGACCGGACGGCTCGGAGTAGCCGACGGACCACTCCGGGACACCGCTGCCGCTCAGGTCGACGACGAGGCGGGTGTAGCCGTCGCGGGTCGACAGCCGGAGGCCGTCGATGCGCATCGAGCCCGGCGGGTCGTCCGCCGCACCCGGCTGGGCGGCCCCGGAGTCGTCCGCGGTGTCCGCGGGGAACGAGCCGTCCTGCGGCAGCTGTTCATCGGTCGGTGCCGGTGCCGGTGCCGGTGCCGGCTCCGGCGGTGGGGCCGGACCGTCGCTGGGGGGCGGGGCGGACGTGGACGACGCCGGCCCACCGGGACTGGCGACCCCCGGCACCGCCTCCGTGCAGGCGGTGGCCAGCAGCAGGACGGCGGGAAGCAGGACGACGGCACGGCGACGACGCATCGGGACCTCTCGGTGCGGGACGACCGGACGGTATGCGGTCAGCGGGGGTCGTGGGGCGCCTGGAAGCGCGGCAGCACCGGGGGGGCGGGGCGGGGCGCCCGGGGGGCCAGGTGGCCGTCGGCGATCGCGCGTGCGCGGGCCAGGTCGGCCGGGGTGTCGCAGTCCAGCCACGGCGGTGCCGCGCCGGCCGGGGCGTCGGGGCGCCAGCGTCGCACGGCGATCGACCCCAGCACCCGGCGCAGGGACGTCGGCCCCTGCACGCGGGCCGTCGCCGACCGGAGTGCCGCCGTCCGCCAGGCGCCGAGCAGGTACTGGTCGCGTCCGGTGTCGTCGACGACGAGCACGCCGTCGCCGGTGAGGCGTTCCCGGAGGCCCTCGACCAGGCCGGGGGTCAGGAAGGGGAGGTCTCCGGCCAGGACCACGACGACGTCGGTCTCGACGTCTGCGAGCCCCGCCCGGACGCCCGCGACCGGCCCGCCGCCGGGGGGTTGCTCGCGCACCAGCACGACGTCCGGCGGAACCGGCTGCGGGGGCCCCACGACGATGCGCCGCTCGGCGTCCGCCGCTGCGTCGAGGACGGCGGCCAGGATCGGGCGGCCGCCGACCAGCAGCTGCGGTTTGGCCTGCCCGCCGAGCCGGGCCGCCCGGCCGCCGGCGAGGATCACGGCGCTGAACGGCGGCAGCGGGTCCATGCCCGAACCGTAGGGCCGCTGCCCCGCCGCGCGGACGTGGGTACCGTCCTCGGCGTGGGACGAGTCACCAGCCGGACGCCGGTCCTCCGCATCCGCGGAGCGCAACGCACCACCCGGGCCGACACCGTGGCCGCCGAGGAGCCGCTGGAGATCCGGCTGGCCGGCACGCCGCTGGCGGTCACGATGCGCACCCCGGGCGACGACTTCGACCTCGTGCACGGCTTCCTCGCCACGGAGGGCGTCATCGCGGGGCGGGACGACGTCGCCGGCCTGCGCTACTGCGACTCCGTGGACGCCGACGGCCGCAACACCTACAACGTCGTCGACGTCGACCTCGCCCCCGGTGTGCCGATCCCCGACACCGGTCTGGAGCGCAACTTCTACACGTCGAGCTCCTGCGGGGTCTGCGGCAAGGCCAGCATCGACGCCATCCGCACGAAGACCTCCTACGACGTCGCCGGGGATGTCGGTCGCGTGCCGCTGGAGGCGCTGCTGGCGCTGCCGGAGCGGCTGCGCGCCGAGCAGCAGGTGTTCGAGAAGACGGGCGGGCTGCACGCCGCGGGGCTGTTCACCTCCACCGGGGAGCTGGTCGCGCTGCGCGAGGACGTCGGCCGGCACAACGCCGTCGACAAGGTCGTCGGCGACGCCGTCCGCGACGGGCGGCTGCCGCTGGCCGGGCACGTGCTCATGGTGAGCGGCCGGGCCAGCTTCGAGCTCACGCAGAAGGCGGCGATGGCGGGGATCCCGGTGCTGGCCGCGGTGTCCGCTCCCTCGTCGCTGGCCGTGGAGCTGGCCCGCGAGGTCGGCATCACGCTCGTCGGCTTCCTGCGCGGCGACGGCTGCAACGTCTACACCCACACCGAGCGGGTCGACCTGCCCGACTGAGCGCGGTCAGCGCGGGCCTACCGCGAGCCGCACGAGGACCCCGCTGTCCCAGCGCACGGGGTCGGGCAGGGCGTCCCTGCCGGCGGCCCCGCCGTCGAACCACTTCGGGCCGCGGGCCACCCGGCGCATCCGGAAGTCGCCCGGGACCGGAACGTAGGTCCGGGGGCCGTCCAGCCGCCAGACCTGGTCGACGACGTCGACCGCGAGCACCGTGCCGTGCACCACGGGCACCTGGTCGGGCACCCCGCCGTGCACGTCCGCCAAGAGACGGCCGTGCGCCGGCGCCGGCCCCAGGCCACGCCAGTACGCGGCCAGGGGCCCGTGCCGCAGCACCCGGTCGCCGGGCTCGTTCCGCGCCTCCGCCGGCAGCGGATCGGACTGCCAGTCGACCTCCGTCCCGCCTGGTCCAGCCGCGTCGCCCAGCCAGACCAGCGGCCAGCCGACCTGATCACCCGGGCCCGGCGGATCCTCGCAGCACTCGATCTGCCAGTCGTCGAGGAAGACGGGTACCGCGAGGCCGGCCACCGGATCGCTCAGTGGTCGCCGCCGCGGAGCTGGCTGACCACGTGGGGGAGCAGCGGCCCCAGCACGGCGAGCGCATCCTTCACCCCGCCGGTCGAACCGGGCAGGTTGACGATCAGGGTGCGACCGGCGGTCCCGGCGACGCCGCGGGAGAGCACCGCCGTCGGGACGCCGTTGTCGGCCCCGTAGCGGCGGACGGCGTCGGCGATCCCCGGCGCCTCGCGCTCCAGCACCGCCCGGGTCGCCTCGGGGGTCACGTCGGTGGGCGACAGCCCGGTGCCCCCCGTGGTCAGGACCACGTCGAACTCCGCATCCACCGCGTTGCGCAGCACGGCCTCGAGCTCGGCGACGTCGTCGGGCCGCACGTGCGGGCCCTCCACGTCGAAGCCGAGCCGTGCCAGGCCTTCGGCGAGGGCCTTCCCGCTGCGATCGTCGTAGACGCCGGCGGCCGCGCGATTGGAGGCGGTGAGCACCATCGCCCGGGCGTCGGCCGGCAGCTCGGCGCTCACCGGGTCCACTCCCCGCTCTTGCCGCCGGACTTCCGCAGCAGCCGGACGTCGGTGATCGCCGCCCGCGGGTCGACCGCCTTCACCATGTCGATCATCGTGAGGCCGGCGACGGCGACGGCGGTCAGCGCCTCCATCTCCACCCCGGTCCGGTCGGCGGTCCGGGCCGTGGCGGTGATCTCCACCGCCTCGTCGGCCACCTCGATGTCGACGGTGACGCCGTGCAGCGCGATCGGGTGGCACAGCGGCACGAGGTCCGGTGTCCGCTTGGCCCCGGCGATGCCGGCGATGCGGGCGACCGCCACGGCGTCGCCCTTGGGCACCCCCCGGCCGCGAAGGAGGTCGACCACCTCGGGGCTGACCAGGACGCGGCCGGCGGCGGTCGCCTCGCGTGCGGTGACCTGCTTGGCGCTGACGTCGACCATCCGGGCCGCCCCGGACTCGTCGACGTGGGTGAGCCGCGCGTCCGTCATCGCTGTGCCCTCTCGTCCACCGTGTTCCTCCTGTTCGGCCGTGCGCCTCACTGCAGTGCTCCTTCGATCAGCACGACGTCGACCTCGGCGCCGGCGGGGAGGTCGGTGACGTCCTGCGGGACGACGACCAGGCAGTTGGCGCGGGCCAGGTGCGCCACCAGGTGCGAGCCGGGGCCCCCGACCTGGGAGACCTGCCCGGCGTCGAACCGGCCGCGGAGGAACTGCCGCCGGCCGGCGGGGGAGCGCAACGGCCCGGTCAGCCGCGCCGGGACGCGCAGCCGGTCCGGATCGGCGTGGCCCATGGCCCGCCGCAGGGCCGGGCGGACGAACACCTCGAAGGAGACGAACGCGCTGACCGGGTTGCCCGGCAGCGTCACCACGGGCACGCCGTCCACGGTGCCGGCGCCCTGCGGGCCGCCCGGCTGCATGGGCACCTTCACGAAGTCCACCGTGCCCAGCGTGCCGAACGCGTCCTTGACCACCTCGTAGGCGCCCGCGCTCACCCCTCCGCTGGTGATCAGCAGGTCGGCGCCGGCCAGCTCCGCCCGGACGGTTGCCAGGAACTGCTCGACGTCGTCGGGGACGAAGTGCAGTCGCCGCGCGATTCCGCCGGCGTCCTCCACGGCGGCGACGAGCAGCCGGGAGTTGGACTCGTAGATCTGGCCGGGGAGCAGCGGCTGCCCGGGTGCGACGAGCTCGCTGCCGGTCGACAGGACCAGGACGTGCGGCCGCCGGCGCACCGGGAGCGTGGTCACGCCGACGGCCGCGGCCAGGCCCAGTTGCGCGGCGCCGAGGGGGCTGCCGGCCCGGAGGGCGACGACTCCCTCGGCGATGTCCTCCCCGGCCGCGCGCAGATGGCTGCCGGCAGGGGGTGCGTCCCGGATCTCGACGACGGTGGTGCCGCCGTCGGTGAGCTCGACCGGGACGACCACGTCGGCGCCCGGGGGGAGCGGGGCCCCGGTCATGATCCGCTGCACGGTCCCCGGCGCCAGCGCGACGACGTCGGTGCGGCCGGCCGGGATGTCGTCGGCGACGGGCAGGCTCACCGGGGTGCGCGAGACCTCCGTCCACCGCGCCGCGTAGCCGTCCATCGCGGAGTTGTCGAAACCGGGCAGCGCGACCGCGGCGGCGACGTCCCGGGCGAGCACCCGGCCGTGCGCCGAGGCGAGGTCCACGGCCTCCTCGGGCAGCGGTGGCAGGAGTGCGGCGACGGCTGCCTGGTGTTCCTCGACGGTGCGCACGGGGAACATCCTGTCCGATCCACCCCCGGCCGTCCCTCGGAGGCGGTGCCGCCCGGAAGGAGCCCGCGTGACCGACGCCGTCGTCCTGGGTCAGGTGGGCCGCGATCTCGTGCTCCTGGTGGCGGCGCTGCCCTCGCCCGGCGGCGCGGCCACGGCGACCGGACGGCGCGAGCTGCTCGGCGGGAAGGGGGCCAACCAGGCGGTCGCGTTCGCCCAGCTGGGCGTGCCCGTGGCGCTGGTCGGGGTGGTGGGCGACGACGCGGCCGGCGCAGCGGTGCGCGAGCAGGCCGCCCGGGACGGGATCGACGTGTCCCACGTGCGGACCCGGCCGGGCGCCGCGACGGCGTTGCTCGTCGACCTCGTGGAGAGCGGAGGGCGGCGGCGGCTGGTGGAGCACGTGCCCGACGGGGTGCTCCTGACCGCCGGCGACGTCGCCGCGGCCGGGGACCTCGTCGCCGGGTGCCGGCTGCTCGCCCTCCAGCTCCAGCAGCCGGGTGCGGCGGTGCGCGCGGCGCTGGACCGGGTGCCGGCGACAGCCATCGTCGTCAGCGACGGCGCCCCCGCCGACCCGGGGACGCGGGAGCGGGTGCTCGCCCGCGCGGACGTCGTCCGGGCCGACCGGGTGGAGGCGGCGGAGCTCGTGGGCCGGCCGCTGCACGGCGTGGACGACGTCCGCGAGGCGGCCGCCGAGCTGCTGACGGCCGGTCCCCGGCTGGTGTCGCTGGCGGCGGGGGAGGAGGGGGACGTCGTCGCATGGCGCTCCGGTCCCGCGCCGGGCGCCGCCGCCGGGATGCTCGAGACCGATCCGCGCTGGGCCGACGGGGAGATCGTGATCCCGCACCTCGGCGGGCACCCCGTCGACCCCACCGGCGCCGGGGACGCCTCGCTGGCCGCGCTCGCCGCGACGCTGCTCGGGGGCGCCGGCCCGGAGGACGCCGCCTGGGTGGCCGGGGCGGCGGCCGCCGTGACGGTGGCGCACGCCGGTGGCCGGCCGGAGCTGGACCCGGCCGCGCTCGGCGAGGTCGTCCGCCGGGGCCGGCACTAGGGTCCTCGCCAGGCGGAGACGAGGAGGACGCGTGGCCGAGATCGACCGGATGCTCGAGGCGAACGAGGACTGGGCGCAGCGGTTCCCCGGCAGCAAGCCGGTGGCACCCGCGCGCAAGGTCGCCGTGGTCGCCTGCATGGACTCCCGCATGCCGCTGTTCGGCCTGCTCGGCCTCGACGTCGGGGACGCGCACGTGATCCGCAACGCCGGCGGGGTGATCACCGAGGACGTGATCCGGTCGCTGACCATCTCCCAGCACCTGCTCGGCACCCGCGAGATCGTCCTGGTGCACCACACCGAGTGCGGCCTGCAGTCCACCGACGACGTCACCTTCGCCGATGTCGTCGAGCAGGCGACCGGCCGCCGCCCGCCGTGGGCGGCGCGGGCCTTCACCGACGTCGACTCCGACGTCCGCGAGTCCATGCGGCTGATCCAGGAGAGCCCCTACCTGCTCTCCCGCGAGGTGCGCGGAACCGTCTACGACGTCGGGACGGGCCGTCTGCGCGAAGTGGCCTGACAGGCCCCTCTTCTCCGGCTGGTATCGTCCTCGGTTGGCGCGCGCAAGCCGGCTGGTGCCCGCGTGTCGCACCGTCTCCCGTGTTCGGTGAGGCGATCCCACCAGCCTTCCCGACGACGACGGAGGACACGAGCGCCGTGCGCACGTACTCACCCAAGCCCGGCGAGATCGCCCGGGCCTGGCATGTCATCGACGCCACCGACGTGGTGCTCGGCCGACTCGCCAGCCAGACCGCGCAGATCCTGCGCGGCAAGCACAAGCCGCAGTACGCCCCGCACCTCGATGTCGGCGACTTCGTCGTCATCGTCAACGCCGGGAAGGTCGCCCTCACCGGCTCCAAGCGCGAGGACAAGGTCGCCTACCGGCACTCCGGTCACCCGGGTGGTCTCAAGACCACCAACGTCGGTGACCAGCTGCGCACGCACCCCGACCGCGTGATCGAGCGGGCGATCAAGGGCATGCTCCCGCACAACACCCTCGGGCGGCAGATGCTGTCCAAGCTCAAGGTGTACGCCGGCCCGGAGCACCCCCACGCTGCGCAGCAGCCCCAGCCCTTCGAGATCAAGCAGGTGGCCCAGTGACCCACGCCGCGACCGTGACCGACGCCGACGGGCGTCCCATCCAGACCGTCGGCCGCCGCAAGGAGGCCATCGTCCGGGTGCGCCTGCTCCCCGGCACCGGGCAGTTCACCCTCAACGGCCGGACCATCGAGGAGTACTTCCCGAACAAGGTCCACCAGCAGCTCATCCGCGAGCCCTTCGTGATCCTGGAGAAGGGCGAGCAGTACGACGTCGTCGGACTGCTCCACGGCGGTGGCGTCTCGGGTCAGGCCGGCGCACTGCGCCTGGCCATCGCCCGGGCACTCATCGAGGTCGAGCCCGACGACCGCCCGGCCCTGAAGAAGGCCGGCTTCCTCACTCGCGACCCCCGCGTCACCGAGCGCAAGAAGTACGGCCTGAAGAAGGCGCGCAAGGCGCCCCAGTACTCCAAGCGGTGACCCCGCACGGGCTGCGCCGCTGATGGGGGGCAGGCTGTTCGGGACCGACGGCGTCCGAGGTCTGGCCAACGCCGACCTCACGCCCGAGCTGTCCCTCTCGGTGGCGCGTGCCGCTGCCGGAGTCCTCGCCGACCGCGACGGGACCTCGCGTCCCGTCGCGGTCGTCGGGCGTGACCCGCGGGCCAGCGGGGAGATGCTCGAGGCCGCCGTCGTCGCCGGCCTGAGCAGCGCCGGGGCCGAGGTGCTGCTGGCCGGGGTGGTGCCCACCCCCGCGCTCGCGCACCTGACCGCCGAGACCGGTGCCGATCTGGGCGTGATGATCTCGGCCAGCCACAACCCGATGCCCGACAACGGCATCAAGCTGTTCAGCCGCGGCGGTCACAAGCTGCCCGACGCCGTCGAGGCGGCGATCGAGCGCACCGTGCTGAGCGGGAACTCCGACGGTCTGCGCCCCACGGGCGCGGGCATCGGTCGGGTCCGGCCCCTCGCCGACGCGGCCGAGCGCTACGCCCGGCACGTCCTCGCCACCGTGGACAAGCCGCTCACCGGCCTGAGCGTCGTCGTCGACTGCGCCCACGGGGCGGCGGCGGTGACCGCGCCGGACGTCTACCGCCGGGCCGGGGCGACCGTGCACGCCATCGGCAACGAGCCGGACGGCTGGAACATCAACGACGGCATCGGCTCCACCCACCTCGGCCCGCTGATCGAGGCGGTGCGCGCGCAGGGCGCCGACCTCGGGATCGCGCACGACGGTGACGCCGACCGGTGCCTGGCGGTGACCGCGGCGGGCGAGGTGGTCGACGGCGACGCGATCCTCGCCGTGTGCGCGCTGTCGCTGCACGAACGGGGCGCGCTCACCGGCGACACGGTGGTGGCGACCGTCATGAGCAACCTCGGCTTCCACCACACCATGCGCGACGCCGGCATCGCCGTGCAGACCACCGCGGTGGGCGACCGGTACGTGCTCGAGGCGCTGCGCGCCGGGGGGCTGAGCCTGGGTGGTGAGCAGAGCGGCCATCTGGTGTTCCTCGACCACGCCACCACCGGTGACGGGCTCCTGACCGGCCTGGCCCTGCTCTCCCGCATGCGGGACACCGGCGCCTCGCTGGCCGAGCTCGCCTCGGTGGTCCAGCGGCTGCCCCAGATCCTGATCAACGTCCCGGTCACCGACCGCCTCGCGGTGGCGGCGAGCGAGGCGGTGGCCGAGGCGGTCAACGCCGTCGAGGAGCAGCTCGGGGACGACGGCCGGGTGCTGCTGCGGCCGTCGGGCACCGAGCAGCTCGTGCGGGTGATGGTCGAGGCACCCAGCCAGGAGCTGGCCGACACGTACGCCGCGCGCCTCGCCGAGGTCGTCGCCGGCGTCGGCTGATCGGTGCGCCGCCCCCGGGAGTGACGGGCGGGACGCGTGGGGGCCGGGTGTCGGGCGGGAGCGCGCCACGGCCTCGCCAGGACGGACTGGTCCGCCTCCACCGGTACTCTCGGTGCAATGTGCGGAATTGTGGGATACGTCGGTCCTCAGGATGCCCGGGACGTCGTCCTGGAGGGCCTGCGGCGGCTCGAGTACCGGGGCTACGACTCCGCCGGCATCGCGGTCGTCGCCGACGGTGAGCTGAGCACGGCGAAGAAGGCCGGCAAGCTGGCCAACCTGGAGAAGGTCCTCGCCGAACGCCCGCTGCCGGCCGCCACGGTGGGCATCGGGCACACCCGGTGGGCCACGCACGGCGGGCCGACCGACCGCAACGCCCACCCGCACGTCTCCGACGACGGCACCGTCGCGGTGATCCACAACGGCATCATCGAGAACTTCGCCGCGCTCCGCAGCGAGCTCGAGGCCGACGGCGTGGAGTTCGGGTCGGAGACCGACACCGAGGTCGCCGCGCACCTGCTGGCCCGCGCCTACGCCGCGCTGCCGGAGGCGGAGGGGCGCCTGGCCGAGGCCATGCGGGTGATCTGCCGCCGCCTGGAGGGTGCCTTCACGCTGGTGGCCACCGCGGTGACCGAGCCCGACACGCTGGTGGCC
The DNA here is from genome assembly GCF_900112815.1 of Blastococcus tunisiensis. Classification (GTDB taxonomy): domain Bacteria; phylum Actinomycetota; class Actinomycetes; order Mycobacteriales; family Geodermatophilaceae; genus Blastococcus_B; species Blastococcus_B tunisiensis. The sequence goes on from NZ_FOND01000001.1 coordinate 270,344, forward strand.
GCCCGGCGCAGCAGCCCCCTGGTCGTCGGGGTGGGCGACGGCGAGTACTTCCTCGGCTCCGACGTGGCCGCGTTCATCGGGCACACCCGCGAGGCCCGCGAGCTGGGCCAGGACCAGGTCGTGGAGATCGACCGCAGCCGCGGCCTGACCGTGACCGACTTCTCCGGCGAGCGGGCCGAGCCGAAGGCCTACACGGTCGACTGGGACGCCGCCGCCGCCGAGAAGGGCGGCTACGACTGGTTCATGCTGAAGGAGATCGCCGAGCAGCCGCAGGCGATCGCCGACACGCTGCTGGGCCGGCTCGGCGAGAACGGCGAGCTCGTGCTCGACGAGGTGCGGCTGTCCGACCAGGAACTGCGCGACATCGACAAGATCTTCGTGGTGGCCTGCGGCACCGCCTTCCACGCCGGCCTGATCGCGAAGTACGCCATCGAGCACTGGACCCGCATCCCGGTCGAGGTCGAGGTGGCCAGCGAGTTCCGCTACCGCGACCCGGTCCTCGACCGCTCCACGCTGGTCGTCGTCATCAGCCAGTCCGGCGAGACGATGGACACGCTGATGGCCCTGCGGCACGCCCGCGACCAGAAGGCCCGGGTGCTGGCGATCTGCAACGCCAACGGCTCGACCATCCCGCGCGAGTCCGACGCCGTCCTGTACACCCACGCCGGCCCGGAGATCGCCGTCGCCTCCACCAAGGGGTTCCTCACCCAGGTCGTGGCCTGCTACCTGGTCGGGCTGTTCCTCGCCCAGGTGCGCGGGATGAAGTTCGAGGACGAGGTGGCCGCGATCGTCGAGGACCTCCGCCGGCTGCCCGAGGCGGTGGCCCAGGTGCTCACCGGCATGGACCAGGTGCGCGAGCTCGGTCGCACGCTCGCGGACTCCGACACGATCCTGTTCCTCGGCCGGCACGTCGGGTTCCCCGTCGCGATGGAGGGCGCGCTCAAGCTCAAGGAGCTGGCCTACATCCACGCCGAGGGCTTCGCCGCCGGCGAGCTCAAGCACGGGCCGATCGCCGTCGTCGACCAGGGCACCCCGGTCGTGGTGATCGTGCCCTCGCCGCGCAGCCGCGAGTCGGTGCACGGCAAGGTCGTCTCGAACATCCAGGAGGTGCGTGCCCGCGGTGCGCGCACGATCGTGATCGCCGAGGAGGGCGACGAGGACGTCGTCCCGTACGCCGACCACCTCATCCGCGTGCCGCGCACGCCGACCCTGATGGCCCCGGTAGTCACCACGGTGCCGCTGCAGGTGCTGGCCTGCGAGATCGCCGACACCCGCGGGTACGACGTCGACCAGCCCCGCAACCTGGCGAAGTCCGTCACCGTCGAATGACCCCGGCCATGATCAGGTTCCCTGATCATGGCGCGTCCTCCCTCGTGGTGGACGGTGGGGGAGGACGCGCTACCGCGGGGGAGGACGACGGCCGGGGGACGACGGCGCCCGGACCGCGGCGCCCCGGACACCCGGACGGCGGTGGTGGCGATGGGGCCGGACGGCGGCCGCGGGCGCGTCGCGGCAGACTGGCGCGGTGATCATCGGGGTGGGGATCGACGTGGTCCCGGTCGAGCGCTTCGCCGAGTCGCTGACCCGTACGCCGGGCCTGCGCGACCGGTTGTTCACCGCGGCCGAGCAGCTGACGCCGTCCGGGAACCCGCGCACCGGCGAGTCGTTGGCCGCCCGGTTCGCGGCCAAGGAGGCGCTGGCGAAGGCCCTCGGTGCCCCCGGCGACCTGCGCTGGCACGACGCCGAGGTCATCGTCGGTGAACGCGGTCGCCCGCACCTGGCGGTCCGCGGATCGGTGGCCGGCCGGGCGGCCCAGCTGGGCATCTCGTCCTGGCACGTCTCGCTGAGCCACGACGGCGGCATCGCGTCGGCGGTCGTCGTCGCCGAGGGATTCCCCCGAGCCGACGGGGAGGGCACGTGACCGAGCTCGCGAGGTCACGAGGCATCGGGCTGCACACGGCCGACGAGGTCCGCGCGGCCGAGGAACCGCTCCTGGCGGCGACCGCCCCTGGCGCGCTGATGCAGCGGGCCGCCGCGGGGCTGGCGACGGTCTGCCTGCGGCTGCTGGGCGACACCTACGGACGCCGGGTCGCGCTGCTGGTCGGCACCGGCAACAACGGCGGCGACGCGCTGTTCGCCGGCGCCCGTCTCGCCGCCCGCGGGGCCCGGGTGAGCGCCGTGCTCCTCGACGCCGAGCGCGTCCACGGCCCCGCGCTGGCCGCCCTGCGACGGGCGGGTGGACGGGTGCTCCCGGCCGGAGCCGCCGGTGTGGAGGCCACTGTCACCCGGGCCGACCTGGTGCTGGACGGGATGCTGGGCATCGGCGGTTCCGGGGGTCTGCGGCCGCCGGCCGCCCGGCTGGCCGGGCTGGCCGCGAACGGCGCGGGGATCACCGTCGCGGTCGACGTCCCCAGCGGGGTCGACGCGTCGACCGGCGCGGTGGAGGGCGCGGCCTTCCCCGCGATGCACACGGTCACCTTCGGCGCGGTCAAGCTCGGGCTGGTCGTGGGCGAGGGGAGGTCCCTGGCGGGCCAGGTGCACCTCGTGGACATCGGCCTGGAGCTGCCGGCGGCCACCGTCCGGCAGCTCGCCGACCCCGACGTCGCCGCCCGCCTGGAACCCCCGTCGGCAGGGGACGACAAGTACTCGCAGGGCGTCGTCGGCATCGTCGCCGGGTCCAGTGCCTATCCCGGGGCGGGGGTCCTCTGCACCGGGGCCGCGCTGCGGACGCGGCCCGGGCTGGTCCGCTACGCCGGCACCGCGGCAGACGGCGTCCGGGCGGCGTGGCCCGAGGCGATCGTCACCGACGGCCGACCGGGTGACGCGGGCCGGGTCCAGGCGTGGGTGGTGGGACCGGGGATGGGCACCGACGACGCCGCCCGCAGCGTCCTGGCCGAGGTGCTGGCGACCGACCTGCCGGTGCTCGTCGACGCCGACGCGCTGACGATGCTGGCCGAGCAGCCGGAGCTGGTGCGGAACCGGACCGCCGGCACGCTGCTCACCCCGCACGACGGCGAGTTCGGCCGGTTCGGTGCAGGGCGGGGCGGAGTGGGCGCCGACCGGGTGGCGGCGGCCCGGCGGCTGGCCGCCGACCTCGGCTGCACCGTGCTGCTGAAGGGGGACGCCACCGTCGTGGCGGACGCCGACGGGACGGCCTTCGTCAACGGCACCGGTACGCCGTGGCTGGCCACCGCCGGCACCGGCGACGTGCTGTCGGGCATCGCCGGCGCCCTGCTGGCCACCGGTCTGCCGGCCGTCGAGGCCGGGGCGGCCGCCGCCCACCTGCACGGGCGCGCCGGGCAGCTCGCCGCCCGCCGCGGGCCGCTGCTCGCCGGTGACCTGGTGCGCCGGCTGCCCGAGGCGGTCGGCCGGGTGCACGGGCCGGGGCCTGCCGGCCTGGGAGACTCGGGGCCGTGACCGACCGAGCCGCCCGCGCCGAGATCGTCGTCGACCTGGACGCCATCGCCGCGAACACCGCCCTGCTCCGCGAGCGGGTCGGCCGCCCCCTCATGGCGGTGGTGAAGGCCGACGGCTATGGCCACGGGCTGGTGCCCGCCGCCCGCGCCGTGCTGGCCGGGGGCGCGGATTGCCTGGGGGTCACCGTCCTCGACGAGGCCCTCGCCCTGCGGTCCGCCGGCGTGACGGCGCCGGTGCTCTCGTGGTTGCACAACCCGGGCACCGACTTCGTCCCGGCGCTGGAGCGGGACGTGCAGGTGTCGGTCAACGCCGTCTGGGGGCTGGACGAGGTGGTCGCGGCGGCCCGGGCCACCGGCCGCACCGCCGAGCTGCACCTGTTCGTCGACACCGGGCTCTCCCGCGAGGGGGCCACGATGGTGGACTGGCCGGCGCTCGTCGAGGCCGCGGTCGGGGCGCAGTCCGACGGGCACGTGACGGTGGTCGGGCTCTGGAGCCACCTGGCCTACGCCGACGCCCCGACGCACCCCACGATCGGCGCCCAGGTGCGCGTGTTCGAGGAGGCGGTCGCGCTCGCGCGGGCCGCCGGGCTGACCGACGCCCGGCTGCACCTGGCCAACTCGGCGGCCACCATCGCCCTGCCGGAGACCTGGTACGACATGGTGCGGCCCGGTGTCGCCCTCTACGGCCTGGACCCGCTCGGCGGCCCCGACCCGCGGGCCCACGGTCTGCGCCCGGCCATGACCGTGCGGGCGCGGGTGATGCTGACCAAGCGCGTCCCCGCCGGCGCCGGCGTCTCCTACGGCCACACCTACTTCACCCCGGAGGAGACGACGCTGGCCCTGGTGCCGGTCGGCTACGCCGACGGCGTGCCGCGGGCGGCGGGCAACACCGCCCCGGTCCTGGCCGCCGGAGCCCGGCGCACGATCGCCGGCCGGGTGTGCATGGACCAGTTCGTCGTCGACGTCGGGGACGCGCCCGTGGCCGCCGGCGACGAGGTGGTGCTCTGGGGGCCGGGCGACCGCGGGGAGCCGACGGCGCAGCAGTGGGCCGACGCGCTCGGCACCATCCACTACGAGCTGGTCACCCGGATCGGCGGCCGGTTCACCCGCCGCCACGTCGGCTCGGCGGGGGCGGTCTGATGGCCCGGGCGTCCCGGCCCGCGCACTCCCGCGGGCACACCGCCGGCATCGTCGGTGCCGTGGTCGGCCTGGCGGCCGCGGGCACGGCGGTCGGCGTCGCGGTCACCCGGATCGCCGGGCGCCGGGTGCGGGCGGCGGAGCTCGGGCCGGCGGCGGACGTCGCCGAGCTCACCGCGGCCCGGCTGCGCGAGGACGACCCGCTCGGTGCCGCGGCCCGGGACGCGGACCGGACGGTGCTCGTGGCGGCCGACGACGGCGTCCCGCTGGCCGTGGAGGAGATCGGGCCCCCGGACGCGCCGCTGACCGTGGTGTTCGTGCACGGCTACACGCTCTCCATGGCCTCCTGGACGTTCCAGCGCCGCACCCTCGCCGCCCGGCTCGCCACGGGCAACGGGCACCGTCCGGACGCGCGCCTGGTGTTCTACGACCAGCGCGGGCACGGCGCCTCCGGCCGGGGAGCCCCTGAGCGCTCGACCATCGACCAGCTCGCGCGCGACCTCGCCGCGGTGCTCGAGGCGCGGGTGCCACGGGGGCCCGTCGTCCTGGTCGGCCACTCCATGGGCGGCATGACGATCATGGGCCTGGCCGCCCTGCGACCGGAGCTGTTCGGCGCGAAGGTGACCGCGGCGGCGTTGATCTCCACCTCGAGCGGGCAGCTGGCCGAGCTGGACTTCGGCCTGCCCGAGCTGCTCACCCGGGTCCGCGCGGCCGTCTTCCCGGTCGCCGCGTGGACGATGCGCCACCGCCCCGCCTTCGCCGAGCGCACCCGCCGCGTCGCGGCGGACGTGGTCTCCGCGGCCACCCGGGCGCTGTCCTTCGCCTCGCCGGACGTCGATCCCGCGCTCGTGCGGTACGTCGACTCGATGATCGCCGGCACGCCCGTCGACGTGATCGCCGAGTTCTACCCGGCGCTGGCCGGCCTGGACGAGACCGGGTCGCTGGAGCCCCTGCGCCGCGTCCCCACCCTGGTGCTGACCGGGGACAAGGACTCGCTCATCCCCATGGCGCACAGCGAGCTGCTGCTGGAACGGCTCCCGCAGGCGGAGTACGTGGTCGTGCCCGATGCCGGGCACATGGTCCTGCTGGAGAAGCCGACCGTGGTGACCGAGCGCATCGCCGAGCTGCTCCGCCGGGCGGGCGCGACCGCGCCGCGCTGAGGGCCGCCGTTAGGGTGCGGTGGTGGCCGCCCCCCGACCGCCCCGGTTCGACGCCATGACCGACGACGCGGCCCTCGAGGTGGCCCGCGTCGCCGCGGCGGCTCCCGACTGGCCCATGCTCGCCGCGGTCAACCGGCCCTGCGTCGCCTGCCCCGAGCTCGCGGCCACCCGGCAGCACGTCGTCGTCGGGGACGTACCGGCCGGCGGCCGGCCGCGGTTCGCCCTCGTCGGCGAGGCGCCCGGCGCCACGGAGGACGACACCGGCCGGCCCTTCGTCGGTCGGTCCGGCGCGCTGCTGGACCAGCTCCTCGGTGAGGCCGGCCTCTCCCGGGCCGAGGCCGCCGTGCTCAACATCGTGAAGTGCCGACCACCGGGCAACCGCACCCCGAGGACCCCGGAGGTGGCGCGCTGCAGCGGCTGGCTGCGCCGCCAGCTGGAGCTGCTCGACCCGCCGGTCGTCGTGGCCCTGGGTCTGTCGTCGGCGAAGTGGTTCCTCGGCCCGCGGACGGTGCTGGCGCAGGTGCGTGCCCGCCCGCACGCCGTGGGTGGACGCGCGGTCTGGGCGACCTACCACCCGTCGGCGGCGATCCGGTTCGGGCCGAACGGGGCGCCGCGCGCGGGGCTGCTCGCCGACCTCCGGGCCGTCGCCGGGACGCTGGCATGAGGCGCGAGCACGTGCTGCCGGCGCCGGCGGACACCCACGCCCTGGGGAGGCACCTGGCCGACCTGGTGGCGCCCGGTGACCTCGTCGTCCTGGTCGGCCCGCTCGGGGCCGGGAAGACCGCGCTGACCCAGGGCATCGGCGCCGGCCTGGGCGTCGGTGAGCCGGTCACCTCGCCCACGTTCGTCATCGCGCGGGTGCACCGGGGCGGGCGCGTGCCCCTGGTGCACGTCGACGCCTACCGCCTGGGCGGCGTCGCCGACGTCGACGACCTCGACCTCGACGCGACGACGGCGGAGTCGGTCACCGTGGTGGAGTGGGGGGAGGGACTCGTCGAGCAGCTGGCCGACGAGCACCTGGAGATCCGGCTGGACCGCCGGGACGACGACGTCCGGACGGCGCTGCTCGTGCCGCACGGCCTGGGGTGGGAGCAGCGGCTGGCCCCCTGAGTCGGCCCGCCCCCTGCTCGGTAACGTGGCTCGACGTGCTCGTCCTCGCTCTCGACACCGCGACCCCGACGCTCGTCGCCGGGCTCGCCGACCGGTCGGAGCACGGCGCTCCCGAGGTGCTGGCCGAGCGCGCGGTCCCGTCGGGGAACCGGCACGCGGAACTGCTGACCCCGGCGATCACGAGCGTGCTGGACGACGCCGGCCTCACGATGGGCGACCTGGACGCCGTCGTCACCGGTCTCGGCCCCGGCCCGTTCACCGGGCTGCGGGTCGGCATCGTCACCGCGGCGGCGCTGGGTGACGCCCGCGGCCTCCCGGTCATCGGCGTCTGCTCCCTCGACGCGATCGGCTCGGGGGTCCGGACGGTCGTCACCGACGCGCGGCGCAAGGAGGTCTACTGGGCGGCCTACGACGCCGATGGCGTCCGCACCGGGGGGCCGGGCGTGCTGCGCCCGGAGGAGCTGCGCCGGTCGGGGCGGATCGTCGGCGACCCGGCGTTCGCCGCCCGCCTGGGCGCGGAGGTCGTCCCGGCCGAGGTGACCACGGCGGGGTTGCTGCGCGCCGCCGAGCCGCAGCTGGCCGACCCGTCCTCGGCCGGCCCGCTGCTCCCGCTGTACCTGCGCCGGCCCGACGCCACCCCGCCGGCGGCGATCAAGGCGGTCTCCCAGGCATGACCGTCACGCTGCGGCCGATGACCCTCGCCGACCTCCCCGCCGTCATGCGGCTGGAGGAGGAGCTCTTCGCGCCGGACACCTGGACCGAGGCGATGTACCGCGACGAGCTCTCCCGCGGGAGCACCCGGTTCTACGTGGTGGCCGAGTTCGACGTCAGCGGCGACGAGGACGAGCCGGTCGAGGGGCCACCGGTGATGGTCGGCTACGGCGGCCTGATCGCCTACGACGACGAGGCGCACGTGGCCACCCTCGGCGTCACGACGGCGCTGCAGGGCGAGGGCATCGGCTCGCTGCTGCTGGACGCGCTGCTGGCCGAGGCCGACCGGCGCAGTCCCGTCGTGCTGCTCGAGGTGCGCGCCGACAACGAGGCGGCCCAGCACCTCTACCGGCGCCGCGGGTTCGTCGAGATCGGCCGGCGCCGCGGCTACTACCAGCCCAGCGGCGCCGACGCGGTCGTCATGAAGCGCAAGCGGGTGCGGGCCCTGAGCCGGGTGGGAGGCGCACGTGGCTGAGCGGGCGGCGGGGGAGGCCCTGGTGCTGGGCTTCGAGACCTCGTGCGACGAGACCGGTGTCGGGCTGGTCCGCGGGCGCACCCTGCTGGCCGACGCGCTGGCCACCTCGATGGCAGAGCACGAGCGCTTCGGCGGGGTCGTGCCCGAGATCGCCTCCCGGGCGCACCTGGAGGCGATGGTCCCGACCGTGCACCGGGCGCTGGCCGACGCGGGGGCCACGATCGACGACGTCGACGCGGTCGCGGTGACCTCCGGGCCGGGGCTCACCGGCGCGCTGCTGGTCGGCGTGGCCGCGGCGAAGGCCTACGCGCTGGCGCTGGGCAAGCCGCTCTACGGCGTCAACCACCTGGCCGCGCACGTCGCCGTCGACGAGCTGCAGCACGGTCCGCTGGCCGAGCCGTCGATCGCGCTGCTCGTGTCGGGCGGGCACAGCTCGCTGCTGCTCGTGCCGGACCTGGCGCAGGAGGTGCAGTCGCTCGGCCGGACCGTGGACGACGCCGCGGGGGAGGCCTTCGACAAGGTCGCCCGGGTGCTCGGCCTGCCGTTCCCGGGCGGCCCGCCGATCGACCGCGCAGCCCGGGACGGCGACCGGTCCGCGATCGGCTTCCCGCGCGGTCTCACCGGTCCCCGCGACGCGCCCTACGACTTCTCCTTCTCCGGGCTGAAGACGGCCGTCGCCCGCTGGATCGAGGCGCGGGAGCGGGCGGGGGAGCCGGTGCCGGTCGCCGACGTGGCGGCGTCCTTCCAGGAGGCCGTCGCCGACGTGCTGACCGCCAAGGCGGTGCGGGCCTGCCGCGACCACGGCGTCGACCACCTCGTGCTCGGCGGCGGGGTGGCGGCCAACTCCCGCCTGCGGGCGCTGGCCGAGGAGCGCTGCGCACAGGCGGGCATCGTGCTCCGGGTGCCCAGCCCGAAGCTGTGCACCGACAACGGCGCCATGGTCGCGGCGCTCGGCTCACGGCTCGTGACGGCGGGGGTGGCGCCGTCGGCGCCGGACCTGGGCGCCGACAGCTCGCTGCCGATCGACGTCGTGAGCCGCTGAGCCCGGCGTGTTCGACGTCACATCCGGCCGCTGAGCTGGGAGCATCCCGGCCGACAGCGCAACCACCACTCACCGGCCGGGGGGCGAACGTGGCTGTGGACCGGTTCGTGTTCGCCGCAGCCAGGCACGGTCGCGCCCGGGCGCGCGCCGCGACCGCGGTGGACGCGGACGTGGTGGCCGGCATCGCCGACTCCGCGGGACGGCTCGGCATCGAGCTGGTCGACGTCGCGGGCAATGTCGACGTCCTGTCGGCGACCGCCACGGAGCAGGCCGACACCTTCGCCCGGCTGCGGGAGACCGCCGACGGCATCCAGGCCGGCAACGCCGCCGTCTCCGCCGCGGCCGCCGAGGCGCACGAGGCCTCCCGCCGCGCGGCGGCCGACGCGGCCGGTTCGCAGGGAGCGCTGCGCGAGTCCCTCGACGCCATCCACGCGCTCGTGGGCTGGGTCGGCTCCGTGGGCGGCGAGCTGGACTCCACCCGCTCGGCCCTCGCTGACATCGCCACGATCGCGCAGGAGATCCACGCCATCGCCGAGCGGACCCACGTGCTCGCCCTCAACGCCCGCATCGAGGCGGCCCGCTCCGGTGAGGCGGGCAAGGGGTTCACGGTCATCGCCGACAACGTGCGGCAGCTGGCCGACCAGTCGATCGCGGCGGCCGGCCGGATCGACACCACGCTGGGCGTGCTGACCGGGCAGCTGGACGCGCTCAGCGAGCACGGCAGCCAGGCGGAGGTCCGCGCGCAGGCGGCCCAGGACGCCACCGGCTCGCTCGGCAGCGCGCTGGAGACGGTGAGCGGCGCCATGGGCAGCATCGACGAGCAGGTCTCGGCCGTCGCCGACGTCGCCGCCGGGAGCGCCTCGCGCGTCGACGACTACGTCGCCGGGATGTCGCAGCTGGTCGCCTCCGTCGACCTCAGCAGCCGCGAGCTCGAGGGCGCCCGCTCGCGGGTGCACACGCTGCTCGGGGTGGCCGAGGAACTCATCGGCGGGGTCGCCACGCTGGGTGTGCCGACGCCGGACACCCCGTTCGTCGAGGCCGTGCAGCGGACCGCCGCCGTCGTGCAGGAGAGGTTCGAGGCCGCGGTGCGCACCGGCGAGGTGTCGCTCGCCGACCTCTTCGACGAGCACTACCGCCCGGTGCCGGGCAGTGATCCGGTGCAGCACACCACCCGCTTCACCGCCTTCACCGACCGGGTGCTGCCGGAGGTGCAGGAGCCGATGCTCGCCCTCGACGAGCGGGTCGCCTTCTGCGCCGCGGTCGACCGCAACGGCTACCTGCCCACGCACAACCGGGTGTTCAGCCACCCGCAGGGCCCCGACCCGGTCTGGAACACCGCGCACTGCCGCAACCGGCGGGTGTTCGACGACCGCACCGGGCTGGCCGCGGCGCGCAACACCCGGCCGTTCCTGCTGCAGACCTACCGCCGCGACATGGGCGGCGGCACGTTCGTGCTGATAAGGACGTCTCCGCACCTATCTCGGTGCAGGGCCGGCACTGGGGCGGGCTCCGGCTGGCCTACCGGGCCTGAGCCGCGCACACCAGCGCCGTCGGGGCGCCGGCCACGCGGGTCACCACGACGACCGCCGCGTCGGTCCCCGGCCCTCTCAGCCGCCGGGCGAGGGCCTCCGGCTCGATCGCCGAGCCGCGCTTCTTGACCACGACCCGGCCGATGCCGCGCCCCCGCAGGTGCGCCTTCAGCTTCTTGAGGTTGAACGGCAGCACCTCGCTCACCCGGTAGGAGCGGACCCAGGGGGAGTCGGTCGCCCTGTCCGACGTCAGGTAGGCGATCGTCGGGTCGACGAGCGTGGCACCCAGGTCCGCGGCCACCAGTGACAGCAGACCCGAGCGGATGAGCGCCGGATCGGGCTCGTGCAGCCAGCCGCGGACGGCGTCGACGGGGGCCGGGCCGGGGTCGTCGTCCGCCGTCACCTCGGTGAAGCGGCCGTCGTGCCGCAGGGTCGCCCGCCGCCAGGTGGTCGACAGGCCACGGCCCCACAGCAGCGCCTCGACGATGGTGCCGCCCGCGGACACCCACTCGGCCTCCACGCCGGGCGGGACGCGGTCGTGGTCGAGCCCGGGCGCGACCTTGACCACCGCGTCGGGGAGGCGCTCGAGGAGCGTGCCGACCGTCGACCAGGGCGGCGACCAGCGGTCCGGGTCCAGCTGCCGGCGGCCGCCGGCCCGCCGGGCCGGGTCCAGGACGGCGGCGCGGCACCCGGCCACCTCGCCGTCCGTGGCGGCCGCCACCAGGTCCACGACGTCGGCCTCGACCACCTCAACCCCGGCGAGGCCGAGCGCCGTGACGTTGCGCCGGGTGAGCTCCCGCGCCACCGGATCGCGGTCCACGGCGACCACCCGGGCCCCCGCCCGCGCCAGGGCGATCGTGTCGGTGCCGGCCGCGCAGCCGAGGTCGGCCACGGCGTCCGCGCCCCCGGCGAGCAGCCGCGTGGCGCGCCGGTCGGCCAGGGCCGGGCGTCCGGCCTGCTCGAGGGTGTCGGCGGTGAACAGCAGCCGGTCGGCGTCGGCGCCGAACACCGGGCGGGCCTTCTCCCGCTGACGCGCGATGCCCCACGCGGGACCGGCCAGCTCCGTGCCGACCTCGGCGCGCAGGCGGCTCAGCGCCGAGACGGCGTCCGTCCCGCCGGCCAGCAGCGCCGCGGCCCGGGACAGCGCCGCCTCCCCCTCCGGTGTGGCCAGGGCGCTCAGCTGGCGCACCGTCTCGGCGGCCTGCTCATCGGATCCCGGGTCCACCGCCACAGCCTCGCGCACCGGCCGCGAGGCGCCGCCGTCACCCACCCCGGGGACCGGGTTGAGCGGCTGGCACTCTCGTGGGTAGAGTGCCAACCGACACGGGCTGGCGCCCGACCCCCGCGACGGCGGGTGCCCGAATCCCGTGCCACAGCATCAGCAGTTCAGCACCACAACGTCATAGTCACCAGCCGTCCGACACCGAAGGGGGCGTCACCGACGTGACGACCGCTACCAAGGTCAGCATCAAGCCGCTGGAGGACCGGGTCGTGGTCCAGGCCAACGAGGCCGAGACCACCACCGCCTCCGGTCTGGTCATCCCGGACACCGCCAAGGAGAAGCCCCAGGAGGGCACCGTCGTCGCCGTCGGCCCCGGCCGCATCGACGACAACGGCAACCGCGTCCCGCTCGACGTGAACGTGGGCGACGTGGTCATCTACTCCAAGTACGGCGGCACCGAGGTCAAGTACAGCGGCGAGGAGTACCTCGTGCTCTCCGCCCGCGACCTGCTCGCCGTCGTGGAGAAGTGACCTTCTCCCGACACCTGCTCCACCAGCACTGATCGACCGCCCCGGGCGACCCGAACTCCTCGGGTCCCGGGGCGGTCGCCGTTGGGCCACGTCCGGCCCGGCCCACTCCACGCACTCCTTGACCGAGAGGTCCACATGCCCAAGATCATCAAGTTCAACGAGGACGCCCGGCGCGCCCTCGAGCGCGGCGTCGACAAGCTCGCCGACGCGGTCAAGGTGACGCTCGGCCCCCGCGGCCGCAACGTCGTCATCGACAAGAAGTTCGGCGCCCCGACCATCACCAACGACGGCGTGACCATCGCCCGCGAGATCGAGCTCGAGGACCCGTACGAGAACCTCGGCGCCCAGCTCGCCAAGAACGTCGCCACCAAGACCAACGACATCGCCGGCGACGGCACCACCACCGCGACGGTCCTGGCCCAGGCGCTGGTCCACGAGGGCATGAAGAACGTCGCGGCCGGCGCCAACCCGATGGCCCTGGGCCGCGGCATGCGCGCCGCGGTCGACGCCGTGCACGCCGAGCTGGACAAGGTCGCCATCCCGGTCGACGACCGGAAGGCCATCGCCGGCGTCGCCACCGTCTCCGCGCAGGACCCCGAGGTCGGGGAGCTGATCGGCGAGGCGATGGAGCGGGTCGGCAAGGACGGTGTGATCACCGTCGAGGAGAGCAACACGATGTCCACCGACCTGGACGTCACCGAGGGCGTCCAGTTCGACAAGGGCTACCTGTCGCCGTACTTCGTGACCGACTCCGAGGCGATGGAGGCCGTCCTCGAGGACGCCCTCGTGCTCCTGGTCAGCGGCAAGGTCGGCGCGCTGGCCGACCTCCTCCCGCTGCTGGAGAAGGTGCTGTCGACCGGTGGTCGGCCGCTGCTCATCGTCGCGGAGGACGTCGAGGGCGAGGCGCTGTCCACCCTGGTCGTCAACTCCATCCGCAAGACCATCAAGGTCGTCGCGGTGAAGTCGCCCTTCTTCGGCGACCGGCGGAAGGCGTTCATGACCGACCTCGCCGTCGTCACCGGCGGCCAGGTGGTCAGCGAGGACGTCGGCCTGTCCCTGGACTCGGTGGGCCTCGAGGTGCTCGGCACCGCCCGGCGGGTCACCGTCGACAAGGAGACGACCACGATCGTCGACGGCGGCGGCACGTCGGAGGCCATCGGCGACCGGGTCGCGCAGATCCGCCGCGAGATCGAGGCCACGGACTCCGACTGGGACCGCGAGAAGCTCCAGGAGCGCCTCGCGAAGCTGGCCGGCGGCATCGGCGTCATCCGCGTGGGTGCGGCCACCGAGGTGGAGCTCAAGGAGCGCAAGCACCGCATCGAGGACGCGATCGCGGCCACCCGCGCGGCGGTCGAGGAGGGGGTCATCCCCGGCGGTGGCTCGGCGCTGGTGCACACCGCCGCCGCGATCGACGCGCTCGACCTGACCGGTGACGAGCTGACCGGTGCCCGCGCCGTGCGCTCGGCGCTGGACGCCCCGCTGGCCCGGATCGCGGAGAACGCCGGGGCCGAGGGTCGCGTCGTCGTCAGCAAGGTCCGCGAGCTGGGCTACCCGCAGGGCTTCAACGCGGCGACCGGCGAGTTCGGCGACCTCGGTGCCCAGGGCGTCATCGACCCGGTCAAGGTCACCAAGGCCGCGCTGGGCAACGCCGTCTCCATCGCGGCGATGGTGCTCACCACCGACTCCGCGATCGTGGAGAAGCCCGAGGAGGAGGAGCACGAGCACGGCGGCGGGCACCACACCCACGGCCACTCGCACGGCGGCCACGGCCACTCGCACTGAGAAGGGCCCCCGTCCTCCTCACCGCTCGCGCGCTCGCGGCGAGCCCCGGGACGGGCCCCGATGATCAGGTGACCTGATCGTGGCGCGTCCTCCCTCGTGGCAGACGGCGGGGGAGGACGCGCCACGGTGGGGGAGGACGAGCTGCGGCGCCCGTCCGGCCGCGCACACGAGAGGGCCCGGTCCAGGATTCCTGGACCGGGCCCTCTCGGACGTGTGTGGGAGTCAGACCCCGGCGGCGACGGCGGCGGGCTCCGCGGCGATCAGCCGGGCCCGCTCCTCCTCGCTCATGCCACCCCAGACCCCGTAGGGCTCCCGGACCGACAGTGCGTGCTTGAGACAGGACTCGAGAACCGGGCAGCGCGCGCACACGGCCTTCGCGGCGTTCTGCCGCCGCGCCCGGGCCGGGCCGCGTTCACCGTCCGGGTGGAAGAAGAGGGACGTGTTCTCGCCACGGCATGCGCCGTGGAGCTGCCAGTCCCAGACCTCGGCGACCGGCGTCGGGAGCCTGCGAATGTCGGCCATGTGTCCTCCAGGGCTCGGTGAGCCGGAGGGGGGCTGTCCGGCTGCAAGGGGCCGGTGCCCTTGGCCCCCCATGGTCAAACACGTCGTGATCGCAACTTTTCGTCCGATGTTCTCCGTCACCGGCCCTCACCCCCCGGGGTGATGGCCGCTGTCGTAGCCCGATCGTGTCGATCAAGGTGGGTTCTGGACGCGTCGGTTCCGGAGGGAATTTCCCGCCGGAACCGTGCCGCGACCAGCGCAGCGGCGGTGGCTCCCACGGACGGGGACCGCGACCCGCGCGACGCCCGGCCGGGTGTTCCCCGGCCGGTTCGGGCCCGGCCGCCAGCCGTCCGGGGGGAGCGAGGAGCTAGGCGTGATCGAGGACAAGATGCGTGGGCCGGTCAACGGCGCCACTGTCTGGGTGTACGACGAGCGCCGGCGCGTCCGGGACGACGTCGCCTCGCGCCTGGTGGCGCTGCCGTTCGTGGGCCGGGTCGAGGTCGTCGCCGACGCCGCGTCCCTGATGTCCCGGCTGGCCACCCGGTCGCCCGACGTGCTGATCGTCGGCACCCAGCGGGCGGTCGACACCGGGCTCAGCGCCGCCACCCAGGCGCTGCGGGCCTACCCGGGCCTGCCCGTGCTGGTCCTCGGTGCGCCCGACGACGCGGAGAGCGTCCGGGCCGCCGTCGCCTTCGGGGCCCGCGGCTACCTCCGGTGGGACGCCAGCCCGATCGAGATGGGCCTGGGCCTGTCGCGGGTCGGGCTGCGCGCCGACGGCGGCCGCATCCCGCAGCAGGTCGCCTCCGGCCACACGAACGGTGTGCCCGCCTGGAGCGGTGCCGCCCCGCTGAACGGTTCCGCGCCGACGACCGTCCGCTCGACGGTCCGCGAGGCCGCACCGCAGGCCAGCCTGTCCATGCGGGAGATGCAGGTGCTCACCGGCATGAGCCAGGGCAAGAGCAACGCCCAGATCGGCCGCGAGCTCTACCTGTCCGAGGACACCATCAAGACCCACGCCCGCCGGCTGTTCCGCAAGCTCAGCGCCAAGGACCGTGCCGAGGCCGTCGCCATCGGCTTCCGCCGCGGCATCATGGCCTGAGCGCGCCGTGACACCGCGATCCTCCGGATCGCACCACGTGAGGGAGCATCGCCGCTGCGCGGCTCCCTGCGGTTCCCACTCCGCGCGATCAGCGCTCCGCCGTCACCAGTCCCGGCGGATCGTCGGCCCTAGACTCGGCGGGTGGCTCCCGACGAGGAGACCGGCGTCCGGCTCGCCGAGCTGGTGGCCGCCCTGTCACTACCTGTCGACCTGGGGCTCGGCCAGCCCATGGAGCACGTGCTCCGCAGCACGATCGTGGCGCTGCGGCTGGCTGAGGCCGAGGACCTGGACGTCGAGGAACGGGCGGCGACGTACTACGTGTCGCTGCTGGCGTGGGTGGTCTGCGTCGCCGACACCCACGAGGTCGGGGTGTGGTTCGGCGACGAGGCCGACCTGGCGGCGGATGCCTCCGGAGTCGACTTCGCCGACACCCGGATGCTGCTGTTCCTGCTGCGGCGGATCGGTGCCGGGCGGTCACCGCTGCGGCGGATCAGCCTCATCGGACAGTTCCTCGCGGCCGGCGGACGCCCGCTGGAACGGGTGATCGCGGCGCAGTGCCAGGCGGCCGGTGAGCTGGCCGATCGTCTGGGCTGCGCCGCCGCCGTCCGGGAACCCCTGCTCCAGGCACTGGAACGCTTCGACGGCAAGGGCGGCCCGCGCGGGATCGCCGACGGGCAGCTGGCGCCGGTGATCCGGATCGTCCAGCTGGCCGACATCGTCGAGGTGTTCCACCGGGCGGGCGGAGTCTCGGCCGCGGTCGAGGTCGCGCGGGCCCGTCGGGGGACGCAGTTCGCCCCCGACCTGGTCGACCGGTTCTGCGTGCGCGCGCCGGACCTGCTGCGCGGCCTGGACGGCGCTACCTGCTGGGACGCGGTGATCGAGGGCGAACCGGGCCTCGCCCGGATGCTGTCGGGCACCGAACTGGACGCTGCGCTGGAGGCTGTCGCCGACTTCACCGACCTGAAGTCCCCGTTCACGCTGGGACACTCGCGCGGCGTCTCCGCGCTGGCGGCCGAGGCCGCCCGGCGGTCGGGGCTGCCACCGTCCGACGTGGTCCTCCTGCGGCGGGCCGGGCTGGTGCACGACGTGGGAAGGCTCGGGGTCCCGAGCGTCGTGTGGGACAGCCCCCGGGCGCTGACCGACGCCGAACGCGAGCGCGTCCGTACCCATCCCTACCTGGCCGAACGGACGCTGGGCCGCTCGTCCGTGCTGGGGGACATCGCCGCCCTGGCCGGCCTGCACCACGAGCGCCTCGACGGCTCGGGTTACCCGCGCGCCCTGACCGCAGCGGCCATCCCGGTGACCGCCCGCATCCTCGCCGCCGCCGACGTCTACCACGCCCTGGTCGAACCTCGCCCGCACCGCTGCGCACATGCGCCGGCGCCGGCCCAGGAGCTGCTCCGCGCCGAGGTCCGCGCCGGCCGGGTCGACGGGGTGGCCGCCGACGCGGTGCTGGCCGCGGCCGGGCACCGCGTGCGGCGCCGGGCGGGCCTGCCGGGCGGGCTGACGGCGCGCGAGGTGGAGGTGCTCGTGCTGCTCGCGAGGGCGCTGCCCAACCCGCAGATCGCCCGGCAGCTCGGCATCTCGCGCAAGACCGTCGCGGCCCATCTCGAGCACGTCTACCTCAAGCTCGGCGTCCGCAGCCGGACCGAGGCGGCGCTGTTCGCGATGCGGCACGGGTTGGTGCCGGACCGGCCGGAAACGTAGGTCAGCTGCCCGATGCACCGGCGACCGTCGCCGAGTACGAAAACCCCATGACAGCTACCCGGACCATCGTCGACGACGCCCGGGTCGAGGCCTTCGCGGAGAAGGTGCTCGGCGACTTCGCGGGGGCGAGCGCCTGCTACCTCGGCGCCCTCGGCGACGCCCTCGGCCTGTTCACCGATCTGGACGGACGAGGGCCCGCGACGAGTGTCGAGCTGGCCGGTCGTGCGGGCCTGGACGAGCGGTACGTCCGGGAATGGCTGGCCGGGATGAACGCGGCCGGCTACCTGACGTTCGACGCGTCCACCGGCCGGTACGCGCTGCCCGCCGAGCACGCCCCGGTGCTGGCGCAGGAGGGGGGACCGATGTTCTTCGGCGCGGCCCTGCGCGACAGCATCGAGAAGGCGGAGACGTTCGCCGAGCTTCTCGAGGTCTTCCGGCGCGGCGGCGGCATCGCGGCGGACTCCTTCACGGAGCAGAACCGGGAGACGCTGGCCCGCTTCACCGCACCGTGGTTCGAGAACGCGCTGCGACAGGAGTGGCTTCCGCGGCTGCCGGAGATCGCGGCCGTACTGGAGGCGGGTGCGTCGGTCGCGGACGTGGGGTGCGGCCGCGGGTTGGCGGCGATCCGACTGGCCCAGGCCTACCCGCGGTCACGGTTCGCCGGCTACGACGTGCACGCCGGCGACGTCGCCGTCGCGCAGCGGGCGGCGCTCGAGGCCGGGGTCGCGGACCGAGTGCGGTTCGAGGTCCACGACGTCACCGCCGGCCTGCCCGAGACCTTCGACGTGATCACGGCGTTCGACGTGATCCACGACGCGGTGGATCCGGCGGGGATCCTGCGCGCGATCCACGCGGCGCTCGCCCCGGGCGGCCGCTTCGTGTGCGTCGACGTCCGGTGCGGGGAACGGCCGGAGGACAACGTCGGCCCGATCGCGACGATCATGTACGCGTCCAGCGTCAGCTTCTGCCTCACCGTCTCCCTCGCCGAGGGTGGTGCCGGACTGGGCACGTGCGGGCTCGCCGAACCGGTGCTGCGCCGGATGGCCGCCGGAGCGGGCTTCCGGGACGTGCGGCACGTCCAGGTCGACGACCCGTTCAACACGGTCTACGAGCTGACGCCCTGAGCCCTCGACGGACTGCCGGGCCGGCGCGGGCGATCCGTGGTGACCGACGAGCTGGCACGGGGGCTCGACCATCTGTCCTGCGCGGACCCTCCGGGGCCCGCTCGGCGGGATCAGTGCGTCCCGTGGCTACTCCTCGCGGGCGTGCCGGCCGCCGTGGCGGCCGGTCGGCTCCTCCTGCTCGGCGGTGGCGGCGACCCCGTCGGCGTAACCGCTGGCGTAGTCCCAGCTGACGTAGTCGTCGGGGTTCGGGTCGAAGGGCGGTTCGTGCCGGCCGGTCTGCCCTTCGTCCAGCAACTGGCGGAGGTTGGCCTGCATCAGCGCCCAGTCGACGTGGTGCTCCTCGTCGCAGTCGGGGCAGTCGACGACGATGCCCTTGACGCCGGTCGGTTCGAGCAGGGTGCGGAACACCTCGAGCTCGGCGAGGTCGTCGAGGACACCGGCGCGCTCCTCCATCGTCAGCGGGGGCTGGCCCGCCGGGTCGAGGGGCCCGAAGTCGGGACCGGAGGCGTCGTCGAACGGAGTCACGCCCTCCACGGTAACGGCCGGGCAGGCAGAACACCGCCCCTTCCGGCCGCCGCCTAGGATCGGTGGCGAACCTCGCCGCGTCCGGCGACGTCCGCCGACCGCAGTTCGACCCGATCCGCCGAAGGGTGGCCGCGCCTCATGCAGCCCGACTCCGTGCCCGAGCTGCCGGCGAAGTTCGCCCCGCTCGGTCTCACCTACGACGACGTCCTGCTGATCCCCGGGGCCTCGGACATCGTGCCCACCGAGGTCGACACCAGCAGCCAGGTCACCCGCCGCATCCGGCTCGCCGTGCCGCTGCTCTCCAGCGCGATGGACACCGTGACCGAGGCGCGCATGGCCATCGCCATGGCCCGCGTCGGCGGCATGGGCGTCCTGCACCGCAACCTCGCCGCCGAGGACCAGGCCGGCCAGGTGGACCTGGTGAAGCGCTCCGAGGCCGGGATGGTCACCAACCCGGTCACCTGCTCGCCGGACAACACCCTCGCCGAGGTGGACGCGCTCTCGGCCCGGTACCGGATCTCCGGTGCCCCGGTGGTCGACGCCGACGGCGTCCTGCTCGGCATCGTCACCAACCGCGACATGCGGTTCGAGACCGACCACCACCGGCTGGTGCGCGACGTGATGACGCCGATGCCGCTCGTGACGGCCCCGGTCGGCGTCGACGCCGACACCGCGCTCGCCCTGCTGTCCCGGCACAAGGTCGAGAAGCTGCCGCTCGTCGACGACGCCGGGCGCCTGCGCGGGCTGATCACCGTCAAGGACTTCGTCAAGCGCGACCAGTACCCCCTCTCGACCAAGGACGCGAACGGCCGGCTGGTCGTCGGCGCCGCGCTGGGTGTCGGCGAGGACGCCTACAAGCGGGCCGGTCTGCTGGTCGAGGCCGGGGTGGACGTGCTTGTGGTGGACACCGCGCACGGCCACCAGCGTGCCGTCCTCGAGATGGTCGCCCGGGTGAAGAAGGACTTCGGCGGCGAGCACGGCGTCGAGGTGGTCGGCGGCAACATCGCCACCCGCGCGGGTGCGCAGGCGCTGATCGACGCCGGCGTCGACGCGGTGAAGGTCGGCGTCGGGCCCGGGTCCATCTGCACCACCCGCGTCGTCGCCGGCGTCGGCGTCCCGCAGGTCAGCGCCATCTACGAGGCCTGGCTGGCGGCCGGGCCGGCCGGCGTGCCGGTCATCGCCGACGGCGGCCTGCAGTACTCCGGCGACATCGCCAAGGCGCTGGTCGCCGGCGCGGACACGGTGATGATCGGCGGGCTGTTCGCCGGGGTCGAGGAGGCCCCGGGCGAGCTGGTCTTCATGAACGGCAAGCAGTACAAGACCTACCGCGGCATGGGGTCGCTCGGTGCCATGCAGAAGCGTGGCAACCAGTCCTTCAGCCGGGACCGCTACTTCGCCGACGACGTCCTCTCCGACGACAAGCTCGTCCCCGAGGGCATCGAGGGACAGGTGCCCTACCGGGGTGCGCTGTCCGGTGTCGCCCACCAGCTCGTCGGCGGCCTGCGCGCCTCCATGGGCTACGCCGGGGCCGCCACGGTCGCCGACCTCAAGGAGCGCGGACAGCTGACCAGGATCACCTCGGCCGGGCTGATCGAGAGCCACCCGCACGACATCCAGATGACCGTCGAAGCACCGAACTACCGGGGCCGCTGAGATGAGCGCACGCGAGACCGTCGAGATCGGGCTCAACAGGTTCGCCCGCCGGGGCTACGACCTCGACGAGGTCTCGATCGTCCCGTCCCGGCGCACCCGGGACGTCGACGACGTCTCGACCGCCTGGCAGATCGACGCCTTCCGCTTCGGGATCCCGCTGGTCACCAGCCCCTCGGACGCCGTCGTCAGCCCGTCGACGGCGATCGCCGTCGGGCAGGCCGGTGGTCTGGGCGTGCTCAACGCCGAGGGCCTCTGGACCCGGTACGAGGACCCGGAGCCGGTCTACCGCAAGCTCCGCGACGCCGCGGCCGCGGGCGCCCCCCCGGTGGCGCTCCTGCAGGACGTGTACTGCGAGCCCGTCAAGCCCGGGCTGATCGGCGAGCGCATCCGCGAGATGCGCGACGCCGGGGTCACGACGGCGGTCCGGGTCTCCCCGCAGCACACCGAGCAGCTCGCGCCGGCGGCGCTCAAGGCCGGGGTCGACCTGCTGGTCATCCAGGGCACGATCGTCTCCGCCGAGCACGTGACGACGCAGGGCGACGCGCTCAACCTCAAGCAGTTCATCGCCGACCTCGACGTCCCGGTGATCGTCGGCGGCGCGGCCAACCACACGACGGCCCTGCACCTCATGCGCACCGGTGCGGCCGGGGTGATCGTCGGCGTGGGGGCGGACAGCTTCTCCACCGGGGACGCCGTCATGGGCATCCGCGTGCCGCTGGCCAGTGCCATCGCCGACGCCGCGGCCGCCCGCCGCGACTACCTCGACGAGACCGGCGGCCGGTACGTGCACGTGATCGCCAACGGGCGGATCGAGACCAGCGGCGCGATCGCGCGGGCGCTGGCCTGCGGTGCCGACGCCGTCCAGCTCGGCGAACCGCTGCGGATCGCCGCCGAGGCGCCCGCGGGCGGCATCTGGTGGGACTCGGTGGCCGCCCATCCGCGGCTGCCGCGGGGCGGCACGTCGGCGCCGGTCGGCCCGGTGGGGTCCCTGGAGCAGGTGCTGCTCGGCCCGGCGGAGACCTCGGACGGGCGCACCAACCTCTTCGGCGCGCTGGCCCGCACGATGGCCAAGACGGGCTACAGCGACCTCAAGGAGTTCCAGCGGGTGGACCTGGTCATCGGTGGAGCGATCGGCGGCGGGCTTCGTTGATGGACTTCCCGACCGTCCTCGTCGTCGACTTCGGGGCCCAGTACGCGCAACTGATCGCCCGGCGGATCCGCGAGGCGGGCGTGTACTCGGAGATCGTCTCCTCCGAGGTCCCGGCCGAGGAGATCGTCGCCCGCAAGCCGGCGGCGATCGTGCTCTCCGGCGGTCCGTCGAGCGTCTACGCGCCCGGGGCGCCGCAGGTCGACCCGACCCTGTTCGAGTCCGGCGTGCCGGCCTTCGGCATCTGCTACGGCTTCCAGGCGATGGCGCAGAGCCTGGGCGGCTCGGTGGCGCACACGGGGGACCGCGAGTACGGCGGCACTCCGCTGACGGTGACCACGGGTGGCCGGCTGTTCGGCGAACTGCCGGTGGAGCAGAACGTCTGGATGAGCCATGGCGACGCCGTGAGCGAGGCCCCGCCCGGTTTCACCGTCACCGCGACGTCGACCGGTGCGCCGGTGGCCGCCTTCGAGGACGTCGACCGCAGGCTCGCCGGCGTCCAGTTCCACCCCGAGGTCCGGCACACCGCGCACGGCCAGACGGTGCTCGAGCACTTCCTGTTCGACATCGCCGGGCTCGAGCCGAGCTGGACGATGGCCAACGTCGTCGAGGAGCAGGTCGCCGCCGTCCGGGAGCAGATCGGGGACCGGCGGGCGATCTGCGGTCTCTCCGGGGGCGTGGACTCCGCCGTCGCGGCCGCACTGGTGCAGCAGGCCATCGGCGACCGGCTCACCTGCGTCTACGTCGACCACGGGCTCATGCGCGAGGGCGAGACCGAGCAGATCGAGCGGGACTTCGTCGCCGTCACCGGTGCCGATCTGCGGGTCGTCGACGCCAGCGAGCGGTTCCTCGGCGCGCTGGCGGGGGTCAGCGATCCGGAGGAGAAGCGCAAGATCATCGGCCGGGAGTTCATCCGGGTCTTCGAGCAGGCCGCCCTCGACGTGGTCGCCGACGCGAAGGAGCACGGCGAGACCGTCGACTTCCTGGTGCAGGGGACGCTCTACCCCGACGTCGTCGAGTCCGGCGGCGGCACCGGGACGGCGAACATCAAGAGCCACCACAACGTCGGCGGCCTGCCCGAGGACCTCACCTTCACCCTCGTGGAGCCGCTGCGCACGCTGTTCAAGGACGAGGTGCGCGAGGTCGGCCGCCGGCTCGGCCTGCCCGACACCCTGGTGCAGCGCCAGCCGTTCCCCGGCCCGGGGCTGGGCATCCGCATCGTCGGCGAGGTCACCCGCGAGCGGCTGGACGTCCTGCGGCAG
This sequence comes from Blastococcus tunisiensis, assembly GCF_900112815.1. GTDB lineage: Bacteria > Actinomycetota > Actinomycetes > Mycobacteriales > Geodermatophilaceae > Blastococcus_B > Blastococcus_B tunisiensis. The sequence continues at coordinate 293,476 of NZ_FOND01000001.1, forward strand.
GCCGATGCGATCGTCCGCGCCGAGCTGACCGCGGCGAAGCTGGACCGCGAGATCTGGCAGTGCCCGGTGGTGCTGCTGGCCGACGTCCGCTCGGTCGGCGTCCAGGGCGACGGGCGCACGTACGGGCACCCGATCGTGCTCCGCCCGGTGTCCAGCGAGGACGCGATGACCGCCGACTGGACCCGGCTGCCCTACGACGTGCTGGCGAGGATCTCCACCCGCATCACCAACGAGGTGCGCGAGGTCAACCGGGTGACCCTCGACGTGACGAGCAAGCCGCCGGGCACCATCGAGTGGGAATAGGACCCCCTTCCTCCCCACCCTTCGCACGCTCAGGGCGGGCCCCTGGAACGGGGCCTGACGCTGCGGGCTCGTGCGTCCTGTGCTGGGCTGGTCCGGCAGCGACGTCGCGGAGCGGAGGAACGGGTGAGCGGGACGCCGTGGCCGCTCGTCCCCAGCCTGCTCGCGTTGCTCGGCATGGCCGTCGTCATCGTCGTGGTCGGGGTCCGGCTGACCCGCATCGCGGACACCCTCTCCGAGCGCACCGGGCTCGGCGACGCCGTGGGGGGTGCCCTCCTGCTGGGCGCGGTGACCTCGCTGCCCGGCAACGTCACCGTGCTGACCGGTGCACTGGAGGGCGACCCGGGCTTCGCGCTCGGCAATCCGATCGGCGGCATCGCGCTGCAGACGGTGTGGCTGGCCATCGCCGACCTCGTCTACCGGCGGGCCAATCTCGAGCACGCGGCCGCGTCGCTGGAGAACGTGCTGCAGTCGGTGATCCTCTCCGCGATGCTCGCGATCCCGGTCATCGGCTACGCCACCCCCGGGTTGCAGCTGGGCTGGTTCCACCCGCTCTCGCTGCTCATCCCGATCCTCTACGGCTACGGGCTGCGGCTGCTGCGCAAGATGCGCGAGGAGCCGATGTGGCAGCCCACGAAGACCGACCAGACCGCCGACGACGACACCGGCGAGAGCAACGGCAACGGCAACGGGAACGGGAACGGGAACGGGAACCGGAACGCCGAGGACGAGGACCCCTACGCCGGGACGTCCACCCGCGGGATGTGGGGGCGGCTGGCCGCACTCGGGCTGGTCGTGGGCGTCGCCGGCTGGATCGTGGGCCGGGCCGGGCTCGGCGTCGTGGCCGCCACCGGCCTCGACAGCGGGCTGGTCGGCTTCACGCTGACCACCGCCATCAGCTCGCTGCCCGAGCTCGTGGTGCTGATCGCCGCCATCCGCCTGGGCCAGCTCACCCTCGGCGTCGGCAACATCGTCGGCGGCAACGTCTACGACGTCCTCATGATCACCATCGCCGACCTGGCCTACCTGGACGGTCCGCTCTACCGGAACGCGGGGCCGACCAGCCTGGTCCTGCTGGGCGGCACCCTGCTGATGACCGCCGTCCTGGCCGGGGGGCTGATCCTCCGCGACCGGAAGTGGATCGGGTTCGAGGGCATCTCCATCCCGCTGATCTACCTGGGCACCGTCGCCCTGGTCTTCGCCAGCGGATGAACGGCGAAGGGCCCGGGGAGCAGCTGCTCCCCGGGCCCTCGTGCCGTCCGCGCCGTCGCTCAGCGCCCGCGGCGGCGGGACTTCTTCACCTCCGACACCAGCAGCGCGATCCCGCCACCGATCAGCAGCATCCACACGAACCCACCGTCGTCCCAGAACCCCGAGCTCAGGTCGACGCCGGCCATCAGGACGACGGCCAGGGCGATGAACAGGACTCCCGGGATCAGGGCCCCCAGGTCGACCGATCGCCTGGGGGGCTCGGGGGGATCCTCGGTGGAGTACGGGATCACGGTCTGCCAGTCCCTCAGCTGCTGCTCCTGCCAGGCGGTCGGGGTCGTGGGGAACTCGCTGTAGTCAGCCACGGGACACCTCCACGTCTCCGACCCCGAGGTCGATGGTGAGGACGAACTCTGCCTGGTCGTCGTCGGTCCACGCCGCCGAGCCGGTGCCCGGCACGAGCCGGCCGTCGTCGGCGTCGTCGCTGCCGAACACCCGGGCGTCCCCGATGCCCTGGTCCAGTCGCACGCTGACGTCGGCCGACCGAGGCACGATGACGTTCAGGTCCCCGACTCCGTGCTCGATCGTCGTGCGGATCGGCTCGTCCAGGTCGGAGAGGTCCACGTCGCTCAGGTCGACGGTCATCTCGCCCGCCCCGATCTCGTAGAGCGGGCGGACCTCCGCGGCGGTGGTCGGCCGGTAGCTGCGCTCGCCGACGCCGCCGGAGCCGGGCACGTCCACCGTCGACACCGTGAGCAGGGCCAGGGAGAGGACGACGCCCAGGGCGACGAGCCCGCCCCGTGCGCTCCGTCGGTTGCTGAAGGCCGTGGCCACGAGGCCGAGCCCCACCACGGCCAGCAGGGTGCCGAGGACGCCGCGCGGGCCGATGTCCCAGTCGCTGAAGTTCGCGATCATCGCCATCAGCCCGGCCACGATCAGCAGTGCGGCGACGGTGATCCGGGGGACCGGCGACCGCGGCCCCGCCGGCGCCTGCACGGTGCCCGGGACGCCGGCAGTGCCCGGGGCGCCCGCGGCGGCGGGTGGCCCCGCCGGCATGAGCACCCACAGCAGCAGGTAGACGATGACGCCGGTGCCGGCCGCGAGGGTCAGGGCCACGAAGCCGACCCGCCAGAGCAGGGCGTCGATGCCGGTGTACTCGGCCAGCCCGCCGTTGACCCCGCCGAGGATCTTGTCGGTGCGGCTGCGGCGCAGCTGCGGGCGGACCGGCTGGGGCCCCTCGGGTGGCGGCGGGGGCCAGGACGGCGGTTCCATCGGCGGCGGCAGGGGAGGCGGTGGTGCCGGGGGCGGTGCGGAGGTCATGGCACAGAGCCTGCCCATCGTCTGCCCGGTAATCCATCAGGGAACGCCCCCATCCGACCCTGGATCGCCCGGGTCTGCTCTTCCAGGGTGATCACCGGTGTCGGTGGGCGGCCCGACGGTGCGACGATCGAGTACGTGACCACCACTGCGACCGGCTCGCCGCCGGCCACGACGGCCGCGCGGCCGCCGCTGGTGCGCCCGCGGTCCGGTCGGCTGGTGGCCGGGGTCGCCGCGGGGACCGCCGCGCACCTGCGCCAGGATCCGCTGGTCGTCCGGGTCGCCTTCGTCGTCCTGGCGAGCTTCGGCATCGGCGTCGTCCTGTACGCGCTGCTGTGGCTGACCATGTCCGTCGCCGCGCCGGGCGAGGACCCGACGCCCGGCGCGGTGCGGCTGGAGCGCCCCACCGGGCGCCGCCAGCTGGTCGTGCTGGTGATCCTCGGGATCGCCGCGGTCACGGTCCTCGGCCAGCTGGCGAGCCTCAGCAGCAACAGCCTGGCGCTGCCGCTGCTCGTGGTCGCCGTCGGCATGGCGGTCATCTGGCGCCAGCTCGACACCGACCGGGCGCTGAGCCTCCCGGGGGTCCGGTGGGCCCTGGCCGGAGGTGCCGCGCTGGCCGCGGGCGGTCTCATCCTGCTGCTGGCCACGACCGGCCAGCTCGCCAACGCCCGCAACGGGTTCGCCGCGACCCTGGTGATCCTCACCGGCGTGGTGCTGGCGACCGCCCCGATCTGGCGCCGGCTCCTGGCCTCCCGCGCCGAGGAGCGCTCGGCGCGGGTCCGCTCGGAGGAGCGCGCCGCCGTCGCCGCGCACCTGCACGACTCGGTGCTGCAGACGCTGGCCCTGATCCAGCGGAACGCCGAGGACGCGCAGGCGGTGAGCCGGCTGGCCCGGAGTCAGGAACGGGAACTGCGCGCCTGGCTGTACGACCCGAAGGTGGTCCGCGAGGGCGGCACCTGGGCCGGCCTGGTGGCCCAGATGGTGGCCGACGTGGAGGCCGACCACGCCTTCCTGGTCGACCCGGTCGTGGTCGGCGACGCCCCCGTCGACGACGAGCTCGCCGCGCTGGGCGCCGCCACCCGGGAGGCGCTGGTCAACGCGGCCAAGCACTCGGGCGCGACGGCGGCGGACCTGTACTCCGAGGTCACCCCGGGGCGGGTGTCGGTGTACGTCCGCGACCGGGGGAAGGGGTTCGATCCGCAGGAGGTCCCCGACGACCGTCGCGGACTGCGCGACTCGGTCCACGGCCGGCTGGCCCGGCTGGGTGGCACTGCCGTCGTCCGCTCCGCGCACGGCGAGGGAACCGAGGTGGAGCTGGTGCTCCCGAGAGGAGCGAGCCAGTGACCGCGCCCATGACCGGCCCCCGGGTCTTCGTCGTCGACGACCACGCGATGGTCCGCGCCGGCGTGCGCGCCGAGCTGGGGGACGACGTCACGTTCGTCGGTGAGGGCGCCGACGTCGCGTCCGCCGTCGAGGGCATCCGGGCCACCCGGCCCGACGTCGTCCTGCTCGACGTGCACATGCCCGGCGGAGGCGGGCGGACGGTGTTGGAGACCCTGCGCGCGGAGCTCCCGGACGTGAAGTGGCTGGCGCTCTCGGTGTCCGACGCCGCGGAGGACGTGATCGCGGTCATCCGGGCCGGGGCGAGGGGCTACGTCACCAAGACCATCTCGGGGCCGGATCTCCTCGACGCCGTCCGCCGGGTGGCCGACGGCGACGTCGTCTTCAGCCCGCGGCTGGCCGGGTTCGTGCTCGACGCCTTCTCCGCCGGCGGCCCGGCGGCGCCCGAGCCGGAGGAGGAGGCGACCGATCCGGGGCTGGACCTGCTGAGCGCCCGCGAGCGGGAGGTCATGCAGCTGCTGGCCCGCGGCTACACCTACCGGGAGATCGGCTCCCGGCTGTTCATCTCGGTCAAGACCGTGGAGAGCCACGCCTCCAACGTGCTGCGCAAGCTGCAGCTGTCCAACCGCAACGAGCTCACCCGGTGGGCGGCGACCAACCGCCTGCTCTGACGAGCGCCGCGTCGCGGGTCCCCCCATGATGCTGAGGGCGGACGTGAAGCAGGTCACGTCCCCTCGCTTCCTGAGGAGATGACCGCGGATGCTGCGGACGTTGTCGCGCCCCCTGGTCGCCGGCGTGGAGAGGTACCTCCCCGGCGCCTTCGTGTTCGCGGTGGTGCTGACCGTGATCGTCGCCGTGCTGGCGCTGATCTTCGGCGACATCGGCCCGGCGGAACTGACCCGGGCGTGGGGTGACGGGCTGGCCGGGCTGCTGGCGTTCATGACGCAGGTCGCCCTCGTGCTGCTGCTCGGCTACACGCTGGCACTGACCCGGCCGGTCAAGGCGGGGCTGCTCCGGATCGCCGACGTGCCCAAGAGCCCCCGCGCCGCGTACGCCTTCGTCGCGTTCGTCTCGGCCGTCGCCTCGCTGATCAGCTTCGGCCTGGGGCTGGTGGTCGGCGGGGTCATCGCCCTCGAGGTGGGCCGCGCCGCCCGCCGCCGGGGCACGCAGCTGCACTACCCGCTGCTGGTCGCCAGCGCCTACTCCGGCTTCGCGGTCTGGCACATGGGCTACAGCGCCACCGGCCCGCTGGCCGCCGCCACGCCCGGCAGCTTCGTCGAGGAGGCCATCGGCCGGACCATCCCGATCAGCGAGACCGTCTACTCGCCGTGGAACCTGATCGCGATCGTGATCGCGGTCGCGGCGATCATCGGCACCGTCGTGCTCATGGCGCCCAAGGGCACGGACCGGGTCATCGAGCTGCCCGAGCGGATGGGGGAGGAGGAGCCCGACGTCGCGCTGAAGGACCCGGAGACCCCGGCCGAGCGCATGGAGGCCTCGCGCGTGGTGACGCTGATCCCGGGCCTGGCGCTGCTCGGGTACCTGGGGGTCTACCTCGCCCAGGAGGGCTTCGACCTCACCCTCGACATCGTCAACTGGAGCTTCCTGGCGGCGATCCTGCTGATCGTGCGCAGTCCCGCCGAGCTGGCCGAGCTCGTGGGTGGGGCGGTGCGCACGGTCGGGGAGGTGCTGCTCCAGTACCCGCTCTACGCCGGCATCATCGGCATGATGACCGCCTCCGGGCTCGCGGCGCAGCTCAGCGGGTGGTTCACCGACATCGCCAGCCCCGGGACGCTGGGCCTCTTCGCGTTCCTGTCGGCCGGGCTGCTGAACCTGTTCGTGCCCAGCGGCGGCGGCCAGTTCGCCGTCCAGGCGCCGATCTTCCTGGACGCGGCGGACTCCCTCGGGGTGGATCCGGCGGTCATCACCATGGCGATCGCCTACGGCGACCAGTGGACCAACATGATCCAGCCGTTCTGGGCGTTGCCGCTGCTCGCCGTCGCCGGGCTCGGGGTGCGCGACATCTTCGGCTTCACCGCGATCACCTGCCTGATCACCGGCATCGTGTTCGGCGGGACGATGCTGGTCCTCGGGGGCGGGTGACCTACTGCTGGGACTCCACCCAGGCGCGGGCCTCGTCGACGACCGGGGCCCGGGCCACGGATCCGCCCAGCAGGACCCACCCGTTCATCCGCCGGCCCGGCATCGGCTCGAAGGGCTCGGCCTGCCCGGCCGCGACCAGCTCGTCCCGCCGCCCCGCGGGCAGCTTCACGACCAGCTGCTCGTGCCAGCGGATGGCGAAGAACCTCCGTCCCGTCCGCAGCCCCCGGCAGCCGAACATCGACCCGGCCGTCACGTCCCCGTCGCAGCTGCGCTCGACCAGGTCCTCCCACCAGTCCTCAGGCATGCGCGGAGCATGCCAGCCGAGGGTGACGATCTGTCGTGCCGAGTGGGCCCCGGAGGGGTCCGCGCAGGGGCGACGCAGCGGCTCAGGTCGGGCGGACGGCATCTGGTCGCGGTGTCGTCCGGAGGACGACAGATCACAGAGACAGATCACATGGTGTGCACGACGTGGAAGGCCTCGGCCAGCCGGCCCTCGGGCAGGCCGAAGCGCGTCGCCGTCTGCCCCATCCACGCCGTCACGAACTGCTCGAGGTCGGGGTTGTGGCTGACCTGGGTCACGTGGCAGCGCAGCGCGGCCAGCTTGCGGTCGAGCACGTCGGTGACGTCGAGCGGATGGTCGGCCCGCGGGCTCGCCCCCAGCCACACCTCGGACACCGTCCAGGCGTCGAGCCCCTCGTCGGCGAGCAGTTCGGGGAACGCGAACGGATTGCGCGCGTCCGGGTAGACGGCCCGCAGGGTGGCCTCGCCGACGGTCATGTGGTCGGGGTGGCTGGCCCCGATCCGGTCCCAGAACCGCTCCGGTGAGCTGGTGAGGACCCGCTGCGGCCGGACCTGCCGGATGACCCGGCTGATGTCGCGGCGCAGGTCCAGGGTCAGCTCGAGCCGGCCGTCGGGGTAGCCGAGGAAGCGCACGTCGCTCACCCCGACGGTGGCGGCCGCGGCCTGCTGCTCCGCCCGCCGCAGCACGGGCATCTGCTCCCGCGGGGTCTCGTCGAAGCCGCCGGCGTCGCCGTCGGTCACGATGCAGTAGACGACCTCGGTGCCGGCGGCGGTCCAGGTCGCGACGGTCCCCGCCGAGCCGAAGTCGACGTCGTCGGGATGGGCGAGGACGCACAGGACGCGTTCGACGTGCTCGGCCGGCGTGCGGGGGAGGGGGGCGGTCACCCGCGCGAGCCTAGGACAGGGACCCTCCTGCCCCCCGCCCCTGCAGGAGGGCCGTCAGCGCGACCCGATGCCCCGGAGCTTGTCGGGGTTGCGGACGAGCAGCACCTGCTCGATCCGGCCGTCCTCGCCGAGCACCATGGACATGGACAGGAAGGGTGCACCGCCCGCCCAGGCCACGATGGCCGGACCGCCGTTGACGTCGGCCACCTCCACCCGGAGGTCGGGGACGGTCAGTCCCTGCGCGGAGACGCCGGCGAGGAAGCGCGCCACCTTCCCGGCGCCGGTGATCGGCCGCAGGGCCGCCTTGGCCTTGCCGCCCCCGTCGCTGACCAGGACGACGTCGGGCGCCAGCGCCGCCAGCAGAGCGTCCACGTCCCCGCCCGCGGCGGCGGCGAGGAACCGCTCGGTCACCTCCCGCTGCGCCCGCCGGTCGGCCTCGAACCGGGGACGACGGGCGCGCACGTGCTCGCGGGCGCGGTGCGCCGTCTGGCGCACGGCGACCTCGGTGCTGCCCAGCGCCGCGGCCACCTCGGCAGCCGGCAGGCCGAACACCTCGCGGAGCACGAACACCGCCCGCTCCGTCGGGGAGAGGGTCTCCAGGACCACGAGCAGGGCCAGGGACACCTGCTCGCCGACCTCGGCGGCGTCCGGCGGGTCGACCGGCCCCGAGCCGGCGGCGATCAGGTCCGCGTCGGTCAGCAGCGGTTCCGGCAGCCACGGGCCGACGTAGCTCTCCCGCCGGCTGCGGGCCGACCGCAGCCGGTCCAGGGCGAGCCGGGTGGCGATCTGCACCAGGTAGGCGCGCTCGTCGTCGACGCCGCTCCGGTCGGCCGCCGACCACCGCAGCCAGGCGTCCTGGACGACGTCCTCGGCGTCGGCGACGCTGCTGAGCATCTGGTACGCCACCGCGAAGAGCAGCCGCCGGTGGCGGTCGAAGGGAGCGAGCGCGGAGCTCACGCCGGGAGCTCGCAACGGTCCTTGAACCCCTGGCTGGTCAGCCCGAGAGCGCTGTTGAAACGGGACCGGCTGTTCTCCACGGACACCATCATCGTCAGCTCGACCAGCTGGGCGTCGTCCAGCCGGCGCCGCAGCCGCGCCACCATCTCGTCGGTGACCCCGAGCGGCGTGGTGCTCATCGCCTCGGCGTAGCCCATCACGTCGCGCTCGAGGTCGGAGTAGACGTCGCTGTCGCGCCAGCGCGGGACGTCGCGGAGCTTGGCCGGGTCGACGCCGTCCTGGGTGCTCACCCAGTAGCCGAAGTCCAGGCACCAGGAACAGCCGATGGTGGCGGCCGAGGACATGACGGCCAGCGCCTTCAGCGTCGGGTCGAGCCGATCCCACCGGGCCACCGACTGCTCGTGGCGGATGTAGGTGCGCAGCACCCGGCCGTTGTGCGCGATCGCGGCGGCGGGATCGAGCACCGCGCCGTACGTGCGGCGCGAGTACCACCCGGTGAGCCGGTTCAGCAGCGTGCGCGGGGGGTCGAGGGGGATGCGGGCGGTGCCGGTCGCGGTCATGTCGGTTCCTCTGGCGTCGGGGGCGTCGTCGACATGGAGACGGGACGGCGCCACCGGACGTGACAGGGGGCCGGGGCCGGCCGGGTCCTCCCCCTCGCGACCCGGCGGCCCCGGCGACCGGGTGCGCGGCTCACCACCGGGAGCGGCGGTGGGCGCGTTCCGGCCTCCGGTACGCGGGCGCTCCGCTGGATCAGGGCGGGCGGGCCCGGCGTGCCGGACGGTGGAGGTCAGCAGCCGCAGAGCTCGGTGGAGTGGCCGCTGCGCGGTGGCCCGGCGGGGGGGAGCGGTGGCGCGGATCCGCGCGGCGACGTCGCGGGGCAGGCGGTGGCGGAACGGGGGAACGGGCAACGGCTCGGGCATCGGCTGGCGTCCTTCCGGTGGGCTGCTGACCGGAGGAGGCTGCGGGCGGGCAGCCGGATACACCGGTGCGGCCGACCGGCACACTTCCCGGGTGGACACCTTCACGCTCTTCCTGGCGCTGCGTCCCGAACCGTCGCTGGACGACGACGCCCTCGACCGGCTGGCCGAGGTCCTGCGTCCGGGCGACCCCGACCTGCGGGTGTGGCGGGAGGAGGGGCGCGGCCTCCTGCGGGTGTCGACCGAGTGCTCCGCCGACCGGCTCGAGGAGGCGCTCCAGCTCGCCCACGACCTCGGCGCCGAGGTCCGGGCGCAGTGCCCGGGGACGTTGCTGGAGGTCTCCGCCCTCGGGGACGAGGACTCCCTGGTCTGGCGTGCGGTGCCCTGACGCGCCGGGCCGCAGGAGGCCCTGGGCTACAGGCGGCCGCGGCCCTGGCGGAGCAGCATCATCCCCAGCGCGGCGCCGTCGGCACCGAGCGCGGCCGTGAACCGGGCGAGCACCTGCTGCTCGCGGGCGAGGTTGAGCCGGGTGCCGCCGCTGGCCGAGCGGAGGGCGCCGATCTGCTGGGAGACGGCCAGCCGGCGCTGGACCAGCGCGATGATCTCGGTGTCGGCGGCGTCGATCTCCGCCCGCAGCTCGCGGATGCGCTCGACGTCGGTGCCGGTGACCGAGGTCGGGGCGGAGGAGGCGGTGACGGTGCTCATGGGATGTCCTTCGGGGTGCGGATGGCCCTCGGGTCCCCAGGAACGAGAAAACGCCCCGGGGCTCTTCGGGCCCGGGGCGTCTGTTGCGGCGGAGTGCTCAGCCAGCGGTGACGGACACCGGATCCCGGTGACCGTAGAAAAAGCTGACCGTGGCGAGCACGGTCCGGAGTCTGCCACAGCCCCGACCGGACGGCCAGGACGCGGTCCGGGACGGGTGTGGCGGACGGTGGACGGCGGCGGGCGGCGTCCCCCGTCCGGCTTACAGTGGTCAGGACATGAGCAGCGTCCAGGAAGCCCTGTCGGGGCCGCAGCAGTCCCTGCCCGGAACCGAGGCGCTCCAGCGCAGCGGCAAGGGCTCCGTCGGGCGCGAGCTCGAGCGGATGCTCGCCGGGCTGAACGGCCCGCAGCGCCAGGCCGTGGTCCACGAGGGCGGGCCGCTGCTCATCGTCGCCGGTGCCGGCTCGGGCAAGACCCGCGTGCTGGCGCACCGCATCGCCTACCTGCTCGGCGCCCGGAACACGCAGCCGGGGGAGATCCTCGCGATCACCTTCACCAACAAGGCCGCCGGTGAGATGAAGGAGCGGGTGGCGCACCTCGTCGGGCCCCGCGCCCGGGCGATGTGGGTCTCGACGTTCCACTCCATGTGCGTGCGGATCCTGCGCGCCGAGGCCGCGAAGCTCGGTCTGAAGTCCTCGTTCACGATCTACGACCAGGGCGACTCGGTCCGGCTGATGACGATGGTCGCCCGCGATCTCGACCTCGACGCCAAGCGCTACCCGGGCCGCAGCCTCGCGGCGCAGGTGTCGAACCTGAAGAACGAACTGGTCGACGACGAGGGCTACGTGCCGCAGACGGCGCCGGAGAAGGTGCTGGCCGAGGTCTACCGGCTCTACCAGCAGCGGCTGCGCCAGGCGCACGCGATGGACTTCGACGACCTGATCATGAACACCGTCCACCTGCTGCAGGCGTTCCCGGACGTCGCCGAGCACTACCGGCGCCGCTTCCGGCACGTCCTGGTGGACGAGTACCAGGACACCAACCACGCCCAGTACATGCTGGTCCGGGAGCTGGTGGGCACCGGTGAGGGCCCCGTGCCGATGGCCGAGCTCTGCGTCGTCGGCGACGCCGACCAGTCGATCTACGCGTTCCGCGGCGCCACCATCCGCAACATCGACGAGTTCGACCGCGACTACCCGCAGGCCACCACGATCCTGCTGGAGCAGAACTACCGCTCCACCCAGCGGATCCTCAAGGCCGCCAACCAGGTCATCTCGCGCAACACCGGCCGTCGTCCGAAGAACCTGTGGACCGACTCCGGCGACGGCGAGCTGATCGAGGGCTACGTCGCCGACAACGAGCACGACGAGGCCGCCTGGGTGGCCGAGCAGATCGACGCGCTGGTCGACGAGGGCGCCGCGCAGCCGAAGGACATCGCGGTCTTCTACCGGACGAACAACGCCTCCCGCGTGTTCGAAGAGGTCTTCATCCGCGTCGGCATGCCCTACAAGGTCGTCGGCGGGGTGCGCTTCTACGAGCGCAAGGAGGTCCGCGACGCGCTGGCCTACCTGAAGGTCGTGGCCAACCCGACCGACATCGTGAGCCTGCGCCGGGTGATCAACACCCCCAAGCGCGGCATCGGTGACCGGGCCGAGGCGTGCATCGAGAACTTCGCCGACCGCGAGCGGATCCCGTTCGCCACGGCGCTGCGGCGCTGCTCGGAGGTGGGCGAGCTCGCCACCCGCTCGCTGAAGTCGATCCAGGAGTTCGTCGCGCTGCTGGAGGAGTTCGAGCAGCTGGTCGAGACCGGCTCCGGGCCCGCCGCCCTGCTTGAGAGCATCCTGGACCGCACCGGCTACCTGGCCGAGCTGCAGGCGAGCACCGACCCGCAGGACGAGGGCCGGGTCGACAACCTCAACGAACTCATCTCCGTGGCCGCCGAGTTCGAGGCCGCCACCCCCGACGGGACGGTCACCGACTTCCTGGAGCAGGTGTCCCTGGTGGCCGACGCGGACCAGATCCCGGTGACGGGTGACGACGCCGGCGTGGTCACGATGATGACGCTGCACACGGCGAAGGGCCTGGAGTTCCCGGTCGTGTTCCTGACGGCGCTGGAGGACGGCGTCTTCCCGCACCTGCGTGCGCTCGGCGACCCGCGCGAGCTGGAGGAGGAGCGGCGGCTGGCCTACGTGGGCATCACCCGCGCCCAGCAGCGGCTCTTCCTCTCCCGGGCGCAGGTGCGGACCAGCTGGGGGCAGCCGTCCTACAACCCGCCGTCGCGGTTCCTCGACGAGATCCCGCCGGAGACGGTGCACTGGGCCCGGCTCGAGCCGGCGCCGGCGTCCACCGGTTTCTCCTCGGCGCAGTCGCGGGTGGCCGCGACGGGGCTGTCCACGGGCGGGCTGCGCGGTGGTGCGGGCAACCGGCCGGTCATCTCGGTGGACGTCGGGGACCGGGTCAGCCACGACGCGTTCGGTCTCGGCACCGTCGTCGAGATCACCGGGATCGGCGACAAGGCCCAGGCGACGGTCGACTTCGGCTCCGGCGGCACCAAGCGCCTGGTGCTGCGCTACGCACCCCTGGTCAAGCTCTGAGCCCCGCTCGTCAATCTCTGAGGGACCCCGCGGCCGCCGTGGCGTGCTGTCGGCGCACCATCTCGCCGATCCAGACGGGGACGAACGGAGAGGTGCACCCCGGCGACGTGGGGTAGTCCTCGAGGACCCGCAGGCGCTCCCCGATGTCGATCGCGCGGGCGCGGTGCTCGGCGTGCTCGATCCCGATGTGCGCCAGGCACTCGTTCATCGCCCACTGCAGGCGGTCGGGGGCGCCCGTCATCTCCGCCTCGATGACGTCGAGCAGCCCGGGGAGGTCGAGCCCCTCGGGCTTCTTCCGCACCCGTTCGCTGGTCAGCGCCCAGCCGGCGCTCGCGACCACCGGATCGCGATCGGCGAGCCAGGCGACGCGCAGCTCCTCGGCGTGCGGGCTCTTCTTCACCACGTAGTTCACGAGCCAGTCGTGCACCTTGGGGGTGCGTGCGCCGCGCACCATGGCGTCTAGCTCGTCGCGCTCGAACGCCTTCGGGCGGCAGACGAGGGTCGCCAGCAGCCTCGCCGCGGTGTCGCCGGTCTCCCAGAGCCGGGACGCGAGCTCCTGCTGCGTCCTCAACCGCTTGGCCAGCGCACGGAGCTGCCCGAGGTTCACCCCGTGGTCGTCCCCGTGCTTCTCGTTGACCTCGCGTGCCCTCGGGTCCGCCAGTGCGGCCAGCTCGGCCATCACCTCGTCCACGGTCGTCACGGGCAGCATCGTCCCGGCCGTCCCGCCCTCCTGTCCATCACCGGCGGAACCCGGCGGGCGCGACCCGGCTGACGGCGGTCAGAGGTGGACGCCGCGCTCGGCGAGCCAGTCCTGGGGGTCGAGCGGGCGGCCGTCGATGTCGCCGCGGTGGATCTCGTAGTGCAGGTGCGGCCCGGTCGAGAAGCCCTCGTTGCCGACCTTCGCGATCTGGTCACCGGCGTGCACCAGGTCGCCGGCCCGGACGTCGTAGTAGCGCATGTGCCCGTAGATGTGCACGTTGCCGTCGGCGTCCTGGACGTAGACGGCGTTGCCGAAGCCGGCGACCCGGCCGGCCTTGATGACCACGCCGTCGGCGGCCGAGTAGATCGGGGTGCCGAGCGGGGCGGCGAGGTCCAGGCCGTAGTGCATCTGGCCCCAGCGCATGCAGTAGCAGGTGGTGAGCCGGCCCTGGGTGGGCAGGACCGTCTTCGGGGCGCGCGCGGCACGCGAGGCGGCGAGTTCGCCGAGCCGGGCCTGCGCCTCCGCCTCGGTGATGCTGCGCCGCACCCCGGCGTCGTCGATGCCGCCGAGGGCCAGGTCGGCGGCGACCCCGAGGCCGTAGTCGGAGGCGGTGCCGGTGAGCTCCTCGGACGGTCCGGTGAAGCTCGGGATCGCGGCGATGAGGGCCCCGGCGATGAGGGCGGCGAGCCAGAGGTGCGCCCGCCGGCCGGGGGGCTGGGGGAGGCGGCGGGTCCGGGACGCCGGGACGGCGGCGTCCTCCTCCGTGCTCGTCCCGGTGGCAGCCGGCTCGGGAACCACGGGGGTGTCCGAGGCGTCGCGGGCGGTGCGCGGGCGCAGCACGGCGGCCGGGTCGATCCGTGGCGCGACGTCGACGAGGGGAGCGCCCAGGGAGGCGGTGTCGCGCTCGGTCCCGGACCGCTCGAGCACCTGCGGTGCACTGCTGCGGGCCATGGCGCACCTTCCGGGTGAGCGCTGCCCTGCCGGACCGCGGAGCGGCCCGCCGGGGGAGCGGCGGCGGCGGGGGACGACGGGGCGTCGTCCGACCGGCGGTCACCGGTGCCGTGATCGAACCGTAACGATGCGTCAGGACACCGCAAAGCACCGCGCAGTACGTGTCGCGCCGTGTGCGCCGTGTGACCGAACGGGTCGAGGGCCGGCGTTCGGAGCGGGGTGGTGGGGCCCGGGCTCAGGCGACGGCGCTGCGGCCGGCGGCACGGGGTGCGGCGGCGCGGCGCCCGGCCAGCGTCACGGCCACCTCGTCCACGACCTGCCGGTGCCGCGGGAGGCTCATGTGGCCGACCCCGCGCACCAGGACGTTGCGGGCGGCGAGATCGGGGTGGTCGCAGCGGCCCGACCGCGTCGGAAGCACGACCTGGTCGAGGTCGCTGTAGATCGCGGTGACGGTCGTCGCGCAGGCGGGCGAGGGCTGGGAGAGGGCGCGCAGCACGGCCGACCCGGGCCGCAGCTGGCGGATCAGCGGCGTGGGGGCGACGTGGGCGAGCACCGATCCCTCGTGCGGCGTCCCGAGGGTGACCAGCGACTCGATCCGCCGGTCCCCGCCCTGCCGCTGCACGTGGAAGCGGGCGATCAGCCCGCCGAGGCTGTGCCCGACGACGTGCACCCGCTCGTAGCCGGTCTGCTCGCAGATCCGCTCGACCTGCCGGCCCAGGGCGGCCGCCCCGCGGGCGACGTCGGTCAGGAGGGGGCTGTAGTTCCAGGTGCACACGTGGGCGAACCCCCGTCGCCGCAGGCTGCGCTGCATCACGGAGAAGACCGAGCGGTTGTCCACCAGGCCGTGGACCAGGAGGACCGGGATGCGGGCGGCCAGCGGGTCGGCGGCGAACAGTGCCCGCGCAGCCGGTGGCTGCTGCCCCGGACGCCGGCGCGGATCGGGCCGCAGTGCCGGCACGCGGGTGCCGAGGGGGTACATGAGCAGGTGCGCCCCCACCCAGGCGAGCTCGGTGAGACCGCCGGTCAGCGCCGTCCGTGAGCACAGCGTGCGCAGCACGCTCCCCGGCTCCGTACCCGGCGCGGAGTCGTCCGCCAGCCGCACGACCCACCTCCCGACCGTCTCCGCCTCGGCGCGCGGGTTGGGCCGGCGGGCGCATGGCTATGTGGCCGTTGACACCACGGTAATGCGCCCGTGTGGTGCGCGTCACACGCAGCGCGGGGGTTCCGGCGGATCGAGTCCGGTTCGTGACCGGCTCGCGGCCACCCGGAGGCACCCGGCCGTCGGCCGCGGCCGCAGACTGGGACCGACGCCGGCGCATCCGGCAACGAAGGGGGAGCTGTGTCCCGCGACGCCCGAACGGGGCCGACCAGCCGCCGCGGAACGCCGTCCGCACGCCGTGCTGCCGTGCGGACGGCGCCGTCGGCACGGCCGGCCGAGACGCGCGCACCGATGCCGGGGGAGGGGCTGGTCGTCGGCCCGGTCCCGCGGGGCGCGCGCGGCACCGGGGTGCTGCTCGTGCTGGCGGCCCTCGCCGGTGCCGCCGCAGCGTTCCCGGCCTACCTCGTCGTGGACGGCCGGGAGCTGTCCATGGCCCAGGGGGTCGGCAGCGCGCTGGTCGCCCTGCTGGTCCCGGCCGTCCACCTCGTGGTCGGCGTGGGCCTGCTCCGTGGATCGGTGCCGAAGTTCGGTCTCGCCTACGCCGGCGTGGCGGGGGCGCTCGCCGTCGGCCAGTTGCTCATCGAGATCTACCGCGGCAGCAGTTCCACCTCCCGGCCCGCGGTGGAGGTCCTCGCCGGGGAACGGGTGCTCACCAGCGCCGTGCAACCGGCGCCCGGCTGGGTCCTCGGCCTCGTGGCCCTCGGGCTCACGGTCCTCGCCGGCGCCGCCGCCGTCCGGGTGTGGGGGCGGACCGTCATGGACGACGGCGGCAGGCTCGACGCCGTCCGCTCCGGTCTCGCCGGGGCCGCCGTCCTGCTGGGCGTCGGGGCCGTCCTGTGCCTCGCCCTCCCGGCCGCCGACGTCCCGGACCAGCTGGTCGTCGACCCCACGACGGGGCTGGAGGTGGTGGTGACCCAGGAGGGGCCGCAGGCGCTGCTCGAGCGGCCCGGTCTGGCGCTCATGGGCGGGCTGCTGCTCGCCGGCGCGGTGGTCCTCTGCTCGGTCGTCGCGCCCTCGCTGCGCCCCCGGCTCGCCGTCGTCGGCGGGCTGCTCGCGCTGACCGCCACCGTCCTGGGCCTCGCGCTCGCGGGCCTGCGGGACGCGGTCGCCTCCGACGAGCTGGACTGGACCGTCCCGGGAGCGGGACTGCTCCTCGCCGGGCTGGCGTACGCGGGGCTCACCGTGCTCGCCTGGCGGCTGCGGCGCGGCGTCGGCTGACCGACCCCGGTGCGGGTCCACACCGAGCGCGCCCGTGGACGGGTGGGTGCCGGGGCGTTCTGTCACTAGGCTGCGCCTCGTGGACGAACGCATCCGGGTGGTCATCGCCAAACCGGGCCTCGACGGGCACGACCGCGGCGCCAAGATCGTGGCGCGCGCGCTGCGCGACGCCGGGATGGAGGTGGTCTACACCGGTCTGCACCAGACGCCGGAGCAGATCGTCGAGACGGTGGTCCAGGAGGACGCCGACGCCGTCGGCCTGTCCGTGCTCTCCGGTGCCCACATGACCCTCTTCGCCCGGCTGCGCGAGCTGCTGGACGCGCGGGGCATCGACGACGTCGTCGTCTTCGGCGGCGGGATCATCCCCGACGAGGACCTCCCCGAGCTCGAGCGGCTGGGGGTCGGCCGGATTTTCACCCCCGGGGCCACCACCACCGACATCGTCGACTGGGTCCAGCAGCACGTGGGCGCACCCGCCTGACGTTTCCCCCGGCGTCGGCGCCCCGACCTGCAGCGAACGGGTGACACGGCGTGTGATGCCCCCCACGACGTCCGGCTCGCTGCCCCGCCCGAGGGGGCGGCCGGGTTACGGGCGGGCTACGGTGCCTGATCGTGGATCTCTTCGAGTACCAGGCCCGTGACCTGTTGGCCTCGCACGGCGTGCCCGTGCTCCCTGGAGGCGTCGCCGAGACGCCGGAGGAGGCGGAGGCGATCGCCCGTGAGATCGCCCAGCCCGTCGTCGTCAAGGCGCAGGTGAAGGTCGGCGGCCGCGGCAAGGCCGGCGGTGTGAAGCTGGCCGACAACCCCGAGGACGCCCGGGCCCGCGCCCAGGACATCCTCGGGCTGGACATCAAGGGGCACATCACGCACAAGGTGATGGTGGCCCAGGCCAGCGACATCGCCGAGGAGTACTACTTCTCCTACCTGCTCGACCGGTCCAACCGCACCTTCCTGGCCATGGCCTCGAAGGAGGGCGGCATGGAGATCGAGCAGCTCGCGGTCGAGCGCCCGGAGGCGCTGGCCCGCATCCCGGTCGACGCCTCCAAGGGCGTCGACGAGGCCAAGGCCGCCGAGATCGTGGACGCGGCAGGCTTTCCGGCCGACGTCCGCGACCAGGTGATCGCGATCGCCGTCCGGCTCTGGGACGTGTTCTCGAAGGAGGACGCCACCCTGGTCGAGATCAACCCGCTGGCCAAGGCTCCCGACGGCACGGTGCTGGCGCTCGACGCGAAGGTGACCCTCGACGCCAACGCCGACTTCCGGCAGACCGAGCACGCCGCCCTCGAGGACGCCGCCGCCGCCGACCCGCTCGAGGCGCGGGCCAAGGAGAAGAACCTCAACTACGTGAAGCTCGAGGGCGAGGTCGGCATCATCGGCAACGGTGCCGGCCTGGTCATGAGCACCCTCGACGTCGTCGCCTACGCCGGTGAGGAGTTCGGCGGCGTCAAGCCGGCGAACTTCCTCGACATCGGCGGCGGCGCCTCGGCCGAGGTGATGGCCAACGGCCTGGAGATCATCCTCTCCGACCCGGCGGTCAAGAGCGTGTTCGTCAACGTCTTCGGCGGGATCACCTCCTGCGACGCCGTCGCGAACGGGATCGTCTCCGCCCTCGGCATCCTGGGCGACGAGGCGACCAAGCCGCTGGTCGTCCGGCTCGACGGCAACAACGTCGAGGAGGGCCGGCGGATCCTCGCCGAGGCCAACCACCCCCTGGTGACCGTGGTCGACACGATGGACGGCGCCGCGCGCCGGGCCGCCGAACTCGCCGCCTGATCGCCCCGACTCCGGACTAGGACACAGCAGATGTCGATCTTCCTCAACGAGAACAGCAAGGTCATCGTCCAGGGCATGACCGGCTCCGAGGGCAGCAAGCACACATCGCGCATGCTCGCCTCCGGAACCGCCATCGTCGGCGGCGTGAACCCCCGCAAGGCCGGGACCAGCGTCGACTTCGACGGCACCGGCGTCCCGGTCTTCGGTGGCGTCGCCGAGGCCATGAAGGAGACCGGCGCCGACGTCAGCGTCATCTTCGTGCCGCCGCCGTTCGCCAAGGCCGCCGTCATCGAGGCCGTGGACGCGGGCATCGGCCTCGCCGTCGTCATCACCGAGGGCATCCCGGTGCACGACTCGACCTACTTCTGGGCGCACGCCCAGGGCAGCTCGACCCGCATCATCGGGCCGAACTGTCCCGGGCTGATCAGCCCCGGGCGCTCGAACGCCGGCATCATCCCGGCCAACATCACCCAGGGCGGGAAGATCGGGCTGGTCAGCAAGTCCGGCACCCTGACCTACCAGATGATGTACGAGCTCCGGGACATCGGTTTCTCCACCGCCGTCGGCATCGGTGGGGACCCGGTCATCGGCACCACGCACATCGACTGCCTCCAGGCGTTCCAGGACGACCCGGAGACCGAGGCCATCGTGATGATCGGCGAGATCGGTGGTGACGCGGAGGAGCGCGCCGCCGACTTCGTCAAGGCCAACGTCACCAAGCCCGTGGTCGGCTACGTCGCCGGCTTCACCGCGCCCGAGGGCAAGACGATGGGCCACGCCGGCGCCATCGTCTCCGGCTCGGCCGGCACCGCACAGGCCAAGAAGGAGGCCCTCGAGGCCGCCGGTGTGCGCGTGGGCAAGACGCCGTCGGAGACCGCCCGGCTCATGCGCGAGATCGTCGGCTAGGCATACCTCCTCCCGGCCCCCGCTCGGGGGTGGTTCCCTGGGAGGGGGCCGCGCTGCCCGGTGTCCCCCTCCCGGGGCGCCGGGCAGCGGTGTCTCGGCCGCCCTGCGAAGATCGCGCTCCGACGACGCGCGGCGCCGTCGCCGCACCCCCGATCACCAGCGAGGAGAGCCCTGCGATGACCGCCAGCCAGCCGCCCGAGCCCCCTCCGGGTGGGCAGCCGGAGCGGGAGCAGGCGCCCTCCGGCCAGCAGCCCCCCTCGGGTCCGCCGCGCGCGTACGACGCCGGGGACCGGTCCGGGCAGCAGCCGCCGCCCGGCTACGGACAGCAGCCGTCGCCCGGCTACGGGCAGCAGCAGCCGCCCGGCTACGGGCCTCCGCCGGGTTTCGGGTCCACGCCGGCGTACGGGTCTCCGCCGGGGTACGGGTCTCCGCCGGGGTACGGACCACCGCCGGGGTACGGGCCACCGCCCGGCTACGGGCCGCCCCCCGGCTACGGGCAGCAGCCGCCGCCCGGCTACGGGCCTCCGCCGGGGTACGGCGCCCCGCCCGGCTACGGGCCGCCGCAGGGATACCCGGGCGGCTACGGGCCCACCGGCTACGGGCCGCCCGCCTACGGCCAGGGCCCGCACCCGTACGCGCGGCCGGCCCACCCTCCGGCGTCCTTCTCCTTCGATCTCTCGCGGCTGAAGCCGGCCGACTACGCCCTGCCGGGCGGCACGCTGCTGTTCTTCGTGCTGGCCTTCTTCCCGTGGCTCAGCTTCGGTGACGAGTTCTTCGGCATCCAGCTCAGCGGCTGGGAGCTCGGCCAGGTGACGTCGGCCTTCGTGCTGTTCCTCCTGGCGACCGCGTGGGCGCTCCTGCCGGCCTTCGTGGACATGACCGTGGGTTTCCCGCGGTCGTGGATCACGGTGGGCCTGGTGGGGCTGGGCTGGCTGTTCACCCTCTTCGCCTGGCTGGACGCGCTGGACGCCGGATTCTCCGTCTGGCCGCTGCTCGGTCTCCTGACGGCGACGGCGCTCCTCGTGGTCGCCGTGCTGGCGCTGACGGCGGAGGTCCGTGCCGCGCCGGCGACGCGCCCGTCGACCACCGCGCCGTGGCCCGGCCCGCCGGCGCAGGGCTTCGGGCAGGCCTATCCGCAGTCGCCCTACGGGCCCGGCGGGCCCGTCCAGGGGCAGCCCGTCCAGCCGTACGGACACCAGCCGCCGCCACCCAGTCCTACGGCGCCCAGCCCTCCGGCGCCCCCGGGTGGGTCGACCGCGTCGGGTGAGGGCACGGGCACGCCGGGTCCCGACGGGCGGTCCACTCCCTGACGCCCACGCCGGGGCGCCCCGATATCGCTCGGGACCTCGGCGCGTGCGGCTCGGTCCCCGGCCGCTCCTTGGGACAGTGGTGACGTGGTCTCCCTGCTCGCCCGTCTGCCCCGGGGCAACCACCTGGCCGCACTCCCGCTCGCCGGCCTGGCCGCGGCGGCGTCCGTCGCCGTCAGCGCTGCCGCGCTCGCCGGGCTGGCGCTCGCCCTCGTCGTCGTCCAGACCCTCGACCCCGCCGGTGGCCAGTCCGTCGGCGACTCCGTCGTCCTGGCCGGGCGGCTGCTGCTGCTCGCGCAGGGTGGAGAGCTCCGCCTGGCCTCCGGCCCCCTGGTCCTCGCGCCGCTGCTGCTCACCCTGGGCCTGGCCTGGGGGCTGTCGCAGGCCGGCCGCGGAATCGCCCGGCTCCGCGCCCCGGTGAGCCCGCGGGACGCCGTCCGGACGGTCGGCGTCGTCGCCGGCGTGCACGTGCTGCTCGTGCTGGGACTGGCGCTCGTGGTCGACGCCCCGGAGGCGCGCGTCGGGCTCATCCGGACGGCGCTGGGGGCCACGGTGCTCGCCGTGCTCGCCGCCGGGTGGGGCGTGCTCCGGGAATCCGGCCTGCTCGACGACGTCCTGGACCGGGGACCGGCGCGGGCGGTGCTCCGCGGGGTCCTCGCGGGCCTGCTGACGGCGCTCGGGCTGTGCACCGTCGTGGTCGCCGTCGCCGTGGTCTCCGACGCCGGTGGCCATGCCGCGCTGGCCGGATCGCTGGGCGGGGCGGGGGCCGGCGCGGTCGGGCTCCTCGGCCTCGAGTTGGTCCTGCTGCCCAATGCCGCCGCCGCGGTGCTGGGCCTGGCCGCGGGGCCCGGCTTCCACGTCGGCTCCGGCACCCTGGTGTCCGTGCACGGGGTGACCCTGGACGCGGTCCCCGCGCTGCCCCTGCTGGCCGCCCTGCCGGACACCCAGGCGGTCCCCCTGATCGCCTTCGCGTCGCAGGCCGTGCCCGCCCTGGCCGGGCTCGTCGCCGGCCTCACCATGGCGCGCTGGCTGCGGGACGACGCCGGCGGCTCGGTGGTCGCCGGGCTCACCGGCATCCTCACCGGCGGGCTGCTGGGGGTGGCGGCCGGCCTCCTGGTCTGGCTGGCCGGCGGATCCCTGGGGGACGGTGCCCTGGCCGAGGTGGGCGCCCCGCCGATCGCCACCGCCGTCGCGATCGCGGCGCAGGCGGCGATCGCGGCCGCCGTCGGTGCCGCGGTCAGCCGCTGGCGCGCCCTCGGCTGAGACGGCCCCGGGAGCCCTCCCGGGTTCGGCCGCGGTGGGGAGGAGGAGGTCCGCCGCGCGGTCCTTATAGGGTCGTGGGCGTGGCTGCGGGCGGGACGGAGGACGCAGCCGGACCCGTCCCGCGGGCCCGTGTCGCCGTCCTGCTGTCCGGGACCGGTTCGCTCTGCGCGGCACTGCTGGCCGCGACCGACGACCCCGGCTATCCGGCCGAGGTCGTCGTGGTCGGCAGCGACCGGGAGGCCGACGGGCTGGCGCACGCGAGACGGCGGGGCATCCCCACGTTCACCTGCCCGCTCGCCGAGCACCCGGACCGCGGCGCCTGGGACCGTGCCCTGGCCGGCGCGCTGGCCGGCCACGACCCCGAGCTGGTCGTGTCCGCCGGGTTCATGAAGCTGGTCGGGCCGGCCGTGCTGGACGCCTTCGGCGGTCGGCTGATCAACACCCACCCGGCCCTGCTGCCGGCCTTCCCCGGGGCGCACGCCGTCCGCGACGCCCTGGCGGCCGGGGTGCCGGTGACGGGTGCGACCGTGCACCTGGTGGACGCCGGTCTCGACAGCGGCCCGGTGCTCGCCCAGCGCGAGGTCGCCGTCCACCCGGGCGACGACGAGGCTCGGCTGCACGAGCGGATCAAGCAGGTGGAGCGCGAGCTCCTGGTGGAGACGGTGGCCGCGCTGGTCACGCCCACCGGAACGGCACCGCGAGGAACGAGGAAGAGCGACCGATGAGTGACCGCACCCCCATCCGCCGGGCCCTGCTGGGCGTCTACGACAAGGCGGGCGTCGAGGAGCTGGCCGCGGGGCTGGCCGCGGCCGGCGTCGAGCTGGTCAGCACCGGGGCGACCGCCCGGCGGATCGCCGAAGCCGGCATCCCGGTGACCCCGGTCGAGCAGGTGACCGGCTTCCCCGAGTGCCTGGACGGCCGGGTGAAGACCCTGCACCCGGCCGTCCACGCCGGGATCCTCGCCGACCGGCGCCGGCCCGAGCACGTCGCCCAGCTGGAGGAGCTGGGGATCGCGCCGTTCGACCTGGTGGTCGTCAACCTCTACCCCTTCACCGAGACGGTCGCCTCCGGGGCGAGCTCCGACGAGTGCGTCGAGCAGATCGACATCGGCGGGCCGGCCATGGTGCGGGCGGCGGCGAAGAACCACCCGTCCGTCGCCGTCGTCGTCGACCCGGCCCGTTACGGCGACGTCCTCACCGCGGTCGCCGAGGGCGGCTTCACGCTGGCCGAGCGCCGGCGGCTGGCCGCGGCGGCGTTCCGGCACACCGCCTCCTACGACATCGCCGTCGCCTCCTGGCTGGGCAACGTCGTGGCGCCGGACGACGACAGCGGCTTCCCGGCCTGGGCCGGTGCGAGCTGGGAGCGGGCCGACGTCCTGCGCTACGGCGAGAACCCGCACCAGAGCGCGGCGCTGTACCGCGGCGTGCAGCCGGGCCTGGCGCACGCCGAGCAGCTGCACGGCAAGGAGATGTCCTACAACAACTACGTGGACACCGACGCCGCCTGGCGGGCCGCCCACGACCACGCCGACCCCTGCGTCGCGATCATCAAGCACGCCAACCCGTGCGGCATCGCCGTCGGGCCCGACATCGCCTCGGCGCACCGCAAGGCGCACGCCTGCGACCCCCTCTCGGCGTTCGGCGGCGTGATCGCGGCCAACCGGGAGGTCGACCTCACGATGGCCGAGCAGGTCGCCGACGTCTTCACCGAGGTGATCGTCGCCCCGTCGTTCACCGACGACGCACTCGCCGTCCTGACCGGGAAGAAGAACCTCCGGCTGCTGCGGCTGCCGCACCTCCCCGCCGCGGGGGCCGAGATGCGCCCGATCAGCGGCGGACTGCTCCTGCAGGTCGTCGACCGCCTCGACGCCCCCGGCGACGACCCCACGACGTGGACGCTGGCCACCGGTGAGCCGCTGGACGCCGCCGGGCTCGACGACCTGGTGTTCGCCTGGCGGGCGGTCCGCGCCGTGAAGAGCAACGCGATCCTGCTGGCCCACGACCGGGCCACCGTCGGCGTCGGCATGGGCCAGGTCAACCGGGTGGACTCCGCCCGGCTCGCCGTGTCGCGGGCGGGGGAGCGGGCGGCCGGGTCGGTCGCGGCCTCCGACGCGTTCTTCCCCTTCGCCGACGGGCTGCAGGTGCTGCTGGACGCCGGGGTGCGCGCGGTCGTCCAGCCCGGTGGCTCGCTGCGGGACGAGGAGGTGGTCGCCGCCGCGGCCGCCGCCGGCGTGCCGCTCTACCTGACCGGCACCCGCCACTTCGCCCATTGAGCCCGCGGTACTCGTCCCGCCCGCAGGTCGGTCCTCCCCAGGCCGGTGCGGAGCTCGAGGGGGCGGACTTCGCCCGCGTCGACTGGTGGGGCGCCGAGCTCGACGGCGTCACCTTCACCCGGTGCCGGTTCGACGACGCCGGGCTGGAGGAGCTGGTCACCCGGCGCTGCGTCTTCGACCAGTGCGCGCTCACCGGGGTGCGGATGGGCGGCTCCCGGCACCTGGGGTCGGCGTTCCTCTCCTGCCGCTTCGACCGGGCCAAGCTGATCGACGTCACGTGGGACGGCTGCAAGCTGACCGGCTCGCAGTTCCCGGGGGCGCAGCTGCGGCCGATGACGGCGACCGAGTGCGACTGGAGCTACGTCTCCCTGCGGGGGGCGGACCTCTCCGCGCTGGACCTCTCCGGGCAGCGGCTGCGCGAGGCCGACCTCACCGACGCCGACCTGCGCGGCGCCGACCTCACGCACGCCGACCTGGCGCGGGTCCGGCTGCAGGGCGCGAAGCTGCGCGGCGCCGATCTGCGCGGCGCGTCGACGGACGGGTTCAACTGGCAGGCCTTCGAGCTCACCGACGTCCGGATCGACCTCGCCCAGGCCGTCCAGTTCGCCGCCGCCCACGGCGCCGTCGTGGCGAGCTAGCGCGGGTGCTTCTTGCCGGTGAGGATGGCCTTGAGGCTCCCCAGCAGCCCGAGGACCGCGACGATGATCGCGCAGTAGAAACCCGGCCCGAAGAAGCCGAAGTCCCAGTCGGCGTCCTGGAGGGGGACGAGCACCGCCGCCGTCACCACCAGGCTGACCAGCAGGGCCAGCAGCCCGAAGAAGCGGTGCGAGCGCATCGGCAGCCACATGAGGATCCCGAGGACGAAGAGGACCCCGCCGCCCAGCACGACTGCCAGCGGCTGCCACAGCCCGTCGTCGAAGATGTTCCCCAGGTCGTCGAAGCCGTTGCGGACCAGGCCCCAGCCGGAGATGTCGTCGTCGGTCAGCCAGTCCATGAGCAGGCTGAGGCCGGCCGCGATCCCGGCGAGGATCAGCAGCAGTCCACCGAGGCTCTCCGGACCGCGGATGCCGACCGGCCGGTCGGAGTACTGAGGCGTGGTGGTGTGCTCGGGGGCCGGCGTACCCCCGTAGGCGGTCGCCCCGGTCCGCTCGTTCTCGGGCTGGCTCATCTGCGTACCTCCGGCGATCGGCGAGCGCGGGGGAGTGTCCGCTGCGCCCTGAGCCTAGGACCGCGCGGCCGGTCCCGGGGCCGCTCGGGCAGACTGTCCGCGTGCCCGCGACGACTCCCGGCGGTCAGGCGACGGCGCGGTGCGCCGGGCCGTGACGCGTCCACCGCTCTACGTCCGGCGGCCGTTCCTCGCCGGGCTGCTGCGCCAGCTGCCCCTGCTGGCGGTCCTCGGCGTCGTCGGGGCGGGCCTGCTGATGGTCGGCGTCGGGCACTGGCGGCAGGGGCTGGCCGTGGTGGGCGCCGCGCTCGTGGGTGCGGGGCTCCTGCGCGCCGTCCTCCCGGTGCGGCGGGTGGGCTTCCTGGCGGTGCGCAGCCGGCCGGTGGACGTCGTCCTCATGGCGGGCACCGGGCTGCTCCTCACCGTGCTGGCCCTGCTCATCCCCGCCGGGTGAGGAAGCTCCCGGGAGGGGGCCGGTCGGCGGCGGTGCGGACTCAGCGATAGGTTGCTGGCCATGGCAGACACGTCCAGGCAGGGCAAGGTCACCGTCGTCGGCGCCGGTTTCTACGGCTCCACCACCGCTCTCCGTCTCGCCGAGTACGACATCGTCGAGACCGTCGTCCTCACCGACATCGTCGAGGGCAAGCCCGAGGGCATCGCCCTCGACATGAACCAGTCGCGGCCCATCGAGGGCTTCGAGACCAAGGTCGTCGGCGTGGGCGGGGGGTCCTACGAGGGCACCGAGGGCTCCGACGTCGTCGTCATCACCGCGGGACTCCCGCGCAAGCCCGGCATGAGCCGGATGGACCTGATCGAGACCAACGCGAAGATCGTGCGCCAGGTCGCGGAGAACATCGCCTCGACCTCGCCCGACGCGGTGATCATCGTCGTGTCCAACCCGCTGGACGAGATGACGGCGCTGGCCCAGCTGGCCACCGGCTTCCCGAAGAACCGGGTGATGGGCCAGGCCGGCATGCTCGACACCGCGCGCTTCACCAACAACGTGGCCGAGGAGCTCGGCGTGCCGGTCTCCTCGGTGCGGACCCTGACCCTGGGATCGCACGGCGACACGATGGTGCCGGTGCCCTCGCGCTGCACCGTCGACGGCAAGCCGCTGTCGGACGTGATGGCCGCCGACCGCATCGAGCACCTGGTCGACCGCACCCGCAACGGCGGCGCCGAGGTCGTGGCGCTGCTGAAGACCGGCTCGGCTTACTACGCGCCGTCGGCCGCCGCCGCCCGCATGGCCAAGGCCGTGCTGGAGGACTCCGGCGAGGTCATGCCGGTCTGCGCCTGGGTCGACGGCGAGTACGGGATCAACGGTGTCTACCTGGGCGTCGAGGCCGAGATCGGTCGACAGGGTGTGCGGAAGGTCGTCGAGGGCGACCTGTCCGAGAGCGAGCTGGCCGGGCTGCGGGACGCGGCCGAGGCCGTGCGCGCCAAGCAGGCTGACGTAGCCGACCTCTGAAGAAGTAGAAGGACCCCGTCCTTCTCACCCCTCGCAAGCTCGGGGTGAGCCTCGGGACGGGGCCACAACAGCACAAGGAGAAATTGCGTGGCGAAGATCAAGGTCGAGGGCACGGTCGTCGAGCTCGACGGCGACGAGATGACCCGGATCATCTGGCAGTTCATCAAGGACCAGCTGATCCTCCCGTACCTCGACGTGAACCTGGAGTACTACGACCTGGGCATCGAGGCGCGCGACGCGACCGACGACCAGATCACCGTCGACTCCGCGAACGCCATCAAGAAGCACGGCGTCGGGGTCAAGTGCGCCACGATCACCCCGGACGAGGCACGCGTCGAGGAGTTCGGCCTCAAGCGCATGTACCGCTCGCCCAACGGGACGATCCGCAACATCCTCGGCGGCGTCATCTTCCGCGAGCCGATCATCATGCAGAACGTGCCGCGGCTGGTGCCGGGCTGGACCAAGCCGATCGTCGTCGGCCGCCACGCCTTCGGCGACCAGTACCGCGCCACCGACTTCCGCTTCCCCGGTGAGGGCACGCTGACGATCACCTTCACGCCGAAGGACGGCTCGGCGCCGATCGAGCACGAGGTCTTCCAGTCCCCGGGCGGCGGCGTCGCGATGGCGATGTACAACCTCGACGACTCGATCCGCGACTTCGCCCGCGCGTCGATGAACTACGGGCTGCAGCGCGAGTACCCGGTCTACCTGTCGACCAAGAACACGATCCTCAAGGCCTACGACGGCCGCTTCAAGGACCTGTTCGAGGAGGTCTTCCAGGCCGAGTTCAAGGACAAGTTCGAGGCCGCCGGCATCACCTACGAGCACCGGCTGATCGACGACATGGTCGCCGCCTCCCTCAAGTGGGAGGGCGGCTACGTCTGGGCGTGCAAGAACTACGACGGCGACGTGCAGTCCGACACCGTGGCGCAGGGCTTCGGCTCGCTCGGCCTCATGACGTCGGTGCTGATGAGCCCCGACGGCCGCACCGTCGAGGCCGAGGCGGCGCACGGCACGGTGACCCGCCACTTCCGGCAGCACCAGCAGGGTAAGGAGACGTCGACCAACCCGATCGCGTCGATCTTCGCCTGGACGCGGGGTCTGGCCCACCGCGGCAAGCTGGACGACACCCCCGAGGTGACCCGCTTCGCCGAGACGCTGGAGAAGGTCTGCATCGACACCGTCGAGAGCGGTCAGATGACCAAGGACCTCGCGCTGCTCATCTCCAAGGACCAGCCGTGGCTGACCACCCAGGACTTCCTGGCGGCCATCGACAGCAACCTGCAGAAGGCCATGGCCTAGAGGAACACCCGCGCGCACGACGGCCCCCTCACCCGCACCCGGGTGAGGGGGCCGCTGTGCGGGGAGGGGCGTGCTCGGAGCCGCTGCAGCGGGGGGTCAGTGCCGGGGGAGGGCCCGGTGGAGCGGCGGTGATCATGCCTGTGGACGGCGGCAGCGACGGGCGGCCGGAGTCCGGCACGCTCCCCGGGTGCCCGTCCCGCCCCATCGCCCGGAGGCTCTCCGCGGCCGGGTGTTCCGGGGCACGTCCGCGGTACGGGCGGGGCTGCTCTCCCCGGACCAGCTCCGCAGCTCCGCGTGGCGCCGGCTCCGGCAGGACGTCTACGTCGACGCCCGCCTCCCCCTCACCCACCTGGTCCAGGCGCTCGGCGTCCGCCTCGTGGCGCCTCCGGAGGCCGCCTTCGGCGGGCTGACGGCTGTGGCCCTGTGGGGCGGGGAGGGGTTCGCCGGCCGGGACGATCCGGTGGAGGTGGTGGTGCCGCCCGGTGCCCGGTGGCGGCCGTCCCCCGGCGTGGTGGTGCGCACGGCGACGCTGGACGGCGATGTCGTGCGGCCGCCTCGGGCGCTCCCACGCACGTCGCGCGTGCGGACCGCGGTGGACCTGGTCCGCCGAGGACCTGTGGACGACGGCGTCGTCCTGCTCGATCGCCTCGTCGCCGCCGGGCTCGTCCGCCTGCCCGAGGTGCGCGACGCGGTGGCCGGGTTGCCGCGGTGCCGTGGCAGCCGGTCGGCGCGCGAGGTGGCGGCGCTCGCCGACGGTCTGGCGGAGTCCCCGCAGGAGACGCGCCTGCGCCTGCTGATGCACCGCGCCGGTCTGCCCGCCCCGACCCCTCAGCACCGGGTCGTCGACGACGAGGGCTTCGTCGCGCGCCTCGACTTCGCCTATCCCGCCCGGAAGGTGGCCATCGAGTACGACGGCGCATGGCACGCCGAGCCCGGGCAGTTCGCCAGGGACCGGCGCCGGCTGAATCGGCTCACGGCGGCCGGGTGGCGCGTCGTGTTCGTCACCGCAGCCGACCTGCGGGATCCGGCCGCGCTCGTCCGCCGCATCGCGGCCGAGCTCGACCGGTGGTGATCACCACCTGTCCAGCGGGCCCTCCCGGAGATCGAGGGCCCGCTGGACCGGTGCTGATCACCCCGAGGCGGAGATGTCAGCCGAAGAGCTGGGTCCACCAGGGACCGCCGCCGCCCTGGGCCACGCCCACACCCAGGCGGGTCAGGCCGCAGTTGAGGATGTTCGCCCGGTGCCCGGAGCTGTTCATCCAGGAGGTCATGACCGCGGCCGCCGTCTGCTGGCCCCGGGCGATGTTCTCGGCACGCGCGCTGACCCCGGCCCGGTCGGCGCGGTCGAACGGGTCCAGCCCGTCCAGGTTGACGTGGTCGAAGAAGCCGCGGTCGCGCATGTCCGCACTGTGCGCGAGCGCCACCGCGGCGAGCCCGGCGTCGGCGGAGACGGCACCGCACCCGGCGGCCGCGCGCTCGGCGTTCACCAGCGCCAGCACCTGGGACTCGACGCCACCCGACGCCGGAGCCGCGGCGGCCGTCGGCGCGGGTGCCGGCGCCGCCTTCGGTGCCGGAGCCGGAGCCGGAGCCGGGGCGGGAGCGGGTGCCGGAGCGGACGTGGACGTCTCGGGAGCCGGCGCCTCGGCCGCGGCGGCCCCGGGGGCGGGCTCGGGAGCGGGCTCGGCCGGCACGTCCGGTGCCGGGGCGGCCGGTGCGGACGTCGAGGGCGGGGCGGCCGCGGCGGACGGCGCGGCGCTCGCCGACCGGGTCGCCGACGGCGCGGCCGACGCCTCGCCGGTGCCCGAGGAGAACGTCGCGGCCGACGTCAGGCCGGCGAAGGCGCTGGAGGACAGCGGTTGCCCGTCCTGGCCCAGCACCACGGGTGAGTCCGTCCCCGTCCCGGCCATCACCGGGACGGCGAGGAGCAGCGTGGTGACCACGGTGCTCAGGCCGGCGCTCAGGGCCAGCCGCCGGCCACGGCGCCGCCGTTCGCCGCGGGCGAGGTGCGCCCGTCGGGGCAATGCCCTGGTCGCGCGGGAGGAGTGCGGGGGGCCCGCGGGGACGTGGTGCACGGCTTGACCTCACGAGAACGGTTGATCACGGTTCGTTACCGGACCGAGACTAACGGTGCGTGCAAGGTCACGGTGAGTCCCCGAGAGAAACGTCACGGCCGCGGCCGGGAAACCCCAGGTCGAGGGGTTCCGGGCACCCGGTGCCCGCACCGGAGCCGGGCGACCAGGCACCATGGACCCGACCGCGCTCCACCCCACTCAATCCCGAGGAGTACGCCGCCGGTGAGCGACGTCTGGCTCAGCATCGTCATGGTCGTCGTGTTCATCCTGATCGGCGGGGTCTTCGCGGGGGCGGAGATCGCCCTGGTCTCGCTGCGCGAGTCCCAGGTGCGCGCCATGGCCGAGACCGGGCGGCGCGGCCAGGCGGTGCAGAAGCTGCTCAGCGACCCCAACCAGTTCCTGGCCGCGGTGCAGGTCGGGGTGACCTTCGCCGGGTTCTTCTCGGCCGCGTTCGGGGCCAGCACGCTGTCGCAGCCATTCGCCGACTGGCTGGTCGGCCGCGGGGTGTCGGAGGGGCTGGCCGGGACCCTGGCGTTGGTCCTGGTCACGGTCGCCATCAGCTACCTGTCCCTGGTCGTCGGGGAGCTGACCCCCAAGCGGCTGGCCCTGCAGCGGGCGGAGGGCTTCGCGCTGCTCGTCGCCGCCCCGCTGAACGCGATCGCCAAGCTGTCGCGGCCGGTCATCTGGCTGCTCTCGAAGTCGACGAACGTCATGGTGCGGCTCTTCGGCGGCGACCCCCGGCAGAGCGGGGAGTCCATCAGCCAGGAGGAGCTGCGCGACCTCGTCGCCGCGCACGAGTCCCTCAGCAGCGACGAGCGGCGGTTGATCGACGAGGTCTTCCGGGCCGGCGAGCGCGAGGTCCGGGAGGTCATGACGCCCCGGACGGAGGTCACCTTCCTGGACGCGTCCATGACCGCGAGCCGGGCGGCGAAGCTCGTCGTCGACAGCAACTACTCGCGGTACCCGGTGTCCGGCCGCGACCAGGACGACGTCGTCGGCTTCGTGCACGTGCGCGACCTCTTCCTGCCGAACCATCCGGCCGGCCGGGCCGCGACGGTCGGTGACCTGGCGCGGGAGGTGAAGCGGCTGCCGGGCACGGCGGGGGTGCTCACCGCGCTCAGCGAGATGCGCCGCGAGAACCACCACCTGGCGATCGTGATCGACGAGTACGGCGGAACCGACGGGATCGTCTCCCTCGAGGACCTCATCGAGGAGGTCATCGGCGAGATCTACGACGAGTACGACGAGGAGGTCGCCCCGGAGGGCATGCAGCCCGACGGCGGCCCGCGCGAGGTCGACGGCCTGCTCAACCTCGACGACTTCGCCGAGGCCACCGGCCTCCAACTGCCCGACGGGCCCTACGAGACGGCGGCCGGCTACGTCCTCGCCGAGCTCGGCCGGCTCCCCGAGGTGGGGGACACCGTCGAGGTCGGCGGCCGGACCCTGTCGGTGGTCGACCTGGACGGCCGGCGGATCGCCCGGCTCCTGGTCAGCCCCCCGCCGGAGCCGTCGGGCGAGGGGACGGACGCGACGACGACGACCGCCTGACGGACTCGCGCCCGCCCTGCGGGTACCCGACCCCGTCCCGAGGCTCCCCCGAGCCTGCGAGGGGTGGGAGGGCGGGGTCCTGCTACGAGCGGTGGGCGGCAGCGGGGTCCACCAGCGCCCAGGCGTCGCGGACGATGCCGACGAGGTCGGTGTGCCGCGGCATCCAGCCCAGGTCGGACCGGATGCGCGCGCTCGAGGCCACCAGCTGCGCCGGGTCGCCGGCTCTCCGCCCGCCGTCCACGGTCGGCAGGGCGTGCCCGGTGACCTCGCGCGCGGCGTCGACCACCTCCTGCACCGAGAAACCGGTGCCGTTGCCCAGGTTGTAGATCCGGTGCTCGCCCTCGGCCGGGGCGGGCAGGGCCAGCAGGTGCGCGTCGGCGAGGTCCTGCACGTGCACGTAGTCGCGGATGCAGGTGCCGTCGGGCGTCGGGTAGTCCCGCCCGAAGACCGTCAGCGACTCCCGCTCCCCGGCCGCGACCTGCAACGCCAGCGGGATGAGATGGGTCTCCGTCGCGTGCCGCTCGCCGAGCCCGAAGGCGGCGCCCGCGACGTTGAAGTAGCGCAGGCTGACCGCGGCGAACCCGTGCGCGACCGCGTAGGAGGTGAGCATGTGGTCGACGGCGAGCTTCGAGGCGCCGTAGGTGTTGGTCGGCCGTGTCGGCGCCTCCTCGCGGATGGGCACGGACTCCGGCTCGCCGTACGTCGCGGCGGTGGAGGAGAAGACGATCCGCCGGCAGCCGACCGCCCGCATCGCCTCCAGCAGCGCCAGCGAGCCGCCGACGTTGGTGTCCCAGTACTCGTGCGGCCGCTGCTGGGAGACCCCCACCAGGCTCCTGGCCGCGAAGTGCAGCACCGCCTCCGGCCGCACCTCGGCCAGCACGGGAGCGGAGTCGTGCAGCGCCACCCGCGCCAGCGTCGCCCCCGCGGGCACCGCGTCGGCGTGGCCGGTGGACAGGTCGTCGAGCACGGTCACGTCGTGGCCGGCGGCCAGCAGGGCCGCCGTCACTACGCTGCCGATGTAGCCGGCTCCACCGGCGACGAGGACACGCATGGCGTCACCCTAGGAGGGGCGCCGCGGAGAGGTGGTCACCCAGTGGTCGAGCCGCGTACGGCCGTGCAGGCGCTCCCGGCGTACCGGCCGGGTCGCAACCCCGCCGACCTGGCCCGGGACATCGGCGTCGAGCGCGCCGTGAAGCTCGCCAGCAACGAGGTCGCCTTCCCGCCGCTGCCGGCGGTCGTCGAGGCCATCGCCGCCGCCGCCGCCGAGACCAACCGCTATCCCGACAACGGTGCGGTCGTGCTCACCGGGGCCCTGGCCGGCCGCTACGGCGTCGACCCGGGGCAGGTGGCTACCGGCTGCGGGGCGGTCACCCTCTGCCAGCAGCTGGCGCAGGCCTACAACGACCCGGGCACGAGCATCGCCTTCGCCTGGCGCTCGTTCGAGATGTACCCGCTGCTCGCGCAGGTCGCCGGTGCCCGCGCCGTCCAGGTGCCGCTGGTGCCCGGCCGGCCGGGGGGCCCGGCGGACACCCACGACCTCGACGGTCTGCTGGCCGCGATCGACGGGTCCACCCGGCTGGTCTTCGTGTGCAACCCGAACAACCCGACGGGGACGGCGGTCCGGCGTGCGGACCTCGAGCGGTTCCTCGACGCCGTCCCCGCGCAGACCCTGGTCGTCCTCGACGAGGCCTACCGGGAGTTCGTGACCGACCCCGACGTCCCGGACGGCGTCGAGCTGATGCGGGGCCGGCCGAACGTCGCCGTCCTGCGCACCTTCTCCAAGGCCTGGGGGCTGGCCGGGCTGCGGGTCGGCTACCTGATCGCCGAGGACCCGGCCGTCGCCGAGGCGGTCCGCAAGACGCACGTGCCGTTCAGCGTGTCCATGGTCGCCCAGGCCGCCGCGGTCGCCGCGCTGGCCAGCGAGGAGGAGGTGCGGGCCCGCTGCGCCGCCGTGGTGGCAGAGCGGACCCGGCTGACCGCCGCGCTGCGCGAGCGCGGGATCGACGTGGCCGACAGCCAGGCGAACTTCGTGTGGCTTCCGGTGGGGGAGGACGCGGCGAACCTCGCCGCCGCACTGGAGGCGCGGGCCGTCATCACCAGGCCCTTCGCGGGCGAGGGGGTGCGGGTCACCGTCGGCACGCCGGAGGAGGACGACGTCTTCCTGGCCGCGCTGGACGACATCCGGGCGGGCGAGCGGTTCGTCTGACGAAGGGCCCCCTGCCACCACCGCTCGCGCGCTCGTGGCGGGCCCCCGCGGGGGGCCGGACGGGGGAGGTCCGAACGCCCGGCGCGTGCGGCTGGTTTGATGGCCGACGTGCCCCTGCAGCCGAAGTCATCGCCCCGGGTGCTCTCGGGCATCCAGCCGACGGCGGGCTCGTTCCACCTGGGCAACTACCTCGGCGCGCTGCGCCAGTGGGTGGCGTTGCAGGACTCGGCGGAGGCCTTCTACTGCGTGGTCGACCTGCACGCCATCACCGTTCCGCAGGACCCCGCGGAGCTCCGCCGGAACACCCTGACGTCGGCCGCACAGCTGCTGGCGCTGGGTGTGGACCCGGACCGCAGCGCCCTGTTCGTGCAGAGCCACGTGCCCGAGCACGCCCAGCTCGGCTGGGTCATGCAGTGCCTCACCGGCTTCGGCGAGGCCGGCCGGATGACCCAGTTCAAGGACAAGAGCCAGCGGCAGGGCGCAGCCAACACCACGGTCGGGCTGTTCACCTACCCGGTCCTCCAGGTGGCCGACATCCTGCTGTACCAGGCGGAGCGGGTGCCGGTCGGTGAGGACCAGCGGCAGCACCTCGAGCTGACCCGCGACCTCGCCGCCCGGTTCAACGGGCGCTTCGGGGAGACGTTCACCGTGCCGGAGGCGTTCATCCCGCCCGGCGCCGCGAAGATCCTGGACCTGCAGACGCCCGAGAAGCAGATGAGCAAGAGCCTTCCGGGCGCCGGCTGCGTCTTCCTGCTCGACGACCCGAAGGTGACGGCGAAGAAGATCCGGTCGGCGGTCACCGACACCGGGCGCGAGGTCGTCGCCGATCCGGAGAACAAGCCCGGCGTGACCAACCTGCTGACGATCCACAGCGCGCTGTCCGGTCGCAGCGTGGCCGAGCTCGAGAGGGACTTCGAGGGACGGGGCTACGGCGACCTGAAGAAGGAGCTCGCCGAGGTCGTCGGTGACTTCGTGACGCCGGTGCAGCAGCGCACCCGCGAGCTGCTCGACGACCAGGCCGAACTCGAGCGCCTCCTCGCCGGTGGCGCGGCCCGTGCCCGCGAGGTCGCCGGGCGGACGCTCGCCCAGGCCTACGACAGGGTCGGTTTCCTCCCCCCGGCGGCCCCGCGGTGAACGACGACACCTTCGTGCCGCGCGGTCGCGCCCCCTCGGGGAGCGCCGTCCTCGGCATCGTCGTCCCGGTGCCGGAGCCGTGGGCCCAGCTGCTGGTCGACTGGCGCTCGAAGGTGGGCGACCCGCAGGCGAACCAGGTGCCACCGCACGTCACCCTGCTGCCGCCCACCGAGGTCGCGGTCGCCGACCGGACGCTGATCAGCGACCACCTGGCCGAGGTGGCCCGCTGCCATCCGCCGTTCGACATGCACCTCGCCGGCACCGGGACCTTCACGCCGGTGTCGGACGTCGTGTTCGTCACCGTGGCCCGGGGGATCGGCAACTGCGAGCTGCTCGCCAACGACGTGTGCCGCGCCCCCCTGGCGCGGACGCTGGCCTTCCCGTACCACCCGCACGTGACCGTGGCGCACGACGTGCCGGCGGACATGCTCGAGCTGGCCTACACCGGTCTGGCCGAGCTGTCCGCCGAGTTCCGGGTGACCGCGTTCACCGAGTTCGAGCAGGCGCCCGGCGGCGCGTGGACCGTCGCCCGCGAGTACCCGCTCACCGGTCCGCCGCACGGAACGCTGCGCTGACCGGCGCTCCGGCCGCAGCGCGCCGGGGCGGGCCGTCCCCCAGACTCGGGCGGTGAGCTCCGCCGCCCCTCCGGACGACGCCCCTCCGGCCCGGTCCAGCGCCCGGGATCCGTGGTGGACACGGCTGTACTCCCGGTTCGAGGACGCCGTCGCGGCCCAGCGCCGGCGGCATCGCTGGTTCGACCACCTGGCCCGCGCGGGCGGCCGGTACCAGCGCACCCAGGGCGACCTGATGGCGGCCGGGGTCACCTACTTCGTGTTCCTCGGGCTCTTCCCGATGCTCCTGCTGGTGGCCTCGATCATCGGGCTGGTCCTGGCCGGCAACGAGATCCTCCAGGCCGAGCTCTTCGCCACCATCCGCGACACCTTCCCCGGCAGCATCGGCCGGGAGCTGGTGAGCCAGCTGCGCGGCGCGATCGACGGTGCCGGGTTCATCGGGTTGCTCGCCCTCGCCGGGTTCCTCTACGCCGGGCTGCGGGCCATGGACAAGCTGCGCATCGGCATGGAGCGGATCTGGAAGGGGCACGTGGACCCGCCCGACGCCCTCCGGGACAACCTGCAGGACGTGGTCGCCCTCCTCGCCCTCGGCGCGGTGGGGCTGGCCAGCCTCGGCCTGACCGGCGGGGTCACCCAGGCGACGTCGTGGGTGCTCGACCTGCTCGGGGTGGCCGACGAGCCCGGCTTCGGGGTGCTGACCTGGCTGGTCGGCATCGGGCTGGCCGTGACCGCCGACACGCTGGTCTTCCTCTGGCTGCTGCGGGTCGTGCCGTCGGTCAACCACCCGCTGCGGCTGCTCCTGCCCGGGGCGCTGTTCGGGGCGGCGGGTGTGGAGGCGCTCAAGGTGATCGGCGGCTACTACCTGTCCCTGATCTCGGGGAGCGTGACGGCGTCGGCGTTCGGCGGCGCCGTCGGCCTGCTGGTGTGGATCAACCTGGTGGCCCGGTTCGCGTTCTTCACGGCCGCGTGGACGTCGACCCTCCGGCGGATCGAGGCGGTGAGCCCTCCCCGGGAGGAGCGTCCGGTCCTCGCGTGAGCACCGGGACCACCCGCACCGCCCGGCGCCGCCCGAGGAGGGTCGCGACCACGATCGCGAGCGCACCCCCGCCGAGTGCGACCGGCACCCACGGGGACGACGTCCCGGCCGGGACGGGCCCCGCGCTCTGCCGCAGGGGCTCCGACGGGCGGGCCGGGGATGCGGTGGTCGACGGGGTGGGGAGCGGCGGGAGCTCCCCGGAGGCCACCAGGGTGCCCACCTCGTCGGCGCCGGCGGGGACGGTGAACCCCCAGTCGAGCAGCAGGGCCGCCTGGTCGGCCGCCCGCAGCGGGACGTTCTCGGTGTCCATGACGCTGACGACGAGCCGCCGGCCGTCCCGCTCGGCCGCGGTGACGAAGGCGTGGCGGGCGGCGTCGGTGAACCCGGTCTTGCCCCCGAGGTTCCCCGGGGTGCCGGCCAGCGGGTTCTGGTTCTGGATCTGGTAGCCGGGGGACCGGCCCTCGACGGCCGGCATGTCCGCGGTCGGCGTCGTGAGGATCTCCGCGGTCACGGGGTCGGCGACCAGCCGCCGGAAGATCAGCGCCAGGTCGTACGGGGAGGAGGACTGGCCGGCGACGTCCAGCCCCGACGGTGTCCCGGCCACGGTGTCGTACGCGCCGATCGCCTCCGCGGTCTCGTTCATCGCCGCGAGCGTGACCGGCACGCCGCCGGCCGCCCGGGCCAGCGCGTTGGCGGCGTCGTTGCCCGACTGCAGGATCAGCGCCCGG
This sequence comes from Blastococcus tunisiensis, assembly GCF_900112815.1. GTDB lineage: Bacteria > Actinomycetota > Actinomycetes > Mycobacteriales > Geodermatophilaceae > Blastococcus_B > Blastococcus_B tunisiensis. The sequence continues at coordinate 330,881 of NZ_FOND01000001.1, forward strand.
TACAGCAGCCGGACCGGGTACCGGCCGCCGCGGACGAGCCCGACCCGGCTGCCCTCGATGTTCTCGTCCTCCACGGTCCCCTCGACGACGGTCGCGGGATCCAGGAGAGGGACGAGGGTCAGCAGCGTCAAGGTCTTGAGGGTGCTGGCGGGGTAGTAGCGGCCGTGCGGGTCCCGTGCCGCCAGGACGTCCCCGGTGACGGCGTCGGCGACCAGCCACCCGCCGGCCGTCAGGCCCTCGGGCAGCGGCGGGGCGCCCTCGGCGACCACGGTCCGGCGGGTGTCCAGCTCCTCGCCGCCCACGGTCCGCCCGTCCGGCGCCGAGCCCTGCGGTGGCCGGCCGGGGTGCGGCGCCGTCGGGGTGGGCGCCGTGGGGTCGACTGTCGGGCGGGGTGCCTGGGCCGCGGCCGGACCGGCTCCGGCGAGGGCGATCAGCGCAGCGGCCAGGGCGGCCAGCGGCCACCGCATCCCCTCCGGGCGTCCCCTCATGGAAGGCACGCTAAGGGGGACGGGGCCTCGCGCGGCCCAGGGGGTGACCCAGCGCACGCCCGGCGGGGCAGTTCGCAACGATCGCATCTCAGTCCGGAACACAGCGCTGGTGTCGGCGCCCCGCGCGGTTAGCGTTCCTCAGTCCTAAGCGATCGAGTCCGGCCGGTGGCCGGGGCCGATGGATCCCTGACCCACCCGGGACGCACCCCGACGAGACCGTGCGTCCCCCCAGAGAGGAGATCGTCTTGCGCCGAGCGCGGATGACGAAGGCTGCGGCACTGCTGCTGGCCGGCAGCCTGGCCCTCGCGGCCTGTGCCAGCGACGAGGACGGGGGCGACGCCGCCACCGGCAACGGTGGCGGTGGCAGCGAGGACCTCAAGATCGGCGTCGCTTACGACACCGGCGGTCGCGGCGACCGCTCGTTCAACGACTCCGCCATCGCCGGCGTCGAGGCCGCGATCGAGGAGCACGGCGGCGAGGTCCGGGACCTGAGCCCCAACTCCGACGCCTCCAACCGCGTGGAGCTGCTCACCCAGCTCGCCGACGAGGGCTACAACCCCGTCATCGCCGTGGGCTTCGCCTACGGCGATGTCATCGCCGACGTCGTGGAGCAGTACCCGGACACCACGTTCGCGATCATCGACTCCTCGGTCGAGGAGATCGGTGCCGAGAACCTGACCGGCCTGCTGTTCGCCGAGGAGCAGGGCTCCTACCTCGCCGGTGTCGCGGCCGCGCTGAAGACCGAGACCGACCACATCGGCTTCGTCGGCGGCGTCGAGACCCCGCTGATCCAGAAGTTCGAGGCGGGCTACGTCGCCGGCGCCACGGCCGTCAACCCCGACATCCAGGTCGACGTGCAGTACATCTCGCCGGCCGGTGACTTCTCCGGCTTCAACGACCCGGCCCGGGGGCAGATCGTCGCGCAGGGCATGTTCGACGCCGGGGCCGACATCGTCTACCACGCCGCGGGTGGCTCCGGCCTGGGCGTCTTCCAGGCCGCCGCCGCCTCGGGTGGCCGCGCGATCGGCGTCGACTCCGACCAGTACCAGACCGTCGACGACCCCGCGCTGCAGGCCGTGATCATGACCTCGATGCTCAAGCGCGTCGACAACGCGGTCGAGTCGTTCATCGACTCCTACGTCGAGGGTGACTTCGAGGGCGGCCAGGACGTCGTCTACGACCTCGAGTCCGAGGGTGTCGGCCTGTCCGACTCCGGCGGCTTCATCGAGGACATCCAGGGCGATATCGACGACTACCGCCAGCAGATCATCGACGGTGAGATCGAGGTCCCGACGACCCCGTGATCCCCGGTCGCGGGCCCGCTCCGGCGGGCCCGCGACCACGGTCGACCCCGACGGCGGGTCCGGGCGCTCGCACCAGCGGTGCGGAACCCCGGGCCCGCCGTCGTGATCCGGGGTCCGTTCGGCGGGCCCCCGCCGAACCCGGTCCCCGCGCGGGGACCGCGGTGCGACATCATGCGGCCAGCCCGAACCGGGCGCCGCGGGAGTCCGCGCCCGGCCCGGGTTCCCGCCGGCCGACGGTCGATCCCGTCGCCGGCGCCGACGGACAGCCGTGCGCCGCGCACCCGTGGCAGCACACGAGCGAGAGGCCCACCATGGCCGCAACAGGAGGAACCGGGGACGGCCCGCCCCCGGGTGCACGGTCCGGTGACGCCTACGCCGTCGAGCTGCGCGGCATCACCAAGCGCTTCCCCGGGGTGGTCGCCAACCGCGACATCGAGCTGCGGGTCCGCCGCGGCGAGGTGCACGCGATCGTCGGGGAGAACGGCGCGGGCAAGTCGACGCTGATGAAGACCCTCTACGGGATGCACCGCCCCGACGAGGGGAAGATCCTGCTCGACGGCCGCGAGGTGCACTTCAAGAGCCCGGCCGACGCCATCGAGGCCGGCATCGGCATGGTGCACCAGCACTTCATGCTGGCCGACAACTTCACCGTCCTCGAGAACGTCGTCCTCGGCAGCGAACCCACCAAGGGCGTCCGGCTCGACCGGGCCGAGGCCCGGCGTCGCATCCGGGAGATCTCCGAGCGGTACTCGCTGGACCTCGACCCCGACGAGCTGGTCGAGAACCTCGGCGTCGGCGCGCGGCAGCGGGTCGAGATCGCCAAGGTGCTCTACCGCGGGGCGACCGTCCTCATCCTCGACGAGCCGACGGCGGTGCTGGTGCCGCACGAGGTCGACGAGCTGTTCGGCAACCTGGCCGAGCTCACCCGCGAGGGCCTGACGGTCATGTTCATCTCGCACAAGCTCGACGAGGTGCGCCGCGTCGCCGACGCCATCACCGTCATCCGCCGCGGCACGACCGTCGGGACGGCGGATCCGCGGACGACGACGGTCAAGGAGCTGGCCGAGATGATGGTCGGCTCGGAGCTGCCCTCCCCGGAGACCCGCAGTTCCACGGTGCGCGACGAGCCGGTCCTGGTCCTGCGCGGCCTCACCGTGCGCTCGCGCGAGGGGCGGGCGCTCGTCGACGACGTCGGCCTCACCGTGCGGGCCGGCGAGGTGGTCGGCATCGCCGGGGTCGAGGGCAACGGCCAGGCCGAGCTCGTCGACGCGATCATGGGCCTGCGCCCGCTCGCCGCCGGGCAGGTCCAGCTCGACGGCGGCACCACCGGCGACGGCGGGGACGTCGCCGGGCTGGAGGACATCACCGGCTGGAGCACCCGGGCCCGCCGCGAGGCCGGCCTCGGTTTCATCCCGGAGGACCGGCACCGGCAGGGCATCCTGCTCGACGCGCCGCTCTGGGAGAACCGGATCCTGGGCCACCAGACGCTGCCGCCGGCCGCCAAGGGCCAGTTCATCGACCGCAAGGCGGCCCGTGCCGACACCGAGCGGATCATGCAGGAGTACGACGTGCGGGCGCCCGGACCGGACACCCTCGCCGTCGCGCTGTCCGGCGGCAACCAGCAGAAGCTCATCGTCGGACGCGAGATGAGCTCGAGCCCGCGGCTGCTCATCGCCGCCCACCCCACGCGCGGCGTGGACGTCGGCGCCCAGGCCGCGATCTGGGAGCTGCTCAAGGACGCCCGGGCCGAAGGAATGGGAATCCTGCTGATCTCCGCCGACCTCGACGAGCTCATCGGCCTGTCGGACACGCTGCAGGTGATGCTGCGCGGCCGGCTCGTCGCCACGCTCGACCCGGCCACCGTCACACCCGAGGACCTCGGCGGGTACATGACCGGGGCCCGGAGCGCGGCGGGTGCCGCATGAGCGTCGTCCGCCGCATGGGGATGGCGCTGTTCGCGCCCGTCCTCGCCGTCGTCGGCGCGCTGGTCATCTCCACCGCCGTCATGGCCGCGTTGCAGGTGAACCCGCTGCGCGTCTTCGAGGTGATGGTCGACTTCGGTGACTCGCCGGCGCAGCAGATCACCGCGCTGGTGGTGATCCTCAACCGCGCCATCCCGCTGTTCCTCGCGGGTCTGGCGGTCGCGATCGCGTTCCGCATGGGCCTGTTCAACATCGGCGTCGAGGGGCAGTACCGGCTGGCCACGATCGTGGCGGCGGCGGCCGGCGCGGCCGTGACGCTGCCCGGGCCGCTGCACGTGCTGTTCATCATCGCGGTGGCGGTGGTGGTCGGGGCCTTCTGGGCCGGCATCGTCGCGGTGCTCAAGGTGACCCGGGGCGTCAGCGAGGTCATCAGCTCGATCATGCTGAACTTCATCGCGCTGGGGCTGGCGTCCTACCTGCTCACCGGACCGTTCCGGGGCAGCGAGGAGGGCGCCTCCATCATCAGCACGGCGGAGATCCCGGAGTCGGGTCAGCTCGGCGGCCTGAACGCCGTCTTCGACGTGCTGGGCCTGGCGAACCCGCCGCGGCAGCTCTACGGCTTCCTGCCGCTGGCGATCGTGCTGGGCGTCGCCCTCGCCGTGCTGCTCAACCGCACCCGCTTCGGCTACGACCTCAAGATCAGCGGCATGTCGCCGTCGGCGGCCGGGGCGAGTGGCGTCGACGCCCGCGCGATGGTGCTCAAGGCGATGCTGCTGTCGGGTGCGGTCGCCGGGCTCATCGGCCTGCCCGACCTGTTCGGCACCACCCACTCCTACACGACCGACTTCACCGCCGGCCTGGGCTTCCTCGGTATCGCCGTTGCGCTGCTGGGGCGCAACCGGCCGCTGGGCATCGCCTTCGCCGCCCTGCTGTTCGCCTTCCTGGACCGCGCCCTGGTGCCGCTGCAGATCGCGGACTTCCCGGCCTCGGTCGTCACCATCATCCAGGGCACCATCGTGCTCGCCGTCGTGGTCGCCAACGAGGTCGCCCGGCGGGTCACCCGCCGGTCGGCCGAGCGGGGCAGCGCGGAGCCGCCCGCCCCGGTGGCGGGGGACGGCGGTTCCGCCGCGATGCAGACGCCGAGCGGTCCGGCCGGGCCGGCCGGGGACACCGACGAGCGGCAGGGGGCGCCGAGATGAGCACCGTGGTGACCTCACCGGGGACCCGGCCGAGCCGTGGTCCGCTCACCGACCTGCTGACCGGTGGCGGCAAGGGGCGGCGGTTCCTCTGGATCGCCCTGGCGGTGATCGTCCTCGTGTCGCTGGTGCGGGTCATCAGCGGCGAGGAGGCGCTGACGTCGTCCTCGACGATGTCTGCCGCGTTGCTGCTGGCCGTGCCGATCGGGCTGGCCGCGCTGGGCGGGCTCTTCTCGGAGCGCGCGGGCGTGGTCAACATCGGCCTCGAGGGCATGATGATCCTCGGCACCTGGGGGGCCGGCTACGCCGGCTACCAGTGGGGCTGGGGTGCCGCACTCGTCGGCGGGGTGCTCTTCGGCGCCCTCGGCGGGCTGCTGCACGCGATCGCCACGGTGACCTTCGGCGTCGACCACGTGGTGTCCGGCGTGGCGATCAACATCCTGGCCGCCGGGGTGGCGCGCTTCCTGTCCGAGCTGTTCTACACCGACAACCCGGCCGGTGGCGGTGTCACCCAGTCGCCGGCCATGTCCAGTGACCCGCCGCGGCTGTCGCTGCCGGTGCTGTCCTCGGGCCCCGACCTGCTCGGCGACCTGGAGCGGCAGCACTGGTTCCTGATCAGCGACATCGCCGGCGTCCTGCGCGGGCTCACGGGTGACATCGGCGTGCTGACGATCCTGGCCGTGCTCCTGATCCCGGCGTCCTACCTGCTGCTCTGGCGGACGGCGTTCGGTCTCCGGCTGCGGTCGTGCGGGGAGAACCCCGCGGCCGCCGACTCGCTGGGCGTCGCGGTCTACCGGATGAAGTACATCGCGGTGATCATCTCCGGCGGGCTGGCGGGCATGGGCGGGGTGTTCCTCGTCTTCATCGCCGGCATCTACCGGGAGAACCAGACCAACGGCCGCGGCTTCATCGGCCTGGCCGCGCTGATCTTCGGCAACTGGCGTCCGGGCGGCCTCGCCACGGGCGCGGGGTTGTTCGGGTTCGCCGACGCGCTGCAGCTGCGCAGCCGCTCGGCGGTGGTGGCGCTGCTGCTGCTGGTCGCCGTCCTGCTGGCCGGTGTCGCGGTGTGGCAGTCGGTGCGCCGGCGCCTGCTCCAGGCGATCCTGGCCGGTGCGTTCGCCGCCGCGGCCCTCACCGGCTTCGTCCTGATCGACGAGCTCCCGCCGGGCATCGTGTCGTTCACCCCGCACCTGACCACGCTGCTCGTGCTCTCCCTGGCGTCCCAGCGATTGCGCATGCCCCAGGCCGACGGCCTGGTCTACCGACGAGGAGAGCACTAGTGGCGGCGGTACGGCCGGACTGGGACGCCCTGCGGGCGGCCGCACGCGAGGCCATGACGCACGCGTACGCGCCGTACTCGAGATTCCCGGTCGGGGTGGCCGGGCTCGTGGACGACGGCCGGGTCGTGACCGGCTGCAACGTGGAGAACGCCTCCTACGGGCTGGGCCTGTGCGCCGAGTGCGGCATGGTCAGCGACCTGGCCCGCACCGGCGGCGGCCGGCTCGTCGCGGTGGCGTGCGTGGGCGGCGACGGGCAGCCCCTGATGCCGTGCGGACGGTGCCGCCAGCTGCTGTGGGAGCACGGAGGGAAGGACATGCTCATCGAGACCGTGTCGCTGGGGATCGTGCCGATGGCCGAGGTGCTGCCCGACGCCTTCGGACCGGACGACCTGATCGCGGCCGCCGGGCGGGGGCAGGGCCGATGAGCAACGCCTTCGACGCGATCGACGTGATCCGGGCCAAGCGGGACGGCGTCCCGCTGTCCGCCGGGCAGATCCGCTGGGTGGTCGACGCCTACACCCGGGGGGTGGTGCCCGACGAGCAGATGAGCGCACTGCTCATGGCGATCTTCTTCCGCGGGATGTCCGGGGACGAGCTGGCGGCCTGGACCCAGGCGATGATCGACTCCGGCGAGCGGAAGGACCTCTCCTCCCTCGGCCGGCCCACCGCCGACAAGCACTCCACCGGCGGGGTCGGTGACAAGATCACGCTGCCGCTGGCTCCGCTGGTCGCCGCCTGCGGGGTCGCGGTGCCGCAGCTGTCCGGCCGCGGGCTCGGGCACACCGGCGGCACGCTGGACAAGCTGGAGGCCGTCCCCGGGTGGCGGGCCGACGTGCACGAGGAGGCCTACCTCCGGCAGCTGCGCGAGGTGGGCGCGGTGATCTGCGCGGCGGGCAACGACCTGGCGCCGGCGGACAAGCTGCTCTACGCGCTGCGCGACGTCACCGGCACGGTGGAGTCGATCCCGCTGATCGCCAGTTCGATCATGAGCAAGAAGATCGCCGAGGGCGCCGACGCGCTGGTCCTCGACGTGAAGACCGGTTCGGGCGCCTTCATGAAGAGCGCCGAGGACGCCCGCACGCTGGCCCGCACGATGGTGGGGCTGGGGGAGGCGGCCGGCGTCCGGACGGTGGCGCTGGTGACGGCGATGGACCGGCCGCTGGGTCGTGCGGCGGGCAACGCCGTCGAGGTGGCCGAGTCGGTCGAGGTGCTCGCCGGGGGCGGGCCGGCCGACGTCGTCGAGCTGACCCTCGCCCTGGCGCGGGAGATGCTGGCCGGGGCGGGCCGCGACGACGTCGACCCCGCGGACGCGCTGGCCGACGGGCGTGCCATGGACGTGTGGCGCGCGATGATCGCCGCCCAGGGCGGCGACCCCGACGCCCCGCTGCCGTCGCCGGCGGAGACGCACGTCGTCACCGCCCCGGCGACCGGCACGCTGACCCGGCTGGACGCGTTCTCCCTCGGGGTCGCGGCGTGGCGGCTGGGGGCGGGCCGGGCGCGCAAGGAGGACCCGGTCTCCGCGGCGGCCGGCGTCGTCTGGCGCGCGGGCGTGGGGGAGCAGGTCACCGCCGGTCAGCCACTCCTCGAGCTGCAGACCGACGACGCCGCGCGCATCCCGCGGGCGCTGGAGGCGCTGGAGGGCGCGGTCGGCGTCGACACCGGCGAGCAGCCCCTGCCGCTGATCCTGGACCGCATCACCGCCTGACGGCGGGGGTCACTCCTCGTCGGAGAAGCGGTAGACGACGTCTTCGGCCGAGTCGGTCGCGAACGCGTACACGAGGCGGAGGGCTCCGTCGCCGGTGTTGCGGAGGCCGTGCTCGGCGTCGCCCGGGACGAACACCGCGGAGCCCGCCGCGACCGGGTGCTCGACCCCGTCCAGGACGACGACCCCGCTGCCCTCCAGGACGTGGTAGACCTCCGGCTGGGGATGCCGGTGCCGCCCCACCCATCCTCCGGGCGGCAGTTCCGCCCGGCCGGTGTACACCGCGGACGTGGCGGTGCGGTCCTGGCTGAAGACGACCTGGAACGAGACGTGCCCCCGGACCGGGTCGTGCCACACCTCGGGCTCGACGTCGGCGACGTGCCGGATCACTGGGTCCATCACGGCCACGTCCCCCGGAGGCGGTGCCGGCACACCGCGTCGGCCCGGAAAACTTCGGCCAGGGCGTGCTTCGGGGGAGGGCCGCGCCGGGTCCTCGGCGCGGAGGTGGAGACTGTCTTCCTGTGACACGGACTCCCGCTGCTGCCGGCGTGCTGCCGGCGCAGTCCGGCGCCCCGCTCGACGCGGACGCCGCCATCTCCATCCGCGGCCTGGTCAAGCGGTACGGCGACTTCGTCGCCGTCGACGGGCTGGACCTCGACATCCGCCGCGGCGAGATCTTCGCGCTGCTGGGACCCAACGGGGCCGGCAAGACGACCACGGTCGAGATCTGCGAGGGCTACCGGTCGCGGGACGCCGGCGAGGTCCGGGTCCTGGGCGAGGACCCCGCCGACGGCGCGCGCTCCTGGAAGGCGCAGCTGGGCATCGTGCTGCAGTCCGGCGCCGGTGAGAGCCAGCTGACCACGCGGGAGATGCTGATCGCCCAGGCCTCCTACTACGCCGACCCCCAGGATCCCGACGAGGTGCTCGAGCTCGTCGGGCTCACCGAGAAGGCCGGCGTCCGGGGCAAGGCGCTCTCCGGCGGGCAGCGCCGGCGGCTCGACGTCGCGCTCGGCATCGTCGGCCGGCCCACGCTGCTCTTCCTGGACGAGCCGACGACCGGCTTCGACCCGGAGGCGCGCCGCCAGTTCTGGTCGCTGATCCGGTCGCTGCGCGAGCTCGGCACCACGATGCTGCTCACCACGCACTACCTCGACGAGGCGGAGGCGCTGGCCGACCGCGTCGGCGTCATCACCCGGGGGAAGCTGGTGGAGGTCGCGGTCCCGTCGCTGCTGGGCGGCCGCGAGACCGCCCCGGCCGTCGTCAGCTGGACCGAGGACGGTGCCCGCCGCACGGAGGCCACGGCCACGCCGACGGCCCTGCTGCGCGAGCTCGGGACGCGCTTCCCCGGGGAGATCCCCGACCTGGCGGTGGCCCGCCCCACGCTCGAGGACGTGTACCTGCAGATGATCGGTGAGGCCCGATGACCACCACGACGACGTCCTCCGCGGCGACGGCCCGACCGCTGCCGTCCCTGCCGACGGTGTACCGCTCCCGTGCGTCGGTGGAGCTCAAGGAATTCTTCCGGCAGCGGGAGTCGGTGGTCTTCACCCTGATGCTGCCGGTGCTGCTCCTGGTCGTGTTCGGTGCGGTGCTCGACTACGAGCTGGCCGACGGGGTCAGCTTCACCCAGTACTTCACGGCCGGGATCATCGCGGCGGGCATCCTCGGCGCCAGCCTGCAGAACATGGCGATCAGCATCGCCACCGAACGCTCCGACGGGACGCTGAAGAGCCTCGCCGGGACGCCGATGCCGAAGAGCGCCTACTTCGTCGGCAAGGTGGTGCAGGTCCTCGCCGTCACGGTGGCGATCATCGTCGTGCTGCTGTTCATCGCCGTCGTCTTCTACGGCATCGAGCTGCCCTCGGGCGCGGACTGGCTGACCTTCGCGTGGGTGGCCGCTCTCGGGGCGGCCGCCTGCACCCTGCTCGGGATCGCGCTCTCCAGCCTGGCCAAGAACGGCCGGTCGGCGTCGGCGACGGTGACCCCCTTCGCGCTGCTGCTGCAGTTCATCTCCGGGGTGTTCTTCCAGTTCGAGCAGATCCCGACGTGGATGCAGACCGTCGCGGCCTTCTTCCCGCTGAAGTGGATGGCGCAGGGCTTCCGCTCGGTGTTCCTGCCCGACGTGATGGCCGCCGCGGAACCGGCCGACAGCTGGGAGCTGGGCCGGACGGCGCTGGTGCTGGGCGCCTGGTGCATCGCCGGCCTGCTGCTGTGCGTCGCCACGTTCCGCTGGCAGGACCGCTCGGCGGGCTGACGCCCGCCCGGCTCACCCCGGCGGCGGTCCGGGCGCGGGGGGCAGCCACCGCAGCAGCCAGGCGGCGGCCAGGTCGACCACCTGCTCCAGCGCACCCGGCTCCGCGAAGAGGTGCCCGGCGCCGGGCACGACGGCCAGCTCCCGCTCGGTCGTCAGCCGTCCGGCGGCCTGCCGGTTGAGGTCCAGCACCTCCCGGTCGGCACCGCCGACGATCAGCAGCGTGGGGGCCCGGACCCGGTCGAGGGCGTCGCCGGCGAGGTCCGGCCGCCCACCACGCGAGACGACGGCGCGGACCCGGTCCGGCCGGTCCGCCGCGGTGATCAGCGCCGCGGCCGCCCCGGTGCTCGCGCCGAACGTGGCCACCGGCAGGCCCGGTTCACCGTCCGGCCCGCCCAGCCAGTCCGCGGCCCCGGTCAGCCGTGCGGCCAGGAGCGGGATGTCGAACCGGAGCCGGCGCGCGGCGGCGTCGGCCCGTTCCTCGCCCTCGGTCAGCAGGTCCAGCAGCAGCGTGCCCAGACCTGCGGCCCGCAGCCCGGCCGCCACCTGCTGGTTGCGCGGGCTGTGCCGGCCGCTGCCGCTGCCGTGGGCGAAGAGGACGACGCCCCGCGGCTCCTCGGGCAGCGAGAGGTCGCCGGCGAGCTCGGCCCCCGGCACGGGGATCGGCGAGGAACGCCGGACGGCCGCCATCGCGCACTCCCGTCAGTGCTGCGCGTTCTCCGTGTGCACCAGATCGGCGTAGTCCTGCGGCAGCTGGGACAGCAGGTGGCGGTACTCCGCGCCGACGGCCTCGCGCAGTGCCGCCGTCACCGCCCGCGCGTGCTGGCGGGCCTGCTCCGGGGTGCAGCCGGCGCCCTCCTCGGCAGCCACCCGCCGGTAGAACTCGTCCAGGTCGAACCGCTCGACCCCGGCGTCGTCCGGCAGGCAGGTCGCGTACTCCGGCGGCAGCTGCGCCGCCAGGTCACGGGCCTCGGTGGACAGTCGCTGCCCGAGCACGGTCAGCGTGGCGCGGACGGCACGGTCCGCGTGGTCGTGGGTGTCGATGCGCGCCGACTGCTGCACCGCGGCGGCGATCTCGTGGGCCTGCATCTGATCTCCTCCCTCGGTATCCGTCCGGGGCACCACGGGCGGTGCGCCCGGGAGGTCGGCGCCGGACGCGGAACACGGCGACCGGCGGCACCCGAGGACCTACCCGGTCGCTCCGCGGCGATGCCCGTCCGGGGGGATTCGTGCCGGATCGCGTCCCTTCCGCCGGCGGCCCGTCACCGGGTGCCGTTCCGTCCGGCGGGACCGCGAGGACACCGCGATGCCGGCACCGCGATGCCGACAGCGGCGATGACATAGCGTCGTCGTGTGCCGCTCCCGCTGACCGCCGAGTCGATCCGCCGCGCCCCCAAGGTCCTCCTGCACGACCACCTGGACGGCGGCCTGCGGCCGCAGACGGTGCTCGAGCTGGCCGACGAGGGCGGCTACCGCGACCTGCCCGCGACCGATGCCGGCGAGCTGGCCCGGTGGTTCCGGCGGGCGGCGGACTCCGGCTCGCTGGTGCAGTACCTGGAGACGTTCGCGCACACCGTCGGCGTGATGCAGCGGCCCGAGGCCGTCCACCGGGTCGCGCGCGAGTGCGCCCTCGACCTGGCCGCCGACGGGGTGGTGTACGCCGAGGTGCGGTTCGCCCCGGAGCTCTCGACCGCCGGTGGCATGGCGATCGACGAGGTCGTGGAGGCCATGGTCGACGGCTTCGCGGTGGGCGGCCGCGAGGCGGCGGAGGCGGGGACGCCGATCCGCGTCGGAGCCCTGCTCTGCGCCATGCGGCAGGCCGACCGCTGGGAGGAGGTGGCCGGCCTGGTCGTCCGCTTCCGCGACGCCGGGGTGGTCGGGTTCGACCTGGCCGGGCCCGAGATCGGCTTCCCCCCGGACCGCGTCCCCTCGGCCATCGGCGTCCTCGACGGCGCCCGCGCGCACCGGACGATCCACGCCGGTGAGGCCGCCGGGATCGACAGCATCCGGACCGCCCTGGACGGCGCGCACGCCGAACGCCTGGGTCACGGGGTCCGCATCGCCGACGAGGTCCCCGCGGACGGCCCGCTCGGCCCGCTGGCGCAGCGGGTGCTCGACGAGCAGGTGACCCTGGAGGTCGCGCCGTCGTCGAACGTGCAGACCGGCGCCTACCCCTCGCTCGCCGAGCACCCGGTGGACCGGCTGCACCGGCTGGGCTTCGCCGTCACCCTCAACACCGATAACCGGTTGATGAGCGGGGTGTCGGCCACCAGCGAGGTGGCGGCCGTCGCGCGCACGTTCGGCTGGTCCTGGGACGACGTCCAGACGGTCACCGAGCGTGCCGTGGCCGGTGCCTTCCTGGACGACGGGGAGCGCGCCCGCCTGCTCACCGACGTCGTCCGCCCGGGCTACACGGTCCTCCGCTCCTGACGGAGGGTGACCGTGGACACCCCGTGCTGGGGAATCGTCCGGCGGGCCCCGCTGCTAACCTGGGCAGACCGGCACAACGCCGGTCATCCTCCCGGACGGTTGGTCCGGGCATGAGCGCATCCGTGCAGATCACGCGTTCCATCCCTGGGCGCATCCGATCGCCAAGTGAGGACGCCGGTACCTGACGGTGCTCCTCCTCTTTCACGGGACGCGCTCCGAGCTGTATCGGAGCCCCACCCCGCATGACGTTGGTCCACCCTGTCTCGTTCGAGTCGAACGCTGTTCAGAACACTGCTGTCCAGAAGACTTCTGAGAACGCCCCCGTCGAGACCCCCGCGGGTCCGACCTTCCACGAGCTGGGCCTGCCCCAGCCGCTGGTGACCGCCCTCGAGCGGCGCGGCATCCACCGCCCGTTCGCCATCCAGACCTCCGCCCTGCCGGACGCCCTCGCCGGGCGTGACGTGCTCGGCAAGGCCGCCACCGGCTCCGGCAAGACGCTGGCCTTCGGTCTGCCGCTGCTGGCCCGCGTGGGCCGGGAGGTCAAGAACGGCCGCCGCGCGCCGCGCGGGCTGGTCCTGGTGCCGACCCGTGAGCTGGCCCAGCAGGTGCACGACGCCCTGGCGCCCCTCGGCCAGGCCAGTGGCGTCCAGCTCGTCGCCGTCTACGGCGGCGCGCCGATGTACCGCCAGATCCAGCAGCTGCGCCGTGGCGTGGACGTCATCATCGCCACCCCGGGCCGGCTGCAGGACCTGATCAGCCAGGGCGAGGCCACCCTCGCCGAGGTCGTCGTCACCGTGCTGGACGAGGCCGACTTCATGGCCGACCTGGGCTTCCTCCCGGTCGTCAAGGAGCTGCTCGACCAGACCGACCGCAACGCCCAGCGGCTGCTGTTCTCGGCCACGCTGGACGGCGAGGTCGACTCGCTGGTCCGCCGCTACCTCAAGGACCCGGCGCGGCACGAGGTCAAGCGGGCCGGCGACGACGCCCCGCCGGCCGAGCACCTGGCCTTCAGCCTGGCCTTCCGCGACAAGCTGCAGGTGGCCACCGAGCTCGCCGGCCGCCCCGGCCGGACGATCGTCTTCGCCCGCACCCAGCTGGGCGTGGACCGGCTGGCCGAGAACCTGAAGGCCGCCGGCATCAAGGCCGAGGCGATCCACGGCGGGCTGCCCCAGTCCGCGCGCAAGCGGGCCCTCGAGGAGTTCACCGACGCCCGGTCCCCGGTGCTGGTGGCCACGGACGTCGCGGCCCGCGGCATCCACGTGGACGACGTCTCGCTGGTCCTGCACTACGACCCGCCGACGGACGCCAAGACCTACCTGCACCGGTCCGGCCGCACCGCCCGCGCCGGTGCCGCCGGTGTCGTCGTCTCGCTGCTGCTGCCCGACCAGGTCGGGCAGGCCAAGCGCCGCTTCCGCACCGCCAAGGTCGACCCGTCCGTCGACCGGATCCGCCCGGGCGACCAGGCGATCCTCGACCTGGTGGCCAAGGGCATCCCCGTGGAGCCCAAGGAGCGCACCCAGCGCGACATGCGCCGCGGCGGTGGCGGCCCCGGCGGGCGTCCGCGTCGCGACGGCGACCGCCCCACCGGCGGGCACCGCGGCGGCCCGCGCCGCTCGTTCGGCGACAAGCCGCGGCCGGCCGGTGAGCGCTCCGGGGGCTCGTACGGCGAGCGCTCCTCCGGCGGTTCGTACGGCGGCGGGCGTTCCGGTGGCCGGCCGAGCCGGCCGTCGCGCTACAGCAACTAGCAGTCCCAGCACGAAACTGAGCGGCCGGCCCCGGGGTTCTCCCGGGGCCGGCCGTTCTGTTCGTCCGCGCCCCCGCGCACTGGCGGGGGAGGGTCCCTACCCGCGGAAGACGAGGGCCCCGCTGACCTGGGTGACGACCTCGTCCCACTCGGTCCGCAGGGTGGCGGCGTCCTCGGCGCGGAGGGTCGCCCGCGGGTCGGCCTCGCCGCGGGCGACGGCCCTGCCCAGCGGCGCGGTGGGGGCGAGCAGCTCGTCGACGCGGCGCAGGCCGGCGTACTCGGCCAGGTCGCGGACGCCCTCGACCGGCTGGGCGAAGGCCTGGTGGTCGACCAGCCCGGCGGCGCCGTCGGCGACCTCGGCGAGCGCCTCGGTGAGCTCGGTCAGGTCGTAGCGGTCCTGGTCGGACGGCAGCGGCGGGACGTCGGTCTCGGCCACCTCCGGCCAGGACGCGATCTCGGTGAGGTCGTGGTCCTCGGTGCCCCGGCAGAAGCGGCTGAGGTCGGCCGGGGTGTCGAACACGAACACCTCGCCGTCGCGGCCCAGGAAGCGGGCGACGTCCTCGACGTAGCAGCGCAGGGTCACCCCGGCGCCCTCGGGGACCACGATCTCGACCGGCAGGATGCCGACGGCCTCCCAGAACGCCGCGGCCTTCGCCACCTCGCCCGGCGGGGCGTCGATCCGGCCGCCGCGGGCGATGGTGCGGACGGGTGCGACGGCGGTCGCACCCGTGGGCCGCTCGTCTGCCCCGGTGTCGTCCTCGTCGTCCTCGTCGGTGTCGGACGCCGAGGGGTAGTCCTCCAGCGTGGCCGAGCCGGCGCCGGTCCAGTCGAAGTGCTCGTCGAGCTCGGCCACGACGTCCTCCCACAGGTCGTCGAGGACGCTCCCGACGCCGACCCACGCGTCCTCGCCGGAGCGGCCGACGAAGGCGTCCACCCCGAGCCCCAGGGAGCCGATCTCGGGCTTGGCGGCGAGCTCGGCGACGGCCTCGAACTGGGTCTCGTCGTCGTCCTCGTCGTCCTCACCACCGGTGTCGAGGCACTCGGCGAGCCGGCTGACCATGTCGACGGTCGCGGCCAGCTCCTCGACGGCCCACCGGTCCGGGTTCTCCGCGGCGATGTCGTAGACGCCGTCGAGGTCGAAGCGGTGGTCGTCGTCCGGCGTCAGGTCGGCGGCGCCGAGTCCGGCCACCACCGGCCACACCGGATGGTCGGCGAGGTCGTGGTCGGTGCTGCGCCGGCAGAACGTCGCCAGCGCGGCCGGGGTCGGGAAGAGGTGCACCCGCGTGGTGTCGTCCTCGGTGGTGCCGAGGAACGCCTGCCACTCCTCGCCGTCCTCCTCCCACGGCGGAGCCCACAGCGTGTAGCCGGTTCGGTCGTCGAGGGTGAGTGCGATCGGGACGATGCTGGGCCTGGCCACGGCCCCATCCTGCCCGGTCCACCTGGGAGCGCGCGCCCGGGTTCCGGGGCTACACGCCGGTCGGGCCGTCACACGCCGATCGGATGCCACACCGTCTTGGTCTCGAGGAACGGCGTCATCCGGGACAGGCCCGGGTCGGCGGTCCAGTCCGGCTCGGTGGCCGGGGGACGCAGCACGCGCTTGACGGTGCCGGCGGCCTCCCGCTCGAACTCCATGGCCCGGCCCGCGGGCGCCCCCGTCAGGTCGATGGCGTCGACGTCGGCGTGCTCGGCCAGCCAGGTGCCGAGCTCCTCGGCGTCGCCGGTGAGCAGGTTGACCACGCCGCCCGGGACGTCGCTGGTGGCGAGCACCTCGGCGAGGGTGATCGCCGGCAGCGGCCGCTCCTTCGACGTCACGACGACGGCGGTGCTGCCCGTGGCGAGCACCGGCGCGAGGACGCTGACGAGGCCGAGCAGCGAGGACTGCTGCGGCGCGAGGACGGCGACGACGCCGGTCGGCTCCGGCATCGAGAAGTCGAAGTACGGCCCGGCGACGGGGTTGGCCCCGCCGAGGACGGCGGCCAGCTTGTCGGTCCAGCCGGCGTACCAGACCCAGCGGTCGATGGCGGCGTCGACGGCGGCCCGCGCCTTGGAGGAGGACAGCCCCTCGCTCTGCGCCACCTCCTCGCAGAACTGGACGTGCCGGCCCTCCATCACCTCGGCCACCCGGTAGAGCACCTGGCCGCGGTTGTAGGCGGTCGTGCCCGACCACTTCCGGAACGCGGCGCGGGCGGCGACGACGGCGTCGCGGGCGTCCTTGCGGGAGGCCCGGGCGGCGTTGGCGAGGAAGTGGCCCTTGGCGTCGGTGACCTCGTAGGTGCGGCCGGACTCCGAGCGCGGGAAGGCGCCGTTGACGTAGAGCTTGTAGGTCTTCCGGACGGCGAGACGGTCGGAACTCATCAGGCGTCGTGCCCCTTCAGGTACGCGGCGAGCCCGTGGCGGCCGCCCTCGCGGCCGTAGCCGGACTGCTTGTAGCCGCCGAACGGCGAGGTGGGGTCGAACTTGTTGAACGTGTTGGCCCAGATCACGCCGGCCCGCAGCTGGTTCGCGATCTTGAGGATCCGCGAGCCCTTCTCCGTCCAGATGCCGGCCGAGAGCCCGTAGGTGGTGTTGTTCGCCTTCGCGACGGCCTCGTCCGGGGTGCGGAACGTGAGCACGGAGAGCACCGGGCCGAAGACCTCGTCCCGGGCGATGCGGTGGGCGGGGGAGACGTTCGTGAAGACCGTCGGCGGGAACCAGAACCCGCGCTCGGGCAGGTCGCAGGCGGGCTGCCAGCGCTCGGCGCCCTCTGCCTCGCCGATGTCGGACAGCTCCCGGATGCGGGCGAGCTGCTCGGCGGAGTTGATCGCCCCGATGTCGGTGTTCTTGTCCAGCGGGTCGCCGACCCGCAGGGTGCCGATCCGCCGCTGCAGCGAGGCGATGACCTCGTCGTGGATCGACTCCTGCACCAGCAGCCGGGAGCCGGCGCAGCACACGTGGCCCTGGTTGAAGAAGATGCCCTGCACGATGCCCTCGACGGCCTGGTCGATCGGTGCGTCGTCGAAGACGATGTTGGCCGCCTTGCCGCCGAGCTCCAGCGTGACCTTCTTGCGGGTGCCGGCGACGGCGCGGGCGATGGACTTGCCGACCTCCGTGGAGCCGGTGAAGGCCACCTTGTCGACGTCGCCGTGCTCGACCACCGCGCGCCCCGTCTCGCCGGCGCCGGTCACGATGTTCACCACGCCGGGGGGCAGGTCGGCCCGGCGGCAGACCTCGGCGAACAGCAGCGCGGTCAGCGGGGTGGTCTCGGCCGGCTTGAGGACGACGGTGTTGCCCGTCGCCAGCGCCGGCGCGACCTTCCAGGCGAGCATCAGCAGCGGGAAGTTCCAGGGGATGACCTGTCCGGCCACGCCGAGGGGCCGCGGGGCGGGGCCGAGGCCCGCGTGGTCGAGCTTGTCCGCCCAGCCCGCGTGGTAGAAGAAGTGCGCGGCGGCCAGGGGGACGTCGACGTCGCGGGACTCCCGGATCGGCTTGCCGTTGTCCAGGGACTCCAGGACGGCGAACTCCCGCGCCCGCTCCTGCAGCAGGCGGGCGATGCGGAACAGGTACTTGCCGCGGTCGGCCGGGCGCATCGGGCCCCAGACCTTGTCGAACGCCCGGCGGGCGGCCCGCACGGCGCGGTCGACGTCGGCCTCGCTCGCCGTGGCGACCTCGGTGAGGACCTCCTCGGTGGCCGGGTTGACCGACTTCAGCGGCTCGCCGGTGCCGTCGACGAACTCGCCGTCGACGAACAGGCCGTAGGACGGCGCGATGTCGACGATGGACCGCGACTCGGGCGCGGGGGCGTACTCGAAAACGCTGCTGCTCATGCGGGTCAGTCCACCGTGACGTAGTCGGGGCCGGAGTAGTGGCCGGTGCGCAGCTTCTGGCGCTGCAGCAGGAGGTCGTTGAGCAGGCTGGAGGCGCCGAAGCGGAACCAGTCGGGGTCGAGCCAGTCCGCGCCGACGGTCTCGTTGATCAGCACCAGGTGCTTGATCGCGTCCTTGGTCGTCCGGATGCCGCCGGCGGGCTTGAAGCCGATCTGCCGGCCGGTGGCGGCGCGGAAGTCGCGGACCGCCTCGAGCATCACGAGGGAGACCGGGAGGGTGGCGGCCGGGTTCACCTTGCCGGTGGAGGTCTTGATGAAGTCGCCGCCGGCGAGCATTGCGATCCACGAGGCACGGCGGACGTTGTCCAGCGTGACCAGCTCACCGGTCTCGAGGATGACCTTCAGGTGGGCATCTCCGCACGCCTCCTTGACCGCGACGATCTCCTCGTAGACGTCGAGGTAGCGGCCGGACAGGAACGCACCGCGGTCGATGACCATGTCGATCTCGTCGGCGCCGTTGGCCACGGCGTCCTGCACGTCGGCGATCTTCACCGCGCGGGAGGCCCGGCCGCTGGGGAAGGCGGTGGCGACGGCGGCGACGTGGATGCCGCTGTCGCCGAGCGCCTCGCGGGCGACGCCGGCGAGGTCGCCGTAGACGCAGACGGCCGCGACGTGCGGGCAGGCCGGGTCGCCGGGGTCGGGACGGCGGGCCTTGGCGGCCAGCGAGCGGACCTTGCCGGGGGTGTCGGCGCCCTCGAGCGTGGTCAGGTCGACCATCGAGATCGCGGTGTCGATGGCCCAGGCCTTCGAGGTGGTCTTGATCGACCGGGTGCCCAGCATGGCGACGCGGGACTCCGCGCCCACCTGGTCGACGCCCGGCAGGCCGTGCAGGAAGGCGCGGAACGCCGAGTCGGAGCGCGTCACGTCGTCGTACGGCGGGAGCGGCGCCATCAACGCGCGCCCGTCGTCGGGCAGCGCGTCGGGGTCGAGCACGTGGGTCATGCAGGCCATTGTCCCCTGCGCCGGCCGGGGATCCGAACGTGCAGCCTCGATGGGGTGGGACTCGAGCGGGCGGGCTCTCCGGGGCGCCGTGTCAAGGCCCTTCGGTGATCTGTGGACAAGCCCTTGACCTGCGGATTCGCCTCGTGGGCAGGTTCGGATCGCGGTAGAATTCGAACACATGATCGAACGAAGAGGAGGGGTGTCGTGCCCGGGCTGCTGCGCTCCTTCCTGGACCTCCTGGACGCCGATGCGCTGGAGGGCCTCGTCACCGACGACCAGGTGCTGGACCGGACGGCGGTGCTGGTCGCGGTGCGCAACGCGGCGGACGCCGAGCTGACCCGCACCGTGCGCAAGGCCGAGAACATGCAGGCCCCCGAGCGCGACGGGACGAGGTCCATGCGGTCCTGGCTGCGCGGGCACGTGCGGCTCTCGGCCAGGGAGGCAGCCCGCATCGTCCGTAACGGGCGAGCGCTGGAGCAGTTCCCGGCGGTGGCGAAGGCGTTCGCCGAAGGTGCGGTGACCGCCGAGCAGGTCGCGGTGATCGCCCCGGCCGCGGCGGTGGACGTCCTGGCGGAGGCAGTCGGGCAGGGCATCGACGTGTCAGCCGTCGACGAGCTCCTCGCGGAGGTCGCGACGACACAGGAGCACGCCGTGCTCGGAACGGTCGTGCAGCACTTCCTCGCCCGGCTGGACCCCGACGGCTCGGAGCCCGACCCGACGGAGCGGCGTGCGGTGTCCATCTCCCGGCACGCCGACGGCAGCGTGAGCGGCCGGTTCGAGCTCGACGCCGTCGGCGGGGAGAAGTTCTGCAGCGTGCTGGAGTCGATGGTGCAGGCCGACCGGCCGGCCGGTGACCTGCGAACCCGTTCCCGGCAGCTGGGCGACGCCCTCGTGCAGTGGGCGGACAACACCCTTGCTGCGGGGCAGCTGCCGATCCTGCGGACCGTCAAGCCGCACGTGATCGTCACCATCCCGCTGGCGGACCTGGTGGATCTCGCCGCCCTCCCGGGCGCCGGATCGACCGGGTTCGGCGCGGAGATCTCCGCCGCGCGGGCCCGGATGCTGGCCTGCGACGGCAACGTCACCCGGATCGTCATCGGCCCCGAAGGGCAGCCGCTGGAGGCGGGACGCACGAAACGGGTGTTCCCGCCGCACCTGCGCCGGGCCGTGGACGTCCGAGACCACCACTGCGTGTTCGCCGGCTGCAGCGCCCCCAGCCACTGGTGCGATGTCCACCACCTCGTCCACTGGGCCCACGGCGGAGAGACCGACGTGGACAACGCAGCTCTCCTGTGCGAACGGCACCACACCAAGGTGCACCACGGGTTCCGGGTGGAGCGGCAACCCGACGGCCGATGGCGCACCTGGCGCCCCGACGGCACCGAGATCCTGCTCGGCTCAGCGCTCCTCGCCTGAGCGCCGCCGACTCGTCGGCTGCTCGTGCCGGGCGGGTCCGTCGTCCTGCACGATCCCGGCTGCCCCGATGCTGCGGGCCCGCCTGCCGATACGGTGTGCCGCGTGCAGCTCACCGTCGTCGATCACCCGTTGGCCCGTGCCCGCCTGAGCAGGATGCGCGACGAGCGGACGGACAACGCCATGTTCCGGGCCGCCCTGCGCGAGCTCACCCAGATGCTGGTCTACGAGGCCACCCGCGACCTGACGATCGCCGAGGAGCCGATCCAGACCCCGGTCACCGGGACCACCGGCTTCCGGCTGGCGGCACCGCCGCTGATCGTCCCGGTCCTGCGGGCGGGCCTCGGCATGGCCGACACCGCGCACGGGATGCTGCCGGAGTCCCAGATGGGCTTCGTCGGCCTGGCCCGCAACGAGGAGACCTTCCAGCCCGAGGCGTACATGGCCTCGCTACCGGAGTCGCTGGTCGACCGGCAGGTCTTCGTCCTCGACCCGATGCTGGCCACCGGCGGCTCGCTGGTGCACTGCTGCGGGCTGCTCACCGCCCGCGGCGCCACCTCCATCACCGTCCTCTGCGCGCTGGCCGCGCCGGAGGGGATCCGCCGGCTGGAGGAGAGCGGCCTGCCGCTGCGCGTCTTCACCGCCAGCGTGGACGAGGGGCTCAACGACAAGGCCTACATCGTCCCGGGGCTGGGCGACGCGGGCGACCGCCAGTTCGGCGCGGTCTGACCGTGCGCTTCGGCGTCCTCGGCACCGGCTTCTGGGCCAAGGAGATCCATGCCGCGGCGCTGGCCGCGCACCCGGCGGCCGAGCTGGTCGGCGTGTGGGGGCGCGACGGCGCCAAGGCGAAGGCGGTCGGCGCGGAGTTCGACGTGCCCGGGTTCGCCGACGTCGACCAGCTCCTGGACCAGGTGGACGCCGTCACCATCGCACTGCCCCCGGACGTCCAGGCCCCGCTGGCCGAGCGGGCCGCCGCGGCGGGCAAGCACCTGCTGCTGGAGAAGCCGATCGCCCTCGACGTCGCCGGCGCGGACCGGGTCGTCGCCGCCGTCCGGGACGCCGGTGTCGCCTCGGTCGTCTTCTTCACCTTCCGGTTCCGCCCGGCCACGGCGACCTGGCTCGATCAGGCTGCCCGGACGACCCTGGCCGGCGGGCACGGCTCGTGGCTGTCGTCGCTCGCGGGCTCCCCGTTCGACTCCTCGCCCTGGCGCAAGGACCGCGGGGCGCTGTGGGACATCGGCCCGCACGCGCTCTCCCTGCTCGTCCCCGCGCTCGGTCCGGTGGTCTCGGTGCAGGCCGGTGCCGGGCTCGGGGACACCGTCCACCTGGTGCTCACCCACCGGTCCGGCGTCGCCTCGACGGTCACGGTGTCGCACACGGTGGCGCCGATGTCGGTGGGCAACGAGTTCTTCGTCCACGGGGACGCCGGGCGGCTGGTGCTGCTGCCCGAGGAGGGGGTGGCGCGCGAGGCCTTCGCGGTCGCCGTCGACGAGCTGGTGCAGGCTGCGGTAGCGGGCGGCACCCACCCCTGCGACGTCGGCTTCGGCCGGGACGTCGTCGCCGTGCTGGCCGCCGCCGCACGGGCGCTGGACTCCGGCTGCCGGGAGCCGGTCGGGGCATGACCGTCGGGACGTCGAGGGGCGCCGCGCACGGTCTCCTGGACTGGTACCTGCCCACCGGCAGGCGCCGCCGCGGTGAGCTGTGGCTGGGCTACGTGCTCGTCCTGGTGCTGATCTTCCTGCTCGCGCAGGTCGCCGACTCGATCTGGTTCGCCTCGTCGTCGGTCCGGCTGGTCCGCCACGACGACGCGGACCTGATGGACCTGCTCTGGGTCACGCCGGAGGGGGGCGGCCCGGTCACGCTGCTCGCGGTGCTGCTGCTCGCGGTGCCGAACGTGGCGGCGATCGTCTGCCGGCTGCACGACCGCGGGCACTCCGCCTGGTGGCTCGCGTGGAACCTGCTGCCCGGCATCGGCACGCTGGTCCTGTTCGTCACGGTCGGCCTGCTCGGCTCGGACCCGCGGCCCAACCGGTACGGCCCACCGAGGAGCTGACCGGTGCTCAGCCCGGGCGCACGCGTTCGTGGCGCAGCAGGACGACGCCGTTGCCGAAGGCGCGGCTCTCCACCAGCCGCAGGTCGCGGGGGACGTCGGCCGGGTCGAACAGCCGCCGGCCGCGGCCGAGCAGGACCGGGTTGACGAAGAGTCGGTACTCGTCGATCAGGTCGTGCTGCCGGAATGCGTCGATCAGCTTCGCGCCCCCGATGGTCATGTCACCGCCCGGCTGCTGCTGCAGGGACCGGATCGCCTCCGGGTCGACCTCGCGGTGCACCTCGGTACGGGGGCCGGTCGGCGCCAGCGTGCGGGAGAACACGATCCTGGGTATCCGCCGGTAGATGCCGGCGAACTCGCCCATCGGCGCCGGCACCTCGGGGTCGTCGTCCGCCGTGGGCCAGAACTCGTCCATCAGCTCGAAGGTGACCCGCCCGAAGAGGAACGCGCTCGTGGTCGCCAGGTACTCGTTGAAGTACCGGTGCAGGTCGTCGTCGACCCGGTGCCAGCCGATGTCGCGGTCCGGCCCCTCGAAGAAGCCGTCGAGGGACACCGCCATGTGGACGACGATCTTGCGCACCGGTTCCTCCGTTCGTGGACGTCGCAGGTGTGACCGGGCGGACCGGCGGAACTGATCGGCGTCAGAGGCCGAGCGCCGCCGACATCTCCGCGCGGAGCTGGTCCAGCTCGTCCTCGCCGCGGCCGCGGGCGGCGATCAGGCCGGCGTCCTCGTGCACCGGGACGACCGTCTCCAGGTAGGCCTTGAGCTTCGGCTCGGTGCCGCTGGGCCGCACGATCACCCGCACGCCGTCGCCGAGCAGCCGCACCGCGTCGACCGGCGGCTCCTCGAGCGCCAGGTCGGCGTACCTGACCGGGCGGCCGAGCAGTGTCGCCGGCGGCCGGGCGCGCAACCGGGTCATCGCGTCGGAGATCAGCGTCAGGTCCTCGACCCGCACGGACAGCTGGCCGGTCACGAAGAGCCCGTGCTCGGCGGCCAGCTCGTCCAGCCGGTCGAGCAGCGTGCGGCCCCGGGCCTTCAGCTCGGCTGCCAGCAGGGCGACGGCCAGCGCCGCCGAGATCCCGTCCTTGTCGCGGGCCACCGACGGCGTGACCGCGTAGCCGAGCGCCTCCTCGTAGCCGTACACGAGGGGTGCCTCCGCCGACCCGGCGCGGATGATCCACTTGAAGCCGGTGGGTGTCTCCGCCGACGGCTGCCCGGCGGCCGCCGCGATCACGTGCATCAGCGAACCGCTGACCAGCGACGACGCGTACGTCCCGTGCGCCCCCCGGCGCAGCAGCCAGTCCGCCAGCAGGGCCCCGACCTCGTCACCGGTCAGCTGCCGGCCGCCGCAGACGACGGCGCAGCGGTCGGCGTCCGGGTCCTCGGCGATCGCCACGTCGGCGCCGGTCCGGTCCGCCAGCGCCTTCAGCAGATCGGTGGCGCCCGGCTCCTCCGGGTTGGGGAACGCGACCGTCCGGAAGGTCGGGTCGGGGGCGTCCTGCTCGGCGACGGTCGCCGGCTCCGCGAGCCCGGCGGCGGCGAAGACGGCCCGGGTCGTCTCCGCGCCCACGCCGTGCATGGCCGTGTAGGCGACGGTCAGCTCGCCGCGGGACGGGACCCGCGCGGGCTCCAGCGCGTCGACGACGGCGGCCACGTAGTCGGCCTGGACGTCGTCGCCCAGGGTCAGCCAGTCGTCGGACAGCGGCACCTCGCGGGCCGGGCCGACCGCCGCGATCGCCGCCTCGATCTCCCGGTCGGCCGGCGGCACGAGCTGCGCCCCGTCGGCCAGGTAGACCTTGTACCCGTTGTCGTCGGGCGGGTTGTGGCTGGCGGTCACCATGATCCCGGCCGCGCAGCCCAGGTGCCGGACGGCGAAGGACAGCACCGGCGTCGGCAGCGCCTTCGGCAGCACCTGCACGGCGAAACCGGCACCGGTCAGCACCGCGGCCGAGACGTGCGCGAACTCGTCGGACCGGCGGCGGGCGTCGTAGCCGATGACGACGCCCCCGCCGGCGTGCCCGGAGTCCGCCAGGTACCGGGCCAGACCGGCCGCGGCCCGGGTGACGACGGCGGCGTTCATCCCGGCCGGGCCGGCGCGCAGCGGACCGCGCAGCCCCGCCGTCCCGAAGGTCAGCGGACCGGCGAAGCGGCGGGCCAGCTCGGCGGCGTCGCCCGCCTCGACCAGCGCCTCGATCTCCGCCCGGTCGCCGGCGTGCGGATCGGCGTCGGCCCAGGCCCGGGCGGTGGCCAGCAGGTCGCTCACGGCCGCGTCCCGCTGCCCGGCGCGATGTCGGCCCGGGGAGCGGGCGGCCCGAAGTTCTCCGCGTCGAACTCGGCCAGCGTGTACTGACCGCCGACCCGGGAGTGCACGGGATCCGCCGGGTCGGGCTCGCCCTCGGCCTCGATGAGCGCCGCGGCGTACACCTCCGCATCGTCGGCCGGCGCGTAGCCGAGGGCGCGGGCGGCGGTGAGGTCCCACCAGTTGCGGGTGTTGGCCGAGACGCCCCACACCACGGCGTACCCGGGCGAGGGCGTCCGCAGGGCCGCGTCGACCAGGGAGACGCTGTCGGCGGGGGAGAGCCAGGTGGCCAGCATCCGGACCGTCGTCGGCTCGGGGAAGGCGCTGCCGATGCGCAGGCAGACGACGTCCATGCCGTAGCGGTCGGAGTACAGCGAGCCGAGCGCCTCCATCGTCACCTTGGCGACGCCGTAGTACGTGTCCGGCCGCGGTGGGGCATCGACCTCGCGGAGCAGTCCCGCGGCCGGGCGTGGGGTGAACCCGGTGGCGTGGTTGCTGCTGGCCAGGACGACCCGTTGCACGCCGGCCCGGCGAGCCGCCTCCAGCGTGGCGTACGTGCCTTCGATGTTCGCGTGGCTGATGGCCGGCCAGGTGGACTCGCCGACGACGCCGGCCAGGTGCACGACGGCCGAGACGCCCTGCATGGCGTCCGCCATCGCGGCCAGGTCGGTCACGTCGGCGACGACCTGCTCCTCGCCGGGGCGGACGTCGGAGATCGGGACGACGTCGAGGCTGCGCAGCGCCCAGCCGCGCTCGGGCAGCCCCCCGCGCAGCACCGTGCCGATCCGGCCGGCCGCACCGGTCAGCAGGACGGGCCCGCTCACGGGAGCCGGCCGATCAGCTCGACGAGGAACGCCCCGAGCCGGCTCGCCGCGGCCTTGCCGGCGGCGATGACCTCGTCGGCGTCCAGCTTCTCGCCGGTCACGCCGGCCGCCGCGTTGGTGACCAGCGACAGCCCGAAGACCTCCGCCCCCTCGGCGTGGGCGGCGATCGCCTCCAGCGCCGTCGACATGCCCACCAGGTCCGCTCCCAGCGTGCGCAGCATGCGGATCTCCGCCGGCGTCTCGTAGTGCGGCCCCGGCAGCGCCGCGTACACGCCCTCGGCGAGCGTCGGGTCCAGCTCGCGGGCCAGCTGCCGCAGCCGGGCGGAGTACAGGTCGGTCAGGTCGACGAAACGGGCACCCACCAGCGGCGAGCGCGCCGTCAGGTTGAGGTGGTCGGTGATGACCACCGCCTGCCCGACCTGGTGCTCGGGGGCCAGGCCGCCCGCGGCATTCGTGAGGATCACCGTCCGCGCGCCGGCGGCCACGGCGGTCCGGACGCCGTGGACGACCGGCTCCACGCCGCGCCCCTCGTAGAGGTGCGTGCGGCCGAGGAACAGCAGCACCCGCCGGTCGCCCACCCGCACCGACCGCACCTCGCCGCCGTGGCCGACCGCGGTCGGGGCGGCGAAGCCGGGCAGGTCCCCGATCGCCACCGACGCGGCGGCGGCGCCGAAGGCGTCGGCGGCGGGCGCCCAGCCGGAGCCCATGACCACCGCCACGTCGTGCGGTCCGCCGAGCGCGGCGGTGAGGTCCTGCGCCGCCGTCGCGGCGAGGGTGTGCGGATCGGTTCCGGGAGCCTGGTTCACGCACGGACGCTAACGCAGGACCGGATGCGCGGGCGGAGCGGAGGCCGGCCCCCTGTCCGATCCCGCGTGCCCCGTACCGCGACCCGATCCATCGCACGGGTGATCGTGCACCGCCACCGGGTGGCCACCGGTCGTCGAACCTAGACTTCCGATGTGCAGATCCCCTTCGAGTCCTCCGAGCGCGCCAGCCTGGGCGTGGAGTGGGAGCTGCAGCTCGTCGACCGGGAGACCCGCGAGCTGACGGCGGGCGCGATCGAGATCCTCGAGGAGATCCGGCCCGAGGGCGCCGAGGAGCACCCGAAGGCCAAGCACGAGCTGCTGCAGTCGACGATCGAGATCATCACCGGGATCTGCGGCACCGTGTCGGAGGCGAAGGCCGACCTGGCCGGCACGCTGGCCGAGGTGAGCGCCGCAGCGGAGCGCCGCGGGCTGGGACTGATGTGCGCGGGCACGCACCCGTTCACCGACTGGCAGAGCCAGCTCATCTCGCCCAAGGAGCGCTACCTCGAGCTGGTCGAGCGCATGCAGTGGCTGGCGCGGCGGCTGCAGATCTTCGGCGTGCACGTCCACGTCGGCGTCCGGTCGCCGGACAAGGCCATCCCGATCGTCAACGCGCTGTGCCAGTACCAGCCGCACTTCCTGGCGCTGTCGGCGTCCTCCCCGTTCTGGAAGGGGGCCGACACCGGGCTCGCCTCGGCCCGGACCAAGGTGTTCGAGAGCATGCCCACGGCCGGGCTGCCCTACCAGCTGTCCGGGTGGGAGGAGTTCGAGGGCTACATGGCCACCCAGATCTCCTCCCACGCCATCGAGAGCGTCCGCGAGGTGTGGTGGGACATCCGGCCGCACCCGAACTTCGGCACCGTCGAGCTGCGCATCTGCGACGGCCTGCCGACCCTCGACGAGATCGGCGCGGTCGCCGCGCTGAGCCAGTGCCTGGTCGAGCAGTTCGACACCCAGCTCGACCGCGGCTACACCCTGCCGACCCCGGCGCGCTGGGTGCTGCAGGAGAACAAGTGGCGGGCGGCGCGCTACGGCCTCGACGCCGACATCGTCGTCGACGACAAGGGCACCGTCCGCCCCGTGCGGCAGGCGATCCTCGACCTCGTCGAGGACCTCGCGCCGACCGCGAGACGGCTGCACTGCGAGGCCGAGCTGCGCGACGTCGAGCGCGTCCTGGCCGTCGGCGCCTCCTACCAGCGGCAGCGCGCGGTCGCCGCGGCCTCCGGCGGGGACCTGAAGCCGGTGGTGGACAGCCTGCTCGCCGAGATGCGGGACGGCCTGCCGACCTCGGGTCCGGCCGGTCGTCCCACCCGCCCGGTCCCCGGACCCGCCGACCTCCCCGGGGGACACGCCGCATGACGCCGGTCGTCGAGAAGCTCGGTGCCGCCGTCGACGAGTGGGTCGCCGCCAACCAGGCCGCGCTGTCGTCAACCCGGCGGCACCTGCACGCCCATCCCGAGCTCGGCTACGCGGAGTTCGAGACCACGTCCTTCCTCGAGCAGCGGCTGCGCCACCACGGGCTCACGCCGCGCCGGCTGCCCACCGGGACCGGGCTGACCGTCGACGTCGGCTCCGGCGGGCCCGTCGGTCGGGCGGGTGGGGGCCCGATCGTCGTCCTGCGCGCCGACATCGACGCGCTGCCGCTGAACGACCTCAAGGACGTCCCCTACGCGTCCACCCGCGAGGGGCTCGCGCACGCCTGCGGGCACGACGTGCACACCACCGTCGTCCTCGGCGTCGCCGTCGCGCTGGCCTCGCTGGACGGCCTGCCCGGCACGGTGCGCTGCGTCTTCCAGCCGGCGGAGGAGACGGTGCCCGGCGGCGCCACCGAGGTGGTCGCCTCCGGGGTGCTCGACGGCGGCTCCCGGGCCTTCGCCCTGCACTGCGACCCGTCGCTCCCGGTGGGGACGATCGGCCTGCGCACCGGCCCGATCACCGCGGCGTGCGACCGCATGGACGTCACCCTGACCGGACCGGGCGGGCACACCGCCCGCCCGCAGCTCACCGTCGACCTGGTGGACGCGCTCGGCCGGCTGATCACCGACGTCCCCGGCCTGCTGTCCCGCCAGGTCGACCCGCGCACCGGGATGTCGCTCGTGTGGGGCGCGGTCAACGCCGGGGTCGCCGCCAACGCCATCCCCCAGCGGGGCCAGCTGCGCGGCACCGTGCGGGTCCTGGACCGGGAGGCGTGGAAGGGCGCCGAGGAGCTGATGCGCTCGCTGGTGGCGCGGGTCGCCGCCACGACCGGCGCCGAGGTGGACGTCGACTACATCCGCGGCGTCCCCCCGGTGGTCAACGACCCGCGCGCGGTCGCGCTGCTGCGGGCCGCGGCCCTGGAGACGGTCGGCAGCGACCACCTCGCGGTGTCCCCGCAGTCGATGGGCGGCGAGGACTTCGGCTGGTTCGCCGACGTGATGCCCATCGCGCTGGCCCGGCTGGGCACCCACGGCGGCGGCCCGCCGCTCGACCTGCACCGGGGCACCTTCGACGTCGACGAACGCGCGATCGGGGTGGGGGTGCGGCTGCTGGCCCGGACCGCGCTGCACGCCCTGGAGGCCGATGCGGCACCCGCCCGCACGGGCCGTCCCGCGCCCGGAGACACTGCAGGCCGACCGTCCGGCGAGGAGAGCCACCGAGGATGAGCGCCACCGACCAGCAGGCCGACGCAGCGGTGCCGGCCGAGCACGAGGTGCCCAGCGACCTGACGCTGGCCGCCGGGTTCGACGCGGCGACGCGGGAGCAGTGGCGGGAGCTGGTGGCCGGCGTCCTGCGCAAGGTCGGCCGGGAGGAGCTGCCCGATCCAGTCGAGGACGCGCTGAGCCGCACCGTCGCCACGGGGGTGCGGGTCGCCCCGCTGTACACGGCCGAGGACGCCGGTGACCTGCCCACGGCGGTCGGCGTCCCGGGGCTGGCACCGTTCGTGCGGGGGGCGCGCGCCGGGGCGGATCCGGATAGGGGGGTGCCCGGCGGCTGGGACGTCCGGCAGCGGCACGCGCACCCCGACGTCGCGGTGACCCGGGAGGCGATCGCCGCCGACCTGGAGAACGGCGTCACCTCGCTGTGGCTGGTCGTCGGCGACGGGGCGATCCCGGCCGGCTCCCTCGGCGACGTCCTCACCGACGTCTACCTCGACCTCGCGCCGGTGGCCGTCACGGGTGGTCTCCCGGCCGCCGAGGCGTTCCTGGCACTCGTGGACGGCCGGGACGACCTGGCCCCCGGCGGCTCGCTGGGGCTCGACCCGCTCGCGGTACACGCGGCGACGGGGGAGCGGCAGGACCTCTCCGCCCTCGCCGACGTCGCCCGCCGGGCCGCCGCGCACCCGGGTCTGCGCAGCGTCGTCGTCGACGCCACCGTCTTCTCCGACGCGGGGGCCTCGGCCGTCGAGGAGCTCGGCTGCTCGCTGGCCGCCGGGGTGGCCTACCTGCGTGCGCTCACCGAGGGCGGGGTGTCGGTCGACGAGGCGTTCGGTCAGCTGGAGTTCCGCTACGCGGCCACGGCCGACCAGTTCACGACCATCGCTGCGCTGCGTGCCGCCCGCCGGCTCTGGGACCGCGTGGGCGAGGTCAGCGGCGCGTCGCCGGAGGCGAGGGCCCAGCGGCAGCACGCCGTCACCTCCTCGGTGATGACGACGAGGCGCGACCCGTGGGTGAACATGCTGCGCACCACGGTGGCCTGCTTCGCCGCGGGCGTGGGCGGCGCCGACGTCGTCACGGTGCAGCCGTTCGACGCCGCGCTCGGCCTGCCCGACGCGTTCTCCCGCCGGATCGCCCGCAACACCCAGAGCCTGCTGGTCGAGGAGGGCCACCTGGCCCGCGTCCTCGACCCGGCCGGCGGCTCCTGGTACGTCGAATCGCTGACCGACTCCCTCGCCCGGGCGGCCTGGGAGTGGTTCACCGAGATCGAGCGGGCCGGCGGCCTGGCCGCGGCGCTGGACTCCGGCCTGGTGCGCGACCGGATCGCCGCCGCGTGGGACGAGCGGGCGAAGCGGCTGGCCACGCGGAAGGACGCGATCACCGGGGTCAGCGAGTTCCCGAACCTGGCCGAGAAGCTGCCGGCGCGGGAGCCCTACGCCTGGGTGGCGCCGTCCGGCGGGCTGCCGAAGGTGCGCGCGGCGCAGGAGTTCGAGGCGCTGCGGGACGCCGCCGACGCCGTAGCGGAGCGGCCGAGCGTCTACCTGGCGACGATCGGGCCGATCGCCCGGCACACCGCTCGGGCCACGTTCGCCGGCAACCTGTTCCAGGCCGGCGGCCTGGCGACGCCGTCCGGGGACGGCGCTTCCGGCCTCGCCGAGGCGGGCACGACGGTCGCCTGCATCTGCGGCACCGACAGGGACTACGCGGACTCGGCCGCGGCGCTGGTGGCGGAGCTCCGGAAGGCCGGTGCCACCCAGGTCTGGGTGGCCGGCAAGCCCGACCTGGCCGTCGACGGCGTCGACGGGTACGTGTACGCCGGCTGCGACGCCCTCGCGGCGCTGCGGACGGCGCACGAGCAGCTGGGAGTGCAGGCATGAGCGGGATCCCCGACTTCGGGTCCGTCGAGCTGGGCGGGCTCGCGGCGACGGCGAACGGCGACGACTGGGCCAAGGCGTTCGAGCAGACCACCGGCCGCGGCGTCGAGGAGGCCACCTGGGAGACGCCGGAGGGCATCGCCGTGCCGCCGCTGTTCACCCCGGCCGACCTCGACGACCTGGACTTCCTGGGCACCTATCCCGGCATCGCGCCCTACCTGCGCGGGCCCTACCCGACGATGTACACCACCCAGCCGTGGACGGTCCGGCAGTACGCCGGGTTCTCCACCGCGTCGGAGTCCAACGCGTTCTACCGGCGCAACCTCGCCGCCGGGCAGAAGGGGCTGAGCGTCGCCTTCGACCTGCCCACCCACCGCGGCTACGACTCCGACCACCCCCGGGTGCCTGGCGACGTCGGGATGGCCGGCGTCGCGATCGACTCGATCCTGGACATGCGGCAGCTCTTCGACGGCATCCCGCTGGACAAGATGAGCGTCTCAATGACCATGAACGGCGCCGTGCTGCCGGTGCTGGCGCTCTACATCGTGGCGGCCGAGGAGCAGGGGGTGGAGCCGGGTCAGCTGACCGGCACCATCCAGAACGACATCCTCAAAGAGTTCATGGTGCGCAATACCTACATCTACCCGCCCAAGCCGTCGATGCAGATCATCAGCGACATCTTCGCGTTCACCTCGCAGCGGATGCCGAAGTTCAACTCCATTTCCATCTCCGGCTACCACATCCAGGAGGCCGGGGCGACGGCCGACCTGGAGCTGGCCTACACGCTCGCCGACGGCGTCGAGTACCTGAAGGCCGGCCAGGCGGCCGGGATGGACGTCGACGCGTTCGCGCCCCGGCTGAGCTTCTTCTGGGCGATCGGGATGAACTTCTTCATGGAGGTCGCCAAGCTCCGCGCCGGGCGGCTGCTGTGGGCCAGGCTGGTGAAGGAGGCCGGCGCGCAGAACCCGAAGTCGCTGTCGCTGCGCACCCACTCGCAGACCTCGGGCTGGTCGCTGACCGCGCAGGACGTCTACAACAACGTCGTCCGCACCTGCCTGGAGGCGATGGCCGCCACCCAGGGGCACACCCAGTCGCTGCACACCAACGCCCTCGACGAGGCGCTGGCGCTGCCCACCGACTTCTCCGCCCGGATCGCCCGCAACACCCAGCTGCTCCTACAGCAGGAGTCCGGCACCACGCGGGTCATCGACCCGTGGGGCGGCTCGGCCTACGTGGAGAAGCTGACCTACGACCTGGCCTGCCGCGCCTGGGCGCACATCCAGGAGGTCACCGAGCACGGCGGCATGGCCCAGGCCATCGACGACGGCATCCCGAAGCTCCGCATCGAGGAGGCCGCCGCCCGCACGCAGGCCCGCATCGACTCCGGCCGGCAGCCGGTGATCGGCGTGAACAAGTACCGGGTCGACGCCGACGAGGCCATCGAGGTGCTGCGCGTGGACAACGCCGACGTGCTCGCCCAGCAGAAGGCCAAGCTCGAGGAGCTCCGGGCCTCCCGCGACGCCGGTGCCGTGCAGGAGTCGCTGCGCCGGCTCACCGACGCCGCCCGCGCCGCCGCCGAGGGGACGCGCGGCAGCGACCTGGATTCGAACCTGCTCAAGCTCGCCGTCGACGCCGCCCGCGCCAAGGCCACCGTCGGGGAGATCTCCGACGCGCTCGAGGAGGTCTACGGCCGGCACTCCGGGCAGGTGCGCACCATCTCCGGTGTCTACCGGGACGAGGCGCTCGCGGGGGGCCGGGCGGGAGAGGACAGCCCGATGGAGCAGACCCGCCGGATGGCCGAGGCGTTCGCCGAGGCCGAGGGGCGCCGCCCGCGGATCCTGGTCGCCAAGATGGGCCAGGACGGCCACGACCGCGGCCAGAAGGTCATCGCCACCGCCTTCGCCGACCTCGGCTTCGACGTCGACGTCGGCCCGCTCTTCCAGACGCCGGAGGAGGTCGCCCGGCAGGCGGTGGAGGCCGACGTGCACGTCGTCGGCGTCTCCTCGCTCGCGGCCGGCCACCTCACGCTCGTCCCCGCCCTCCGCCGGGCCCTCGCCGACCTCGGGGCCGACGACGTGATGGTCGTCGTCGGGGGCGTGATCCCGCCCGACGACGTCCCGACGCTGGAGGAGATGGGGGCGGCAGCGGTCTTCCTGCCCGGCACGGTGATCGCCGAGGCCGCCCAGGACCTGCTGAGAGCGCTGTCCGAGCGCCTTGGTCACTGAGCTGCGGGGCCGCTGAATGGCCCGGGAGATCGACGTCCCGGCCCTCGTCGACGGGGTGCTGGCCGGCGACCGGCGGGTGATGGCGCGCGCCATCACGCTGGTCGAGTCCCGGCGCGGGGACCACCGCGAACGGGCGCAGGAACTCCTCGTCGGGCTGCTGCCGCACGCCGGGGGAGCCCGCCGCGTCGGCATCAGCGGGGTGCCCGGGGTCGGCAAGTCGACCTTCATCGACTCGCTCGGCGTCGACCTGACCGCCGCCGGGTCCAAGGTCGCGGTGCTCGCCGTCGACCCGTCGTCCGCGCGGTCGGGCGGCTCCATCCTCGGCGACAAGACGCGGATGTCCCGGCTCTCGGTCGACCCGCACGCCTTCATCCGGCCGTCGCCCACGTCCGGGACCCTCGGCGGGGTCGCCCAGGCCACCCGCGAGTCGATGGTGGTGGTGGAGGCCGCGGGCTACGACGTGGTGCTCGTCGAGACCGTGGGCGTCGGGCAGTCGGAGATCGCCGTGGCGGAGATGGTCGACTCCTTCCTGTTCCTCACCCTCGCCCGCACCGGGGACCAGCTGCAGGGGATCAAGCGCGGCATCCTCGAGATCGCCGACGTCATCGCGGTCAACAAGGCCGACGGCCCGGCCGCGGGGGATGCTCGCAAGGCCGCCCGCGAGCTGTCCGGCGCCATCCGGATGCTGCGCGGCCACGACGAGACCTGGGACGTGCCGGTGCTCACCTGCGCGGGCCTCACCGGCGAGGGCCTGGACGAGGTGTGGGCGAAGATCGTCGAGCACCAGGAGCGGATGAGGTCCTCCGGCCGGTTCGACGAGCGGCGCCGCGGCCAGCAGGTGCGCTGGACCTGGCAGCTCGTCCGCGACTCCCTGGAGCACCAGCTGCGCGCGCACCCGGGCGTGCGGTCCGCCGTCCCCGACCTGGAGAAGGCGGTGCTGGCCGGCGAGCTCACCCCCGCACTGGCCGCCCAGCAGATCCTCGGCTGTTTCCTCCAGGACGCCCCGGTGCCGGGCAGCGTCACCGGGGACACCGGGAGCGGGGAGAGCGGTGTGGATGTGTCGCGGGGGGCGCCAGCGACGCCGCCGGCCGGCACGGGGTGAGTCGCAGGCTTCCCGCGGGAGCAGCCGCGCCTAGCCTGCGTCCATGCTGTCCGACACGCGCCGGGTGGCCGAGCGGCCCATCCTCGGCGAGCGTCCGCCGGCCGCCGCGCCTCCGGTGACGGGCAGCGCGAGCGACGTCGACACCGACGACCGCCGGAGTGGCGACCCGAGCCGGCCCGGGATGCACCGGTACGTCCGCCGGTCACTGCTGGTCATCGCCGGCGCCCACGTCGTCGTGGGCGTCATCTGGTGGCTGCTCAACCTGACCGCCGTCCCCGCGTACGGCGACACCCCGGAGTACGTGCGGCTGGCCCAGACCCTCGACGTCGACGGCTACCGCACGCTCGCCTATCCGGCGCTGGTGCGGATCTCCCTCGAGCTGTCGACGGCGACGGGTGTCCCGTGGCAGCTCCCCCTGTACCTCGGCCAGACCGCTGCCTCGGTGCTGGCGCTCTGGTACTTCGTCCGCACCGTGGCCCCGAGGGCGTCGCGGGCGAGCGTCGCGCTGGTGACGGCCGTGACCGTGACCACGCCGCTCGTGCTCCACTACGCCACGACCGTGCTGAGCGATTCCGTGGCGGCTGCCCTGTTCGTCGTGGCGCTGTCCGGAGCAGCGCGCATGGCCGTCCACGGCGACACGCGATGGCGGACGGTCCTCCTCACCGGGGGGAGCGCCGTCGGCACTGCCCTCATGCGAGCCGAGAAGCCCGTGGTGCTGGTCGCCGTCGCCGTCGCGTTCGTGGGCATCGCGCTCGTCACGCGACGACGGGGGCCCGGCGCCGTCCCTGCGCGGGCCCGGATCCGCTCCGTCGTGCCGCCCGCCGGTCTGTTCCTGGTGGCGGCGGTCGTCGCGACCGTCGTCAACGGTGCGACCCAGGCGGGGGACCACGGACGGCCCGACGCCGGGCTGGTGACGGCGGCGATGAGCCGGATCGTGTGGCCGCACGTCGCGGAGATCCGCGACGACCTCCCCGAGCCCGTGCGCGACGCCATCAGCCCGGCGGACGCCGCCACCTTCGACCAGAACGTCAACAGCATCCTCGCGCTCACGAACCTGCTGCGCGAGCTCGACGGGGGAGGCGACGCGTACACGGGCGCGGCGATCCGCGCGGCGCTCCGGTGCTGCGCACCGACCGTCGCCCTGCAGACGGGTGGTGACGCGGTCGAGCTCGCCGTCGCACCGCTCACCTTCGCGGGAGAGGCATCGAGGGCCATCCTGGCGGAGGGGCCCGTCGAGGGGCCGACGGTGTGGAACCTGACCCGCATGGACGCAGCTCACCCTGCGCTGACCCACGTCTGGGTGGGGCTCTCCTCCCTCGTCCTGCTGCTCGTGGTCGTCGGGGGTGGCCTCGCCGTGGGACGAGCGCGCGGAACGACCCGCAGGCCGGGCTGGTCGGGCGGCCACACCTCCACGGTGGTCCTGCTGGTGTGGGCGGGCGCCGTCGTCAACGGGTGCTTCTTCGCCGCTGTCGGCGGGGGAGACGCGAACGTCCGGTACGGCGTCAGCAGCGGCATGGTCGTCGTGGGCGTCCTCGCGGTGCTCTGCCTGGCGAGGGCCCGGGCCGAGCGGACCGACGGGACACCGGGCGCGCCGGCGCCTCGCTGATCCTCAGACGCCGGTGGAGCGGCACTCGCGGGTGCGCAGGTCGTGCACGTAGTCCTCGGGCGCCCCGGCGGCCTCGGCGGCGTCGGCCAACGCCCCCAGGTAGCGGGCCGACGGCAGCCCGCCCTCGAAGGCGTCGAGGACGTAGACGTAGGCCACCTCGTCGCCGCCCAGGGTGTGCACCCGCAGGTGCAGCTTCCGGTAGAGCCCGAGGTCGGCGCCCTCCCAGGCGTCCAGCGCCCGCTCGTCGGTGTCGGTGAGGTCGTACAGGGCGACGAACACGCCCGGGTGCAGCGCCTCGTGCTCCTCCTCCGCCGGGACGAGGGTGGCCAGCGACCCCTCCCAGCCGAACTCCTCGGCGCCGAAGGTGAGCCGCCAGCCGCGGATCCAGCCGGTGCCGGTGTGCGGGGACGACGGACAACGGCGCAGCATCTGCGCGGGATCCATGTTCGACCCGTAGGCGGCGTAGAGGCCCATCGGGTGGGAGCCTAACCACCGGCCGCGGCGGGCCGGGGGACGCCGGTGGCAGCGCTCCGGACCGGCACCGGGGAGAATGGCCGCGCACCAGGACCGCGTCACCGCACGCCCAGCACCGGGGAAGGACCCATGACCCGCATCGTCATCATCGGCGGAGGACCGGCCGGCTACGAGGCCGCGCTGGTGGCCGCACAGCTCGGTGCCGAGGTCACCGTCATCGAACGCGACGGCATCGGGGGTGCCAGCGTGCTCACCGACTGCGTCCCGTCCAAGACCTTCATCGCCGCAGCCGGTGCCATGACGTCGGTGCGCGACTCCGCCGTCCTCGGCCTGCAGGGCGCGGGACTGACCACCGTGGACCTGGACCTGCCGTCGGTGAACCAGCGGGTGAAGGGCCTGGCGGTGGCGCAGTCGGACGACATCCACGCCCGGCTGGCCGCCGAAGGGGTGCGCATCCTCGCCGGTCAGGGGCGGCTCTCCGACGACGTCCGCGGGCTGGCCGCGCACACCGTCGAGGTCGTCGACGCCGACGGCCGGGTGTCGGAGGAGCTGGAGAGCGACGTCGTCCTCATCGCCACCGGCGCCGACCCGCGGGTGCTGCCCGGAGCCGAGCCGGACGGCGAACGCATCATCGACTGGCGCGACGTCTACGACCTCCAGGAGATGCCCGAGCACCTGGTCGTGGTCGGCTCCGGCGTGACCGGCGCCGAGTTCGCGTCCGGTTACCTCGAGGCCGGGGTCCCGGTCACCCTCGTCTCCTCCCGCGACCAGGTGCTGCCGGGCGAGGACTCGGACGCGGCCGCCGTCGTCGAGGAGGTGTTCCGGTCCCGCGGCGGGAAGATCGCCGAGAAGGGCCGGGCCGCCGCGGTGCGGCGCACCGGGGGCGGTGTGCTCGTCGAGCTGACCGACGGCCGCACGGTCGAGGGGTCGCACGCACTGATGACCGTGGGCACCGTGCCGAACACGTCGGGCCTGAACCTCGAGAGCTGCGGCGTGGAGGTGACGGAGTCCGGGCACGTCGTGGTGGACCGCGTCTCCCGCACGTCGGTGCCCGGTATCTATGCCGCGGGTGACGTCACGGGCGTCTTCCAGCTCGCCTCCGTGGCGGCCATGCAGGGCCGGATCGCGATGTGGCACGCACTGGGGGAGGCGGTGGCGCCGATCCGGCTGAAGACCGTCGCGGCCAACGTCTTCACGCATCCGGAGATCGCCACGGTGGGCGTGCAGCAGAAGAGCCTGCCGGACTACCCCGACGTCGAGGTGGTCCTGCTGCCGCTGGCGACCAACGCCCGGGCGAAGATGAGCGATCTGCACGACGGGTTCGTCAAGATGTTCGCCCGCCGGTCCACCGGCGTGATCGTGGGCGGTGTGGTCGTGGCCCCGGGGGCCTCCGAGCTGATCCTGCCGATCGCGCTCGCGGTCACCCAGCGGCTGACCGTCGCCGACCTGGCCCAGACGTTCGCGATCTACCCGTCGCTGTCGGGCTCCATCACCGAGGCCGGCCGCCGGCTGATGGGCGCCGACCACCTCGCCTGAGGCCGCCCACCGGGACGCGCGGGGGCGCGGGGCCGGATGAGCCGGATGTGGCGAGCGTTCCGCTCGATATCCGGCATCCGGTGCCGATAGGGCCGGACCCCGCCGATGTCGGGGTGGATGACCTCGCACCGGCTCGTCCCCGCTCCCGCGCCGCGGCCGTGGCTGCTGCGCCCGCTCGCCGTGGCCGCGGCCGTCGTCGCCGGCGCCGTCGTCCCGCTGGTGCTGCCCGGGGCCGCCTCGGCCGAGCAGGGCGGCCGCGGCACCCTGGCGGGCGAGCTGGTCCACGCGTGGTCGGAGGTCGAGCCCGCCGGGGCCCCGGCCGGACACGGCTCCGAGGAGATGGTCAGCTGGGTCCAGCCGGCCGACGGGGACGCCGTCCTCGTCGACAGCGACGACGTCGAGGGCGTCCCCTCCGGGTCGACCGTCTCGCTCACCGTCGGCACCCCGACCGCGGACCCCTCCGGCGACCGGGCGCCGCTCGCGGTCGTCGACACCGCCGTCGTCGCCCTCCCGGAGACCGCACCCGAGCGCGTCACCAACGAGGTGACCGTGGCGATGGTCGCCCCGGCCGGATCCGCCGCCACCGGCGACGGCACGACACTGGCTCAGGTCGTCTCGCTGGTGGACGACGACGTGGCGACGTTCTGGTCGGAGCAGAGCGACGGCGCCATCTCCCTCCACGTGACCGCCGCCCACGACTGGGCCCCCGCCGCCGTCGGCTGCTCGAACCCCGGCCTGCTCTGGGACGACGTCGCCACCCGGGTGGGGTTCGTGCCCGGCCCCGGCAAGCACCTGATGCTCTACGTCAGCCGGGACTCCGACTGCGCCTACGCGCTCGCCGAGGTGGGCAGCAGCCGCACCTCCGGGGGCCGGCTCTACGTCCGCGACACCTCGATGTCGGTGATCGCCCACGAGCTCGGCCACAACTTCGGCCTGGGCCACTCCTCGGGGGAGCAGTGCGACGGCACCGTCGAGGGTGGGTCGTGCCGCACCACCGCCTATCGCGACCACTACGACGTCATGGGCGTCTCCTGGTCGCGGACCGGGACGCTGAACGCCGCGCAGGCGGCGCTGCTCGGTGTGCTGCCCGCGGCCCAGCAGCGGGCCGTCCCGCTGGCTGCCGGGACCACCACGGTGACGCTCAGCCCGATCGCGGGCCGGGGCGGCATCCGGGCGGTGCGGCTCACCGACGCCGAGGGCGTCGACTACTGGCTGGAGTACCGGACCGCCACGGGTCGCGACGGCTGGCTGGACACGGCCAACCCGTTCGGCCTGCAGCCGGGCGTGCTGCTGCGCCGGGCCGGTGGCCTGCCGGACACCTCGGTCCTGCTCGACGGCAGCCCCAGCCCTGCGGGTTCCTGGGCCGATGACCACGCCGCCGCCCTGCCCACCGGTGTGGCCGTGCCGGTCTCCGGTGGCGACTTCACCGTCGTCGTGGAGGGCGTCTCCGCCGACGGGGCCGTCCTGAGCATCACGGCGGCACCGCCGGCCGGAGCCGGCGCACCGGCTCCTGCCCCCGCGCCCGCCGCTCCCGGCGGGGTCATGTCCGGTGCCGGATCCCGCAGCACGACCGGTGGGACCGCGGCCGGCGAGGGCGAGGGCGAGGGCGCGGTCGTGGCCGACGGCGCGACGGGCGTGGTCTGGGTGCCCGGGTACCGGGGGGCCGCCCCCCGGTCGGCGTCCGTGCTCGAGGCTGCCGACGGCGACAGCTCGCTCGGCCTCACTGCTCTCGTGGCCTCCGGCGGAGGACTGCTCGCGGCCGGCGGAGTGCTGGCCGGGCGCCGGCTGCGACGCACCGGAGCAATCGTTTAGTAGTCAGTCACTTACGTACCGTATCGGCGCGTCGTCCCCGTTGCGAACGGGCCCTCGACTGAGATGACGCGGATCCCCCCGGTTCCAGGAGTGTCCATGAAGTCTGCCCACCGGCCGCACGCGCGGCGGTCGCTGCTGGCCGCGGCGGCCGTCGCGGCGGCGCTGCTCACCGTTCCCGGCGTCGCCGCCGCGGAGGACGGGCCGGCCGGTGGCGACACGATCGTCGGCGAGTTCGTCCAGGTCTGGCAGGAGCACGAGCACGCCGAGACGGCCGTCCAGCGCGCCGACGGCTCGCTGCTCAGCTTCGTCCGCACCGGGTCCGACGGCACGGTCCGCCTGGCCACGGGCGACGTCGAGGACCTGCCCGTCGGCGCCACCGTGGAGGTGACCGTCGGCGAGACCGTCGCCGACGACGCGGCCGCCGAGGAGGGGCTGGAGCCGGCCCGCGAGGTGCTGGCCGCCGAGGTGCTCGAAGCCGCACCGCAGCCCACCGCCGGTGGCTTCGCCTCGCCCGACCATGCGGTCACCGTGGTCATGGTGGCGCCGGCCGGGGAGGTGCAGGACGGCACGACCCTGCCGGACGTCGTCGCTGCGGTGGACGGCCCGGTCTCGGACTTCTGGTGGGAGCAGGCCCGCCTCCGGATCGGCGTCGTCGGGTCCCACGACTGGATCAGCACCACCGCCGACTGCAGCGATCCGTTCCTCCTGTGGGACGAGGTGGCGACGACGGTGGGGTTCACCCCCGGACTCGGGCGGCACCTGCTGCTCTACGTCGCCGACGACCCGGCGAACCCGTCCTGCTCGTACGGCCTGGGCACGGTCGGCTCGGTTCTGAGCGACGGTGGCTACTCCTACGTGCGGAGCACCGGGACCTCGCTCATCGCCCACGAGCTCGGGCACAACTTCGGGCTCGGGCACTCGTCGGCCCGGCAGTGCGACCGGGCGGTCGAGACCGGCACCTGCCAGACCGTGCCCTACGCCGACTACTACGACGTCATGGGCTACTCGTGGGAGAACCTCGGGTCGCTGTCGATGGCGCAGGCCTGGCAGCTGAACAAGGTGCCGACATGGGACATGCGCCAGATCCACCCCTCGAGCCCGTCGGAGACCGTGACGCTCGTGCCGGTCTCCCAGCTGAGCGGCATGCGGGGCATCCTGCTGTGGGGTGGCCCGGGCAGGATCTACTGGCTGGAGTACCGCGCCGCGAGCGGGCGGGATGCCTGGATCCCGGGTGCGGGACTGCAGACGGGCGTGCAGATCCGGTACATCCCCGGCCAGGGCGACGACTTCTCGCTGCTCCTCGACGGCACGCCGGGGTCCCCGGCGCAGTGGGCCGGGGACGTGCAGACCGCGGTGCCGCTGAACACCCCCGTCCGGCTGGCCGGCGGCGACTTCACGGTGACGGTCACGTCCGCGTCGGCCGCCGGCGCCACCGTCCGGGTGACGACCCCGGCCCCGGTGACCCCGGTCGCCGCGGCCTACGCCGCGGCCGGTGCCGAGACCGGCGTCCTGGGCCCGGCCACGTCGGCCGAGACGTGCAGCCTGCCGGGCAGCGGACAGGTGTGCTGGCGGCTCTACGAGCGCGGCGCCATCTACTGGAGCGCGACGACCGGCGCCCACCCCGTCCACGGCGGCCTCTACACCCCCTGGGTCGCTTCCGGTGGGAAGGACCGCTGGGGACTGCCGACCTCCGGGACCGTCTGCGGCCTGGCCCGGGGCTGGTGCAGCCAGGACTTCACGACGCCGAGCAGGACCTCCCTGTACTGGTCACCGGACACCGGCCTCGTCGGCGTGTCCGGCGCCATCAATGCCTCGTACCAGGCCGTCAAGGCGCAGAACGGCTCCCTGGGCTACCCCGTGGAGGCGATGGGCTGCACGGCGGACAGCTGCAGCCAGCGGTTCGAGGGTGGCCGGGTGGTGTGGTCGACGCTGACCGGGACGCACACGGTGACCGCGCCGCTGGCGGATGCGTGGGTGGCGGCGGGTGCGGGCACGGGGCCGTTGCGGTTCCCGGTGCGCAGCTCCCAGTGCGGGCTGGTCCGTGGTGGGTGCGGTCAGCTGTTCCAGGGCGGGTCG
Source organism: Blastococcus tunisiensis (assembly GCF_900112815.1). Lineage (GTDB taxonomy): Bacteria > Actinomycetota > Actinomycetes > Mycobacteriales > Geodermatophilaceae > Blastococcus_B > Blastococcus_B tunisiensis. Next base: position 372,733 of record NZ_FOND01000001.1, read on the forward strand.
ATGTACTGGTCGCCGGCGACGGGGGCGCACCCGATGTTCGGGGCGATCCGGCAGCACTGGACGGCCCAGCGGTGGGAGCTCGGCCCGCTGGGTTACCCGGTGGAGGCGATGGGCTGCACGGCGGACAGCTGCAGCCAGCGGTTCGAGGGTGGCCGGGTGGTGTGGTCGGCGGCGACCGGGATCCACACGGTGACCGCGCCGGTCGCTGATGCATGGGTGGCGGCGGGCGCCGGCACGGGCTCCCTGGGCTACCCGGTCCGCAGCTCCCAGTGCGGGATGGTCCGGGGTGGGTGCGGGCAGCTGTTCCAGGGCGGGTCGATGTACTGGTCGCCGGCGACGGGGGCGTTCCCCATCGTCGGGGCGATCCGGCAGCACTGGGCCGCACAGCGGTGGGAGCTGGGCCCGCTGGGCTACCCGGTGGAGGCGATGAGCTGCACGACCGACAGCTGCAGCCAGCGGTTCGAGGGCGGCCGGGTCGTGTGGTCGGCCGGGGCCGGGACGCGCACCGTCTGATCGGGTCGCCCCTCGCGTGCGGGGACCGGCCCCGACCGCGCGGGACCCCCGCGACCGCCCCGCCGGCGCATGCCGGCGGGGCGCACGCGGACTACTCGGCGTCCGCGATCGTGCAGAGGACGGCTCCGCTGGTCACCGCGCCACCGACCTCGGCGGTGAGCCCGGAGATCGTGCCGGCCTTGTGCGCGTTGATCGGCTGCTCCATCTTCATCGCCTCGAGCACGACGACCAGGTCACCGGCCTCGACGGTGGCACCGTCCTCGACCGCGACCTTGACGATCGTGCCCTGCATCGGTGAGGTCAGCGAGTCCCCGGACGCCGCCGAGCCGCTGCCGCCACCGCCCCGCTTCCGGGGCTTGGCGGCCGCGCCCGGCGCGGCACCGCCGGCGGCCAGTCCCGCCGGGAGGGACACCTCGAGGCGACGGCCGCCGACCTCGACCACGACGGTCTGCCGCGGGGTCTCCTCCTCCTGCTCGGCCGGTGCGGCGTCGTAGGGGGCGACCTGGTTGTCCCACTCGGTCTCGATCCACCGGGTGTGCACCGTGAACGGCTCGGTGGTGAAGGCCTCGTCGCGGACGACGGCGCGGTGGAACGGGATGACCGTCGGCATGCCCTCGACGACCAGCTCGTCCAGCGCCCGGCGGGCGCGCTGCAGCGCCTCGTCGCGGGTCGCGCCGGTGACGATCAGCTTGGCCAGCATGGAGTCGAACGCACCGGCGACCTCTCCGCCGGTCTCGACCCCGGAGTCCCAGCGCACGCCCGGGCCCTGCGGGATCTCCAGGCGCTCCACCGGCCCGGGCGCCGGCATGAAGTTGCGGCCGGCGTCCTCGGCGTTGATCCGGAACTCGATGCTGTGCCCGCGCGGCGCCGGGTCCTCGGTGATCTCGAGGGCCTCGCCGCGGGCGATCCGGAACTGCTGGCGGACCAGGTCGATGCCCGACGTCTCCTCCGACACCGGGTGCTCCACCTGCAGCCGGGTGTTCACCTCCAGGAAGGAGATCGACCCGTCGACGCCCACCAGGTACTCCACCGTGCCGGCACCGTGGTAGCCCGCCTCCGCGCAGATGGCCTTGGCCGAGGAGTGGATGCGGGCGCGCTGCTCGTCGGTCAGGAACGGCGCCGGGGCCTCCTCGACCAGCTTCTGGTTGCGCCGCTGCAGCGAGCAGTCGCGGGTGCCGACGACGATCACGTTGCCGTGGGTGTCGGCGAGCACCTGCGCCTCGACGTGCCGGGGCTTGTCGAGGAACCGCTCGACGAAGCACTCGCCGCGGCCGAAGGCGGAGACCGCCTCGCGGACGGCGGAGTCGAACAGCTCGGGGATCTCCTCCATGGTGCGGGCGACCTTCAGCCCGCGGCCACCACCGCCGAACGCGGCCTTGATGGCGACCGGGAGGCCGTGCTCCTCGGCGAAGGCGACCACCTCGTCGGCGCCGCCGACCGGGTCCTTGGTGCCGGGCACGAGCGGGGCCCCGGCCCGGGTGGCGATGTGCCGGGCCGCGACCTTGTCGCCGAGGTCGATGATCGACTGCGGCGAGGGGCCGATCCAGATCAGCCCGGCGTCCAGGACGGCCTGGGCGAAGTCGGCGTTCTCGGACAGGAAGCCGTAGCCGGGGTGGATCGCGTCGGCGCCGGACTTCGCGGCGGCGTCGAGGATCTTCTCGATCACCAGGTAGGAGTCGCCCGGCGTCGTGCCGCCGAGGGCGAACGCCTCGTCCGCGGCCCGCACGTGCAGCGCGTCCCGGTCGGGCTCGGCGTAGACGGCCACACTCGTCAGGCCCTCGTCCCTGCAGGCGCGTGCCACGCGGACCGCGATCTCACCGCGGTTGGCGATCAGGACCTTCTGCACCGGTGCAACTCCCTCGTCGAGTCAAACGGTCGGACTGTGGTTCTGGGTGGAGCGGCTGGTCAGCGGCGCCAGAGGTCGGTGATGGCCAGCCCGCGTTTGGCCAGCTGGGTGCGGAGCACCGTCAGCGACAGGCCCACGACGGCGGCCGGGTCACCCTCGACCCGGCGGACGAACGGTGCGCCGAGACCGTCGAGGGTGAACGCCCCCGCCACGGCCAGCGGCTCACCGGTGGCCAGGTAGGCCTCGATCTCCTGCGGCGTCGGCGTCGTGAAGTAGACGACGGTCGAGGCCACCGCGATGTCCCGGCCGACGACGGCGCCGTCCCGGACGTCGAAGAGCGCCTGGCCCGTGTGCAGGACGCCGGACCGGCCGCCCATCCGCCGCCAGCGGTCCCGGGCCTCGGCGGCGTCCGCCGGCTTGCCCAGCGGCCTGCCGTTGAACTCCAGCAGGGAGTCCGCCCCGATGACGAGCGCGTCGGTCTCCTGCCGCGACACCGCCGCCGCCTTCGCGGCCGCGAGCAGGGCCACCTGCTCGGCGACCCGGGGCGCACGGACGGTGGACTCGTCGACGTGGCTGACGACGACCTCGGGGACCAGCCCGGCCTGGCGCAGCAGCGAGAGACGGGCGGGGGAGGCCGACGCGAGCACCAGCCGGCGGTCGCTGCTCACTGCGCGAACCTCCCGGACGCGCGCCACCCGCCGGCGCCCACCTGCAGCGGCCGGCGGTGGCCGTCGGCGTAGGACGCCCAGGCGCCGACCGGCGTCGGACGACGGCGTGCGCGCCGCTGCGACAGCGCGGCGACGACGACGGTCAGGGCGGCGAGCTCCTCGGCAGAAGGCTCGCCCTTGACGACCCGCAGAAGCGGGTGCGGTTCCTCACTCACAGCGGGATGTTCCCGTGCTTCTTCGGCGGCAGGGTCTGGCGCTTGTTGGCCAGGACGCGCAGCGCCTTGGTGACCTGCACCCGGGTCTGCGACGGCGGGATGACCGCGTCCACGTAGCCCCGGTCGGCGGCGATGTAGGGGTTGGCGAGGGTGTCCTCGTACTCCGCGATCAGCTCGGCCCGGCGGGCGTCGGGGTCCTCGGCCGCCGCGAGCTCCTTGCGGTACAGGATGCCGACCGCCCCCTGGGCACCGACGACGGCGATCTGCGCGCTCGGCCAGGCGAGGTTGACGTCCGCGCCGAGGTGCTTGGAGCCCATGACGTCGTAGGCGCCGCCGTAGGCCTTGCGGGTGATCACCGTGACCTTCGGGACGGTGGCCTCGGCGTAGGCGTAGATCAGCTTCGCGCCGCGGCGGATGATCCCCTCCCACTCCTGCGACGTCCCGGGCAGGAAGCCGGGGACGTCGACGAAGGTGAGCACCGGGATGTTGAAGGCGTCGCAGGTGCGGACGAACCGCGCGGCCTTCTCGCTGGCGTCGATGTCGAGCGTGCCGGCGAACTGGGTGGGCTGGTTGGCCACGACGCCGACCGGCCGGCCCTCGACCCGGCCGAAGCCGATCAGGATGTTCGGCGCGAACAGCGGCTGCACCTCGAGGAACTCGCCGTCGTCGAGCACGTGCTCGATCACGGTGTGCATGTCGTACGGGGTGTTCGCCGAGTCGGGGATGAAGTTGTCGAGCTCGAGGTCGTCGTCGGTGAGCGCGTTGGGTAGCACGGTCTCGACCGGCGCCACCTCGGTGGCGGGCAGCGGGTCGAGGTTGTTGCTCGGCAGGTAGGACAGCAGCGCCTTCACGTAGTCCAGCGCGTCGGCCTCGTCCTCGGCCAGGTAGTGCGCGACCCCGGACTTGGTGTTGTGCGTCCGCGCCCCGCCGAGCTCCTCGAGGGTGACGTCCTCGCCGGTCACGGTCTTCACGACGTCGGGGCCGGTGATGAACATCTGGCTGGTCTTGTCGACCATCACGACGAAGTCGGTGAGCGCGGGGGAGTAGACGTGCCCGCCGGCCGCGGGGCCCATCACCAGGGAGATCTGCGGGATGACGCCGGAGGCGTGCACGTTGCGCCGGAAGATCTCGCCGTAGAGCCCGAGGGAGACCACGCCCTCCTGGATCCGCGCGCCGCCGCCCTCGTTGATGCCCACCACGGGGCAGCCGTTCTGCACGGCGAAGTCGAGGATCTTGACGATCTTCTCGCCGTAGACCTCGCCGAGGCTGCCCCCGAAGACGGTCACGTCCTGGGAGAAGATCGCGATCGGCCGGCCGTCGACGGTGCCGTAGCCGGTGACGACGCCGTCGCCGAAGGGCCGCTTGGCGTCCATGCCGAAGTTCGTCGACCGGTGCCGGGCGAACTCGTCGAACTCGGTGAACGAGCCCGGGTCCAGCAGCGCCTCGATCCGCTCGCGGGCGGTCATCTTGCCGGCCGCGTGCTGCTTCTCCACGGCCCGCTCGGACCCGGCGTGCGTCGCCTCCTGCACCCGGCGCTCGAAGTCGGCCAGCTTCCCGGCGGTGGTGTGGATGTCGATGTCGTCGGGGACGTTCTCCCCGGCGCTCTCGAGCTCGGCGGCACTCACGCGTTGTCTCCTCGCTGGCGCTCGTCGGACGCAGGTTCGCGGCGGTGCTGTGCACATCGGTGACCGGCGCAAGCGCGATCACGGGCCGTAGCGTAAGGGAGTGCCCGACACGCCCTCATCCCGATGGTCCGATCTCGAGCGCCCGGCGCTCGACGGGCCTGCACTCTCCGGCGCGCTCACCCGGGACAGCCAGCTCTGGCGGGACCTGCGGGTGGTCCCCGAGATCGGGTCCACGAACGCCGAGCTGGTCGCTGCCGCCGGGGCCGGCGAGCCCGAGGGACTGGTCCTGGTGGCCGAGCACCAGGTGGCCGGCCGCGGCCGCCTCGACCGGGTGTGGACCTCCCCGCCGCGCGCCGGTCTCACCGTCTCGTTCCTGCTGCGCCCCGACGTGCCCGCCGCGCGCCGCGGATGGCTGCCGCTGCTCACCGGTGTGGCCCTGGCCGAGGCGGTCGGCGAGGTGACCGGAGTCCGGGCGTCGCTGAAGTGGCCCAACGACCTGCTGGCCCTCGACGGGCGGAAGCTGGCCGGGATCCTCGCCGAGTCGAGCGGGAACGCCGTCGTCGTCGGGGTCGGGCTCAACGTGTCGACGACGGGGGAGGAGCTGCCGGAGACCGGCACCTCGCTGTCCCGCGTCACGGGCGGGACCGTGGACCGGGGGCCGGTGCTGCTGGGCTTCCTCCGGGCGGTGGAGCGCCGCTACCGACGGTGGACGGCGGCGCTCGGCGACCCGGTCGCCTCCGGTCTGGCACGGGACTACCTCGCGTGGTCCTCCACCGTCGGCACCGACGTCGTGGTCGCGCTGCCCGACGGTTCCACCCTCGAGGGGACGGCGACGGCGGTCGACTGGGACGGCCGGCTGGTGGTCACGACCCCGGAGGGGCAGGTCGAGCTGGCGTCCGGCGACGTGCGCCACGTGCGATGACACTGCGGTCCTCCGGACCGCACCGCGGCCAGGTGCCGTCCCCTGTCGCGCTGAGCCCCGTCGTCCCGCCTGCGCGGACCCCTCCGGGGCCCACTCGCCGCGACACCACGCACCGCGGCCCGCCACCTCGGGAAGGCTGGGTCATCCTGGGGGGATGCCGTACCCGGACAAGCTGCTCGCGGAGGACGAAGAGGTCGTCCGGCACCTGCACCCGCACTGGACGACGCTCTTCTGGCCGGTCGTCCGGCTGCTGCTGATCGTGGGCGCCGCCTCGTTCGGCGTGGCCGCGATCCCGGACGGACGGCAGCAGGGCATCCTGCGGATGGTCGTCCTCGCGGTGGCGGTGCTCCTGCTGGTGCTCACCGTGCTGGTGCCGTTGCTGCGGTGGCGGACGACGCACTACGTGGTGACCACGCACCGACTGCTCTTCCGCGAGGGCATCCTCGCCCGCCGGGGCCGGGACATCGGGCTGCCCCGCATCACCGACGTCTCCTACACGCAGTCCCTCTGGGACCGGATCATCAACTCGGGGACGCTCACCATCGAGTCGGCGGGGGACAGCGGGCCCACGGTCCTGCGCCAGATCCCGGACAGCGACGGCGTCCAGCAGCTGCTCAACCACATGATCGAGGAGGACGCCGACCGCCGGGCGATGGAGAGCGCCGGATACATCGACGACCGCTACGGGCGGGGCGACACGGCGCCCCAGCAGTACCGCTGACCCCGCACGGCCGTGTGACCGTTCCGTCACGGCGCGCCTGAGCCGGTTCTGTCGGTGGCGCCACCTACCTTCCGCCCATGCGCCTGCTGCACACGTCCGACTGGCACATCGGCCGGACCCTGCACGGCACCGAGCTGCTCGCCGAGCAGGAGGCGGTGCTCACCGGGCTGGCGCGCGTCGTGACGGCGGAGTCGGTGGACGTCGTGCTGGTCGCCGGCGACGTGTACGACCGCGCCGTCCCGTCGGCCGACGCGACGGCGGTGCTCGACCGCGTGGTCGGCCGGCTCCTCGCCGCCGGCGCCGCCGTGGTGATGACGCCGGGCAACCACGACTCGGCCCGCCGGTTGGGCACCTTCTCCGGGCTGCTCTCCGCCGCCGGCCTGCACGTCCGCGCCTCGACCGGCCGGCTGGACGAGCCGGTCCTGCTGGCCGACGAGCACGGCGAGGTGGCCGTCTACGGGCTGCCCTTCCTGGAGCCCGAGGTCGCGCGGCACGAGCTGCGGATCAGTGGTGGGCGCAGCCACGAGGCCGTCGTGGGCGCGGCCATGGAGCGGGTCCGGTCGGACCTGTTCCTGCGTCCGGGAGCCCGCTCGGTGGTGCTCGCGCACGCGTTCGTGGGCGGCGGGGTCGCCAGCGACAGCGAGCGCGACATCTGCGTGGGCGGTGTCGACCTGGTGCCCTCGTCGGTGTTCGACGGGGTCGACTACGTGGCACTGGGCCACCTGCACCGCCCGCAGACGCTGACCCCCCGGCTGCGGTACAGCGGCTCGCCGCTGGCCTACTCCTTCGGTGAGGCGGGCCAGCAGAAGCAGGCCTGGCTGGTCGACCTGGATGCAGGGGGCCTGGCCGAGGTGCGTCCCGTGCTGCTCCCGACGCCGCGGGAGCTCACCGTCCTCACCGGCACCCTGGACGAGCTGCTGCAGGACCCGGCCCACGCCCCGGCCGAGGAGCACTTCGTCTCGGCCCGGCTGACCGATCCGGTCCGCCCGGTGGACCCGATGCGCCGCATCCAGGCGCGCTTCCCGCACTGCGTGCACCTGGAATGGGCCGGCGCGGGGGCCCGGGACGACGGCCGCAGCTACCAGGAGCGGATGCGCGGCCGGGGTGATCTCGACGTCGCCGCCGAGTTCGTCGGGCACGTCCGCGGGGTCGGTCCCACCTCGGCGGAGCGGGAGCTGCTCGCCCGGGCGCTCGGTGCCGCCGGCCGCGCGGAGGTGCGGCGGTGAGGCTGCACCGGCTCTCGCTCACGGCGTTCGGCCCGTTCGCCGGCACTGAACAGGTCGACTTCGACGACGTGGGCCGGGACGGGCTGTTCCTCCTGTGGGGCCCGACCGGGGCGGGGAAGACGACGCTGCTGGACGCCGTGGTGTTCGCGCTCTACGGCACGGTGCCCGGCGCTCGCGGGGAGGAGAAGCGGCTGCGCAGCGACCACGCCGCGACCGCGGTCCGCACGGAGGTGACCTGCGAGCTCACCCTCGGCGGCGAGCGGCTGCTGGTCGTGCGACGCCCCGAGCAGCAGCGGCCGAAGAAGCGCGGCGACGGAGTGACGACCGAGCAGGCCCGGCTCACCGTCCAGCGGCTCACCGACGGCGGCTGGGAGCCGGTGAGCACCCGCATCGACGAGGGCTCCGAGCACCTGCGCACCCGGCTGGGCCTGGACGTGCACCAGTTCTGCCAGGTGGTCCTGCTGCCGCAGGGCGACTTCGCCCGCTTCCTGCGTGCCGAGCCCGAGCACCGCGGCGAGCTGCTGCGCACCCTCTTCGACGTCGGGCGCTTCGCCGCGGCCGAGGACTGGCTCGCCGACGAGCGCGCCACCGCGCGGGAGCGGGTCGCCGTCCAGCGGGCGCGGGTCAGCACGCTGCTCGCCCGCGTCGCCCAGGTGGCCGACGTCGACATCCCGGAGGAGCTCGCCCCCGAGTCGGTCGGCAGCGGGAGCGGGCACGCGGTCGGCGCCTGGGTGGACCGGACCCGGGCGGCGGCGGCGGCCCGGCTCGCCGAGGCGTCGGCGCAGGCCGAACGGGCGTCCGCCGATGCCGGCCGGGCCGATGCCGACCTGGCCGCCGCACGCGCTCTGGCCGACCGGCACGACCGGCGAGCCCGGGCCCTCGCCGAGCTGGCCGCGCTGACCGCCCGCGATCCGGAGCTGGCCGTGCTGCGCGCCGAGCGCGATGCCGGGCGCCGTGCCGAGCCGTTGCGCGACAGCCTGGAGTCCGCCGGCCACGCCTCCCTCGTGGCCGAGCAGGCCGCCGCCGCGGCCGACCGGGCGAGGGCGGCCTGGAACGAGGTCGCCGCCGGCCGCGGCGCCGGTCCGGAGGCCGTCGAAGAGCTGCGCACCGCCGTCGCCGCGGCGCGGGCGATGCTCCCCGAGGTGGACCGGGCCCACGACCTGCGCCGGCGCATCGCCGCGCTCGATCTCCGCATCGCGGAGCTGGCCGGGACGTGCCAGGACGCGGTCCGGGCCGCCGAGACCTGGCCCGCCCGGCTGGCCCAGCAGCAGGACCGGGTCACCCGCGCACGGGACGCGGCGGTGCGGCTCCCGGCGGAGCGGGACGCGGTCACCGCGGCGGGGGCCGCGCTCGAGGCCGGCCGGGCCGCGGCCGCACTGGAGGCGCGGCTGCCCGACAGCCGGCGGGCGGTGCAGGAACGTCGCGAGGCGTGGTCCGATGCCCGGGAGCACTGGCTGGACCTGCGGGCCCGGCGGCTGGAGGGCATGGCCGCCGAGCTGGCGGCGCAGCTGACCCACGGCGGTTCCTGCCCCGTCTGCGGGGCCACCGAGCACCCCCGGCCGGCGGCGCACGAGGGAACGGCCGTCACCGCCGCTGACGAGCAGGGCGCGCACGACGGCGTCGAGCAGGCGGAGGCGGTGCTGTCGGCCGCCACCGCGGAGCTCGACCGCCAGGAGCGGGAGGTCGTGGCGCTCCGTGCCCGCGCGGGGACGGTGCCCGTCGCCGCGCAGGCCGCGGCCCTCGAGGAACTGCGGGCGGCCGTCCGGGAGACCGCGGAGCTCGCCGGCTCCCTCGCCGCGGCCGAGACGCGGCTGGCCGAGCTGGTGGCCGAGCGCGAGTCCTCGGCCGCCCGGCTGGCCGCCGACCGGGAGGAGCTGGGCGCCCGGACCGCCGAGCGCGACTCGCTGAGCGCCGCGCTGACCGACCTGGAACAGCGGCTGGACGACGCGCGCGGCGAGGACGACGACCTCGGGACGCGGGTTGCGCGCCTGGCCGAGGCCGTGTCCCGGTGCGAGGCGCAGGTCGACGCCGTCGCCGAGGAGACCCGCCACCGCGAGGCGGCGGCCGCCGCACTCGCCCGCGCGGCGGAGCGGGCGACCGAGGCCGGCTTCCCGGACGTCCTGGACGCCGGTGCCGCGCTGCTCGCCGCGGGCCGGCTGGCCGCGCTCGATCGCGAGCTCGACGGGCACGACAGCCGGCTCGCGGTCGTCCGGGGCCGGCTGGCCGAACCCGATCTGGCGGAACTGGCCGACCGTCCCGACGTGGCCGCCCTCGAGCAGCGCTGCGCGGCGGCCACCGGTCGACGCGAGGACGCGGTGGCCGAGCTGGAGCGGGCCCGCCGCTGTTCCGGCGCGCTCGAGGTGCTGGCCGGCGACGTCACCGCCGCCGAGACGGAACTGGCGGAGCTGCGCGGCTGGGCCGATCAGGTGACGGCCCTGGCCGACCTGGTGAACGGCCGCGGCTCCAACGCGCTGCGGATGCGGCTGCAGTCCTTCGTCCTGGCCGCCCGCCTGGAGCAGGTCGCCGAGGTCGCGAGCCGGCGGCTGCTGGAGATGTCCGGCGGCCGCTACACGTTCCTGCACAGCGATGCCCAGGGGCGCCGCGGGGCCCGCGGTGGCCTCGGGCTGGACGTCTTCGACGAGTACACCGGGGTCCGGCGGCCGACGAAGACGCTCTCCGGCGGAGAGAGCTTCATGGCCTCCCTCGCCCTGGCGCTCGGCCTCGCCGACGTGGTGACCGCGGAGAGCGGCGGCATCCAACTGGACACCCTCTTCGTCGACGAGGGCTTCGGCAGCCTGGACCCCTCCGCCCTCGACGCCGTGATGTCCGTGCTCGACGAGCTCCGCCGCGGCGGCCGCACCGTCGGCGTGATCAGCCACGTGGAGGAGCTGCGCACCCGCATCCCCACGCGCCTGGAGGTCGTGGCCGGCAGGGAGGGTTCCCGGCTCGCCGGGTGAGCGGTGACCGCCGGGCCCGGCGCCGCCTGCGTCAGGCCTCGACGGTGGACCGCGCGGCGGCCTCGGCGCGGCGGCCGGCCCCCCGGGAGACGGGCCGCGGCCGTCCACGGCCGCCCCGCTCGTGCCGGGCGACGGCGACCGGAGCCCCCTCGGCGACGAACACCCAGCGTCGGTAGGCCACGAAGCGGATCAGCGTGCCGACGGCGATCGAGCCCACGTTGACCGCCTGCAGCGCCAGCACCCCCTCGACGGCGAACCCGTGCACGGTGACGGCCACGGCAGCCACCCCCAAGGACATGGTGGCGCCGTTGACCAGGAAGAAGAGGCCGTACTCCCGGCCGATCCCGGTCCGCGCGCGGTGCGCGAAGGACCAGTAGCGGTGGCCGACGAAGGCCGCGGTCATGGACACCAGCGCCGAGATGAGCCGGGCGGTGACGGCACCGGTGCCGGCGCCGGCGTAGAGCAGCTGGAAGAGCAGCAGGTCGAGGACGAAGCAGGCCGCGCCGACGACCCCGAAGGCGCCCGCCTCCTTCACCAGCAGCCGCCCGCCGCGGCGGAGCCGGGTCCTCGCATCCTCCACCAGGGGCACGACCGCGATGGTAGGTCGGGACGTGCCCGTCCGGCTGAACCGGGCGCCGCCGGGGAGCCGGTCGCGGCGGACCGGGCGCAGCCGGGGAGCCGGTCAGGCGGAGAGGGCGCGGCGGGCGACCGCTGCGTCGCGGGGCAGGGGGACCGGGCCCGCGATCCGGACCGGGACGGGAGCCGGAGCGGGCGGCCGGACGGGGACCGGGAGCTGCGCCGCCGCGGCGGGCCGGACCGCCACCGTGTCCCGCCGCCGGCCGAGCGCGATCGCCGGGCGTTCGACGAACCGGTACGTCAGCTCGCTGACCACGAGGGTCGCGCCCACCCAGACCACCGCACTGCCGACGGCGCTGGACAGCGCCGGCACCGCGGCCAGGACGAGGGCCTGCATCAGGTAGACGGAGTAGCTGATCGTGCCGAGCCGGGACAGCGCCGCCGGGACGCGGCGGTGCCGCAGCGCGACGCCCGCGCAGAAGACGGCGTAAGCCCCGAGCCACGCCGTCAGCATCGCCAGGAACTGGGGTGCCTCCGGTGGCTGCGGCGCACCCAGCGTCGCCGCGGCCAGCAGCGCCGTCCCGGAGCCGAGGGCAGCGACCACGCAGAGCACCAGGCGGCTCAGGCCGATCTCGCCGCTGTGCCAGCGGTGGAAGACCGTGCCGGTGAGCATCGTGGCGAGGCAGAAGGCGCCGGTCGGTGGGGCCGCACCCAGCAGCGGGCCGGCCCCCAGGGCCAGGGCGAGGCACACGGCGGATGCGGCCAGCGACAGCTCGACGCTGCGGCGGTTCAGGCCGAGGACGAAGAGCACCGACAGGCCGGCGTAGAACAGCAGCTCGAAGGCCAGCGTCCAGTAGGCGACCAGGGCGTTGGGGACGCCCACCAGCATCTGGAACATGACGCCGTTGGCCAGCCAGTCACCACCCGACATCGGCGCGGCGGGGGAGTACGTGCCCCGGTAGGCCAGCCAGCCGGCGACGGCCAGGCTCAGCCAGTACAGCGGGAAGAGCCGGAAGAAGCGGCCGCGCCAGAAGGACGCGAACCGGCGGCCACGCCCCTCACCCGGGCGCTCCCGCTCCAGGCTGGCCGGGATGATGAAGCCGCTGCAGAGGAAGAAGACCATCACGCCCAGCTGCCCCAGCAGGAGGCTGGAGTGGGTCAGCTCCGCCACGGCCGGGAAGGCGCGCTCGCCGACGTGCTGGACGAGGACGAGGGTGACGGCGACCCCGCGCAGCCCGTCGAGGAACTGCAGCCGGCTCGCCGGCCGCGGAGAGCGCGTGGAGCTGCCTTCGCAGCGTGCTCGAGCCGTCACTTTCTGAGAGTACGAACGGGACCGGCCCTTCACCCCGCCCGACGAGCGGGGCGGCGCGCATCTCTAGTCTCAGCAACCACGATGGCCACTCCACTCGACCCGCGTACCGGGCTGCCCGTCGTCGCGATGGTCGGCGGGGGCCAGCTGGCGCGCATGGCGCACCAGGCGGGGATCGCCCTCGGCCAGTCCCTCAGGGTGCTGGCGGCGTCGCCGGAGGAGTCGGCGGGCCTGGTCTCCGCCGACGTCGTCCTCGGCGACCACCGGAGCCTGCCCGACCTCCGGCGGCTGGCCGACGGGGCCACGGTGCTCACCTTCGACCACGAGCACGTGCCCACCGAGCACCTGCACGCGCTCGAGCGCGACGGCCACCGCGTCGCCCCCGGCCCGGCGGCGCTCGTGCACGCGCAGGACAAGCTGGTCCTGCGCCGCCGGCTCCAGGAGTCGGGTGAGCCGCAGCCGGCGTGGGTCGAGGCCCGCACCGTCCACGACGTCACCGCGTTCGCCGACGAGGTCGGCTGGCCGGTGGTCCTCAAGACCCCGCGCGGCGGGTACGACGGCAAGGGCGTGTTCGTCGTCCGGGGGCCCGACCAGGTGGCCGACCTCCTCGAACGGCACGGCACCCTGCTGGCCGAGGAGCGGGTCGGCATGGTGCGGGAGCTGTCGGCGCAGGTCGCCCGCTCGCCCTTCGGTCAGGTCGCCGTCTGGCCGGTCGTCGAGACGGTGCAGCGCGACGGCGTGTGCGCCGAGGTGCTCGCACCGGCGCCCGGCCTCCCGGAGAGCCTGGCGACGGCGGCGCAGGAACTCGCGGTCCGCATCGCCGACCGGCTGGGGGTCGTCGGCATGCTGGCCGTCGAGCTGTTCCAGACCGCCGAGGGCGTCCTGGTCAACGAGCTGGCCATGCGCCCGCACAACTCCGGGCACTGGACCATCGAGGGCGCCCGCACCAGCCAGTTCGAGCAGCACCTGCGCGCCGTCCTCGACTACCCGCTGGGCTCGACGGCGATGACCGCACCGGTCGTCGTCATGGCCAACGTCCTGGGCGGCGCCGCGGCGGCCGACGGCTGGGCGGGCCCCCCGCTCGATGAGCGGGTGCACCACTTCATGGCGCACTGGCCGGACGTGAAGCTGCACTGGTACGGCAAGGGGCAGCGTCCCGGCCGCAAGCTCGGCCACGTGACGGCGCTCGGCGACGACCTCGCCGAGGTGCGCGCCCGCGCGGTCGCCGCGGCGCGCTACCTGGCCGACGGCGTGGTCGACGACGCCTTCGCCTTCGAGCACGAGCACTGAGTCATCGAGCACCGAGGAGCAGCGTGAGCGGTCCGAGCGGCACCCCGATCGTGGGCATCGTCATGGGCAGCGACTCCGACTGGCCGGTCATGGAGCCGGCCGCCCGGGCGCTCGAGGAGTTCGGCGTGCCGTACGAGGCGCACGTCGTGTCCGCCCACCGGACCCCGCGCCGCATGCTCGACTACGCCGAGGCGGCGGCCGGCCGGGGCCTGCGGGTGATCATCGCCGGCGCCGGGGGAGCGGCCCACCTGCCGGGCATGATCGCCGCCGCCACCCCGCTCCCGGTCATCGGCGTCCCCCGGTCCCTGGACCGGCTGGACGGGATGGACAGCCTGCTGTCCATCGTGCAGATGCCGGCCGGGGTGCCCGTCGCCACGGTGGGCATCGACGGCGGCCGCAACGCCGGTCTGCTCGCCGTCCGGGTGCTGGCGGCGTCCGACGACTCGCTGCGGGATGCGGTCGCGCGCTTCCAGGCCGCGCTCGCCGAGCAGGTGGCGGCCCGCGACCTCACCCTGCAGGAGCGTCTCGCTTCGGCGGACTGAGCCTCCGGGCTTAAGGTCTACCCGTGGGTAACAACACCGGGCTCTACGCCCTCACCGAGGAGCACGAGGCGATCCGGGCGGCCGTCCGCGAGATCGCCGAACGGGAGATCGCGCCGTACGCCGCCGAGGTGGACGCCGAGTCGCGCTATCCGATCGAGGCGCAGAAGGCCCTCACGCAGGCCGGCTTCCACGCGACCCACATCCCCGAGCAGTACGGCGGCGAGGGCGCGGACGCCATCGCGACCTGCATCGTCATCGAGGAGGTCGCCCGCGTCGACGTGAGCGCCTCGCTGATCCCGGCGGTGAACAAGCTCGGCTCGATGCCGATCATCCTGTCGGCGTCCGAGGACGTGAAGCAGAAGGTGCTCCGGCCGATCGCCGCCGGCGACGCGATGATCAGCTACGGCCTGTCCGAGCGCGAGGCGGGCTCCGACGCCGCCGCCATGACGACCCGCGCCCGCCTTGACGGCGACTCGTGGGTGCTCAACGGCACCAAGGCCTGGATCACCAACTCGGGCGTCTCCGAGTGGTACACGGTCATGGCGGTCACCGACCCGGAGAAGAAGGCCAACGGCATCTCCGCGTTCGCCGTCCACCGTGACGACCCGGGCTTCGCGGTCGGCCCCAAGGAACGCAAGATGGGCATCAAGGGCTCGCCGACCTGCGAGCTGTACTTCACCGACTGCACCATCCCGGCCGACCGGATCATCGGGGCGCCGGGCACCGGCTTCAAGACGGCGCTGCGGACCCTGGACTTCACCCGGCCGACCATCGGCGCGCAGGCCGTGGGCGTGGCGCAGGGCGCGCTGGACGCCTCGGTCGCCTACGTCAAGGAGCGCCGGCAGTTCGGCACGAGCATCGGCAGCTTCCAGGGCGTGCAGTTCATGCTCGCCGACATGGAGATGAAGATCGAGGCCGCCCGGCACCTCGTCTACGTCGCCGCGGCTGCGGGGGAGCAGGGCCGCCCCGACGTCACCCGGGTGTCGGCCTCGGCCAAGGCGTTCGCCTCCGACGTCGCCATGCAGGTGACCACCGACGCCGTCCAGCTCTTCGGCGGGGCCGGGTACACCCAGGACTTCCCGGTCGAGCGGATGATGCGCGACGCCAAGATCACCCAGATCTACGAGGGCACCAACCAGGTGCAGCGCATGGTGATCGCCCGCAGCCTCCTGAAGTAGGCCGTCGACCGGGGCGAGGCGGGCGGAAGTGCCCGGCCGACCGGGACCTCCGGACCTCGCCGCCGGGGTGTGGGAGCACGACGGTGGACCGCAGGAGGTCCACGGCGGCCTCGACCTCGATGCCGGCCAGGAGGGGACTGCTCGTGATGTTCTGGGGGGATCACGGACTGAGCGGCTGGGGCTGGGTCGGGATGGTGACCGGCATGGTCCTCTTCTGGGGGTTCCTGCTCGCCCTGGTCGTCGTCCTGGTGCGCAGCCTGAACCGATCGGCCGGCCAGGCGCAGGGGCCACGCCCCTCGCCGGAGCAGCTGCTGGGCGAGCGGTTCGCCCGCGGCGAGATCGACGAGGAGGAGTACCGGCGCCGCCTGGCCGCGCTGACCGGATCGGACAGGGGAGGACCGGCCCCCTGACGCGGGCCCGGCAGCAGCCGCGGGGCGCCTGAGCCCCGCCGCACGTCCCGCCGGCCGACGCCGGGTCGTCAGCGGCCGGCGCCCAGGCGGCCGGCCAGGGTCTCGGCGAACCCCTCGGCGACGGCGAGCTGCTCCGTCAACGCGGTGACCCGTGCGATGGCGGCCTCGTGGAACATCCGCAGCCGGTCGAGGTGCTCCGCGCGTTCGCCCGTACCCGCGTCGAAGTCGGCCAGCAGGGTCAGACAGCTCCCGCATCTCCTCGAGGGTGAAGCCGAGCGGCTTCATCCGCATGATGACCCGTAGCCGGGCGACGTCGTCGTCGCTGTAGAGCCGGAAGCCGCCGTCGGAGCGGGCGGTGGGGATCACCAGCCCGGTCTCCTCGTAGAAGCGGATCGTCCGCAGGCTCAGGCCGGTGCGCTCGGCGACCTGGCCGATCTGCACCAGCTCCCCGCGAGCCGACGCCCGCATCAGTGCGCTCCGGCGAGCCGGCCGGTGTGCCGGTCGAAGCGGTCGGCCGAGTGCCCCTGCAGGCCGACGATCTGCACCGTCTTGCCGCGGGTCTCGTACTTGTGGGTGATGGCGTCGAGCGCGGCGACGGTGGAGGCGTCCCAGACGTGCGCGTCGGAGAGGTCGATGACCACGGTCGCCGGGTCCCCGGCGTAGTCGAACTGGGTGTAGAGGTCGTTGCTGGAGGCGAAGAACAGCGCCCCGTGCACCGAGTAGAAGCGGGTCGTCCCCTCCGGGTCGGAGACGCTGGTGACCTCGACCAGGTGGGCGACGCGCTGGGCGAAGAGCACGCAGGCCACGAGGACGCCGACGCCCACCCCGATCGCCAGGTTGTGCGTGAGCAGCGTGACCGCGACCGTCGAGAGCATCACGGTGGTCTCGCTCTTCGGCATCCGGTGGATGGTCTGCAGGCTGTGCCAGTCGAAGGTGGCGATGGACACGAAGACCATGACCGCGACGAGGGCGGCCATCGGGATGATCGCCACGACGTCGCCGAGCGCGACGACGAGGACGAGCAGGAAGACGCCGGCCAGGAAGGTGGACAGCCGGGTGCGGGCGCCCGACACCTTCACGTTGATCATCGTCTGGCCGATCATGGCGCAGCCGCCCATGCCGCCGAAGAAGCCCGAGGCGATGTTGGCCACGCCCTGGCCCCAGGACTCGCGGGTCTTGTCGGAGTGGGTGTCGGTGATGTCGTCGACGAGCTTCGCCGTCATGAGCGACTCCATCAGCCCGACGAAGGCCACGCCCAGGGCGTAGGGGGCGATGATGCTCAGCGTCTCGGCGGTGAACGGCACGTCGGGCAGGAGGAAGAACGGCAGGCTGTCGGGCAGCTCGCCCTCGCCGCCGACGTCGGGCAGCTCCCAGCCGGCCGCCACCGCCAGACCGGTCAGCACGAGGATCGCCACGAGGGGCGGCGGGACGGCGCTCGTCAGCCGGGGCAGCAGGAAGATGATCGCCAGGCCGGCGGCGACCATCGGGTAGACCAGCCACGGGACGTCGATCAGCTGCGGGAACTGCGCGGTGAAGATCATGATCGCCAGGGCGTTGACGAAGCCCACCATGACGCTGCGCGGGATGAACCGCATGAGCCGCGCGACGCCGGCCGCGGCCAGCAGGACCTGGAAGACGCCGCCCAGGACGACGGCGGCGAAGAGGTACTGGACGCCGTACTCGAGGGCCAGTGGCGCCACCACGAGGGCGATGGCGCCGGTCGCGGCGGTGATCATCGCCGGGCGGCCGCCGGTGAAGGCGATGACCACGGCCATGACGAAGGAGGAGAACAGCCCGACGCGCGGGTCCACCCCGGCCAGGATGGAGAAGCTGATGGCCTCGGGGATCAGTGCCAGCGCGACGACGAGGCCGGCGAGCACCTCGGTGCGGGCCACGGCGGGGGACAGCCAGACGGGGCGGGTGGCACGCGGTCGCGCCGGTGCCGGGGGAGCAGAGGACATGTCACCGTTTCCGGTCGTGCGCCGTCCGGACGCAGGGAGGAGCGACGCGAGGTCGGGGGTGGTGCGTCGGTGCACCGAGGGGCGGCGGCACGAACGGCAGCGAGGCGGACAGGCGTCGGCGCCACGCTGCGGTGCCGCGGTGTCCCGGTCAGTCTGCCCGACGCCCGACCCTCACGTGAGGGAACAGTGCTGCGCCGTTCGTCACGTCCGGGGGCTGCCCGCTCCGCGGGCCGCACCCGGCGCGCGGTCGGTCAGGCCGGTCGGCCGAGCTCCCGGACGCCGGGGACCCGGCACCCCAGGGTGGCCGTGACGCGTTCCTCCGCGGCGCGCGCCACGAGCCGCTCCGGGGAGGTGTTCCGGCTGAGCAGGATCGAGGCACCGGCCGACAGCGGCGCCAGCAGCCAGGCCACCGGCCCGGCCTCGGCGGCGGTCGCCTCGTCCAGCAGGATCCGGTCACCGGGGACGATGCCCAGCCGGGCGGCGAGCTCGCCGGCCGCCTCGACGAGCCCGCCGAGGGTCAGCTCCAGTGCGCCGGTGACCAGGCCGGGCGTGGCGGGGTCCGGCGGCGAGTAGGGCACGAACCGGTCACCTGCGGCGCGGACCTCGATCGCGAAGTCCCGCGCCGGCCCGGTGTAGCCGGCCATCCCACCGCCCAGCGGGTGCAGCGACAGGCCGAGCAGGTCGGTGTCCCCGATCTCCTCCTCCAGCGCCGCCAGGCGGTCCTGGGCGGCGAGGACGAGGTCGATGCCGCTCAGCCCGCCCTCGTCCTCGGTGGCCGTGTCGCGCACCGCCGCGCCGCAGCTCCACGTCGCCAGCAGCACCGCCGCGGTCTGCCAGTGCACCGGCAGGACGACGGCGACCGTGCTGCTCGGGCCGACGTCGAACTCGTCCTGGAGCAGGTTCGCCGTCTTGGCCACCCAGTTGGCCAGGGTCGCCCCGGAGAGCTCGACCCGCTCACCGGTCGCGTCGTCGTAGGAGGTGATCAGTGGCACGGCCGCGTCCCGGCGCACCACCGACGCGAGCAGGTCCGCAGGGGTCGTCGCAATGGCCACGCCGCCAGCCTGGCATGCGGTGCCCGCCCGCCGGCCGGCGGGCGGGCACCGTGCCGATCAGCGGCCGATCAGCGGCCGATCAGCCGCGGATCAGTTGATGCAGGTGGTGTCGGCGGCCGTGCGCGCGTCCTCGCCGGCCACCGGCTCCACCGGCTCGGGAGCCGTGACCGGCTGTCCGACGCCGTTGAAGTTGGAACCGATCACCAGCTCCAGCGTCCCCGGGGCCGGCTCGTCGGCCTCTGCGATGGTCGCCCCCGGGATCGACGCGGCCAGCGTGTTGGCCAGCGCCTGGTCTCCGGCGGCGTACCGGATCTCCGTGCCGGTGTACTCGCTGCTGTCGGCGTTGCCGGTGCTCGTGACCTGGTACCCCTCGGCCGCCAGGGCCTCGGCCGTCGAGGCGGCCACGCCCGAGATCCCGGAGCCGTTGAACACCGCGACCGACACCTCGCCGGGGGCCACCGTCTCCGGCGCCGCAGGTGCGGTCGGCCCGGCGGGGGCCTCCGGTTCGGCGGAGAGGTCGGCGAAGAAGGCGTGCAGCGCGTCCTCGTCCTCCAGCCGCAGGATGTACCGCCCCTCGTCGTCGGTGTCGTCGCCGACGTAGGGGACGGTCTGGAACTCGACGGCGCCGGCGGTCACCGACTGCATCTGGGTGGCCAGTCCCAGCAGGTCCAGGGACTGGTCGACGGTGAGCGAGTCGGCGGCGGCCTGGACCAGGGTGCGCTGCTTGCCCAGGTCGAGGAGCACGTTGTCCGACAGCATCTTGCGGATCATGCCGCCGATGAAGGTCTGCTGGCGGATGATGCGGTCGAAGTCCCCGCGCGGCAGGCCGTGCCGCTGGCGGACGAACGCCAGCGCCTGCTCGCCGCTGATCGTCTGGACGCCGGCGGGCAGGTTGACGCCGGAGTAGCCGTCCTTGACCGCCTCGCAGAGGTTGATCTCGACGCCGCCGACCACGCTGGACAGGTTGAAGAAGCCGAGCAGGTCCACCTCGGCGTAGTGGTCGATCTGCAGGCCGGTCAGGCTGCTGATCGTCTGGATGAGCAGCTGGGCACCGGAGGCCTGGCGCTGGGCGTCGGTGGCGTTGTCGGCCGCCTCGTACTGGTAGCCGTAGGCGTAGGCGGCGTTGAGCTTGTCCCAGCCGTAGCCCGGGATCTCCACGTAGGAGTCGCGGGGGAAGGAGACGAACGACGCCTTCGACCCGTCGGCGGGGACGTGCACCAGGATCATCGTGTCGGTGTTGATGCCGTCGTTCGCGGTGGTGTTGAGCTGGTCCAGCTGGTCCTCCGTCGCGCTGGCCCGGCTGTCGTTGCCGACGAGCAGCAGGTTCATCGCCTCGGTGTTGCCGATGCCGTCGTTGCCCTCGCTCGGGATCGCGTTGGTGCGGTTGACGCTCGCGTCGGCGACCTGACCGAGGTACCAGCCCCAGCCGCTCGTCCCCAGGACCAGCACCGCCAGGACCGCGCTGAGTGCACGGGTGGCTCCGGCCGCTCGGCCGAGGGCGCTCCGGCGCGGCCGCGCCTCCCGCGGTCCGCCGTCCTCGGTGCGGGTGTCGCCGCGTCCGCCGCGGCGTGTCGGTGGCCTGCCGGCGCGCGGGTCGAGCCGGGCGGGAAGCGGCCGCCCCCCGGGGCTGCGCGGGTCTGAACTGCTCACGTACACGTCCTCACGTCTGGCTGGTCGGCCTGCTCGGGCGGAGCGCGACAGCTCGGCGTCCAGCGGCGGAGATCCGACGACGATACGTCGCCGGGCGGGCCGGACCGGGGACTGACGCCGCGGAACGGGGCGGGGATCGCTCTCGGCGGTCACACCGACCACGCCGGTGCACTCCCGTCCCGGAGATCGGTGCAAGCACACGTACTGTGACCGGCCAGGCACCGATTGCAGCGATCGGACGGCGCGGCAGCCCGAAACCGGCCCGTCGAGCCGTCATCCTGCCGGAGCAGGACTTCCAGCTCGGCGCGCATCCGGCCCCGGCTGGCACGGAAGGGCAAGGCATATGCAGAGGAACAGCCGGCGACTGCTCGTCGTACCGGTCGCGATCGTGGTGGTCGGCGGGGCCCTCGTCGGCGGCGCGGCCCTGGCCGACATCGGGCCCTTCGCGGCCACCGCCGACGGCGCGCCGGAGACGTCCGGCAGCCCGTCCCCGCAGCCCTCCGACCCCGGAACCGCGACCACGGCGCCGGCGGCGACCACCACCACCGCCCCGGCGGCCCCGACGGCGCCGGAGACCTCCGCCGCACCGACCCCGCCGGCCGGGAAGCCGGTGGACGTGCTCCTCTCCTACGCCGGCTGGGATGCCGGTCGCGGGGTGGTCGAGGCCGCGGCGTCCGTGGCCGGCGTCGTCGAGTCCGGCGGCGTCTGCACGATGACGCTGACCTCCGGCAGCAGCACGTTCGAGACCACGCAGGACGCCCTGGCCGACGCCAGCACCACGCAGTGCGGCGCCCTGACCTATCCGGGCGCGCAGCTCGGCTCCGGGCGCTGGGACGTGACCGTGTCCTACCGCTCCGCCACGTCGTCGGGCGCCTCCGTCGCGACCGCCGTGGAGGTGCCGGCCCGATGAGCGACCGTCCCCTGCCCCGGCACCTCGACCCCCGCCGCCCGGCCGTCGTCCCGCGCAAGCGCCGCTCCTGGCTCGGCCGGCTCCTCCCGGCGCTGGTCGTCCTGGCGGCCGCTGCCTCGGTGCTCACCGTCGGCGGCAGCTCCTCCAGCGGTGTCCAGCAGGCCGCCGAGCTCAGTCAGTTCGACCCCGGCAACATCATCAGCGACGAGGTGTTCTTCTTCGGCGCGGGCATGTCGGTGCCCGACATCCAGGCGTTCATCGACACCAAGGGCGCGACCTGCGTGACGGGGAACGACGGGACCCCGTGCCTGCGGGTCTTCCGCCAGAACACGACCGACCGGCCGTCGGACGCCTACTGCGGGGGCTACGCCGGCGCCGCACAGGAGACCGCGGCGTCGATCATCGCGAAGGTCGCGCTGTCCTGCGGGATCAACCCCAAGGTCCTGCTGGTCATGCTCGAGAAGGAGCGGGGCCTCATCCGGGCGTCCGGCGCCGCGCTGACGTCCGGGGACTACCGGATCGCCATGGGCTACGGCTGCCCGGACACCGCCCCGTGCGATGCGCAGTACTACGGCTTCCAGAATCAGGTCTACATGGCCGCCTGGCAGATGCAGAAGTACGCCAAGAACCCGCAGAACTACGCCTACAAGGCGGGGCGCACCAACAACATCTACTGGCACCCGAACCTGGCCTGCGGAGCTGCGCCGGTCTACATCCAGAACCAGGCCACCGCCGGGCTCTACAACTACACGCCCTACCAGCCCAACAGCGCCGCACTGGGCAACGGCGGGAACACCAGCTGCTCCTCCTACGGCAACCGCAACTTCTGGATGTACTTCACCGACTGGTTCATCTCCACCCAGAGCGACTCCGTGGCCCAGGCCTCTCCGCGCGGGAACCTGGAGGCGCTGACCCTGACGTCGGCGGGGTTCCGTGCCGTCGGCTGGTCCTTCGATCCCGATGCCGCGCAGACGCCGGTCCCGCTCAAGATCCTCGTCGACGGGACGGCCGTCGTGAGCGGCAAGACCGGGCTGCCGAGACCGGACGTGGCCACGGTCTTCGGCCCCGGGGGGGCCAACAGCGGGTACTCCGTCGAGGGGCACCTGAGCCAGGGGCAGCACCAGGTGTGCGTCGTCGCCGACAACGCCGGTGGAAAGGGCGTCCCGATCTCCCTCGGCTGCCGGACGCTGGACTTCACCAACGTGCGCCCGACCGTGACGATCGACGTCCTGGCCGAGCAGCCCGACGGCTCGGTGAAGATCGGCGGCTGGGCGTTCGACGGCGACGGGACGCCGGTGGAGCTGCACGTCTACGACAACGGCAAGGGGCGCAGCTACAGCCCGACGCTGGCGCGGCCGGACGTCTACAGCATGCACGCGGTCGCCGGACCCAACGCCGGGTACGAGATCGACCTCGGGCCGCTCTCGGGGACGCACAACATCTGCGTCTTCGGCGTCGACACCGTCGCCCCGGGCAACAACACGTTGCTGCGCTGCCAGACGTTCAGCTACAAGGCCCCGCTGGGCCGGGTGGACGCCGTGACCGAGACCGCCGCCGGCACGCTGCAGATCAGCGGCTGGGCCTTCGACCCGAGCGTGCCGACGTTCTCCGCCGACACGCACGTCTACGTCAACGGCCGTGGGGTCGCCGTCCGGGCCGATCAGCCCCGGCCGGACATCGCCCGGGCCTTCCCCGGCGCCGGTGAGGCGCACGGTTTCGCCATGGAGGCACCGGCCGTGGCCGGGACCAACGGGGTGTGCGTCTACAGCATCAACTTCGGGATGGCCGGCCCGCACCTGCCGCTCGTCTGCTCGGACTTCCCGTTCCCGTACCAGCCCCCGCTGGCCAACGTGGAACTGATCACCGCCGCAGGTCCGGGCCAGGCCCGCGTCGTGGGCTGGGCGTACGACAACAGCGTGCCGAAGGCGCCGGTGACCATGCACTACTGGGTGGACGGCAAGCCGTTCCAGGCCGCGAACGCGGATCTGGCGCGGACGGACATCACCCGCTTCTACCCGGCGGGCGGGCCCAACCACGGCTTCGACAGCACGCTGACCCTCACCCCGGGGCGGCACACGGTGTGCGTCTTCGTCATCAACAACGGTGTCCCGGGCCCGAACCAGCTCATGCGCTGCGGGGACGTCACCGTCTGACATCCGCGACCGGTGGCACGGACGACCTGCCCCCGCCGACCGGCGGGGGCAGGTCGTTCGGCGCCGCTGGCCGCCCGACGCGCCCGGTACTGTGACCGCCGGGGGCAGGTCCCGGCGGAGTGTCCGGGCGAGCGACTGCAGACCGGCTGCCGGCCGGGTTCCGATCAGAGAGGGCGGGTCAGGACGTGTCCGTTGGGAAACCCGTCGACGTGACGACCGCGACGCCGGTGCGGATCGCGCACCCGGACCCCGGTCAGGGCCGGTACACGCTGCTGCGGGCCGTCGAGTCGACGTACCGCGACGGGGCCGAGGAGACCCTGCTCGACATGGTCCGCGGCTCCGAGGACCTCGGATCGCTCAACGAGGACCTGCACGGCCGGGCCGAGGGATGGGCGCAGCGCTACCACGTCGACCGTCAGCGGGCGAACGTGCTGCGCGCCTTCGAGCTGTCCGGCGCCACCCGGGTGCTGGAGGTCGGCGCCGGGTGCGGGGCGATGAGCCGGTACCTCGCCGAGACCTGCACCGCGGTCGACGCGCTGGAGCCGGTGCAGGCGCGGGCGGCCGTGGCGGCCGCGCGGCTGCGCGACCTGCCGGGCGCCCGGGTGTTCGCCGGGGAGCTGGCCGACCTGCCCGACGAGCCCTCCTACGACCTGATCGTCGTCATCGGCGTCCTCGAGTACGTGGGCGGCGGGACCGCCGTCCGCGCGCCGTACCTGGACTTCCTCGACCAGATCTCCCGGCGGCTGCTGCCCGGCGGGCAGCTGCTCCTCGCCATCGAGAACAAGCTGGGCGTCAAGTACTTCGCCGGCTCGCCGGAGGACCACAGCGACCGCGCCTACGACTCCCTCGAGGGATACCCGGTCGGCTCCCCGGCCCGCACGTTCGACCGCGCCGCCCTCGCTGACCTGTTCCGCGACGCCGGCCTCGCGCCCCGGTTCTTCAGCGCCTTCCCCGACTACAAGCTCACCCGCGCCGTCATGGCCGACGAGCTCATGACCGATCCGTCCGGGCTCGCCGCCCGCCTCCCGCGGTTCCCCAGCCCCGACTGGCAGACCGCGCGCGACTACGGACCGAACGAGGAACTGCTCTGGCGCACGCTCGTCGAGGCCGGGCAGGCGGGCCACTTCGGGAACTCCTTCGTCGTCGTCGCCGAGCCCGGGCCGGCCGCCGCCGAGCTGTGGCCGGCCCGGCGGCAGGCCGCCTTCTACACGACCGAACGACGCCCGGGACGGTCCACCGAGACCGTGGTGGACCGGGAGGACGGCGGGCTCACCCTGCACCGCCGGGTCCTGGGCACGCGCCGCGACGAGGGCGGCCCCACCCACCGGGTGACCGGCGGACCGGTCCTCCCGGGGGTGTCCCTGGTGGAGAGGCTCGCCCTGGACGACGACCCGACGACGGTCGGCGGCCTGCTCAAGGAGTGGCAGCGGCTGGTGGCCGAGTCGGCCCAGGACGCCGACGGCGTGGCGCTCGACCTGGTCCCGCACAACCTGCTGCTGGACGAGTCCGGCCGGCTGGCCTACATCGACGACGAGTGGCGCAGCACCGACTGGTCGCCGGACGACGTGGTGGCGCGTGGGCTCATCTGGCTGGCCGAGCGGCTGTCGGCGACGCCCTCGCCGTGGCAGTCGCGGGCCTCGCGGCGGGCGCTCGCCGACGAGCTGGCGCGGCTGATCGACTTCCCGCCCACCGGGGAGTGGCTGTCGGCCGCCGTGCGGCGCGAGGCCGAGCTCCAGGTGCAGCTGCTCCGCGTCGGCCCCGGGGACCCCCGCTACGCCGGGGAGGTGGACCGGACCGCGGCGGAGCTCGCGCACCTGCAGGAGGCGGCGATGCGCCCGCTGCGGCCGACGGTGAACTCGCTCGTCGCCGAGCGCGAGGCGGCGCGGGCGGAGCTGGCGGCCGTGCGCCGGGACAACGAGGAGCGCCAGGCGGAGATGCGCGAGGACATCACCCGGACGCACGCGGCCCTGGCGGCCGCGCACGAGGAGCTCGGCTCGATCCACGGCTCGCTCGGGTTCCGCGCGGTCGTGGGGCTGCGCAACGGCGTCGACCGGATCGCCCCCGGGGGCACCCGGCGGCGGGCGCTCTACGAGCGGGCGTCGGCCGGCCTGCAGGCGCGTCGTCGTTCCTGACATCCGGCGCCGTCGGTCGCGCCCGTCGCCGTCCGGGGCGAGCTGCGCACGGAAGGTAGAGTCGACGGACGATGCGAGGTAACCGGTCGTGAGCGTCATCGGAGACCTCAAGGACTCCCGCGGGCTCCTGGTCAACCTGACCCTCCGCGAGGTGCGGGGCAAGTACAAGCGCACCCTGCTGGGGCAGGGCTGGTCGCTGCTGAACCCCATCGCCGTCCTGCTGATCTACACGCTGGTGTTCGGCTTCGTGCTGCGCGTCCCGGTGCCGATCGGCGAGAACAGCGGCGTGCAGATCTTCGCCCTCTACCTGGCCTGCGGCCTGATCCCCTGGACCTTCTTCAGCAACTCGGTCACCAGTGGTATGGGGGCGCTGCTCGGCAACGCGAACCTGCTCCGCAAGGTCTACTTCTGGCGACCCACGCTGGTGGTCGCGTCGGTGTTCGCCTGGGACGTCACGTTCGCCATCGAGCTGCTGGTGCTCATGGCGGCGCTGCTCATCGTGGGGTCGATGCCGCTGCCCTGGCTGCCGCTGCTGTTGCTGGCCGTCGTCCTGCTGACCGTCTTCGCCCTCGGCATCGCCCTGATGCTGTCGGTGGCGAACGTGTACTTCCGCGACACCCAGCACTTCGTCAGCATCGGCATGCAGCTGTGGTTCTACGCCACCCCGATCGTCTACCCGTACTCCCTGATCCAGGACCAGGCCGACCGCATGGCGGCCGACGGGAACGGGTTCCCCCTGGAGACGATCTACCGGCTCAACCCGATGGAGCGGTTCGTCAGCGTCTTCCGGTCGATGCTCTACGACAACACCTGGCCGCAGTGGGGCGACGTGCTGTTCTGCGTCGTGGTGGCCGCCGCCTCGCTGGGCATCGGCATCTGGGTCTTCACCCGGAGCCAGCACCGTCTCGTGGAGGAACTGTGAGCGCCGCGCCCGCCGTCGAGGTCGAGGGCGTCGCCAAGCGCTTCCGCATGTACCGGGAGCGCAACCAGTCGCTCAAGGCCGCCCTCATGCGCGGGGGTCGGGCCAGCTTCGACGAGTACTGGGCGCTCAAGGACGTCTCCTTCGAGATCCCCCAGGGCTCCACGTTCGCCCTGATCGGGGAGAACGGCTCCGGCAAGTCCACCCTGCTCAAGTGCATCGCCCGGATCCTCGAGCCGGAGCGGGGACGGATCCGCACGCACGGCTCGGTGGCCGCGCTGCTGGAGCTGGGCTCGGGCTTCCACCCGGAGCTCTCCGGCCGGGAGAACGTCTTCCTCAACGGCTCGATCCTCGGGATGACCAAGCGCGAGCTGGAGCGGAAGTTCGACGAGATCGTCGACTTCGCCGGCATCGAGCCGTTCATCGACCAGCCGGTCAAGAACTACTCGTCGGGCATGTACATGCGCCTGGGCTTCTCGGTGGCGATCAACGTCGACCCCGACATCCTGCTGGTCGACGAGGTCCTCGCGGTCGGGGACGCGGCGTTCCAGGAGAAGTGCATGGAGAAGTTCGTGGACTTCCGCCGTGCCGGCAAGACGGTCGTCATCGTCAGCCACGCCATGGGCTCGATGCGCACGCTGTGCGACCAGGCCGCCTGGCTGGACCGCGGCAGCCTGCTGGACATCGGGCGGGCGGACGCGATCGTGGACCGCTACGTCGACAAGGGCCACGAGAAGGGCGTCGCACCGGGGACGGCCGGTGGCGCGAACGCCGAGGCGCGCGTCGGCTCGGGCGAGGCGCGGCTGACCACCGTGGAGATGCTGGACGCGTCGGGGACGCCGGCCACCTCGTTCCGGACCGGCGACCCGGTCACGGTGCGCGTGGGCTACGAGTGCACCGAGCGGGTCGAGCAGCCGGCGTTCGCCCTCGCCATGGACACCGTCGACGGGATGCGCTTCTGGGCGCACCACACCCGCGACGGCGGGCTGGAGCTGCCCTTCATCGAGGGCACCGGCCACGTCGACCTGGTGATCCCCGCCCTGGCGCTGCAGCCGTACACCATCGACCTCAGCGCGCGGATCCTCGACCACACGCTGACCCACACCTACGACTTCCGGCGGCACTGCTACCGGTTCGTCGTCGAGACCGGCGACCACCGGGAGTCCGGCGGGGTGGTGGCCCTCGGCGGTCGCTGGACCGCCGACCTGCCGGCGTCCGCGTCGGAGACCGCCGTCTGATGGAGGCCACCGCCTGATGCCCGTGGAGCCGCTCGTCTCCGTCGTCCTCGTGAACTACAAGGGCGCCGACGACACGATCACCTGCCTGAAGTCCTTCCAGCAGGTCGACTGGCCCGCCGAGTCCCTCGAGCTGATCGTCGTGGACAACGACTCCGGCGGGGACGACGCCGAACGGATCCGCCGCGAGGTGCCGTCGGCCGTCGTCGTCGAGGCCGGCGACAACACCGGCTTCGCCGGCGGCTGCAACACCGGTGTGCGGCACGCCCGCGGCGAGATCGTCGGCTTCATCAACAACGACGCGCGGCCGGCTCCGCAGTGGATCCGGGCGGCCGTGGACGTGCTGGCGCACGACCGGTCGGTGGCGTCGGTGGCCAGCAAGGTCCTCGACTGGGACGGCACCCACATCGACTACGTCGACGGCTCGCTGACCTGGTTCGGCATGGGCTACAAGCGCGAGGTCGAACGTCCCGACACCGGGGAGTGGGACACCCCGCACGACGTCCTGTTCGGCACCGGGGCGGCGATGTTCGTCCGGAAGGACGTCTACGAGACCGTCGGCGGGTTCGACGAGCGCTTTTTCATGTTCTACGAGGACGTCGACCTCGGGTGGCGGCTCAACCTGCTCGGCTGGCGGGTGCGGTACGAGCCCACGTCCGTGGCGTTCCACAAGCACCACGCCTCGATGAACAAGTTCGGCAGCTACCGGGAGACGTTCCTCCTCGAGCGCAACGCCCTGTTCAGCATGATCAAGAACTACGGCGACGTGGCCCTGGCGAAGACCCTCGCCCCGGCCCTGCTGCTGGCCGTGACCCGGGCGGTGGAGCGCGGCGAGATCGACCCGGGCGCCCTGGACCTGAAGCGGTCGCCCGGCGGCGACGACGTCGGCGAGATGCCCGTACCGAAGGTGACGATGGCCGGGCTCCTGGCCATCGCCGACGCGGCCACCGACATCGACGGGCTGTGGGCCGAGCGCGACCGGCTGCAGGCCCAGCGCCGCCGAAGCGACCTCGAGCTGGCCCCGCTGTTCCGCCAGGCCATCGAGCCGGCCTTCCCGCTGCCCCGGTACCTGAAGGCCCACGGCGAGCTGGTGGACCTGTTCGGCATCGGCGAGCTGTTCGCCACCCGCCGCCGGATCGTGGTGATCACCGGCGACCCGCTCGCCGCGAAGATGGCCGGGCCGGCCATGCGTGCGTGGGCCATCTCGGAGCACCTGGCGGAGGAGCACGACGTCCGCCTGGTCTCGACCAGCTCGGCGAGCATCACGCACCCGAAGGTGTCGGTGTCGGCGGTCTCCACCCCCGACCAGCTGCGGCCGCACGAGGCGTGGGCCGACATCATCGTGTTCCAGGGCTTCGCGATGGCCTCCGCCCCGTGGCTGGCCCGCTCCGGCAAGATCATCGTCTGCGACATCTACGACCCCATGCACCTGGAGCAGCTCGAGCAGACGCGCGGCCAGGAAGGCGACCAGCGCACCCGCGACGTCGCCAACACCACGACCGTGCTGAACCAGCAGCTGGCCCGGGGCGACTTCTTCCTGTGCGCCAGCGAGAAGCAGCGGCACTTCTGGCTCGGGCAGATGGCCGGGGTCGGGCGGCTCAACCCGTCGAACTACGACGCCGACTCCTCGCTGAACTCGCTTCTCGCCGTGGTCCCGTTCGGGCTGAGCTCGGTCCCGCCGCGGCGCACCCGGCCCGCGATCAAGGGCGTGGTCCCGGGCATCAGCGAGAGCGACAAGGTCGTCATCTGGGCCGGCGGCGTCTACAACTGGTTCGACCCGCTGACCCTGGTGCGCGCCGTCGACCAGC
This sequence comes from Blastococcus tunisiensis, assembly GCF_900112815.1. Lineage (GTDB taxonomy): Bacteria > Actinomycetota > Actinomycetes > Mycobacteriales > Geodermatophilaceae > Blastococcus_B > Blastococcus_B tunisiensis. Next base: position 402,551 of record NZ_FOND01000001.1, read on the forward strand.
TGCGCCACCGGCGGCCCGATCTCCGGATGTTCTTCCTCGGCATGCGCAATCCCAACCCGCACGTGCCCGAGATGCGGATGGCCGCGGCCACCCGCGAGCTGTCGGACTCCCTCGGGCTCACCGGCACGCACGTGTTTTTCAACGAGGAATGGGTCGACATCGACGACCGGCAGAACTACCTGCTGGACGCCGACGTCGGGGTCAGCACGCACTTCCAGCACGTGGAGACCACCTTCGCGTTCCGCACCCGGATGCTGGACTACCTCTGGGCGGACCTGCCCATCGTGGCCACGGGCGGCGACACGTTCGGCGACCTGATCGCCGCCGAGGGGCTCGGCGTGACGGTGGGGGAGCAGGACGTCGACGCCCTCGCCGAGGCGCTGGAGCGGACCCTCTACGACGAGGAGTTCGCCGCCTCCTGCCGGCAGGCCGTCGACCGGGTGCGCGGCGAGTACTCGTGGGAGACGGCGCTGCGCCCGCTGATGGAGTTCTGCCGGGCGCCGCGCCGCGCGCCGGACCTCCAGGTCCCCGACGCCAAGGGCCGGGAGCGGTCGCTGGTGCCCGGCCGGCTCCTCGACACCGGCTACCAGCCGTCCCTGCGCGGCGATGCCGGCCTGGTCCGGCAGTACCTGGCCGAGGGCGGGCCGACCGAGCTGGCCCGGCGGGTCGTCGGCCGGGTCCGCCGCCGGACCGTCGAGCGGCTGCGCGGCGGGAGCTGACCGGCTCCTCGCTCAGTCCTCGACGAGCAGGCCGGCGGTGACCCGGGGCGGCACCGCCGCGGTGCGCCGCAGCGCCCGCCGCCGGCGCAGCATGCGGGGGAGCAGCCGGAGGAACGAGCCGTAGGCCCGCAGCCGCGTGGTGGTCATCGCGCGGCCGGGCCCCTCGTGCACGGTCAGCGAGGCCACCGTCAGCGGGTAGCGCAGCGCCGCCCGCCAGGCGAGCGCCGCCGGCGCGTTCTTCGCCAGCACCAGCAGCCGGTTGCGGTCGTCGTGGAAGCGGAACAGCCGGGAGCGGAGGTCGCTGCTCGCCCCGTGGGCGTGGCGGACGACGGACGACGGCTCGTAGCGCACCGTCCACCCCGCGGCGCGCAGCCGCCAGGACAGGTCGGTGTCCTCGTAGTAGAGGAAGAGGTCCGGGTCGAAGTTCCCCACCTCGGCCACGGCGTCCATCCGCAGCAGCACGGCCGCGCCGCAGAACGCGAACACCTCCGGCGGCGGCTCGTCCCCGCCGTCCGGCCGCAGCCAGCCGCGGTCCCGCCCGTAGCCGCCGCGCGTCACCTCGTTGCCGGTGGAGTTCACCAGGTCGACGGGGCCCGCCGGGTCCGGCCGGTAGACGCCCGCCGCGGTGACGACGTCCCCGGCCGCGGGTGCTCCGGCGGTGGCCGGGGACAGCAGCCGGAAGCGCGGGCGCAGCAGCACCTTGGCGGTGACCGCGGCGACGCGCCCGGCGTCCGGGGCCTCGACCGCCCGCACCAGCGCACCCAGGAAGTCCGGCTCGGGGACCGCGTCGTTGTTGAGCAGAACCGCGTACGGGGTGCGCACCTGGGCGAGGCCCAGGTGGGCGCCGCCGGCGAACCCCGTGTTGACCGGCGAGGTCAGCACCTCGACGTCGGGGTGGGCGCGGGCCAGGTGCGCGAGCGTGCCGTCGGTCGAGGCGTTGTCGACGACGAGGACGCGCCACAGCGCCGGGTCGAGCCGCTGGCGGGCCAGGCCGCCCAGGCAGTCGTCGAGCAGGTGCACGCCGTTCCAGGTGACCACCACGACGGTGACCAGCGGCCGTGCCGCCTCGGTCACGCCCGCGACCGCTCGTAGGCGCCGACCGTCCGGCGGGCGCACTCGGTCCAGGTGTGCCCGACCGCCCACTCCCGGGCGGCGGCCACGCTCCCGGGCCGGCGCGGGGGGAGGGCCAGCAGCGCAGCGGCCCACGCGTCCACGTCGGTGGGCGGCACCAGCCGGGCGTGGCCCCCCGCGACCTCCCGGTGCACCGGCAGGTCGCTGGCGAGGACCGGGGTGCCGGCCGCCATCGCCTCCAGCACGGGCAGGCCGAACCCCTCGTAGTGCGACGGGAGCGCCGCGGCGGCCGCACGGGCGACCAGGGCGCGCAGGTCGCCCGGGTCCAGCCAGCCGGTGAGGTGGACGCCGGGGCGTGCGGGCAGCTCCGGGCCCCAGCCGACCGGGCCGGCGATGACCAGGTCGGGCACCTCGCCCGCCGCCCGGGCCCGGGCGTGCGCGTCGAGCAGGGTGGTCAGGTTCTTCCGGGGCTCGCGGGTGCCGGTGAACAGGACGAACCGGCCCGGCAGCCCCCGGGAGGTGAGCCACGCGTCGTCGGCCGGCACCGCCTGCGCCCATGCCGGGTCGACGCCCAGGGGGGTGGCGACCACCCGCTCCGCCGGCAGCCCGTAGGCCTCCCGGACCTCGTCGGCGACCGCCCGGCTGGGGGTGACGACGATCGCGGCCGTGTTCCGCAGCGCGCGGGGCACCAGGTCGGTGTACCGCGCCACGGCCGGGGTGACCCACTGCGGGTGACGCAGGTAGGTGAGGTCGTGGACCGTGACCACCGACCGCGCCCGCAGCGACGGGGGCGCCACGAAGTTCGTGGCGTGGAAGACGTCGACGTTCCCGGCGAAGACCTCCACCGGGGGCAGCGGGGTCCGCGCCCACGCGGCCTGCAGCAGCCGTGCGGGCGCGGGCACGTGTCGCCAGGTCACCGCGCTGGGCAGGCCGTCCGGCCGGCCGCCGGCCCGCAGGGTGAACGGCACCGCGCGGGGCCGGTGCCCGAGGTCGGCGAGCCCGGCCAGCAGGCCGCGCACGTACGTCCCGACTCCCGTTGCGGTCCCCAGCAGGGGGGTCCCGTCCACCGCGATCCTCATCGGCACCATCTCAGCACGGGTGCCCGCCGCCGCCGTCTAGGGTCGGGGCCGTGCGGGTCGCGGTGGTCCTCGAGCAGTGCCTCGCCCCCGTTCCGGGCGGGACGGGCCGCTACTCGGCCGAGGTCGCCGCCGCCCTGGCCGGCCGCCCGGACCTGGCCGTGTCCGGCTGGGTGGCCTGGCACCGCCGTCCCGGGGCCGCCCGGCCGGCCGGCGTGGACGGCCCGCACCGGCTGCCGCTGCCCCGCCGGCCGCTGATCGCCGCCTGGGAGCGTGGCGTGGGTCCGGCGCCCGGGGGCCGGCCGGACGTCGTGCACGCCCCGACCCTGCTCGTGCCGCCCCGGCGCGGGCGGCCCCTGGTGGCCACGATCCACGACGCCGTGCCCTGGACCCACCCGGAGACGCTGACCCCACGCGGCGTCCGCTGGCATCGCACGATGGCCGAGCGGGTGGCGCGCACGGCCGACGCCGTCGTGGTGCCCACCCGGGCGGTCGCCGACGCGCTCCGGGAGCACGTCCGTCCCCGTCGCGTCGAGGTGATCGGGGAGGGCGGGACGGCGGCGCTGCTGGCCCCGCCACCGGACGCCGCCGCCCGAGCGCAGCGGCTGGCGCTGCCCGCGTCCGGCTACCTGCTCAGCCTCGCGACGATCGAGCCGCGCAAGGGGCTGGACGTGCTGCTCGCCGCCCTGGCGGATCCGGCGGCACCGGACCTGCCGCTGGTGGTCGTGGGCCAGCCGGGCTGGGGCGGGGTGGACCCGGACGAGGTCGCGGCCGGACTGGGCCTGCCGGCGGGGCGGGTGCGGGTCATGGGCAGGCTCTCCGACACCGATCTCAGCGTGGCGCTCGCCGGCGCCACGGCGCTCGTGGTGCCCAGCCGGGCCGAGGGCTTCGGGCTCCCCGTCGTCGAGGGCATGGCGGCGGGCGTGCCGGTGGTCACCTCGGCCGACCCCGCGCTGGTCGAGGTCGGCGGGGCCGCCACCCGGATCGCCGCGACCGGCGACGCGGCGGAGCTCGCCCGGGTGCTGCGGGCCGTCGTCGACGACCCGGGGGAGCGGGCCCGCATGTCCGCGGAGGGGCGGCGGCGTGCCTCGCTGTTCACCTGGGCGGCGGCTGCGGTAGAACTGGAGAGCCTCTACCGCGACCTGTGCGGCGCGGACCGGCCCGGCTGACCGGGCCGGGGACCGGACGGGCATCCTCGCCGTACCGCGGCACACGACGGCCCGCTGACCGGTGCACGACGCCGGGCCGGTGGCCGCGCCTCATCCTCGTTGGGAGCCCTGGGTGTCCGTCCCGCTGCTCGACCGGCCGCCGGACGCCGGTGGTCCTGCCGGGCGTGCTCCCCTCCGGCGCGCGCGGCTGGTCGCGTTCGCCGACCTCACCGTGCTCTCCGGCGTGGCCGTCTTCGCCGGCTGGTGCGTCTGCTACCTGGTCGCGCTCGCCGGCGTCGCGCCGTCGTCGGTCGCCTTCTGGACCTGGCTGGCGACGGCGCCGCTCGTGGTGGCGGCCACGGTCCGGTGGCTGCGACCGGTGCTCGCCGGCATCCCCGCGGCCTCGCCGTGGCCCCCGCTGGCGCTCGCCCTGGGCGCGGCCGTCGGGTCCCTTCTCGTCGTCCGCCCCGACCTCGACGACGCGTCCTACGTCGTCCGCAGCACGTGGATCGCCGCGCACGGCGACGTGCGGGTCGGCGACGTCCTCTTCTCCGACGGGGCGTGGCCCGGGCTGGCCGCCCAGACGCCCTACCTGCCGTCGATCGAGGCGCTGCTGGGCTGGGTGGCGCGGGTCTCCGGGCTCAGCGCGGGCACCGTGGTGTACGTCCTGTTCCCGCCCGTCGTGGCCGCGGGCGCCGTCTGGGCGCTGTGGATGCTGCTGCGGGCCTGGGGCGTCCGCCGGCCGGGGGCGTGCCTGGCCCTGGCGGGGGTCTTCCTGGTGTTCGGCGGGGCGACCGCCGCGTCCTGGGGCAACCTGCACCTGGGGCGGATCTGGCAGGGGAAGGTGGTCTTCCTCGCGCTGGTCGTCCCGCTGCTCTACGCCGTCGTGGCGGCGCTCTGGAAGGTGGAGGGGGAGCGGGCCCGGCGAGCGGCGCTGCTGGTCACCGCCCTGCTGGGGGTGGCCTCGGTCGGGCTGACCCCCGCCGCCATCTTCGTCGTCCCCGGCGTGGTGCTGGTCGCGCTGGTCCCCGGGCTGCTGGCCCGGCGCCCGGCTCTGGCGGGAGCGGCGTTCGCCGCCGGTGCCGGCCCCGCGCTGGCCGCCGGTGCGGTGACCGTCCTCGCCGGCGAGGCGCGCGGCATCGGCCTGGTGGACGCGGCCGCGGCGGGCCCCTGGGCGAAGGTGCTGGGGACCGGGATCCCGGCGGCCGTCGTCGTCGTCGCGGCCGTGGTGGTGCTGCTCGGCGGTCTCTGGCCGCGCTGGTGGTCCGGCGCGGACGCCGCCGGCAGGTGGACCGCGGCGGCGGCCGTCGGCGCCGGCCTGCTGATCGCCGTGCCGGTCCTGTACGACGTCGCCGTCGCGGTCATGGGCACCGACGCGATCGCCTGGCGGCTGACCTGGATCGTGCCCGTGCCCGCGCTGGTCGGCATGCTCGCGGCGATCCCGGGCGGGCCGCGGCGGCTGCCCCTCGGGGTGCCGGTCGCGGTCGTCGTCGCGGGCGCTCTCGTCTGGGGCGGGGTGCCGCTGTGGAGCACCACCAACGGCGCCCGGCTCGCTCCCGCCGAGTGGAAGATCTCCCCGGCCCATCTCAAGATGGCCCGGTGGGTCGCGGCCCAGGAGCCGGCGGGCAGGGTGGCCGCGCCCGTGGAGTCCACCGCCGCGCTCGGCGTCGTCACCGCCGACGTCCGCCGGGTCGGCTCGCGGCCGGCGTACATGGCCGACTACGCGGACCTCCCCGGGGCGCAGATGGCGGAGCGGGGCGTGCTGCAGCGGTTGGCGGACGGCGGTGCGGCGCCCGCCGACCTGGCCGCCGCGCCCGCCGCGCTGACCGCCCTCGACGTGCAGATCGTCTGCACGTTCGCCGATGCGGTCCCGCTGCTGGACCTGCTGGGCGCCGAGGGCTACGAGCAGCGGTTCTCCAACGGCGCCCTGACCTGCGTCGAGCGCCGGGCGGCGGGGTGACTCAGGCGGGCGGGCCGGACTCCGAGAGCAGCCGCAGCAGGTAGTCGCCGTACCCGCTCTTCTGCAGCGGCCGGGCGAGGGCCGCGAGCTGGTCGTCGTCGATGAAGCCGCGACGCCAGGCGATCTCCTCGATGCAGCCGATCTTCCAGCCCTGCCGCTCCTCGACGACCTGCACGAACTCGGCCGCCTGCATCATCGACACGTGCGTGCCGGTGTCGAGCCACGCGGTGCCGCGGGGGAGCACGGTGACCGTCAGCTGCCCGCGCCGCAGGTACTCGTCGTTGACGGCGGTGATCTCCAGCTCGCCGCGGGCGCTCGGCTGGATCTTGGCGGCGATGTCGACCACCTGGTTGTCGTAGAAGTACAGCCCGGGCACCGCGTAGTTGCTCTTGGGCTCGGCCGGCTTCTCCTCGATGGAGATGACCCGGCCGGCCGCGTCGAACTCCACGACGCCGTAGTCGGTGGGGTTGGCCACGTGGTAGGCGAAGACGTGCCCGCCCTGGGGGTCGGTGTTCGCGCGGAGGCTCTCGCCCAGCCCCGTCCCGTAGAAGATGTTGTCGCCCAGGACGAGGGCGACCGGCTGGTCGCCGATGAACTCCGCCCCGATGACGAACGCCTGGGCCAGGCCCTCGGGGCGCGGCTGGACGGCGTAGCTGATCTCGATGCCGACGTCCGAGCCGTCGCCGAGCAGCCGCTGGAAGCCCGCCTGGTCCTCCGGCGTGGTGATGACCAGGACCTCGCGGATCCCCGCATTCATCAGCAGGGACAGCGGGTAGTAGACCATCGGCTTGTCGTAGATCGGCATCAGCTGCTTGCTGATCGCCTTGGTGATCGGGTAGAGCCGCGTCCCGCTGCCGCCGGCCAAGATGATCCCTCGCATCGGCTCAGCCTATCGGCGCCGCCGGCCGGCTACTTGATCCGACGGTAGGCGGCCAGGATGAGCGCGTTGTGGGCCTTGTGCGCGGCGGACAGCGCCCGCGAGGAGGTGTGCCGGCGGAACGTCAGGTAGTCCTCGTCGAGCATCTGCTCGTAGAGGCTGCCGCTCTTGGACGCGTCGTGGATCCGGAAGCCGCACATCGGCCGGTCGATCTTCCCGGGGCGCCCGGTGGTGAGGAGCCGCAGCCACCAGTCGTAGTCCATCGTGTAGTGCAGCGACTCGTCGAGGTAGCCGAGCTCGTCGTGGACGGAGCGGCGCCAGAACGTGGCCGGCTGCACGATGCCGTTGGCCAGGCCGAGGTACGCCGAGGGCCCGAACCGGCGCAGGACCTGCTTGTAGGTGCGCACCGGGCGCTGGATGGGCGTGCCGTCGACGTCGACGATCACGCCGTCGCCGGTGACCCAGGTGGCCTCGGGGTGGGCCGCGAAGTACTCGCCCACGGCCTGCAGGGCACCGGGCAGCAGGTAGTCGTCGGAGTTCAGCCAGCAGATGACGTCGCCGGTCGCCCGCCGCAGCCCCTTGTTGATGGCCTCGGTCTGGCCCGAGTCGGCCTCCGAGACGACGACGAGGTCGTCGCCGTACCGCTTCAGCACCTCGAGGGTGTCGTCGGTGGACAGCCCGTCGTAGACGATGTGCTCCAGGTTCGGGTAGTGCTGGTCGCGGACCGAGTCCACGGCCTGCTCGATGAACCGGGCCTGGTTGAACGTGGGGGTCACGACGCTGATCGACGGAAGCACCTGAGAACCTGCCTGTGCGTTGCGGGAGGGGCGGGCCGCCCCGGGCGGGTGCGCCCGGGAGGCCCCGGAAGTCTCCCAGACGGAGGGTCGGGGCACCGCCCGGAGGCGGCCGCGCGGGCGGCTGTGCGCGGCCGCTGGGGCGGCTGTGGCCAGTGGTGCTGCGGTGCCCGCGGTCGGCCGCGAGGCAGCCGGCGGCGGGCTGTGTCACGGTACTGTGACGGACGGGTCCGACGGCCGTGCGGCCGCGGGCCAGGACGGGCCGGGTGGTCGATCCGGAGGGGACTCCGGGACACGGCGCCACGGGCCCGTCACGACCGTCCGTGGTGCCCGTTACCGCCGCCCGTCGATGGATGCCTTCCTCGACGTCCACCACCCGAGAGCCAGGAGTTCGGACCGGATGCGCCTCTTGATCACCGGAGGGAGGGGCATGGTCGGGAGCAATCTCGTCCGGGGCCTCTCCGAAGCCCACGAGGTCCAGGCGCCCGGCCGGGACACCTTCGACCTCCTCGACGCCCGGAGCGTGCAGGAGACGGTCAGCCGGCTGGCTCCGGACCTGATCATCCACGCGGCCGGCCGGGTCGGCGGGATCGCGGCCAACGCCGCGGCGAACGCGCTGTTCCTGTACGAGAACACGATGATGGGCCTCAACGTGCTGGAGGCGGCCCGGCTGGCCGGCGTCCCGCGGGTGCTCAACCTCGGCAGCAGCTGCATCTACCCGAAGGACCGGGACGAGCAGCTCCGCGAGGACGACCTGCACACCGGCCCGCTCGAGCCCACCAACGAGGGGTACGCGGTCGCCAAGATCGCCGTCCTCAAGTACGCGGCGATGCTGCGCAACGACGACCCGCGCTGCGACTACAAGACGGCCATCCCGTGCAACCTGTACGGCCCGGGCGACCACTTCGAGCCGCCCCGCAGCCACATGGTGCCCTCGGCCATCCGCAAGATCGACGACGCCCGCCGGGCCGGCGATGCCGAGGTGGAGATCTGGGGCGACGGCACCGCCCGCCGCGAGTTCATGTACGTCGGTGACCTCGTCGACTTCGTGGGGCACGCGATCGAGCGGTGGGACACCCTGCCCCCGCTGGTGAACGTCGGCCTGGGGCACGACTACACGATCAACGAGTACTACGCCGAGATCGCCGACGTCGTCGGGTGGGGCGGGACGTTCGTCCACGACACGTCCAAGCTGGTCGGCATGAAGCGCAAGCTGCTGTCGGTGGACCTGGCGGATGCGTGGGGCTGGAAGGCCCCGACGTCCCTGACCGACGGCCTGCGGCGCACCTACGAGCACTACCTGGAGACGGCCCGATGAGCGCCACGCCCCGTTACCCCCTCGCCACGAGCTCCTGGGTGGCGGACGAGTACGCCGCCCTGGCGCGGGTGACCGCGAGCGGGCGGTTCTCCATGGGCCCGGAGGTCCGGGCCGCCGAGCGGCAGTTCGCCGACTTCCTCGGCGCCCGGCACACCGTGATGGTGAACTCCGGCAGCTCGGCGAACCTGCTCATGGTCGGTGCGCTCATGTACCGCTCCGAGGGTGCCCTCGCCCCGGGCGACGAGGTCCTGGTGCCGGCCGTCTCCTGGCCGACGACGTACTACCCGCTGCACCAGTACGGCCTGCGGCAGGTGTTCGTCGACGTCGACCTCGACACGCTCAACTACGACCTGGACGCGCTCGCGGCGGCGGTCACCGACCGCACCCGCGCGGTGATGACGGTCAACCTGCTGGGCAACCCCAACGACTTCGACCGGCTGCAGGCGTTCTGCGACGAGCGCGGGCTGCTGCTCATCGAGGACAACTGCGAGTCCCTCGGGGCCACCTACAACGGGCGCCAGGCCGGCACGTTCGGCCAGATGGGCACCTACAGCTCGTTCTTCTCCCACCACATCTCCACGATGGAGGGTGGGTACATCAGCACCGACGACGACGAGCTGCACCACCTGCTGCTGGCGCTGCGCGCGCACGGCTGGACGCGGGACCTGCCCGAGGAGAACCTGATCGGCGGGCGGAAGAACCCGGACCCGTTCATGGAGTCCTTCCACTTCTTCCTGCCCGGGTACAACGTGCGCCCCATCGAGATGGAGGCCGCCCTCGCCCAGGTGCAGGTGGCCCGGCTGCCGGAGTTCATCGAGGGACGGCGGCGCAACGCCCGCACGTTCCTCGAGGTCGTCGGCCAGTACCCGCAGCTGCGCCCGCAGCGCGAGACCGGCGAGAGCAGCTGGTTCGGCTTCTCGATGATCGTCGACCCGGGCGCCGGCGTCGACCGCCGGACGGTGCTGGACGCCCTCGACGCGGCCGGGGTGGAGTACCGGCCGATCGTGGCCGGCAACTTCACCCGGCAGCCGGTGCTCAAGCACCTGGACCACCGCATCTCCGGGGAGCTGAAGAACGCCGAGGTCGTCAACGACCACGGCTTCTTCGTCGGCAACCAGGAGAAGGACCTCACCCGCGAGCTCGCCGTCCTCGACGAGGCCCTCGGCCGCTGCCTGGACCGCCGGTAGCCCTCCGGCTCCCCACCCTCAGACCACCACGGGACCAAGGAAGACACTCATGACCAAGAAGGCTCTGATCACCGGTATCACCGGTCAGGACGGTTCGTACCTGGCCGAGCTCCTGCTCGAGAAGGGCTACGACGTCCACGGCATCGTGCGCCGCTCGTCGAGCTTCAACACCGAGCGCCTGGACCCGATCTTCCAGGACCCGCACGACAGCGACCGCCACCTGTTCCTGCACTACGGGGACCTCAACGACGGCGTCAACCTGATCAACCTGATCCGCGAGATCAACCCCGACGAGGTCTACAACCTCGGCGCCCAGTCGCACGTGCGGGTCTCGTTCGACCAGCCGGTGTTCACCGGCGACGTCACCGGCATCGCCGCCATGCGGCTGCTGGAGGCCATCCGCTCGGCCGGCGTCGAGACCAAGATCTACCAGGCGTCGTCGTCGGAGATGTTCGGCGCCACCCCGCCCCCGCAGGCCGAGGACACGCCGTTCTACCCGCGCAGCCCCTACGGCGTGGCCAAGGTCTACGCCTACTGGGCGACCAAGAACTACCGCGAGGCCTACGGCATGTTCGCGGTGAACGGCATCCTCTTCAACCACGAGTCGCCCCGCCGTGGCGAGACGTTCGTGACCCGCAAGGTCACCCGGGCGGTCGCGCGGATCAAGGCCGGGCTGCAGCCCGCCCTGCACATGGGGAACCTGGACGCCGTCCGCGACTGGGGCTACGCGCCCGAGTACGTCGAGGGCATGTGGCGGATGCTCCAGCACGACACCCCGCAGGACTTCGTCCTGGCGACCGGCACCGCGTACTCGGTCAAGGACTTCGTCCGGATGGCGTTCGAGCACGCGGACCTGGAGTGGGAGAAGTACGTCAAGCACGACGAGCGCTACGAGCGGCCCACCGAGGTCGACGCGCTGATCGGCGACGCCTCCAAGGCCGAGCGCGAGCTGGGCTGGGTGCCGAAGGTGCTGCCCCCGGACCTGGTCAAGATCATGGTCGACGCCGACATCCAGCAGCTGGACGACGAGCGGTCCGGCCGCAAGGTGCGCATCGACCACTGAGTTCCCGCACGATCCCCGACGGGGCCCGCGACCACACCGGTCGCGGGCCCCGTCGGCGTTGCACGACTAGGCGCCCGCCCGGGCGCGGAACCAGGCCACGGTCTCGGCGAGCCCGGCGGAGAGCGGGACGGGGTCGAGGTCGGGGAAGAGGGAGCGCAGCACGCTGTCGTCGGCGCGCGACTGGGCGATCTCCCCGGCGCGGGGCGGGCGGAACTCGACCTCGGCCGTCTGGCCGGTCGCCTTCTCGAGGGCGCCGACCAGCTCCAGCAGCGACGTCTCGGTGTTCAGCGCGATGTTCACCGGCTCCTCGTGCGACCGCCGCTCCAGCAGCGCCGTCAGCAGGATGCGGCAGACGGTCCCCACGAAGACGAAGTCGCGGGTCTGGCTGCCGTCGCCGTTGACCGGCAGCGGGCGCCCGGCCAGGAGCGACTCGGTGAAGATGGGGATCACCGCCGCGTACACGTGGCCGGCCGGCTGGCCGGGGCCGTAGACGTTGAAGAAGCGGAAGGCCATCGTCGACATGCCGTAGCAGGTCTGGTAGGCGAGCAGGTACTGCTCGGTGGCCAGCTTGCTCACGGCGTACGGGCTCAGCGGGCGGACCCAGTCCCGCTCGCTCTTCACCGGGGCGGGGTTGGCGCCGTACACCGCGCTCGACGAGGCGGCGACGACCTGGTCGACCCCGTGCCGCCGGCACGCCTCGAGGACCCGCAGGGTGCCGGTCGCGTTCACCTCGTGGCAGCCCATCGGATCGTCGATCGACTGGGGCACGCTGGCCATCGCGGCCAGGTGGGCCACCGCGTCGACCCCCGCCACGGCCCGGTCCAGCGCCTCCGGATCGGTGATCGAGCCCTCGTGGAACTCGACGTCGAGCCCGGCGAGGTTCTCGCGGGCCCCGGTCGAGAGGTCGTCCAGCACGACCACGCCGGTGACGCCGGGGCTGGCCAGGGCCAGGCGGGCCAGGTTGGAGCCGATGAACCCGGCCCCTCCGGTGATCAAGATCCGTGTCATGCGTGTCGGCTCCCGTCTGGTGGTCGTCTCCAGCGACACTAGGCGGTGACGGGTGCGCCCCGGCCCCCGCCCGGCCGGTCCGCGGGTGCTCGCCGGACCCGTGCGGAAGGGGCCGTCGGGGGGTCCGGTGCGGCTGTGACCCATGGGACGAACCGATCCGTCCGCCTCCCTGGAACGGGCCCCGATTCCTCTAACATCGGCGTAATGAACCGAACGCTTCCCGTCGCTCTCGCGCCGCTGTCGCGGCGCGCGGAGACCGCGGTCGTCATGCCGGTCTACAACGAGGCCACGGTCGTGGCGGGCGTCATCAGAGAGCTGGTCGACCTCGGGATGGTCGTCATCGCCGTCGACGACGGCAGCTCCGACCACTCCGCCGAGGAGATCGACAAGGCGGGTGCGGTGCGCGTCACCCACCCGATCAACCTCGGGCAGGGTGGCGCCCTGCAGACCGGGTTCGAGGCGGCGCAGCGGTTCACCGACGCGAAGTACATCGCCACGTTCGACGCCGACGGCCAGCACCAGGCTCAGGACCTGCTCGGGATGATCGAGAAGATCAAGCAGGGCTACGACGTCGTTCTCGGGTCACGCTTCCTGGACGGCGACGCCCGGACCGAGATGAGCTGGCTGCGGCGCACGATCCTCAAGGTCGCCACCAAGGTGTTCAACCGCGGCAGCGAGGTGCGGCTGACCGACGCGCACAACGGGCTGCGCCTGGTGACCCGGGAGGTCGCCGCGAAGATCGACCTGGCCCACATCGGCATGGCGCACGCGAGCGAGCTGGAGCAGGTGCTCACCAGCTCCCCGCTGCGCGTCACCGAGTACCCGGTCCACGTCCTCTACACCGAGTACTCGCGCTCCAAGGGCCAGCCGCTGCTCAACAGCATCAACATCCTCGCCGACATCGTGTCGCACCGGATCACCACGTGGAGCCGCAAGTGATCATCCAGTTCCTGCTGGTGCCGGCCGTCGTCCTCGCGGTCGTCCTGTCGCTGCGCTCCCGGAACTCCGTCCGCGGGCAGGCCCGCCGCAAGCTCATCGCCGGCCTCACCGTCGTCGCCGGTGTGCTCAGCGTGCTCTTCCCCGGCGTCCTGCAGAGCCTCGCCGACTGGTCGGGCGTGACCCGTGGTACCGACCTCCTGCTGTACGTGCTGGCCGTCGTCATCATCTACCTGGTCGGCAGCGTGAGCGTGCGCTTCCGCGAGCAGGAGGCGCGGATGACCCGGCTGGCCCGCCAGGTGGCCCTCGGCGAGGCGGAGGCCCGGCTGCGGGCCGACGTGGTCGAGGCGACCGTGCTGCCCGCGGACCTGAGCAAGGACTCGCGCGCCAGCTGAGCACCCGCCGGGCGGTTCCGCCCCCGGGCGGCACGCACCGCCCGGCCCGTTGGCCTCCGGCGCCGCCCCACCGTCCCTGGAGGTTCCCATCAGCCGCCGCCTGCCCGCGCTGACCCAGCAGATCGGCTCGGTCGGCCTCGGGCTCGTCGTGCTCGGCCTGGCGTCCTTCGCCTTCCTGTCGATCAGCGGCCGGGCCCTGGGGCCGGCCGCGTTCGCCCCGCTGGCGACCCTGTGGGTGATCGTGAACGCGGCGGGCCCGGCGTTCTTCCAGCCGCTGGAGCAGGAGCTCGGCCGGGCGATCGCCCACCGCCGTGCGGCCGGCCTCGGGTCGCGGCAGCTGTTCCTGCGCGGCTGCCTGCTGGCCGGCGCCCTGGTCGTGCTGATCGGTGTCGGGCTGGTCGTCTTCTCCGAGCCGCTGGCCGACCGCGTGTTCAGCGGTCAGGAGTCCCTCGTCTTGGCGCTGCTCGTGGGCCTGGCCGGTCTCGGCGCCGAGCACCTCACCCGCGGCGCCTTCGCCGGGGCCGAGGCGTTCGGCCGGTACGGCTGGCAGCTCGGGATCGACGGCGTGCTCCGGCTGGTCGTCTCCGCGGCGCTGGCCCTCGTCGGCGTGGACACGGTGGGCTGGTACGGCTTCGCCCTGGCCGCGGCCCCGGTCGCCGCCGTCCTCGCGACCGCCTGGCGGCTGGGTCCGGCGACCGAGCCGGCACCGCCCGACGACACCTGGCGGGAGCTGGCCGGCGCGCTCGGCGTGCTGATGGTGGGAACCCTGCTCGCACAGTTCGTGGTGAACGCCGCGCCGGTCGCGGCCAGCGTGCTCGCCGGGCCGGCCGAGGCGGCCCGCGCCGGGGTGTTCATCAGCGTGCTGGTGCTCGCCCGCATGCCGTTGTTCCTCTTCTCGGCCATCCAGGCCGCATTCCTGCCGGGGATGGCGGCCCTCGTCGCCCGGGGCGACCGGGCGGGCTTCGTGGGCCGGCTGCGCGCCGTCGTCGCGGCCGTGACCGCGCTGGCCCTGGCCGGGGTCGTGGTCTTCGTCGGGGTGGGCCCCTGGCTGGTGACGCTGTTCTACGGGCCGGAGTACCAGACCACGCGCACCGACATCTGGCCGCTGGCCGTCGGCGCCGGGCTCTTCATGCTCGCCTCGGCGCTCGCGCAGACGCTGATCGCGCTCCGGGCCTACGCCACGTCGGTGATCGGCTGGGTGCTGGGCACCGGCGCGTTCCTCGTCGTGATCGCCGTCCCGCTGCGGCTGGAGCAGCGGGTCGGCCTGGCCTTCCTGGCGGCGACGGTGGCCGCCACCGTGTGGCCCGCGCTGGCCCTCCGCCGGCGGCTGGCCCGTCCGCTGAGCGCCGGCCCGGTCGCGGACGGACCGCTCGAGGGCGCGCTGGACGTGCGGCCGCAGTGAACCGGCGCCCCGCGCGACGCGGGGCCGAGGGCGTCGCCGACGCGCTCGTACGGTAGGCACGTCCGCCGAGGAAAGGGATGTCCAGATGGGCGCCAGCCGTGGTCCGCGAGTCCTCGTGGACGCCACCGCCGTGCCACCGGACCGCGGCGGGGTGGGCCGCTACGTCGACCAGCTCGTGCCCGCCCTCGGCGCGCTCGGCACCGACCTGGCCGTCGTCTGCCAGCGCCGGGACACCGAGCACTACGGCGGCCTCGTGCCGTCCGGCACGGTGATCGCCGCTCCCGACGCCGTCGCCCGGCGGCCGGGCCGGCTGCTGTGGGAGCAGACCGGCCTGCCCCGGCTGGCCGCGCGGGTCGGCGCCGACGTGCTGCACTGCCCGCACTACACGATGCCCCTGCGCACGCCGGTCCCCGTCGTGAGCACGCTGCACGACGCGACGTTCTTCACCCACCCCGAGGTGCACCAGCCCGTCAAGCGGCGGTTCTTCCGGGCCTGGACGAAGGTCTCCCTCCAGCGGGCCGACGCCTGCATCGTGCCGTCGAAGGCCACCCTCGACGAGCTGGACCGGGTCACCGGCCTGGTGCGCGGGCAGGTCCACGTCGCCCACCACGGCGTCGACCCGGACACCTTCCACGTGCCCGGCGCCGACCGGGTGGCCGCCGCCCGCGCCCATCTCGGGCTCCGGTCGCGCGGCTACGTCGCGTTCCTCGGGACGATCGAGCCGCGCAAGAACGTGCCGCTCCTCGTCGAGGGCTGGCGCCGCGCCGTGGCCGACCTCGACGACCCGCCGGCCCTGGTCGTCGCCGGCGGGCGGGGCTGGGACACCGGCATCGAGGAGGCGCGGGCAGCGGTCCCGCCGGAGCTGGAGCTGCTCCTGCCCGGGTACCTGCCCCTGGAGCTGCTCGCCGGGTTCCTCGGCGGCGCGGAGGTGGTCGCCTACCCGAGCCAGGGGGAGGGGTTCGGCCTGCCGGTGCTGGAGGCCATGGCCTGCGGCGCGCCGGTCCTGACCACGAGGGCACTGGCCCTCCCGGAGGTCGGCGGCGACGCCGTGGCCTACGCCGACCCCACCGCGGACGGCATCGCGGCGTGCCTGCGGGCGCTGCTCGACGATCCCGGGCGCCGGGCGGAGCTCTCCGCCGACGCCGTCCGCCGGGCCGGGACGTTCACCTGGGTGGCGTGCGCGGAGCAGCACGTGCGCACCTACGCCCGTGCCATCGCCGCCCACCACGGCACGGACTGGGCGGCGGACCTGTGACGTGACCGGGCGGTCGCCCGCCGGGGCGCACGCGGGAGCGGAACGTAAGGTCGGGGAGTGACCGAGGAGCAGGCCCGACCCGCGCTGCGCGTGGTGGCCGTGACCTTCTCGCCGGGCGATGCGCTCACCGGTTTCCTGGACACCCTGCGGACCGCGACGACGCGGCCGCTGGACGTCGTGCTCGCCGACAACGGCTCCACCGACGGGGTGCCTGAGCGCGCCGCCGCCGGCAGCGACGACGTCCGGCTGCTCGTGACCGGCGGCAACGTCGGCTACGGCGCCGCGGTCAACGCCGCCCTGGCCGACGTGCACGAGGGCTGGGCCCTGGTCGCCAACCCCGACGTGCGGTTCGACCCGGGCGCGGTCGACGAGCTGCTCGCCGTCGCCGCCCGCTGGCCGCGCGCGGCGACCCTCGGGCCGGCCATCCGCACCCCCGACGGACGCCTCTACCCCTCGGCGCGGGACCTGCCGTCGCTGTCCACCGGCACCGGGCACGCGCTGCTGGGCTGGATCTGGCCGAGCAACCCGTGGACCGAGCGGTACCGGCGGGAGTCGGAGGAGCCGCGGGAGCGCCCGGCCGGGTGGCTGTCGGGGTCCTGCCTGCTCGTCGACGTCGCCGCCTTCCACTCCGTCGGCGGCTTCGACCCCGGCTACTTCATGTACTTCGAGGACGTCGACCTCGCCGCCCGGCTGAGCCGGCGCGGGTGGCTGCACGTGTACGCGCCCTCGGCGGTCGTCGAGCACGAGGGCGGGCACAGCACGAGCCGCGAGCCGCACCGCATGCAGCGGGTGCACCACACCAGCGCCCTGCGCTACCTCAGCCGCCGCTACCCCGGGCGGCGGTACGTGCTCCTGCGGGCGCTGCTGCGGCTGGGCCTGGGCGGGCGCATGCTCCTGTCCCACCTGAGCGCCCGGGTCGGGGCGGGAGCGGTCCCGCAGCGGTCCGCCGACACGCTGGCGCAGCTGCGCCGGCGCCCCCGGCGGCCCTCCGGGACCGGTCCGGAGAGCTGAGGACACCGCCGATGACCGCGAGAGAGGTGGCCGCGTGCGCCATGCAGTGATCATGGCCGGAGGCTCGGGGACGCGGCTGTGGCCGCTGTCGCGTGCCGGCCGGCCCAAGCAGCTGCTCGACCTGGTCGCCGACGACCCGTCGGACGAGCGGTCGGGGGCCCACAGCCTGCTCGAGGAGGCCTTCGGCCGGCTGCGGGCCGTGCTGCCCGCGGACCGGATCTGGGTCTGCACCGCGGCGCGCTACGGGGAGCAGGTGGCCGCCGCGCTGCCCGACCTGCGGGCCGACCGGCTGATCCTGGAGCCCGTCGCCCGGGACACCGCCAACGCGGTCGGCCTGGCCGCCGCCCTCGTGGAGGACGTCGATCCCGGCGCGGAACTGGCCGTCGTGAGCGCCGACCACGTCATCCGCCCCGTCGAGCGCTTCGCCGCCGCCCTGGGCGCCGCCTACGACGCGCTGGCCGAGCGACCGGACGCCCTGGTGACGCTCGGCATCCGGCCCACCTCGCCGGCCACCGGCTTCGGCTACGTCCAGCGCGGCGCGGCCACGGGGCTGCCCGGGGTGGCCGAGGCGGCGTCCTTCCGCGAGAAGCCGGACCGGGCGACCGCGGAGGAGTACCTGGCGTCCGGGCAGTACCTGTGGAACTCCGGGATGTTCGTCTGGCGCGCCCGCACCGTCCTCGACGCGCTCGCCCAGCACCTGCCGGCCACGGCCGAGGGGCTGCGCCGCGTCGTCGCCGCCCCGGCGGGTGCGCAGCGGGACGCCGTCCTGGCCGAGGTCTTCCCGACCCTGCCGAAGATCAGCGTGGACTACGCCGTGCTGGAGCCGGCCGCCGCCGAGGCGGGCCGGGTGCTCGTCGCCGACCTCGACGTCGAGTGGCTCGACGTCGGCTCCTGGCCGGCCCTCGCGCACACCCTGGCCGGCGACGAGCAGGGCAATGCGGCCCGGGGGCTGACCGTGTTCGTCGACAGCCACCGGAACGTCGTGTTCAGCGACGACCCGGAGCACCTTGTCGCGCTGGCCGGGGTCTCCGACTGCGTCGTCGTGCACACCCGCGACGTCACGATGGTCTGCCCGGCCAGCGAGGCCGAGCGGGTCAAGCAGCTGCTGGCCGCGGTGGAGGGGACCCGGGGCTCCGCCTGGTCGTGAGCCACCGCCGGCGGTCAGGCCGGACGGTAGGACCCCGCCGAGGCGGCCACCATGGGCCGTTCGCCCTGGTACCGCTCCTGGGGGACGGTGGGCGGATCGCCGACGCCGTCGCGATCGCTGACGTCGTCGTCCGCGGCACCGTCCGCCGACCCGAGGGCCCGCGGGGCGTCGTCCGCGGGGGTGCTGCGGACCCAGAGCACGAGGGCGGCGGCGAAGGACACCGAGCCCAGCGCCCACACCACCATCGGTGAGACGGGGATCGCCCACCACCACTCGATCCCGGCGTCGAGGTTCGCCCCGAACACGTCGGTGCCGGTGATGTAGCGGCGCATGTTGAAGTGCAGCGAGATCGCGGCGGTCGCCGACAGCGCCGCGGCCAGGCTCCACAGCTGCGCCCGGCTGAACTCCGGCCGCTCGTCCCCGGTCCGGAACAGGGCCACCTGGGCGAGCAGGATCAGCAGGGGGAGCAGGTAGCGCGGCTGCACCTGGCTGCCCACCAGGGCCGAGGACTGCACCAGCACGTACGTCGGGATGAGCCAGGCGGCGGCGAGGGTGATCAGGAAGGCGGCGATCTTGCGCCGGGAGGACCGCCGCATGCCCAGGAACACCACGACGCCGAAGGCCACCACGTTGACCACCCAGACGATCGAGGGCATCCGCGTGTCCAGCCAGCCGAGGTTCCAGTAGCCGAACGCCCCCGCCCACAGCTCGGGCACGTTCAGCAGGTTGTAGGCCAGCTGCCCGGCGGCACCGGTGACCGGGCCCGAGGTGCCGTCGAACCCGACCGTCGCCGCCTCGTTCTGCCCCGACGTCACGTAGCTGACCGCGCAGGCCACGGCCAGCACCAGCGGCAGGGCCAGCAGCTTCCAGGCCCGCCGGGTCCAGCGCAGCGCCAGGAGCGCGGCCAGGGCGATGGCCAGCACCGCGTAGACGGCCGAGTCGGCGCGGGACCCGGCGGCCACCAGCGTCGCCACCGCGCCCAGCGCGCCGAGCGCGACCCGGCGCCGGCCGGTGCACTGGAAGAAGCCGACCATCGCCGGGAACACCAGCGCCCCGGCGATGACCGCCCAGCTGCTCGGGTTGATCGACGGGACGATGAACAGGCCCAGCGGGACCAGCGTGACGGCGGTGCCCAGCACGAGCAGCTGCCGGCGCTCACGGGGCAGCAGCCAGTACAGCGCGGTGCCCAGGCCGACGAACAGCGCCGAGTTGACCAGCCGCATCAGCACGACCGACTGGGAGATGTCGTCCCCGACGAAGACGTTCATGACGTAGTAGAAGACCGGCGGGTAGCCGCCGGAGTAGTTGCCCCGCCCGCTGCTGCTCAGCTCGTCGGACTCCTCCACGAACCACGCGGACTGGCACTCGGCACTGGCCTCGGACCGGAAGGCGAAGCAGCCGGCGGCGTGCAGGAGCGGCTCGGGGATCAGCCGCTCGCCCTCCTCGGAGGAGGTCTCGCAGACCCCCTCGGAGATGCCCTGCCCGCACCACACGCTGCTGAGGTGGAAGTCCTCGTCCGGGCTGGCCCCGACCGGCGAGGCCAGGGCCCAGGCGCCGAGCGCGAGGAAGGCGAGCAGCGGCACGAGGAGGAACCGGACCACCGTCGCGGCCGTCCGACGGGTGCGGGAGGTCACCGGCCGAGGGTAACCACGCCCGGAGCCCTCTCCGGGCCCGGCGCGGGGCGGGTGGGGCGGGCCGGGACCAGGGGTGCCGGTGGAGCCGGGAGTGGCGGGTGCAGCGGTGCCGGACCCCTCCGTCCGCACCCCGGACGGGCCGGTACGTTGCCCGGCATGAGGAGCTTCGACGTCGCAGCCGTTGTCAGCGGAGGGGCCTCCGGGCTCGGCGAGGCCACCACCCGGGCGCTGGCCGCCCGCGGGGCGGCCGTCACCATCCTCGACCTCCAGGAGGAGCGCGGCCGGGCGCTGGCCGCGGAGCTGGGCGGGCACACCACGTTCGTCCGCACCGACGTCACCGACGAGGCGGACGTCCAGGCCGCCGTCGCCGACGCCGCCGGCAAGGACCGCCCGCTGCGCATCGCGGTCAACTGCGCCGGCATCGGCTGGGCGCAGCGCACCGTCGGCCGGGACGGCGCGCCGCACGACCTGGGCGCCTTCACCCGCACCGTCATGGTCAACCTGGTCGGCACCTTCAACGTCCTGCGCCTCGCCGCCGCCGCCATGGCCACGACCGAGCCGGGGGAGGACGGCGAGCGCGGCGTCGTCGTCAACACCGCCTCCATCGCGGCCTACGACGGCCAGATCGGGCAGGCCGCCTACGCCGCCTCCAAGGGCGGCATCGTGGGGCTCACCCTGCCGGCGGCCCGGGACCTCGCCAGCGTCGGCGTGCGGGTGTGCACCATCGCCCCCGGCCTGGTCGACACCCCGCTGCTCGGGTCGCTCCCCGAGGAGGCGCGGACGGCGCTGTCGTCGGGCATACCCTTCCCGAAGCGCCTCGGCCGTCCGGCCGACTTCGCCGAGCTCGCGCTCGCGATCATCGAGCACGGCTACCTCAACGGCGAGGTCATCCGGATGGACGGCGCCCTGCGCATGGCCCCCCGGTGACGGGTCGCCCCGCGCAGACCTGACCGGCACGAGCAGCAGCCCGACCGCACCACCCCGGGGGAACGTCCTGAGCACCATCCTGTCGCCGGACGACGCGGTCGAGGTGACGTGGCGGGCGGACTGGCCGCTCGACGTCCTGCGTGCCGTCGGTCCGCACCGGCGCGGCACCGGCGACCCCACGCTGCGGATCACCGAGGGCGGGCTCTGGCGCACCACCACCACGCCCGACGGCGCGGCCACGGTCCGGATCGCCCGGACCGGCGCCGAGGTGCGGATCACCGCCTGGGGCCCCGGGGCGGACTGGGCCGGCACGCGGGTGCCCGGGTGGCTGGGGGCCGACGACCGACCCGACGGGTTCGACCCCGGTGGCCACCCGCTGGTCGCCGAGCTGCACCGCACGACGCCGTGGCTGCGGCTGGGTCGCACCGGGCGCACCTGGGACGCGCTCGTGCCCGCCGTGCTGGAGCAGAAGGTGACCACCGTCGAGGCGAACCGGGTGTGGCGGGAGCTCCTCCGGCTGGCCGGCGAGCCCGCCCCGGGCCCGGCCCCGGAGGGGATGCGGGTGCCGCCCTCGCCCTCTCGGGTCCTCGAGGTGACCGACTGGCAGTGGCACGCCTGCGGCCTGGACGGCGCCCGGCGACGGGCGCTGCGCGCCGTGGCGTCGGTGGCCTCCCGCCTGGAGCCGGAGCTCGCCGGCGACTCGCCGTCCCTGCAGCGGCGGCTGTGCTCGATCCCCGGCATCGGCCCGTGGACGGCGGCCGAGGTGGTGCAGCGGACCCTCGGCTGCCCCGACACGGTCAGCGTCGGCGACTACCACCTGAAGAACGTCGTCGGCTGGGCGCTCGCCGGCCGCCGGAACACCGACGACGCCGGGATGCTGGAGCTGCTGGACCCGTGGCGGGGACACCGGCAGCGGGTGGTGCGGCTGCTGCTGGCCGGCGGGCCGCGCCGGCCGCGGCGCGGGCCCCGGTTCGCCCCCACGGACCACCGCCGGATCTAGTACCGCGACGGGCAACCTTCGCCTGCAGGCACCCACGCCCAGGAACATCGTGCGCAAGTCGGCAGCTTCCCTTCCCGGAACTGCTGACCAGCGCACAGTGTTCGGCGGCGGCAGCTCAGCTGCGGTCGCGCAGCTCCGCGTAGCGGGCCGCGCACTGCTCCATCGTGGGCAGCAGGCCCTGCTCCTTCGCCTCGGCGAGGGTCGGGGCGGCCTGGTCCTTGGCCGAGAACTCGAACTCCACGTCGGTGGGCCACGGCAGACCCAGGTCGGGGTCCATGGGGTGGATGCCGAACTCGCGGCCGGGGGAGTAGCCGGTGGAGACCAGGTAGGTGACCGAGCTGTGGTCGGCCAGGGACACGAACGCGTGACCGAGACCCTCGGCGAGGTAGACCGCCCGCGGCTGCTCGCTGTCCAGGACGACGGAGTCGTGCACGCCGAAGGTCGGCGAGCCCACCCGGATGTCGACGATCACGTCGAGCACCTTCCCGGCCGGGCAATACACGTACTTGGCCTGGCCGGGCGGCACGAGGGCGAAGTGGACACCGCGCAGGACGCCGCGTGCGGACACGCTGTGGTTGGCCTGGGCCAGCGTCAGGCCGAATCCGGTGGCCTCGGCCAGCACGCCGGCCTTGTACCACTCGGTGAAGCGCCCCCGGGAGTCGCCGTGCGGGACCAGGTCGAGGACGTAGCTGTCAGGGACGGCGAGCTCGCGGATCTCCACGGCCCGACGCTACCGAACGGGGCCGATCAGGACGGTGGGGTGCCCAGCCAGAGCCGGCCGGCCAGCGACGAGCCCCCGGGCGTCCCGACCGGCTCCCACCGGGTCGCCCAGCCCTCGGCGTGCAGCTGGACGATCACCGCCCCGAGCAGCGCGCCGAGGTTGAGCGCCGTCGTCATGTTGGGCGCGTCGACGAGGTGGACGTCGACCACGCCGTCGCCCTCGCCCCCGTGGCGCAGGACGACCGGAAACTCCGGCAGCGCGGCGCTCGCGGTGCGGAAGGCCTGGGACACCGCCTCGAGCTCCCCGGCCCGCGGCACCAGCTCCGCACCCGGCGTGCGGGAGCGCACCAGGTCGCGGGAGCCGTAGGGGAAGAGGTCGTCGGCCGGCAGCCGCACGAGCGGCCGGGTGCCCGGGTCGTCGGCGTCGACCGGTGCCGACGGCAGCCCCCGGACGACGGCGACCGGCACCCCGGCCAGCTTCCCCTTGACCAGGTCGGCGGCGGAGGCCAGTTCGTCGACGACGGCGACCCGGGTCGTCTCGAGCCGGTTGCCCCAGGCGTCCACCGCGCCGCGGTGGTCGGTGAGCGCGGCGATGCCGGCCGAGCCGACCGCCACGTCGGTGAGCCCCTCGCGCCAGGTGCGGCCGAACGTGTCGCTGACCACCACGGCGACCTCGACGCCGAGCAGTGCGCGCAGCCGGTCGCGCAGCCGCCGGGCGGAGGCGTCGGCGTCCTCCGGGAGCAGCACGAGCGCGTCCTGCCCCACGTTGGAGGCGTCGATGCCCGCGGCGGCCACCACCCAGCCCTGGCGGGTCTGCACGATGGCGAGCGGGCCGCGGCGGGCCACCACGCGCACCGCCTCGTCCTCGACGGCCTGCAGGCGGATCGCCTCGCGGTCGGCGCCCGGGGGGACGGGGACCAGCCGGCCCTCCACCTTCGAGACCGCCTTGGACGTGACGACGACGACGTCGCCGTCGGCCAGCCAGGGCGCGGCCGTCGCTATGGCACCCGCCAGGTCGTCGCCGGGGGAGAACTCCGGCAGCCCGTGCACCGGCAGGACCGAGATCCCCGGTGGAACGCCCGTCACCGTCGGCCCCTCCGCAGGGGCCCGCCGCGAGCGCGCGAGCGGTGGGGGGCGGAGGGGTCCTTCGTCATGCACCGGCGGCCTCGAGCGCGGCGCCGGCCAGCGCAGCGGTCGCCTCGGGGGAGGACATCAGCAGCGGCACCTGCCGCACGTCGACCCCCGGGACCGTCGCCGGGTCGTCCGGGGCGACCAGCCAGGCGTCGAGGAGGCCGCCGGCGGACCGGGCGCCGTAGTGCCGGCCGACGCCCTCGGCGCTGACCTCGATGCCCAGGGCCGGCAGGCACCGGTCGGCCATCCCGCGGACGACCGCGCCGCCCACGATCGGTGAGACGCCGACGATCCGCGCCGGGGAGGCCAGCAGCGCCGCGCGCAGCCCGGGCACGCCCAGGATCGTGCCGATCGAGACCACCGGGTTCGACGGCGCGAGCAGCACGGCGTCGGCCGCCGCGAACGCCTCGACGACGCCGGGGGCCGGGCGGGCGGTGTCCACCCCGATCTGGACGAAGGCCCGGGGGTCGAGCGCCGCCCGGTGCCGCACCCACCACTCCTGGAAGTGGATCGCCCGCTGGTTGCCCGTCCCCGGCTCGGCGACCACCACGTGGGTCTCGACCCGCTGGTCGCTCATCGGCAGCAGGGTCACCCCGGGCTGCCAGCGGTCGGCGAGGGCCGCGGTCACCGCCGACAGGGGGTAGCCGGCGTCCAGCATGCGGGTGCGGACCAGGTGCGTGGCGACGTCGCGGTCGCCCAGCCCGAACCAGTCGGGATCGGCGCCGTACGCGGCCAGCTCCTCCTTGACCGTCCAGCTCTCCGCGGCCCGGCCCCAGCCGCGCTCCTCGTCGATGCCGCCGCCGAGGGTGTACATGACGGTGTCGAGGTCCGGGCAGATGCGCAGCCCGTGCAGGGTCACGTCGTCCCCGGTGTTCACGACGGCGGTGATCTCCGCCTCAGGGTTCGCGGCCCGCACCCCCCGCAGGAATCGAGCCCCTCCGGTCCCACCAGCCAGCACCACGATCTGCACGAAAGACATCGTGCCCGATAGGCAGTTGTGCACTGTTCCACGGGCGTGTCGAGGGTTGGGACGACATCTGACGAACGCCTGGTACGGGAGGGGCTGGTGTGGCGTGTCGCTTACACCGCGCAAAGTTGACGGGTAGGCAACGACACGCGTGTAATTCCGACGATGTCATCGAGTGCTTGGCGGTCCGGGAACGTCCCGGGAACCGCGCACCGGGGCAAGAGCGAGAGGGGACGCAACGACATGGCCGAGGTTTCGTGGCTCAGCGACTACGTCAGTGGCAACGAGCGGTCCGACCGGTTCGGAGCGGGCCCCGCCCAGGGGCTCGGCCAGGGCATCGCCGGGCTGCTGGGCATCGGCGCCGAGGCCGACGCGCAGTCGTGGCAGGAGCAGGCGCTCTGCGCCGAGACCGACCCCGAGGCGTTCTTCCCCGAGAAGGGTGGCTCCACCCGCGAGGCCAAGAAGATCTGCACCGGCTGCGAGGTCAAGGCGCAGTGCCTGGAGTACGCGCTCGCCAACGACGAGCGGTTCGGCATCTGGGGCGGCCTGTCGGAGCGTGAGCGCCGCCGGCTGCGCCGCCGCGCCGTCTAGACGAAGGACCCCGCTGCCCCCCACCGCTCGCGAGCTCGCGTCGGGCCCCTGCAGCGGGGCCGTTCCAGTCCGTTCCCCGGCCGCCGATGGGTCCCCGTCGGCGGCTGTGGTCGTATGCGGGGGTGGGAACGCGGGTCGCCGTCGGTCGCGACGGGGTGGCCGGCGAGCTCCGTGTGGCGGCACCGCTGATGGCCGGCCTCCGCGCCCCGGTCACCGCGCGGGCGCCCTGGCTCACGGCCGTGCTCAACGCGACGGCCGCCCGCCCGGGTGGCGCCCGGCCCGCGGCGGTCGTCGTCGGCCCGCCGCGTCCCGGCCCGCCGGATGCGGCGGCGTTCCTCGCGCTGCGCCGCCGCGGCCCCCGGACCCTGGTGACGATGCTCGGCGACGGGGTCGGCCCGGCGCCGGGTGGTGGGCCGCCGGCGCGGCTGCTCGCCCGCGACGACGGGGCCGCCGAGCTGCTGGCGGAAGGGGTCTGCGCGTTCCTGGGCTCGCTGCGCGGCCCCTGGAGGCTCCAGCTGGCCGGCCTGCCGCTCGGTGATCCGACGGTGCGCGCGCTGGCCGCCCGCCTGCCCGACGGTCTGGTGGCCAACGCCCGCAGCAGCGGCACGGCCGACGGGCTCGACGGGTTGGGAGAGGTGCGGCGCAGCCGGGACCCGCGCGACCTCGAGCGCCTCCTGCCGGGGCTGCTGGCGCGCGAGCCGGACGCCCGGCGGCGGGACTTCCTGCGGGCCGCCGCCCGCCTGCACGCGGCGATCGGCCAGGTGGAGGTCGCGGTCCTCGGCCACGGGCGGACGCCCCGGGCCGGCCTCCTCACGCTGGTCGACGGACCCGACCGCCGGCCGTGGACCGGCTGGAGCGACGCAGGGGGCCTGGACGCCGTCCGGGGCGCGCCGGTGGTCTCGCTGACGGCCCCGGCGCGCGGCTGGCCGTGACCCTCAGCCGGCGTAGCTGATCGTGCTGGCCCCGTCGTCCCGGGTGCGCGCCCGCTCGTCGCCGAGCTCGAGCAGCCCGGCGGCCGCCTCCGGCCCGTCCCCGGCCCGCCCGTCGCGCGGCGCGGCGGTCACCGCGAGGTCGTAGACCCGGCCCGTCGCCACCGGCGGCGACCCGGTCGGCCGGCGCCAGGTCGGGAACGCCCCCGAGACGCGGAGCACGCCGCCCTCGAGCCGCACGTCGAGCTCCGGGCCGGACAGCTGCGCGTGCTCGGTGACCGAGCGGGTGCACCCGGCGGCCGCGGGGTCGGGCGGCGCGTCGCCGCGCAGGCAGTTGAAGGTCACCAGCTCGACGTCGGCCGTGGCCCGGCCACCTCCCGCGGTCAGCCGGACGCGCGGCACCGCGACGGTGACCCCCACCGGGTGCCGCTCCAGGACCAGCCCCTCGAACACCAGCTCGGCGGTCACGGACCGGGCGCCCGCACCGGCGGACGGCGTCGTCGGCCCCGGCCGGGTGCCCTCGGCAGCAGCGCCGTCGGGTGCCCGGCCCGTCGCGACCGCCGCCGCGGCGCCGACCAGCAGCACCGCGGCCAGCGCCATCCCGACCAGCACCTCCCGGCTGCCGGTCCGCTCCCGCCGGACCCGCGGCGGGAGGGGTGCGGCGGGTGCGGGGGCGCCGCCCAGCGGGGCCCAGCCCGCACCGCGGACGGGCGCGGCCGGGGCGGAGCCGGGCGGCGCCTCGAGGAACCCGGGCAGGTCGTCGACCGGGGCACCGGCCGGCGGGGCGTCGCCGGGGGAGCCTCCCGGGGCGCCCCGCCGGCGCAGCGCCGCTCCGGCGAGAGCGGCGAGCAGCGGCAGGAGCGCCCCCAGCACGAGGCCGAGCACCAGCCACGGCGCGGCCGCTCCAGGGGTCTCCATCCCGGCCAGCATCCCAGGACGCCCCGTCCGGTCCGGCGGGTGACCGGCTCAGCCGGTGGGGTCGATCTCCTCGGGGTCACGGCCCAGCAGCACCGCGACCTGGTCGACGACGACGTCGCGCACCAGGTCGGCGAGGTCCTCGCGGTCGTGCGCACGGATCTCCAGGGGCCGCCGGTAGACGACGATCCGCGGTGGCACCTCCCGGCCGTCGTCGCGGTGGGCCGGCAGCACCCGGGCCAGCGGGACCGACCCGTCGTCCAGGACGTCGGCGTCGAGGACGACGTCGTCGGGGCTGGTGTGCTCGACCCACGGCACGTCCTCGACCGCGAACTCGACGCCGGCCAGCTCCCGCTCCCAGCGGCGCTCGATGTCCTCCACGGCGTCCAGCACCAGGTCGTCGAACTGCTCGGCGCGGCTGCGGGCCAGCGGCACCTCGGCGGGCACCAGCCGGCCACGCAGGCCGCGGCCGTGGCGGTCGCGGCGCGAGCGGGCGGGAGGGCGGCTCATGACGCGTCGAAGGGTACGGCCTCCGGCGGGACCGGGACGACGAGCCGGGCCGGGACCGGTGTCGGTGCGCGCGGGGTCGTCGTGCAGGATGAGGCGCCCGATCGGCGAATCCCCGCGTGCCTGCTGCGACCGACCGTCGCGCAGGTTTACTGTGCCTGCGTGAGGAACCGGTGGTGAGGCAGTCACGTCGCTGCTCGCGCAGCGGCTGCGCGCAACCGGCAGCGGCGACTTTGACCTACGTGTACGCGGAGTCGACGGCCGTTGTCGGCCCGTTGGCGACCTTCTCCGAGCCGCACAGCTACGACCTGTGCGAGTTCCACGCGGAGCGGCTGACCGTCCCGCGCGGCTGGGAGGTGGTCCGGCACGAGATCGACCTCGACGACGTCGGGCCGACCGGTGACGACCTGCTCGCGCTCGCCGACGCCGTCCGCGAGGCCGCGCGGCCCGAGCTCCCGAGGAACCCTGCCGACGACGGCAGCGGCATCCGGCGCGGGCACCTCCGGGTGCTGCCCGACCTCTCCTGAGGCCACCTCCACCCACGGCCGCAGGTCACCGGAGCGTGCGGGCGCTGGCCGGCGCGGGTGCCTTATAGGGTTCGGCACGTGCCCGACCTCTCTTCCGTCATCAAGGCCTACGACGTGCGCGGGCTCGTGCCCGGCGAGTGGGACGAGGCCGTCAGCCGTGCGATCGGCGCGGCGTTCGCCGAGTTCGTGGTGCAGGAGAGCGCGGCCACCGCGATCGTCACCGCCCACGACATGCGCGACTCCTCGATCCCCCTCGCCCGGGCCTTCGCCGAGGGCGTGATCAGCCGGGGCGTCGACGTCGTCGAGGCCGGGCTGGGCTCCACCGACCTGCTCTACTACGCGGCCGGCTCCCTCGACATGCCGGGCGCCATGTTCACCGCCAGCCACAACCCGGCCCAGTACAACGGCATCAAGATGTGCCGGGCCGGGGCCGCGCCGATCGGCCAGGACTCCGGGCTGGCGACGATCCGCGAGTGGGCCGAGCGCGACGCCTACGACCGGGTCCCCGAGCGGGTCGGGACGGTGACCTCCCAGGACGTCCTCGCCGGGTACGCCGCCCACCTGCACTCGCTCGTCGACCTGTCGGCCGGCCGGCCCCTGAAGGTCGTCGTCGACGCCGGGAACGGGATGGGTGGGCACACGGTCCCGGTGGTCCTCTCGGGCCTGCCGCTGGAGATCGTGCCGCTGTACTTCGAGCTCGACGGCAGCTTCCCCAACCACGAGGCCAACCCGCTGGACCCGGCGAACCTCGTCGACCTGCAGGCCGCCGTCCGCGAGCACGGCGCCGACATCGGGCTGGCCTTCGACGGCGACGCCGACCGCGTCTTCGTCGTCGACGAGAACGGCGACCCGGTGAGCCCCTCGGCGGTGACCGCGCTGGTCGCCGTCCGGGAGCTGGCCAAGGGCCGCGGGACGACGATCATCCACAACCTGATCACCTCGAAGGCGGTCCCCGAGATCGTCCGCGAGCACGGCGGCGAGCCGGTCCGGACCCGGGTCGGGCACTCCTTCATCAAGGAGGAGATGGCCCGTACCGACGCGGTCTTCGGCGGTGAGCACTCCGCGCACTACTACTTCCGGGACTTCTGGCGCGCCGACACCGGCATGCTGGCCGCCATGCACGTCCTGGCCGCGCTCGGCGAGCAGTCGGCCCCGCTGTCGGAGCTGACCGCCGCCTACAGCCGGTACGTCGCCTCCGGCGAGATCAACTCCACGGTCGACGACGCCCCGGCGAGGGCGGCGGAGGTCCGGACGGCGTTCGAGGAGCAGGACGGCGTCACCGTCGACGACCTCGACGGCCTGACCGTCCAGCTGCCCGACGGCGCGTGGTTCAACCTGCGGGCCAGCAACACCGAACCGCTGCTGCGGCTCAACGTCGAGGCGCCGGACGAGGCCCGCATGACCGAGGTCCGCGATCGAGTCCTGGAGATGGTGCGCGCATGACCGGCCCGACGACGAACGGTCCGCTGGGGCTGGACCCCGAGCTGCTGGCCATCCTGGCCTGCCCCGACACCCACCACAGCCCGCTCACCGTCGACGAGCAGGCCGGTGAGCTGCTGTGCACCACCTGCGACCGCGCCTTCCCGGTCCGGGACGGCATCCCGGTCCTGCTCCTGGACGAGGCCCGGCACCGGGGCGCGTGACCGCCCGATGACGGGTCTGCCGCGATGACGTCGCCGGAGTTCGCCGAGGAGGTCCTCGACGACCCGGAGCTGCTGCGCGCCCGGGACCCGCGCGGACTGCTGCCGGCGGTGGCCGGGGCCGGCGCACAGGTCCGCGAGACCGCCCGGCTGACCGCGGAGGCGGGCCTCGGCCGGGTGACCGAGGGCGGCCGCCCGCGCGGGCTGGTCGTCGTCGCCCGCCGCGAGGGCGCGGTGGCCGCCTCGGTCCTCCGGGCGCTGCTGGGCCCGTCCAGCCCGGTCGCCGTCGAGATCGTGCCCGGTCCGGTGCTGCCGGTGTGGACGGGCCCGAGCGACATCGCCGTCGTGGCGACCCGCACGGGTGCCGGGGCCTACGCGGTCGCGCCCGCCTACGAGGCCGCCCGGCGGGGTGTGGCCCTCGTCGGGATCGGGGCCGAGGACGCGCCGCTGCGCGCCGCGTGCTCCGCGGCCCGCGCCCCGTACGTCGCGCTGCCCGCCTCCCGTGTGCAGCACACCACCCTGTGGTCGCTGCTCACGCCGCTGCTGCTGCTCGCGCGTGACCTGGGGCTGCTCCCGGCGGAGGTCGCCGATCCGGAGGCGATCGCGGCCGCGCTCGACGAGGTGGCCATGGAGTGCGGGCCCGCCCGGGAGTCGTTCGTCAACCCGGCGAAGACCCTCGCCCTGGAACTGCTCGACGCCCTGCCGGTGGTCGTCGCCGAGGGCCCGCTGGCCGGCGCCGCGGCCACCCGGGTCGCCGACCAGCTGGCCACGCTCGCCGGGTTGCCCGCCGCCGGGTTCCGGCTCCCGGACCAGCGGGTCGCGGCCCTGGCCGTGCTCGGCGGGCCGCTGGCCCCGCGCGGCGAGGACGACTTCTTCCGGGACCGCGCGGACGACCCCGGTCGCCGGCTGCGGCTGCTGACCATCCGGGACGCGGCCGCGGGCGGGGACGACGGGGCCGGGGAGCGGGAGCCGCGGGCGGCCGACGACGCGACCGACGAGGTCCTGCGCGCGGCGGGCGCACACGGCGTGCCGGTCAGCGGGCTGGCCGAGCACGGGAGCCCGGACGGGTTCGCGCGGCTGCCCCGGCTCGCGCGGCAGCTGGCCGTCGCCGACTTCAGCGCGGTCTACCTGGCGCTGGCCCTCGACAACGAACGGGCCCTCCGCCCGTGAGTGCTTCGACCCGGGCCGACCGGGTACCAGCCGCCCGCGACCGTGGCGCGCGGCCGGGCAGACGACAGCACTGGGACGGCACGCAGGTGCTGACCGACCGGAAGGACTTCCCGTGGCGGGTGGACTCGTAGCACTGCTGGACGACGTGGCGGTCCTGGCGCGGGCCGCCGCCGCGTCCATCGACGACATCGGGGCCGCGGCCGGGCGGGCCAGCATCAAGGCCGCCGGCGTCGTCGTCGACGACACCGCGGTCACGCCGCAGTACGTGCACGGCCTCAACGCCGACCGCGAGCTGCCGATCATCCGGAAGATCGCGCTGGGATCGCTGCGGAACAAGCTGCTGATCATCCTGCCCGCGATCCTGCTGCTCAGCCAGTTCCTGCCGTGGCTGCTCACCCCGATCCTCATGCTCGGCGGGGCCTACCTCTGCTACGAGGGCGTGGAGAAGATCTGGCACAAGGTCAGCGGCCACGCCGAGGCGCACGCCTCGGTGGAGGAGGCGATGCCGGACGAGAAGACGATCGTGTCCGGGGCCGTGCGCACCGACTTCATCCTGTCGGCCGAGATCATGGTCATCTCGCTGAACGAGGTGGCCAGCGAGGCGTTCGTGTCCCGGGCGATCATCCTGATCGTCGTCGCCCTCGGCATCACCGTGCTCGTCTACGGCGTCGTGGGTCTGATCGTGAAGATGGACGACGTCGGGCTGAGCCTGTCGCAGAAGTCCGCCAAGGGGCTGGCCGCGTTCGGCCGGGCCCTGGTCAAGGGCATGCCGAAGCTGCTCACCGCCCTCACCGTGGTCGGCACGGCCGCGATGCTGTGGGTCGGCGGGCACATCATCCTGCTGGGGACCGACGAGCTGGGCTTCTCCCCGATCTATGACCTCGTGCACCACCTCGAGGAGGCGGCGCACGACGCGACCGGCGCCCTCGGCGGTGTCGTCGGGTGGATCGTGAACACCGTGGGCAGCGCGATCCTCGGGCTGGCCGTCGGCGCCGTCGTCGTGACGGTCATGAACCTCACTGTGCACCGCAACAAGGACGGCGCCCCGTCGCACTGAGGAAGGACCCCGTCCTCCCCACCGCTCGCAGGCTCGCGGCGGTGCCCTGGACGGGGCCATGGACGACTGGCCGGCTGATCCGCGTCTCGGCGCGATCGCCGGTGGACGGGGGACAGTAGGGCCATGCATCCGGGGACGACCGATCGCACGCTGCTGTCACCGGAACGCCGTCGGGCCGACCGGGAGGCGCTCGCCGACGAGGTCGTCGACGTCCTGGTCATCGGCGGCGGGGTGACCGGCGCCGGTGCCGCGCTGGACGCCGCCAGCCGGGGGCTGTCCGTGGCGCTCCTGGAGGCGCGCGACTGGGCCGCCGGCACCTCGAGCCGGTCCAGCAAGCTGATCCACGGCGGGCTGCGCTACCTGGAGCAGCTCGCGTTCCCGCTGGTCCGCGAGGCGCTGTCGGAGCGGGCCCGGCTGGTCGGCACCATCGCCCCGCACCTGGTCACCCCGCTGCCGTTCCTGCTGCCGCTGACCGCGCCGGTCTGGCAGCGGGCGTACTACGGCGCCGGGGTCGCCCTCTACGACCTGCTGGGTGCCGCCTTCACGCCCGGGCGGGACATCCCGCGGCACCGGCACCTGTCCCGTGCCGCGACCCTGGCCGCCTTCCCGGCGCTGCGGGGCGATGTCGTCCGCGGCGCGATCCGCTACTGGGACGCCCAGGTGGACGACGCCCGGCACACCCTCGCCGTCGTGCGGACCGCGGCCGGGTACGGCGCGCGGGTGCTCTCCAGCGCCCGCGTGACCTCCCTGCTGCGGGACGGCACGGGCCCCGGCGCGGCGGTCGTCGGCGCCCGCGTGACCGACCTGACCGACGGCACCTCGTTCTCCGTGCGGGCGCGCAGCGTGGTGGCCGCGACCGGGGTCTGGAGCGACGACATCGGCCGGATGCTCGGGGCCTCGGCACCCAGCCTCAAGGTGCGCGCCTCCAAGGGGGTGCACCTGGTGCTGCCCGGGTCCGCCATCGAGCGGGCGGACCTCACCGGGGCCGGCGGCACGCAGGCCGGGCTGATCCTGCGGACCCCCAGCAGCGTGCTCTTCGTCATCCCGTGGGGCGACCGCTGGATCGTCGGCACCACCGACACCCCGTGGCGGCTGGACCGCGACCACCCCGCGGCCAGCAGCGCCGACATCGACTACCTCCTCGACCAGCTCAACCGGGTGCTCGTCCGGCCGGTCGGCACCGACGACATCCTCGGCGTCTACGCCGGCCTGCGCCCGTTGCTGGCGGGGGAGTCCGACGAGACCAGCCGCCTCTCGCGCGAGCACGCCGTCCTCACCCCCGTCCCGGGGCTCGTGCTGGTCGCCGGCGGCAAGTACACGACCTACCGGGTCATGGCGGAGGACGCCGTCGACGCCGCGGTGTCCGTGCTGCCCGGCGCACCGGCATCCCGCACGGCGCGGCTGCCGCTGGTCGGTGCGCACCGCTGGAACGACGTCCGGGGCGCCGCGGCCGAGCTCGCGGCCGGCAGCGGGGTGCCCGAGGAGACGGTGGCCCACCTCCTGCGCCGGCACGGCGACCGCGTCGACGACGTCCTGCGCCTGGTGCGGCAGGACCCGGCGCTGGGCCGGCCGCTGGAGGGGGCGCCCGGCTACCTGGCCGCCGAGGTGCTGCACGCCGT
Source organism: Blastococcus tunisiensis (assembly GCF_900112815.1). GTDB lineage: Bacteria > Actinomycetota > Actinomycetes > Mycobacteriales > Geodermatophilaceae > Blastococcus_B > Blastococcus_B tunisiensis. The sequence goes on from NZ_FOND01000001.1 coordinate 436,252, forward strand.
CCTCGCCGAGGGGGCGCTGCACCTGGACGACGTCCTGACCCGGCGGACGCGGGTCTCGATCGAGACCGCCCACCGCGGGGTCGACTCGGCGCCCGAGGTGGCCCGCATCATGGCCGCGGCCCTCGGCTGGGACGACGACCGGACCGACCGCGAGGTGTCGCACTACGCCGCCCGGGTGGCCGCCGAACGGGAGTCGCAGCGGATGCCCGACGACCACACCGCCGACGCGGCACGGCTCGGCGCCCCGGACGTGCGCGCCCACGTGTGACTCCGGTTCCTCCTGGGACCAGCGGGTCTCGACCGCTCCGTCCGGCCGCGGGAGCGGGTTAGTCTGTCGCCGATGTGGCAGCTCCAGAACTCGGTCCGGCACTACCCGTGGGGCTCGCGCACCGTCATCCCCGACCTCCTGGGTGAGCCGAGCCCGGCCGACCGGCCGTACGCGGAGCTCTGGATGGGGGCCCACCCCGACGCCCCGAGCGTGCTGTCCACGGGCGCACCGCTGGACAAGGCGATCGACGCCGACCCCGACCGGCTGCTCGGCACGGCGGTCCGCGAGCGGTTCGGGGACCGGCTGCCGTTCCTCCTGAAGGTGCTGGCCGCCGAGCTGCCGCTGTCGCTCCAGGCGCACCCCACCATCGAGCAGGCCGAGGCCGGGTTCGCGGCCGAGGAGACGGCGGGCATCCCGCGCGACGATCCGACGCGCACGTTCAAGGACCCCTTCCACAAGCCCGAACTGCTGCTCGCGCTGACCGAGTTCGAGGCCCTCTGCGGGTTCCGCCCGGTCGAGGAGTCGCTGCACTGCCTGGCCAAGCTCCAGGTGCCCGAGCTCAAGCCGACGATCGCGGCGCTGGCCCGGGGCGGTCTGCGGGCGGCGATCCCGCAGCTGATCGCGCTGACCCCGGAGCTCCGCGACGAGCTGGTCACCGCCGTCGCCCGGTCCGCGACCCGCTTCGTGACGGCGCACGACCCGGAGTTCATCAACACCTACCGCTGGGCGGCGTCCCTGGCCGAGACCTATCCCGGCGACCCGGGCGTGGTCATCTCGCTGATGTGCAACCACCTGAAGCTGGCGCCGGGCGAGGCGGTCTTCCTCCCGGCCGGGAACCTGCACGCCTACCTCAGCGGGGCCGGCGTGGAGGTCATGGCCAGCTCCGACAACGTGCTGCGCGGCGGGCTCACCAGCAAGCACGTCGACCTGGCGGCCCTCATCGAGGTGCTGGACTTCACCGACGCCAAGGTGCCGGTGATCCATCCGGTGCTGGGCCCCGGCGGGCTCCGCTACCCGGTCCCGGTCGAGGACTTCGACCTCACCCGCATCCAGCTGGACTCCCGGTCGGGGTCGCTGGTCGCCGACGGCCCCCAGGTGCTGCTGTGCACCGAGGGCGCGGCCCAGTTCCGTTCCGCCGACGGCACGCTGACGCTCCGGCAGGGCGAGTCGGCGTTCGTGCCGGCCGGCGCCGATGTCGCCGCCTCGGGCCCCGCCGTCCTCTACCGGGCCACCACGAACCTCGGCTGAACCCGGCCCCGTCCGGAGGCTCGCCTCGAGCGTGCGAGGGGTGAGGAGGACGGGGTCCTTCGAGTAGGCTGGCCGTGGCACGAGCCCCGCCGAAGCCTCGGCCTGCTCGCTCAATCCGCACTCAGCCGAGAGCCGGCCAGCCGTGTGCTGCGCGCCGGCCGGCCCTGCCCCATGGAGCGACATGACCGCCAGCACCGCCACCCGCACGCTCACCGACGGCGACTTCAGGGTCGCCGACCTCTCCCTCGCGGCGTTCGGCCGCAAGGAGATCCAGCTCGCCGAGCACGAGATGCCCGGCCTCATGGCGCTGCGCGCCGAGTACGGCGACGCCCAGCCGCTCGCCGGCGCCCGCATCGCCGGCTCGCTGCACATGACCGTGCAGACCGCCGTCCTGATCGAGACGCTGACGGCGCTCGGCGCCGACGTGCGCTGGGTCAGCTGCAACATCTTCTCCACCCAGGACCACGCCGCCGCGGCCATCGTCGTCGGCGACGGCACCCCCGAGCAGCCCACCGGCGTGCCGGTCTTCGCCTGGAAGGGCGAGACGCTGGAGGAGTACTGGTGGTGCACCCAGCGGCTCTTCGAGTTCCGCGACGAGAGCGGTCGGGTCGTCGGCCCGAACATGCTGCTCGACGACGGCGGCGACGCCACCCTCCTGGTCCACCTCGGCACCCGCTTCGAGGCCGACGGCGTCGTCCCCGACACCACCGAGGCCGACTCCGCGGAGTACGGCGTGATCCTCGACGTGCTGCGCGGCAGCCTCGCCGAGGACGGCTCGTACTGGACCCGTATCGGCCAGGCCATCACCGGTGTCACCGAGGAGACCACCACCGGGGTGATGCGGCTCTACGAGCTCGCCCGCGACGGCCGGCTGCTCTTCCCGGCCATCAACGTCAACGACTCGGTCACCAAGAGCAAGTTCGACAACCTCTACGGCATCCGGCACTCGCTGATCGACGGCATCAACCGGGCCACCGACGTGATGATCGGCGGCAAGGTCGCCGTCGTCTGCGGCTTCGGCGACGTCGGCAAGGGCAGCGCGGAGGCGCTGCGCGGCCAGGGCGCCCGCGTCATCGTCACCGAGATCGACCCCATCTGCGCGCTGCAGGCCGCGATGGAGGGCTACGAGGTCAGCACGCTGGACGAGGTGATCGGCAAGGCCGACATCATCATCACCACGACCGGCAACAAGGACATCATCAGCGCCGAGCAGCTGGCCTCGACCAAGCACCAGGCGATCATCGGCAACATCGGGCACTTCGACAACGAGATCGACGTGGCCGGACTCGCCCGCACCCCGGGCGTCACCCGGACCACGATCAAGCCGCAGGTCGACGAGTGGCGGTTCGCCGACGGCCACACGATCATCCTGCTGTCGGAGGGCCGGCTGCTGAACCTCGGCAACGCCACCGGGCACCCCAGCTTCGTCATGAGCGCCTCGTTCTCCAACCAGGTGCTCGCCCAGATCGAGCTGTGGAACAACCGCGCGGCCTACGAGGGCACCACGCCCGGCGTGACGGTGCTGCCCAAGAAGCTCGACGAGCACGTGGCGCGGCTGCACCTCGACGCGCTCGGGGTGAAGCTCACCGAGCTGACCAAGGTGCAGGCCGACTACATCGGCGTGCCGGTCGAGGGCCCCTACAAGAGCGACCACTACCGCTACTGAAAGTTGAAGGACCCCGCTGCCCCCCAGCCTTCGCACGCTCAGGCCGGGGCCCTGCAGCGGGGCCGTTCCAGCACGTCGCGACAGCGGGGAAAGCGGCTCACCCTGATGGGTGGGCCGCTTTTCTTGCCTCACAGCGCAGAATGGTCGCCGTGCCACCCACCGCTCCGCAGAACGGGCCCAGTCGCGGCCGTGTCCTCGTCGTCGACGACGACGCCGCTCTCGCCGAGATGCTCGGCATCGTGCTGCGGCGTGAGGGATACGAGCCCGCGTTCGTCTCCGACGGCAACCGGGCGGTGGGGGTCTTCCAGCAGACCCGGCCGGACCTGGTGCTCCTCGACCTGATGCTGCCCGGCCGCAACGGCCTGCAGATCTGCCAGGACATCCGCACCCAGTCGACGGTGCCCATCGTCATGCTCACGGCCAAGGGCGACACGATCGACGTCGTCCAGGGGCTGGAGGCCGGCGCCGACGACTACGTCACCAAGCCGTTCAAGCCGGTCGAGCTGGTGGCCCGCGTCCGGGCCCAGCTGCGCCGCGGCGAGACGGGTCAGGCCGAGAACCTCGCCATCGGTGACGTGCAGATCGACGTCCCGGCCCACCAGGTCACGCGGGAGGGCGTCCCCATCGCGCTGACCCCCCTGGAGTTCGACCTGCTCGTCGCCCTCGCCCGCAAGCCGCGCCAGGTGTTCACCCGCGAGCTGCTGCTGGAGCAGGTGTGGGGCTACCGGCACGCCGCCGACACCCGGCTGGTGAACGTCCACGTCCAGCGGCTGCGCGCCAAGATCGAGCGCGACCCGGAGAAGCCCGAGGTCGTGCTGACCGTGCGTGGCGTCGGCTACAAGGCGGGGCCGCCCTGACCCGGGCGGGGCGCGGCAGCGGAGCCGTCGCTCCCACGACGGTCACAATGGCGGGGTGACCCGTACCGCGCTGCCGCCCGGCGGCTCCGAGGCGCCCGCTCCGGCGCCCGAGCCGCCGAGGCGGGTGGGCCCGGAGCTGCGGCGCCTGCGCCGCGGGCTGCGCCGGCGGACGGGCCTGGCCCGGCGCCGCGCCCAGCGGGCCGTGCGCCGGGAGACCGCCCGCGCCGTGCACGCCTGGCGGTCGTCGCTGCAGGTGCGCATCGGCGCCATCACCATGGTCGTGGCCGGCACGGTGGTGGTGATCGTCAGCCTCGTGCTGTTCAGCCAGATCCGCGACCAGCTGCTGTCGGTCAAGGAGGAGGCGGCGATCGACCAGGCGCAGGCCGGGGTCGTCTACGCCCAGAGCCAGGTGACCGCCATCGCCCCCGGGGACGGCGCGAGCGTCCGCTCCACGCTGAACCGCACCGTGAACGCGCTGCTGCAGCGGGGCGGGGCCGCCGGTGACTTCGCGGTCGTCATGGTGCACCGCACCGGGGACGTGGAGCGCGTCGCGCCCAGCCCCAGCCCCGTCTTCCAGGCCCTGCCCGGTGAGCTGCGGGCCGATGTGGCCTCCGGCGGGCAGTCCCGCAAGTACCACCCGGTGCCCGACGCGTCCGGCGAGCCGCAGCCGACCCTGCTCGTGGGGGCCGCGGTGCCCAGCGACGCCACCGGGGCGCAGCAGGTGGAGCTCTACTACGCCTTCCCGCTCCAGCAGGAGGCGGAGAGCCTCTCGCTGATCCGGAGCACGGTGGTGATCAGCGGGGTCGCCCTGACGCTGTTCGTCGTGGGCATCGGCGTCCTGGTGACGAGGCTGGTCGTCGACCCGGTCCGGCGGGCCGCGGGGACGGCGCAGCGGCTGGCCGAGGGCCAGCTGGAGGAGCGCATGACGGTGCGCGGTGAGGACGACCTCGCCCGCCTGGCCACCAGCTTCAACGCGATGGCCGACAGCCTGCAGCGGCAGATCACCCAGCTGGAGGGGCTCTCCCAGCTCCAGCAGCGGTTCACCTCCGACGTCTCGCACGAGCTGCGCACACCGCTGACCACGGTGCAGATGGCGGCCGACGTGCTGCACGAGGCGCGCGGTGACTTCCCGCCGCACGTCGCACGGTCGGCCGAGCTGCTCCGGGCCGAGCTGGACCGGTTCGAGGGGCTGCTGACCGATCTGCTGGAGATCAGCCGCTACGACGCGGGGGCCGCCGTCCTCGATTCCGAGCCGGCCGATCTCGGTGCCCTGGTGGACCGCGTCGTCGGCGGCATGACGGCGCTGGCCGAGCGGCACGGCTCCGACCTGGTGGTGAGCCGGCCCGAGGAGGCGGTCATCGCCGAGGTCGACGCCCGGCGGGTGCAGCGGATCCTGCGCAACCTGGTCGGCAACGCGATCGAGCACGGCGCCGGCCGCCCCATCGAGATCACCCTGGCGGCCAACCGCACCGCCGCGGCGGTGACCGTGCGCGACCACGGCGTGGGGCTCAGCTCGGCGGAGGCCCAGCACGTCTTCGACCGGTTCTGGCGCGCCGACCCGTCCCGGGTGCGCACGGTGGGCGGCAGCGGGCTGGGCCTGTCGATCAGCCTCGAGGACGCCCGCCTGCACGGCGGCTGGCTGCAGGTGTGGGGCCAGCAGGGGCACGGCGCGCAGTTCCGGCTCACGGTGCCCCTGACGGCCGGGGGAGAGCTCACCAGCTCCCCGCTGCCGCTGCGCCCGGCCTTCCTCCGGCGGACGGGGAGGTAGCCGTGACCCGTCTCCGCGGCATGGTCTCGCTGCTGGTCCTGCTCGGGCTGGCGGGCTGCTCGACGGTGCCGATGAGCTCCTCGACCGTGCAGCTCACCCAGGCGCCCAGCATGCCCACCCAGGTGGTCGGGATCGAGCCGCTGCCGCCGGAGCCCGGGGCCACCCCCGAGGAGGTCGTCCGGTCCTTCATCGACGCGTCGGCGAGCGCCCGGCCGGGACACCGGGTGGCCGTGGAGCACCTGGCGCCGGACGCGCAGCGGACCTGGCGGAGCGACGAGTCCGGCATCACCGTCATCAGCCCCGGCTACGCCACCGTCACCACCGAGACCGGCGCGGTGGAGGTGACGGCGAACCCGGTGGGCACGATCGACGACCGCGGCGTCTTCACCGTCACGACCGGGACGACCTTCACCCGGCAGTTCACCCTCCAGCAGGTCGAGGACGAGTGGCGGATCACCAACCCGCCCGACGGCCTGATCATGCTCGAGCCGGACTTCCAGCGGCTCTACCAGGAGCTGCCCGCCTACTTCATGGACCCGACCTACCAGCGCCTGGTCCCGGATCCGCGCTACGTCATCGCCGGCGACGCGCTGCCCACCGTGGTCGTGGAGCGGCTGATCGCCGGGCCGTCGTCGGCGCTGGCGGCCGGGGTGCGCAATCCGCTGAGCGGTGCCGTGCTGCGCAGCGCGGTCAGCCTCGAGGGGACGACGGCCGTGGTGGACCTGACCGGGATCCCGGCCGAACCGTCGCCGCTGCTCGGCCAGATCTCCGCCCAGCTCGTGTGGACCCTCACCCGCCTCGGCAACGCGACGATCCGCGCCGTCGAGGTGCGCATCGACGGGGAGCCGGTCGTCCTCGACGACGCACCGGACGAGCAGACCCGCGAGCACTGGAGCGGCGTCGACCCCGACGCCGTGCCGCTGGAGACGGTCGGCCACTACCTGACCAACGGTGTGCTGCACACGGTCACCGCGGGGGAGCCCGTCCCGGGACCGGCCGGGACCGGCGAGTACGGCCTCGTCGACGCGGCGGTGTCCGTCGACGCCGCCACCGGGGAGTCCTCCTTCCTCGTCGGCATCCGGCCCGAGGCAGGAGGGGCCACGTTGCTCGCCGGGCCGTACGACGGCGCCCTCGCCCCCGTGCTCAGCGGTGCGCAGCTGAGCTCGCCGACGGTGGCCGCCACCCGCTCGGAGGTCTGGGTGGTCCGCGACGGCACCTCCGTCGTCCGGATCCAGCCGGGCGCCGTGCCGCAGGCGGTGACCGCGCCCACCCTCCCCGGGCTGGGGGTGACCGAGGTCCTCCAGCTCTCGCCCGACGGAACGCGTGCCGCGCTGGTCATCGACGGGCCCGGTGGCCGCGGGCTGTACATCGGGACGGTGGTGCGCGCCGACGACGGCAGCGTCGCGCTGCGGGACTTCCGGACGATCACGCCGGAGCTGTCCCAGGTCCTCGACGTCGCCTGGCGGGACGGCGGGACGCTGCTGGTGGTGGCCGGCGCGGGGGCGGACCGGACCGCGCCGTACCAGGTCGGCGTCGACGGCTGGGGGCTCGTGGAGATGTCCCAGTCGGGTCTGCCCAGCCAGCCCCGGTCGATCGCCGCCGTCCCCGCCCGGCCGCCGCTGGTGGACGCCGGGGGCCAGATCTGGCAGCTCACCGGAGGAACCTGGTCCACCCTGCTGCGCGGCCAGGAGCCGCTGCCGGGATCGGCGCCCTTCTATTCGCTCTGACGGCGGGCCCCCTCCACAACCTGCGGGCAGGCCCGTTCCCGTGGCCGGTTCGCGGCCAGGATCGCACCGTGGCCGGGCCGTGGATCGCTGCGCTCGCCGACCTGGTCCTCCCGCGCACCTGCGCCGGGTGCGGGACCCCGGGCGCCGTCCTCTGCCCCTCCTGCTCCGGGCTGCTCGCCCGGCCCCGGCCGGCCGCGCCGCGGCGGGTGCCCTGGGGCTTCCCCCCGACCGCCGCCGCGGGCGCGTACGCCGGGCCGGTGCGGCCGGCGGTCGTCGAGTTCAAGGAACGCGGGCGGGCCGAGCTCGCCGTGCCCCTGGGGGCGGCGCTGGCCCTGGCCGTCGCGGCCGTGGTCTCCGCCGTCCCGGGGAGGCCGGGCGGGCCGGCCCCGGTGCTGCTCGTGCCGGTGCCCAGTTCGCCTGCGGGCCTGCGCGCGCGGGGCCGCGACCACGTCCGGGAGCTGACCGGTCGGGCGGTCGTCGAGCTGCGGGCGGCCGGGCTGCCGGCCCGGGAGGCCCGGCTGCTGCGCCGCCGCGGCCGGGTGCGGGACTCCGCAGGGCTGTCCGTGGCCCAGCGGCGGGCGAACCTGGCGGGCACGTTCCGGCTCGCGGACGCCGTCCCCGTGCCAGGCCCGCGGGCGCTGATGGTCGTCGTCGACGACGTCGTGACGACCGGCGCGACCCTCACCGAGGCCGCCGCGGTGCTCGCCGCGGCCCGCCCCGCGGGCGCCCCGCCGGTGCTGGCGGCCGTCGTCGCGGCGACCCCGAGAGCGGCCCGGCGCGGCCGTCCGGGGGCCGACCTGCACGTTGTCGGCGACCGGTCCGGGAACGTCCGCCGAGGGTCCGGGGACCGACTGTCGGGACCCGCCGGGAGCGACTAGCGTCGAAGCGACCTGCAACCGGCTCAACCGGGAGGTCCCATGGAGATCGTGGTCCGAGGTCGCAACGTCGAGGTTCCGGAGCACTACCGCCAACACGTGGAAGACAAGGTCGGTCAGCTGGAGCGGTTCGACGCGAAGCTCTCCCGCATCGACGTCGAGCTCTTCCACGAGAAGAACCCCCGCCAGTCGGCGGCCTGCCAGCGCGTGGAGATCACCCTGCGCGGCAAGGGCCCCGTCGTCCGGGCCGAGGCGGCCGGCCCCGACTTCTACGCCGCGCTCGACATGGCCACCTCGAAGCTGGACAACCGGCTCCGCCGTGCGGCCGACCGTCGCCGCGTGCACCACGGCCGGCGCACCCCGGCCAGCGTCCGGGTCGCCGGGGCCGCGGCCGCCGACATGGGCGCCGTCGACGCGCTCGAGCTGGACCGCAAGCTCGCCGAGGGCTCGCACGTGACCGACCTCGACGAGCACCTGCCCGGGCGGGTGGTCAGGGAGAAACACCACCCGGCCACGCCCATGACCGTCGACCAGGCGCTGCACGAGATGGAACTCGTCGGCCACGACTTCTTCCTGTTCCAGTGCGCCGACACCGGCCGGCCGACGGTCGTCTACCGCCGGCACGCCTACGACTACGGGCTGATCCGGCTGACCGACGTGCCGCAGAACGGCGTGGCCCCGTCCCGCGCCGACGAGCCGCAGGCGGTGCCGACCAGCTGAGTCCCGGGCTGGGGGCGCCCGGCGGGCGCCCCCAGCCCGCTCGGACCGGTCAGGCGAGCACCGTCGGCAGGTCCATCCCGATGTACTTCTCCTCGAGGAACTCGAGGATGCCCTCCGAGCTGCCTTCCCGGCCGAGCCCGCTCTGCTTGACGCCGCCGAAGGGCGCGGCGGGGTCGCTGAGCACGGCGCGGTTCACGGCGACCATCCCGGACTCGAGCCGCTGGGCGACCGCCAGCGCGAGCGCCTGCTCGCCGTACACGTAGGCGATGAGGCCGTGCTCGGTGTCGTTGGCCATCCGCACCGCCTCCGCCACGTCGGCGTAGCCGACGATCGCGGCGACCGGTCCGAAGATCTCGGTCGCGGTCAGCGCGCTGCCGTGCGCCACGTCGGCGACCACCGTGGGTTCGTAGAACGCGCCGGTCCCGGACGCGTGCCCACCGGTCGTGACCCGCGCGCCGGCGGCGACCGCATCGGCCACGAGACCGGCCACCTTGTCCCGCTCGGCGACCGAGACCAGCGCGCCGAGCTGCACGCCCTCCTGCAACCCCGGGCCGGTGCGGACGGCGCGCATCGCCGCGGTGAGACGCTCGGTGAACTCCGCCCGCAGGGAGTCGTGCACGTAGAAGCGGTTCGCGGCCGTGCACGCGGAACCGCCGTTGCGCATCTTCGCGACCAGGGCCCCCTCGACGGCGGCGTCGACGTCGGCCCCCGGGAGCACGATGAACGGGGCGTTGCCGCCCAGCTCCATCGAGCAGTGCACCACCGTGTCCGCCGCCTCCCTGAGCAGCAGCCGGCCGACCTCGGTGGAGCCGGTGAACGACAGCTTGCGCACGGCCGGGTGGTGGATCATGCGGGCGACCGGCGGGCCGGGGGGCACCGGGGTCACCAGGTTCACGACCCCGTCGGGGAGTCCGGCCCGCTGCAGCGCATCGGTCACGTAGGCCGCCGTGAGGGGCGTCTCCGGCGCCGGCTTGAGCACCACCGTGCATCCCGCGGCGAGGGCGGGGGCGATCTTGCGGGTCGCCATCGCGGCGGGGAAGTTCCAGGGCGTGACGAGCAGCGAGACGCCGATCGGCTGCCGCGTCACGAGGATGTGCTTGTCACCGGCGGGGGAGAGCCGGAAGTCCCCGCCGATGCGCACCGCCTCCTCGGCGAACCAGCGGAAGAACTCGATGGCGTAGTCGGCCTCACCCAGCGCATCGGCGAGCGCCTTGCCGTTCTCCCGCACGATGATCTCCGCCATCGTGGCGCGCTCGACCCGCAGCAGCTCGAACACGGCGCGCAGCAGCTCGCCGCGCTCGCGCGGCGGGGTCGCCGCCCACCCGGGGCCCGCGGCGTCCGCGGCCTCCACCGCGTCGAGGCAGTCCTGTTCCGTGGCGACGGCGAACTGGGCGATCGTCGTGCCGTCGCACGGGTCGGTGACCGGGAAGCGCGCGTCCCCGGCGCCGGCCCGCCACCGGCCCCCGATGTGCAGGTCGGTCCTCAGCTCCATGGAAGTCTCCGTTCGTGGTGTCGTCGGCGGGTCAGGCGAGGGCTCGTGCGGGCCGGCCCTCGAAGGCGGCGGTCACGATCTCGGTGACCAGCTCGGCGGACCCGGGGAGCGGGGCGTTGCCCACCAGCCGCGTCACCCCGAGCGACAGCTCGACGACGCGCGGCAGGTCGGTGCGCTGCATGCCCAGCTCGGCCAGGGAGCCGGGGATGCCGATGTCCGCGACGAGCGCCCGGACCGCGGCGAGGGTGGCGGGCACGCTGGGGTCGGGCAGTCCCATCGCGGTGCCGATGCCGACCAGCTCCGCGCCGATGGCCGGGGCGCACGCCTCCAGCACGAAGGGCAGCAGGAGCCCGGTACCCAGCCCGTGCGGCGTGCGGGTGAGGGTGCCGACCGGGTACTGGATCGCATGGGACAGGTGCGTCCCGGCCGTTCCGAACGCCATGCCGGCGTAGAGGCTGCCCAGCGCCATGTCGGTGCGCGCGGCGAGGTCGCTGCCGTCGGTGACCGCCGTGCGCAGCGAACCCGACACGAGGCGGACGGCGTCGAGGGCGAGGCCGGAGCTCAGCCGGTTGCGGCCGACGAAGACGCCGAGGGTCTCCGGCCATTCCGTGAACCGGCCCGAGGCGGTGAACGACTCCACCGCGTGCACGAAGGCGTCGATCCCCGAGTGCGCCGTGACGGCCGGTGGTGCCCCCACGGTGAGCTGGGGGTCGACGACGGCGGCGCGCGGGATCAGGGCCGGGTCGGAGACGCCGACCTTGAGGGCGCGGTCGGGGTCCGAGAGCACGGCGACGGGGGTGACCTCCGACCCCGTGCCGGCCGTCGTCGGGATCGCGACGACCGGCAGGACCGGGCCGGGGACCCTGTTCTCGCCGTAGAAGTCCGCCACCGGCCGGGGGTGGCTGACCAGCAGGGCCACCAGCTTGGCCAGGTCCAGGGCGCTCCCGCCGCCGTATCCGACGACGACGTCGGGACCGAAGCCCCGGGCCAGCTCGGCGGCGGCGAGGACGGAGCCGAGCGGCAGCTCGGCCTGGACGTCGTCCAGGACCAGCACCGCGTGCCCGCGCCCCTCCAGCTCGGCGTGCAGGGACCGGAAGGCAGGTGTCGCCGAGAGGATCCGGTCGGTGCAGAGGAGCACGCGGCGCCCGAACCGCTCGACCACGGCGGCGGCGGTGCCGGCCGCGCCGACGCCGAAGCGGATCTCCGCAGGCAGTCGGAGCAGCCCGAACGGTGGCAGCTCAGGCATGGGGGGCCTCCAACGGGTCCGGTCCGATCAGGGCACGGGTGGCGGCCCAGGTGGCCCGGTGCAGCGGGACGCCCTCGGCGAGCCGGAGCGCCCGCACGGCCCGGGACCGGTCACCGGGCACGGAGACCGGCGCGCCGCCGCCGGCCCCGCTCGCCCGCAGCTGCTCCAGGTAGGCGGTGAGAGCGGGCAGCGTCCCCTGCAGGCCGAGTCGCTCGAGGGAGACGGCGAGGAAGAGGTCGCCCTTGGTCGTTGGCTCGGTGGTGTCCAGCGTGCCGCGGACGTCGGTGCCCAGGCCGGTCCCGGTGAGCACCGCGACGAGCGCCTCGAAGGCCACGCCGAGCGCGTACCCCTTCGATCCGCCGAACGGGGAGATGGCGCCCCGGGTGGCGGCGGCCGCATCGGTGGTGGGCCGGCCGTGCTCGTCGACCGCCCAGCCGGCCGGGATCGGCTGGGCCCGGCCCAGGTGGTCGAGGATCTTGCCCATCGAGACCGACGCCGTCGACATGTCGACCACCAGCGGCTCGCCCGTCGTGGGCACCGCGATCCCGATGGGGTTGGTGCCGACCAGCGCCCGGGAGCCGCCCCAGGGGTGGACCAGGGCCTCGCTCGTCGTCAGGGCGAGACCGACCTGCCCGGCGCCGGCGATCCGCTCGACGTGGGGGGCGAGCATGCCGATGTGGTTCGCGCGGCGCACGGCGGCGACGGCCACCCCCGTGCGGTCGGCCCGCCGCACGACCGCGTCGACCGCGGCCTCGGCGACGGTCGCACCGAATCCCCAGCCGCCGTCGACGCTCGCGAACGAGTCCGTCCGCCACTCGACCCGGATGTCCGCATCGGTGACGATCAGGCCGTTGCGCATCCGCTCCACCAGCACCGGCAGGCGGCGGACGCCGTGCGAGCTGTGCCCCCGCAGATCGCCGTCGAGCAGCAGCTCGGTCTGGGAGCACGCGTCGCGCTCGGAGGCCCCGGCGCGGCGCAGCACGGCGCGGACCGTGCGGCGGTACTCCTCGACCTCGATCGAGACTTCGTCGTCCACGTCCACCTCACCGTCGGCTGTCCGCTCCAGGGCGCGCCTACGATCCCGGCATGCGACGGACCAGGCGATGACGCGTCCCGCTCAGCAGGACGCCACTTCCTCCCTCCTGCGCGGCCTCTCGCTGCTGGAGCTGTTCTCCGCGGAGCGGACCGAGCTCAGCATCCGCGAGCTGGCCCGGCGGTCCGGCGTGCCGAAGTCGACCACCCACCGGCTGGTGCTGGACCTCCTCGAGTGGGGCGCCCTGGAGAGGGGGCGGACCGGGGTCCGGCTCGGTGTCCGGCTGTTCGAGCTCGGGCACCTGGTCCCGGAGCACGCCCGCCTGCGGGAGCTGGCCATCCCGTTCGCGCACTCGCTGAACGGCATCACCCATCTGACCTCGAACCTGGCCGTGCGCGACGGCAACGAGATCATCTACATCGAGAAGATCAGCGCCCGCGACCTGAAGGTGCCGCACTCCCGCACGGGTGGCCGCCTGCCCATGCACTGCACCGCGCTGGGCAAGGCGATCCTCGCCTACAGCGACGAGGAGTACGTCGACGCCGTGCTGGCCGGCCCGCTCGCCCGCCGCTCCCGGAAGACCATCACCGACCCGGCGCAGATCCGCCGGGAGCTCGTCAGCATCCGCCAGGAGAAGGTGGCCTACGACCTCGAGGAATCGCAGGAGTCGCTGTTCTGCGTGGCGGCACCCATCTTCGCCCGGGGGAACCGCGTCGTGGGGGCGCTCTCGGTCACCGGGGCGACCGCGCTGAACCAGGCGCGCAGCTTCGCCGGCGTCGTCCGGGCGTCGGCCCAGGCCATCTCGCTCGCGCTCGGAGCGCCGCGCGTCCCCTGAGGCGGGCGTCACAGGATCTGCCCCGCTCTGCGGGACACGGCCTTGCGACCGGGTGGCACGTCGGATGGATGATCCGCCTGCCTCGCCCCCTCGGACCCGGTCCGCGGGCACGGCAGGACGACGGCGATCCCACCGAGCAAAGGAGCTACCGTGCGCAGATCCCACAGGACGGCCAGCGGGGCGTTGGCCGCGGCCGCGCTCATCCTGGTGTCCGGCTGTTCGGGCGGTGGCGACGAGACTGCGTCGGGCGACCAGCCCACCTCGGCGAGCGGCGATCTGGACGCCCTCGTGGCGGATGCCCAGGCCGAGGGGCAGCTGACGCTCTACGGTGACGCCAACGAGACCTCGCTGCAGGCGTGGACCCAGGGGTTCACCGACGAGTACGACATCCCGGTGTCCGTGCTGCGGCTGCCCGGCAGCCAGCTCTTCCAGCGCTTCGCTCAGGAGCAGTCCGCCGGCCAGGCGCAGGCGGACGTCTTCTGCCTGGCCGACTTCGCCTCGTTGAGCCAGGCGGTCGAGCAGCAGTGGCTCGCGGAGTACACCCCGGAGAACGGTGACCTGCTGCCGGAGGACCTCGGGGAGCCCGGCTTCTTCTACCCCCTCCAGAACTCCTACTACCAGACCGTCACCTACAACACGTCCCTGCTGTCGGAGGAGGAGATCGCCCTCGTCCAGGAGGACCCGATCGCCGCGGCGGGTGACCCCCGGTTCGCCGGCCGCATCGCGGTGAACATGCCGCAGTCCTCGCAGCAGATCGCCGCCTTCTACTACCAGCTCGCCGAGGGCCGGCTGGCCGACGAGTACGGCTGGGAGGCGTTGGAGGCGATCGCCGCCAACGACCCGGACTTCCTCTCGTCGGCGGAGCTCGTCAACGGTGTCGTCCAGGGCGAGTACGCACTCGGCGTGGGCATCACGGACAGCCTGGCCGGTCCCATCGCGCTGCAGGGCGCCCCGATCGAGTTCGCCTATCCGGACACGACCGTCGGTGGCGCGTTCGGGTGCGGGGTCGTCGAGAACGCCCCCAACTCCGCCGCCGCCCGCCTGTTCATGGAATGGGGGACGTCCCCGGAGGCCGGCGCCCGGTACTCCGAGATCACCCAGACCAACCCGCTCAACAGCGAGGTCGAGGACAACCGGGAGATCACGGCACTCGACTGGTACGAGGCGCCGGACGACTCCACCACCTGGTTCGAGTTCGTGACCGACGAGGAGTTCCTGGGCACGATCGGTCCGGACGGCGACTTCTACGACCGGTGGAGCGAGACCTTCGGGTACTCCGGCTGATGGCCGTTCCCACTCGGCCCGGTTCCGTGGCCGGCAGGGACCCCGCGATCGCTCCGGCGGACGCGGGGGACCTGCCGGTCGCGGGCCCCGGGGGGCAGCGCAGCGGGCAGCGCAGGGCGAGTGTGCTGGCCTGGGCGGTCCTGCTCTTCGTGGTCGGTCTCATCGTGGGCCCGGTCGCCACCCTGTTCTACGGCGCCCTCCGCAGCGACGGGCCGGGGATGCCCGACGCCTCCTTCTCGCTGGACGCCGTCCTGCGGGTGTACGCGAGCACCGAGTACCTGGGATCGCTGTTCGGCACGCTCGCCCTGGCGCTCTCCACCGCCGCGCTCGCGGTGACGTTCGGCGGGCTGGCGGCGTGGGTGCTCTCCCGCACCGATGTCCGGGCGCGCGGGTTGCTGGAGCTCGGGGTGATCGTCCCGCTGTTCCTGTCCCCGTTCGTCGGAGCGGTGGCCTGGAGCATGCTCGCCGCCCCCCGCTCGGGCATGATCAACGTGAACCTGCGGTGGCTGCTCGGGACGGATGCGACGTTCGTCGACATCACGACCTTCGTCGGCGTGATGTTCGTGATGCTCCTGTACTACATCCCCTACGCCTACCTGCTGATCTCCTCGGCGCTGAAGAACATGGACCCCTCGCTCGAGGAGGCGTCCTACATGAACGGCCGCGGGGTGATCGCCACGGCGCTGAAGGTCACGCTGCCGATCATGCGGCCCTCGCTCGCCGCGGCGTTCTTCTTCGTGGCGGTGCTGGCCACCGGGGTGTTCGCCATCCCGTCCGTGCTCGGCCTGGACGCCGGGTTCACGCCGCTGGCCGTGCAGGTCTACCGGGCGACGACGATCTTCCCGTCCGACCCGCCGCTCGGCGCGGCCATCGGCACGATGATCTTCTGGTTCACCCTCGCCGGCATCTACTTCTACCGCCGTGCCATCCGCCACGGAGGCCGGTTCGTCACGGTGGGGGCGCGCGGCACCCGGCCCCGCCTCATCCGGCTCGGGTGGAAGAAGATCCCGGTCACCGCCGGCTTCGCCGTCTACGTCCTGCTGGCCACGGTCCTGCCGTACACCGCGCTGGTGCTCATGAGCCTGACGCCGTTCGCGATCACCGACTTCCGGGACCTCTCGCTGAGCTTCGACAACTTCGTCGAGGTCGCCACCACCCCCGACGTCCTCAACGCGTTCACGAACTCGCTCTGGCTCGCCTTCCTGGTGCCGACGCTGACGGTGGTGCTCGGCGTGGCGGTCGCCTACGTGGTCGTCCGGGAGCGCGGCCGGCTCAGCGGGCTGGTGGACTACATCTCCACGGTCCCCATCGCGGTGCCCGGCATCGTGTTCGCCACCGGCATCGTCTGGCTGTACCTGCGCAGCCCGCTGTACGGCACGCTCACCCTGATCGTGGTCGCCCTGGTGGGCGTCTACATCCCGCACGCCGCGAGGTTCGCCAGCGCGGGGCTCATCCAGATCGACAAGTCGCTGGAGGAAGCGGGGCGGATGTCGGGGGCCGGCAAGCTCCGCGTCATCCGCACGATCACGTTCCCGCTCCTGCGCCCGTCGCTGATGTCGGCGTGGATCCTGCTGTACGTCTTCGCCATGCGGGAGGTGGACGAGGCCGTCATCATCGCCGGGCCCAACTCCCGTCCCCTGGCGGTCCTGGCCTTCAGCTTCATCGAAGCCGGGGCCATCCGGAACTCCGCCGTCATCGGACTCCTGCTGACCCTGGTCATGCTGACCGGCGTCCTCATCGCCCGGATGGTCTTCCGGGTGCGGCTCGATTCGTCGAGCCTGTGAACCGAGAGGTGATCGTGCCCGAGACCATCAACCAGACGTCCGCACCGGCCCGCGCCCGGGAGGAACGCCCCGTCACCGGCGCCTCCGTCGTGGTCGAGGACCTGCGCATCAAGTACGGGGAGACCGAGGCGGTCAAGGGCATCAGCTTCTCGATCGCGCCCGGTGAGTTCGTCACCCTGCTCGGGCCCAGCGGCTGCGGCAAGAGCACCACGCTGCGCTGCATCGCCGGGCTGGAGCCGCCCTCCGCCGGTCGGATCACGATCGACGGCCAGGTCGTGGCCACCGCGCAGAACCAGGTGCCCCCGGAACGGCGGGGCGTCAACATGGTGTTCCAGTCCTACGCGGTGTGGCCGCACATGACGGTGACCGGCAACGTCGGCTACGGCCTCGCGAAGATGCCCAGGATCGAGGCGCAGGCCCGCGTGGCGGAGGTCCTCGACCTCGTCGGCCTGAGCCCCTACGCGAGCCGGTACGGAACGGAGCTCAGCGGTGGCCAGCAGCAGCGGGTCGCGCTCGCCCGCGCCATCGTCACCCGTCCCAAGGTCATCCTCTTCGACGAGCCGCTGAGCAACCTCGACGCCGGCCTCCGGGAGCAGATGCGCTTCGAGCTGCTCGAGCTGCAGCGCACGGTCGGGGTCACGAGCATCTACGTGACCCACGACCAGACCGAGGCGATGTCGATGTCCGACCGCGTGGTGCTCCTGCGCGACGGTCTGATCGAGCAGGAGGCCGCGCCGCGCGAGATCTACCGCCGTCCCCGGTCGCGGTTCGTGGCCGAGTTCGTGGGCCGGGCGAACATGATCGGCGGCACGGTGGCCGAGGGCGGGCGCACGCTCACCACCGAGCTGCCCGGCGTGACGGTCACCGGTGCGGAGGGCGCCGACGAGCCGGTGGGCGCACGCAGCGTCGCGGTCTTCCGGTCGGAGGACGTGCTGCTCGGCGACGCGGCCGGCGGCTGCGAGAACCGCTGGCCGGCGACGGTGGAGCGGGTCACGTTCCTCGGCCGGTTCCTCGACGTCACGCTGGACGTGGGCGGCACCGTGGTGCGGGCGGAGCTGCGGGCCGACGCAGCCGTGGCGGAGGGCGAGCGCACGACCCTGGGCGTGCGCGCGGCGGACGTGCACTTCGTCCCGGCGGCGGAGCTGTAGGCACGTGCGGATCACCGATGCCGAGATCCTGACCTGCGCCGCCGGCACCCGCTACTGGTCGTACCTGAAGATCAGCACCGACGACGGCGTGACCGGGTGGGCGGAGTTCACCGACGGCATGCTCTCCGCGCACGGGATGGCCGGCGTGGTGCGCCGGCTGGCCTCCTTCGTGCTGGGCGAGGACCCCACGTGCTGGCGCCGGATCGAGCAGCTGCTCCGCTCCCGCACCCGGGAGGCGGAGGACGGGCTCAACCGGCGGGCCGTCGGCACGGTCGTCAACGCGTGCCTGGACGTCGCTGCCCGGGCCCGCGGCCTCAGCGTGGCGGAGCTGCTCGGGGGACCGCTGCGGCGGGAGTTCCGGCTGTACTGGTCGCACTGCGGCCTCGGCCGGATCCGCCTCGCCCAGGCGGGGCTGGCCGAGCCGCTGCGCTCCCTGGACGACGTCCGACAGCTGGGTGCCGACGTCGCCTCCGCCGGCTTCTCCGCCCTCAAGACCAACCTGATGACGGTCGGGCCGGACGGCGCCCGGCTGCAGCTGTCCTCGTGGGGCGGACCGGGCTGGCCGGAGCTGGAGCCCGATCCCCGCGTCGTCGGCGGGGTCTGCGACGTCCTCGACGCCCTCGGGGACGGGGCCGGTCCCGGGGTGGAGCTGTTCATCGACGTGAACCACAACGTCAAGGGCGAGGGCATCGCGCGACTCGCGGACCGGTTCGGTGAGCACGGCCTGGACTGGTTCGAGATCGACTCCGACGAGATCGCGCCGCTGGCGCACGCCCGCAGCCGGCGCGGCCCGCGCATCGCGTCGGGGGAGACCTACACCGGGCTGCGTTCCTTCCGGCGGCTGTTCGAGGCCGGCGCCGTGGACGTGCCCATCGTCGACGTGGCGTGGAACGGCCTCCCGGAGGCGCTGCGCGTCGCGGACCTCGCGCACAACTTCGACCTCAACGTGGTGCCGCACAACTACGGCAGCCATCTGCTCACCTACATGAGCGCCCAGTTCGCCGCGCTGGTGCCCAACTTCGCGATCTTCGAGATCGACGTCGAAGGGGTCCCCTGGCGCGACGAGGTCGTGCCGCCGCCCGACGTCGTCGACGGCCGGCTGCAGCTGCCGAGCGGCCCGGGATGGGGCGCCGAGGTGGACGAGGAAGCCCTGCGCCGGCACCCCGTCGAGGAGGGCTGACATGGCGACCGAGGTGGTGGCGCTCGAGGCGTTCCCCGTCACCGCCGAGTTCGACACGCCACCGGACCCGCTCAGCCTCGGCACGGCGGGCCGCCGGGACATCGTGCTGGTGAAGGTCACTTGCGCCGACGGGACGGTCGGCTGGGGCGAGGCGTTCCACGGCCACGCCGGTTCGGCCGTCGCGGAGATCGTGCGCACGACCATGCAGGACGTCGTGGTCGGGCGCGACGTCGGCGACAGCGCCGGGGTGAACGCGGAGACGGACGAGCGGTTCCTGTCCGGTGCCGGGATGGCCGGCGGGTTCTCGCTCGCGCTCAGCGGCATCGACCTGGCCCTGTGGGACGCCTACGGCAAGCACCTCGGCCAGCCGGTGCACCGCCTGCTCGGCGGCGCGACCACCCGGTTCCAGACCTACGCGGGGGGCTTCACCCTCGGGTTCACCAGCCCTGAGCGGCTGGTGGCCGCGATCGGCGCCCTCGTCGATCGCGGCTTCTCCGCCGGGAAGGTGCGGGTCGGGGAGCGGCTGGACCACGACCTGGCGAGACTGCGCGCGGTGCGGGAGGCCTTTCCCGACTTCCGGATCATGACCGACGCCAACACCGGCCCGAACTACGACGTCGCGGCGCTCGCCGGAGCGGCTGCCGGTCTCGGGCTCGACTGGCTCGAGGAGCCCTACCCCCGGAGCCGCATCGCGGACTTCGTCCGGCTGCGCGCGCGTGGCTCGGTGCCCGTCGCCGCGGGGGAGAACCTCGCCGGGGCGGCGGCCTTCGCCGAGTGGGTCCACCGCGGAGCGCTGGACGTCGTGCAGCCCGACGTGAGCCGGGCGGGAGGGCTCACCGAGTCGTTGCGCATCGGGGCGCTGGCCCTGGCCGCCGGACTCCGCCTCGCGCCGCACATCTCGCACGGCGTCATCAACCACGCCGCGACGCTGCACCTGCTGTCGGCGCTGGGCCGGGACACCGTCTTCGAGGCCGACCCCACCCCGGTCAACCCGCTCCGGGACGGTCTGCTGAGCGGGGGCGTCCGGCTCGACGGTGGGACCGCCGTGCTGGTCGACGCGCCGGGGTTCGGCGTGCAGGTGGACGAGGAACGCCTCGGGGCGTTCGCCGGCCGGACCGGGTCGCCCTGGCCGCGGCCGACGAGGTACGGGAGGACCGCATGAGCGCGATCAGGCGCGTGAGGCTGCAGACGCTGCGCTGGACCCGCCGGGGGCGGGCGTTCGACCGGTTCCTGCCGGTCGCGTCGGACTCCGACAGCGAGAGCCCGGGCGCCGGGTGGGTCCTCACCATCGAGTCCGACGCCGGGACGGGCCGGCACGTCTGGAGCACCGGGATCAACGGCTTCGCGGCCGCCGCCGTCCCGCAGGTCGCGCACTGGCTGCTCGGGCAGGACCCGTTCCAGCGCGAGCGGATCTGGAGCGACCTCAGCCACTTCTGGCGCAAGCACGACCGCACCGGCATCGGCTGCATCGACATCGCGCTGTGGGACCTGGCCGGCCGGGCGTACGGGGTCGGCGTCTCCCAGCTGCTCGGCGGGTACCGCACGGCCCTGCCGGCCTACGTGTCCACGCTGCACGGGGCCGCGACCGGGTCGCTGTCCAGGCCGGAGGACTACGCGGACTTCGCCGTCCAGTGCGCAGAGCTCGGGTACACCGCCTTCAAGATCCACGGCTGGAACGGTGAGGACATCCCGCGGGAGGTCGCCAACGTCCTCGGGGTGCGCGCCGCGGTCGGCGAGCGGATGGCGCTGATGCTCGACCCGTCGTGCGGCTACTCGACGTTCGCCGACGCGCTGCGCGTCGGCCGGGCCTGCGACGAGGCCGGCTTCTTCTGGTACGAGGACCCGTACCGGGAGGGCGGGATCTCCGTCCATGCCCACCGTCGCCTCGGGGAGCTGCTGACGACGCCGCTGATGCTGGGCGAGCACGTCCGCGGGTTCGCCGCCCACGTGGACCAGATCGCCGGCCGAGGGACCGACTTCGTGCGGGCCGACGCCGACCTGGACGGCGGGATCACCGGCGTCATGAAAATCGCCCACGCCGCCGAGGGGTTCGGGCTGGACGTGGAGCTGCACGGCCCGGGCCCGGCGCACCGGGCGTGCATGTCGGCGATCCGCAACACCAACTTCTACGAGCTGGCGCTGTCCGCGCCGAGCCTGCTGCGGGCGTCGGACGACTTCCCGGTCTACCTCGACTACAGCGACGACGTGCTGGCCGCGGGACCCGGTGGCACGTTCCCGGTGCCGGGAGGTGCCGGGCTCGGCGTCGAGCTCGACGACGACTGGATCGACGCGCACGTCGTCGACGAGTTCGTCGCGGGCTGACGGCCGGGGGCGGAGGCCCGGGCGGCGGCACGGCCGGTGCGGGAGATCTGCCTCAACCGTTGCCGAGGACGCGGTCGACCGCGATCTCCAGGACCACGCGGGCCGGGTTCTCGCGCGGCTGCCGGTAGCGGACGGCGTACCGCGCCACCGCGTCGGCGACCGACGCGGCGTCGTCCTTCACCACCGCCGTCCCCTCCAGGGTGATCCAGCGCCGGCCGTCGACCTGGCACACGGCCACCCGCCGCTGCCCGGCGCGCACGTGCCGGGCCTTGGCCGACGTGCCGGAGGTGATGACCCTGGCGACGGCGGTCGCCGGGTCGAAGGTGACGCCGACCGGCACCACGTGGGGGCTGCCGTCGGCGCGCAGGGTGGTGAGGGTGGCCAGGTGCCGCTCGGTGAGCAGCTCGCGCAGGCCGGGGCCGAGGTCATGGGGATCGTGGGACACGCGGGAAGGCTAGTGACGGGCGCGGGACCGGCCGCTGCGCCGTACTGGCTGATCCCGGCGCGCAGGCCGCCTACGCTGGGGTCGTGGTGTTCCAGAAGCTTCTCCGTGCCGGCGAGGGCAAGCTCGTCCGTCGGTTGTCCAAGATCGCCGATGCGGTCGAGTCCCACGCCGACGAGACGGCCGCGCTCAGCGACGCGGAGCTGCGGGCCCGGACCGACGAGTTCAAGGAGCGGTACGCCGACGGTGAGTCGCTGGACTCGCTGCTCCCGGAGGCGTTCGCCGTCGTCCGCGAGGCCGCCACCCGCACCCTCGGCCAGCGGCACTACCGGGTCCAGCTGATGGGCGGGGCCGCGCTGCACCTGGGCAACATCGCCGAGATGAAGACCGGAGAGGGCAAGACCCTCACCGGCGTGCTGCCGGCCTACCTCAACGCGCTGACCGGCGACGGTGTGCACGTGGTCACCACCAACGACTACCTGGCCTCGCGCGACGCCGAGTGGATGGGCCGAGTGCACCGCTTCCTGGGCCTGACCGTCGGCACGATCGTCTCGGGCCAGCGTCCGGACGTCCGCCGCGAGCAGTACCAGTGCGACATCACGCACGGCACGAACAACGAGTTCGGCTTCGACTACCTGCGCGACAACATGGCGTGGAGCAAGGCCGACCTCGTGCAGCGCGGCCACCACTTCGCGATCGTCGACGAGGTCGACTCCATCCTCATCGACGAGGCCCGCACCCCGCTGATCATCAGCGGCCCGGCCGAGACCAGCGCCAAGTGGTACGGGGAGTTCGCCCGGATCGCGCCGATGCTCGAGCGCGACGTCCACTACGAGGTGGAGGAGGGCAAGCGCACGGTCGCCATCACCGAGGAGGGCGTCGAGTTCGTCGAGGACCAGCTCGGCATCGAGAACCTGTACGAGGCGGCGAACACCCCGCTGATCAGCTACCTGAACAACGCCCTCAAGGCCAAGGAGCTGTTCAAGAAGGACCAGCAGTACATCGTCACCAACGGCGAGGTGCTCATCGTCGACGAGTTCACCGGGCGCGTGCTGTCCGGCCGCCGCTACAACGAGGGCATGCACCAGGCCATCGAGGCCAAGGAAAAGGTGCAGATCAAGGACGAGAACCAGACCCTCGCCACGATCACGCTGCAGAACTACTTCCGGCTCTACGAGAAGCTGTCCGGGATGACCGGCACGGCCCAGACCGAGGCCGCCGAGCTCAACCAGACCTACAGCCTGGGTGTCGTCCCCATCCCGACGAACCGGCCGATGGTCCGGCAGGACATGTCCGACGTCATCTACAAGACGGAGCAGGCCAAGTTCGACTCCGTCGTCGAGGACATCGCCGAGCGGCACGAGGCCGGGCAGCCGGTGCTCGCCGGTACGGCCAGCGTCGAGAAGTCCGAGGTGCTGTCGAAGTACCTGCTCAAGCGGGGCATCCCGCACGAGGTGCTGAACGCCAAGAACCACGCCCGTGAGGCGGCGATCATCGCCCAGGCGGGGCGGCTCGGGGCGGTCACCGTGGCCACCAACATGGCCGGCCGCGGTACCGACATCGTGCTCGGCGGGAACCCGGAGTTCATCGCCGACGAGACCCTGCGGGCCCGTGGGCTGTCCCCGGCGGAGACGCCGGAGGAGTACGAGGCGGCCTGGGACGACGCGCTGGCCGAGGCCAGGGCGCAGGTCAAGGCCGAGCACGAGCAGGTCGTCGAGGCCGGTGGGCTCTACGTCCTGGGCACCGAGCGGCACGAGAGCCGGCGCATCGACAACCAGCTGCGCGGCCGCTCCGGACGCCAGGGCGACCCGGGGGAGTCGCGGTTCTACCTCTCCCTGGGCGACGACCTGATGCGCCGGTTCAACGGCCCGATGCTCGAGTCGATGATGAACACCCTGCGGGTGCCCGACGACCAGCCGATCGAGTCGAAGATGGTCAGCCGGGCGATCCTCTCGGCGCAGACCCAGGTGGAGCAGCAGAACTTCGAGGTCCGCAAGGACGTCCTGAAGTACGACGAGGTGCTCAACCGGCAGCGCACGGTCATCTACGACGAGCGCCGGAAGGTGCTCGACGGCGAGGACCTGCACGTGCAGGTCCGGACGATGGTCGACGACGTCGTCAGCGCCTACGTCGACGGCGCGACGGAGATCGGCTACGCGGAGGACTGGGACCTCGCGCAGCTGTGGGCCGGGCTGAAGGCGCTGTACCCGGTGGAGCTGGACATCCAGGAGCTGCTGGACCGGACGTCGGACGGTGACCAGTCCGCGCTGTCGGCGGAGGTGCTCAAGCAGGAGCTCCTGGACGACGTGCACCGGGCCTACGAGACGCGCGAGGCCGCGCTCGGCTCGGAGGTCATGCGCGAGCTGGAGCGGCGGGTGCTGCTGTCGGTGCTGGACCGCAAGTGGCGCGAGCACCTCTACGAGATGGACTACCTGCGGGCCGGCATCCACCTGCGCGCGATGGCCAACCGCGACCCGGTCGTGGAGTACCAGCGCGAGGGCTACGACATGTTCAACGCGATGCTCGACGGGATCAAGGAGGAGTCCGTCGGCTTCCTGTTCAACCTCGAGGTGAAGACGAAGCAGCAGCAGGACGCCGAGGCGACGGCCAAGCAGGCCGAGGCCGAGGCCAAGGCGCTGGCCGCCGCCCAGGAGGGCACCGCCCGCGTCCTGGCCCGCCAGGCCGCGGAGGCCACCCGCGCCGCGCAGGGCCCGTCGGCCGCCGCGCCGTCGGCTCCCGCGGCTCCCGTGGCGGGGGCTTCCGCGCCTCCCGCTCCCTCGGCCCCGGCTCCGTCGGCCCCGGCTCCGTCGGCCCCGGCGCCTGCGGCCGGCAACGGGACGGCGACGCCCACGGCCCGCCGGACGCGGACGGCGCCGGCGGCCCCCGCGGCGGAGGTCCCGCCGCCGGTGGCCCCTCCCGCACCGGCGACGGGGCCGCAGCTCGACGTCAAGGGGCTGGACGCGCCCCAGCGCGACCCGGAGCGGCTCAGCTACTCCGCGCCCAGCCTGGACGGCTCCCCGGCGGAGTCGGGCAAGGCCAAGGCGGCCAAGTCGGCGACGGTGTCCGGGACGAAGGAGACACCACGCAACGCGCCCTGCCCCTGCGGGTCGGGCAAGAAGTACAAGTTCTGCCACGGCGCCGCCAGCTAACTGGCCAGATACAGGTAACACCGCATCTGACCTGCGCGAATACCGTTGACCAGCGATGGTCGGAACTGCGAGCCAACGGCTGTCCTGCGGACTATTTGCGGACTGCCTGTAGACGAGTCTGGGGCCCGATGTCACCCCAGGCAGTCGTGGGCAGGCTGGCGCCAGCCTGGGCGGACGGGCGCCGGCGGCGGCTCGAGCGCGGGCGTCGTTCTCGATCCGGGCCGGGAGGGCGCTGGCCGACTTGCAGCGGCTGCTGAGGTGTGGATCGGTCGCGCGAGCCGCGGTCCTCGAACCGTAGACCAGCGCGATCCGCGCATGCTGATGAACAGCAGCTCGCACAGCTCGGTCTTGAGGGCGCCGTCGCAATCTCGGAAGCCGGATCTCGTCATGCCACGGCGCATCGCCGCGCGCGGCCGCCGCAGCTCGCCGTCGGTGCGGGCCGCCGTCCACAGCCAGGCCAGCGGTCGCTGCTGAGGGCGGCGCCGCAGTCGAGGCAAACGATCCTCCAGAAGTACGGCCTGTGGAGGAGAGGTCGTCGTCCACAAATCGAGGCGAACGGCACCGAGCAGAAGCCCGAGCGCGACAGGCTCTGTGGATACCAGGGGCGGTCGGGCGCCGGCCGCCGGCGCCATGCACGGACGGAGATGCGCCGTGATGCTTCAGCCACCAACCGCCGGCTTCAGTGTCTTCGAGATCAAACAGGCGTTGATGCGGGGGGCGGGCGGTGATCACGGGACCGAGTCCGGCCTGGTCCTTCTGATGGTCGGGGACTGGTTGCCCCAGCTGCATCGGGCCAACCTGATCACCGTCGAGGCCTGCCTCGACGGCTCCTGCGGCGACGGGCCGATAGCAAAGCTGGACTGGGCCGTCGTCGCCGCGGCGCTGCACGAGGGGCGGCTGGCTGGCAGTTCCGGCGAGCTCACTGTGCTCCGCGTGGCCGCCAGCCTTGCCCACGGTCTTCTGGTGGATCTCGGGGAGCTGGCCGCGGGTCTGGATCGGCAGAGCATCGGCGCCGTGCAGGCCGCGATCGCCTTCGCTACGTATGACCCCGACGTCCGTCGCGGGATCATCAATGACGCTGCGGACACCGGAGCGGCACCACCGCAAGGACCGGCGTGACGTCCCTTCGACACACAAGCTGATCGGACCGGCGGTCCCGGCCGAGGCCGGCACTGGATCCCGATCAGGCGTCGCGCTGAGCCTCGAACGCCTGGAAGCGGGCTTCCGGTTCGGTTGCCAGCGAACCTCATCAGAGGGCGGTCGCGGGTTCAGTACAGGTAGCGGTCGATGCCGGAGCCGTGCGCCCAGATGTGGTTCATGCGGTCGGCGGTGCGGGCATGGGCGGCTTCCTCAGTGTCGCTGAGCACGCAGCCGGTGCCGGGCGGGGTGGCTCGCAGCCGGGCGGTGAGGAGTCGGGTGTCATCGGTGGGGACGAGGTCGAGCAGTCCGGCCAGCCGTGCGAGAAGCGAGACCAGTTCGGTGCGACCGCCCGGGCGACAGCCGCCGGCGAGCTGCTCGGCGAAGGTACTGACCAGGTCGGCGATGTCGGGGTTCAGCCGGGGGGGCCGAGGGCAGCGGCGGTTGCGCACAGGAGCTCGATGTCGGCGGCGGGCAGGGTGAGCGCGGTCATCGGCGCGTGCTCGTAGCGGCCGCCCGGGGTGAGCAGCCGCCCGCGCCCGGGTCCCTGGGACTGGGTGGGCGCCAGGGCGGCGACCAGTCGCTGGACGGCGGCGAGAGCGACCCGGTCGGCCAGCGGCGCCTGCAATCGCAGCGGCTCGGTGTCGGTGCCGGGATCCTGCCGGTCGTCGTCCTCCCATGTGCTCAGGCACAGAAGGATCTCTTCGAGGGCGCGCAGCGGGGTCAGCGGCTCGCCGTCGAGGTCGACGACGAGCACGATCCGCTGCCCTGGCCGGGTTTCCTCGCTCGGTCCGGGGTGGCCGGTCGGCTGCTCAGTCACGGGCGGACCACCGCTCGGTAGCGGACTGGCCGGCCATACCGGCGGCCCGCCCGATGTCGGCCCACGAGGCCCCGGCCTTGACTGCGGCGCGCACCGCCTCGTCCAGGGAGCGGGCGGCGGCGGCCTGCCAGGCAGCGGCCGCCTCGACGTCCTCGAGGGCTTGCCATCCGGCGATGTGGCGGCGCCATTCCTGCCGCACCCGGTTCTCGTCGGCGGCCTCCAGATCGGCCCACGGGGCGGTGACGGCGAGCCGCCGCGCCGCCGGGTCGGCCAGCTCCGGTGGTACGCGGGTCCAGGGGGTGCCGCGCCAGCCGCAGGTGCAGCCGGCGACCCAGCCGACGACCGCGGCATCGGGGCGCCACTCCTCGGCCTGCTCGATCACCTCCAGGCGGACCTGGCCGCTGGTGTGGGCGTGCACGATCCTGTCGCTACGGATGAGCGTGCCGTCCTGCCAGAGGCCGTCGGCGGTGGAGCCGTCGCGGTAGGTCAGCCGCACCCGGTCGCCGTTGCACGGCCCGTCGTCCGGTGAGCGGGCGATCAGCCGACCGCGGGCGCTGCTGGTGCCGGCGCCTTGCGCGCCGTCGGCGAACAGCGGCACCACCCAGCCCTCGTGCTCCTGGTCGTCGACGACCGGGCCCATCCATCCCATCGCTCCTCCTCTCGGTGATGTGAGCGTCGCCGTTCCGGCGCTGCCGGAGCCCGTCCTATTCGGCTTCTGTGGATGGCCGTTGTTGTCCACAGTCCGAGGTGGCTACAGACCGCACTGCGTGCCCGGGGTCCGAAGCGGCCCGCGCCCATCGGGCCGCTCTCCGGAGGCGGGGGCTATCGGCGCGGGGACTGGGCTGCTTGTGCGTCGATCCAGGTGCACAGGTCGGCGCGGCGGTAGAGGACGCGCCGGCCGACTCGGAAGCTGTTCGGGCCGGTACCGAGGTGTCGCCAGTACCGGAGGGTGGCCACCGGCGCGCGGAGCACGTCCGCGGCCTCGGTGATGGTGAGCAACTCGGGCTCGTGGTCGGCGGTGGGGTCGGGCATGGCTGGCTCCCGGGGTCGTCGGTGGTGGGCGGTGCCTTCACCACAGAAGGCGCCATTTCGGGCCCGGTGGTGACACTTCACAGCCAGCTTTCTCGGACTGTCTCCGGTTGTTCTCCTGTAGCGGCCGCCCCTGGCGTCACCTGCCAGGGACCCTTCATCTGCCGACGCCGGGGGGCGGCGCCGAGACCGCCGGTGGACGGCCCCAGTCCTGCGGCTGGGGTTCGGCCTCGTCCTGGTAGGCGGTCCCCTGGGACCGCCCCCGTTCGTCTCCTACCGAGGCCCGGTGTCCGCCGCGACGCTGTGCCTGGCCGACGCCGACGTGCGCCGCCCGCGCGCTGAAGCACGTTCTCCGGTAGGCCGACGACAGTCGGGGTACCCGTGTGCCGCCGGACCTGGAGAATTACTGGAGTTTCTCTGCTGACTGGGGTTCCTCCAGTCGTCCTGCAGCCAGCCGATGCAGGCCGTGAGCATCGGGGCGCTTGTGCGCAATTTGGTCCCTGTGGACAAACGCGCCGGTCCGCAACATCCGGACGGACGTCCTCGGGCGGGCGCTGACCTGGCCACGCTCGACTCATGGCGCTGGACACAGCACTCGGGACACGACGCGCCCGCCCGGGCCGTGATCGGGCGGCCAGGGGCGTCCGCGACGTGGCGGTTGATCGGGGCTCCCTGACCGGTGAGCGCGCCGACATCGTCGTCGCGCTGCGGCCGGTAGGGCGGGTCCGGAGCACCCTTCGGGCCACGCTGCGCGTGGCGCCGGCTTCGCCGTCGTTAACGACCGCCTGCGGCGGGCTGTCCTTGCTGGTCCCCCGACCCGTCCGGCAGCTCAGCGTAGGGGCCTCCCGCGCCGTCTCCTCCCGACCGGACCAAGATCCTTCTGCCCTTCGGGCGCTGCGCTGCGGAAGCAGTCTTGGTCCGGTCGTCCCCCGCCGTCGCTCCCGGCCCCTGAGCAGAGCTCTGTGCCGGACGGGCCGGGGGAATGGGTGGCAGGACACCTATTCCGCAGTCCCTCCCGTACCGGCTTCGGCTCCAGTTCCGGGAGGGTCCAGATGACCAGCGACAGCACCAGAATCAGCACCGCGGCCAGCGGCACGAGCAGCAATCGGACAGGCAGGGGCAGCCGGAGCCGGCGGCCGCTGAGTCCGGCGCAGCGGGAAGCCGCCGACGCCGCCCGGGCCGCGAAGATCGCCGCCCTGCACGACCAGATCGGTGAGCAGGTCGAGCAGCTGACCGCCGATCCGCAGTGGCGGGCGATGCTGGATGTCGCCGCGAAGTTCCACACCTACAGCCTCAACAACCAGCTCCTGATCGAGCTGCAGGCCGCGCGGCTGGGCATCAGCCCGACCCGGGTCGCCGGTTTCGGCACCTGGAAGGCGCTGGGCCGCAGCGTGGTCAAGGGCTCCACTGGGCTGGCGGTCCTGGCGCCGTGCACCTATACGCCCAAGGGCACCGGTACCGGCACCGGGCAAGACGCCCGTCAGGCGGCGGCCGCCGCCGCGTCAGCATCGGGGGTAGCGGGGACGGCGGGGGAGCCGACCGGCGGGGACGACCGGCCGGCCGGGGCGCGGGTGCTGCGCGGGTTCCGGGTCGCCCACGTCTTCGACATCTCCCAGACCCAGGGCGACCCGCTGCCCGACATCGCCCCTGAGCTGCTCACCGGTGACGCCCCCGCCGCCCTGTGGGAGGCGCTGGCCGCCCAGGTCGCCGCGCACGGCTACACGCTCACCCGCGAGGCCTGCGGGGAGGCCAACGGCCTCACCGACCCGCGAGCCCGCACCGTGCAGGTCCGCCCGGACGTCGCCGACGCGCAGGCGGTCAAGACCCTCGCCCACGAACTGGCGCACATCCAGTGCGGGCACACGGCCGAGGGCTTCGACTATCGGGGCTGCCGCGGGCGGGCGGAGGCCGAAGCCGAGTCGGTCGCCTACATCGTCACTGCCTGGGCCGGGCTGGACTCCGGCGCCTACACCGTCCCCTACGTCGCCGCCTGGTCGGTCGGGGACACCGACGTCGTCCGCGCCGCCGCCGCGACGGTGACCGCCGCCGCCCGCCGCATCCTCGACCACCTCGACGACGCCCCGCCCGCCGGGCCGGTCGCGCAGCCCGCCGGCGCCCGCGGCCTCGCCACCGCCTGAGCCGGGGGAGCGCGACATGACCGCCGACAGCCCCCGCACCGAGAGCACAGCCACCTGGCAGAGCATCGAAGGAGAATCCGCCATGACCACGGCCACGACAGTCACCGCCCTGAACACCGGTCGGGAGAGGACGCCCGACGGGCCTTCCGGGGCCGAAATGGCTCACAGTGCCGGGATCGAGCAGCGCGAGACCGAGCACTTTTCGACCCGGCCGGCACCGGCAGTGCACCTGCCGACACGGCCGAGGACAGCGGGCAGGCACACCGGCTGGTGTGGCTTGGCCCCCGGGGGGCTGGCCGTGCACCCTCGCAACATCCGCGACGACCTCGGTGACCTGTCCGGGCTAGCCGACTCCATCGCCGCCCGGGGCGTGCTGGAGGCCCTCACCGTGATTCCGCACGCCACCGCGCCGCCAACTGCACCCGGGACGCCGGGACGCCGGGACGCCAGATCGTCGCCGGGCACCGGCGGGCGGCCGCCGCGATCCTCGCCGGCCTCACCTCGGTGCCGTGCGTGCTGCGCCCCGACCTCGCCCTCGACGGTGCCGACGCCGACGGCGACCGGTCCGCCCAGGCCGGTCACATTGGCGCGATGCTCGCCAAGAACCTGCACCGCCAGGGCCTGTGCGCGCAGTGGAGGAGGCCCCGGGGCGTGTAGGCGAGCTTGACCTCGGCGTCCCCCTGGCCAGAGTGGCCAAGTCCACCGGTCTCGGCCGCGAACAGGTTGCCAAGGCCGCCGCCGTCGTCCTCTACGCCGACACCGCCGCCGCCCTGATCGCGGCGGCGGGGGAGGGGCCGGGGCGGTTTCACCATGCGCTGACCCGCGCCAAGCAGGCGAGGCAGGAAGCCGAGGGGGCAGCCGCCCTGCTGGCGGAGCTGACCGCCGCTGGGCGCACCGTCCTGGACGAGGACAGCGGCCGCGTCCGCAACCGGCTGGCCGACCTCGAGCAGAAGCCAGTTCTGCCTATGACTTGAGTCACAGTCCGCTTTGTCGGGCGCCGTACCGAGGGGTAGCCCCTACCTTTTCGGGGGGACGGCGCCGCCTCCAAGGGCAGTGGAGACGGCGCCGCCACTGCAAGGTCTACTCCGAAATTCATCTAACAGCGCTGAGTCTCGCCATGGGATGTCGAACGGCCTCCCGGGCTGCTGCCCGGGAGCAGCATCCGGGATGCCGTCATGCCCAGCTACCGCCTCCTGGCCGGATGCGCCACGGTTCTTGAGGACTTCGACGTGGAGGACGACCGCCAGGCCATCGACCACGCCCGCCAGCTTTCGGTCGATTTTCCATGGGAAGCGGGGACCTTCCAGGCCCGGTGGGGCTACTTTCAGCTCGAACGGCGAGACGGGTACCGATGGCAGATAATCTTCGCCTGGGTGCCGCAGGATCAGTGCCCGCGCACGCCCTGAACCCGACCTCGGCCTCGACCGGGAGGCCTTGCGCACAGCGAGGACTAGGGGCTGCGATTTGCGGTGGGGAGTTGGCGTGCGGCAGGCCTGGCAGCGCCCCATGCCTGGGCCCGGTCGGCGGCTGGACCCGACAGTCTCAGGGTCGCTTCGTCGGTAGGCCGATCGGGCGACGAATCATCGTCCGGTTGGCCCTACCGACTGGTGCCTTCCGTGGCGAACCAGGCGGCGGCCAGAGGGGCCGGCGACCTGGCGACGGCGAGCTGGTCTTCGTGGAGCCAGTGATGGGGATGCCGTCCGTACCTCTCGAGAGGCATCCACAACATCTGCGCTGGGGTTCTCATAGCTTCCCCGAAGCCGGACTCGTGAGCCCGCAGACGGGTGACGTGCCCAGGGGTGAGAATGTGCAGGCGTGCGAACGTGCGGTTGAGTTCCTCGCGGGTGGTGGTGGCAACGATGAACACCACCAGGTCACGGACGGTGGGCTCGTGGCACCACCAGGACCAGACCCGGAGCGCGCGGGGAGTGCCTGCACCGGCGTAGCCGGGCTTGGCATGGGCAGAGCTGTTATCGACGTGCACGGCCTCGTCGCGCGGAGTGGGCATCTGCCAGGAATCGGTCGCGGCGATCGTCACATGAAGCCGCCGGAGACGCATCTCGCTCTTTTTGATGAGGTTTCGCTCGATCGGTGACTGTGAATGGATCTCATCCCGTCTGCTACTCCGCGGCATCTGAACGGGTTTTTCCGGCCACAGTTGACCATAGATTGTGCGACCAGATCCCGGCGGGCCAACGAAGAGCCCCGGCGGGTGTGCTTCTGGTGCGTTGGCCTATGGATTTTACCTGTATTTCCAAGCCGAACCTGTCGTCAACCCGTGCAGCAGTCCCGTCGAGTTTGTCAGTGACGGATATAGCCCGAATGGGTGCATGCCCCTCGACAGTCTAAAGCCTGGCGTTACTGCGTCGATATGGCTTGAGTGATCGTTGGTCGGAGGGGGTTTAGCGTGCGCCGAGTCTTTATGTCGAGGCCGCTCCTGCTGATTGTCGGCGCCCTCATTCTGGGCGCCATGGTCTGGCTGATTCGGGGCGTTGAAATCCGGGGCCAGGAGCGCGCCGACGCCCAGGGCGCGACGACCGCGGAGGTGATCGCCGCAACGGTCGTGCATCCCCGTCTCGGCGCGAGTGATCTCGCCCAGGGGCAGTTCTCGGCTGAGGACCTTGCCGGGCTGCGTGATGACGTCGATAGGCTGCGTGCTGACGGACAGCTGCTGGGGCTGGGCGTGTGGAGGCTGGACGGCATGCCTCTGTTCGACAGCTCTCCGGCCTCGGGTGCGCTGCGGGTGTCTGACCGCGACGTCGTGCGTGCGCGGCAGGGTGACTCGTGGACGGAATCCGGGGGCGCTGCGGACGGGCACGCTCAGCTGCGGGTCTTTATTCCCTCACGGACCGCGGAGGAGGGTGCCGGTTCGGATGGGTCGCTGGTTCAGGTGGTGATCCCGCACGGTGACCTCACCGCGGCCGCGCAGGACAGGCTGCTGCGTCAGCAGACGTCGGTCATTGTGATCTTCGGGCTGCTCATCGCCGGTCTGGTGTGGTTGCGACACCGCCTCCTGCGGCGCGAGCGGCACGCCCGCCACGACCCGCTCACGGGCCTGCTGAACCGCCGTGCCCTGTACGAGGACGCCCGCGGCCTGCTGGCCAAGGCCAGCATCAAGCGCCCGCTCGCGTTTCTCCTGCTCGACCTGAGCGAATTCAAGTCCGTCAACGACACTCTCGGTCACACCGCCGGGGACCTGCTGCTGCAGCGCGTGGCGGCCGTTCTGCAGGCAGGGGTGCGGGCGGAGGATCTCGTGGTCCGCCTCGGGGGCGACGAGTTCGGTGTTCTGCTGACCCACCTTCCCGACACCGCCGCCGCGCAGGACCGGGCCGAGCAGATCCTCCGCCGGCTGCGGGAGGCCCCGTTCACCGTGGAGGGTGTCGACCTTGCCGTCGACGCCAGCATCGGGGTTGCGCTCGCCCCCGAGCACGGCAGGACCCTGCCCGAGCTGCTGCAGCGCGCCGACGTGGCTATGTACCAGGCCAAGCGCAGCCGCCGCGGCACCGTCGTCTATGACCCGAAGACCGACGAGCACACCGTCGGGCAGCTGGCCATGGTCACCGACCTGCGTCGAGCCCTCGACAACGAGGAGTTCGTGCTGCACTACCAGCCCAAGGTCTCGCTCCGGGACATGCAGATCACCAGCGTGGAGGCGCTGGTGCGCTGGCAGCACCCGACCCGGGGCCTGCTGCCGCCCGGGGAGTTCCTCCCGGTTCTGGAACGCTGCGGACTGATGCGGCCGCTGACCCGCTGGGTTCTCCGCGAGGCCATCCAGCAGGCCGCCAGCTGGCGCCGGGCCGGCATGCCGCTGCAGGTGGCTGTCAACATCAGTCCCCGCAGTCTCGTGCAGGACGACCTGCCGGCCCGGGTCCTGGCCGCGCTTCTGGCAGCCGAGCTGCCGGCGGCGCTGCTGCAGCTGGAGATCACCGAGACGGCGGTGATGACCAATCCCGAACGCGCCGCGTTCGTGCTGACACAGCTGCAATCCCGGGGCGTCGAGGTCGCCATCGACGACTTCGGCGCCGGCTACACCAGTCTCGCGTTTCTCCGCATCCTGCCCATCACCGCGCTGAAGATCGACCGCAGTCTGATCAAGGACATGCTCGACCATGACGAGGACGAGGCGGTCACTTCGGCCGTGACTGACCTCGCCCACCGGCTGGGCTTCAGCGTGATCGCCGAAGGCGTCGAAACCGAGGCGCTGCTCGACCGGCTTGCCGCGCTGGGCTGCGACCAGGTGCAGGGGTACGTGATCAGTGCACCGCTGCCTCCTGCCGCCCTCGAAGGGTGGCTCGCCGACTGGCAGTCCCGCAGCAGCCCCTCCGTCGAGAACGCTGCGGCCTCATAAGCGCCTCATCAACAATCTGCGTCTCGCGCGCGGGAAGGAGGGGTTCAAGGTGTCACTTCGAATGGCCGACATGCTCGGAGTGAAGCTGCGTAGGCGCCTGACACCCCGCGTCGGGGCTGCGGCCCGTCATGTCGCGCATCGCGGCCGCGATGCATGGCAGTCGCGCAAGCCGATCTGGGTTCCGAAGCTTCGGCGTGGAGGCAAGGTGGTGGCGGTAGCGGCGGCGTTGGCCGCGCTGATCGCCCTCGGCTTTAAGGGGCAGCTCAGCAGGGAGCTGGCTGCCTTCTCCCCACTCGCCTCCGGATCCGTGGCGGAGACGGAAGGCGAGAGTGCATTGGTTCCCCTACCGTCCCCATGGGATGTCGTCATCGACAAGGTCCGAGACGTCGCTCCGGCTGTCTCGCGGCCGCACATCGGATTTGCGCCATTGGGCGATGTGTCGCTCACCCCCGAGTCCGGCGCGGACGCCGGTGGGGCCTCATCGGCAACGGCGGCGGGTCAGAGCGGTCAAGCCCATGTCATGAGCACACCGTCCGCTCTTGCCGTGGCGGTGGCGGTGGCAGTCGGGGTGATGGTCGTGCGGCGCATGCGCCGGGAAGGCAAGGACTCGACTTCCGACGGTGACGGCGATCCCGCCGCGGAACCATCGAACGTGGATACGCCGACGCGGGAGCCGAGAAACGCGGCGACAAGCGAGAGCCGGCCACCTGCCAGTGGACAACAACAGGCACCCCGGCCACCAATCGACCCACGTCGCGGAAAGAATGGCGACGGCCAAGCTCGGCCGGTGCCCGTGCCCGCAGACCACACCAAGCAAGTAGTCGCATCGGAGACGACGCGCGAGGAGCTCGGCAGCGCCGCAACCGCTGCCGGTGAGGAAAGCGCCCGCAGCGACACCTCACCGAGCAGCCGCGCTCAGCCGACGCCTCCAGTAACAGGGGCGCGTGCGGAACACTCGACCAGCCGGGTTGTGCTGTTTACGGCAACAAAGTGGTAGTAGCGATCGTTAGATCCGCCCCCCGCCAATGGCAGTCGGTCCCCGTACGAGCTCGTGCCTCAGTCCAGCGAAGTTCCAGGGGGTCGGGTCACGACCCGTCCCGAGGGGCGCCCAGGTCCATGACCTCGGTGACGCCGTCACCCGATGCGCGGAGAGCTATGCTCCGACCAACGACATAAAAACAACCCAATCGAGGTGTGTCACGGACGACTCGAATGATGTTGTGCAAGACACGCCCACCGTTTGTCTCAGAGTTACACGTATGCGTCGATGTGGCCGGGACAAAGCAAACAGTTCAAAGTTGAGCCAGGGAGTCTGAGTGATTGTCAGCTGCAAGGCGAGGACGCCTGCCACCGACCTGCAAGTAGCCACCGGCGTGTCCGACGTCCTCGACCGTCGGGCCGCTTCGAAGCGACCTCCGACCACACTGGTCGTCTCCGATGCCATCGCCCTCGGAATCGCGGGACTTTTCAGCAGCGCAACCCCTTCCGGTCGCGTGCTCGATCACTTCTACAGGCGCGGCTCGATAGACGGCACTGACCTAATCGAAGCGGCACGAGTCGAGCAAGGCTTCGCATCCCCGGAAGGGCATGCGGCACTGCACTGCCTCATCGGGTGGGCGCGGAGTCGCTTGAATGGTCAACTCAAAGTCTAGGTGTCCAGCGACCACTCGAGCACCACGGAGAAGTCGCCAGCAGAAGGAGCCCCGGCGATCGCTAAGCCGTGCGCCCGATGTCAGCCAGGCCGCTAGCCTCCCAGGAGACACCCGCGAGTCCTCGCGCGTAAACCTTACGATGATCATCCAACGATTTGGCGAGTTCCCCCGGATAAGCGATGGTCGCCGATGCGGCTAATGACCATCCCAAGGCTTCGCTAAAGAGACGGCACGCATGCTACCTTTGGAGATAGGTCGGGCCCCGCTTTGCGGGGCCCATCTCCGTTTCTAGGGGTGACTTGTTGGTCATTGTCGGGTGGCGTTGAGAATGCATGGCGGGATGAAGGTCTACGCCGGTGCGCCGGCGGCTGCCCGGCAGTACGTGGAGGCCGACCGGGGCCGGGCGGATGACTACTACCTCACCGAGGGCGCCGGCGTCGCCCGCCGGTTCGGCGTCACCCAGGGGCGGGTGACTGAGTTGGCGCCGCTGACCGGTGCCGCCTACGAGACGTGGGTGGCCGGCTGTGACCCGGGCACCGGGGAGCCGCGGGGGCAGCTGCGTGGCGACGGGCATGCGGTGCGGTTCGTCGAGGTGGTGGTCAACGGTCCGAAGACGTGGTCGCTGGCGGCCGCGCTGCATCCGGACATCGCGCTGGCGTACGACGCGGCCCAGGCCCGGGCGGCCGAGCAGATCATCGGCTGGCTCGGGCACCACGCCACCACCAGGGTCGGTCCCCGTGGCGGGCAGGTGCAGGTGCCGGTCGAGGTGGCCGAGGCGGTGACGGTGGCGCACTACACGTCGCGGGCCGGGGACCCGCACCGCCATCTGCACCTGCAAATCAATGCCCGCGTGTTCGCGGCCGGAAAATGGCGCGGACTGCACACCGTCGGCGTCCGCGATTCACTCGCTGCAATCAACGGTATCGGACACGCCGCGGTCGCCTGCGACCCGCAATTCCGCACCGCGCTCGCCGCCCACGGGTACGCATTGGATGCAACCGGAGAAGTGCACGAGCTCGCCCACTACGTCGGTCCCTTCAGCGCACGAACCGCGCAGATCGCCCGGAACATCGACACCTACGAACGAGAATGGGCCGAGGCGCATCCCGGCGAACGCGCCGGACCGGCGTTGCGCCGGGCCTGGGACGCGCGAGCGTGGGCAGCGGGCCGCCCGGACAAGGTGCTGCCCCAGCCGGGGGAGGACCTCACCGCAGGGTGGCTGACCGAGCTGGTGGCCCTGGGTTACCTCGACCGGAATGTTGCGGTCGGCCTGACACCCACCCCGGTCGGCGGCCTGGACCGGGAGCAGGCGGTGGAGCGGGTGCTGGCCCGGCTGGGCGCCGCCCGCTCGGCGTGGAACGCCGCCGACGTGCGCGGGGAGGTCGAACAGCTGCTCGCCGCCGCTGGCATCGTCACCGACCCGGCGGTGCGCACTGAACTCGCCGAAGACCTCACCGCCCGCACAATGGACCGCTGCGTGCCGCTGCTGGACCGCGGCGCGGTGCCCGCGCACATCCGAGCCTGGACCTCGACCCCGGTGCTCGCCATCGAGGTCGACCTCACCGCCCGTCTCGCCTCCCGCGCCACCGGGCGCCCGGCCGGCGTCCCGGACACCGACCCGACACCGCCCGTCGACGTCGCAGCCGGTTCCGCGCGGCTGGATGCCGGACAGGCCGCGGCGGTCGCCGCGCTCGCCGGCCCGCGGCGCCTGGTCGTGATCGAGGGCGCGGCCGGCGCCGGCAAGACCACCACGCTGGCCGCCGCCAGGAACGCGCTCGCCGAGCAGGGGCGCCGGCTGGTGGTCGTGACCCCGACGCTGAAGGCGGCCCAGGTCGTCGCCGCGGAGGTCGGCGCGGTCGCCGGCTCGGCGGCCCGGCTCGCCTTTGACCACGGCTGGCGCTGGAATGATGACGGCGCGTGGACCCGCCTCGCCGTGGGCCACACCGACCCGGTCACCGGCCGTGCGTATGCCGGACCCGCGGAGGGGGCGCGGCTGCGGGCCGGTGACCTGCTCGTCTGCGACGAGGCGGGCATGCTGGATCAGGACACCGCCCGGGCCCTGCTGACGATCGCCGACGAGTGCCAGGTGCACGTCGCCCTGCTCGGTGACCGGCATCAGCTGCCGGCGGTCGGACGCGGTGGCGTCCTCGACCTCGCCGCGGCCCAGGTCGAACCGGCCGGGCACCTGACCCTGGTCGGGGTGCACCGTTTCACCCGCACCGACGCCACCGGCCGCACGACACCGGACACCGACTACGCCGAGCTGACCCTGGCGATACGCGCCGGCGAGAAGCCCGGGACGGTGTTCGACGCGCTGCTGGCCCGCGGGCAGATCCGGCTGCATCCCGACGCGCAGGCGCTGCGGGCGGCGCTCGCCGCGGACGCGGCCGACGGCTACACCGCGGGGGAGGACGTGGCCGTGGTGGTCGCCACACGTGAGCAGGCCGCCACCTTCAATGCCGCCATCCGGGACCGGCTCGTCACCGATGGCCGGGTCGACGACCGGCGCGTGGTCGTCACCGGGGTCGGGGAGCGGATCGGCGTCGGCGACCGGATCGCCACCCGCCGCAACGACCGCCACCTGCAGGTCGCCAACCGCGACACCTGGACCGTCACCGGCGTCGACAGGGACGGCGGGCTGCTCGTCACCCCCGACGGCACACCGCATGTCACCCCCACCGGCGGCGTGCTCGCCTCTGTCACCCCCGCCGTCACCCCGGCCGGGACAGGGGCGCGGCGGGTGCTGCCCGCCCACTACGTCACCGCGCACGTGGAACTGGCCTACGCAACCACCGCGCACGGCACCCAAGGCGACACCGTGACCGCCGCGCACCTGGTGGTCGGCGAGGACACCGGCGCGGCCGCCGCCTACGTCGGAATGACCCGCGGCCGTACCGCCAACACCGCACACCTCGTGGCGACCGACCCTGCCGAGGCGCGGGAGCAGTGGCTCGCGGTCTTCGCCCGCGACCGCGCCGACCTCGGCCCCGCGCACGCCGCCCGGCTGGCCGCCGCCGAGGCCGCCCGTTACGCCCGGCAGCGCCCGCTGGAGCAGGCGCTCGCCGACCTGCACTCCGCGTGGACGGCCGAGCAACGCTGCCTGGACCGGCTCGCCTCCGACCTGCCGCGCCGGGACGCCCTGCGCGAGATCGTCGCGCTCGGCTCCGCCCACGCCGACCGGGCCGCCGCGCTGACGGATGCCTATCGGCAGACGGGGACCGACGCCGGGTACGCCACGGCGCGCGCTGACGCCAGCGGCGCGGTCGTCACCGCCGAGATCGACCGGATCCGCGACACGCTGCTCGGCAGCTGGGACACCGGGCGTGACGCCGCCCGCGACGCCGCGCAGGTCGTGCTCGACGGCCCCGGACGGCTCCGGCTTCGGCGGGCGGCGGTGAACCGGGCTGGCGAGCAGCTGTTCGACTGGGCGGACGCCTGGCGGCCCTACCTACCGGCCATGCCCACAGACCCGCAGCAGATCGCGCGCCTGGCCGACCGGTCCGACGACCGACCGCGGCTGTGGACGGCCCTCGACTCCTACGCCCGCCACCACGCCGAACACGCCCATCCTCAGCACGCTCAGCTGCGCGCGACCGCAGCCACCGCACAGGAGGCCCACCGGCACGCCGGGGCCGCGGTGGCCGACGCGCGCCGTCAGCACGAGGACCGGCTCGCCCACTTCGGACCTCTCGCCTGGACCCTCGACCCGGCGGAGCGGCTGGCCGACGCCGACCGGGACATCGCCGTCACCCGCACAGAACTGGCCGCCGTTCGCGCTCGCATCGCGCGCCTGACGGCTGAGCCGGCCCTCCTCGTCCAGCCGACCGACTGCCTCGCCCGAGAGCGGGACACCTGGCGGGCCCGCCACGACTCCGAGCTCGCCACCACCCGGACACCTGCCGCCCCGTCGGCGCCACCGCAGATGGTCGTCCGGCCGCCGCGCCCCGAGGACGTCCGACAGCTCGCACTACATCTGGACGCGGGCCTGGGGATACCTCGGTGAATCCCCAGGGAGACGGGAGCGGGAAGACAAGTCCCAGTCGCGGTGTCAGCGTTCGGGTCAGCAGACGAGCCAAGCCGGGGCGGGCCAAAGCCAGAGTCACGACCAAGGAGGCGATGAGCAGTGGCGTCGATCTCGAGGCGGCCTGACGGCACATACCGTCCGCGGTACCGGGACGAGAACGGCAAGGAGCACGCCCGCCACTTCAAACGCAAGGTCGACGCCCAGCGGTGGCTCGACGAACAGACCGCGGCGATGGTGCGCGGCGACTGGGTCGACCCCCGCTCCGGCCGCGTCACCTTCGCCGAATACGCCGAACAGTGGCGGACGACGCAAGTCGTCCGCCCGACGACTGAACTTGCCTACGAGCGGCTGTTGCGACGCAATGTCTACCCGCGGCTGGGCGACCGCCCTATCGCGGCGATCAAGCCGAGCGAGATTCAAAGCCTGGTTGCGTGGCTCACCGTGGCCGCCGAGGACCATCCGGCACTAGCCCCACGGACGGTGCGCGTGACTCTCAGCGTCACCTCCGCGGTGTTCAAGTCGGCCGTCCGCGATCGCCGGCTTGTTGCCAATCCGTGTGTCGGCGTTCGACTCCCCGAGGTGCACAAGGCCCGCGTCCAGCCGCTGCTGACCACTTCGGTGACCGCACTACGAGAGGCCATGCCGCCCCGCTGGTGCGCCGCCGTGGTGCTCGGCGCCGGTACGGGAGTGCGTCAAGGTGAGATGCTCGGACTCGCCGTCGACCGTATCGATTTCCTGCGCCGGCAGATGCTGGTCGACCGGCAGTTGATCAACCTGCCTGGCCGTGCGCCGTACCTGGCCCCGGTGAAGACAGCCGCGTCCGTACGGACGATTCCGTTGCCGCAGACCGTGGTCGATGCTCTCGCAGCACACCTGGCCGCATTCCCGGCCGGGCGAGACGGCCTGGTGTTCGTAGGCGACGACGGGCGGCCGATGCTGCGGTCGGCTTGGTCGGGCAAGGTCTGGCGTCCCGCGGTAGTCACAGCCGGCTTGGATACGTCCGTCACCTTCCATACGTTGCGCCACTACTACGCCAGCCTGTTGATCCGGCACGGAGAATCGGTGAAGACGGTCCAGGCTCGTCTGGGGCACTCCTCGGCGGCCCAGACACTGGACGTGTACTCGCACCTCTGGCCGGACTCGGACGACCGGACACGGGACGCCGTCGACACGGTTCTGGGCGCTGTTGCGGACTCTCTGCGGACCGCCGAGAGCGAGGAGACCTAAATCTGCAGGCCAGACACGTAGTTGGCGCGCGGAGTCCAGAAGTACAAGTTCTGCCACGGAGCCGGCGCCCGCTGACGGGTGTCCCTCCCCGCTCGCGCCGCAACCGCGCCCCCGCCGATCCGATCGGCGGGGGCGCCGTCGCGTCCGCACCCTCCGCCGACCGCTCCGGGGGCGGCTCCGAGGGAAGTGTGGCGTTGACCGCGTGCTCCGCGCTGACTAGTCTCGTGTGCGAGTGATGAATCGACGTTCGGATCGCGCACACATGTGATCGATCCACCGACCGATCGAGGGGTGCTGCATGGAGCTGGAATCGATCCTGGATCCGACCGGCGCCGCGGACCTGAGCGCGGACACCACGCTCGCCCCGCGCCTGACCACGCTGCGCGGCGCCACCCTGGGGCTGCTGGACAACGGCAAGCCCAACGGCGCCGCGCTGCTGACCGAGCTCGGGAACGTCCTCAAGGAGCGCTACGCGGTCCGGGACGTCCTCATGTTCACCAAGCCGTACTTCGGTACGCCGGTCGAACCAACCCAGACCCAGCGGATCTTCGAGGAGTGCGACTTCGCCATCACGGCGATCGGCGATTAGGGCTCCTGCAGCGCGGCCAGTCTGGCCGACGGAATCCTCCTGGAGCGGCAGGGCCTGCCCGCCGTCTCCATCTGCACCGAAGCCTTCAAGATCCCGGCGGACGCCATGGCGCGGACGTACGGCTTCCCCGGCTTCCAGTACGCGCTGGTGCCGCACCCGGTGGCCAGCCTCGACGCCGAAGGGATCAGACGACGAGTGGAGGAGATCCTGCCGCGGGTCCTGCAGATCCTGGGGGTCGAGGGGTGATCGACGCGCCGGGGGCGATCGAGCACTGCTACGCGCAGGGATGGACCGACGGGCTGCCGGTCGTGCCCTGCGGGCAGGACCAGCTGGACGCGATGCTCGCCCGCGTGGACCGGGACCCGGATGACGTGCTGCTGGAGATGCCACAGCTCAACCGGGCCGTGACCGTCCGCCTCGCCGCCGTCAACGCGGTCATGGCCGGCTGCCTGCCGGAGTACTTCCCGGTCGTGGTGGCGGCCTGGGACTCGCTGCGCGAGGAGGGCTACGCCCGCAAGGGGATCTGGCAGAGCACCACCGGGACCGCCGCCCTGCTGCTGGTCAACGGGCCGGTGCGCGGGGAGATCGGGATCAACAGCCAGGGCAACCTCTTCGGCCAGGGCTTCCGGGCCAACGCCACCATCGGCCGGGCGGTCCGGCTGACGGCGATGAACGCCCTCGGCCTGCGACCGCACGAGCTGGACCAGGCGACGCAGGGCACGCCGGCCAAGTACACCGCGTGCATCGGCGAGAACGAGGAGGAGTCGCCGTGGGCCCCGCTGCACGTCGACTGCGGCCTCGCTCCGCAGGACAGCGCGGTGACGGCGATGACCATCCGCTCGACCGTGCACATCGAGGCGCGGCACACCGCCGTCGCCGAGCAGCTCCTGCACGACATCGCCGGCACCGCCGCCCGCACCGGGGCGCTGCTGCACCAGAGCGTCAGCGTCTGCGTGGTGCTCTGCCCCGAGCACGCGCACCTGCTGGCCGACGCCGGCTGGACCAAGCGGGACGTCTCGGCCTTCGTGCACGAGCAGTCGTTCCTGTCCCGCGAGCAGCTGGACCGCGTGGGCAAGGGCGCGGTGTCGGCGATCAGCCGGTGGCGCGTGCCGGCCGACCACCCGGACGCGGTCGTCGACACGGCGGCCGATCCGGCGCGCGCGGGCGCGTACGCCCTCACCTCGCCGGAGGCCGTGCTCGTCGTGGTCGCCGGCGCCTCGAACTCCGGGGTGTCCGCGGTCGTCGAGACCTTCGGCCCCCGAGGCGGCCGCCCGGCCGTCACTCCCGTCCCTCCCACCCGTCAGGAGACCCCGAGATGACCACCTCCGAGCCCGCGTCCCGGTCCGACGCCGAGCTGGCCGAGGCGCTCGCCGGCGCCCGCACGATGCTGGAGAGCGACGGCTTCGAGGCCGGCTGGGACGTCGACCCGGCCGGCGGCGTGCACTTCACCGTGCGCCCGGGCTCGGCCGAGTGCCAGGACTGCCTCGTGCCCAAGCCGGTGATGGCCGCCATCATCGGGGACGCCCTGTCCGGGACCCCGTGGTCGCTGGCCGAGATCACCCTGCCCGGCGACGCGGCCGAGTGACCCTCTCCTCGGCTCCCGGTCGGGTGGACGCGGCGGGGGAGCGGGGCCCCGTCCGGGACAACATCGCCTCGCTGCTGGAGGCGGTCGCCGATGCGGTGACGGCCCTCGACCCCGCGCGCAGCGTCCTGGTGCACGGCGACCTCCGCCGGACGTGGCGGGAGTTCGACGACCGCGCGTCCCGGCTCGCCGGCCACCTGGCCCGGGCCGGGACGGGACCGGGCGACCGGGTCGGGATCGGGCTGCACAACTCGCCGGAGTACCTGGAGAGCCTGCTCGCCGTCCTGAAGCTCCGGGCCGTCCCGGTCAACGTCAACTACCGCTACCGGGAGGCCGAGCTCGAGCAGGTCCTCGGGCTCGCGGACGTCCGCGCGCTGATCGCCGACGCGACGCTGGCCGACCGGATCCGGGCCGTGGCGCCCCGGGTGCCGCGGTTGCGGTCCGTCGTGCTCGCCGGCGAGCAGGACGCGCCGTCCGCCGCGCGCGACGGGGTCGCCGGCTACGAGCAGGCGCTGGCTGCGGCCGATCCGC
This sequence comes from Blastococcus tunisiensis, assembly GCF_900112815.1. Taxonomy (GTDB): domain Bacteria; phylum Actinomycetota; class Actinomycetes; order Mycobacteriales; family Geodermatophilaceae; genus Blastococcus_B; species Blastococcus_B tunisiensis. The sequence continues at coordinate 480,373 of NZ_FOND01000001.1, forward strand.
TGCCCCGGCGGGAGCGCTCGCCCGACGACCAGATCCTGATGCTCACCGGCGGCACGACCGGGGCACCGAAAGGCGTCGTCTGGGACAACGGCGGGGTCTGCGGGATCGTCTCGTCGGCCTACCGGCGGGCGGACGTGCCGGTGCCGGCCGACAGGGCCGAGGTGGTGGCCGCCGCCGAGGCCGCCGTCCGCGACGGCAGCGCCCCGGTGCTGCTCCCGGCCTCACCGCTCATGCACGGCACCGGGTTCTTCTTCAGCCTCGGCAACCTGCTGCGGGGCGGCACCGTGGTCACCCTGCCCCAGCGGTCCCTGGACCCGCGGGCGCTCTGGTCGGCGGTGGCCGAGCACGGCGTGGTGGAACTGGCCATCGTCGGCGACGCCTTTGCGGTGCCGCTGCTGGCCGAGCTGGAACGGGCGGCCGTGGACGGACAGCCCTACGACCTCTCCGCGCTGCGCCGCGTGGTCAGCTCGGGCGTCCGGTGGAGCGCGGAGAACAAGCGCCGCCTGCTGCGCGCCGGCCGGTTCACCGTCCGGGACACCATCGCCTCCACCGAGGGCGGGCCCTACGGCGTCTCCCTCGCGGGGCCCGACCCGGAGTCGGTGCCGACCGAGTTCGTCCTGCCGCCGAACGCCCGGGTGATCGGCCCGGACGGCACGGACGTGGTGCCCGGGTCCGGGCAGGTCGGCATGCTGGCCAGCACCGGGCCGCTCCCGCTGGGCTACCTCGACGACCCGGAACTCACCGCCGCGGTCTTCCGGACCATCGACGGCGTCCGGTACGCCGTTCCCGGGGACGCCGCGATGGTCGACACCGACGGCACACTGCGCTTCCTGGGCCGCCAGTCGGGCGTCATCAACACCGGCGGGGAGAAGGTGTTCGCCGAGGAGGTGGAGCTGGCCCTCGTCGAGCACCCGGGCGTGGCCGAGGCCGTCGTCGTCGGCGTCCCCGACCCGCGCTGGGGGAGCCGGGTGACGGCCTTCGTGGTGCCGTCGGACGGCGCCGAGGTGACGGCGGGGGAGCTCGCCGACCACCTGGGGGAGCGGCTGGCGGACTACAAGCGGCCGCGCAGCATCTCGGTCGTGCGCGACCTGCGGCGGACGGCGTCGGGGAAGGTGGACCGCGGCTGGGCCCAGCGGGAGGCCGAGCAGGTCTTCTCCGCACCCGCCGGCAACGGCTGACCGGGCCGACGGGTGCTGCTCAGAACGAGCTGCGGCCGGAGCGGACGCCCAGCAGGACGATGTCCCGCTCGACCCGCCGGGCGGTCTCCCGCAGCGGCTCCAGGGCGGTGGGCTTCAGCGACTCCGGCGGCAGCCGGCGGGAGTGCGTCCCCACGTTGACCGACCCGATGACGTGGCCGGCAGCGTCGCGCACCGGGACGGCGATGGAGGTGACGCCCTCCTCCAGTTCCTGGTCGACCAGGCACCAGCCCTGGTCGCGGGTCTGCCGCAGGATCTCCCGCAGCCGCGCCGGGTCGGTCACCGTGCGCTCGGTGCGGGCCTCGAGCGGCACGCGGGCCAGGTAGGCGTCGATCTCCTCGTCGGACTGCGCGGCGAGCTGCACCCGGCCGTGGGAGGTCAGGTGGGCCGGCATCCGGGTGCCCACCGTCAGCCCGCTGGCCATCACCCGTCGTGCCCCGACCCGCACGACGTAGACGATGTCGTCCCCGTCGAGGACGGCCAGGCTGGTCGTCTCGTGGACCTGGTCGGACAGCTCGGTCAGGTGCGGCGTGGCGACCTGGGGGAAGGACATGAGCGAGAGATAGGTGTAGCCCAGCTCCAGCACGGTCGGGCGGAGGGTGAACTTCCGGTCGACGGTGGCGACGTAGCCGAGGTCGGCGAGGGTGAGCAGGAACCGGCGGGCCGCCGCGCGGGTCATCCCGGTGCGGCGGGCGATGTCGCTGAGGGTCAGCTCGGGCTCGTCGGCGGAGAAGGCCTTGATGACGGCCAGCCCGCGTTCCAGGGACTGGACGAAGTAGTCGCCGCGGGCCGGGGGCGCGCCGGCGCCCGGCTCCTCGTGCTCGTCCACGGCACCGGCCCGGTCGACCGTGGCCGTGGCCGTGGACGTGGCCCCTGCGCCGGACTCAGCCGTGCTCGCCCGGTCCCGGTCCTGCGCAGCGCCGTCCATCCGTGTCCTGCTCCTGTTCTGCTGCCCAGCCGTGTCCACGGCTCGGTTCCGGATCTCGACGGTACGTGTCGGCCCGGGTCACGATGATCGTCCCGCGGTCCCCGTCCACGCGTACCCGGTCACCGGTACGGATGACCTCGAACGGGTCACCGTCCAGGTCGGTCACCGCGGGCACGTGGCTCACCACGACGCCCAGGGCGATCTTGGTGTTCATCACCGTGAACACCATCGCGGCCGGCGCGGACCCCACCAGCCGGGCCATGTGGAACATCCCCGACCAGCCGGAGGACCCCTTGGCGCCCGGGAAGACGAGCACCTTGCCGGCGAAGGACTGGCCGACCAGCTCGTGCCGGGACTCGATGATCCGGCCCGTCCGCGGCTCCACGCCGCCCCAGCCGGAGATGGCGTGCCGGGTGACCAGCGCCTCCGCCTCGGCGACCCCGCCGACGAGGCCGCGGCCGGTCAGCACGATCTCGCTCATCGCAGCTCCCCGCGCCAGGTGCCCGTCACCGCCGCGTCGACGCACTCGGCGAGCGTGCCGAACCAGCCCTGGACGTCCATGATCGCCGGCAGGTAGTGCACCTGCTTCGCGGAGTCGGTGGCGATCACCCGCGTCCCCGGCGGGAGGAACTGGCCGATGGCCGGGCAGGTGTCGCTCATCAGCAGCGCGCCGGCGTCCTCCAGCGCGCGGGCGTACCCGTTCTGCTCGGCGACGTGCCGCAGCGCTCGCGGCGTGAACACCCACAGCGCGCTGTCGGCGTGCACGCGGCGGCCCTCCAGCAGGCGCACCACGTCGCGGATCTGGCCGAGGGTGGCGTGCGGGCAGCCGATCATGACCAGGTCCACCGACGTGTCCGTCGCGGTGGCGTTGAGGTGCTCGTAGGCCTCCCGCCGCTGGGCCGGCCCGTAGTGCAGCCGCTCGACGGGGGCCCGGCCGGCGAAGGCCTCCTCGGGGGTCCGCGCCTCCACCGTGATGCCCGGGAGGTGGTACATCTCCACGCCGCCCGACGAGGCGGCGGCCGCCCCGAAGTGCTTGAGCCGGACGAGGTCCGGGGCGCCGGCGACGCCGTCGACCACCGGGATGGCCTCCTCGGGCACCTGCTCGCCGATCCAGTACCCCAGCAGGCCCCAGTCGCGGTTGGCGGTCACCGGCGTGCTGACCTCAACCAGGTGCGAGCCGCGCCGGTTCTCCTCCAGGTGCAGGCCCCAGTAGGGGATCTTGCCGGTGAGCATGGCGGCGCCGGTGCTCTCCCGGCCCTCCACGTTGGTGCGCGCGCCGAGCACCGAGTTGACGTAGACGACCGCGGAGCTCTCCATCCACGCGCAGTGCTCGCCCTTGAGCGGCACGTTGCCCACCTGGTAGGGCGTGCAGGTGTTGAGCAGGTGGATGCCGTGCTCGGCGTTGTACTGCTCGCTGGCCATGATCTCGTCGTGCTCGGCCTGCGGCAGCCCCTGCACCTGCCAGTGCTTGGTGTCCATCGGCCCGATGAGCTGGTAGCTCTGTGCCCGGACCGGCGGGATGGGCAGCACGCGCGGCGTGTCCAGGCTGTGCTCGGAGAACGCGCCGTCGGGGGTGGGCGAGCCGCAGACCAGGCTGTGCCGGGAGCCGAAGAGGTTGGCCCCGCAGACGTTGTCGGTGTCGACCAGCCGCTCGGCGCCCAGCACCTCGCCGTAGCGGACCAGCAGGTCCATCGCGGCGGCGACGGCCTCGCCCTGCTCGCCGTCGAGCATCGCCCGCTCGTCGTCGGCCAGCCTCATCCGGTCTCACCCCCGTCGAACCGGACGCCGTCCTCGGCCAGCCGGGCCTGCAGCTTGCCGACGTCGACGTCCCCGGCGGCGAGCCCACCGGAGAGGGCGAGGTCCGCGGCCGTGCCGGCGGCCTGGCCCATCGCGAAGCACGGGCCGGTCACCCGGGCACTGGACTGCCCCGCGTGCGTCATCGACGCGCAGCGGCCGACGACGTAGGTGTTGGTCAGCACCTGCGGGACGATCATGCGGAAGGGCAGCTGGTTGTACCCGCGCGGGTTCTCCCCGCGCTGCCAGCGGATCTCCACGTCGCCGGCGACGTGGGCCTCCACCGGCCAGCCGTTGACGCCGATCGCGTCGGGGAAGTCCGCGCAGTCGAGGATGTCGTCCTCGCTGAGCTGGTAGGGCCCGACGATCCGCCGGGTCTCCCGGATGCCGATCTCGGGGGCGATGTCCACGACGTAGGCGGCCCCGAACCCGGGCACCTCCCGCCGGTAGAACGGGAACACGTCCCGCACCTGGCGGCGGCCCTGGAGCTCGCCGCGGCTCAGCTGCCAGACGTCGGTGCCGTCGATGGCGCTGCCGTCGGAGTTGGACAGCTGGGTGATGTTCGCCCGCCACTCCAGCGGGTCGCGCTGGGGGCGGACGATCGGCCGCTTGCGCGGGAACCGGTAGCGCCCGGCCCGTTCGGCGTCCTCCATCAGCTCCGGCAGCCGCTGCTGGGTGTCGCGGGCCGCCTCGGCGTCGACCCCGTTGATGCGGAACATCAGCGACGGGTACAGCATCCCGTGCGCCGGGTCGGTCTTCTCGTACGGCGCCCCCGCCCAGGCGGCGAGGTCGCCGTCGCCGGACCCGTCGACGAACAGCGCGCCGCGGATCGCCCCGCGCCCGGACTTCGACTCCACCAGCAGGGCGTCCACCCGGTGCTCGTCGGCCATGACCACCCCGACGGCCAGCGCGTGGAACAGCACCGTCACGCCCGACTCGACCAGCAGGTCGTCGAGGGCGATCTTGTAGGCGGAGATGTCGTAGGCCTGGGCGAGGATGCGGTCGGCGAAGCTGAGGTGCGGCGCGTTCAGCCCGCCCAGGGCGTCGATCCGCGCCAGCAGCTCGTCGGCCAGCCCGTGCACCACCTGGCGGTGCTCACCGTGCACGTTGGCGTGCAACCCGCAGAAGGTGCTCAGCCCACCCGCGCTGCCCGCCCCGCCGGTGTAGCCGTAGCGCTCCACCAGGATGGTCGACCGGCCGGTGCGGGCCGCGGCGGCCGCGGCCATGACGCCGGCCGGCCCGCCGCCGAGGACGACCACCTCGTACTCGCCGAGCACGGCGGTGCGCCGCCCGGGTTCGTCGAGCCAGTGCTGCGTCATGGTCGACGTCCCTCGGGGCCCGGCCCGCGGCCGGGGGCGGCCGCGGTGAGCACCGCGCCGGCCGCGACGGGGGTGACCAGCCGGCGGTAGGCCGACAGCCAGCCGTGGTCGGGGCCGGGCTCCGGCGTCCCCAGGCGCTGCCGCCGGGCGGCCAGCACGTCGTCGGGGACCTCGAGGTCGACGGTCCGCCGGTCGACGTCGATGACGATCCGGTCGCCGTCCTCGACCAGGGCGAGCGGCCCGCCGAGCGCGGCCTCCGGGGTCACCTCGCCGACGACGGTGCCGACGTTGACCAGGCCGGACATCTGCCCGTCGGTGACCACGGCCACCGTGTCGCCCAGCCCCGCGCCCTCCAGCGCGAAGACGACGGCCGAGCCCAGCGCCATCCCGGGCCCGCCGACGACGCCGAGGCCCCGGACCACCAGCACCGTGCCGGGCCGCACCTTCCCGCGGCCGAGCGCCTCGAGGGCCTCGTCCCGGGAGGAGAAGCACAGCGCCGTCCCCTCGAACCGGCGGGAGCCGCGGTCGATCACCGGGCGCTTGACGACGGCGCCGCCGGGGGCCAGGGAGCCGTGGACCACGACGATGCTGGGACCGGCGGCGAACGGGCGGTCGAGGGGGCGGACCACTTCCTCGTCGGCCACCGTGGACCCGGTCGGCGTGGACCCGGCCAGCGCCTCGCGCAGCGTGCCGCCGTCCACCGTGCGGACGTCGAGGTCGAGCAGGTCGGCGAGCTGGGCCAGCACGGCCCGCGTGCCGCCGGCGGCCTCGAGGTCCTCGATGAAGTGCGGGCCGTTCGGGCGCACCGCGCACAGCAGCGGCACCCGGTCGGCCAGCTCGGCGAACAGCCCCGGCACGTCGACGTCGACGGCCGCCTCGTGGGCGACCGCCTGCAGGTGCTTGATGGAGTTCACCGAGCCGCTGATCGCCAGCATCACGGTGACGGCGTTGCGGAAGGCGGCCGGCGTCATGACCTGGCGGGGGCGCAGCCCCGCGGTGACCAGCTCCACGATGCGTGCCCCGGCCCGGCGGGCGCCGTCCCACATGGCCGGGCTGTTCGCCAGCACCGGGGTGGTCCCGGTCAGCGACATGCCCAGGGCCTCGCAGGCCATGTGCATGGTGTTCGCCGTGCCCAGGCCGGCGCACACCCCGGGGCCGCGGATGGCGTTGTCGGCCATCCCGCACAGGTGCTCCAGGGACATCCGGCCGGCCGCGACGGAGCCGGCGGCGAGGAAGACCTCCTCGATGTCGACGTGCTCGCCGCGGTACTCGCCGCTGGGCTGGTAGCCGCAGCCCACCACGATGCTCGGGATGTCCAGCCGGGCGGCGGCCATGAGGTGCGCCGGGGCGGTCTTGTCGCAGGAGGCGAGGGTGACCATCCCGTCGAGCTGGGCGCCCTCGACGGCGACCTCGATGTCGTTGGGGATCAGGTCGCGGCTGGGCAGGATGTAGCGCCCGTCCCGCCCGGCCGAGGTGATGAAGTCGCTCGGCGCCGCCGTCCGGACCTCGAACGGCAGGCCGCCGGCGGCGCGGATCGCCTCCTCCACCACCGGCACGATCCCGTCGAGGTGGCTGAAGCAGATCGCCAGCTTCGACGAGGAGTTGACCACCGCGATCTTGGGCTTGGTCATGTCCTCGTCGGAGATGCCGAGGGCCCGCCACTGGGCGCGGCGCACCGCCCACCGGGAGGAACCCTCCTGGAGGTTGCTGCGCAGCGGCCTGCCGGCCTGGGTCACGAGCTCTGCCCGGCCACCGAGTCGTGCCACGGGATCATCAGCCGCTTGGTCAGCGTGACGGCGGCGTAGAGCAGCGAGCCCATGAGGGCCAGCAGCACGATGACCGCGAACAGCTGCGGGGCGTCGAGGGCGTTGAGGCTGCGGACCACCAGGTGGCCCAGTCCCTCGCTGCCGCCCAGGTACTCGCCGACGATCGCGCCGATGACGGCGAACACGATGCCGACCTCGGCCCCGGCGAAGATGTAGGGCAGCGTGCTGGGCAGCTCCAGGCTCTTGAAGGTCGCCCACTTGCTGGCGCCCAGCCCCCGCATGACGTCGCGGTGGCCGCGGTCCACCGACCGGACCCCGAGCATCACGTTCAGCATGATCGGGAAGAACGCCAGGATCCCCGCCATGATGATCTTCGACGTCGTCCCGAAGCCGAACCAGATGACGAAGATGGGGATGAACGCGACCTTCGGGACCACCTGGAGGGCGACCAGGGCGGGCTGCACGGCGCGTTCCAGCCAGATCACCCGCCCGAGGACGGCGCCGACCGCCGTGCCGATGACGAGCGCGAAGGCGAAGCCGACGAGCACCTCGTAGAGGGTGATCCCGATGTCGCGCCAGACGTCACCGCCGACGAGGAGGTCGACCAGCGACCGCCAGACGTCCAGCGGCGCCGGGAGGATGAACTCCGACACACCGATCACCGAGACGGCGAACTGCCAGCCGCCGATCAGGATGAGCAGCAGGATCGGCGAGGAGATGAAGGGCAACCACTTCAGCAGGGTGTCGCGATCCTGCACGGGCGCATCCGGGTCCTTCGCCGCCGCCGCGGGCTTCGCCGGGGCGGTGTCGGGGGCTTTCGCGCGGGCTTTCGTGACGTCGCTCATTCTTCGTCCAGTTCGTGGCGCAGTTCCCGGACGATCGTCTGGAACTCGACACTGGTCTCGGTCTCCAGCGAGCGCGGGCGCGCCAGCGGGACGGGGGTGATGGAACGGATCCGGCCGGGCCGCGGGGTGAGCAGCACGACCCGGTCGGCCAGGAACACGGCCTCGCTGATGGAGTGCGTGACGAACACGACCGTCGCACCGGCCTGCGCGTGGATCGACTGCAGCTCCAGGTTCATCTTGTCCCGGGTCAGGGCGTCCAGGGCCCCGAACGGCTCGTCCATCAGCAGGATGGTCGGGTCGTAGCTCAGCGCGCGGGCGATCGCGGCGCGCTGCCGCATGCCGCCGGAGAGCTCCCGCGGGTAGGCGTTCTCGAAGCCGGGGAGGCCCACGAGCTCGCACAGCTCCGTCGCGCGGGCACGTCGGGCGCGCTTGCCCATCCCCCGCAGCTTCAGCGGCAGCGAGACGTTGTCGGCGACGGTGTACCAGGGGAACAGGTTGGCATCCTGGAAGACGAGGCCGAAGTGCTCGAAGGCCTCGTCGTTGCGCTTGCCGCCGCGCCAGATGCTCTGGCCGTCGGCGGTCACCGTGCCGGAGGTGGGTGGCAGCAGGCCGGCGAGGATCCGGAGGAGGGTGGTCTTGCCACAGCCCGAGCGGCCGACGAGCGAGATGAACTCGCCACGGCCGATCGACAGGTTGACGTTGCTGAGGGCGTGCACCTCCCCGCGCCGAGCCTGGTAGGTCTTGTCGACCCCGACGACCTCGAGCTGCGCCTCCCCGGAGGCCCCCGGCTGGATGCCGGGGACCTCCGTGCGGGTGGCGGGGGACTGCTGCGGGGTCTCGGTGGTCATGCGGTTCTCCTGCTGTCCGGCGGCGGAGCCGGCCTCGGCCTCGGGGACCCCGGACGGGGTGGTCCCGACGTGGGTGGAGCCCAGACCGCTCCCTGCCGGTCGTGGTGCCGTCACGAGCCCGGTGCGAAGTCGTTGGTGTACCACTCCGCCGGGTCGAGCCCCTCGGGCACGAAGCCGGAGCCCGACATCTCCTCGTAGACGGCCTCCCACTGCTCGGGAACGGTCTGGACGATCTCGTCCTCGCCGGCCGCCGTCCAGGACTCGACGTACTGGGAGAGCGATCCCTGGGCCACCTCGGGGTTCTCGAGGGTCGGGATGTCGTAGTCGGAGAGGCACTCGATCGTCTCGGCGAAGTCGTTGGCCTCGTCCTCGGCCATGAACTGGACGGCCTCCTTGATCGCGGCCATGTAGGAGCGCAGCTGCTCCTGCTTCTCCGGGTCCTCGGCCTGCTCCTCCGAGGTGATGTAGACCTGGCCGCCGCTGTCGACGAAGTCCGACGGGGACATGATCACCGCGTCGGGCTGCTGCTGCTCGAGGGCCACGGAGGTGTCCAGCGAGACGATGTAGCCGCCGATCCGGCCGGAGGTCACCAGGTCGAAGACGCCGGGGGCGAGCCCGGTGACCTGGGTCTGCACCTCCTCCGGGGGGATCCCGGCCTCGGCCGCGACGAGCTTCAGGATGATCTCGCTGGTGCCACCCTCCGACGGCGTGCCCACCAGTCGGCCCTCGATGTCCTCGGGCGACTCCAGCGGGTCCGACGCCGCAGAGACGAAGCGGATCGTCCCCGTCTTGTTGATCTGCCCGATGTTCACCAGCGGGGCGTCGCGCTCGGCGATGGCGAGCATGGTCTCCATGTCGCCGACGCGGGTGATCAGGGCACCGCCGGCGATGATGGTCTGGATCGCCTGGGCCGAGCCCTGGGTCGCCTCGAAGCTCACGTCGAGGCCCTGGTCCTCGAAGAACCCGCAGGAGCTGGCGACCAGCTCGGGGCTGAACGTGAGGCTCTCCAGCGGGAGGATGTTCAGGAAGGTGACCTCCTGCAGCTCCCCGTCGGCGGCGGCGGCGCCGTCCCCACCGCCGGTGGGCTCCTCGTCCCCTCCACCGCAGGCGGCCAGCATCGTGGCGGCCGCGCCGGCGGCGAGGGCGGTCTGCCACGGCCGGCGCCGTCGCGTGAGGGCGGCGGGCGGGCGGGAGATCGTGGAACTCATCTGGGCTCTCCTCAGAGGCGGGATGTCGTCGGGTCGGACGGGGCGACGCGCGGGGGACGAGCTGCTTCGGACGGCGGTCCGCGGGGATCGGGCTGCGACCCGAAAGTGTGCGGTATGCGACCACGCGAACTCCTGGCGAACATATTGCGTAGGTCACAGTGCTGTCAACGCCTCGGGGCGCGGCTCGGCCCGCCACCCGCTGGAGGGCGGACCGGACGGCGGGGGCACACCCCCGGGAGGCCGGCGGTCGACGTGCTGGCGGGTCTGCGTTCGTCCGCGGGCTCCCCGGCGCACGCCTTGACGCCCTCCCCAGCGGCGCTAGTCTGTTCGGCATAGGTGCACTTGTTCGCCTTCCGCACGAATTTCCCGGACGGCGCACGCATCGACACCACGGACGGCGTACGCGCCGGATCCGGCAGCTGCCGGCCCCGCTCGGACCCCCGGCAGGTGTCCCGCGACAGGGAGGAACGCCGGCATGCAGGTGGACACGGACGCACCGGGCGCTGAGGTCGCCGGCCCCCCGGCGGTCGACATGGCGGCCGTCCGGCAGGCCATGGAGTACTGCGCCGAGCAGGGGTGGACCGACGGACTGCCGGTCGTGCCGGTCACCGACTCCTTCCTGCAGGAGTTCCTGCAGCACACCGACCGCGCCCCCGACGACGTCGTCTTCCGGATGCCGCACCTCAACCGCACCTGCTCGGTCCGGGCCGCGGCGATCAACGCCGCCATGGCCGGCTGCCTGCCGGAGTACTTCCCGGTCGTCCTCGCCGCCTGGGACGCGCTGACGCAAGAGGGCTACGCCGGCAAGGGGATCTGGCAGAGCACGACGGGCACCGCCCCGCTGCTCCTCGTCAACGGCCCCGTCCGGGAGCGGCTGGGCATCAACAGCCGCGGCAACGTGTTCGGCTCGGGTTTCCGGGCGAACGCCACCATCGGGCGGGCCATCCGGCTCACGGCGATCAACGCGTTCGGGCTGCACCCGCAGCAGCTGGACCAGGCGACCCAGGGGACGCCGGCCAAGTACAGCGCGTGCATCGCCGAGAACGAGGAGGAGAGCCCCTGGCCGCCGCTGCACGCGGACGCCGGCCTCGACGCCGGGGACAGCGCGGTGACCGCCATGCTCATCCGCTCGGCCATCCACGTGGAGGCGCGGCACACCACCGACCCCGAGCAGCTCGGGCGCGACATCGCCGGCACGCTCGCCCGGACGGGGGCACTGGTGCACGAGACGATCAGCGGCTGCCTCGTGCTCGGCCCCGAGCACGCCTGGCTGTTCGACCGGGCGGGGTGGAGCAAGGCCGACGTCCGTCAGTTCGTGCACGAGCACGCCACCAACACCCGGGCGCGGCTGGTCGAGGTGGGCAAGGACGCCGTCTCCCGGCACACCCGGTGGCGGCTGCCGGACGGTCACCCCGACGCCGTGCCCGACACGTGCGCCTCGGCCGGCCAGGACGTCGTGCCCGTCCTCAACTCGCCCGAGGCGCTCCTCGTGGCCGTGGCCGGAGCGCGCAACGCCGGGGTCTCGGCCGTGCTGGAGACCTTCGGCCCGCGCGGTGGCCCGCCGGCCGTCGCCCGGATCCCCGACGACCCGACGCAGCACCCCGAGGAGACCCCCCGATGACCGACGCCCTCAGCACCGGCCCGCGCAGCGGCCCGGCCGTCGTCCGCGAAGCGGCGCGGGACACCCCGGTGTACGGCGAGTTCGACGTCGTCGTCATCGGCGGCGGCCCCGCCGGGCTGATGGCGGCGGCCGCGGCGGCCCGGTCCGGGCGGTCCACGCTCCTCGTCGAGCGGTACGGATTCCTCGGCGGCGCCGGCACGATGGGCGGGCTCAGCACCTTCTGCGGCCTGCACGCGAAGGTGCACGGCGAGCACCGGCAGGTGATCCACGGCCTGGCCGACGAGCTGCTGGCCCGGCTGGCCAAGCTCGACGGGCTGTCCGAGCCGCACCTGACCATCAACGACGGCATCCTGGCGCAGGCCTTCGACATCTCCGCCTACAAGGTGGCCGCCGACGAACTGGTGGTGTCCTCGGGCGCCCGCCTGCTGTTCCACGCGATGGCCGTGGGCGTGGTCATGGCGGACGAGTCCACGATCGACGCGGTGCTGATCGAGTCGAAGTCGGGGCGCGCCGCGGTGCGCGGTCGGGTGTTCGTCGACGCCTCCGGCGACGCGGACGTCGCCGCCTGGGCCGGCGTCCCGTTCGAGAAGGCGCCGCCGGGGCAGTGGTTGCTCTACCCGTCGTTGATGTTCCGGATCAACGGGGTGGACGCCGCGGCCGCGGGACCCGCCCCCTGGCGCACCGTCGAGCGGCTGATGGACGAGGCCGAGGCCGCGGGGACGCACACGTTCCCGCGGAAGAAGCCGATCGTCCGGCCGCAGCGCAACCCGCTGGAATGGCGGGCCAACCTCACCCAGCTGCGCAATCCCGACGGCAGCCCGGTGGACGGCACCGACGTGGACCAGCTCACCCACGGCGAGCTGCAGGGCCGGCAGCAGGTCGTCGACGCGTTCACCTTCATCCGGGACCGGACGCCCGGGTTCGAGAACTCCTACATCGTCGACATCGCCCCGCAGATCGGGATCCGCGAGACGCGGCGGATCGTCGGGGAGTACCGGCTCAGCGAGGACGACGTCCTCGACTGCGCGGACTTCCCCGACACCATCGGCGTCAACGGCTGGCCGGTGGAGGCGCACGTCGAGGGCACGGTCGAGTTCCGCTGGCAGCGGGGGGAGGACCCGCGCGGGATCAACCAGCTGCCCTACCGCATAGTCCTTCCGCAGCAGGTGGACAACCTGTTCGTGGCCGGCCGCTGCGCCTCCATGACGCACGGCGGCCAGTCCTCGGCGCGGGTGACCGGCCCCTGCTTCGCCATGGGTGAGGCGGTGGGCACCGCCGCCGACCTCGCGCTCGCCGGCGGCCTCGCCCTCCGCGACGTCCCGGTCGCCGAGCTGCAGCGCCGGCTCGAGGGCAACGGGGCCTACCTGGGGCGGGACCTCCGGTGACCGCGCTGCGGAGCAACTTCGAGCGCGGGACCAACCGGTGGGCGATGCGCCGCGCGCAGTGGACGGCGCTGGGGCTGACCGACGCCGACATGGAGAAGCCGAAGATCGCGATCGTCAACAGCTCCTCCGGGCTGGCCAGCTGCTTCAGCCACCTCGACGGCATCGTCGAACCGCTGAAGGCGGCCATCAGGAGCGCGGGTGGCGTGCCCTTCGAGGTCCGCACGGCGGCGCCGAGCGACGCCATCACCAGCGCCGGGGCGGCCGGGCAGTACATCCTGCCCAGCCGCGACCTCATCGCCAGCGACATCGAGGTGGCGGTCGAGGGGGCGCTGCTGGACGGGATGGTCTGCCTGGCGTCCTGCGACAAGACCACGCCCGGCCAGCTCATGGCGGCCGGTCGGCTGAACATCCCCACCATCGTCGTCGGCTGCGGCTACCAGCCGTCGGGGATCTACCGCGGCGAGCACGTCGACTTCGAGGACGTGTTCCTCTACGCCGGGCACGTGGCCTCCGGCGCGATGACGGTCGACGAGCTCGCCGAGATGGCCTCGGTGGCCGTCGGGGGACCGGGCGTCTGCGCCGGCATGGGCACCGCCAACTCCATGCACATCGCCACCGAGGCCCTGGGCATGGCGCTGCCGGGGAGCACGCCGGTGCTGGCCAACAGCCCGCGGATGTGGGACGCCGTCGAGCGCGCCGGGCAGCGGATCGTCGAGCTCGTCGAGTCCGACGTCCGGCCCCGCGACATCATGACCGCCGGCGCCTTCCGGAACGCCGTCATCGCGGTGCTCGCCGTCAGCGGCTCGGTGAACTGCGTCAAGCACCTGCAGGCGATCGCCGTCGAGGCCGGGTGCGACGTCGACGTGACCGCACTGTTCGAGGAGCTGGCTCCCGAGGTGCCGCTGCTGGCCGCCGTCAAGCCCAACGGGGACCGGCGGATCGACGAGTTCGAGGCGGCCGGCGGGGCCCAGGCGCTGCTGCACCGGCTCCGGCCCCTGCTCGACCTGACCCGGCCGACGGTGGGCGGGGCCACGCAGGGCGACGTCCTGGGCGGCGCGCCGGTCGGCGACGAGGACGTGATCCGGCCGATGGACGCGGCCCTGGCCCGCCACCCCGGGATCGTGATCGTCCGCGGGTCGCTGGCCCCGGACGGGGCGATCGTCAAGCGCACCGTGGCCGACGACGGCGTGCACCGGTTCACCGGCCCGGCGAAGGTGTTCCACTCCCGTGACGAGGGGCTCGAGGGCATCCGCAGCGGCGCGGTGCGCGCGGGGGACGTCGTCGTGCTCAGCGGGCTGGGGCTGCGGGGGTCGCCCGGCATGGCCCTGACGTCGGCCTTCGTCTTCGCCCTGGACGGCGCCGGGCTCGGCAGCGAGGTCGTGGTCGTGACCGACGGGCAGATGTCGGGGCTGGTGAACACCGGGCTGGTCGTGGCGGAGGTCAGCCCCGAGGGGGCCGTCGGCGGCCCGCTCGGCCTGGTGGAGGACGGCGACCTGATCTCCGTCGACGTCGACGCCCGGACGCTGGACCTGGCGGTGCCGGAGGCGGAGCTGGCCGAGCGCCGGGCGCGGCAGGCACCGCTGTCCCCGCCGACGGGGTGCGGCTGGCTGTCGGTCTACGCCCGGTCGGTGGCGCCGCTGTCCCGCGGGGCGACCCTGGGCGGCTGACGCCGGAGGGTGACCTCGGCCGCGCTCAGCCGACCTGCAGCGCGGTGCACCGCCACCGCCCGTCGATGCCCTCCAACCGGGCCGCGACGGCGTGCGCGCGCCCCGCCCGCCGGGCGACCACGCTGATCTCGGCCACGCCGTCCACCGGCTCGCAGACGTGCACCGGGCCGATGACCAGCGGTGCCGAGCCCTCGGCGCACCACCGGGGGCGGCGGCCCTGGACCAGGGCCGCGAACACCCCGGGCGAGGTCATCGGCCGGACCTGGGTGATCGGCCGTCGTCCGGCCAGCGCCTCGAGGGCGCAGGTGACCAGCCGGCGTCCGGTCTCCCCGGGGTCGGGCAGGTCGGCGCGCACCGAGAGGGACGGGCCGAACTCGTCGTCCGGCCGCGCCGTGGTCCGGTCGGCCCGGGGCCGGGGGCCCGGCCGGTGCGCCGGCCGGGGTGCGGTGATCCCCGGCCGCACCAGTCGCAGCGGGATGCGCTCGTCCTCCAGGGGCGGCTGCGGGGTCCGGACGACGACCAGTCGCAGCGGCGGCCCGCCCGCCGAGCTGGTCGTCCCGGGCGCGGTGGTCGAGGCGGTCATCGGGTGCTCCGGCGGTCGTGGGTCGGTCGGGTGGGCGAGGTGCTCATGGCCCCTCCGGCGGGCGGAGGATCTGGCCGGGGAGCAGGAGGTCGGGGTCGGGGCCGATGACGTCGGCGTTCGCCGTCCACCAGGCGTGCACCGAACGGGCCGTCTCGGCGTCGGTCGGAGGTGCTCCGGTCCGCTCGAGCAGGCGGGCCGCGGTGATGTGCCAGAGGCAGTCGCCGGGGGCCACGACGTGGGCGCCGTGCGCCGGGGCGGCGGGGGGACCCGCCGGCCAGTCCGGGACGGCCGTGGACGTCGGCGCGACCGCGGGGAGCCCGACGGCCGGCCGGTCCGGGACGGTCGTGGGTGCGCGCCCGGGTGCCGGGACCCCGGCGGCCGGCCAGTCCGGTACGCCGTCGCCGGACGCGGCGGCCGCCGGAAGCGGCGCGAGGGGGAGCCCGACACCGGTGACCGGTCCCGCCATCCCGAGCCCGAGGCCCAGGAGGAGGCCGGCGCTGCGACGCGCCCCGGCGGGCAGGACGGCCCGGGTCGAGAGCCGGGCGGCGGCACCGAGCAGACCGGGCAGGGCCGAGGCGGCGGTGAGCGCGAGGCCGAGGGCGCCCCAGACCCACACGGCCCAGGCGAGCAGGGCCGCGGCGGCGGCCACCAGCGCGTCGGGTCCCTGGGTGTCGACGGTCCGCTGCGGCGCGGCCAGTGCATCGACCAGCTCACCGGACGTGGGGGTCAGCGCGGCCAGTGCCGTCGCCAGGAGCCCCATCGCGGCAGCGGTGAGCAGGAGTCGTCGAACGGACATCAGCGGCCTTCCTCCGGGAACGAACCGACTGTAAAGCAAGCAAATGCATGCAAATGGACGAATCCACAGCAAACTAGGCTGTCCGACGGAGGTGGCGATGCGCTGGCAGCAGTTGTTCGACGACCTGCAGTCGCAGTTCGAGGCGGAGCAGGCGGCGACCGAGCACGCCGAGGCGGCGTCGCAGGCCCGGGCCGAGGTGGGCGCCGTACGGCTCGCCGAGCGGCTGGGAGGCGCGCTCGGGTTCCCGCTCGTCCTGGGGGTGGGTGCCGCCGGGCAGGTGACCGGCACCCTGGTCGGCGTCGGGCCGGACTGGCTCCTGCTCACCGACGAGCAGGGCCGGGAACTGCTGGTCGCGCTGCCGGCGGTCCGCACGGTGTCCGGGCTCGGCAGGCGCACGGCAGCCCCCGGCCCCGCCGGCGCGGTGCGTCCCCGGCTCGACCTGCGCCGGGCGCTGCGCGGACTGGCGCGCGACCGCAGCGCCCTCCAGCTCGTCCTCGACGACGGGACCACGCTGACCGGCACGGTCGACCGCGTCGGCGCCGACTACGTGGAACTGGCCGAGCACCCCGTCGACGAGCCTCGCCGCCAGGGATCGGTGCGCGGGGTGCGGGCCGTGGTCATCGGCGCCGTGGCGGTCGTCCGCAGGTCGGCGCCGGGGCTCGACTGAGCCCGGGGGCGCCTCGTCGGGTGCGAGGTCGGGTGCGGCTCAGCGGCGCGCCCGACCTCCCGTGGGGGCCCGAGGGCCGGTGGTGGGTCCGACCGCGCTGTCGGTGGCGGTGTCGGTGGCGGTGTCCGTGGCGGTGTCGGTGGTGGTGTCGGGGGCCGGCTCGCCGGGTGGCGCCGTGTCGCCGCGGGCCTCGGCGTACTTCTGCTGGATGAACCGCTCGAGCTCGTCGACCTCGACCCGCCACTGCCCGCGGCCGCCGATCTGGATGGCGATCAGCTCCTTGCGGCGGACCAGGGCGTACGCCTGCGACCAGGAGACGTTGAGGATCTCCGCGACGTCGTCGAGGGTCAGGAAGCGGGGCGTGGGCATCGGTGTCTCCGTCCGGTCGCCGCCAGTCTGTCAGCCCGTCCGGGGACACCGGACCGTTCTCCACACCCGAACGTGTGGACAACCAGTGCGCGCCATCGCGGTCGTGCCGCATCATCTGCACCCGAACGCCGGCACACGTCGCCGGACGAGGCGACACGACATGGTGTCGAGGTCTGTGCGCCCGGGGCGCGGAAGAGGTGAGCGTGCTGTGACCGCCGTCCGGCCGTCGACCGTCCCGCCTGCTGCGGCGGACGGGATCCCCGGACCGGTGCCACGCCGGGTGCGGCCCCCGCGCTGGCTGGACCTCCGGCTGGTGCTCGGGGTGCTCCTCGTCCTCGCCTCGGTGCTGCTGGGTGCCCGCGTCGTCGGCTCGGCCGATGCGACGGTGCCGGTCTGGGCGGTGGCCGGCGACCTCGCCGCCGGGACCGAGCTGGCCGCCGGGGACCTGGTGGCCGTGGACGTCCGACTCGACGACGCCGCCGGCGCGTACCTGTCCACGGCCACCCGACCCGAGGGCCGCACGCTGGCCCGTGCCGTGCGCGACGGCGAGCTGCTGCCGCGCACGGCGCTGGAGGAGGGCGACGGGCTCGTGCAGCTGGCCCTGCCGGTGCAGTCGGGGTACGTGCCGCCGGGGCTGCGGCGGGGGCAGGTGGTCGACGTCTACGCCGTGGCCGATCCGGCGGCCGGGGCCACGGCCGCCGACGGCAGCGTGACCCTCGTGGTGCGTCGCGCTCCCGTCCAGGCCCTCTCGGGGCGCTCCGAGGGCGTGCTGTCCACACCGACGACCGCGGTGCAGGTCGTGGTCGCGGTGGAGGCGGAGGACGCGGCCGACGTGCTCGCCGCGATCGCCGGACGCCCGCTGGTCGTGGTGGTCCACGGCTCGGTGGACGGGGACGAGGTCGAGGCGGGTGCCCTGGGGCCGGCCGGCTGATGGCACTTCAGGTCTTCACCGCGGTCACGGGCGCTGCCTGGGAGTCGGAGCTGGTCGGCGCCCTCGACCGCGCCGACCACGGGGTCACCGTGGTCCGCCGGTGCGTGGACGTCGCGGACCTGCTCGCCGTCGCGGCCACCGGGACGGGGCAGGCGGCGCTGCTCTCCGCCGAGCTGCGCCGGCTCGACGCGGACACCGTCGCCCGGCTCGAGGCCGCCGGGGTGGCCGTCGTCGGACTGGTGGAGCCGGGGGACGAGCGCGCCGCGGGCCGGTTGCGGCAGCTCGGGGTCCGGCAGGTCCTGCCGGCCGACGCCGACCCCGACGCCATCGCGCGGGCGCTGCGCGAGGCGGTCGCCGCCGCGATCACCCCCGGCCGGGACGTCGCCGACCCGGGTGCCGCGCTCCCGGTGCTGGGGGCGCCCGAGCAGCCGGAGGACCGGCCGGCGGGGCGGGGGCGGGTGGTCGCGGTGTGGGGGCCCACCGGCGCGCCGGGTCGGACGACCGTCGCCGTGGGCGTGGCCGACGAGCTGTCCCGCCTGGGGGTGTCCACCCTGCTCGTGGACGCCGACGTCTACGGCGGGGTGGTGGCCCAGCTGCTGGGGCTGCTCGACGAGTCGCCGGGGCTGGCCGGCGCGGCCCGGCTCGCCGCCACCGGGAACCTGGACTCGGCGGGCCTGGTGCGGCTGGCCTGGGCGGTCCGCCCCCACCTGCGCGTGCTGACCGGACTGGCGCGGGCCGACCGGTGGCCCGAGCTGCGTCCGCGTGCGGTGACCGCGGTACTGGAGGAGGCCCGCCGGCTGGCCGACGTGACGGTCGTGGACTGCGGGTTCAACCTGGAAGACGACGAGGAGCTCTCCTTCGACACGGTGGCGCCTCGTCGCAACGGGGCGACCCTCGCCGTCCTGGACGCGGCGGACACGGTGGTGTGCGTGAGCGGCGCCGACCCGGTGGCCCTGCAGCGCAGCATCCGTGCGCTCGACGAGCTCCGGGAGGTGCGCCCCGACGTGGAGCCGGTCCTGGTGGTCAACCAGGTGCGGCGCGGGCCGGTGCCCGGGGACCCGCACCGCGAGATCGGCGAGGCCCTGGAGCGGTTCGCCGGTCGGGACGCGCGCTCCTTCCTCTCCGCCGACCGCCGGGCCACCGACGCGGCGCTCGCCTCCGGTCGACCGCTCGCGGAGGTCGCGCCCCGTTCGCCGCTCCGGGTGGAGCTGCGCGCGCTGGCCGCTTCGCTGGCCGACGTCCCCCTGCCCGCGGCCCGCCGGCGGGGGCTCCGACGCCAGGAGGCGGTTCGGTGAGCGCCCGGATGTACGGGCCCCGCGGCGCGCCGTAGCGTGAGCGGCCGAGCGGGAGGAGAGCAATGGCCGAGCGACTGACCCGCCTGGACGCGTCCTTCCTCTACCTCGAGGAACCGGGCACCCCGATGCACGTGGGTGGTGTGCTGATCCTCGAGCGGCCGCCCGGTGGGCTCGAGGCGCTGGCGGCTCTCGTGCAGGCGCGCCTGCCGCTGGTGCCCCGGTACCGGCAGCGCGTGGCGGAGGTGCCCGGTCACCTGGCCGACCCGGTGTGGGTCGACGACCCGGACTTCGAGCTCGACTACCACCTCCGCCGCTCCGGCCTGCCCCGCCCCGGGACCGAGTCCCAGTTGCTGGACCTCGTGTCCAGGCTGACCTCGCGCCCGCTGGACCGTCGGCGCCCGCTGTGGGAGGCCTACCTGGTCGAGGGCCTCTCCGGCGACCGGGTCGCCGTGGTCACGAAGACCCATCCGGCGCTGGTCGACGGCTTGAGTGCACTCGACATCGGGCAGGTCCTGCTCGACGTCGACCCGGACGCACCGATCCCGGCGGCCGAGGAGTGGCGCCCGAGACGCCCACCGAGCGGTGCCGCGCTGCTGTGGGACGCGCTCGACGAGTACGTGCGGCGGCCCTCTGCGGTGGTGGACACGCTGCGCGGCGCGGTCACCGACGTCCGCTCGACCACCGCTCGGGTCACCGGGGTCGCCGGCGGGCTGCTACGTACCGCCCGGACGACCCTGATGGCTGCGCCGCACAGCCCGTTGAACGCCACGGTGAGCCGGCAGCGCCGGATCGCGGTGGCCCGCGCGCAGCTCGACGACCTGAAGACGATCCGCAAGGCGCACGGCGGGACGGTCAACGACGTCCTCCTGACCGTCGTGACCGGCGCGCTGCGGGAGTGGCTGCTCTCCCGCGGCGAGCCGGTGGTCGCCGGGACGTCGGTGCGTGCGCTGGTGCCCGTCTCGATGCAGGACGAGGACGCCGCCCCCGGCAACCGCGTCTCCTCCTACCTCGTCGACCTCCCCGTCGGGGAGCCCAACCCCCGGGTGCGCCTGACCCGCCTCAGCTACGCGATGCGGGGTATCGCGCTGCACGGGCAGTCCGTGGGGGCCGACAGCCTCATCGCGCTCACCGGTTTCGCGCCCTCCACCCTGCACGCGCTGGGCGCCCGGGCGGCTCGGGGGCTGTCCCGCCGGCTGTTCAACCTCGTGGTCACCAACGTCCCCGGCCCCCAGCTGCCGCTGTACGCGGCGGGCAGCCGGATGCTCGAGGTGTTCCCCGTCGTGCCGCTGGCCAGGGGGCAGGGGCTGTCCATCGGGATGACCAGCTACGACGGGTGCGTCTACTTCGGCTTCAACGCCGACCGCGACGGCGTCGGCGACGTGGACGTGCTCGCCGATCTGGTGGAGCAGGAGGTCGGGCAGCTGGTCGAGACGGCCGGCTGATCCCGGCGCCGGGATACGGTCGCTCTTTCGACGAAGGGAGCGACCGGGGTGCGCGTGTACCTGCCTGCCACCACGACGGTGCTGCGGACGCTGGTGGAGGAGGGGGCTCTGCCCGGTCCGCACACGGCGTTCGCGGTGACCTCCGAGCTGCGGCGGTTCTACGAGCTCAGCGACGCCGATGCCGACCTCGAGGAGCTGGAGTACGCCGCCCTGCTCGGTGCGGCACGGGCCAGCCTCCGGCTGATCGACATCGACCCGGCCGCGGCGCGGCGCCGGGTCGTTCTCGCCGCAGACGTCCCCGACGGCGCGGTCCGGGCGATCGAGGACCCGGACACCGACCGGGGCGCGGCGCGGGTCGAGGCAGACATCCGGGTGCAGGACGTCGCCAGTGCCCACATCGACGGAGCGGATGCGGAGGACGACGTGCGGGCGGCGGTGAA
Organism: Blastococcus tunisiensis; assembly: GCF_900112815.1. GTDB lineage: Bacteria > Actinomycetota > Actinomycetes > Mycobacteriales > Geodermatophilaceae > Blastococcus_B > Blastococcus_B tunisiensis. Next base: position 501,473 of record NZ_FOND01000001.1, read on the forward strand.
CGTGGTGCTCGAGGCGGACCTGGGCAGCGAGGAGGCCCAGTTCGTCGTGGACCAGGCCGAGGGTCACGAGCTGGCCTGGTACGCGCGCCAGGAGATGGGGTCGGCGCTCGAGCTCCTCTGATCGGAGGCCGGTGGCGGCGCCGGCTCGGGCCGCTGCCGCCGGGCCACCTGCACGCGCTGCATGCCGGCGCCGGTGACCAGCCAGCCGCTCCCCGGCCGGTGCGGCACTGCGGTGCGGGGCAGCCGGACGCCGAGCAGGTCGGCGTCGCCGGGGCCCGGGCAGAGCAGGAGGCCGGTGCGGCTGCGCCGCAGCGCGGCCACCGGCCCCTGGTAGTGCGCGGAGAGGTGACCGGCGTGGGCGGCGGCGAGCAGCACCACCCGCCGGTGGTCGCCGTCGCCCAGCCGGGAGAGGGCCGGTGCGTCGGCGGGAGTGCCGAGGTCGTCGGCGAGGACGACCCCGGGCCGGCCGTCGAGGCCGGCCAGCCACTCCGCCGTCCCGGCGTCGTCGGCCGGGTCGAGCCGCGCGGCGTCGACGAGCCCGTCGGCCGGTCCTCCGACGCGGCCGAGGACCAGCAGGGGCGTGGGTAGCGACGCGAGGTGCAGGGCGAAGGCGGCCAGGGCGGAGGAGCGGCCGCTGCCCGCCGGCCCGGTGACGAGCAGCCCGCCGGTGCGCAGCAGGTCCACGCCGAGCGGCTGCCCCTCGTCGCCGCCCGGCCCGATCGGGAGCAGCAGGCGGCCCTCGGCGGTCGGATCGGCGGGCACCCGGCCGGGCGCCGGGAGGGGCAGCCGTGGATCGGCGGGCAGCTCCACGATCCGGAGCGGTCCCGGACCGTGGGACCCGCCGGACCCGGCGGTTGCGACCGCCCGGGGCAGGGCCAGCTGGCACTCCCGCGCCTCCTCGCCGACGAGGGCGCGGCCCGGGTGGCGGTGCGCGGGGACGTCCCGGTTCGCGATGCCGGCGACGGCATAGTCGGCGCGGTCGGGCAGCGGGAGGACCAGACGCCGGCGGGCCACCGCGGCGAGCCGGCCCCCGGGTACGGCGCGGTCGGCGGTCGCGACGCACGTGAGGCCCACCGCGGCACCGTCGCGCAGCACCCGGAGCAGGTGGGCGGAACCGCGCCCCGGATCCGCCTCGTCGAGCAGTGCGCTGATGGACTCGATCCCGTCGACGAGCAGCAGGATCCGCGGGGTCGCGGTTGCCCTCGCCCCGGCCCGCCGGTTCGCGACCTCCTGCGCCAGCCGGTCGACGAGGCGGACGGTCCGGAGGGCGTCCTCGCCTCCGACGACCGTGCCGCTGTGCGGATGCCGCGCCGCCGCGGTGGCGAGCAGACCGGCGCCTGCCTCCAGCACGTGGACGTGCAGCTCATCCGGTCCCAGCCGGTGGACGGCCTCGCCGAGGACGGTCAGCAGCAGCGTCGTCCGCCCGCTCCGGGGGCCGCCGACGGCCAGCCAGGTGCCGCCGTCGTCCAGATCCAGTCCGAGCACCTCCTGCGTCTGCAGGTCGGGCCGGTCGACGAGCCCGAGGGGGAGCACGGCGGGCCCGGGGCCGGGGGGCGGACCGTCCGCGGTGAGCGTGCCGGCGGGGAGGCGGTCAGGCAGTGGTGGCCGCCATGGGCGGTGCGGCATCGGCGTGCCGGTCCGCCGGGCGTGCTCGGTCAGGGCGGTGCACAGGCGGCCGAGATCGGTGGCCCCCGCCGGCCCGTGCTCCTCGTCGGGCGGCCCGGCCAGCGGCCAGGACCACCGCCGGGCAGCGGGGCGGGTGCCACCTGCGGGAGGGGCGTGCCCGGAGACCCGGGCCACCTGCAGCGCCGTGGGCGCACCGCTGCCGGAGCGCAGCCAGGCACGGCCCGGCAGGTCGAGCGGGAGGTGGGCGGCGGCCGCGGTGCCCAGGACGTCGCGGGACTCCGCCTCGTCGGTCGTGCGCAGGCAGATCCGCAGGCTGCAGTTGGCCCGGATCTCGGGGGAGACGACACCGCTGGGGCGCTGGGTGGCCAGCACCAGGTGCACGCCGAGGGACCGGCCCCGCTGGGCGATGGCCACGAGCCCCGGCACGAACTCCGGGAGCTCCTCGGCCAGGCCGGCGAACTCGTCCACGACGATGACCAGCCGGGCCAGGTCGGCAGAGCCGGGCAGGGCCGCGATGTCGGCGACCCCGTGCTCGGCCAGGATCGACTCGCGCCGGGTGAGCTCCGCGGCCAGTGAGCGCAGCGCCCGCGCGGTGGCCCTTCCGTCCAGATCGGTGACCAGGCCGACCGTGTGCGGCAGGGCTGCGGCCTCGGCGAAGGCGGCACCACCCTTGTAGTCGACGAGCAGGAACGAGCAGCGGTCGGGTGGATGGGTCAGTGCGAGCCCGGCGATGAGCGTCTGCAGGAGCTCCGACTTCCCGGAGCCGGTGGTGCCGGCGATCAGCGCGTGCGGGCCCTGGCGGCACAGATCGACGACCAGCGGACCGTGGGCGGTCCGTCCCAGCGGGGCGACGAGCCGGTCGCGGTGGCGCTGCCAGGACACCGGGATCTCGCCACCGTCGCCGGGCCGGTCCCCGGTGGGGACCACGTCCAGCAGGCGCACCCGGTGCGGGAGGCTGCTGTCGGTCTCCACCGGCGCCAGTCCGCCGAGATCCCGGGCCAGGTCCGCGGCGAGCGTGGCGGGCAGCCGGTCGACGGTCAGGCCTCCGCGGTCGGGGTGGCCCTGCCGGTTCAGGATCCCGGTGTCGCCGGTCTCCCCGGACAGCTGCAGCACGGCGTCCGCGCCGGCGGCGAGGTCCTGGGGCGTGCCGGCGGAGGTCAGCACGACGATCCCGGCCGCGCGGGCCGACCGCAGCGACGCTGCGCTCCGCGGGTCCAGCGCGCCGTCGACGACGATGACGAGCCAGCCGGGTCGACGGTCCGGCCGCCCGTCGACGTCGGCCCGCCTTCCGGCGGCGAGGGCAGCGAGACGCTCGGGCAGGCCGTCGGCGGGCGGCGGAGCGTCGTCGGCGTGGCCCGGTGGCAGCACGTGGACCGCGCCCGGGGCGAGGTGCGGCAACCAGCGGGTCCACGCCCAGTCGGGCAGCCGGTCGGCCGCCACCAGGACGAGGAGATCGACCTCCCCGGGCGCGTGCAGCGTGCACAACTGGGCCACGGCGGCCGACAGCGCACCCGTGGCGGGGCCGCGCGGGCCGACGACGGCCAGCCCACCGGTCGCGCGCAGGTCCACGACCACGGGCAGGTGCGGTGCGGTCTGCCGGGTCCGCACACCGTCGCCGTCGATCCGGAACACCCGGGTGGGACCCGGGCCGCTGCCGATCCGCACGGCCAGGGCCTCCTCGGCGTCGCGGGAGCGGCTCCACAGCACGGCCGTCCGCCGTCGCGCCGCCACGGCCAGTGCGGCGAGGTCCGGGTGCGTGACCTCCGCGGTGCGGGCGTCCGCGCGGAGCGCTGCCCCGAGCCGGGCCTCGGCCGCCCCGACCTCGAGCGCGTGCGCGGCCGCCTCCCGTCGCCCGCTGCGGCGACCGGACCACCGCTCCGAGATCCACGTCCCGAGCGCGACCACGGGACTGAGCAGCGCGAAGAACAGGAACGTGGGTGCGTCCAGCAGCCAGGCCATCGCCACGCCACCGACCGCGGGTAGCGCGACCGCGATCCAGGCCAGACGCCGGCGCGGCGCCGGGGCGGGAGGCCGGGGGAACGCCACGTCGACGTCGGGGGTGGGCGTGCTCATCCGGAGGACCGGGCGCACCCGCCGGCGGCCGTCCGTCCCCTGGTCCGGGCTCGTCGCCGGAGCGGCGGGACCGGTGAGGACCAGCGCGCTCAGGCCCAGCCGGAGGACCGTACCCGGGGGCCATTCGTGCGGCTCTCCGCTGAGGTGGGCGCCGTCCAGCCGGGTCCCGTTGGTCGACGACAGGTCGGCGACGGTGACCGAGCCGCTGCCGACCCGGACGCTCGCGTGCCGGCGGGAGACGTCCGGGTCGTGCAGCCGCACCCGTGCCCGGCCGCCGCGGCCGATCACGTGGTCCCCCTGACCCAGCGGGAACCAGCGCCCGGCGTCGGGTCCACCGACGACGTGCAGCTCCAGGGCGCTGGACGTCCCCCCGGGGTGCCGCTCGCGGGTGGGACGGCCGGCACCCAGGACCGCGCCGTGGTCGAGGGCCGGTGCGGTGAGGGGCGTGTCGTCGCTCAGGCGGGTGGAGCCGGACCAGAGCCCCTCGACCGGCCGGCCGAGGAGGGCGGTCAGTTCCGGGAGGACGTCGGCGAGCCGGTGGTGCCGCGTCGCGACGACCTCGACGTCGAGCGTGCCGGGATCACCGGTCAGGGTCCAGCAGCGCGCGGCTGCCACCCCGGCGGCACTGCGGTCGGACGGATCGGTCACGGCGGGATCCTGACCGCTCCGGACGGGGTCCGGTGGGGGTCGCACGGAATCTGTGGACAGCCGGCCGCCTGTGGACAACGCCGCGGGCTTCTGCCCCGCGGCGCCTAGCGTCCACCGCCACCGGGAGAGCCCCGGACCCGAGGAGGAACCGTGAAGGTCGACATCGCCACCCTGCAGTCCATGGCCGGCCGGTGCCGTGCCGAGGCCGCCGACACCGCGGGCCGGCACGCGACGCTGTCCAGCTCGATCAACACCTCGGTGCTCGACGGGTGGACCGACAGCCAGGCGGCCGTCCAGTTCAGCCAGCTCTACGAGCAGTGGCGGATGTCCGCCCAGGGGGTCAGCGACGCCCTCACCGGCATGGGCTCGCTGCTCACGAACGTGGCCTCGTCCTACCAGCAGCACGAGGCGGACATGGCCGCGCGGATCGGGGCCATGATCTGAGCGACCGGTGCGGCGCTCCCGTGCGGTGGGCCGCCCGCCCACGGGGCGCTGCCCGGGCCGGGAGGCGGCCGGGCGGACCGTCCGTAAGATCGGCAGCCGTCCAGACGGGCCCCGGTGTGCTGTCGCGGGCTGCCGATCGCCCACGGGTGCCCGGCGGCCCCGCCGGGTGCCCGGCCCAGTCGTCCAGGTCGGGAGCCAGCAGATGCAGTTCGGTCGGTACTACGAGGAGTTCGAGGTCGGGGCGGTCTACAAGCACTGGCCCGGGAAGACCGTCACCGAGTACGACGACCACCTGTTCTGCCTGCTCACGATGAACCACCACCCGCTGCACATGGACGTGAACTACGCGGAGAAGACCACCGACTTCGGCAGGAACGTGGTCGTCGGCAACTACATCTACTCACTGCTGCTCGGGATGAGCGTCCCGGACGTCTCCGGCAAGGCGATCGCCAACCTCGAGATCGAGTCGCTGCGGCACGTGGCACCCACGTTCCACGGCGACACGATCTACGGCGAGACCACCGTCCTCGACAAGACCCCGTCGAAGTCCAAGGACGACCGGGGCGTGGTGTACGTCGAGACCATCGGCTACAAGCAGGACGGCACGGTGGTCTGCATCTTCCGCCGGAAGGTGATGGTGCCCAAGCAGTCCTACGGCGAGGCCCGCGGCGGGGAGCAGCCCGGGCGCCCGGAGCCGGCTGCACGCTGAACGGGCCGGCCGATGAGCTCCGGGTGGCGTCAGCGGGGCAGGACCCCCCACGTGCGGAGGGTCTCGGCCAGCCCCGGGGTGCACGCCAGCCGGTCCAGGGTGGCCGCGTCGGCGAGCACGACGTCGGTCGCGTCGTCACCGGCCACCGGCTGCTGCGCGGCTGGGTCGAGCGTGCAGACGAGGTCGACCACGTCGTACACCACCGGGCCGGCCGGGATGCGCAGCCGGCCGGCCACCGGTCCCGCGGCGACGTCCACGCCGGTCTCCTCCCGCACCTCCCGGCGGACCGCCTGCTCGAGGGTCTCCCCGGGCTCGACCCGCCCGCCCGGCAGCGACCAGAGGCCGGCGTGCGGGGCGTGGCCACGGCGGACCAGCAGCAGGCGTCCGGCGCCGTCCAGCACGACGGCGCCGACGCAGGGCACGACCGGCGGGCCGTCCTCCAGGGGAACGGCGTCCGTGGACTCGTCGGCCGGCACGGACGGCACGCTACGCAGCCGACGCCGCGACGACCGGAGGGAGCGGCGCCGTCGGCTTGACGATCGTGCGCCGTCCCAGGACGGTGATGCCCGATGAGCGTCTCGGCGGTCTGCCCCCGATGCGGCGAGACACTGGTGGTGCGGCCCGGCTCGACCGCGCAGGCGTGGTGCCACGTGCACGGAGCCGTCACGCCGCTGCACCACACGGTCCTGGTCGCGCACGACGCGATCTCCGCGGTCACCGCGGACGCCCGCGTGCCCGCCTGGGTGCCCGACCCCGTGCCGGCGGGCTGGTCGGTCACCGGGATGGCGTGGGGCGGTGAGCCGGGCGCCCGCGCGATCGTCGTCGACTGCGCCGGCCCGGCGCCGCTCGGCGGCTCGGCCGAGCTCGTCCTGGTCGCCGAGGAACCGGGGACGGGGGTCGGCTGCGGCTACGCGGGCCTGCCCGGCCTCGACCCCGGTGACGTCATCGAGGGGCCGTCGTCGGTCGACGTGAAGGCGGCCGGCCAGCGTGCCCCGCTCTGGGCCGTGCCCACGTCCGACGACCGGGCGGCGTTCGTCGGTGAGGCGTACGGCGTCTGGCTGTGGCTGGTCATGTGGCCGATGAACGCCGCCTGGCTGCTCGCCGAGCAGCTGGAGCTGCTCGACCTGCGCGACCGCATCTACCCCGACCTCCCGCTGGGTCCGCCGAGCGAGCACCTGCTGCCCGGGAACTGACGCAGAACTCGACCGGTCAGATTCATGATCGGCGCGTCGGCGGTGCGACGGGTGGGGCATCTGTTACCCATGGGACGAAGCAGTCCGCCGCACCCGGGTGGACCCTGTACCCGCAGGCTCGCACCCGCCGGAGCCTGCCCGCACGAGCGCACCCGTGGAGGTGGCGGTGAACCTCAAGAAGGTCGTCACCTGGTTGGTCGTGGCATTCGTCGTCTTCTACGTCATCCAGGCCCCCGAGCAGTCCGCCGAACTGGTCCGCAACGCGGGGGAGGCGCTGGGCGACGCGGCCTCCTCCCTCGCGCAGTTCGTCGGTTCGCTGGTCTAGCCCGCTGATCGCGTGAGCGGACCCGCGCCCCTGGAGGACCTCCCCAGCCGGGCGAGCAAGGACGTACAGAAGTACCTGCTGCCGGACGAGAAGGCGGTGGTGGCGACCCGCCGGCACTGGGCGGTGCTGATCGAGCCGACCGTCAAGTTCCTCCCCTTCTTCGTCGCAGGGGGGTGGCTGCTGCTCGTCGACCCCGACAACCGGGTGACCAGCACGGCCGGGCTCCTGGTGATCGTCGGGGCGCTCGTCTACTACGGGCTGCGGGTCGGCGAGTGGTGGATGCGGCACTTCATCGTCAGCACCCGCCGGGTCCTGCTCACCTCCGGGGTCATCGTGCGCACGGTGACCCTGCTGCCGCTGCGGCGGATCACCGACCTGACCTGGAAGGAGACGCTGCTGGGTCAGGTCCTCGGCTACGGCACCTTCCGCTTCGAGTCCGCCGGCCAGCAGCAGGCGCTGTCGGAGATCACCTTCCTGCCCGCCGCCGACGTCCTCTACCGCAGGGTCAGCAGCCTGCTCTTCAGCAGCGACTGGGGCGGCGGCCCCGCCTCGGGCGGCGACGACGAGGGCAACCCCGACCCGGCGCCGCCACCCCGGCCGGGACCGCCACCCGACGGCGGACGGCGCGACACCGAGCCCATCCCACGGGTGCAGTGAGGATCGGGCAGGCTGGCCCCTGATGCTGATCGACCTGCACACCCACTCCTCGGTCTCCGACGGCACCGACAGCCCGGCCGGGCTGCTGGAGGCCGCCCGCGCGGCCGGGATCGACGTGCTCGCGCTGACCGACCACGACACCACGGCCGGGTGGCCGGTCGCCGCCGCGGCGAGGCCGGCCGGCCTCACCGTCGTCCCCGGGATGGAGCTGTCCTGCCGGTGGATCTCCGGCGACCAGCCGCCGGTCAGCGTCCACCTGCTGGCCTACCTCTTCGACCCGACCCACCCGGGGTTCGCGGCGGAGCGGGCGAGGCTGCGCGACGAGCGGCTCGAGCGCGGCGAGCGGATCGTCACCGCGCTCGCCGACGCCGGGTACGGCATCACCTGGGACCGGATCGTGGAGCGGTCCGAGGGCGGGGTGGTCGGGCGGCCGCACATCGCCCGCGCACTGGTCGAGGCGGGTGCTGCGGACTCGGTGGACCACGCCTTCGCGACCCTGTTGCACCACCGCAGCCCGTACTACGTCAGCAAGGCCGACACCGACGTCCGGGAGGGCATCGCCCTGGTGCGCGCGGCCGGCGGGGTCCCGGTCTTCGCCCACGGGCTGGCCACCAAGCGGGGGCGCGTCGTCGGGGACGACGCCATCGCGGCCATGGTCGAGGCCGGGCTCCTGGGGCTCGAGGTCGACCACCCCGACCACTCCCCGGACGAGCGGGCGCACCTGCGCGGCCTCGCGGCGGACCTGGACCTGATCACCACCGGGTCCAGCGACTACCACGGCACCAACAAGACCACCCCGATCGCAGCCTGCACCACCGACCCCGACCAGTTCGAGGCGATCCTGGCCGCGGGCACCGGCAGCGCGCCGTTCCGGGACTGAGCCGGGAACCGTCGCACCCGGTCGCTACCGTCACGGGCATGGGGTCGAGCGCGCAGATGGAGATGCCGGGCATGCCGCGCCGGTTGTTCTCCGCGACCCCGAGCAAGCTCGCGTCCTTCGCCGACTGCCCCCGCCGCTACCGCTACGCCTACGTCGACCGGCCCAGTCCGCCCAAGGGGCCGGCGTGGGCGCACAACACCGTCGGGGCGGCCGTGCACGCGGCGCTGCGCTCGTGGTGGGACCTGCCGGTGGAGAAGCGCACCACGGCCGCCGCGCGGCAGCTGCTGTACGCCGCCTGGTCGCCGAACGGATTCCGCGACGCCGAGCAGGCGGAGCGGTGGCGGGCCCGTGCCGCCGGCTGGCTGACCGACTACGTGCCCACGCTCGACCCGACCGACGAACCCGTGGGCAACGAGCGCACCGTCGGCGCCACCACGGAGCGGCTGGCGCTGTCCGGCCGGGTCGACCGGATCGACCAGCGCGGCGAGGAACTGGTGATCGTCGACTACAAGACCGGGCGGGTGCCCTCGACCGACGACGAGGCCCGCGGGTCACCGGCGCTGGCCGCCTACGTGCTCGGCGTGCGCCGCACCCTGCGCCGGCCGTGCAGCCGGGTGGAGCTGCACCACCTCCCCTCCGGCACGGTGGCCGCCTTCGAGCACACCGAGCGCTCGCTGGCCAACCACGTCCGGCGGGCCGAGGACATCGCCGAGGACATCACCGCCGCCACCGGGCAGCTGGCGGCCGGAGAGGACGCCGACGCCGCGTTCCCCGCCGTCCCGGGCCGGCAGTGCAGCTGGTGCGACTTCCGGCCCAGCTGCCCGACCGGTCAGGCCGCCGCCCCGCCGCGCGACACGTGGAGCTTCCTCGCCGAGGACGACGCCGGGGCGTGAGGGAACGTCCCGTTGCAGGGCAGGCGCCGATGGCGGGGACGGCAGGCGCCCTCAGGCTGCCGGAGCCTCCGCCACGCGGTCCCACCCGGCCCAGACGATCGGCGAGCGCCGGGCGCGCTGGGGCAGCCGCAGCAGGGCCTGCCGGAACGCCCTGAGCGCCCCCGTCGCCGCGGCGTCGGTCAGCCTCAGACCGGGCCATGAGTACATCCGGCGGGCCCACTGCGGCAGCAGCGACACGGCCAGCGCGGCCAGCCCGCCCCAGGCGCCCTGGGCCGGCGTCAGGTAGCGCACCCAGGTGGGCATCGGCGGCAGGGTGATCAGCCGGTAGGCATCGCGGGCGGCCGGGGTGACCGCCAGCTCCGGCCGGACCGCGTCGAAGTAGGCGGCCAGCGCGGTCACCGACTGCGGCACCTCCTCCCGCGCGATGCCGATCAGCTCGGCCGCCGTCGCCTGTTCGGCCACGTACCGGTCGGCGTCCGCGTCGGTCAGCGGCACCCCGGCCCGACGGGCCACGGCCAGCAGCGAATCGACCTCGCAGCAGTGCACCCAGAGCAGCAGGTCCGGGTCGTCGACCCGGTAGGTGCGGCCGGTGGTCTCCTCGGTCCCGCCGAGCCGCCGGTGGATGCCCCGCACCCGCGCCGCGGCGCGCACCGCCTCGGAACGGGTGCCGAACGTGAGGGTGTCGACGTAGGTGGCCGTGCGGATCAGCCGCGGCCAGGGCTCGTCGCGGAAGCCACCGGAGAAACGCGCGACGCCGTCCATCGCCACCGGGTGCAGGGCCTGCAGCAGCAGTGCCCGGAGCCCGCCGACGGAGAACGACGGGTCGGAGTGGATCCGCCAGGTCACGCTGTCCGGGCCGAAGAACCCGAGCCGGTCCTCCTCGGTCGTCCACGCGTCCGGGGGCAGGGGTGGGTGCGGGCGGCTCATGCCCCTTCTTCGCCGGCGGGTGGCTGCGTGGACGCGGCCGAGGCATCCGCCCAGAAGTCGAGCAGCAGCTCCAGGGTCCGGACCGGGTTCTCGACGGCGGGGGAGTGGATCGACCCGTTGATGACCTCGTGGCGGGCGCCCAGCCGCTGCGCCATGTCCGCCTGCACGTGCGGGAGCCAGGCGTCGTCGGCCTCGCCGTGGGCGACGAGCAGTGGCAGGCCGACCGCCCGGAGCTCGGCGACGCGATCGGGCTCGGACAGCATCGCGTCCGCCATGCCGCGCAGCCCCGCCTCGGCGTTGCGCAGGAACCGGCGGGTGTAGAACTCCCGCGTCGGCGCCGGAACCGCCTGCGCCTTGGGATCGGTCATCGCCAGCTGCTCGAGCGTCTCGTGCACCAGTCGCACGCCCCCGGCGTCCAGCAGCGGCCCGAGGTGGTCGAGCAGCTCGGCGCGCCGTCCGGTGAGCCGCGACGGGCCCGAGCCGAGCAGGGTGAAGGAGGTGAAGAGGGTGGGCTCGGCCAGTACCGCGGCCCGGGTGACCAGCCCGCCGAAGCTGTGCCCGAGCAGGTGCAGCGGCTCGCCGGACTCCTCGCGCAGCACCCGGGCGACGGCGACGACGTCCTGCCCGAGCTCCGCGACCGAGTAGGCGGCCGGGTCGTCGGGCCCGGGGGACTCGTACTGACCGCGCTGGTCGAGGGCGACCACCCGGTAGCCCGCCACGGCCAGCGGCGCCAGCAGCGGCGCGAAGTCCTCCTTGCTGCCCGTGTAGCCCGCCACCAGCAACGTGGTCCCGCGGACGGCCTCGCCGCCGGTGTCCAGCGCGGTCAGCGGGCCGGCGCGCCCCGGGAAGGTCCGGTTCGCCGCGTCGTGCTGGGCGAGCTGCCGCAGATCGTCGGGGGCGATCGCGAGGGACACGGTGTCGTCGGGGCCGCCGGGCAGGACCATGCCCCGAGTGTGCCCTGCGGGGAGGGCTCCGCCGTCAGCGGTACCCGAGGACCCGCTCGTCCGCCCGGAGCACCACGGCCGGACCGACGGTCGCCGCCGTTCCTCCTCGTGGCGGTGCGCCCGCCGCCGAGCGGGACAGCTCGGCGCCGGTCAGCAGGTCCCGGACGGAGAACCCGGCCGGATCGGGGAGGACCAGGCGGCCGGGACGGGCGGCGTCCTTCGTGCCGGGGTCGACGGGCAGGCCGGTCGCCGGCGCCTCCCAGAGGGCAGCGCCCGAGGCGGTGTCCCGCGCGGTCACCACCCCGCCGATGCGCACCAGCGACACCGACCCGACGGTCACCTGGTCGACGTCCGCCGTCGCCGGGGCGACCGGTTGCCGGGCCAGCTCGGTGCCGTCGGGTCCCGACAGCGTGTGCACCGCGGCGCCGACGCGCACGGTCACCGTCCCGTCGGCTCCCAGCAGCCCGACCGGTTCGCCCCCGTCGGCGGGGAGGGTGCGGGTCCAGTGCTCCGTGCCGGCGAAGCCGTCGAGGAGGCGCACCCGCACGTCCGTGCTGCCGGTGCAGCGCTGCAGGACCACGACCCCGGTGCTCCCGGTGTCCGAGTCGAGGAATCGGCAGCCCGCCGGCGCGGCCGACCGCCAGCGGATCCCGCTGCCGGTCGGGTCGAATGTCAGGACCCCGGTGGGGTTGGACGCGAGCACGATGGCGCTGGTCGAGTCGAGGACCGCGTCCCCGGCGAGGTTCAGGTTCCGCGTCCACCGGCGCACCCCGGTGCCCGCGTCCAGGGCGACCGCCTCGTCGCAGCGGTCCGCGGTGGCGAACACCGCCACGGCCACCCCGTCGGTGGCGGTCAGGCCGCACAACCGGGCGTCGGACCGCGTGTAGTGCCACGCCTGCTCGCCGGTGAGCGGGTCGAGCGCCCGCACGCCGTGCCCGGATCCGAGGAGGACCCGGCCCTCCGCCACGAGCCGCTCCGGGGCGAGGCCGGCCCCGGCCGACCACGCCTCGGAGACGGCACCGGCCGGCGTCCCAGAGGGGACGTCGGCCGGTGGTGCGGTGGTGCTCCGCGTGGCCGCCGCGTCCGAGCCCCGCCAGAGGAGGGCGGCGACGAGCAGCAGCGCGACGGTGGCCGCCGTCCAGACCCAGACCCGCAGCGGCGGGCGACGAACTCCGGACACGGCGACCGAGGTCAGGAGGCCGCGGACTCCGCGCCGCCACCGCTGCGGTTGGCGCCGCCACGGCGGCGACGGCGGCGGGGCCTGGAGGCCGTGCCGTCGGAGGGTGCGGACTCGGCGGCGGCCGGGGCGGACCCGCCCTGCGCGGCTCCGGCTCCTGCCGCGGCGGCCCCGGTGCCCCGGGTGCGGCGGCGCGGACGGCTCTTGCCCTCACCGGAGCCCTGCTCGCCGGCCGGACCGCGCGAGCCGCCCCGACCGCCGGAGTCACGACCGCCGGAGTCACGGCCACCGGAGTCGCGGCCACCGGAGTCGCGACCGCCCGACGTGGGCCGGTTGCGCTTGCCGGTCTCGCCGAGGTCCTCGAGCGTCTCGGCGTCCAGACCCTCCCGGGTCCGCTGCGAGCGGGGCAGCCGGCCCTTCGCCCCCTCGGGGACGTCGAGGTCGGTGTAGACCCACGGCGAGGTGGAGTAGGTCTCCGGCGGGTCGGCGAAGTCGAGGTCGAGCGCCTTGTTGATCAGCTGCCAGCGCGGGATGTCGTCCCAGTCCACCAGCGTGACCGCGACGCCCGTGCTTCCGGCGCGACCGGTGCGGCCGATCCGGTGCACGTAGGTCTTCTCGTCCTCCGGGCACTGGTAGTTGACGACGTGGCTGACGCCGGTGACGTCGATGCCGCGGGCGGCGACGTCGGTGGCGACCAGGACGTCGACCTTGCCGCTGCGGAAGGCGCGCAGCGCCTGCTCGCGGGCGCCCTGCCCGAGGTCGCCGTGCACGGCGGCCGCGGCGAACCCGCGGTCGACCAGCTCGTCGGCGACCTTCTGCGCGGTGCGCTTGGTGCGGCAGAACACCATGACCAGGCCGCGGTCGCGGGACTGCAGCACCCGGGACAGCAGCTCGGGCTTGTCCAGGTTGTGCGCCCGGTAGATGAACTGGGTGGTCTGCGGGACCGTCGAGCCCTCGTCGTTGCCGTGCGCCCGGATGTGGGTCGGCTGGGTCATGAACGACCGGGAGAGCGTCACGATCGGGCCGGGCATCGTCGCGGAGAACAGCATCGTCTGCCGCTTGTCCGGGACCATCGCCAGGATCCGCTCGATGTCGGGCAGGAAGCCGAGGTCGAGCATCTCGTCGGCCTCGTCGAGGACGAGCACCTTGACCTTGCCCAGGATCAGGTCACCGCGCTGGGCCAGGTCGAGCAGCCGGCCGGGAGTGCCGACCACGATCTCGACGCCCTGCTGCAGCGACTCGATCTGCGGCTCGAACGCGCGGCCGCCGTAGATGGCCTGCACGCGGATGCCGCGCCGGGCGCCGGCGGCGCCCAGGTCGCGGGCGACCTGCACGCACAGCTCGCGGGTGGGGACGACGACCAGCGCCTGCGGGACGCCGTCGCCGCCCTCGGCCGGCGGGCTGACCCGCTGCAGCATCGGCACGCCGAAGCCCAGGGTCTTGCCGGTGCCGGTGCGCGCCTGGCCGATCAGGTCGTTGCCGGCCAGGGCCAGCGGGAGGGTCAGCTCCTGGATGGCGAAGGTGCGGTGGATCCCGACCTCGGCCAGCGCGGCGACGACGTCGGGGTGCACGTCGAAGTCGCTGAACAGCGGGCTGTCGCTGGCGACGGGGGCGCCGCCGAGCTCCTCGACCTGGGACTCCAGCTCCTCGGGGGCCGGCGCACCGGTCTCGGCGTGCTCGAGCGCGACCGCCTCGGGGCTCGGCGCGGCATCGGTGGACGTGGGGCTGTTCTCGATGGAGGTCAGTGCTCTCGCCTCTGGTCTGCGGGGGGATGGGGCCGTCGCGTCTCATCGCGTCGGACCTGTCCCGGTCGGTTGTCGCGGGATCGGTTCCAGCGCCGACGCAGCCAGCAGAACCGGGCGTTCCGGAGATCGGCCCGGGAGACAGCCCGAGAGGGCGTCGTCCAGCGGTCGTCAGCGCACAGATACACAGCGCACCCGGAGGTACGCCGGTTCCCATGGTAGCGCGGCCACCGGTTAGCCTCTGCGCGCCGCGCTGTCGCCGGTGACCTGCGCCACCTTCCGGCGACCGGCGTCCCGTCCCTGGACCCAGGAGAGATGTGTGACGACCCCGGTCGACAGCAGTGCCGTCGTGGACCTGCTGGGCGCGCTCGCCTACGCCGAGCTCACCGCGTTCGACCGGCTGGCGGAGGACGCCCGGCTGGCGCCCACGCTCACCGGTCGGGCCGCGCTGGCGCGGATGGCCGCCGCCGAGATCGGGCACCACTGCCGCCTGGTGGAGCGGCTGGAGGAGCTGGGCGCCGACCCGTCGCAGGCGATGGCGCCGTTCGTGCCCGCCCTGGACGCCTTCCACGAGAGCACCCGGCCCAGCACCTGGCTGGAGGGGCTGGTGAAGGCCTACGTCGGCGACGGCCTGGCCACCGACTTCTACCGGGAGATCGCGGCGTTCCTCCCCGACCCCGACCGCGCGCTGGTGCTGGAGGTCCTCGACGACACCGGGTACGCCGACTTCGCCGTCCGCGAGGTGCGCGCGGCGATCCGGGCCGACCGGAAGGTCCCCGGCCGGCTGTCGCTGTGGGGACGGCGGCTGGTCGGCGAGGCCATGAGCCAGTCGCAGGCGGTCATCGCCGAGCACGACGGGCTGGCCGGGCTGATCATCGCCGGGACCGGGGACCTCTCCGGCGTGGCGAAGCTGATCGAGCGCATCACCGGCGCGCACACCCGGCGCATGAAGGCCCTGGGGCTCAACCCGTGAACGGGGGGCAGCACCTGCTGGTGGTCGGGGCCGGGCCGGGCATCTCCCAGGCCACCGCCGGCCGGCTGGGCGCCGCCGGCCATGCCGTCGGCCTGGTCGCCCGCCGGGAGGCCTCGCTCGCCGAGGTCGGTGGCGCGCTGCGCGAGGACGGCGTCCGCGCGGAGTGGGCGACGGCGGACGCCGCCGACCCGGACTCGCTGACCGGGGCCGTGGAGACGCTGGTCGCGGCGCTGGGGCCGGTGGACGTCCTGCTCTACAACGTGTCGGTGGGCCGGTCGGCCGCGGTGCCCGAGCTGACCCCTGAGCAGCTCCTCGGTGATCTGGCAGCGGGGGTGGTGGGCCTGCAGACGGCGGTCCGCGCCGTCCTGCCGGGGATGCGCGAACGGGGTGCGGGCACGGTCCTGGTCACCGGGGGCGGGGCCGCCGATCGGCCCATCCCCGCGATGGCGACCCTGGGCGTGCAGAAGGCGGCGCTGCGGGCGCTGGCCGAGGTGCAGGCGCGCGCCCTGGCCCCCGACGGCATCCACGTGGCCACGGTGACCGTCCGCGGCCTGGTGGGGGACGGGGACCGGCAGATCTCCCCGGACCGGGTCGCCGCCGTCTACGCCGAGCTGGTGGCCGAGACCGCCGGTCCGCCGGAGGGCTGGCGGACAGTCGTCGACCTCACCGTCTCCTGAACCACGACGGGGCGCCGTCCGCGGGGAGCGGACGGCGCCCCGTCGGGACGCGCGGTGGGTCCGGGTGGTTCGCCGGCGGGACTACGCCCCGGCGATGAAGCCGACCCGGCGCTGGTCGGCCTGCGCGATCTCCACGTAGGCGATCCGGTCGACGGGGACGACGACGCGACGACCCCGTTCGTCGACCAGGGTCAGCAGGCCGTCCTTGGACGAGCCGGACATGGCTGCGGCGACGTCCGCAGCGATCTCGTCGGGGGTCTTGGGGCTGTCGATGACCAGCTCCCGGGGGGAGTGCTGGACGCCGATCTTGACTTCCACGTGGGCGATTCCTCCTCGGTTCGCGACTGACCCCACGCTAGCCCAGCGGTGCCACGACCGGCCCGACGTGCGACTGCGCCGACAGCGAACGCGGCGAGCTGCGGGAGACGCCGCGCCGCAGAGACGGGGCCGCAGGACGGGGCCGCAGGACGGGGCCGCCGGGTGGGGCCGCCGGGTGGATCCGTCAATCCACGCGCGGGAAGCCGGAGATCCCGCGCCAGGCCAGCGCCGTCACCAGGGCGACCGCCTCGTCGCGGGACACGGTCCCCTTGCGGGGCAGCCACCAGCGAGCGCTGGTCTCCGACAGCCCGGTCAGCCCCGACGCGAGCAGCAGCGCGCGCTCGGGGTCCAGGCCGGTGTCGGCGGCGATCACCTCGGCGATCGCCTCCACGCAGGCGCCCGTGCCCCGGTCGACGATCGCCCGGACGTCGGGGTCGTTGCGCAGGTCGGACTCGAAGACCAGGCGGAAGGCCTCGCCCTCGGCGTCGATGAAGTCGAAGTAGGCGCCGACGGCCCCGTCGACGCGGGCCCGGTTGTCGTCGGTCCCGCCCATCGCGTGGGCCACGCGGTCGGCCAGCTCGGAGACGTGCTCCTCGAGCAGGGCGAGGTAGAGCTCCCGCTTTCCGGGGAAGTGCTGGTAGAGCACGGGCTTGCTGACGCCGGCCCGGTCGGCGATGTCGTCCATCGCCGCGGCGTGGAATCCCTGGGCGACGAAGACGTCCTGCGCGGCCCGCAGCAACTGCAACCGGCGGGCACCGCGGGGGAGGCGGGACGTGCGCCGGCTGTTCACGGCGGCGGGGCGGGGCGGCTGCATGGCAGGAGGATGTTACCGGCGGGTTCGGCGCCCGCGTGCGGGACGGGCTGCGATTACCGTCGAGGCGATGTCCGAGGCCCCTCCGCCCGACGTCGCGACGGCCGATGTCCCGGCCGCGCGCCCGTCGGCCACGCCGCTGCCACCGCTGGTCCCGCTGCTCCCCCCGTGGCCGGGGGAGCAGCTCCCGATCCGCGGCGGGAAGGTGTTCGTGCGCACCACGCCGTGGACGGGTCCGGTGGGGGGCGACGGTGGGGACGCACCTCGCGAGCGGGCGCTCTACGTGCACGGGCTGGGCGGGGCGTCGACGAACTGGACCGATCTGGCCGCGCTGCTCGCCGTCCGGTTCGACGGGTGGGCCCTCGACCTCCCCGGCTTCGGCCGTTCCCAGCCGCCCCCGCGGGGGCGGTACTCCATGCGCGGGCACGTGCGGGCGGTGATCGACGTCCTCGAGCACGTCGCCGACCGGCCGGGGGACGCCCAGGGGCGCCCGGTGCACCTGCTCGGCAACTCCCTCGGCGGGCTGGCGAGCCTCGTCGCCGCCGCGCGCCGTCCCGACCTGGTGGCGACGCTGACGCTGGTGTCGCCGGCCATGCCGGTCTACCGCGTACCGCCGGCGTTCAGCCGGGCCCTGCTGCTGCTCCTGGTGCCGGGCATCCCCTCCGTCGCCGCCCGCCGGATGGGGAGCATCACGCCGGAGGAGAACGTGCGGGCCATGGTCCGGATGTGCTTCGGCGAGCCCGGCAGGGTGCCGCCCGAGCGGGTGCAGCAGGCGATCGCGGAGATGCGTGAGCGCGCCGAGCAGCCGTGGGCCGGGCATGCCCTCACCCGCAGCATGCGCGGTCTGATCACCTCCTACCTCCGGGTCGGGGCGGCGAACGCCTGGCGGGCGGCGCGCAGCCTGCGCCCGCCGACGCTGGTGCTCTGGGGGGCCCGGGACAAGCTCGTCGACCCCTCGATGGCGCCGCGCCTGGCCTCCGCCGTCCCCGACGCCCGGCTGGCGATCCTGCCGCGGGCCGGGCACGTGGCCATGCTGGAGGACCCGGAGGCGACGGCGCGGGCGGTGCTCGGCATGGTCGAGGAGACCGCGGCGTGCCGTGGACCCCGGGCTGCCGTCGAGATTCCGCGGAGCGTGAGACGCTGAGGAACTGACGCCGGAGGACGACGAGGAGCACGAGTGCGGCCAGCGGGAGGACGCCCGGCGGACGGCCGTCCTCGGGACGGGCGTCCGGGTGGGGTGCGCCGCGTGCCGCCCGGCCCACCGTTCCCGCCACCCGCGCGGCCGGTGCCGGACCGCTCCGCGGTGGGCACCGCCGAGCGCCCGGGGACGGCCGGCCGCCGGGAGCTCCCCGCGCGGGCCGGCTCGACCTCCCCGGCCCCCCGGCCCCGGACGGGCAGGCTCCGCGGCTTCGCCCGGCGCTACGGGTGGCGGGCGTACGCGATCCCGCTGCTGACCGTCGCCACGATCGTGGTCCTCGTCGACCTGGCGCTCACCACGCGCGGCGTCCCGTCCCAGACCACCGGCGCCGCCGCGCCCGCGACGGCGTCCGCCCCGGCCACCCAGCCGGCGCCGGAGACCGCGTCGGTGGAGGAGGCCGCCCCGGTCGCACCCGCGGAGGGCGAGGCGGAACCCACCGAGGCGCCGGTGACGGTCGGCGCGGAGCCCTACGTGGAACAGGGTGCCGGCAGCCTGACCGTCGTCGACGGCAGCTCGCCGGTGTACGGCACCGGGCCGCTGCGCCGCTTCATCGTGGAGGTGGAGGACGGCATCGGGGTCGCCGGCGAACCCTTCGCCCAGGCCGTCGAGGCCACGCTCGGGGACCCGCGCGGATGGGGGAGCGGCGGCCGGCTGTCCTTCCAGCGGGTGGGGGCGGCCGAGGCCGCGGCCGGTCAGTTCGACTTCCGGGTGAGCCTGGTGAGCCCCGGCAGCATGGAGACCTACTGCCCCGGCGTCGGCACCGGCGGCTACACCTCCTGCCGCTACGGCGAGCGGGCGGTCATCAACCTCGCCCGCTGGGCGACCGCGGTCCCGCACTACGACGGCGACGTCGCCACGTACCGGCAGTACGTCGTCAACCACGAGGTGGGGCACGCGCTCGGCAACGGCCACGTGAACTGCCCCGGGCCCGGACAGCTCGCGCCGGTGATGCAGCAGCAGACCCTCGACCTGCAGGGCTGCGCCAAGAACGCCTGGCCCTACCCCTGACGCCCTCCGCCGGGATCAGCTGACCTGATCGTGGCGCGTCCTCCCGCGCGGCCCGCGGTGGGGGAGGACGCGTCGCCGCGGGGGAGGACGGCGGGCCGGCCACGCCACCGAAGTCGCCCGTGGACGGCGGGAATCCCGCTGCGTGTCACGCTGTTGTTCGCGTGAACGCAGGTCCCGCGGGGCCGCAGTCGAGAAGACCCGAGGAGCAATCCGTGTCCCTGCCACCCCTGGTGGAGCCCGCCGCCGACCTCTCCGTCGAGGAGGTCCGCCGCTACAGCCGCCACCTGATCATCCCCGACGTCGGGATGGACGGGCAGAAGCGCCTGAAGAACGCCAAGGTGCTCGCCGTCGGCGCCGGTGGTCTCGGGTCGCCCGTGCTGATGTACCTGGCCGCGGCCGGCGTCGGCACCCTCGGCATCGTCGAGTTCGACACCGTCGACGAGTCCAACCTGCAGCGCCAGATCATCCACGGGCAGTCCGACGTGGGCCGGTCCAAGGCCGAGAGCGCGCGCGACTCCATCAAGGAGATCAACCCGCTGATCGACGTCCGCCTGCACGAGACGCGCCTCGACAGCGACAACGTGCTCGACATCTTCGGCGAGTACGACCTGATCGTCGACGGCACCGACAACTTCGCCACGCGGTACCTGGTCAACGACGCCTGCGTGCTGCTGGACAAGCCCTACGTGTGGGGGTCGATCTACCGGTTCGACGGCCAGGTGTCGGTCTTCTGGAACGAGCACGGCCCGAACTACCGCGACCTCTACCCGGTGCCCCCGCCGCCCGGCATGGTCCCCAGCTGCGCCGAGGGCGGCGTGCTCGGCGTCCTGTGCGCCACGGTCGGCGCCATCCAGGCCACCGAGGCGGTCAAGCTGATCACCGGCATCGGCGAGACGCTGCTCGGCCGGCTCATGGTCTACGACGCCCTCGAGATGACGTTCCGCGAGATCAAGGTGCGCAAGGACCCCGAGGGCGAGCCGATCACCGGGCTCATCGACTACGAGGCCTTCTGCGGCGTCGTGTCCGTCGAGGCGCAGGAGGCGGCCGCCGGCTCGACGATCACCGTCGACGAGCTCAAGGACATGATGGACGCCGGCAAGGACTTCGAGCTGATCGACGTCCGGGAGCCCAACGAGTACGAGATCGTCTCCATCCCCGGTGCCACGCTGATCCCCAAGGACGAGATCCTGTCCGGCCGGGCGCTGGCCCAGCTGCCCAACGACAAGCCGATCGTGCTGCACTGCAAGACCGGTGTCCGCTCGGCCGAGGCGCTCGCCGCGGTGAAGGCGGCCGGCTTCAAGGACGCCGTGCACGTCCAGGGCGGCGTGACCGCATGGGCCACGCGCATCGACAAGGCGCTGCCCACCTACTGACGACGGACCCGCTCCATCGCGTCACGACGGCTCGCGCCTCTCCCCGGGGAGCGGCGCGGGCCGTCGTCGTCTTGACTGACGGGCATGTCCGACTTCTCCCCGGTGGAGCTGCTCGAGCTCTTCCAGCGTGCCCAGAACCAGTTCACCGACCGGGTCGACGCCGTCGAGCCGGGCCAGTGGGACGACGAGTCGCTACCCGGCTGGACCGTGGCCGACCTGGTGGCGCACCTCGTGAACGAGCAGCTGTGGGTCGCGCCGCTGCTGGCCGGCGAGCCGGTCGACCTGATCGAGGGCCGCTTCCCGGACGGGACCGACGACCTGCTCGGCGACGACCCGGTCGCCGGCTGGGAGACGGCCGCGGACGGCGCACTGTCGGCCTTCGCCCAGGACGACGCGCTGCGCCACACCGTGCACCTCTCCCGTGGCCCGGTGCCGGCGGCCGACTACATCTTCGAGATGACGGCGGACCTCACCGTGCACGCCTGGGACCTGGCCCGGGCCACGAACGGTGACACCGTCCTGGACGGCGAGCTGGTCACCGCCGGGCTCCTCTACGCCGAGCGCCTGCCGGAGGAGGGCATCCCCGGGATCATCGACCCGCCCCTGGACGTGCCGCCGTCCGCCCCGCCGCAGACCCGCCTGCTGGCCCGCTTCGGACGCCGCGGCTGAACCCGCTCGCGCCCATCCCTTGCCATGATCGGCCGGTGACGCGCGACCCGGCCGACGTGGACGAGGCCGTCTTCGACGCCGTCGAGCGCATCCCGCCCGGCCGGGTGAGCACCTACGGCGCGATCGGCGAGCTGGTCGGGGTCGGCCCGCGGCGGGTCGCCCGGGCGCTGTCGCACGGTGGGGGTGCCGTGCCGTGGTTCCGGGTCGTGCGGGCGGACGGCTCGGCTGCCGAACCGGTGCGGGCCCGCCAGCTGGAACTGCTCGCCGCCGAGGGCGTGCCGGCACGGAACAGCCGGGTGGACCTCGGCGCCGTCGGCTGGCCGTGACACCGACCGTCGCCTGGTACAGTTTCTCGTACCACATGCCGATGGAGGATCCGTGTCCCTGACCGCCAGCGAGGCCCGCCAGAGGCTGTTCCCGCTCATCGAAGAGGTGAACGACGACCAGGTCGCCGTCGAGATCGTCTCGAAGAAGGGGACGGCTTTCCTGGTGTCCGCGGACGAGTACCGGTCGTTGAAGGAGACCGTCTACCTTCTCCAGTCGCCCAGGAACGCCGAGCGGTTGCGGGAGAGCGTCGCCGAGGTGCGCGGCGGCCAGATCCAGGAGCGCGACCTCCTCGATCGATGATCGCGTTCACCTCCCACGGCTGGGAGGACTACACCAGCTGGTCTGATGACCGGAAGATGCTCCGGCGGATCAACCGGCTGATCGAGGAGGCCTCCCGGGACCCGGCCGCCGGCACCGGCAAGCCCGAACGGCTCAGCGGCGACCTGTCGGGTTACTGGTCGCGGCGGATCGACCAGGAGCACCGGCTGGTCCACACGGTGGAGGGGGATCGCCTGGTCGTCGTCCAGGCCCGCTACCACTACTGACCCCTCCCGGCTCCGGCCCGGGGATGACGAGGTCAGGCCGGATGATCATCCACGGGGATGACGCCTGCGGACCGCGCGGTGGGGTCCACTGGATGCGTCCCGCCGTCGACCCCGGAGATCTCCCGTGCCCCCAGCCGCCACATCCGTCCGATCCGACCGGTCGTGGCCGGTGCGGGTGCTCCGCCGCGGGGTCGGGCTGGTCGTCGTCCTGGGGTTGCTGCTGGCGGTCGCCTTCGGCGTGGCCTGGGCGGTGACTCCCGGGGTGGCCGACGCCGAGCAGCGGGTCGCCGAGCGGCTGGCCGAGCACGGCGGCACGCCGCTGGCCGGCGAGCTGCCCTCGCGGGTCGCCGCGGCACTCCTGGCGACCGAGGACAGCCACTTCGCCGACCACATCGGCATCGACTGGCGCGGTGCCCTGCGCGCGCCGGTCGGCCTGGTGACCGGCACCGACCAGGGCGGTTCCACGGTGCACCAGCAGCTGGCGCGGGTTCTCTACGAGGACGGCGCGACCGATGTGGTGGCCAAGGGACGGGCCGTTGCCCTGGCGGTGAAGCTGGACCGGGCCTGGACCGACGAGCAGATCCTGCGCATGTACCTGGACTCGGTGTACTTCGGGCACGGCTTCTACGGGATCTCCGCCGCGGCGGAGGGCTACTTCGGGCTTCCCCCCGACCGGCTCGACTGGGCGCAGGCGAGCCTCCTCGCCGGGCTGGTGCAGGCACCGAGCGCCTACGACCCCTTCCAGCATCCCGAGCGGGCCGCCGGCCGGCAGGCGCACGTGCTCGACCGGCTGGTGGCCGTGGGCGCGTTCGAGCCGGCCGAGGCCGACGACATCGCGTCCCGGCAGTGGGGCCTCGTGGGCCGCTGAGCGGGCAGGCGGTGGCCGCAGCGCACTTCAGTCCGGTGCCGTTCCTGCCGACCACCAGGGCATGAACGCGATCGCCTGCAGTGCGGTGGGCCGAGCCGGGCTCGTCGCGGCCACGGCGTCCCTCGACTCCGAGGCCGAGTGGCCGCTCCTCCAGGTCGCCGGCTGGCTGACGACGGCGGCGGACCTCGTGCGGGAAGCCGCTGCGCGAGAGGCTCTCCCCGCCCTCCGGTGAGCCGCCACGCTCCCCACCCTCGGTACGGCGGTTCTGTCCCCGGTCCGTGATTCCATCGGGACGTGGCACAGGGGGGAGCGGCACCGGTCTACCGGCTGGTGGCCGGTGAGGCGCCGCGTCCGTCGGCGCCGCGGCTGGATCCGACGCAGCAGGCGGTCGTCGACCACGGGTCCGGTCCGCTGCTCGTGCTGGCCGGCCCGGGCACCGGGAAGACGACGACGATCGTCGAGGCCGTCGCCGCCCGCATCGACGCGGGCGCCGACCCGGAGCAGATCCTCGTCCTGACGTTCAGCCGCAAGGCCGCTGCCGAGCTGCGCGCCCGCATCACGGGGCGGGTCGCCCGGACCATCCGGGAGCCGCTCGCCCGCACCTTCCACTCCTACGCCTACGGCGTTCTCCGCCGGGCCGCGCTGCTCCGCGGGGATGCCCCGCCGCGCCTGCTCACGTCGGCCGAGCAGGACGCCGTCGTCGCCGAACTGCTCCGTGGTGACGCCGAGGAGGAGGGCGCGGTCCGCTGGCCGGCCGCCCTCGCACCGGCGCTCGGGACGGCCGGCTTCCGCGCCGAGCTGCGCGACCTGCTGATGCGCGCGACCGAGCGCGGCGTGGCCCCGGCCCGGCTGTCCGCCTGGGGCCGGGAGACCGGCCGCGACCACTGGGTGCTGGCCGCCGCCTTCCAGGAGCAGTACGAGAACGTGACGACGTTCGCCACCGTCGGCCGGGGGGACGCCTCCGGCTACGACCCCGCCGAGCTGGTGCGCGCCGCCATCGCCGAGCTCGCCGGCGACCCGGAACTGCTGCGCCAGGAGCGCGAGCGGGCCCGCTGGTTGTTCGTGGACGAGTACCAGGACACCGATCCCGCCCAGGTCGAGCTGCTCGAGCTGCTGGCCGGAGGGGGCGGCAACCTGGTCGCCGTCGGCGACCCCGACCAGGCGATCTACGCCTTCCGCGGCGCGGAGCCCCGCGGGATCGTGGAGTTCCCCGACCGGTTCCGGCACACGGACGGGCGCCGTGCGGGGCGGGTGTCGCTCGGGGTCTGCCGGCGGTCCGGGGAGGAGCTGCTGCGGATCAGCCGGAAGGTGGCCGAGGGCCTGCCGGGGCCCTGGGAGCACCGGCGGCTGGTCCCGGGCGAGGGCGCCGTCCCCGGCGCCGGGGAGGTGCACGTGTTCGGCTCGGCCGCGGTCGAGGCGGCCTACCTCGCCGACGTGCTGCGCCGCGCCCATCTGCTCGACGGCGTGGCCTGGTCGCAGATGGCCGTCGTCGTGCGCACCGCCGTCGCGCTCGGGCCGCTGCGCCGTGCGCTGGCCTCGGCGGGCGTGCCGGTCGCCGTCTCGGCCGACGCCCTGCCGCTGGCCGGGCAGCCGGCCGTCGCGCCGTTCCTCACGGCGCTGGGCGCGCTCCTGCCGGCGTCCGGCTCCGGGCCGGAGGCCGAGGGGACGGCGGTCGGTCTGGACGAGCCGGCCGCCGAGGCGCTGCTGGCCTCGCCGCTGGGCGGTGCGACGGTCCTGGACCTCCGCCGGCTCCGGCGCGCGGTCCGGCTCGCGCTGGTCCACCGCGGCGTGGACCCGGCCGAGCGCGGGGCGCCGCTGGCGCTCGTGCTCGGCGACGACACGCTGCTGGACTCCCTGCCCGAGCACGTCTCCCGCCCGGCCCGCCGGGTGGCCGACGTCCTGGCTGCCGGGCGGCTCGCCCTGGCCCACGACGGCACCGCGGAGGACGTGCTGTGGGCGATGTGGCAGCGCAGCGGCCTGGCGGCCCGCTGGGCGCGGTCCAGCGCGGCCGGCGGACCGTCGGGCGCCGTGGCCGACCGCGACCTCGACGCCGTCGTCGCGCTCTTCGACGCCGCGGCCGGGTTCGTCGACCGGCTGCCGTCGGCGGACGTCCGGGCCTTCGTGGCGCACCTGTCCGCCCAGGAGCTGCCGGGTGACACCGGGGCGGCCCGTGCGGTCGCGGGGGAGACCGTCCGGCTGCTGACCGCGCACGCCGCCAAGGGCCTCGAGTGGGACGTCGTCTGCGTCGCCGGTGTGCAGGAGGGGGTCTGGCCCGACCTGCGCGAGCGGTCCACCCTGCTCGGCACCGAGGAGCTGGTGGAGCGGGCCTCGGGCGTCGACGGCACCGCGGTCGACCGCCGGACGCTCGCCCTCGCCGAGGAACGGCGGCTGTTCTACGTCGCCTGCACCCGGGCCCGGGAGCGGCTCGTGGTCACCGCCGTCGAGGGCGCCCTCGACGGCGCGGACGCCGGAGCCACCGCCTCGCGCTTCCTGGACCTCGTCGCACCTCCGCCCGAGGACGGGCGGCCGCTCACCGAGCTGCCCCGCTCGCTCACCCTGCCCGCGCTGGTCGCCGACCTGCGGCGGGCGCTGACCGACCCGCAGACGCCGGCGGACCGCCGCTCGGCGGCCGCGTCGGTGCTGCGCCGGCTGGCCGACGAGGGGGTCGCGGGTGCCGCACCGACCAGTTGGTGGGGGCTGGCGGCGCTGTCCGACGAGGCGCCGCTGGTGCCGGAGGAGGATGCCGTCCGGGTCCGGCCGTCGGCGATCGAGACCTTCCAGCGGTGCCCGTTGCGCTGGGTGCTGGGCGCGGTGGGCGCCGAAGCCTCCCCGGACACCACACGGACGGTCGGCTCGGCCGTCCACGCCGTCGCCCAGCAGGTCGCCGAGGGCCTGCCACCCGGCGACGCGCCGGCCGTCCTCGCCGCCGAGCTCGACCAGCTCGACCTCGGCCCGGGGTGGTCCGACCAGCGGCAGCGGGTCACCGCGCAGGAGATGCTCGACAAGTTCCTCCGCTGGCACGCGGCCAACGGCCGGGAGCTGCTCGGCGCGGAGGAGGACTTCGACGTGACCGTGGGTCGCGCCCGCATCCGCGGCCAGGTCGACCGCCTCGAGCGCGACGCCGAGGGCCGGCTGGTCGTCGTCGACCTCAAGACCGGGAAGACGGCGGCGAAGAACACCGAGGAGCACGGCCAGCTGGCCGCCTACCAGGTGGCCGTCGCGGCCGGCGCCTTCGGCGACCACGGCGCCGTGCCCGGTGGTGCGGCCCTGCTGCAGGTCGGCACCGGGGCCAAGGCCAAGGAGCAGCACCAGGAGCCGCTGCCCGCCGACGTGCCCGTGGGGGAGACCTGGGCCGGTGAGCTGCTCGCACAGGTGGGCGAGGGGATGGGCGCGGCCACCTTCGAGGTGCGCACCGGCTCGCACTGCGCACGATGCCCGGCCCGGCGTAGCTGCCCGCTGCAGGAGCCCGGCCGGCAGGTGACGGCATGACGCCGAGAGCCGGTGGATCCGCTGAGCAGATGTCCTTCGACGACCTGTTCGCCGTCGACGCCCCCGAGCAGCCCGCGGTCCGCCGGGAGCTCAGCCCGGCCGAGGTCGCGGCCCGATGCGGCCTGTCCTACGCACCCTCACCCGAGCAGGCCCGCGTGGTGGAGGCCCCGGCGGACCGGCCGCTGGTCGTCGTCGCCGGTGCGGGCTCGGGCAAGACGGAGACGATGGCCGCCCGCGTCTCCTGGCTGGTGGCCAACCGCGTGGTGGCACCCGAGGAGATCCTCGGGCTCACCTTCACCCGCAAGGCGGCCAGCGAGCTCAACGAGCGGATCCGGCTGCGGCTGGGGGCGCTCGCCCGGCACCCCGACACGGAGCCCGACCTCCGGGAGCGGCTCGGCATCGCCCAGCCCACCGTCTCCACCTACCACGGCTACGCGGCCGCGCTGGTCGCCGAGCACGGGCTGCGGATCGGGATCGAGCCCGGCGCCGGTGTCCTCGGCCCCGCCATGTGCTGGGGGCAGGCGGCGCAGGTCGTCACCGCCTACACCGGCGACATGAGCGACGTCCCGCTGACGCTGCTCACCACCGTCGAGGACGTGCTCGCCCTGGCCGCCGACCTGGGCGAGCACGACATCAGCCCGTCGGCGCTGCGCAGCTGGACCGCGCGGCTGGAGTCGCAGATCCGCAGCTATCCCGACGCCCCCCGCAAGAAGGGGCCGTACGCGCCGGTCCTCGAGCTGCTCGCCCGGCAGAAGGCGCGGGTGGCCCTGCTGCCGCTGGTGGAGGCGTTCGAGGCGCGCAAGCGGGCAGCCGGCGCCATCGACTACGCCGACCAGGTCGCCTACGCCGCCCGGATCGCCGTCGCCTCGGCCGAGGTCGGCCGCCGCGAGCGCGCCCGCTGGAAGGTCGTGCTCCTCGACGAATACCAGGACACCAGCGTCGGCCAGCTGCGGATGCTGGAGGCGCTCTTCGGCCGCGAGACCGGCCACCCGGTCCTCGCGGTGGGGGACCCACGGCAGTCGATCTACGGCTGGCGGGGTGCCTCGGCCGGCACCATCGAGCGGTTCGCCCGGACCTTCCCCGGCCTGCCGGACCGGACGGCCGAGCGGCTCACGCTGGCCACGAGCTGGCGCAACGACGACGCCGTCCTCGCCGTCGCCAACGCCGTATCCGGGACGCTGCCGCCGCCTGACCAGCCGCTGCCCGACCTGGCGCCCGCGCCCACCGCGGGCCGCGGAGCGGTCACCGTCGGCCTCTACGACACCGTCGCCGACGAGACGGAGGCCCTGGCCGACCGGCTCGCCGCGTGCTGGAAGGGCGAGGACCCGGCGTTCCCCGTGACCGACGGGGGGAAGCGACCCACCGTGGCGGTGCTGGT
This sequence comes from Blastococcus tunisiensis, assembly GCF_900112815.1. Classification (GTDB taxonomy): domain Bacteria; phylum Actinomycetota; class Actinomycetes; order Mycobacteriales; family Geodermatophilaceae; genus Blastococcus_B; species Blastococcus_B tunisiensis. Next base: position 529,345 of record NZ_FOND01000001.1, read on the forward strand.
CCGCGCCCGCAAGCAGCTGCCCGGCATTGCCGCCGCCCTCCGCGAGCGCGGCCTGCCGGTCGAGGTCGTCGGCCTCGGCGGGCTGCTGGAGGTCCCGGAGGTCTCCGACGTCGTCGCCACGCTCACCGTGCTGGTCGACCCCACCGCCGGCGACGCGCTCGGCCGGCTGCTGACCGGCGCCCGCTGGCGGATCGGCCCGCGCGACCTCGCCGCGCTCGAGGCGCGCGCCCGGGCGCTCGTGCACTCGCGGCGACCGGCGCCCGCCGCGCCGGTCGAGGGGCAGCCGCCCCCGGTCGAGGCCCCCTCCGAACGCGGCAGCATCGTCGAGGCGCTGGACGACCTCGGCGGTCCCGACGCCTACTCCCAGGCGGGCTACCGCCGTCTCCGGCGGCTGGGCCAGGAGCTCGGCCACCTGCGCACCCGGCTGGGCGAATCCCTGCCCGACCTGGTCGACGAGGTCGCCCGCACCCTCGGGCTCGAGACGGAGCTGGCCAGCGCCCCGGGTGCGAGCCCGGCCGGTGCGCGGGCCCACCTCGACGCGCTGCACGGCGTCGCGGCGGAGTTCACCGAGCTCGCCGAGCTGCCGTCGCTCCCGGCGTTCCTCGGCTACCTCCGGGACGCGGAGGAGCGCGAGCGGGGGCTCGAGCCCGGCGAGGTCGCGGTGAACCCCGAGGCCGTGCAGCTGCTCACCGGCCACTCGGCCAAGGGGCTGGAGTGGGACGTCGTCGCCGTCCCCGGGCTCACCATCGACCAGTTCCCCTCCAAGGCCGACACCAGCGACTCCTGGATCCGCGACCCCGGCGCCGTGCCGGCCGACCTGCGCCTCACCGACCGCGAGGAGCTGCCGCGGCTGCGACTGCCCGTCCCCGGCTCCGGGGACCAGGCGGTCGTCAAGCAGGCGCTGGAGGACTACGTCCAGGAGTGGAAGGACTTCGGCACCTCCGAGGAGATCCGACTGGGCTACGTCGCCGTCACCCGCGCCCGTCACCTCTTGCTCTGCTCCGGCAGCTGGTGGCGGGACGGCGTGAAGCCGTGCGGGCCGTCGTCACTGCTGCTCACCGCGCGGCAGGCGTGCGAGGACGGCGCCGGCACCGTGGTGCACTGGGCCGAGCCGCCCGCCGACGACGCGACGAACCCCGCGCTGGCGGAGTGGCCGGTGGGCGTCTGGCCGGCCGACCCGCTCTCCTCGGGCCGGCGGCGGGCGCTCACCGCGGCCGCGGAGCTGGTCACCGGGGCGGCACCGCACCCGCTGGACCCCGGGCAGGTCCTCGACGGCGGTGATCCGCTGGTCGAGCAGTGGGTGCGCGACGCCGACCTGCTGCTGCGCGAGCGGGCACGGCACGCCAGCCCGACCGTCGACGTCCCACTGCCCTCGCACCTGTCGGTCTCGGCCCTGGTCGCCCTCCGGCGCGATCCCGCCGAGCTGGCCCGGCGGCTGCGGCGCCCCATGCCCGCCGCACCGGCGCCGCAGGCCCGCCGGGGGACGGCCTTCCACGCCTGGCTGGAGGAGCGCTTCGGGGCGGCCAAGCTGGTCGACCTCGACGAGCTGCCCGGGTCGGGCGACGAGTTCGCCGCTCCCGACGGCGTCCTGGCGGAGCTGCAGGCGGCGTTCCTCGCCAGCGAGTGGGCCGATCGCCAGCCGGTCGAGGTGGAGGTGCCGTTCGAGACGCCGCTCGGTCCGCTGACCCTGCGCGGGCGCATCGACGCGGTGTACGCGGACTCCGACGGCGGCTTCGAGGTCATCGACTGGAAGACCGGGCCGCCGCCGTCGGGCGCCGAGCTGGCGGCGGCCGCGGTGCAGCTGGCCGCCTACCGGATCGGCTGGTCGCGGCTCACCGGCGTCCCGGTGGAGCGGGTGAGCGCCGGCTTCCACCATGTGGCCGCGGGGGTCACCCTGCGCCCGGTCGACCTCCTCGACGAGGGGGGCTTGCTGAACCTGGTCACCGGAGCGGACACGAGCTGACCGCGAGACGCGTCAGGGCCTCGGTCGAACGATGTGCGCAGACCAGCACCTCATGGTCGGCGGATTCACTCGGTCGTCGCAACACCGGCTAGTTGATCGTCGGAGAGTAGTCGGTCGAGGTGCTCGGCTGGGGTGCGGAAGTCGAGGGTCTTGCGGGGGCGGCCGTTGAGCTTGTCGGCGATGGCGTCTAGGTCTGCTGCGCTGTGCACCGAGAGGTCGGTGGCTTTGGGCAGGTACTGGCGGAGCAGCCCGTTGGTGTTCTCGTTGCTGCCGCGCTGCCACGGTGAGTGCGGGTCGCAGAAGTAGATCGGCAGGTCGGCGGCGATGGTGATCTCGGCGTGCCTGCGCATCTCCAGGCCCTGATCCCAGGTCAAGGAGC
>NZ_FOND01000012.1 GCF_900112815.1 Blastococcus tunisiensis
GGGACTGCTGCGCGAGTAGGTGACATCTGATCTGTGGTGCCGACAGGTGCCGCTGGAAGGATGTTCACCGTGCCCAAGCCCTACCCCAAGGAGTTCCGCGACGACGTCGTGAACGTCGCTCGCAACCGTGAGCCGGGCCAGCACCTGAAGCAGATCGCGGCGGACTTCGGGATCAGCGAGTCGTGCCTGACGAACTGGATGAAGGCCGCTGACGTCGAAGAAGGGGTCAAGCCCGGGACCACCGCGGCGGAGAACGCCGATCTGCGGGAGGCCCGCAAGCGGATCCGGCTGCTCGAGCAGGAGAACGAGGTCCTGCGCCGGGCTGCGGCCTATCTGTCCCAGGCGAACCTGCCGGGAAAATGATCTACCCGCTCGTCCGTGAGCTCGCCGTCGACGGGATCGCCGTGACGGTGACGTGCCGGGTTCTGAAGATCGCCCGCCAGCCCTACTACCGGTGGCTGGCCGCCCCGGTCACGGCCCGCGAACTGGTAGCGGCCTACCGGGCCAACGCGCTGTTCGACGCCCACCGGGACGACCCGGAGTTCGGCTACCGGCTGCTCGTCGACGAGGCTGCGGCGAACGGGCAGCTGATGGCGACGCGCACCGCGTGGGCGATCTGTGCGGATAACCGCTGGTGGAGCGCGTTCGGCAAGCCCCGGCGGGGCAAGGGTGGTCGTCCCGGGCCGCCGGTGCACGACGACCGGGTCAACCGGGTGTTCACCGCCGAGGCGCCCAATGCCGTGTGGTTGACCGACATCACCGAGCACCGCACCGCCGAGGGCAAGCTCTACTTGTGCGCGATCAAGGACGTGCACTCCAACCGGATCATCGGCTACTCCATCGACTCGCGGATGAAGTCCCGGCTCGCGGTCACCGCGCTCGACAACGCCGTCGCCCGGCGCCATGCCGACGGCGCCGATGTGGCCGGCTGCATCGTGCATTCGGACCGCGGATCCCAGTTCCGCAGCCGGAAATTCGTGCACGCCCTGAACCGTCATCGGCTGTCGGGATCGATGGGGCGAGTCGGCGCGGCCGGCGACAACGCGGCCATGGAGTCATTCTTCGCGTTGCTGCAGAAGAACGTGCTCGACCGCCGACACTGGCGCACCCGACAGGAGCTGCGGATCGCGATCGTCACCTGGGTCGAACGGACTTATCACCGCCGGCGCCGTCAGGACGCCCTCGGTCGACTCACGCCCATCGAGTACGAGACCATCACACCCACACTGGCCGCTCAGGCCGCGTGACCCAACCTGTCACCGATCCGCGCAGCAGTCCCCAATGAGCGTTGGTCCGCCTCGGCGGCGGTCTTCCCCGTGTCCTCATTGCTCCTGATCCCGGCAGCCGGCGGCATGCTGCACTTTGCTGCGAGCCCGCGGCGCCGCGCGGCCACACCGGAGCCGCCTTCCTCGTGCTAGGCGCCTTCGGTCACATGGGCTACGCGACGTGGCAGCCGACGCTCGCCGCCGTGCCGCACCAGCCGCACCGCGCGGCCATGGTGGAGTTCCTCGGCCGTGCGTCACCAATTGCCGACGTCCTTCCACCCCTGCTGCTGTCGGTTATTTCGGGCGCCGTCCTGCTCATCGTCGGGCTCTGGCGAGCCGGGCACGTGCCGACGTGGGGTGCTGGGCCTGACGACCCCTGGCAGTGGTGTTCCAGATGACCGCCGAGACGCTAGGCTGGCAAGGGAAGGTGGTGCCGGTCGTCAGCTGGACGGCTATGGCCGTCGTGTTCGGTCTCGTCGGCGTCCGGGTGCTGCGCATGAGCCGCGCCGAGTGGGCGTCGCAAGGTCGCGACTGATCTTCGGCCGGGGACTCCTTGGTCCGCACGGAGTCCGCAGATAGTCCGCAGGACATCCACATCTCACCGTCGACGGCCAACGCATTCCCACACCAATACGCCCAGTTCAAGACGCGTGTTGCGTGGATCTCAACAGGTCAGCGACTCCTGCCAGAATCATGTCGGGGATGACGACGTGCAGCCGGGAGCCGTCGGGCATCGTGGCGTCGACGAACGGTGTCGACATGTCGATCCGTCGACCCGAGGTGCGCAGCATCCGCTCGACCAGGTCGGCCAGCTCCCCCGGCGCCAGGATCGTGGTGGTCAGCTCCGACCGGCCCCGGCGGGCGATGAACACCCGGCCGGGCTCGTTGACCCAGAACTACTTCCCGATGTTTGACCATCTACGGTTGTCGATGGAAAACGCCGCTGAGCTGGGCTTTCGCCGTTTGCCTTTGCTAGCCGGTGAGTGTCGCGATTGGCCGTCTTGCGGACTAGCTGCGGACTGGCTGCGGACCGAGATCGCATGATCGGCGGACGACGGAGGGCCGCTACAGGACCCGTGCGGCCAGCCATAGTGCGGCGGTTCGTGCGTCCTCTTGGTGCTCGACGAGCGCGATGACAAAGGGGCCCGCCGCGTCTTCGTCCCTCTCGATCTCGACGCCGTTGAGTTCGAGGAACGCCAGGCATGTCGTCCAGGCCGTCCGCTTGTTCCCGTCCTTGAAGGCGTGCGCGGCGGCCAGGCCGTGCAGGAGTGCGCCGGCCTTCTCGAGGAGGGTGGGGTATGCGTCGTTGCCAAAGGCGCTCTGAAAGGGGCGATTGAGCGCCGAGTCGAGACCGTCCGAGTCCCGGACGACGCAATCCCCAGTGATTCGCTGATTGATCAGCAGGACCGCCTCATAGGAGAGGCGGCGGGTCATCTAACGGCCAGCCAGTCCAGGGTCCGGCGCCACTTCTTCATTTGGTGGCCGGCTGCCTCCAATGCCTCGTCCAGGGACGCCTCCGTCACCTCGGCGGCAGGACGTCGCGGCCCCTCGCCCATCACCTGCTGTGCGGTGTAGAACCGCCGCATGGCCCGGTGCGGGATCGGGGCCCTCGACGACGCCCCGGCTGGCAGTGACCCACGGGCGTCCCGCCATGGCTGCTCTTCGTGACTCAGCCGGCGTAGTGCGGCTGCGTCCCGCCCGCCGTAGAAGTCGATCACCGCGTCGATCTTGTCGCGGTCCACAGCGGTTACCCGCGCAGGGTCACCGCCAGGGATGACCGACATGAGGCGCTGGCCGGCGTGCTTGCTGTAGAGGCGGGGGACGACGGGCCCGTGCTCCCATGCCTGGATCTCGTCGGCGAACAGCGGCTGCCCGTCCCACGCCAGGCTCCACGCCTGGGCGTAGTACACGAGCTTCTCCAGCTCGATGCCCGTGAGACCGTGCTGGCGCTGAAGGATGTAGGAGGCGACGTCCAGAGCGCTCAAGCGCCTCATCGTCGACCCCTCCTTCGTCGGTTATCCACAGCCCGGCGGGCGGTTATCCACAAGTTGCTAACCGAGTGTACCGACCCTTGGGGACAATTCACCTATCAAGTTCGCAACTCCCGGCGCGCCGAACTCGCCAGCCGTCGTGCCCCGCAGCGGCCCATTGATGACACTTCGGGTTGCAGCCGCCAGGGGGGTGGCGACGGCACCAGGTCTTAAGAACGCTGGAGGGCGGCGAGGAGTCGCGCCGTTGACCAGGATATTCGACCTTGAACTGTGGAAACAGTGCAGTTCGCTGGTCGGGGGGCCGCTTGATCACCCTCCGGTCGCGGCAGTCCGTTGGGCAAATCGTTGGGTAGAACGCGGCTGGGCTCAGTTCGGCGCCTGCGGTCGAGGTCCCGCCGACGCCCGGTACGCGGCGCGCGCGGTGGCGATCATGGAGTGCAGCGGATGGGCCTTGTTGTGCACCTGATTGAGCGGCGGTGCCAGCTCCTTGATGACCGCAGACTCGACGTCGTCAGGTTTCGGGTGCTCGGCCCACGTGACGCACAGGTGCTCTCGCATCCAGACCGTCAGCCGGTCCTCATCCGCGTCGACGGGAACGACGCGCGTCCGGGTCCAACGGGTGGTGTAACCCTCGGAGGCCATGAGCAGCGCTACGAGAGCGCGGCGCAGAGTCGAGGAACCGGTCGGACCTCCGAAGTGGTTGCCACCCACCCTGGCCCGCAGGTTGCGAGCTAGTCCGATGTAAAGCAGTTCAAGCCCGTCCACGGAAGGGTGCGCGGGGCCTGACACGCGCGGCAGCAGCCCCAGCGGCGCCCACCAGGCGTAAAGGCCCGGCGCGCGAGGCAACTCGCCCTGCGCCTGTTCGGCGTTGGCGGGTCGGCCGGACAGCGCCTTGGCAACCGTCAGTGCGTCCGTCACGCCCACCAGCCTTACACCGAGAACGGACGCCTGCGTCACAAATGTCGTAGGCGCGTGGCGTACTGGCGGCGTGGAGATGACGCCTCTCTGGCAGGTCGCTCGCGACTGCGGTGTCCACCGCAACGACGCTCTCGCCGCCTGTAGGCACTTGGGCATCCCCGCCACTCGCGTCGGCGCGCTCCTCCGGCCGGATCAGGTCAAGCAGCTGCGGGATCACTTCAAGCCGAGGACGAACAATCGCGGACGGGCTTCCTCCGGGTTTCCATTGCGACCTCAGGGCCTCGCTCCCGTTCCGATCTCCGCTCCACACCTGCGACCGAGAGACGCCGCGATGTACAACGTGTCCGAGGTTACTGACGTGCCGCCGATAGACCGTGGCTGTGCGTGCTGCGGAATGCGGTTCCCGCGCCCGCCCGACGACAACGAGACGCAGCACTGTCCCCGTTGTCAGCTTCACTTCCCGGTCGCCAGCGAAGCGCCCGAACGCGAGCTGGCGCGCCTGCGTGACCACGACCAGCGTCTACGTCCGGGTTACGCCGCCGCCTGGAACTTCCAGAGCCAGTACCAGGACCGCATGAAGAGCGCGCTGCGCTCCCGGGATAATTGGAAGGCCGCTCTCGCCGAGGTGCTACTAGCACATGAGGAGGCAGCGGATGGGAGCTGCAAAATCTGCCACGAGAAAGAATTTCCGTGCAGCACCTGGCGCAAGCTGGAGCGGGTGAACCGAGGCATCCATCGCGAAGTGGAAACACTCGCGGCGCTCGACGACGACGAACTGAGCCGCGAGCTGTACGGCGATGGCGGCGACTACAGGTCCGCTTAGTCTAAGAGTGACGGATCTGGACCAACGCAGGAGAGCGGGAGGGGCGGTTCCGCTCGAGGGTTCGGGACGATGACTGGCGTGACGAGCATCTTTCTGGCGCCGGGCGCGCAGTTGCGCCTCGTCTTCGACGAGATCGGGGTTGAAGCTGGGCCAGGTGCTCACCGCCTCGCCCTGCGCTACCAGGCGACCCCAGTAGGGTTGCCGCCGGGATCGGTGGCGTTGATCTCGGGCGCGGTACGGCTGCAGCACACGCTTAGTTGGATCGGGGCGCTGCAGGCCGATCAGCCACTGCTCATCAGCGCCGCAGGGGTCTATCCGCGCTCGGTGCTGCTCGGCACCACGATCAGCGACCCGCAGCTGGCCGGCATCGAAGCCGACCGCAACGGAAGTGACCTGGAACTGCTCATCGATCTGAAGGTCACCCTCGTCGGCGCCGCGTCCATGGACTACCCAGCCAGCGACGCCCAGGACTGGGTCCGCATTCGAGGTCCGATCTGGGCCGCCCACGCCGAGCGGCTCGGCGCCCTGGTCACCGTGCCTTTGATGGTGCCGCTGCCGCTTGGCGATCCGGACAGCCTGCGCGCGCAGGCCGGTCGCCGGCTGCAATCAGCCGTGCGGGCGCTGGCCGACGGACGAGCCGAGGATGCGGTGCGCGACGCTCGGCTCGCTCTCGACCTCTACGACCGGCTCGACCCACCTGCCGCCCACGACGACCAGCGCGCCCCGCGGCAACGGGACCTGGCGCAACGGTTCGCAGTGCTGCGCAACGCGGTGCACTCTCTCGCCAGCGGCGCTCACCACGACGACGCGGTTACCGCCGACTTCCGCTATGACCGCCGCGACGCCTCCGTCATCGTCACCTGTGTCGCCGCCCTGCTGCAGAGGCACTGACCTGCGAGGGCTCCCGACCCGAGATCATGAGACGGCCTCGGTCGCCCGCACGCTGTCTCCAATTGTCCGGAGGTACCTCCCGTGACCGACATGAGGCTGTCGACGGCGTCCGGTCCTGTCGACGTGGCAGGAGCATCCTTCGGGCCACGCTGCGCGTGGCGCTGGCTGCGCCTTCGTCACCGACCGCCTCCGGCGGACTGCCTGTTGATCCGCCGACCCGTCCGGCAGCTCAGCCTAGGGGCCTCCCGCGCCGCCTCCTCCCGACCGGACCAAGATCCTTCCGCCCTTCGGGCGCTCTGCTGCGGAAGCAGTCTTGGTCCGGTCGTCCCCCGCCGTCGCTCCCGGCCCCTGAGCAGAGCTCTGTGCCGGACGGGCCGGAGGAATGGGTGGCCAGGACACCACTCGGAACCGCTGGCATCCCGGGAGACGGCTGCGGCTGGCATCCCCACCGAGTTCGCGTCCAGACCCCTCCGCCGCAGCGGTGAAAAGGCGAACCGCCATGATGTTCGAGCCGCGCGCCGCCGACCTCGACCTAGTCGATGTCGAGAATGCCCTAGTGCGGGCCGCCGTCGGTGACCCCGCCGACGAGGCAGCGGTCCTCCTGCTCATCAACTTCGGGCACTGGCTGCCGCAACTGCAATCCGCTGGCCTGATCAACCCCGAACCGGACGCCGACGGGCTGTGGGCGCGGATCGACTGGCCCGAACTTGATGCGGCGCTCTGCGCCGGGATCCTCGTCGGCGACAGCGGTGAACTGCGGGTCCTGCACTCCGCCGCAAGCATCGCCGACGGTCGGAGCGTCGACCTCGGCGATCTCGCGGGCGGCCTCGACCGCCGAGCTCTCGTCCTCGTGCTCGCCGCCATCACCCACGCCGCCGGCAGCCACGAACACCGCCGCATCAGCTCCGGTGAGAACGGCATCCCGCACCTCGGCGACCGGCTACCGCCGCTGATCGCCTGGCCCGCTCACGATTGAAACGACGACGTCGGCGTACCCCTCGGTTATCAGCGAATCACGTGGACGTTCACTCTCAGGGTCCTCGACCGGGCCTCCCCATGATCGTGATGTCCAAGGCCTCTCGTCGGCGCCGACGTCCTCCATAACACGCCCGAACGGCTTCTGAAGGACCTCGGTGTAGTAGACCGAGTTGATCGTGGCGTCATCGACGATGTCTTGCAGTAACCCGGGTCTTCGTCCAGCCGCCGGTGATCATCGGGATACGACCGGGTAATGGGCCGATAGGAGTGCCCGCACCGGTCCGGTGATGAGGGATTGGCGTCGCCGGACGACGGCGTCGTGGACGACCGCGGCCTAGAGGGCGGGCTCGGCTCAAGAAGGCACTGCGGATCACTGCGAACTTGGCGACTGTGGATTGAGGGGCCAGCCCCTGCAAGGCGCGCAGTATTAGGCGAGGAGAAAGACGATCGACCAGACCTGAGTGGCGTCCACCCCAGGGAGGTGGAGCGGACTCGGGCCCCTTTCCCTCAGGACGGGCCGCACGCCCAGTCTTGCCATTCTCGACGGTCTTCTTGCCCGTCACCGCAAGGACAACCCTCAGTCAATTAGGCCGACGGCGTCCGATGGCCGAACGATGAAGACCCGGTGCCGAGCGCGGGTTATGGCTACCCTGAGAAGGCGCCGAGACTCCGACATCTTCTCGGGCGTCGCACGCTCGGGGAGCCAGACCCCTTGATACCTGTCCTCGACCATGACGACACCGTCGAACTCGCGCCCCTTCGACTTATGCATGCTCATGAGAGTCACTGGGGCCGGCGGCTCGACTCTCCCTTGCAGAACTTCCTCTTCCAAGACACTACGAACGGTAGAAGAAGCGAGCGAGTAGGCGTCCTCTCCGTTCCAGGAGTCCCCGAGCGCCCAAGCCATCGAGTCACTCGCGCGTCCGACTTTGATGAAGCGAGCAGCCTTGCCTACCTCATTTAGCTCCTGAGAGCCGCTGAACAAGGACCGCACCTTCATCCAGTCTATGACTGGACTCCCGCGCAATCGATAGCCGTTGTCATAGACGGCGCTCAGAATCTTCGCGGACTTTGCCGCCGGCCGCGCCCCTCGCTGCAGGGCGTCTACAGACCGATCCAGAGTCTCGGCAGCGCCCTTGGCTCCTAGTACGCCGTTCGCATACTTCGCCCGGTAAAAGCCGGCCATGTGCGAAAGAGTCAGGCAGATCGCCGGAAGGCGGTCGAGCCGCGGCCACTCAAGAAGGGAGGCGACCGCGACACCTGCCGCAGCCGACAGAGCGGCGTCCCACTGTAGGTCATGAGGAATCGGAGGAAGAACTCCGTTGGACGTCGGGACCGCAAACAGGATCTTGTCAGAGATGCGGTTGACAATGCCGTTCGTACTCGCCAGAACCGCGACAGTACCGGCCGAGATCCCAGCGTCCACGAGTTCCTTCCGGAGTGAGACTGTTACGGCGTGGGCGGCATATTCTACCGGGATATGGGAGGCGTAGTTGAAGTGCTTCACTCCGGGGATCGAGTGTTCGTCGATGGGGCGATTCCGGAGTACGGCGTTCGCATAGTCAAGAATACCGCCAATGGGACTACGGAAGTTCTCTGCCGACAGATCGAAGCGGATTGGACTCAGGGCCGCGATGGCCCGGGGGATGCGTTCAGGGACGACACCCTCGATATGATCGAAGATTCGTTGGTCGGGGTCTGCGAGGAGGATGACCGTCGATTCAACCGCAAGAGCCTCTATGACGCGCCACTGGTCTTCATTGGTGTCCTGAAACTCATCAACTATAACGATCGGGTAGGTGTCGCTGTACAGGGACCGCGTAGCTCGTGAGCGAGCGAAGAGGTCAGCTACGCCGCTCGCAAGAAGGTCGAACACATACAGCCCCTCGCGGGTAGCCAACCTGAGCTTTTCCGCAGCCCAATCGCTCCCGGTGTGGACGGCCCTCAACTGCAGCTCCTGAGCGGGAGATATGAATTGGATCGACCTCCCGCTCAAACTACGGCCGTGGGTACGAAGGATTTCCAGGAAGAAGGAGTGAAAGGTTCGCACCTCGACGCGCTCGCTCTGTGCATGGGTGAGGACGCCCCCCGCACGGTCGAGTACTTGACGCACTGCAGCCCGTGAGAAGCTAAGAAAAAGAACCTTCTGTTCGAGCTCCAGTGCCGGCAAGGCGCGGCTAGCCTTGACGAGGGCGATGCTTGTTTTTCCGCAACCGGGGCCGCCTTCAATGAGCAGGTGCCCCGCCTCACTCAGGATGCTCCGCCGCTGGTCATCAAGTTCCACTGGCCGCCGCCTTCCCAGCATCTGCGGGGATAAGGCCCTTCATGCGCAGATCCGCGTCGACTGCTAGGAGGAACTCAACAAGCGTGCGAGGTAACTCGGAAACGTCGCTGCAGTGACTGATTAAGGCGGCGGCGTATCCACTATGACCCTTTCGTCCCTTCAGAACATCTTTGAGCTGAGTTCGAACGATCGAGTCGCCTGCTGAGGCGTCGAGCGTTCCGCACGCGCTCGGGTAGTCGTCCCGCTGTTCGGCGTCGGCGAGGAAGCGCCGTTGAGCCGGAATGGCAACTTCCGCCGCAAGTAGTTCCTCAACACCGGTGTAGGGAACCTCGAGGTAGAGGTCGAACGCCCGGCTCATGGCTACAAGGTCGGGCCCCAGCGGCTTCTTTGGCTGATCGTGAATGCCATACACAGGCTTGTTTAGCCCGGCGAATATGGGGGCGAACGTGGGCACGGAAACATCATTCTGTGCGTCGAAGAAGCTTATACCGGCCATGTCCGGATGGTAATACGAGACGGTCTCGTCTACATCCATGGCGTCCGCGATTCTAGGTAGTAGATTCCACTCAGTAGCCCCCTCAACGACAATCACCGCGTTCGCAAGTAGAGCCTCAGCAAACTGTCGCTTATTGTCGGTGTACTTCTTGGCCTTCGTATCGGCCGGCAACGTCACCCGTGTGGCCGCCAGAACTCCACCGGAATCCCGAGAGAGAGCCATGACCTGCCTCGGCTGGAAGCGCTCGATCACGTAAGGCGAGTGGCTCGTGACGATGACCTGCGTCATGTTCCGCATTACAAAGTCCACGAGCCGCCTTTGCGCATGGGGAGGAAGCGCAATCTCCGGCTCCTCCATGGCAAAGATGACGTGCTGATGGCCGCGCAACTCCGCAATGTACGTCAGCAAGGCAAACACCATGAGATTCAATGTTCCGGTGCTCAAGCGATCAAAGGGAACGGCATGAGAGCTGGGCTGCCCAGCTACATGGAGGCGAAGCGTCTCCCGGAGATGTTCGCGAGTCAGGTCAGTCATCAGGATGTCAACCGGGGCCGAAGACGAGCCCAAGCTGATGAACCTTGCCATGCGGCGTTGAAGTTCGTCCCTGACGGTCGCTAGCCCAGAGCCATCGTCGGTTAGGTCGGCCGCTGTAGCCTTGGAAATTATGTCTTCCCAGACGGACGACGAGGCGGTGGCCTCGAGGCGCATGATGGTGTCCACGAGCGAGCCCCGCTGTAGCGAAAGCGCGCGCGAGCCTGTGCGATTCGGCCGGAGGTACAGAAAGCCACAATACTGCTTGTCAGCCCGCGAAAAGCGTGCGAGACCCGCTCCGAGCTCTTCAAAGTCGTCCACTGGCGCGCTCGTGATGGGCTCGGGATGGGCAAAAAAGGTTGCCCCCTCGAAATCGTCGTCCGGCTGATTGTACCGACCAAGGAAGAGGACGGGTAACGCCCATACCGCGGCGTCGTCCTCCGGATCCGTAGGTAGCTCCGCCGTCCGTGATGATTCCGTCTCGGCCGCCTCTGTTACATCCGAGCCGTCAAGATCGGGTGACTCAACGAGGTCGCTGTACGCATTTAGCTCCGCGTCCCAAGGCCTGAGGTGGGATCTGAAACGGCGCCTTGCTTCGCGGCTAAGGTCGGTCAGTATGACCTCGATGCGAACTCGATCGTGGTCACCGCCCACATACTTGCTCGCATAGAAGTCATGTTCGTCGATCACAGGCCGGCGCGACGTCCGCTCGGGGCCCAAGGCGAGGTCGAGGGCTTCGCAGACAGTGGACTTCCCAGCGCTGTTGGTACCGACGAGAAGCGCGTGTCCCTCAAATTTCAACTCGGCAAGTGCAACGCCCCGGAAGTGCTCGATCTTCAGGAATGCGATGCGCATGACAATCCCCCGTGAGTGCGTTGAGTTCGATGTCTTAACTCCGGTTTCGTGTTGCTCCGTGGTTTGTGGGCGAGCCAGGCTCCGACCGTCCGCATTGCGAAGTAAATGTAGGGAAGTACTCGCGGAGCAGCCGCTGGTGGCGCTCGACGGACTACCCCACCCGTCGCCGTCGCGGGACCGCTATCCCCACGCCAGGCAGCGAATCCGCGTTCGTCAGCTTCGCGTACCGCTCGAAAAGCGCGTGCAGCCGCGCCGCGTCACCCACGTACCGGGCCCGGCCGTACGCCGTGTCCACCGCCCGATCCAGCTGTTGATGGGCTCGCACCAACCCCGAGGGCATCGCGAGCGGGTCGTACAGCACCCCCAGCGACGACTCCGGGTGCACTGCCCGCGCGTCCAGCACGCCCTGCGCCGCCTCCATGACCGCCGCGTCCCGCCGGCCACCGTCGTGATCAGGGAACGGGAACGCGTTGTAGACCAGTCCAGGCGCCAAACTGATGTCCGACTTCATCCGTCCGGCGATCGTGCCCACCCACGCCATCCACATCCGCGACTGCAGCACGCCGAACACCCACAGATCCGCGCCTTCGATCGTTATCAGCTTGTTCCCCGCGATGATGTCCGCCTCGAGGAACCCGGCCGGCACGTACGGCCGCCGCTCACTGCTCACCTCCGGCAACGCCAGGTACCGCGAGCTCGGCTGCCGGATCTGGTTGAACAGAGCCGGCGTCGCCGCCTGCTGCTGCACCGCGACCGTCTTCGTATCCAGCCGCGCCTGCCGCACGACCTGCAGCCGCTCACGCAGCACCCGCGACGCCCGCAGGTCACCCGGGTCTGCGTCGACGAGCCACAGGCACCACCGGGGCTCGTCCCACAGGAACTCCGTCGCCTGCCGGTACGGCCGCAGGTACTTCGCCGCGAGAGGGTCCGCCCGCACCTCGTCAATGGCCTCCGGCTCCACGATCAGGCCGCCGCCGTCCCACGGCTTGTTCCCCTGCACGGCCGGAGGGAGCCCGGCGAGCAGCGGTTGCCTCCGCTGCGCGGGAAACACGTTCACGCCGTCGGCCAGGTACCAATTCAGATGCGGGGGCGTGCTGACCTCACCCTCGGACGTCTTCGCCGTCGGGTAGTCGACGAGCAGCTTGCGGCCCGGCTGCTGCCCGTAGGCGAACCCGATGATGACCACGTGCACGTGGGCCTTGCCGCGGGCCTCGCTCGTCCACTCGAACGTGCGGTGCGCGAACAGCAGGTCGAACCCTGCGTCACGGAGCGCCGGCCCAAGCGACCGCGCTTGCTCGCCCTGCGTGATCGAATTCGTCGAAACGAACGCCGCCCGGACCGAGGTGCCCTGCATGTACCCGATCGCCTTCGCGTACCAGCACGCGACGTAGTCCAGTCGCCCCGACCGGCCGACCGTCACCGGTGCCTCAGTGAAGACGAGTCTGTTGTCTTCCTGCTGTTCGGCGGTCATCCACGACATGCCGTGGAACGGCGGATTCCCAAACAGGTACGTTGCCTGCCGCGCCGGCAGCACGTCGTTCCAGTCGACGCGCAGCGCGTTCCCGATCGTGATGTGCGCGCTGTCTCGGATGGGGAACCGCGCGTAGTACTGGCCGAACGCCGCGGACAGTTCGAGGTTCGCCAGGTGGTCGACCAAGTAGATCGCGGTCTCCGCGATGCGTGCGGGGAACTCCTCGATCTCGATGCCGTAGAACTGCCCGACCCGCACCTTCGACTCGATCTGCACGTCGATGGTGAGCTCGGCGGTCGATCCGCGTTCCCGTCCCCGAATCTGCTTGAGGCAGTCCAGTTCGAGTCGGCGGACCTCCCGGTACGCGATGACCAGGAAGTTTCCGCACCCGGCTGCCGGGTCGAACCAGGTCAGCTCGGCGAGCTTGTCGCGGAACCGGCGCAGCGCGGGCAGCGTCGTCGCCGCGTCCAGCTCGGCCCGCAGGTCGTTAAGGAACAGCGGCTCGATCGTGCGGAGGATGTTCTGCTCAGTCGTGTAGTGCGCGCCGAGGTTCCGCCGTTCGGCGGGCTCCATCACGTTTTGGAACAGCGACCCGAAGATGGCGGGGCTGATCTTCGACCAGTCGAACCGCGCCGCCTGCAACAGCCGCTCCCGCATCGTGCGCGTACATGCGGGGATTGGGAGGGTCTCGGCGAACAGGCCGCCATTGATGTACTCGAACCTGGCCAGGTCGTCATCGAGGTTCGTCGAGCGGCGCTCCTTGGGCGTGTCCAACACCTGGAACAGGTGCACGAGCGCCGGCCCGAGGTCGTGCCCGTCGACGGCAGTCTTCAACAGCAGGTAGTCGTAGAAGTGCCCGGTCTCCCACACTTGCGTGTCGTCGGCGAACAGGATGAACACCAGGCGGACCAGCAGCACCCGCAGCGCATGCCCCTCGTAGCCGCTCTCGCGGAGCGCGTCGTGCAGCAGTGCGAGCAGCTCGGTCGCCTTGAGGTTGACGTCCTCTTCGGTCTCGTACTGCGTCATCTCCGCGTCGAGCATCGGGGCGAAGGTGCGCAGCCTGGCCGGGAGGTCCTCGAGGGAGAACTCGACCTCCTCACCGTTGAGCTGGTTGCGGACCCGGAAGCGGGCGAAGTCGGACACGACGACCAGCCGGGGAAGGTGCTCGGCGGGGATGGCTGGCAGGTAGTCCAGCGCCTGTTCCATTGCGGCGGTGAGGTCCGAGCCGCGGCTCTTGTGCTCGGCGGCGACGTAGCCGGGCCAGAACACGTCCATGAACCCACGGCCGCCCGTGGAATGCCGGGTAGACAGGTGCTCAAACACGGCGACGCGGCGGCGGTCGATTCCGAAGATCCCGAACCACTCGTTCCAGAACGAGTCCTTTTCGGCGCGTTCGCGGGTCTCGTCGCGCCACTCGGTGGCGAAGCGGGTTGCGGCCCCGCGCATCTCCTGCCATGAGCGGGTTCGCATGCGGAACTCCTTCGTCCTGTGGGCGGGTTGTCGCCGAGGGTAGATGCCGCCCACATGCACGGGCGCCGGGCTCGCGCGACGAAAAGTTGGCCGCGCGACCGGCGACAGCTCCCCGCAAGCGATAAGGGTGTAGGCGGCAACTTCGACGGAGAGTGCGCGAAGGTCACTCTCTTTTGAGAACGGGATGCCGCAGCCGACGCTGGTGAGCGGCCCCCGGTCGGTCTGCATCTGCGCCGACCATGTCGAGTGGTAGCCGCAGGCGCCGGCCGTCGATGCGCTGCTCACGACCTCATCCTTCCCCGGGTTCCGCAGTGTGGAGGAAGAGACGGCAGTGCGGGCTTCACCAACCGCAAAGCACGGACTTCCGCACCGAGGACCACACCTTGCTGCCGAGCCCAGGACGCCTGAACAGGTCAGCTGCCCTCACCACTCTCGCCCGAGGACCCGGGCTGACGGACTTCAGCGTCCCCACTGCGGGAAGCACTAAGCGACTGCGCGATCCGACGCCAGGCCCGGATCGTCGCAAGCGCCTCCAGCAGCAATGCCAGACCTGCCAAAGCGCTCCGCGGCTGCCAGTCGTCGTTGATGTCCATGCCGGTACCAACCGCCCCTGTCCCAGCGGCGAAGCGCCATCCAGCGGGAAGGTCCACGAAGAGCGGATCGGCTCCCGGCCGGGCCTTCCGCATGGTCACTACCTGTCCTGACCCCACGCGCTGCCGCCGCCGCCACGGGCCCCACACCAGTCGTATCGAACCGACATCGCTCCGCCCACCAGGGGACCTTGCCTGCAGCCAGATGGGCCCGACCCAGTAGTCCGGGAAGGTCATCGCAGTGACCCATCGGGTGCCGCGCCGCCGAGACCTCAGCTCGGCCCCGATGGAGTCGAAGGTTCGCTCGATGCCGACCCTTCCGTCCGCTCGGTACGCCATGTCCAGCCGGGGCAGCCAGTTTTCGGCGCGCGGCAGAGCGCCGAGCCGTTCCACCCTCTCCAGCGCCGCACGGGACAGGGTGGGTAGGCCGTCGTCCATCTCGGAGACTCGTTGCGCCGCCCGATCATGTGAGTAGCCCCGGGCCATCCGCAAGGCTCGCAGCTGCTCGGGGCGCATCGTCAGTTGGCTGATAAGCCGGCCCTCCCGGTCAAACCGCACCTCTCCCGACGAGCCGTGGACGGAGACGTCAGCGCTGTCAAGAGCATGCTCCGGATTGTCGGTGGCCAGCACGACCCCGATGTGCGGTCGGATGAGCTCCCAGCGGACGCCCAGGTCGCGCGCCCAGGACCGGACCTCGCCGAGAGGGTCTCTGAAAAGGCCGCCCGGTACCGGCAATCGACGCCGCGCTTCCTGGTTCGGTTCGTGCAGGTCCTGAGCCATGACTCGCACGATCCCGAGCCGAGAGGACACCTCAGCAGGAACGATGCCGGCGCCAAAATCGGCCCAGGCGGGCGACGTCGTCGAGGCACGCAGTGGCGGGTTGTCCAGGGTGATCGGCAGCTGGATCAGTACGCCGCCAGAGCCGGCAGAGACGGCCGTACGGCCTCGCAGCGGTCCCCACGCGAGATCCACGGTGCAGTCCCAAGCACTACGGATCCAGAGCCACCCGGGCTTGCCGCCAATCCGATAGTTGTGCATCCAGTCGCTTCGAGGCGGTAGGGCATCGCTCGAACCGACGGCCTGCCAGAGATCAACCAGAGCCCCGTCGGCCTGGAGCCTGGCGTCTATACGTGTGACCTTCTCCAGCGGCTCGAAGACGCGCCGCCGACGAGCATTGAGCTCGCCGCGCTCCCATTCGGACAAGGCAGCGTCGCTCATCTTGGCGTGGCGTGCCACCGCGTCGAGTCCGAGCCCGCGGTAGACCCGCCATGCCCTCAGAATCGCTCCGCGTTGCGCGGCAGCAGCAGGGGGCTCCGGTTCCGTTTGCTCCTCGAGCCCGTCGGCACTCGGCTGGTCGCTCATGGTGGCAGCCTGCGTCACCGAGACGGACGTCACCAGCTGCATTTTTCCGGGCTATCGCTCACTTCCCGACGTGTGAGGGCCGTCGGCTGCACGGTTGACCTGTCACAGCCACAGACAGGAGCCGGCCATGCCTCGACCGATCAACGTTGCCAGCCCGATATCGCGCCCCACTCGCGCCGACGACCGAGAAACTGCGTCCTTTCGAACCTCCACGACAGCTCGGCGACACCCACGCCTGTCGTTGTTCATGACCTTGATCGCCGCTGTGTTCCTTCTCGTTGCGCTGGCCTCGCCTGCGGGGGCGACGACGACCCCGGGCGTAAGCGCAACCCCGTACAACAGCGGCGACCACCCGTGGAGCACGGACGGCTGCACCGTGGTCCCCGACAGCGGCATCCACGGCACCTCGTTGTACTACGGGCAGCCGCCGTGGGGCGCCAACATGTGGACAACGGCGTTCTACGACTTCAACCATGCCTGCATCCACCACGACGGGTGCTATGCGGGCCGGTGGGCGAGCAAGGGGACGTGCGACTCCTGGTTCCTCAACGACATGCGCGCCTCCTGCGACGCCATGTACCCCTCGGACTCGCAGGCAGCCGCACGTATCGTCTGTCGGGACAGGGCATGGCAGTACTACGTCGGCGTCACGACGCTCGGCTGGCCCGCGTACTACGCCTCCAGCTCCGCAATCCCAATCGCCTGACGCACGACCGCGCGACCGGGGGCGGGACTGACAAACCCTCCCCCGATCGCGCGCGTTGACCCGATCACCTGGCGGCCGATGCTCGCGGTCGTCGGTGTTGTGCGGCCGGCCGGTGTACTTCAGCTTGGGCTTGATCCCCCGCGAACCGCGCGAGCACCTGCAGTGCCAGGCTGGCCAGACCGGAGTCCACGGCGGGCAGCGTAGGAGCGCGCTCCGTCAGATCCCTCCCGATGAGCACGTGGACGTCAGCGGCTCCGATGACGCGTGGGGGGCGTGCGCACCAGGCCCGACTACGTCGCGGCGCACCATCCGTCGGTAGCTGAGAACCATTGGTGACCCTCGCTGGAGATGATCTAGATCAAGAGGGCAACGCACTCCTGAGCCCGGGCCGCAGAGTTCAGCCTCAATTAGCGCTATTCAACAACTCGATTCACAGTTCTCTAAGAAATCGAGATAGCAGACTCTATCCATCAACGTCCATGCCTTTAACCGGAACGGCACGCATGCTACCTTCGCAGGTAGCTCGGGCCCCGCTTCGCGGGGCCCAGTGGCGTTTTCAGGGGTGACGTGTTGGCCATTATTGGGTGGCGTTGAAAATGCATGGGGGAATGAAGGTGTACGTCGGCGACCCGGCCGCCGCCCGCGCCTATGTGGAGGCCGACCGGGGTCGGGCCGATGACTACTACCTGACCGAGGGCTCCGGGTTCGCCCGCCACTTCACCGCCGCCGACGGGCGCGTGGCCGAACTGGCCCCGCTGACCGGCGACACCTACGAGACCTGGGTCGCCGGCCGCGACCCGGACACCGGCCAGCCGCGGGGGCAGCTGCGCCACGACGCGCGGGCGGTGCGGTTCGTGGAGGTGGTGGTCAACGGCCCGAAGACCTGGTCGCTGGCCGCCGCGCTGCATCCGGACATCGCCGCCGCGTACGAGGCGGCGCAGGACCGCGCGGCCGGGCAGATCGTCGGCTGGCTCGCGCAGCACGCCACCACCCGGGTCGGCCCGCGCGGCGGGCAGGTGCAGGTGCCGGTGGAGGTGCTGGAGGCGGCGACGGTGCGGCACTACACCTCCCGGGCGGAGGATCCGCACTGGCATCTGCACCTGCAGATCCTGTCCCGCGTGTTCGCCGCCGGGAAATGGCGCGGGCTGCACACCGTCGGACTCCGCGACTCGCTCGGGGCGATCAACGGGATCGGGCATGCGGCGATGGCCTGTGACCCGGAGTTGAACGCCGCGTTCGCCGCGCACGGCTACACGAAAGGCGCTACTGGAGAAATACTGGAGCTCGCCGACTATGTCGGCCCGTTCAGCGCGCGGAATGCGCAGATCGCCCGGAATGTGGACCGCTACGAACGGGAATGGGCCACCGCGCACCCCGGTGAACGGCCCGGCCCGGCGCTGCGCCGCGCGTGGGACGCCCGCGCCTGGGCCGACGGCCGCCCGGACAAGGTCACTCCGCAGCCCGGGGTGACCCTCGCCGAGCGCTGGCGGGGGCAGCTGTCCGGGCTCGGCTACCGCGACCCGGCCGGTCCCGTTGACCTGACGCCCACCCCGGTCGGCACCCTCGACCGGGAGGAGCTGGTGCAGCGCGCGTTGACCCGGCTCGCGGCGGGCCGGTCGGCGTGGAACTCCGCGGACGTCCGCGGCGAGGTGGAGCGGCTGATCGCCGCCGTCGGCGTCGTCGCCGGGGCGGCGGTGCGCCTCGAGCTGGCCGAAGACCTGACCGCCCGCGCCATGGCACGCTGCCTGCCGCTGCTGGATCGCGACGGCGTACCCGAGCACATCCGGGCCTGGACGTCGCAGCCGGTCCTCGAGGTTGAGGCCGAGCTGACCGCCCGCCTCGCCGCCCGCGCCACGACCGGCAAACCGGACCCGGACCTGACACCCCCGGTCGACCTCGTGGCCGGCAGCGCGAGGCTGGATGCCGGCCAGGCAGCGGCGGTCGCCGCGCTGGCCGGGTCCCGGCCGCTGGCCGTGGTGGAGGGTGCGGCCGGCGCCGGCAAGACCACCACCCTGGCCGCCACCCGGAGCCTGCTCCAGGACCAGGGGCGCGGGCTGGTAGTGGTGACCCCGACGCTGAAGGCCGCCAAGGTCGCCGCCGCGGAGGTGGGCGGGGCGGCTGGGTCGGCGGCCTGGCTGGCCTACCAGCACGGCTGGCGCTGGAACGACGACGGCGCCTGGACCCGGCTCGCGCCCGGGCAGACCGATCCGGCCACCGGCCGCGTCTACGCCGGCCCGACGGAGGCGGCGCGACTGCTGCCGGGAGATCTGCTGGTTGTCGACGAGGCCGGCATGCTCGACCAGGATACCGCCCGCGCCCTGCTCACCGTCGCCGACGAGTGCCAGGTGCGGGTGGCGCTGCTCGGCGACCGGCACCAGCTCGCCGCGGTCGGCCGCGGCGGGGTCCTCGACCTCGCCGTGCGCCAGGTCGACCCGGCCGCGCACATGACCCTCGACCGGGTGCACCGCTTCACCCGCACCGACCAGGCCGGGCAGACGGTGCCCGACACCGAGTACGCGGACCTGACCCTGGCCATGCGTACCGGCGCCCACCCTGCCGCGGTCTTCGACGCGCTCCTCGCGCGCGGGCAGATCAGGCTGCACCCCGACGCGACCGCCCTGCAGGAGGCGATCGCGGCGGCCGCCGCCGAGCACCACCGCCGGGGCGAACACGTGACGGTGGTGGTGGACACCCGCGAACAGGCCGCCGAGGTGAACGCCGTCATCCGGGAACGGCGGGTCGCCGTCGGCCGGGTCGACGACCAGCGCGTCGCCATCACGGCCGCCGGGCAGCGGATCGGGGCCGGGGACCGGATCGCCACCCGCCGCAACGACCGCGACCTGGGCGTGGCCAACCGCGACACCTGGACCGTCACCGCCGTCGGCCGAAACGGTGAACTGGTTGTCACCCCCGCCGGCCCGGTCACCGGTGACGTTCCCGGCGGTGTCACCCCGGACCCGCAAGGTGTGCGGGTACTGCCCGCCGACTACGTCACCGCGCACGTGGAGCTGGCCTACGCCAGCACGGCCCACGGCGTGCAGGGGGACACGGTCACCGCCGCCCATGTGGTGGTCGGCGAGCACACCGGGGCGGCGTCGGCCTACGTCGGGATGACCCGCGGCCGGGAAACCAACATCGCCCACCTCGTCGCCACCGATGTGAACGATGCGCGGGAGGAGTGGGTCGCCGTGTTCGCCCGCGACCGGGCCGACCTCGGCCCCACGCACGCCGCCCAGCTCGCTGCCGCCGAGGCCGCCCGCTACGCCACACCCCGCCCGCTGGAGGAGGTCCTGGTCGAGCTGCGCGCGGCGTGGACGGCCGAGCAGCGCTCCCTTCAGCGACTCGCCTACTGGGAGCCTCAGCGAGACACCCTGCGCGAGGTCGTCGCGCTCGAAGCCCCGCACGTCGGCGAACTCGCGCACCTCGAAGCCGCCCGTGATCAGACGTGCGTCGCCGCCGAGCATGCCAGACGGTGGGCCGCGGACAGCGGCGCGGCCATCGCCGCCCACGCGGAAAAGGTCCGCGATACCCTGCTCACACGTTGGGGCGGCGAACGCGACGCCGCCCGTCAAGCCGCGCGGATGGTGCTCGACGGCTCCGGTCGGTTCGGCCTCCGGCGCGGCGCGGTGGCCCGCGCCGGCGAGCAGCTCACCGACTGGGCCGACCGGTGGCGGCCCCACGTGCCGTGCCTGCCCACCGACCCGAAGGACCTCGCGCAGGTTGCCGGCTGGTTCGACGACCGCCCCGCCTTGTGGAGGGCGTTCGCCGCCTCCGCCCGCCAAGCCGCCGAACAGGCCCACCCCGAACACGCGCAGCTCTGCGCAGCCGCCGACGCCGCCTGGAACGCGCACGAGCAAGCCCGACACGCCGTCGCCGAGGCCGGCCGACGCCGCGACGAGCGACTCGACCCCTTCGGTCCCGTGGCCTGGACCCCCGACCCGGCCGGCCGGCTCACCAACCTCCAGCGCGACATCGCCACCACCCGCCAGGAGCTGACCGACGCCCGGGCGCGCATCGCGACCCTCACCGCCGAGCCGGCCCTCCTCGCCCAGCCGCCTGACCGGCTCAGCCAGGAACGTGAGGCCTGGCGCACGCGGCGCCCGATCGACCCCGACCAGGGGGCATGGACGAGTCCGTGGCCACCCGGCCCGGTCCCTGCCGTTGCACGCCCAGACGCCGAGCGCCTCGGGCCGTCCCTCGCCGGTGGTGGCGCCGCCCCCGGCGTCGGGAGATGAGGTGCCTCCATCGCTGCCAGGTGACACGTCCGGGGAGCCACTACAGGAGAACAACTGGAGACAGTTACACGACGCTGGCTGTGAGGTGTCACCACCGGGCCCGAAATGGCGCCTTCTGTGGTGAAGGCACCGCCCACCACCGACGACCCCCGGGAGCCAGCCATGCCCGACCCCACCGCCGACCACGAGCCCGAACTGCTCACCATCACCGAGGCTGCGGACGTGCTCCGCGCCCCCGTCGCCACCCTCCGGTACTGGCGACACCTCGGCACCGGGCCGAACAGCTTCCGACTCGGCCGGCGCGTCCTCTACCGCCGCGCCGACCTGCACACCTGGATCGACGCACAGGCAGATCAGGTCAACCGAGGCCGCCCCTGATCAGCCGGTCTGTGCTCGACAGACGGCAGCCAGTCGGGGCTGATGGCCTTTCAGTCGGTGGAGACTCCCAAACTGAAGCGGCAAGGCCCCGGAATTGAAGACGGAGGGAGGCGATGGGCGGTGGCGTCGATCGCGAAGCGGCCTGATGGGACGTATCGGCCGCGGTACCGGGACGAGAACGGCAAGGAGCACGCTCGCCACTTCAAGCGAAAGGCCGACGCTCAGCGGTGGCTCGACGAAGTGACGGCCTCAGTGATCACAGGTAGTTACGTGGATCCGCAAGCCGGCCGGACGACGTTCGACGCGTATTTCCGAGCCTGGGCGGAGCGCCAGGTGTGGGCGCCCATGACTGAGGTGTCGATGGACCTGGCGCGACGCAAGGTCACCTTCGGTTCGGTCCCCATCGCATCGCTGCGGGCCTCGCACCTCGAGACTTGGGTGAAAGCGATGGTGGCCGCCGGCTACGCGCCCAACACGGTGGCCACCCGGGTGAACGCCGTCCGAGCGGTCCTCAAGTCCGCCGTGCGGGATCGGGTCATCGCCGTTGACCCCTCCGCGGGACTCCGGCTTCCAGCCCGGCGGCGCGCGGAGCACGCCATGGAGATTCCGACACCGGGCCAGATACGAGCGCTGGTCGATCGTTCACGCCCCAGCATGCAGGCCTATTTGGGGGTCTGTGCCTTCGCCGGCCTGCGCCTGGGCGAGGCCTCCGGGCTCAATCTGGAGGACGTCGACTTCCTCGGGAGGCGGCTGCACGTGCGCCGGCAGGTGCAGCGTCGCCGGGGTGGCCCTGCCGAACTGCGGCAGCCCAAGTACGGATCGGAGCGGACGATCTATCTGCCCGACCGGCTGGTCGAGATGCTCGCCCGGCATCTCGAGCGCACGGGGACCGCGGCTGAGGGCTGGCTGTTCCACACCGGTGAGGGACGTCCTCTTCCGCCCAGCACGGTCAACTCGTGGTGGCAGTCCACCGTCCGGGCGGCCGGCACGCCGGGGCTGCATCTGCACGGACTTCGGCATTTCTACGCCTCGGGCCTGATCGCCGCGGGCTGCGACGTGGTGACCGTGCAGCGGGCGCTAGGGCACCGGTCGCCGTCGACGACGCTGGACACCTACTCCCACCTATGGCCCTCGGCCGAGGACCGCACTCGGGCGGGCGCGGCCGGTCTCACGGATCTGGTTTTCGCCGCTGCTGCGGACTCACTGCGGACCGAGCACCACGGTTGAGCCGCTGACCTGCGAATTCAGGGGACTGAGTTCGTTGACCCAGATCTCCTCGATCTCCGGATCGTCGAGATAGCGCTGCAGCGGGCCGAACCCGGCCACCCGGTCCAGCACGTCCCGGACCACGGACTCCGGATCACCGATCGGCGGCAGCGCCGAGGTGAGCGAGCGCTCCGAGTAGTCGGCGACCACGTCGCGCACCAGGAGCCGCACGGGCCCGGGGTCGGTGAACGGGTCGAGGCCGCGGCGCCGGATCAGCTCCCGCACTTCGCCGTCGACGACGTCCAGAGCGGTCGGCACGGCACCCCCGTAGTCCCGGTCGGACGGTCGACGAACGAGCCCGGACTGTAAGAGAACGGACCAGTCCGTAGGGCGCCGATCCGGGCACCTGTGGACAACTGGCCCGGATCGGGTGAACGGCGCGCCGCGTCAGTGCTGTGGGCGGGGGGCGCGCCGCCAAGCCTGGGGCGTCGTGCCGTAGGCCGCCCGGAACCGGCGGGTGAGGTAGCCGGCATCCCGGTAGCCGGTCCGGGCCGCGATGGACGCCACCGTGGCGTCGGTCTCGACGAGCAGCCGCCTTGCCTCGGCCAGCCGCCGCTCGGTGATCCACTGCTGCACGGTCCGCCCCGTCCGCCGGCCGACGAGGGTGGTCAGGTGCCCCGGCGACAGGCCGACGGCGGCCGCGACGTCACGCAGCGAGATGGCCTCGGGGAAGCGCCGCTCGATCACGTCGAACACCTCGGCCAGTAGCGGTTCGCCGTCCAGCCGCAGGTGGCCGGGGACGTCGGCGGCCACCCGCGCGAGGTCCACCAGCAGCAGCGTCAACAGCGCCGGCGCGGCCTCGGCGTACCCGTCACCGCGTTCGCGCAGTTCCCCATCGAGCTCGGCGAACCGCGCCGACCAGCGCGGCCGGGCCGCCGCCGGCACCCGCAGCCGCTGCACCCCACCGGAGCGGCGCCCGACGAACGGGAAGAGCAACGGGTGCGCGCGCCAGGACTGCAGCGCCCGCGCCGTGCGTGGGTCGAGGGCGTCGGCCGGGAAGTCGGCCGACCACACGACCGACTCGGCTGCACCGTCCCACTCGGGCGTGACGACCTCACCGGGGGCGACGACGAACGCGTCGCCGTCGCCGACCGACCAGGTGCGCCCGTCGATCTGCAGCCGCCCGCCGCCCCGCTCGGCGTAGGCCAGGACGAGGAAGTCGTGCGCGTGCGCCCGCTCCCGCGTCCAGCCGCCGGCCGGGCGGTGCTGCCCCGCGGTGCGGACGACGTTGATCGACGGCACACCGGGCAACCGGGCGTACCCGTACACCGGCACGCCGTCGACCGACCGCCTGGCCACGGTGTGGAGCTCCGGCCCGCCGTCGGAAGAAAGTCCCAGATCGCCCGAAATCTCGCCATTGTCCGCTCCACCCACGAGAGGAAACGTAGTCCTCGCCACCGGAAGAAGATCCCGACGCACGACGAAAGAGGCCAGCGATGAACGCCATCGAGGACACCCGACGGACCGAGGTCACCGGCCAGGAGCGCGCGTACCTGCCGCCCATGGGCAAGGAGTGGCTGCTCCCGCTGTACGACCCGTTCACCCGGCTGTTCGGCGTGCGCGGCGTGCACCGGCAGCTGCTCGACCAGGCCGCGCTGCGCCCCGGTCAGCGGGTGCTGGAGATCGGCTGCGGCACCGGCACCCTGCTGCTGCTCGCCAAGGAGGGGCAGCCGGGGGTCGCCGCCGTCGGGCTGGACCCCGACCTGAGCGCGCTGGCCCGCGCCCGGCGCAAGGCCCGCCGGCGACAGGTGGAGCTGCAGCTGGACCGCGGCTACGCCGACGCGTTGCCCTACGCCGACGGCAGCGTCGACGTCGTCCTGTCCTCCTTCATGCTGCACCACCTGCCCGCCGGCCAGCGGGAGCAGGCCGCCCGGGAGGTGCACCGGGTGCTGCGCCCGGGCGGCCTGCTGCACGTGGTGGACATGGGCGGTCACGCGCACGCCCACGAGGGAGGGATCGCCCGGAGGGCGCAGCAGGACGAGCGGCTGCAGGCCAACGTCGGTGACGGCATCCCCCGACTGCTGCGCGAGGCCGGCTTCGCCGACGTGGCCGAGGTCGCCTCCGTGGTGCACCGGCGCATCGTCCGGCTCACCTTCGTCCGCGCGACCGCGTGACCACCGTCGGGCTGCTCAGCCCGTCGGCGCCGGAACCCGGGCGAAGAGGACCGGCCGGCCGTGTGCATGGCGAGGGGCGACTGCCTCGGCCACCGGGAGTCAGTCGCGCGGCGGACGCCGAGAAGCGGTCAACCGACCTCGACGACGACCTTGCCGAGGGCCCTCCCCTCCCCCACGTGCGCCAGCGCCGCCGGCACGTCGGCCAGGGCGAACCTGCGGTCGATGTGGACGGCGACGTCCCCGGCGACGCACAGGTCCGCGAGGGGCCCGAAGTGGGCCGGTCCCTCCTTCACCGCGAGCACCCCGAGCCGGCGCCCGGTCAGCCGGCCGGCGAGCTGCCCGACCGTCAGGATGCGCAGCAGCGCGCGCACGGATCCGCCGACGCACCGGTACCGGCCGCCGGGGGCGAGCGCGCGCCGGTAGGCGAACACCGACCGGTGCGCCACCAGGTCCAGGATCTCGTCGTAGGGCCCGCGGCGGGTGAAGTCCTCCGCGCGGTAGTCGAATACCTCGTCGGCGCCCAGCGAGCGCATGAACTCCAGCTTCGCGGCGTTGTCCACCGCGGTCACGTGCGCGCCCGCCCGCTTCGCCAGCTGGATCGCGAACGACCCCGACCCACCGCCGGCCCCGTTGATCAGGAACCGCCGTCCCTCGGCCGCGGCGGCGGTGCCCTGCAGCGCGATGGCGCCGGCCTGCGGGATGGTGGCGGCCGCGGCGAACGTCAGCCCGGCCGGCTTCGGCGCGAGAGCCGTCTCGGGGGCGACGGCGTACTCGGCGAAGCCACCCATCAGCGCGAGGTTGTCGCCGTACACCTCCTCGCCCGGGCGGAACCGGGTGACCCCGTCGCCGACTGCCTCGACCGTGCCCGCGATGTCCGACCCGAGGATGTGGCGCGACGGCCGGAGCAGCCCGCCGAGCCGGGCGTACGCCGGCGACCCGGTCAGGCCCTCCCAGTCACTGAGGTTGACCGACGTCGCGACCACCCGCACCAGCACCTGCCCGGCGGCCGGGGAGGGCACCGGGACGTCGTCCAGCCGCAGGACCTCCGGCGACCCGTACCGGTCGTACACGACCGCCTTCATCCCTCGCTCCTGACATCCCGACACCCGACGACGGCGCCAGCGTCGACCACCGGCGGCCACCGGTCCAGCGCTACCGTCCGGCGGTGACCGATTCCCCAGCAGGGCCGGAGACCGCCGAACGGATCGCCGCGGGGTACGCGGGCGGCGGTGCAGCGCTCGAACTCGGGTCGGTGATGCACGGCGGCGCGGCACACCCCGGCGCACAGGTGCGGGTACCGCTGTCGATGCTCAACCGCCACGGTCTCATCGCCGGGGCGACGGGCACCGGCAAGACGAGGACGCTGCAGCTGATGACCGAGCAGCTGTCGGCCGCGGGGGTGCCGGTCGTGCTGGCGGACATCAAGGGCGATCTGAGCGGCCTGGCCCGGCCCGGCACCCCCGGCGACCGGATCACCGCCCGGGTGCAGCAGACCGGCGACGACTGGACGGCGACGGCGTACCCCGTGGAGTTCCTCGCGCTGGGCGGGCTCGGCCCGGGCGTGCCCGTGCGGGCCACCATCACCGACTTCGGTCCCGTGCTGCTGTCCAAGGTCCTGGGCCTCAACCCGACGCAGGAGAGCTCGCTCGGGCTGATCTTCCACTACGCCGACGACGCCGGGCTGCCGCTGCTGGACCTCCGGGACCTGCGCTCGGTGGTGAGCTGGCTGATCAGCGACGCAGGCCGTCCGGAGCTCAAGGCCCTCGGCGGGCTCTCGCCCGCGACCGCCGGTGTCATCCTGCGGGAGCTCATCGGCCTGGAGGACCTCGGCGGCGACGTCTTCTTCGGTGAGCCCGAGTGGGACCCCGCCGACATGATGCGGACGACGGCGGACGGACGCGGGGTCATCACCGCCGTCGAGCTCGCCGCCGTGCAGGACCGGCCGGCGCTGTTCTCCACGTTCCTCATGTGGCTGCTCGCCGAGCTGTTCGAGGAGTTGCCCGAGGTCGGGGATCTCGACCAGCCCAAGCTCGTCTTCTTCTTCGACGAGGCGCACCTGCTCTTCACCGGGGCCAGCAAGGCCTTCCTCGAGTCGGTGACGCAGACCGTGCGGCTGATCCGGTCCAAGGGCGTCGGCATCGTCTTCGTGACCCAGACGCCGACGGACGTGCCGAGCGCGGTCCTCGGGCAACTCGGCAACCGGGTGCAGCACGCACTCCGGACGTTCACGCCGCAGGACGCCAAGGCCCTCCGCGCGACCGTCTCGACGTTCCCGAAGAGCAGCGACTACGACCTGGAGGAGCTGCTGACCTCGCTCGGCACCGGTGAGGCGGCGGTCACGGTGCTATCCGAGCGCGGCTCCCCCACCCCCGTCGCCTGGACGTTGCTACGCGCACCACGGTCGCTGATGACCCCTGTCGACCCTGCCGTCCTGACGGCGGAGGTCACCGCCTCCCCGCTGTGGGCGACGTACGGGCAGCCGGTCGACCGCGACTCCGCGCACGAGCGGCTGGCCGCCCGCCTGGCTCCCCCACCGTCGGCATCGCCGCCCGCGGACGAGCCCGCGCTCCCGAGCCCGTGGCCGGAGATCCCCGACGCCGGGCCCGCTCCCCGCCGCCGGGGCCGGGCACACCAGCCGGCCGAGCAGGACGTCCTGAGCACGGTGCTGGGCTCGTCGGCGTTCCGGTCCTTCGCCCGGTCCGCCGCCTCGGCGCTCGGCCGCGAGATCACCCGCGGCATCTTCGGCACCCGCCGCCGACGCCGCTGACGGGGAGCGGTGGCAGCGGGACGTCCGCCTCCCGTCCCCCGACCGGCTCAGGCCCAGGGCGCGCTGGTGTCCCGGCTGCAGACCGGGCAGGCGTGCTCGTCGCCGCCCGCGGGCGGCCAGTCCCCGTCCACCACGTCGACCTTCGCGCCGCACTCCGCCCGGAAGGGTGGCTCCTTCCGCGTCGCGACGGCCAGCACGGCATGACGCTCGCCGACCGGCTCTCCCTGGGCGTTCCCACGACGCCCGACGACGTACTCGCTGCTGCTCATGGTCAGGAGATACACCCCTCCGCGCGTGCCGGCCCGTCGATCCCCGCGCGCGAGGCCGGGCCCGAGCCCGACGGCGTTGCGCGGGGCCGGGAACGTCACCGAACGGGAACATCCGAGGCATCGACGCGGCGCGGCCATCTCTGCCAAGGTCTGCGCACTGCTCGCTGCGCGCCCACGGGGAGGGACAGCCGGATGACGGTTCCGCTGGACGAGACGACGGCCAGGTCGTGGTTGGCGGTCGCGGTCGAGGAGGCCCGCGCCGGGCTGGCCGAGGGCGGCATCCCGATCGGCGGTGCACTCGTCGGCCCCGACGGGACGGTGCTCGGCCGCGGCCACAACCGGCGCGTCCAGGACGACGACCCGTCGGTGCACGGGGAGACCGACGCCTTCCGCAACGCCGGGCGCCAGCCGACCTACCGCGGCACGACGATGGTCACCACCCTCTCGCCCTGCTGGTACTGCAGCGGGCTGGTGCGCCAGTTCGGCATCTCCCGGCTGGTCGTCGGGGAGTCCCGCACCTTCACCGGCGGCCACGACTGGCTGCGCGAGCACGGCGTCGAGGTGCTCGTGCTGGACGACCCGGAGTGCGTGCAGCTGATGACGGACTTCATCGCCGCGCACCCGTCCCTGTGGAACGAGGACATCGGGGAAGACGAGGAGACCGACGGATGAGCAGCAGCATCGGCAACCGGGACGACGTCGCGCCGGCGGCCGGCGAGATCGATCCCGACTACCCGATCGACCCGGTCCCCCAGCACGCCCGCAAGTCGCTGTTCTCCCTGGCGATCGTGCTGCTGGGCTTCACCTTCTTCACCCCCACCATGCTGGCCGGCGCCCAGATCGGCGCGGCCTTCGAGGTCGGCAGCCTCATCTGGGTGCTGCTGCTCGGCAGCGCCGTCCTCGGCGTGTACGTCGCCGCCATCGGCGGCATCGGCGCCCGCACCGGCCTGACCACGGTGATGATGTGCCGGTACTCCCTCGGCACCTCCGGCGCCAAGCTCGCCTCGCTGCTGCTCGGCGGCACGCAGGTCGGCTGGTACGGCGTCACCGTCGCCACCCTCGCCGGGCTCACCGCCAGCGCGCTGGACTGGACCGGCCGCGGCGTCGAGATCGCGCTGATGATCGCCGGCGGCGCGGTCATGGGCATCACCGCGTACTACGGCTACAAGGGCATGTACGCGCTGTCGATCGTCTCCGTGCCGCTGCTGCTGGTCCTCGCCGGCTGGGTGACCTGGCGGTCGCTGGACGAGGTCGGCGGGTGGAGCGGGCTGACCGCGATCGTGCCGACGGAGACGATGACGATCGCGGCCGCGGTGACCATCGTCGTCGGCACCTTCGCCTCCGGCGGCACCCAGGCGCCGAACTGGACCCGGTTCGCCCGGACACCGTCGGCCGGCTTCTGGGCCTGCGTCGTCGCCTTCCTGGTCGGCGAGCTGCTGATGCTCGGCTTCGGCGCCATCGGGGCCATCTCCTTCGGCGAGGGCGACTTCGTCCTCGTCCTCTACCAGCTGGGCCTGGTCGGCTGGGGCCTGGTGTTCCTGGTGGCCAACCTGTGGACCACCAACGACAACACCGCCTACAACTTCGGCGTCGCCGGCGCCGAGATCGCCAACTCCCGCTCGAAGAAGCCGTTCGTGATCGGCGGCGTCGTCCTCGGCACGCTGCTGGCGATCACCGGCATCTACGACAACCTGATCGAGTACCTGGTCTGGCTCGGCATCCTCATCCCGCCGCTGGGCGGCGTGGTCATCGGCGACTTCCTCGCCCGCTGGCGGGGCGGCATGCCGGCCGCGTCCGGCCTGCCGTCGGTCGAGTGGCGCAACCTCGGCGCCTACGTCGTCGCCGCGGTGGCCGCCTGGTGGAGCAACGAGGCCGGCTGGTTCATCCCGCCGGTCGTCGGCGTGGTCGTCGCGGTGGTGGCGGTCCTGGCCGTGCAGCGGGGACGACGCCCGGTGGCCGAACCGGTCGGCTGAGGCTCACGCCAGCTCGACGACGGCGTCCACCAGCGCGTCGCCGTCGAGCAGGACCCGGTCGTTGTGGTCGGCGCCGGGCACCTCGACCAGCCGGTGCAGGTTCCCGGCGGCGTCGGCCACCGCCCGGCTCTGCGCGGGCGGCACGATCGAGTCGGCGCCGCCGTGGACGACCGTCGTCGGGACGTCGACCCGCGCGATCTGCTCGGCCACCGGGAACTCGTCCCACAGCAGCGCGCGCACCGGCAGCACCGGGTAGTGGACGGCGGCGACCGAGGCGAGATCGACGAACGGCGACCGCAGCACCAGCCCGGCCGGCGGGTGCTCGATGGCCAGCTCGGTGACGACGGCGGCGCCCAGGCTCTCCCCCAGGTAGACGAGGCGCTCGGGCCGCACGCCGTCGTCCAGGAGGAACTGCCGGGCGGCGCGCACGTCGAGGGCGAGGCCGTCCTCGCTGGGGCTGCCGGGGTTGCCGCCGTAGCCGCGGTAGTCGAACAGCAGCACGCCCAGCCCGGCGTCGGCCAGTTCGGCGGCGAGCGGTGCGCGCATCCCGCGGTGCCCGCCGTTGCCGTTGGCGACGAGCACGGTCGCCGCCTCGGGCGACGGGGCCGGCAGGTGCCAGGCCCCGAGCTCGAGCCCGTCCGCGGTGCGCAGGACGACGTCGCGGGCGCCGGGCAGGACGGCCGAGGCCGGGGGGAGCGGACCGTCGCCGGGCAGGTAGACCAGCCTCCGCTGGAACCCCCACAGCAGCGCGGTGATCACGGCGAGGACCAGGACGATGACGCTGCCCACCACCAGCACCGACCGGACCATCCCCCGATCATGACGGGCCCCGGGAGACTCCCGTGCGCGCGCGTCCCGGCGTAGCGTCCGGCCATTCCCGTCCGCCCCCGATCCGGGAGTCCGCCATGGGCGACAAGTCCCCGCACGACGCCCACCACTCGCAGAAGTCGGCGAAGTCGATCAAGGAGAAGCGCGCCGAGCGCAAGGCGAAGGAACAGATGACGGAGTCCCAGCTGGCCCGGCTGGCCGCCGAGGCCAAGCACAAGCGCTGAGTCCGGGAGCCCGACCCGGGGAGTCCCCGTGGCGGCTGGGTGTCCGCGCCCCGCGGCGCGGCGTCTCCCGGACGCCCGGGAGACGCCGTGACCACCGCGCGAGCGCGTAGCGTCCGGCGCACGGAGCCGTTCGGGCTCCCGACGAGGGAGCGCACCATGGGTGACAAGTCCCCGCGACAGTCGATGACCAAGAAGGCCAGCGGCAAGTCCATCAAGGAGAAGCGCAGCGAGAAGAGGGCCAAGGCCGACACCAGCTCGCAGATGGACAACCTGACCCACGGCAAGAAGCACTGAGCCCCGCGCCCGGGCGGCGACCGAGTCGGTCGCCACCCGGGCGCCACGGGGTCAGCGCCGCAGGACGGCGTCGATGAGGTGCGGGCCCGGCTCGGCGAGCGCCTTCTGCAGCTGGTCGGCGAGCTCCTCGGCGGTCGTCGCGCGGGTCGCCGGCACGCCCATGCCGGTGGCGAGGGCGACGAAGTCCAGGTCCGGGCCGCCGAGGTCGAGCAGCTGCCCGGCCCGCTCGCCGTCGCTGGCCGCCCCGACCCGCTCCAGCTCGTGCTGCAGGATCGCGTAGGAGCCGTTGTCGCAGACGATCGTGGTGATGTCGAGCTGCTCGCGGGCGTAGCTCCACAGCGCCGAGATCGTGTACATGGCGCTGCCGTCGGCCTGGATGCCGAGGACCGGCCGGTCCGGGCAGGCGACGGCGGCACCGAGCGCCATGGGCAGCCCGTCACCGATCGCGCCACCCGTCAGCGACAGCCAGTCGTGCGGGGGCGCCCCGGAGGTGAGCTCCGCCAGCCCGACGCCCGAGGTGAGCGCCTCGTCGACGACGATCGCCCGCTCGGGCAGCAGCGCCCCGACGACGGCGGCCATGCTGCGCGGGGTCAGCTCCCCGCTGGGCAGCTCGGGCCGCTCGGCCTCGAGCAGCACGGGGTCGGCGTCCGGTGCCGCCCGCTCCGCCAGCGCCTGCAGCGCGGCGACGGCGTCCTCCCCCGGCGCGCTGAGCACGTGCACCGTGCAGCCCTCCGGCACCGGGTGGCCCGGCACGTCCGGGTAGCCGAAGAAGTGCACCGGCGCCTGCGCGCCGGCCAGCACCAGGTGCTTCGTGCCCGCCAGCGCGGCGATCGCCATCTCCGGCGGGTACGGCAGGCGGGTGAGCTCGGGCATCCCGGCGCCACGGGCGGCCCGCGCCGGGAAGGTCTCCGACATCAGCCGGGCCCCCGTGCCGGCGGTCACCCGGGCCGCGGCGAGCTGCCCCTCGGCGGTCATCGCGTCCCCGCCCAGGAAGAGCACCGCGGGCTCGCCCGAGGCCAGCACCGCGGCGACGTCGTCCACCACCGGGGGCGCGACCCGCGGTGCCGGGCGGGCGGGCACCGGGACGGCGACGTCCGCACCCTCGGACCACGAGACGTCCGCCGGCAGGACCAGGGTGGCGATCGTGCCCGCCGCCGCGGCCGCGACCGCGTCGGCCGCGTCGGCCGCGACGTCCTCCGGCGCCAGCGAGCGGCGCACCCAGCCCGAGACCGTGCCGGCGACGGCGTCGATGTCGGACTCCAGCGGCGCGTCCAGCCGCTTGTGCGAGCGCGCGTGGTCACCCACCACGTTGACCAGCGGCGTGCGGCCGCGCCGCGCGTTGTGCAGGTTCGCCAGCCCGTTCGCCATGCCGGGCCCCAGGTGCAGCAGCGTGGCCGCCGGTCGCCCGGCCATCCGGGCGTAGCCGTCGGCGGCGCCGGTCGCGACCCCCTCGAAGAGGGTCAGCACCGCCCGCATGTCCGGCACGTCGTCCAGCGCGGCGACGAAGTGCATCTCCGACGTCCCCGGGTTGGCGAAGCAGACGTCGACCCCGGCGTCGACGAGGGTCCGGATCAGGGCCTGGGCGCCGTTCACCCGCGCTCAGCCCGCCGTGTGCACGTCGAAGTGCACGAACGTGACCCCACCGGTGGCGAAGTTCGCCACGTCCTTGCCGGCCGCGCGCCCCTCGGGCGAGGACAGCGAGGCGCCCATGGACTCCTCGGAGTCGAAGTCCAGCTCGGCTATCAGGTAGGGCGCCTCCTGGCTCGGGTCGAGGGACACCGGGCGCCCGACGGTCAGCCGGACGAGACCGGGCTGCTGCAGCGCCAGCGGGGTGTGGGTCTCCCGGTAGTAGGCGTCGAACGCGGCGGGATCCGCCGGCTGTCCGTAGCTGACGACGAGCCTGTGCACCATGCAGGACCTCCGATGTCGACGGGCACCGTCGCCCGGGAGCCCACCCAATCAGGACGCCGTCCGACCGGCGAGTCCGGCAGACTGCGCGACCGTGGCCGACGCCGGACCGACCGCCCTGGTGCCCGCCGTCCGCGCGGCGTTGCGCGAGCTCGCCGACCCGGAGCGGGCGGCCGGGATGCGGGCCTACCTGAAGACGGCGGAGCCCTGCCTCGGCGTCCGCCTGCCCGAGGTCCGCCGGCTCACCCGGGCCGCCGCTGCCGCCCACCCGCCCGCGTCGGTCGACGAGGTGAGGGCAGCCGCCGGCCGGCTCTGGCGGGAGGCCGCCTACCGGGAGGAGCGCTACGCCGCGCAGGCGCTGACCGGCCTGCCCGCCGCCCGGGGCGACCTGCGCCTGCTCCCACTGCTGGAGGAGATGATCACCACCGGTGCGTGGTGGGACCTCGTCGACGGCACGCAGGCCCGGGTCGCCGAGCTGCTGCGGGCCGACCCGGCCGCGATGGAGCCGGTCGTGCGCGGGTGGGCCCGCTCCCCCGACCGCTGGCTGCGCCGCAGCGCCGTCATCGCCCAGCTGGGCCGCAAGGAGCACACCGACACCGCGCTGCTCACCGACGTCGTGCTGGCCAACGCCGACGACCCCGACTTCTTCCTCCGCAAGGCCATCGGCTGGGCCCTGCGCGAGTACGCCAAGGTCGCCCCCGGCTGGGTGGCGGCGTTCGTCCGCGACCACCCGCTCAGCCCGCTCTCCCGTCGGGAGGCGACCAAGCACCTCAGAAGGTGAGCACGATCCGGCCGCGGACCCCACCGCGCTCGAGCATCCGGTGCGCCTCGGCCGCCTGCTCGGCCGGGAACGTGCGGGCGACCCGCAGCGTCAGGACGCCGTCCTCCACCTGCCGGCGCAGCCGGTCCAGCGCCGCCCGGTCCTCGGCGACCTTGCGCACCATGGTCGGGAAGAACCGCAGCCCGCGCTGGCCGTCACCGCGGTAGCCGCGGACCGTCGCCACCGCACCGCCGTCCTTCACCGCCGGCAGCACCAGCGCGTCCTGGACGGAGCCGTCGGCCAGCCCGTCGACGCCGTCGGGGAACTGCTCGCGGATCCGGTCGGCGACGTCGTCCCCCCGACGGACCACCACGTCGGCGCCGAGATCCCGCACGAGCTGCTCGTCGGCCTCCGACGCGTCGGCGACGACGGTCAGCCCGTCCGCCTTCGCCAGCTGGACGACGTACCCGCCGAACGCGCCGGCCGCGCCGGTGACGGCGAGCACCTGCCCCGGCTGCAGCGCCATGTGGTCGAGGGCCAGCCGGGCGGTCAGCCCGTTCATCGGCAGCGTCGAGGCCTCCACCACCGTGGCGTTCGCCGGTGCCCGCACCACCGAGCCGCCGGGCAGCACCTTGTCCTCGCGGTAGGCGCCGTACGGGCCGAACGGGCCGACGATCCCCATCGCGGCGTCCCCCACCGCGAGGTGCTCGACGCCGTCCCCGACCTCGGCGACCACGCCGGCGACGTCCATGCCGGGCACCCACGGCGGCGTCGTGACCGGGTCGCGCCCGGCGTACGCGCCGGAGCGGGCGTGGGTGTCGGTCGGGCTCACCGCGGCGGCCTCCACCCTCAGCCGCACCTGTCCCGGCCCCAGGGGCTCCGGCTCGACGTCGACGATCTGCAGGGCCTCCGGCCCACCGAACTGCATCACTCCCGCGGCACGCATGGCTCCTGCTTACACGTCCCCCGACCGGGGCCGCCCCCCGGGCGACCCGAGGTGACACCACTTCCGACACCACTTCGCTTGACGGTGGTGTCATGGTGGTGTCATAGTGACGCCATGGACCTCACCCCCTTCGTCGACCAGCTCCGCCGCGACCTGCTGACCGCGGCGGACGCCGGCGGCGAGGAGGCCCGCGCCCTGGCGGAGCGGCTCACCGCACCGCTGGAGTCCTCCGTCCGCCTGGCACTGCTCAGCGCGCTGTCCCAGGCGGCCGAGGAGATCACCGGCCAGCTCGCCCCCGGATCCGTCGACGTCCGGCTCCGCGGCAGCGACCTCGGCTTCGCCGTCACCCCTCCCCCCGTCGAGCCGACCAGCGCTCCTGCGGCGGGCACCGCGTCCGCCGATCCCGGCCCGGCGCTCGACCTCGACGAGGGCGGCACGCTGCGGATCACGCTGCGACTGCCCGAGCAGCTCAAGTCCCGGGTCGACGACGCCGCAGCCCGACTCGGCGTCTCGGTCAACACCTGGCTCGTCCGGGCCGTCGCCAACGCCATGTCCCCCGAGCCGCGACCGTCGTCGGACTCCCGCCGCGGCCGGTGGTCCGGCGGCTCGCAGTACACGGGCTGGGCCCGCTAGCCCCGCACCAGCACTCGCACCCGCACCGCCACCCCGGCCGACCGGCCCGGGGGCACCCACCCCTGCCCTGAGGAAGGCGCAGCCATGCCCACGTTCGACACCCCCGGCCCCATCTCGGCCCGCATCGAGGTCGCCTCCGGCTCGGTGCGCGTGCGCGCCGACGACCGGCACGACACCGTCGTCACCGTCCGCCCGCGCAACGAGGCCAGCTCCGCCGACGTCACCGCCGCCGAGCAGACGCTGGTCACCTTCTCCGCCGGCGAGCTGCTCGTCCGGTCCACCAGCCGGCCGCGGCTGCTCTTCTTCGGCTACGGCCCGGAAATCGAGGTCGACGTCGTCATCCCCACCGGGTCCTCCCTCGACGTCCGCACGACCGCCGGGGAGATCACCTGCTCCGGCCGGCTGGGCGCCGTGGACCTCGAGAGCAAGCACGGCGACCTGCGGCTGGACGACGCCGGCAGCCTGCGCGCCCGCACCTCCAGCGGCGACATCTCCGTCGCCGTCGTCGACGGAGACACCGAGGCGATCACCTCCTACGGCGACGTCCGCGTCGGCGAGACCGGCGGACCGTCCCGACTGGGGACCGGCTACGGCGACGTCACCGTCGACCGTGCCCTCGGCTCGCTGACCGCGAGCACCAAGTACGGCCAGGTGCGCGTCGGCGAGGCCGTGCGGGGCTCGCTCGTCCTCGAGACCGCCTACGGCGAGGTGGAGGCGTGCGTGCGCGAGGGGTCGGCGGCCTGGCTCGACGTCCACTCCGGAGGCGGCCGCATCCGCAACCTGCTCACCGAGACCGAGGGACCCGAAGGCGCCGGCGAGACCGTCGAGATCCACGCCCGCACGTCCTACGGCGACATCCTCATCCGCCGGGCCTGAGAGGACCTGGCCATGCACCCCACCGCTGCCATCGAGGTGACCGGCCTGCGCAAGTCCTTCGGCACGAAAGCCGTGCTCGACGGCCTGGACCTGAGCGTGCCCGAGGGGACGGTCTTCGCCCTGCTCGGCCCGAACGGGGCCGGCAAGACGACCACCGTCGACATCCTGTCCACCCTCACCCCCGCCGACGGCGGCGAGGTCCGCATCGCCGGCCACGACCTGCACCGGGAACCCGAGGCGGTGCGCGCCGCGATCGCGCTCACCGGTCAGTTCTCCGCCGTCGACAACCTGCTCACCGGGCGGGAGAACCTGCGGCTGATGTCGGACCTGAACCACCTCGGCCGGCAGCAGGGCCGCCGCCGCGCCGCCGCCCTGCTCGAGCGGTTCGACCTCGCCGAGGCGGCCGACGAGGTCCCGGCCACCTACTCCGGCGGCATGCGACGCCGGCTGGATCTGGCCATGGGACTCATGGCCGACCCGCGCGTGGTCTTCCTCGACGAGCCGACCACCGGGCTCGATCCGCGCAGCTGCCGGGCCATGTGGGACGTCGTCCGTGGGCTCGTGGCCGACGGCGTCACCATCCTCCTGACCACCCAGTACCTGGAGGAGGCAGACCAGCTGGCCGACCGGATCGGCGTCCTGGACGCCGGGCGACTGGTCGCCGAGGGCACCGCCGGGGAACTCAAGCGGATGGTGCCCGGAAGCTCCGTGCGCCTGGAGTTCGCCGGGCCGGAGCCGCTGGCCCGCGCTGCCACGGCGCTCGGCGTGCCGCCGGCCGAGGAGGGGGCGCTCGCCCTCGAGGTCCCCGGTGACGGCAGCGTGGCCACGCTCAAGTCCCTGCTCGCCCGCCTCGACGACGCCGGTGTCGACGTCGCCGGTCTCACCGTCGACACACCCGACCTGGACGACGTCTTCCTGGCCCTGACCGGCCGCCCGACCCCCGCAGAGGTGACCGCACGAGCACGCTGGCACTCACCGTGAACGACTCGGCGACGATGCTGCGCCGCAACCTCAAGCGCGCCATCCGCTATCCCGGGCTCACGCTCATCGTCGCCGCGCTGCCCATCGTGTTCCTGCTGCTGTTCGTCTACGTCTTCGGCGGCACGCTGGGCGCCGGGCTGGGACTGCCGTCCGGCGGCCGGGCGGAGTACCTCGCCTACGTCGTCCCCGGCATCCTGGTCCTGGCGATCACCGGCGGCGCGCAGGGGACGGCGATCGGGATCGCCATGGACATGACCGAGGGCATCATCGCCCGGTTCCGCACCATGTCCATCGCCCGCGCGTCGGTGCTCACCGGCCACGTCCTGGGTGCGGTGATCCAGACGATGGTCGGGCTGGCGCTCGTCGTCGCCGTCGCGCTGCTCATCGGCTTCCGGCCCGACGCGAACGCCGTGGAGTGGCTCGCCGTCATCGGTGTCCTCACGATGACCAGCTTCGCGCTGTCCTGGCTCTCGGTGGCGATGGGGCTCTGGACGAAGACCGTGGAGGCGGCCAGCAACCTCCCAATGCCGCTCATGCTCCTGCCGTTCCTCGGCAGCGGCTTCGTGCCGGTGGCGTCCATGCCCGCCGGACTGCGCTGGTTCGCCGAGAACCAGCCGTTCACGCCGATCATCGAGACGGTGCGCGGCCTGCTCACCGGGACGGCGATCGGCTCCAGCGCAACGGTGGCGACGGCGTGGTGCGCCGGGATCGCGCTGGCCGGCTACCTCTGGGCGCGGCGCACCTACGAGCGCCGTCCCGCCCGCTGAACGTCCTCCGGCACAGTCGGCCCTTGCCCACCCCGGTGGGCGAGGGCCGACTGGCGCAGGAGGAACCTGCCGGACGTCAGCGCTTCTGCGCGTAGGTCTTCAGCAGGCCGCGGCTGATGATCGTCTTCTGGATCTCGCTGGTGCCCTCGCCGATGAGCAGGAACGGCGCCTCG
Organism: Blastococcus tunisiensis; assembly: GCF_900112815.1. Taxonomy (GTDB): domain Bacteria; phylum Actinomycetota; class Actinomycetes; order Mycobacteriales; family Geodermatophilaceae; genus Blastococcus_B; species Blastococcus_B tunisiensis. The sequence goes on from NZ_FOND01000012.1 coordinate 38,024, forward strand.
CGCATGAGCCGCTCGATCTCGTACTCCTTCGAGTAGCCGTAACCGCCGTGGATCCGGAAGGACTGGGTGGTGACCTCGGCGCAGTACTCGCTGGCGATCAACTTGGCCATGCCGGCCTCGACGTCGTTGCGCTCGCCGCGGTCCTTGAGCCGGGCGGCGTTGACCATCATCAGGTGCGCGGCCTCGACCTTGGTGGCCATCTCGGCCAGCTGGAAGGCGATCGCCTGGTGCTGGGCGATCGGCTTGCCGAAGGTCTCCCGCTGCTGGGCGTAGGCGACGGCGAGCTCGAAGGCGCGGATGGAGATGCCACAGGCGCGGGCGGCCACGTTGACCCGGCCGACCTCGACGCCGTCCATCATCTGCGCGAAGCCCTTGCCGGGCGCCTCGCCGAGGATGTCCGATGCCTCCGCCCGGTAGCCGTCGAACACCAGCTCGGTGGTGTCGACGCCCTTGTAGCCCATCTTGTCGATCTTGCCGGGGATGGTGAGCCCGGGCTTCACCTCGCCGAAGCCGGACGGCTTCTCGACGAGGAACGTGGTCAGGTTCTGGTGGGCCTTCTCCGCGCCTTCGTCGGTGCGCACCAGGGCCGCCACCAGGGTGGAGCTGCCGCCGTTGGTCAGCCACATCTTCTGGCCGTCGATGACGTAGCCGCCGTCGGCCTGCTTCGTCGCCTTCGTGCGGATGCCGGCCACGTCGGAGCCCAGCCCCGGCTCGGACATCGAGAAGGCGCCGCGCACCTCGCCGGTGGCCATGCGCGGGAGGTAGTGCTCCTTCTGTTCCTGCGTGCCGTGCTGCTTGATCATGTACGCCACGATGAAGTGGGTGTTGATGACGCCGGAGACGCTCATCCAGCCGCGGGCGATCTCCTCCACCACCAGCGCGTAGGTGAGCAGCGACTCGCCCAGCCCGCCGTACTCCTCGGGGATCATCAGCCCGAAGATGCCGAGCTCCTTGAGCCCGTCGACGATCTCCTGCGGGTAGATGTCGCCGTGCTCGAGCTCCTGCGCGTTCGGGATGATCTCGCGGTCGACGAACGTCCTGACCGTCGACAGGATCTCGCGCTGGATGTCGGTGAGGTCAGCGGTCTGTGCCAAGCGGGTCAACGGTCCACTCCTTCGGGACTCCGGTGTCCGAGTTAGCGGTGAGTATGGGCCACGGCCACCGTCCTCCCGGCGTGTGCCTGCTCACGCCCGGCGGGACTCCGTGGTGGAGTACCCCGACCGGCACCGCCGGACGGGAGGGACGCATGAGCAGCGACGACGACCACCTCTACCGCGGCGATCCGCCGCCTCCGCCACCGCAGGGCCCGCCGACCGGGTACGGCCGGCCGGCGGCCGGCTACCCGCCGCCGGGATACGGGCAGTACGGGCAGCCGGGATACCCGCCGCCCGGCTACGGGCCCCCGCCCGGCTACGGGCCTCCACCGGGATATCCGCGGCCCACCAACACGATGGCGATCCTCGCCCTGGTCATGGCCTTCGTCTTCGCCCCCGCGGGACTCGTGCTCGGCATCGTGGCGCGCCGGCAGATCCGCCGGACCGGCGAGGACGGCGACGGCCTGGCGCTGGCCGGGATCATCGTCGGCGGCATCGTGACGGCGATCTTCGTCTTCATCATCGTGCTCTGGATCATCGCCTTCGCCGCGTTCGCGAACAGCGGCTCCTTCGGGCCGTAGGCTCCGAACTCGCAGGTGTTGCTCCGGCTGGCCGGCGCCGTGCTGGCCGAGGCCCACGACCACATCGCCGTGCCCCGCGGGGTCACGGCGAGGGGCCGGCCAGCAGATCCGCCTGCCGACCGGCCCCTCGCGGCTGGTCGGGGCTATGCGGCGTCGCCCTCGGACGCCGCCGCGGTGGCACGGCGGAAGTCCTTCGGCTCGAGGACCAGGGAGGCGAGGACGCCACCCACCAGGGCCCAGAAGGGTGCCGACACGTTGAGGATCGTGACCCCACTCATCGCGATGACCAGGGCGAACATCGCGCCGAACTGGTAGCGGCCGCCGCCGAACGCCCCCCGGAACGCCGCGAGCAGCACGCCGAGCATCGCGAGGCCGGCGAGCGAGGCGACGAGCTCACCCGGCAGGGCCGTCACCACCGCGACCGCGACACCGGCGAAGACACCGAACGTGACGAACAACAGGCCGTTCACCACCGTCGCGGCGTACCGGCCCTCCCGCTCCGGCCCGGCCTGCTCCGAGGAGCAGATGGCGGTCATGGGTCCGGCGATGTTGGCGTTGTGCCCCCCGAACATGGGCGCCAGCAGACCGCCGATACCGCTGATGATCGTCATCACGTTGAACGGGGGACGGTAGCGCTCGGCCATGAGGACACCCATCGCCTGCGCGTTCTCCGCACCCACCACGAGCAGCGCGAGCGGGATGCCGACCGCCAGGATCGCGCCGAGGTCGAAGGCCGGCATCACCAGTTGAGGGCTGGTGATGCCCAGGCCGCCCTCGACGGAGCCGAAGCCGCCGGTGACAGCGGCCGTGACCGAGCCGAGGACGAGCGCACCGACGACACCGGGCACCGAGCGCACGTAGCGGGTCAGCAGCAGGAACCCCACGACCGCCGCTCCCACGATGAGCGGTGCGGTCGTGCCCGCCGTGACGACCCCCGTGCCGAACCGGATCAGCGCCCCGGCGATCATCGCCATGATGATCGGGAACGGCAGCCAGGCCGCCACCTTGCGGACGAGCCCCGTGACGCCCAGCACCAGCACCAGGAGCCCCGAGACGAGGTAGGCCCCGACCATCTGCGCGAACGTGAAGTCCTGCAGCGCCCCGGCGACCAGCACGGCTCCGGGGATGCTCCACGCGCCGGTGATCGGCATCTTGTAGTAGAGCCCGAGCACCAGCGAGATCAGCCCGCCGAAGACGTAGATGCCGAAGATCCACGAGGCGGTCTGCGCGGCCGAGAGGCCCGCCTCGCTCGCGCCGTTGATGACGATGAGCGCGGGGCCGGTGCAGCCGAACACGGCGGCCACCAGGCCGGCGCCCACCGTGGCCACGTTGAGCCGCCGGGGAAGCTCACGGAGCCCCGGAGCCGAAACCCGGCCCTCGCTCCACCAATCCGCGATCGTCGGGAACGAGGTCGGTGTCCTGGGGTGTCACGCCGTTGCTCATCGGGCTGCGCCATCCTTGGTCTCGGTGCGGTGGGTGGGGTCGGGCTGGGACGCGGCCTCGTAGTCACCGGCGACGAGCTTGCGGCGCAGGATCTTGCCGACGGGGCTCTTGGGGATCTCGGTGACGACCACGACCTGCTTGGGGCGCTTGTAGGGCGACAGGCCGGAAGCATCGCGGGCCCACGTCCGGATCCGGTCCGCCACGGCTTCGGGGTCCTCGGACGTCGAGGTCGGGACGATGAAGGCGGTGACCGCCTGTCCCCACTTCTCGTCGGGGAGGCCGACCACAGCCACCTCGGCGACGTCGGCGGACCGGGCCAGGACGTCCTCGACCTCCACCGGGTGGACGTTCTCCCCGCCCGAGATGATCATGTCGTCCACCCGGCCGACGACCCAGAGGTCGCCGTCCTCGTCGACCTGCCCGAGGTCGCCGGTGTGGTACCAGCCGTCGCGCAGTCCGCGCTCGTCGGCATCCGGGCGGTTCCAGTAGCCGGCGAAGGCCTCGTCGGACTGCAGGGACGCCACGATCTCGCCGGACCGGCCGGGAGGAAGAGGTTCGTGAGAGGCCCCCGGTTCCGCGTCCACCACGCGCAGCCGGGAGAACACACCCGGGCGGCCGGCACTGCCCGGCTTGCGGGCGGCATTCGGCTCGACGGAGAAGGTGTAGACCTCGCTCGACCCGTAGTGGTTGATGAACACCTCGGGGTTCAGCTCGTCGACGAGCCGCTCGGTGAGCGTGGACGTCATCGGCGCTCCGGCGTAGCCGATCTTGCGCACGGTGGCGGCGGCCCGGGGCAGCCTGCCCGTGCGCGCCAGGGCCCAGAACGCGGTGGGCACGAGGTACAGGCTCGTGACCTGCTCGTCCTCGATGAGCTCCAGGGCCCGGTCGACGTCGAAGATCGGCAACTCCACGAACGTGCCACCCACGATCACCACGGACAGCAGCGAGCGCAGCCCCATCGTGTGGTACATCGGCATGGCCCCGAGCGTGACCTCGCCGGTGGCGTACTGGGACTGGACCACGTGCGCCACCGACGCCGCGAACTCGTTGCGCTGCGTCCGGGGCACGCCCTTCGGCCGCCCCGTGGTCCCCGACGTGTACAGCATCACGCTGGGGTCGTCGTCGGTGACCCGGACCCCCGTCGGCGCATCGGGCTGCTGCGCCACGAGGTCCTCGAAGTCGGTCGCGCCGGCAAGGGGCCGGGATCCCGCGTGGAGGACCCGTGGCGCGCAGGTCGCCGCCGTCAGAGCCTGTTCGGCCACTTCGCCGGCGAGGTCGTCGGTGACGACGACGGTGGGTTCTGCGTCGTCGAGGCAGTAGGCGAGCTCCGCCGTGCCGAGCCGGACGTTCAGTGGCGTCGACATGAGCCCGAGCTTCTGCAGCGCGAGGTGGGTGGAGGCCATGACCTCGGAGTTGGACAGGAAGGTCGCGACCCTGTCCCCCGGTCGCGCACCCGCCGCGAGCAGCGCATGGGCGATCCGGTTGGTGCGCTGGTCCCACGCCCGGTAGGTCAGCCGGCGCGAGCCGGTGATCCCTACGCGGTCGGGATAGCGCTCCGCCGTCCACGTCAATGCCTGACCGATCTGCATTCCGCCCCCTCCGGCGAACGAGCACCCGGGTCCGGCTCCCCTGCGTGGAGCCGCCCGGCCGTCACCCTGTAGGGAGCGACAGCTGCTCAGGTCTGAACCGCATGGCTCCTAAGCGATCGTCCGTATTGGACGGTCCGGACCGTAGGGTGTGTTGCCGATCACGTCAAGCCCCGGCGTCGGACGCGGAGCGGCATGCCGGATGGGTCGCGGGTCAGTCGGACCCGAAGTGCCCGGTCAGCGGCGTACGGAGCTCATCCCGTCACGTGAGAGAGGGGTGGCGGTCCCTACCGGTCCGAGTCCATGTCGGCCCGGATGCCCGACGGCGCCCCGTGCACCTCGTCGCCCCCACCGGCCGACTCCTCCTCGCTCAGGGCGGTCCAGAAGCGGAGCGCGGCCCGCTCCATCTCGAGTCCCAGCCGAAGCGTGACCATTCGCCGCGCCACGCTGGGAACTCCGCCGTAGCGCTCCTGCATGTCCTCGTAGACCCGGATGCGCTGCTCGTGCTGCTCGATCTGCTCACGGGCCAGCCGCCTCACGTTCGTCGGCTCTCCGAGCTCGTTGAAGAAGAGCTTGAGCTCCGCGACGTCCCGCAGCTGGAAGTGCTCGTTGGTGGGTGCCGCGAGCCAGGCCCGCACCTCACGCAGCCCGGCGTCGGTGATGGAGTAGGTCCGGCGGCGCCGGCCATCCTGCTCGCTGTCGGCCGAGAGCAACCCGAGCTTCTCCAGACGCTGCGGTTCGGAGTACAGGCCGGCATGGGGAAACGGCCAGAAGTACCCGATCGATCGCTGAATGGCGCGCTTGAGGTCGTAGGAGGTGGACGGACCACGCAGTGCGACCATCCCGAGGACCACGTACGACGTGGGGGACAGTCGTTCGTTCACCATGCTTGTCACTGTAACCATCCATGCTGTATCGTCTGTTTCAGATCGTTAACCACGGCGGTGGAGGCCCGTCACCCGGCTGCGCCGGGTGGTTCCTTCATCGGCGTCGCCCCGCTCCGCCGTCCCGTCGACGGCCGCCGGCTCCCGGACCTCGTGCCGGTCGCGGCGGTCGGGGTCGCGGGCGCCCGTTCTCGGAGGCAACCGTGCCAGACCGGACCACCGTCACCCATCAGGCCGCCGTGGCACAGGAAGGCGACTCCACCGACGCGGCAGACGTCGCGGAGCGTACCGGCGCCGGCGGCCCCCGGTGGCGACCCGCCCGGGTCGAGGACGCCCCCCTGGTGACCGGGCAGGGCCGCTTCCTCGACGACCTCGACCCGCTGCCGGGCACCCTCACCGCGGCGATCGTCCGGAGCCCGCACCCGCACGCCCGGATCCGCAGCGTCGACCTCAGCCGCGCCCGCCGGCACCCCGGCGTCACCGCGGTCATCGGCCCCGACGAGGTGCTGGCCGCCCTGCGGCCGTTCCCGCTGTCGGTCACCACCCGGATGCCGTACTTCCCCACGGGCACGGACAAGGTCCGCTACGTCGGGGAGCCGGTGGCGGTCGTCGTCGCCTCCGACCGGTTCGTCGCCGAGGACGCGGCCGAACTGGTGAGCGTCGAGTACGAACTGCTCGACCCCGTGGTCGGTGTGCGCACGGCACTGGCCGAGGACGCGACGCTGCTGCACGAGGACAACGGCTCCAACGTGGCCACCGACCGCACCTTCTCCTTCGGGGAGGTGGATCGCGCCTTCGCCGACGCCGCGCACGTGGTCGTCGGCGAGTACGACTTCCCGCGCTACTCCTCGGTCCCGATGGAGTGCTACTCGGTCATCGCCAACTGGACCGAGGACTCCGCGGGCCCGTCCATCGAGGCGTGGGCCAACTTCCACGGCCCGTTCACGATGATGCCGGTCATGGCCGGCGCGCTCGGCATCCCGGCCTCGCGGGTGCGGCTGCACGTGCCGGCCGACATCGGCGGCAGCTTCGGCATCAAGGCCGGGATCTACCCCTACGTCGTCCTCATGGCGCTGGCCTCCAAGCACGCCCGGACGCCGGTGCGGTGGTCCGAGGACCGGGTCGAGCACCTGCTGGCCAGCTCCTCGGGTTCCGACCGGATGATGCGCTTCGAGGCCGCGGTCGACGCCAACGGCACGGTGACCGCGCTGCGCACCGACCTGGTCGACAACGTCGGCGCCTACATGCGCCCGCCCGAGCCGAGCACGCTCTACCGCTGCTACGGCAACATCACCGGCGCCTACCGGATCCCCGCGGTGGCGATCCGCGCCCGCGCCGTCGTCACCAACACCATGCCCACCGGGCTGAACCGCGGGTTCGGCGGCCAGCAGCTCTACTTCGGGCTGGAACGGCTGATGGACGACGTCGCGGCGCAGACCGGCCTGGACCCGGTGGACCTGCGCTGCCGCAACCTCGTCCCGGCCGATGCCTTCCCGTACGAGACCCCCACCGGCGGCGTCTACGACTCGGGCGACTACCAGAAGGCCGTCGCCCTCGCGGTCGACAACGCCGATATGCCGGAGCTCCGCCGGCGCCAGGCCGAGGCGCGCGAGCGGGGAGAGCTGTACGGCATCGGAATCGCCCTCGTCGTCGACCCCTCGGGCACCAACATCGGCTACGTCGGCCTGGCCACCCCCGCCGAGCAGCGCAAGCCCGGTCGCGACAAGTCCGGGTCGACCGAGCACGTGCGGGTCAGCGTCGACATGCAGGGCACCGTCACGGTGATGCTGGGCAGCGTCCCGCAGGGGCAGGGGCACGCCACCACTGCCCGGCAGGTCGCGGCGAAGCGCCTGGGCCTGCCCGAGGAGTCCGTCCGCGTCGTGATCGACATGGACACCGCGACCACGCCGTGGACGGTCACCTCCGGCAGCTACTCCTCCCGGTTCGCGCCGCTGGTCACCAGCGCCGTGGTCCAGGCGTGCGACCGGATCGCCGAGACCATCAAGGCCGCCGGCAGCGTGCTGCTGGAGGCCGCACCCGAGCAGCTCGAGCTGGCCGAGGGCACCGTGCGCGTCATCGGCGACCCCAGCCGCGCGGCGCAGTTCCGGCACGCCGCCGGGGTCGTGCACTGGGACCCGGCGGCCCTGCCCGAGGGCACGTCGGCCCGGCTCTACGAGGAAGCGGCCTTCACGCCGAACGCCAAGGCCGCCACGCGGGACGAGAAGATCAACTCCAGCCTCTGCTACGGGTTCGTGGCCGAGGTGGTGGCGCTGCGGATCGACCCGGAGACCCTGGAGATCACCCTGGACCGGGTGTCCAGCGTGCACGACGCCGGCACGGTGCTGAACCAGACGCTCCTCGACGGCCAGGTGTACGGCGCCCTCGTGCACGCCCTCGGCGGCGCGATGTTCGAGGAGTTCACCTACTCCGAAGGCGGCCAGCCCACCTCGGCGACCTTCCTCGACTACCTCTGCCCGACGAGCGCGGAGGCCGGCTTCCCGCTGGTGACCGACCACGTCGTATCGCCGTCCCCGCTCACCCCGCTGGGCGCCAAGGGCTGTGGGGAAGGGAGCTCGATGAGCTTCCCGGCGGCCCTCGCCAACGCGGTCACCGACGCTCTCTCACCCCATGGCCTGCAGATCAACTCGCTGCCGGTGCACGGGAACCTGCTGCACGACCTGCTCGACGGCGCCCGCCGTCCGGCCTGACCCCACCCCCGGATAGACAAGGAGCTGGCGCATGCCCACGACCGGAGGCGACGTCCTTCTCGACCACGGCCACGACGGCCAGGTCGCGTACCTGACGCTCACGCACGGCGGCTACACCATCGTGACCATGGAGATGCGGGCCAGGATGGCCCAGCGGTTCGCCGAGATCGACCGCGACCCGAACGTGCGCGCGGTCGTCGTGCGCTCGGACGGCAAGCACTTCACCTCCGGCGGCGACATCGCCGGCTTCATGGAGGTCGACCCGATCGACCTCACCGACCTCGGCCAGGACATCACCGCGCCGGCCCGCAGCACCAAGCCGGTCGTCGTCGCCATCGACGGCTACTGCTTCGGCGTCGGCCTGGAGCTGGCCCTGTCCTGCGACATCCGGCTGGCCACCGAACGCAGCGAGTTCGCGCTGCCGGAGATGAACCTCGGCATGATCCCGGGCAGCGGCGGCACCCAGCGCCTGGCCCGGCTGATCGGGCTCTCCCGCGCGAAGTTCCACATCCTCACCGCCACCCGGATCAAGGCGCAGCAGGCCCTCGACTGGGGTCTGGTGTCCGACCAGCTCTACCCCGACCGCGATGCGCTGTACGACGCCACGGAGAAGCTGGTCAGCAAGCTCATCGGGTTCTCCCCCGCCGCGCTGCGCACCGGCAAGGAGGTCCTCGACCGTGGGGTCGACGGCCCGCTGTACACCGGCATCGAGCTGGAGCGGAAGGCGTACTCCATGCTGCGGGCCACCCAGGACTTCGCCGAAGGCGTCAAGGCCTTCGGCGAGAAGCGCAAGCCGACGTTCACGGGGCGCTGATCCGACATGAAGCCAGCCCCGTTCGCCTACGTCCGTCCGGCCACGCTGGACGACGCGGTCGCCGAGCTGGTCGCCACGGGCGGCGACGGCAAGGTGCTGGCCGGTGGACAGTCCCTCGTGCCGGTGCTCGCCATGCGCCTGGGTCGTCCCGGGACCCTGGTGGACATCACCGCGGCCGCCGGTCTGGACACCATCGAGCGCCGGGGAGCGGTGCTGCGGATCGGGGCGACCACCCGGCAGCGCCGACTGGAGCGCAGCCCGGCGGCGAACGACGTGCCGCTGATCGGGATGGCTCTGCCCTTCGTCGGGCACCGGGAACTGCGCAGCCGCGGCACGGTGTGCGGCAGCCTGGCCCATGCCGACCCCGGTGCGGAGCTGCCGGCCGTGGCTTCCTGCCTCGGCGCGGTGCTCGAGGTGACCGGAGCCTCCGGCCGTCGCACGGTGCCGGCGGCGGAATTCTTCGCGGGCGCCATGACCACCGCCGTCGGCGCCGAGGAGGTGCTCAGCGCGGTCGAGTTCCCGGTGGCGGCCCCGGGCGAGGGCTTCGGCTTCGCCGAGATCGCCCGCCGGCACGGCGACTTCGCCCTGGCCGGGGTCGTCACCCGGGTGCGCTCCGCCGGCGGCGCGGTCCAGGAGGCGGTCATCAGCGGCTTCGGGATCTCCGACCGGGCCGCCACCCGCGACGTCACCGACCTCGTCCGCGCCGCGGCCGACTCCGCCGATGTCGAGGCGGCGCTGCGGCCGGGGACCGAGGAGCTCGCCCGGGACGTCGTCGACACCGCCGGTGACTCACACGGCTCGCAGGGCTATCGGCGTCGGCTCTTCGCCGTCCTCGCCGCCCGCGAGCTGGCCCACGCGCACCGCCGATCCACGGAAGGCCGGTCATGAGCACCACTGAGGACACCGCCGCTCGTGCGCCACAGCGGCCGGTCAAGGCCGCCGCTGACGAGCTGATCGACGTCTCGTTCACCGTCAACGGCAGCCCCATCTCGATCCGGGTGCCCGCCCGGATGCACCTGGGCGATGCCCTGCGCATGCACCTGGGGCTCTCGGGCACCCACCTGGGCTGCGAGCACGGCGTGTGCGGAATGTGCACGGTGCTCATCGACGGCGACGCCGCCCGCGCCTGCCTCGTGTTCGCGGTGCAGGCCGAGGGCACCGAGGTGGTGACCGTCGAGGGGCTGGGGACCCAGGAATCGCAGCACCCCCTGCAGCAGGCGTTCAGCCACCACCACGCGCTGCAGTGCGGCTTCTGCACGCCCGGTTTCCTGATGAGCTCCTACGACCTGCTGGCGAACAGCGAGGGCGAGGTCGACGCGGAGACGCTCCCCGAGGAGATGTCCGGCGTCATCTGCCGCTGCACCGGCTACCGCGGGATCCTGGCCGCGGTCAGCGACGTCGCCCAGGCCCATCCCGAGGGCATCCCGGGCCCGCTGAACTGCGCGCCGCGCACCCTCGTGGGACGCACTGGGGGCGCCTCCGCCACGCCTGCCGCGCCGGCCGAGGCGCCGGTCGCGGACGCCGACGAGCAGACCCCACGGGAGCTCACCCGGCCGACCGGAACGCCGACGATCACCGTCGCGGTCACCCGACAGCTGAGCAGCCCGGTGGAGGACATCTGGGCGGTGATGGACGACGTCGACCGGCTCGCCCGCTGCCTGCCCGGGGCCGAGATGACCGCCGACCTGGGCGAGGACCGGTACCGCGGCCGCGCCAAGGTGTCCCTCGGGCCGGTGCGGCTGGCCTTCGAAGGACTGGCGCAGATCACCGAGCGGGACGTCGCCGATCACCGGTTGGCGCTGCTGGCCCAGGGCGCCGACACCGGAGGCAACCGCACCGCCGCGGAGATCACCCTGCGCGCCACGGCGACCCCCGAGGGCTCCACCGAGCTGCGGGCCGATGCCGCGGTCTTCCTGTCCGGCCGGATCGCCCAGTTCGGCCGGGCCCTTGCCGGCGACGTCAGCCAGCGGATGTTCGAGCAGTTCGCCGATGCCGTCGACCAGACCGCGCGCACCGGGACCGCGCCCGAGGTGGGGGCAGGGCCCAGCGCCCTGCGGATCGGACTCCAGGCCGTCGGCGCCGGCCTCCGTCGTCGCGTGGCGCTGCTGGCCGGCGCCGTGCGCGATGCGCGACGGCGTCGTCGGGCGTCCTGAACCCGTGTCCTGAAACCGGGGAACCCCGTTCCGGACCGTGGGGTGTCAGCCGATCGCCACGATCCCGGCGGCGTGCCGGCGGGCCAGTTGCCGGTACACGGCAGCATTGCTGTCGACCCAGCCGGCCGCCGCTCCCGAGATCGGCCCGCGCACACGGGCCGGCGTGCCGAGCGCCAGCACGCCCTCGGGGATCTCCATCCCCGGCGGCACGAGGCTGCCCGCACCGATCAGCGTCCGTCGGCCGATCCGCGCGCCGTCCTGCACCGTCGAGCCGTTCCCGACGAGAACCTCGGCGCCGAGGACCGCGCCGTGCACCACGCACATGTGGCCGACGGTGGCTCCGGGGCCGACCTCGGTGACCGGGTCCTCTCCACCGTGCAGGACGGAGTTGTCCTGCACGTTCGCTCCCTCACGGACGACGATGCGGCCGAAGTCCGCGCGCAGCACCGCTCCATACCAGACCGAGGCGCCCGCCTCGACGACGACGTCCCCGACGAGCGTGGCCGTCGGAGCTACCCACGCGTCCGGGTGGACCTGAGGGGAACGACCCTCGAAGGCGAAGAGTGGCATGCCCGGCAGCCTCGCACGGAGCCCCGCGGCCGTCGGGACCGAGGTCCTCGCCGTCGCCACCGACGGCGCCGGACTCGGCCCCTGAGGTGTCCGGCTAGATCTCGCCGACGAGAACCCGGCCCAGCGTGTAGATGAAGTTCGGGATCTTCGCGTGCTCGAACCCGACGCTCTGGATGCTCGTCGTGTCGACCTCCGGGTCGAAGACGATCTGGATCACGGGCTTGCCGCCCGACGCCACCAACATCGCCCGGATGGTGGCCTCGTCGTCCCGCGCGATGACGTCGTCGGTCATGGCTGCCACCTCTCGTCCCCGCTGTCAGCACGGACGGTCGTGCAGCGGACACGGTGCGCCTGAGGGTTCCGCACCACAACCCTTCCGGTACCCGCCGAACCGTTCCACGACGGGTCGTCACAGGGCGCGGCCCGCTGTCTCCGGTCGGTTCCGCGATGGGATGACCGGCGTGGCCATGACGACGGCGGCCGCCCGGAATCCCGGACGACCGCCGTCGCTGTGTCAGGTGGCGCGCTTCACGCCTCGGGCGGGGTGAAGGACGACGTCCGCTCCATGCCGGCGGCCCGCCCCTTGCCGGCGATGACCAGGGCCATCTTGCGGCTGGCCTCGTCGATCATCTCGTCGCCGAGCATCGCCGAGCCCTTCTTGCCACCGGCCTCCGACGTCGCCCAGTCGTAGGCGTCGAGGATCAGCTCGGCGTGGTCGTAGTCCTCCTGGGACGGCCGGTAGATCTCGTTGGCCGCGTCGATCTGGCCCGGGTGCAGCACCCACTTGCCGTCGAAGCCCAGCATCGCCGAGCGCTTGGCCACCTCCTCGAAGGCGGGCACGTCGCGCACCTGCAGGAAGGGGCCGTCGATGGCCTGGACCCCGCGGGCGCGGGCGGCCATGAGGATCTGCATGAGGATGTAGTGGAACGGGTCGCCCGGGTAGTCGGGGTGCAGCGCACCCACGACCAGCGACTTCATGTTGATGCTGGCCATGAAGTCGGCCGGGCCGAAGATGATCGTCTCGATGCGGTCGCTGGCGAAGGCGATGTCGTTGACGTTGATCAGGCCCTGCGCGGTCTCGATCTGCGCCTCGATGCCGATCCGGCCGACCTCGAGCCCGTTGGCCTTCTCGATCTGGGTCAGCAGCAGATCCAGCGCCTTGACCTGGGCCGCGTCCTGGACCTTCGGCAGCATGATGCAGTCGAGGTTCGCGCCGGCCCCGCCGACGACCTCGAGCACGTCCTGGAACGTCCACTCCGTCGTCCAGTCGTTCACGCGGACGGTGCGGATCTTCTCGCCCCAGCCGCCCTCGTTCAGCGCCGCGACGATGTTCTTGCGGGCGCCCGGCTTGGCCAGCGGCGCGCACGCGTCCTCGAGGTCGAGGAAGACCTGGTCGGCCGGCAGCCCCTTGGCCTTCTCCAGGAACCGGGGGTTGCTGCCGGGGACGGCGAGGTTGGAACGACGGGATCGGAGCTCGGCCACGGTGCCTCTCTTCGTGCGGACGACGGCGTCTTCAGCCACCGGAGAGTAGCCAGGCGCTCTCGCTGCCGCTGACCGCGCGAACCCGCCGGAGGCGCAGGTGTGGTCGACGGCACGCCGGTTCGGGTGACCACGGCTGCTCACCCGACCCTCAGGTGCCCTGTTCCACCAGGGTCTGCGGCCGGCCGGCCCGCACGACCAGCGCCACCCCCGCGACGACGAGCACGACCCCGGGCAGGGCCAGCAGGGGCGGTACCTGGCCGAGCAGCACGAGGGCGAACAGCAGCGCGCCGGGCACCTCGAGGAGGACGGCGAGGCTCACCACGGTCGGGCCCACCGAGGAGAGCACCAGGTTGAGCAGCGTGTGCCCGAACAGCTGCGCGGAGACGGTGATGCCCGCGATCAGCCACCAGTCCCGCGCCTGGAAACCGCCCAGCGGCGCGTCCACCAGCACGGCCGCGACGGCGATGACGACGGCGCACACGGAGTAGCAGACGACGGCGTACGCGGAGGTCGCCAGCCGCCGGCGGGCCCGCGCCCCGGCCAGCACGTACCCGCCCGCGCACACCGCCCCCAGGAGGGCCAGCGCATCGCCGGCGAGAGCCTCCGTGCTGACCGTCACGTCCACCCCGACGATCAGCACGACGCCGGCGAACGCGAGCAGCAGGCCCCACCACACGGCAGCCGGCAACCGCACCCCCGAGACGCGGGCGGCCAGCGCCGTCCAGATCGGCGTGGTGGTGACCAGCGCGACCGACGCGGCCACCGTCGTCATCGACAGGCTCGGCAGCCAGGCCGCGAAGTGCGCCGCGAGGAAGAGCCCGGCCACGACGGAGCTGCGCAGGTCCCGCAGGCGCAACCCGGCGAGGGTCGATCGCTCCCGGGTCAGCAGCACCGGGACGAGCGCGGCGGCGCCGGCGGCGTTGCGCCAGAACGCCAGGGCCAGCATCGGCGCGGTCACCATGGCGGTCAGGGGCGCCGACAGCGAGACACCGACGACGGCGAGGGACAGCAGCCCGACGTCCCGCGTGCCCGGCCGGTGAAGCGCCCAGGCCTCCGCTGACCCGGCCCCGTGCGGAGGCTCGCCGCGAGCGGAGCGCGGGGTGAGGGGCACGGGGTCCTCAGCGGTCATCGGGCGCGCGGATGCGGCCGCGGGCGATCGGGACGACGTCCCCCCGCACGGTCACCGCGACGGCCCGGTCGCCGGCGGCGGTGACGGTGCACTCGAGCACCGACGGCCGGCCCAGCTTCTCCCCCTGCCGGATGACGTAGGACGACGTCCCCTCGCCTTGCAGCAGGCCGCTCTCCACCAGCCAGACCCCGGCACCCAGGGCCGCCGACCCGGTCGCCGGGTCCTCGCCCCAGCGCAGGTCCCCGGCGAACACGCGGGCGTAGGCGGTGGAGGTGGCCGCGTCCCAGGAGAGCACCGAGACGCCCTCCCCCACGCCCAGGGCGTCGAGCGCCCGCTGGTCGGGGACCGCGCGGTCCACCGCCTCCGGCGACACCGAGAGGTAGGCGAACGGCAGCCCGCACCCGGCGACGTCGGCCGCCACCCCGGCGAGGTCGGCCTCGCTCAGCCCCACGGCCGCGGCGAGCTCGGCGGGTGCCGGCCCGTCCTCGAGCGTCGGCCGGCCGCCGCTGAGCCGCGCACCGTCGGCGTCGACGACGAGGTCGAGGACCCCGGCCCCGCACTCCTGCCGGACCGTGCCCGCGGGCAGCCGGCCGGTGCGGACCAGCGTGTGGGCGGCCCCCACGCTCGGGTGCCCGGCGAAGGGCAGCTCGGCGAACGGGGTGAAGATGCGCACCCGGTAATCGGCGGAGGGCTCGGTGGGGGCGCTGACGAACGAGGTCTCGGACAGGTGGAACTCGAAGGCGAGCGCCTGGCACTGCTCGGTGGTGAGGTCGTCGGCGTCGAACACCACGGCCAGCGGATTGCCGGCGAAGGCCCGTGGGGCGAACACGTCGACGACCTCGTAGTCCAGCTCATCCCGGGACGGCACGGCGCCGACGGTAACCTCACCGCTCGGGGCCGGGCGCGCGAGGTCCCGGGGACGCAGCACCCCGGTCACGGGGCCGACGAGCGGCAGCGAGGAGGTTCCGTGACCACGGCGAGCAGGGCGTACGTCTCGCGGCTCGCCGGGTTGACGGTCTTCGACCCCAACGGCGACCGGATCGGGAAGGTGCGCGACGTGGTCGTCGCGCTGCGGGTCGGCACCGCCACCCCGCGGGTCCTCGGCGTGGTCGTCGAGGTGGTCGCCCGGCGCCGGATCTTCGTGCCGATGGGCCGGGTCACCGCGATCGATCCCGGCGCGGTGATGCTCGCCTCCGGCACGCTCAACCTCAAGCGCTTCGAGCAGCGGGCCGGCGAGACCCTGGTGCTGGGCGAACTGCTCGACCGCGCCGTCCGGATCGTCGAGTCCGGCAGGCCGGCGCACGTCGTCGACGCCGGCATCGAGCAGACCCGCACCGGTGACTGGGTGCTCTCCCGCGTCGCGGTCCAGGAGCCCGGCCGCCTGGGGCGACGGGGCCAGCTGCACCAGCTCGCCTGGGACGAGGTGACCGGCCTGGCGCTGCCCCAGACCGGGCAGGGCGCCGAGACCCTGATCGCCACGTACCGCGAGCTCAACGCCGCCGACATGGCCCACGCGCTGCAGGAGCTGCCGATCAAGCGCCGGCACGAGGTCGCCGAGGCGATGGACGACGAGCGGCTCGCCGACGTCCTCGGTGAACTGCCCGAGGCCGACCAGGTGACCATCCTCAGCACCCTGGAGGAACGCCGGGCGGCCGACGTCCTCGAGGTGATGGACCCCGACGACGCGGCGGACCTGCTCTCGGAGCTGTCGAACGTCGACCGCAACCGGCTGCTGGAGCTGATGGAGCCCGACGAGGCCGAGCCGGTCCGCCAGCTGCTGAAGTACTCCGAGGACACCGCCGGCGGCATCATGACCAGCGAGCCGGTGATCCTGTCCCCCGACGCCACCATCGCCGAGGCGCTGGCCCGGGTGCGCGAGGAGGAGATCACCCCGTCGCTGGCCAGCCAGGTGTACGTCTGCCGTCCGCCGTCGGCCACGCCCACCGGCCGCTACCTGGGGCTGGCGCACATCCAGCGGCTGCTACGCGAGCCGCCGTCCTCGCTGGTCAGCGGCGTGCTCGACGACCTCGAGCCGCTGCACCCCGAGGCGCCGCTGGCCGAGGTGACCCGGTACTTCGCCACCTACAACCTGGTCGCCGCACCCGTGGTGGACGCGCAGGGCCGGCTGGTGGGCGCGGTCAGCGTGGACGACGTCCTCGACCACCTGCTGCCCGACGACTGGCGCGAGCGGGCCCGCCGTGGCTGACCCCCCGCGGCTCGACGTCCCCCGCGGGCAGGCCCGCCGCATCGGCAGCTTCCTGCGGCTGAACCCCGACGCCGTCGGCGCGTTCGCCGAGGCGATCGCCCGCTTCCTCGGCACCGGCCGGTTCCTCGCGGTGCAGACGGTCCTCGTAATCGCGTGGATCGCGCTGAACGTCTTCGCGGTCCGGCTCCGCTGGGACCCCTACCCGTTCATCCTGCTGAACCTGGCGTTCTCCACGCAGGCCGCCTACGCCGCGCCGCTCATCCTGCTGGCGCAGAACCGGCAGGCCGACCGCGACCGCGTGCAGGCCGAGGAGGACCGGGTGCGCGCGGCGGCGATGCGCGCGGACACCGAGTACCTGGCCCGCGAGCTGGCCTCGCTGCGGGTGGCCGTCGGCGAGCTGGCCACCCGCGACTTCATCCGCAGCGAGCTCAACCGGCTCACCGGGGACGGCGGCGACGACGGCGAGAAGCGCGAGAAGAAGGCGAAGAAGAAGCGCGACCCGGTCACCTGACGGCGGGGCGCCGGGCCGGTCAGCCCGTCACGGTGCGCAGCGCGTCGAGCAGCCGGCCGGCCACCGCCGTCGCCGGGACGACGAGGAGCACCGCCCACAGCCGCGTGCGGGGGGTGCACGGCAGGACGACCAGCAACGCGAGGGCCACGGCCGCGTCGACGACGCCCTGCACCGGATGCACGGGGACGAATCCCGACGGCGCGTCGACGATCCAGGACCAGAGGCCGGCGAACTCACCTCCGGCGAGCGGCACCGCGGCCGCCAGGGCGATGGCGGCGGCGGGCAGCGGGCCGGTTTTCCGGCCCGCCCACCAGGTCGTCGCGGCGAAGGCCGCCACCACCGTGGCCGACAGGACCAGCCACACCGGCAGGAGCGGGCTCCACCCGAACCCCAGGGCCCACGCCGCCCAGGCGTAGTAGGCCACCGTCATGGCGGCGAAGAAGGCAGCCGACCGGCCGGCCGCGGTCCCCACCGTGGGTGCGTACCGGCCGACGAGTGCCACCGCGAGCACCCAGGCCGCCGGGTAGCTGCCGAGATCGGCCGCCCAGCGCCAGCCCGACTCGTCCGCCGCCTTGGCCGCGGCCCCCGCCAGCAGACCCAGCGCGCCGGACACCACCAGGAGACGGCCGTCGCCGCGGACCCGGGCGCGGGGGCGGGAGTCGATCGTCACCGACGGGATGCTGCCGGACGCGGCGCGCGACCGGGGTCGGACGCGCCCGTCAGCCGGCGACGACGTGCACCAGGGCGCCCGCGGCGCCGGCGAGGACCAGCACCACGATGAACGGGGCCCGCAGCGCCAGGGCGAGGGCCGCCACGGCCAGCCCGGCCAGCCGCCCGTCGACGACGAGCTCCTGCCCGCTGGTGAGCGCCTGCACCGCCACGAGGGCGGCCAGCAGCGCGGCGGGCACGAAGTCGACGATCCGCGCCACCCACGGCTGCTCCACCCAGGCGGCGGGCACCGAGAGCCCGGCCAGCTTGAGCAGGTAGCAGCCGATGGACCCGGCGAGCACCGCCGCCCAGAGCGCCGTCCCGCTCACGCCATCTCCTCCTCCGCCGTGGGCCGCGGGGCCCGCCCCGGCCGGCCGGCCAGCGCGACGGCCACGACGGCGGCGATCACCTGCACACCGGCCGGCACGAACGGGGTCAGCGCCAGCGCGACGACCGCGCCACCCACGGCCACCCGCAGCTGCACGCGCGCCTCCGGGAACCCGGCCCGCAGTCTCGGCCACAGCAGCGCCAGGAAGGCGGCGGGGACGACGGCGTCGAGGGCGGCGAGCGCCGGGCCGGAGAGCGCTGCCGCGCCGAGCGCCCCGACGACGGTGGTGAGGTTCCACATCAGGAAGATCGAGGCACCGCCCGCGAGGAAGGCCAGCCGGGCGAGGCGGCGGTCGGGGGCGGCGATCGACAGCGCCGTCGTCTCGTCGATCACCCAGTGCGCGGTCGCCAGCCGGGGAAGGACCCCGCGCGGTCGCAGCAGCGGGACCAGCCGGACGCCGTACACGGTGTTGCGGGTGCCCAGCAGCAGCGCGCTGCCGACAGCGGCCAGCGCGCTGCCGCCGGCCCCGAGGACGCCGACCAGCGCGAACTGCGACGCCCCGGTGAACATCAGCGCCGAGAGGGTGACCGTCTGCCAGAGGTCCAGGCCCGCGGCGTCGGCGGCCGCGCCGAACGCGGCGCCGTACAGGCCGACGGCGAGGCCCAGCCCGATCGCGTCGCGCAGCGTGGCGGAGCGGGCGGCGGCGCGGGACACAGGGAGCGAGGCTAACCCCCTCTGCCCGGGCCCGGCCGCCCCCCGGCCCGGCCGGCGCGACTCACCCTTTCGGGGCCGCGACCCCCCGCCGGGTGGCCAGCACCACCGCCCTGCGGCCGATGACGTGGCATGCGGCGAGTTCCGGGGTCCCCTGTGCCATGGGTGCTCGGGCTGCTCCGCACCCGGGTACGGCCCCGCCCGGCCGCCGACCCGGGTAGGGACGACGGAGGCCGGGCCGCTGCCGCGTCGAGCACGGCCGCCGCGGAGTTCGCCGACCGCACGCACAAGTCGGCCCTGCTCGTCGCCGCGCTCGCCACGGTGGTGGCGCCCGCGTGGTCGGTGTTCGACCTGCTGCTGGAGCCGCGCGTCGCAGGGTCGTTCGTCGTCCTCCGCTTCGCCTGCCTGGTCCCCATGCTGGCCCTGGTGTGGCTCCTCTGGCGGCGGCCCGTGGGGCGGCGACGGCCCGAGCTGCTGGCCGTCGTGGTGCTGGCGATCGTGCAGGCGGAGATCTCCTGGATGCTGCCGCGGGTGGCGAACCTGGAGTTCTACCTGCTCGGGTTCACGCTCGCGATCTACGCCAGCGGCTGCCTGCTCGTGGCCCGCACGACCTGGACCGGGCTGCTCGTCCTCCTCACCTGGTGCTCCGTGCTCATCTCGCTGCTCACCGCGCCGACGCCCATGCCGGTCCAGGACCTGCTGGCCACCGTCGTCTACCTCGCCACCGCCTCGACCCTCGGGCTGATCGCCCACCGTCAGCGGTACGCGTTCGCGATGCGGGAGTTCCGCACCCGGCTGCGGCTGGACGAGCTGCTGCTGCACCTGGAGCGGCAGAGCCACGAGGACCCGCTGACCGGTCTGGCGAACCGCCGCCACTGGGACAGCGCGCTGCTCGCGGCCTGCGAGGCCGCCCGGGAGGACGGGACCCCCGTGGCGGTGGTGCTGGCCGACCTCGACCACTTCAAGCGGGTCAACGACCACTTCGGGCACGCCGGCGGGGACGAGGCCCTGCGGCTGGTCGCCGGGCTGCTGCGCGAACGGGTGCGCGCCGACGACCTCGTGGCCCGGCTGGGCGGTGACGAGCTGGCCCTGCTGCTGCCCGGTGCCGACCTGGAGCGCGCCCGCGCCGTCGCCGAGAGCGTGCGGCTGTCGGCCGCGCGCCTGCGGCCGTCCGCCTTTCCCGGGATGCGGATCACCCTCTCCCTCGGGGTGGCCGTGGCGACGGGCGGGCAGACCGTTCCCCCGTGGCTGATGTCCGACGCCGACGATCAGCTCTACCGGGCGAAGTCGACAAGGAACGCGGTGAGCGCCGCCCTCGTCCACCCCGCCGCAGGCCGCGACACGACCGGCCTCTCCGCACGCTGACCGGCCCCTGGGGGCGGACCGCGCCGGAGATCACCCTCCGGGGCACGGCGGCACCCGTCGTCCGCCGTACAGTGGCAGGCGACCCGATCGCGCAGGTCCGCGCCGCTGATCGAGACGCGCCGCCGACCGGGTTCCCCCGTCGAAGGAGACCACGCAACGATGTCCGACACGCTGACCGGCCAGCCGGCGCTCGACGCCGTCACCGCCGCTCTGGCCACCGTCCAGGACCCGGAGATCAACCGCCCGCTCACCGAGCTGGGCATGGTCAAGGACGTGCAGATCGGTGACGACGGCTCCGTCCGCGTCGAGGTCTACCTGACCGTCTCCGGCTGCCCCATGCGCGAGACCATCACCAGCCGCGTCACCCAGGCCGTGTCCGCCGTCCCCGGCGTCACGTCGGTGTCCGTCGTGCTGGACGTGATGAACGACGAGCAGCGCGCCGAGCTGCGCAAGGTGGTCCGCGGCTCCGACGCCGCCGAGCCGGTGATCCCGTTCGCCCAGCCGGGCTCGCTGACCCGCGTCTACGCCGTGGCCTCCGGCAAGGGCGGCGTCGGCAAGTCCAGCGTCACGGTGAACCTCGCGGCGGCCCTGGCCAAGCGCGGCCTGTCGGTCGGCGTCGTCGACGCCGACATCTACGGCCACTCGGTGCCGCGCATGCTCGGCGTCGAGGAGAAGCCGACCCAGGTCGACAGCATGATCATGCCGCCGCAGGCCTACGGCGTGAAGGTCATCTCGATCGGCATGTTCACCCCCGGGAACACCCCGGTCGTCTGGCGCGGGCCGATGCTGCACCGCGCGCTGCAGCAGTTCCTCGCCGACGTGTGGTGGGGCGACCTCGACGTCCTGCTCATGGACCTCCCCCCGGGCACCGGTGACGTCGCGATCTCGGTGGCCCAGCTGGTGCCCAACGCCGAGATCCTCGTCGTGACCACGCCGCAGCTCGCCGCCGCCGAGGTGGCCGAGCGCGCCGGGGCGATCGCTACGCAGACCCACCAGCAGGTGGTCGGGGTGGTCGAGAACATGTCCTGGCTGGAGCTGCCGGACGGCTCGCGCATGGAGATCTTCGGCTCCGGCGGCGGCGAGGCCGTCTCCGACGCGCTGACCCGGACCCTGGGGGCCCGGGTGCCCCTGCTCGGTCAGATCCCGCTGGACACCCGGCTGCGCGAGGCCGGCGACGCCGGTGCGCCGATCGTGCTCGCCGAGCCGGAGTCGGCGGCCGCGCAGGCCCTGGAGAAGATCGCCGACGGCCTCGCCGTCCGCCAGCGCGGCCTCTCCGGGATGTCGCTGGGGCTCACGCCGGTCAAGCGCTAGGGCCAGGACATCGTCGTCCTACCGGACGACACCGCGACCAGGGTCCTTACCCCTGTCACGCGATCGGAGATCCTGAAGAAGCGAGCTCCGTCCTGTTGCGCCGAGTGGGCCCCGGAGGGGTCCGCGCAGGTGCGACGCAGCGGCTCCACGCTGCAGGGGGACGGCTCGTGGCCGCGGTGTCGTCCGGAGGACGACAGATCATGTGGCGTCGGGGTCGAACGGCGGCGGGACGGCTCGGTCCCGGGGGCGGGCGACGACCGGTGCGGCGGCAGCGGCGGCGGAGCTCCCTCGGTGCACGGTGGGCTCGTCGTCCTCGCCCAGCAGCTGGCTGCGGATGAAGGTCTTGGGGTGGTACTTGCGCAGGTCGATGTCCCGGAACTCGGGCAGGTCGTCACCGAGGGACTCGTTCACCTGCTCGCGGATACCGGTGACCGCGGCCCGCACCCGCTTGAGCCCGGCCGCGGCGTCCTTGGCGAGGTCCGGCAGGCGTTCCGGGCCGAAGATGAACAGCGCGGCCAGCCCGAGGACGATGATCTCGCCCCACCCGATCGAGTCGAACACCGGCCACCTCCCTCCGTCGGTCCCAGCGTAGAAGGCCCCCGCAGGGTTCGAGCCGCGCGTGTGGCGGCCGCCGGCTAGGTGTACTGACCAGAGACGTTGGTCGAGGACGTGTGACCACGGGATCTGACTGAAGATCTTGTGCGAGGAGGACCTCCGGACGTGGAGTGGAGCTGCTGAAGGCACCCACTACACGAACCCGGAGGTCCTCCTGGCCCACGCTAACGCTGCCCTGACTCCCCGCCACCGTCTGAAGCTTGCTCGCGCCGTGGTCGATGGCGGCTGGACGATCAGCTACGCCGCGGCGGTGTTCAACGTCGCCTGGCCCACGGCCGAGAAGTGGGCCGACCGCTACCGCACCTGCGGGCCGGCGGCGATGGAAGACCGCAGCTCCCGGCCGCATGCCTGCCCGCGGCGCACGCCGCGGCCGATCGTGCGCAAGATCGTGCACCTGCGGTGGAAGAAGCGACTCGGGCCGGTGCAGATCGCCGACCGCCTCGGCCTGGCGGCCTCGACCGTGCACGCGGTGCTGGTCCGCTGCCGGATCAACCGGCTCTCCCACGTCGACCGCGCCACCGGAGAACCGATCCGCCGCTACGAACACGATCACCCCGGCTCGCTGCTGCACGTCGACGTGAAGAAGCTGGGCAACATCCCCGACGGCGGCGGCTGGCGCTACACCGGCCGCCAGCAGGGCCACAAGAACCGCGCCGCCACGGCAGGCAAGCCCCGCAGCAAGCACCACGGCCCGCTGCTGGGCACCGCCTTCGTGCACACCGTGATCGATGACCACAGCCGCGTCGCCTACGCCGAGATCCACGACGACGAGACCGCCGCCACCGCCATCGACGTCCTGCGCCGCGCGGTGGCCTGGTTCGCCGCCCGCGGCGTCACCACCCAGCGGGTGCTATCCGACAACGGCTCGGCCTACCGCTCCCACGCCTGGCGCGACGCATGCCTCGAGCTCGGCATCACGCCCAAGCGGACCCGGCCCTACCGGCCGCAGACCAACGGCAAGATCGAGCGCTTCCACCGCACCATGGCCGACGGCTGGGCTTTCGCCCGCATGTTCTACAGCGAGTCAGCCCGCCGGAAGGCCCTGCCCGCCTGGCTGCACGAGTACAACCATCACCGGCCCCACACCGCGATCGGCAAGCACTCCCCGATCACCCGCTTGAACAACCTGGCTGGGCAGTACAGCTAGGCAGCGTCGAGCGTGGCCTCGAGCTCGATCGACCCGCCGCCGCGCACGACCTCGACGGTGATGGTGTCACCCGGCTGGAACGCGTCGACGGCGACCACCAGCTCCTCCGAGCTGCCGACCCGCTCCCCCTCGACGGCGATGACGACGTCCTCCTCGCGGATGCCCGCGGCCGCCGCGGCGCTGCTCGGCTCCACGTTCAGCACCAGGGCGCCGTCCCGGGTGCCGTCGGTCACCGAACGGGTGTTCACCCCGAGCGAGGAGTGCACGGCCGATCCGCTCTCGATCAGCTGCTCGGCGATGTCGCGCATCGTGTCGACCGGGATCGCGAAGCCCAGGCCGATCGAGCCGCCGGCCCCGGTGGAGGCGATGGCGGTGTTGATGCCGATCAGCGCCCCGCTGGCGTCGACCAGCGCGCCCCCGGAGTTGCCGGGGTTGATCGGGGCGTCGGTCTGCACGGCGCTGATCACCGCGTTGGTGTCGCTACCCTCGCCGGCCAGCCGGACCGGCCGCTCCAGGGCGCTGACGATGCCGCTGGTCACCGTGCCGGCCAGCCCCAGCGGCGACCCGATCGCGACGACGGGGTCGCCGACGACGACGTCGTCGGAGCTGCCGAGGGAGGCGGCGACCAGACCGGGCTTCTCCACCTTGAGGACGGCGATGTCGCTGGCCGGGTCGCGCCCGACGATGCGGGCCGCCGAGCCGCTGCCGTCGACGAAGACGGCGCGGATCTCCGCGCCCTCCACCCCGTCGGCACCGGAGACGACGTGGTTGTTCGTGACGATGTAGCCGTTCTCGGCGTCCACGACCACGCCGGAGCCGGTTGCCCCGGCCTGCCCGACCCGCACCTCGATGGAGACGACCGACGGCATGACGCTCTCCGCGATCTGCGACACCGAGCCCGGTTCCCGGGTGATGCCGGGGTCCACCTGGGAGAGCTGGGTGCCGGGCGCGAGCAGCGGCGTCTCGTCGTTGGTCTTGGTCAGGTACCAGCCGGCGCCGCCGCCGATCGCGCCGACGAGCAGCACGGCGAGCAGGGCGAGCACCGACAGCCGCACCGACAGGTCGCGCACCCGCAGCTTCGTGCGGTCCTGCGGTTCGACGACCACCGGCCCGGGCCGGCTGGCCTCGTCGTAGACGGCGGGCGCGCCGAGGCCGGCCGGCGCGTACGGGTCCCGCCACGGGTCGCTGCGGGCGTCGGACTTCCACCAGGGACCGGCGGCGGTGCGGCGGCGGCCGGGTCGGCCGCCGGGTGGTTCCTGCAGGCCCCGCTCCCCCGTGCCCTTGGGGCCGAACGCGCGCAGCAGCGCCTCCGCCGGCGGCGGTGGCACCGGACGGGGCGGCGGGGTGGGCCGCCCGTCGGCGAAGCCGCCCACGGCGGCCGCCGGGCGGCCGAACGCCGCCTCCTGCTCCGGCGGCGGGCGGTCCGCCGGCGACGGTCGGGGCGCCAGCCGGTCGGGGACGTCGGCGAAGGCGCCGGTCACCCCGGGCGGCCGGACGAAGGCCTCCTCGCGCGGCGCGGTGCCGCCGGAGCCCGGAGCCGGCCCGTCGGACGGTCGCTGGTCGGAGGTGCTCAGGGGGTCCCGCCCGGAGCTGTCGTCGCCGCACCGGCCCCGACGGTCACGGTGCGCACGACCGGCGGGACGACCTCGGTGTGCTGCTCGGGTGCCGAGGGACCGGCCACCGGCCCCCGGGGCCCCGGGTCGGTGGCCCCGCCGGCCGGCAGGTTCAGCGCCAGGACCGTGACGCCGGCACCGAGGCCGAGCATCGTCCCGGCGAGCCCCCGCCGGAGCCAGCGGGCGTGGCCGGGCCGGGCGGGCCGCTGCTGCGGCTGCAGGTCCACCGACCAGTCGCCGGAGGCGCCGCTGACGGTGAGCCCTCCGGGCCCGGCGGCCACGGTCCCGAGCCCGCCGCCGCCGGGACCGCAGACGTCGGTGGTGAACGGGATGGCGCACAGCCGCGACATCAGGTCGCCCGGCACTGCCACGTCCCGTGAACCGTGCAGGGCCTCCTTCGCCTCGCGCTGCGCCTCGACGGCCAGGCGGCACTGGAGGCAGCCGGAGAGGTGCCGGGCGGCGCGGCCGGCCGGGCCGGCGGGCAGCTCCCCGTCGACCAGCGCGGCGATGGCCTCCTGCGCCAGGTGGCTCTCCGGGATGCTCATGCGGGGGCGCCTCCGGTCCCGACGGAGCTGCGGCCAGGGGCGAGGTGGGCCAGCGCCTGCCGCAGCTGGACGCGGCCGCGGTGGATGCGGCTGCGGACCGTGCCGAGCTTGATGCCCAGCGTGGCCGCGATCTCCTCGTAGGTCAGGCCCTCGATGTCGCAGAGGACGACGGCGACGCGGAACTCCGGCGAGAGCGCATCCAGCGCCGCCTGCACCTGCGGATCCAGGTGGGTGTCGGCGTAGACCTGCTCGGGGCTCGGCGCGGTGCCGGGCAGGCGCTCGGTGTCCTCGGGCAGCGCGTCGAACCGGATCCGCTGCCGGCGGCGGACCATGTCCAGGAAGAGGTTGGTGGTGATGCGGTGCAGCCAGCCCTCGAAGGTGCCCGGCGAGAAGTCCGCCAGCGAGCGGAACACCCGGACGAACGTCTCCTGGGTCAGGTCCTCGGCGTCCTGGGGATTGCCCGAGAGCCGGTAGGCCAGCCGGTACACGCGCGCGGAGTGGTCGCGCACGACCTGCTCCCAGGTGGGCGCGACCCACGCCGCCTCGGGCGCGGGGGGAACGGCGGGCTCGGACACGCTCTGAGGATCGCAGACCGCAGGGCCCGACACCTCCCCGGTGTGGGTGGGATCCGTGGTCGCGGCTCGCTTCAGGCGCACGACATGATCAACGGACGGCACGGGCGCCGGTGTTCCCGCGCACAGCGGCTCGCAGGAAACCCACAGGTACGGGGCCGGCGACCGGTCGGGCGACACCCCGGGCCGGGCGGCCCGGCCCCGCCCGCTGCCCGGACCACTACCCTCGGCGGGTGATGAGCGCCGACCAACCGCCGCCGGGAGGCGGTCCCGAGGGCGCCGCCTACGCCGACCGGTTCGCGGTCGAGACCCCCGAGATGGTGGCGGCCCGCGCCCGCGCGGCCCAGCTGGCCGGTTCCCGGCCGGTCGGGCCGGCGGTCGGCGCCACCCTGGCCGTCCTGGCCGCCGCCGTCGAGGCGCGCTCGGTCGTGTCGATCGGCAGCGGCGGCGGGCTGGCCGGGCTGTGGCTGCTGCGCGGGATGCGCGCGGACGGCGTGCTCACCGCGCTGGACGGCGATCCCGAGCAGCTGCGCGCGGCCCGCTCGGCGTTCGCCGACGCCGGGGTGACCTCCAGCCGGGCGCGGCTGATCTTCGGCACCCCGGCGGAGGTGCTCCCCCGGCTCTCCCCCGGCGGGTACGACATGGTGGTCTGCGACGGCCCGCCGCGGGACTACGCCGATCACCTGCCCGCCCTGCTCGACCTGGTCCGCGCCGGCGGCACGCTGGCCTGCCACGGGCTGCTGGCCGGTGGCCGGGTGGCCGATCGCACCGCCCGCGATCCGCAGACCGTGGCCGCCCGGGAGATCGCCCGGGCCATCCGCGAGGACGAGACGCTGCTGCCGGCCGTGCTGCCCATCGGCGACGGCCTGCTGGTCGCCACCAAGCGCGCCTGAGACCCGCGACGGAGCCGATCAGCGGGTGACGTCGGCGGCGGCAGTGCCCGGCTCAGCGGAACGGCCACTCCGCCACCGGCTCCCACGGGCCGCCGAGGTAGCGCCACAGCGCCAGCCCTCGGGCGCGGACGTCGTACGGCACGAAGCCGGCGAGCAGCCGCTCGTGCAGCGCCCGGGCCACGGCCGGGTCCACCTTGTTCTGCACCGTCACGTGCGGTGCGTGGCGCTGCCGGTCCTGCGGCGTGAGCCACGGCCGCCACGCCCCGGCCAGCCCGGTGCGCACCGCGGCCAGCTCGGACGAGTCGAGCGTGAAGGCGATCCCCCGGCCGAGGAAGCGGACCCCGGTCACGCCGACGTCGAAGGCCGGCCGGTCGGCAGCCGACGCGAGATCGGCACGGACGGCGTCGAGGTGCTCCCCGGGAAGCGCGTGGAAGAGGGTGACGTGGGCGGCCAGCCGGAACACCCCGTCCTCCCCGGGAAGCGGCCTCGCCGGGAAGTGCTCGGCGCGCAGCCGGTCGAACCGCGCCTGCGCCTCCTCGTCGAGCAGCAACGTCACGACCAGCGGCCGCACCCCCGCGCTCATGGCCCCCTTCAGGGCACCGCCCCGAGCGTGCGAGGGGCGGGGAGAAGGGGGTTCTTCATCACACGACCGCGCGGGCGCCCTTGCCGAGGACGGTCACGCCGCCCTCGCTCACGTGGTACCGCTCGCGATCGGTCACCGTGTCCACGCCGATCCGCGCCCACGGCGGCACGACGACGTTCTTGTCCAGGATCGTCCGGCGCACGTAGGCGCCCTCCCCGATGTGCACACCGTCCATGAGCACGCTGTCCTCGACCCGAGCGCCGCGCTCGACCCGCACCCCCGGGGAGACCACCGAGTTGTGCACCGACCCGCCGCCGATGATCGCGCCGGCGCTGACCATCGACTCCTCGGCACGGCCGCCGAGGACGAACTTGGCCGGCGGCAGCTGCGGCGGGAGGGTGTAGATGGGCCAGCGGTCGTTGTAGAGGTTGAAGACCGGCGACACCGAGACGAGGTCCATGTGCGCGTCGTAGTAGGCGTCGATGGTGCCGACGTCGCGCCAGTAGCCGTGGTCCCGTTCGGTGGCGCCCGGGACGATGTTGGTGGAGAAGTCGTAGACCCAGGCCTCGCCGGCGTCGGCGAGCATCGGCATGATCGAGCCGCCCATGTCGTGGACGGAGTCCTCGTCCTCCGCGTCGGCCCGCAGCGCCTCGAGCAGCGCATCGGTGGTGAAGACGTAGTTGCCCATGGAGGCGAAGCTCTCCTCGGGCGAGTCCGGCAGGCCGGGCGGGTCGGCCGGCTTCTCCAGGAACCCCCGCACCTTTCCGTCGGCGTCGGCGTCGATCACGCCGAACTCCGTCGCCTCCCGCCGCGACACCCGCAGCCCGGCGATGGTGACGCCCGCACCGGTCTGCAGGTGCTGGTCGACCATCTGGCCCGGGTCCATCCGGTACACGTGGTCGGCGCCGAAGACGACGACGATCTCCGGCCGCTCGTCGTAGATCAGGTTCAGGCTCTGGAAGATCGCGTCGGCGCTGCCGGTGTACCAGCGCGGCCCGAGCCGCTGCTGCGCCGGGACCGGGGTGATGTAGTTGCCGAGCAGCTGCGACATCCGCCAGGTCTGGGTGATGTGCCGGTCCAGGCTGTGGCTCTTGTACTGCGTGAGGACGGCGATCTGCCGGATCTCGGCGTTCACCAGGTTCGACAGCACGAAGTCGATCAGCCGGTAGTTCCCCCCGAAGGGCACCGCGGGTTTCGCCCGGTCCGCGGTCAGGGGCGAGAGCCGCTTGCCCTCGCCGCCGGCGAGCACGATGCCGAGAACCCGAGGACCGCCGCGCATGGTCGCAACGTAGCCGCTGAGCTGTGCTTCCGCGCCCTGCCGGTGCCTGATCCGCCCCCTCGGGTGTAGAGGGACCTCCTGCCCCCACCGCCGGCACGGTCGCGTCGGGGCCCGGCAAGGAGGCCGGGGGCCGGCGGAATCCCTAGGCTCCCCCCATGCGCATCGGCATCGTGACCCGCGAGTGGCCGCCGGACGTCTACGGCGGGGCCGGTGTCCACATCGAGCACCTGGCCGCGGCCCTCCGGTCGCTGCCGGACGGCCCCGACCTCGACGTGCACTGCTTCGGGGAGCCGCGGGGCCCGGGCATGGCGGGACACGGAGCCACCGCGCACGCCGTCCCGGCGGGCCTGCGGGAGGCCAACGGCGCGCTGCAGGCGGTGGGGGTCGACGTGGAGATCGCCGCGGCCCTGGGCGGCGTGGACCTCGTGCACAGCCACACCTGGTACGCCAACGGGGCGGGGATGCTCGCCGCGCTCGTGCACGGGGTGCCGCACGTGGTCACCGCCCACTCCCTCGAGCCGCGCCGCCCGTGGAAGGCCGACCAGCTGGGTGGGGGCTACCGGCTCTCCTCGTGGGTCGAGCGCACCGCCTACCTGGCGGCCGACGCCGTGATCGCCGTCAGCCACGGCATGCGCACCGACGTGCTCGACGCCTACCCCGACCTCGACCCGGAGCGGGTGCACGTCGTCGGGAACGGGGTGGACGCCGACGCCTACCGCCCGGTGCACGCCCCGGAGGTCGTCCGCGGCCTGGGCGTCGACCCCGACCGGCCCTACGCCCTCTTCGTCGGCCGGATCACCCGGCAGAAGGGCGTCGGCCACCTGCTGGCCGCCGCCGCGCAGCTGCCCCCCGATGTCGGCCTCGTCCTGTGCGCCGGGGCCGCGGACACCCCGGCCGAGCGGCAGCAGGTGGCCGACGCCGTCGCCGGGCTGCAGGCCCGCCGCGCGGGTGTCGTGTGGATCGAGGCCATGCTGCCGCGCGAGCAGCTCGTGCCGCTGATCACCGGCGCGACCGTCTTCGTCGTCCCCTCGGTCTACGAGCCGCTGGGCATCGTGAACCTCGAAGCGGCCGCCTGCGGCACCGCGGTGGTGGCCAGTGACGTGGGCGGGATCCCGGAGGTCGTCGACGACGGCCGGACCGGGCTGCTCGTGCACTACGACCCCGACGACGTCGGGGCCTTCGAGAGCGGACTGGCCGCGCGGATGGCCGAGCTGCTCGCCGATCCCGACCGGGCCGCCGCGATGGGAGCGGCCGGCCGCGCGCGGGTGCTCGCCGAGTTCGGCTGGCCGGCCATCGCGGCGCAGAATGTGGAGGTCTACTCGCGCGTGCTCGCCGACCGGGGCTGAGCCCGCCCCCTGGTATCTTTCCCCCGCCGACCCCCGGGTCGGTGTCGCAACGGCAGCGAAGTCCGGTGCAATCCCGGCGCTGTCCCGCAACTGTGATGGCCACCAGCTGGTGGCCCGAGCCAGATCGCCTGCCCTGCGGCATGTCACCGACCCTCGCGGTAAGGGTCGCGCATCGCTGCCGTCGGGCAGCTCATGAGCGACGCTCGCCGCCTCCCTGTGGAGGCTCTTCCCTTGCACCGTTCCCTCTCCCGGCCGCGGACGACGTCCCGGGGCCATCGGCGGACGACCCCCGCCGCTCTCCTGCTCGGCCTGAGCCTGGCGCTGACCGCCTGCGGGGGCGACGCCCCCGCCGACGAGCCGGCGGCCGACGCCCCCTCCTCCGACGCCTTCCCGGTCACCGTGACCGGCGCCGACGGCGAGCTGACCCTCGACGAGCGGCCCGAGGACATCGTGTCCATGTCGGCGACCGCCACCGAGATGCTCTTCGCGATCGGCGCCGGAGAGCAGGTGGAGGCCGTCGACGACAACTCGAACCACCCCGCGGACGCGCCGACCACCGACCTGTCGGCCTTCACCCCCAACGCCGAGGCGATCGCGGAGTACGCGCCCGACCTGGTGGTCCTGAGCGACGACCTCAACGGCATCGTCGACGCGCTCGACGCGCTCTCCATCCCCACCCTGCTCCTGCCGGCCGCCGAGACGCTCGACGACAGCTACGAGCAGCTGGAGACCCTGGGGGAGGCCACCGGGCACGCCGAGGAGGCCGACGAGGTCGTCGCCGACATGCAGGACCGGATCGATGCCGCGGTCGAGTCGGTCGGCGACGCCGGCGAGGGGACCCGCGTCTACCACGAGCTCGACCCCAGCTTCTTCTCGGCGACGAGCGACACCTTCATCGGCAGCATCTACAGCCGGTTCGGGCTGGAGAACATCGCCGACGAGGCGCCGGACGCGGCGGGCGGCTACCCGCAGCTGTCGGCGGAGTACATCGCCGGGCAGGAGCCGGGCCTGATCGTCCTCGCCGACACCAAGTGCTGCGACCAGTCGGCGGCGACCGTCGCGGAGCGCCCCGCCTTCGGCGGGCTGCCGGCCGTGCAGGAGGGGCGGATCCTGGAGGCCGACGACGACATCGCCTCGCGCTGGGGGCCGCGGATCGCGGACTTCGCGGAGGCCGTCGCCGACACCCTGCAGGGCTGAGGACGGCCGGACGGCTGGGGACGACGCGACGATGACGACGACGGCGCCGGGGGCGCGCACGGCCGCGGGGGCGCTGCCCACGCGGCGGCGGCCCGGGCTGGTGTTCGCGGGGGCGGGGCTCGCCCTCGTCCTCGCGATGCTGGCCGGGGTCTGGGTGGGCGCGCTGCCCCTCCCCCCGGGCGCCGTCGTCGTCACCCTGCTCGACCGGCTGCTGGCCCCGCTGGGGATCAGCGTGCCCGGCGGTCTGGAGGGCACGCACGAGGCGGTGCTGATGGAGCTGCGCCTCCCACGGGTGCTGGTCGCCGTCCTCGTCGGCGCCGGCCTGGCCATCTCCGGCGCGGCCTACCAGGGCGTGTTCCGCAACCCGCTGGCCGACCCCTACCTGCTCGGGGCCGCCTCCGGCGCCGGCCTCGGGGCGACGCTGGTCATCGCCTACTCCCCCGTCCAGGCGGTGGGCCCGATCGGCGTGGTCCCGCTGGCGGCCTTCGCGGGTGCGCTGCTCGGCGTCGGGGCGGCCCTGCTGCTGGGCACCGCGGCCGGCGGGTGGCACAGCGCGACGCTGCTGCTGGCCGGCATCGCCGTCGCCGCCTTCCTCTCCGCCGCGCAGACCCTGGTGCAGCAGCAGAACACCGACGAACTGCGGCAGATCTACGGCTGGCTGCTCGGCCAGCTCGGCAGCTCGCAGTGGTCGGACATCGTCCTGGTGCTGCCCTACCTCGGGGTGGCCTGCGTCGTGCTGCTGGCCAGCGGCCGCGCGCTGGACGTCCTCGCGGTGGGCGACGACGAGGCCTCCTCGCTCGGTGTGCACCCCGGCCGGCTCCGCCTGGTCGTCATCCTGGCCGCCTCGCTGGCGACCGCAGCCGCCGTCGCCGTCAGCGGGCTCATCGGCTTCGTCGGGCTGGTCGTGCCGCACATCGTCCGCAAGCTGACCGGCGGCGCCAACACCCGCGTGCTGCCCCTGTCGCTGCTGGTCGGGGGCGCCTTCCTCGTGCTCGCCGACCTCGTCGCCCGCGTGGTCCTCGCCCCGGCCGAGCTGCCCATCGGGGTGGTGACCGCCTTCGTCGGCGCGCCGTTCTTCGCCGGCCTGCTGTGGATCGGGGCCCGGTCGCGATGAGGGGACGGCAGCCGGCGCCACCCCCGGCCGTCGGCGGGGCCCGGGTGGAGGTCGTGGGCCTCACCGCCGGCTACGGCCGCACGACGGTGCTGGAGTCGGTCCGGCTCACCGTCGAACCTGGCGGCTGGCTGGCGGTCATCGGGCCGAACGGATCGGGCAAGTCCACGCTGCTGCGCTCGATGCTGGGCTTCCACCCGCACGAGGGCCTGGTGCGCGTCGACGGCGTTCCGACGACCGGCATGGCGCGGAAGGACCGCGCCCGGTGCCTGGCCTACGCACCGCAGACCCCCGTCCTCCCCGAGGGGGTCACCACCGGCGACTACGTCACCCTCGGCCGGACGCCGCACCGGCCGCTGCTGGCCGCCCCCCGTGCGGTGGACCGGCAGATCGTCGCCGACGTCATGGACCGGCTCGGGCTCGGGCCGATGGCCGAGCGGCCGCTGACCACGCTGTCCGGCGGCGAGCAGCAGCGCGCGGTCCTGGCGCGGGCGCTGGCCCAGCAGCCCCGCGTGCTGTTCCTCGACGAGCCCACGGCCGCACTCGACCTGGGGCACGCCCAGCAGGTCCTCGACCTGGTCGACCGGCTCCGCCGGCAGGACGACCTGACCGTGGTGAGCACGCTGCACGACCTCACCCTGGCCGGGCAGTACGCCGACCGCCTGGCGCTGCTGTCCGGCGGCCGCGTGGTCGCCGAGGGGGCTCCCGACGAGGTGCTCACCGCCGCCGCCCTGAGCACCCACTACGGCGCCCGCGCCCAGGTGGTGCAGGGCCCGTCCGGGCCGGCCGTGCTGCCCGTGCGGTGACCCGGCGATCCTCCGGATCGCACCGCGAGCTCCTGCCGTGCCCCGGCGGCCTCGAGCCACTGCGTCGTCGCCGCGCCGGCCCCTCCCGGCACCCCGCCCGTCACACCGCGCGGAACCGCACCCGGTCGCCGGGCCGCAGCTGCGCGGCCGCGGGGAGGTCCCCGGTGGGGACGACGCCCAGCACCGGGTAGCCACCGGTCACCGGGTGGTCGACGAGGAACAGCACCGGGGCGCCGTCCGGTGGCACCTGCACCGCGCCGGGGACCAGCCCCTCGCTCGGCAGCTCCCCGGGCCGCGCACGCTCCAGCCGCGGGCCGGCGAGCCGCAGCCCGACGCGGTCGCTGTCGGCGGTCACCGTCCACCCGGCGGTGGTGAGGGCGGTCCACGCGGCCGGGGCCAGCCAGTCGCGGCGCGGCCCCGGCAGGACACCGAGCACCGGCCGGGACGACGGCGATCCCACCGGGGCGACGTCCACGACGGGCTCCTCCCCCGCCTGCGCCCCCACCGGGAGCGCGTCGCCGGCCCGCAGCGGCGGCGGGCCGAGACCGGACAACGTGTCCGTGCTGCGCGAACCGAGCACCCGGGGGACGTCGATCCCGCCGCGGACGGCCAGGTAGCTGCGCAGCCCGACGGCCGGGACACCCAGCGCCAGCACCTGCCCGGGGCGCAGGGTCAGCGGGGCCGCGAAGGGGGCGGCCCGGCCGTCCACCGCGACCGGGGCCGGCGCCCCGGTGACCACGACCAGCAGCGTGCGGGCGGCGCGCACCCGGAGGACCCCGGCGGTCACCTCCACCACCGCCGCGTCCGCGTCGTTCCCCACCAGCCGGTTGGCCAGCGCCGCGGCGGCCCGGTCGGCCGCGCCCGAACGGGTCACCCCGATCGACGCCCAGCCGGGGCGCCCCCTGTCCTGGACGGTGGCCAGCGGGCCGGGAGCCAGCACCTCGAGCACTCAGCCCACCTCGCGCAGGCGCACGCGCACCCCGGGCGTCAGCAGCGCCGGAGGGTCCCGGTCGACGTCGAAGAGCACGGCGTCGGTGCGGCCGACCAGCTGCCACCCACCGGGAGAGGCGCGCGGGTAGGCGCCGGCGAACGGTCCCGCGAGGCCGACCGACCCGGCCGGCACGCGGGTGCGCGGGGTGTCCCGGCGCGGCACGTGCAGGTCGGCGGGCAGCCCGGTCAGGTAGCCGAAGCCCGGGGCGAAGCCACCGAAGGCCACGGTCAGCTCGACCGCGCCGAGCGCGGCCACCAGGCCGGCCACGTCGCGGCCGGTCAGCGCGGCCACCTCGGCGAGGTCGGGCCCGTCGAACACGACCGGCAGCTCGACCAGCGGACCCTCGTCCGGCCCGGGAGCGGGACCGGGGGCGAGGCGGCGCACCGCTGCCGCGTCCTGCTCGGTCGGTGCGCGGTCCAGGACGACCAGGACGGTGCGGGCGGCCGGAACCAGCTCCACCTGCCCGCGCAGCGGGGCCCGCTCCAGCGCGGTCCGGACGGCGGAGACCGCCGCGAGGTCCGCCACCTCCACCAGCAGTGCCCGGTCCCCGCAGGGCAGCACCGTCGGGCCCTGCTCCCCGCTCGGTTCCACGGAGCAATGATCGGTGGTCCACCGGTTCCCTGACCAGCGGCGACACCGCCCCGTGCGCCGCACCTGCGGGACCGCCGCCGCGGCGGCGACCGGACCGGTCAGCCGGAGAACGGGCGGAGCGCGATCCCCGCCCCGGTCAGCGCCGCCCGGACGGCCCGGGCGATCGCCGCCGCGCCGGGCGTGTCCCCGTGCACGCAGATCGACTCGACCGGCATGAGCAGCGCCGTCCCGTCCACGGCCTCGACCACCCCGTCGGCCGCCATGCGCACCGCGCGGGCGGCCACGGTGGCCGGCTCCTCGACGAGTGCACCCGGGGACCGCCGCGGCACCAGCCGGCCCCCCGGCGTGTACCCGCGGTCGGCGAACCCCTCGGGGACCGGGCGCAGACCGGCCGCCTCGGCCGACCGCAGCAGCGCGGACCCCGGCAGGCCCAGGAGCGGCAGACGGCGGTCGAAGGCCAGCACCGCGTCGACGACCGCGGCCGCCTGGCCCTCGTGGGTGACCGCCGCGTTGTAGAGGGCGCCGTGCGGCTTGACGTAGGACACCCGGGTGCCCACGGAGCGGGCGATGCCGTCGAGCGCGGCGAGCTGGTAGAGCACGTCGTCGGCCAGCTCGGCCGGGTCGACGTCGATGAACCGCCGGCCGAACCCGGCCAGGTCGCGGTAGGAGACCTGGGCGCCGACCGCCACGCCGGCCGCCGCCGCCCCGGCGCAGACCCGCCGCATCGTGGCCGGGTCACCGGCGTGGAAGCCGCAGGCCACGTTCGCGCTGGTGACCACGGCGAGGAGCGCGTCGTCGTCCCCCAGCCGCCAGACCCCGAAGCCCTCACCGAGGTCGGCGTTGAGGTCGATGCCGTGCGGGTTCGTCACCGGCGCAGTGTCGCACCGGTGCCCCGCTCGGCGAGCGGGGCACCGGGGAGGCTCACAGCTCGGGCTTGAGCTGCACCTTCACGACCCCGTCGCTCTTCTCCTGGAACTTCCGGTACATCTCCGGGGCCTGCGACAGCGGGACCCGGTGGGTGGCGAACGTGTCGCAGCCCAGCGGGTCGTCGTCGGTCAGCAGCGGCATGATCTCGGGGATCCACCGCTTGACGTTGCACTGGCCCATGTGCAGCGCGATCTGCTTGTCGAAGAGCGTCAGCATCGGGATCGGATCGGCCATCCCGCCGTACACCCCGGACAGCGAGATCGTGCCGCCGCGGCGGACGATGTCGATGGCCGAGTACAGCGCGTCGAGGCGGTCGACCCCCGCCGTCTGCATCAACGGCGCGGAGATCGCCTTGGGCAGCAGACCGGCCGCCTTCTGGACGAACGTCGTCGCCGGTGACCCGTGCGCCTCGAGGCCCACGGCGTCCAGCACCGAGTCCGGGCCGCGGCCGCCGGTCAGGTCCCGGATGGTGTCGCCGAGGTCGTCCTCGTGCTCGCGCAGGTCGACGACCTCGATGCCCCGTGCGCGCACCCGCTCGAGCCGCTCGGGCACCAGGTCGACGCCGATCACCCGGTAGCCCTTGTGCTGGGCGATCCGGCAGGCGAAGTCACCGATCGGCCCCAGTCCGAGGACGACCAGCGTGCCCCCCTCGGGGACGGCGGCGTACTCCACGCCCTGCCAGGCGGTGGGCAGGATGTCCGACAGGTAGGCGAAGCGGTCGTCCGCCGGCCCCTCGGGCAGCTTGATGTGCGTGAACTGCGCCTGCGGCACCCGCAGGTACTCAGCCTGGCCTCCGGGGATCTCCCCGTAGAGCTTGGAGAAGCCGAAGAGCGCGGCACCCATGCCCTGATCGCGCACCTGGGTCGTCTCGCACTGGGTGTACAGCTGCTGCCGGCACATCCAGCAGTGCCCGCAGGAGATCTGGAACGGGATGGCGACCCGGTCACCGACCTTCAGGTCGGTCACGCCGGTGCCCACCTCGACGACCTGACCCATGCTCTCGTGGCCGAGGATGTCACCCACGCCCATGAAGGGCGACAGCGGCTCGTACAGGTGCAGGTCCGAGCCGCAGATGTTCGACGTCGTGACCCGGATGACCGCGTCGGTCGGCTCCTGCACGAACGGGTCGGGCACCTCCTCGACGCGTACGTCACGCTGACCGTGCCAGGTCACTGCCTTCATGGGACTCCCCGTCGTCGTGCGGCCCGCGGTCGAACCGTCGTCCCGGGCGGAGTGCCCACGTCCGGGAACCGGTAACCCAGTGAGGTGGTCACCGGACCGGTGTCCGTCGACCGCCGTCGCACAGGTCCGGCAGAGGGATCCACATGTCGCGATGTCGACATGGCGACATGGCGACATGTGGATCCTCCCGGTCCTCGCCGTCCCCGTCGACCCCTGACAACCGGTCTGGCCGGCGTCCCGGTGACCGGCCCCCACCGGCTTGGCCTCCGGCGAGCCGCGCTGCCGCTGCTCGCCGTTGAAGGCGGCCCAGCCGGCGACGGACGACGCGAGCCAGGTCAGCAGGAAGAGCGCCCACGCCGCGAGATCTCGTCGGAGGAGGTGCGTGCCGCAGGTGTATCGCCACCTCTTCGCCACCACCGCAGGATCCGAGGAGGTGCGCTCCGAATCACGTGCCGATGTGCAACACTATGACTCGGACGATCTGTTCCGAACTATCTGGGCTCGGCCCGGTGCTCCCGGACGGGCGATGTGAACTGGAGGCCACTGAAGTGAAGACGCAGGGCGCGATCATCCGACAGGTGCCGGGGCGCTACGAGACGGCGGAACTCGAGCTGGACGAGGCAGGTCCGGGCGAGCTCACCGTGAAGATGGTGGCCTCGGGGTTGTGCCACACCGATGACCATGTCGCCACCGGCGACATGGAGTACGGGATCTACCCGGTCTGCGGCGGTCATGAGGGTGCCGGCGTCGTCGTCCAGGTCGGCGAGGCCGTCCGTGGATGGTCCGAGGGTGACCACGTCGTCTTCTCCTTCCTGCCGGCCTGCGGGAAGTGCCGCTGGTGTGCGCGGGGCATGCAGAACCTCTGCGACCGTGGTGCCGGCCTGATGAACGGCTCGCGGCTGGATGACCCGACGAGCTTCCGGATGCGCCTGGACGGGCAGCCGGTCGGGCAGATGTTCGGCATCTCGACCTTCAGCCAGTACACGACCGTCGACGTGGACAACGCCGTCAAGGTGCCGGTCGACGCGCCGCTGGAGAGCCTCTGCCTGCTCGGGTGCGGAGTCGGCACTGGCTGGGGGTCCGCGGTGAACCTCGCCGACATCTACCCCGGGGACACCGTCATCGTGATGGGGGTCGGCGGAATCGGCATCAACGCCGTCCAGGGTGCCGTGCACTCCGGCGCGGGCCAGGTCATCGCGGTCGACCCCGTGGCCTTCAAGCGCGAAAAGGCGATGGAGTTCGGCGCCACCCACGTGGTCGAGAACATCGAGGAGGGGGCCGAACTGGCCCGGACGTTCACCAACGGTCAGGGAGCCGACGCCACGATCGTCACCGTCGGGGTGACCACCCCCGAGCACGTCTCGCAGGCATTCTCCTCCATCCGTAAGGCAGGCACGGTGGTCGTGACGGGGGTCGGCGATATCACCCGGACCGACCTGTCGTTGTCCATCGGTGAGCTGACCGTCTTCCAGAAGCGCCTGCAGGGATCGTTGTTCGGCGCCTCCAACCCCACTGCGGACATCCCGTGGCTCGTCGACCTCTACACGCGGGGCC
Organism: Blastococcus tunisiensis; assembly: GCF_900112815.1. GTDB lineage: Bacteria > Actinomycetota > Actinomycetes > Mycobacteriales > Geodermatophilaceae > Blastococcus_B > Blastococcus_B tunisiensis. The sequence goes on from NZ_FOND01000012.1 coordinate 76,560, forward strand.
AGCTGAAGCTCGACGAGCTGATCACGCACCGGTACACGCTCGACCAGGTGGCGCAGGGCTACGAGGACATGCACGCGGGCAAGAACATCCGGGGCATCGTCGTCTACGACGCCTGAACGACATCGGCGCCCGGTGCCCCACCCGGATGCGGAGGCCGACCGCATCCGGGTGGGTGCCGGGTGCGGTCGGCGACCGAGGGGCGGACGATCTTCTGCCAGACTCGGCTCGCCGGGGTAGCAGATCCCCTTCCACTCCTCCGGGCGCGCCAGCCTGGGCGTCGAGTGGGAGCTCCAACCGATCGACCCGCGGACCCGTCAGCCGACGTCGGGGGCGACCGAGATCCTGGCCGAGATCACGCCCGAGGGCCTCGAGGAGCGTCCCGAGGCCAAGCACGAGTTGCTGCCGCCGACCATCGAGATCATCACCGGGATCTGCACCGCCGTCGCCGCGGCGAAGGCCGACCTGACCGGCACGCTCGCCGAGCTGGTCGACGCCGCCGAGTCATGCGGCCTGGCTCGTGATGTGCGCCGGCAGTCACCCCTTCACCCGGTGGGACTCCCAGGACAGCTCCCCTGCGAGGACGCCGAGGCGACGGTCGCGGCGGTCGCCGGAGCCGTCGAGGGGCACCTCGCCGGGGCCCGGCACGAGGCCGACGACCTCGCCGTCCTGGTCCTCGCCGTTCCCGCCTGACCCGCCGGCCGGGCGACCCACCGCCGATCGCCGCCGGGCCGGTACGCCGCTGCCGGTTACCGTGACGACATGGCTCGGGTGGTCGTGATCGGTGCGGGCCTGGGCGGCCTCGCCGCGGCCGCGCGCCTGACCGCGACCGGCCACTGCGTGACCGTGCTCGAGCAGGCCCACCGGGTGGGCGGGAAGCTCGGCACCTACGCGCGGGACGGCCACGTGTTCGACACCGGGCCGAGCCTGGTCACCCTGCCGCAGGTCTACCGCGACCTCTTCGCCGCCACCGGCGCACCCCTCGAGGCCGTGGTCGACCTCGTGCGCCTGGACCCGGCGGTCGCGTACCGGTTCCCCGACGGCACCGGGCTGTCGGTGCCCGGAACCGCGCCGGAGATCGCGCGGGCGCTCACCGACGCACTCGGTGCGGGGGCCGCCGAGCAGTGGACGGCCCTGCTCGACCGCGCGGCGGCGATGTGGCGGATCAGCGAGGAGCCGTTCCTCCGCCGGCCGCTCCAGGGGGTGGCGACCCTCGCCCGCCTCGCCCGCAACCCGGCCGACGTCACGACCATCGCCCCCTGGCGGACCCTGCGCGGTCTCGGGGAGCGGCAGCTGGACGATCCCCGCCTGCGGATGCTGCTGGACCGGTACGCCACCTACTCCGGATCGGACCCCCGGCGGGCTCCGGCCGTGCTGGCCACCGTCCCGTACGCCGAGCAGACGTTCGGCTCCTGGTACGTCCGGGGCGGGCTGCACCGCCTGGCGCTGGCCCTCGCCGAGCGGGCCACGGGGCACGGCGCCGTCCTCCGGACCGGGAGCGCCGTCCGCCGGGTGCTCGTCGAGGGAGGCCGCGCCGCCGGGGTGGAGATCGCCGGCGGGGAACGGCTGGCCGCCGACGTCGTCGTCTCCGGCATCGACGCCGCCGCGCTGTACGCCGACCTGCTCCCCGCCGACCGGCGTACCCGCCCGGCCCGCCGCGACCTGGGCCGGGCCGCCCCGTCGCTGTCCGGCGTGGTCCTGCTGCTCGCCCTGCGCGGCCGCACCACCGGGCTGGCCCACCACACCGTGCTGTTCCCCGAGGACTACGACGCGGAGTTCGACGCCGTCTTCGGTACCGGCCGCTTCCGGGGGGCGCCCCGCCCGGTGGCCGACCCCACCGTGTACGTCAGCGCCCCGGACGATCCGGCGCTGCGCCCGGACGAGGACAGCGAGTCCTGGTTCGTGCTGGTGAACGCGCCGCGGCACGACCCGGCCGGCGGGGTCGACTGGGACGAGCCGGGCCTGGCCGGCCGCTACGCCGGGGAGGTCCTCGACGTCCTCGCCCGCCGCGGCATGGACGTGCGCGACCGGCTGCGCTGGTGCGAGGTGCGGACACCGGCCGACCTGGCCCGCGACACCGGCAGCGTGGGGGGCTCGATCTACGGCTCGTCGAGCAACGGCGCGCGTGCCGCGTTCCTCCGCCCCGCCAACGCCTCCCCCGTCCCGGGCCTGTTCCTGGTCGGCGGCTCGTCGCACCCCGGCGGGGGCCTGCCGCTCGTCGCCCTGTCCGCGCAGATCGTGGCGGACCTCGTCGGTCCCGCCTGAGCCCGCCCTACCCGGGCCATACGGCCCGCACGGTGACCACCGGAGCACCCGGAGCGATGGGCCGGGGGGCCGAGGGGCGCAACCCCGCTGCGGTGAGCTGGCCGAGCAGCGCGTCGGCGTCCGTCAGCTCCATCGCCCCGTCCTGGGCGTGCAGCAGCAGGTCGAAGTGCCGGCTGAACAACTGCCGCGTGGCCACGCTCGTCACCAGGAACAGAACACCGCCCGGTGCGAGGAGGGAGGCGATGTCCCGGAGCAGCGCGACCCGGTCCCCCATCGGCACGTAGTAGATGACGTTGGCCAGGACGGCGAGATCGAAGGGATCGGCTAGTGCACCGGTGCGGTCGGCCAGGACCTCCCGCACGTCGGCGCAGCGGAGGTGCGAACGCCCGTCCAGCCCGCGGTCCCGCAGGGTCTTCCCGGCCAGCGCCGCCGCATCGGCGTCCGAGTCGATGCCCACCCCCTCCGCGGCCGGGGCCGCATCCAGCATGGCGGCCAGTTGCAGGCCGGCGCCGCAGCCGATGTCGAGGACGCGTCGCGGAGCGCGCTCGACGACCGTGGCGGTGAGCTCGGAGAGGACGAACGGCTCGAAGGCAGCGGAGACCCGGGCGATCAGGCCACCCTGCTCCGCGACGTCCCGGCGTGGCCGTCCGCCCGCGAGCTGAGCCGGCAGCTCGCGGTAGAGGCCGGTGTGGAACCCGGGAAATGCCTGGTAGACGGCTCGCACCAGGTCATCGTCGACGATCGCCCGGCCGCGGGCCGTCAACCGCCACGATCCGCGACGGACCTGCACCAGGCTGGCCGACTCGACCACCCGCAGGAACGCCGCGAGCAGCTCCAGGTCGTCGACCGCCATCCGTTGCGCGAGTTCGTCGATGTCCGCCGCACCGGTGGCGAGAGCGTCCAGCAGCCCGGTGTCGACCGCGGCACCGGCGAGGTGCAGCCGGATGGCCGTCGCTCCCTCGCGGTTGGCGCGCACCCGCGCGGGAAGATTGCCCGCGCGGGCGAGGGTCCACAGCGCCCGGGCGGTGATGAGTCGTCGCATGTCGGCTCCCTGGTTCGGCAGGGGTCACTCTCCCGACCGAGCCGACCGGGCACCAGTTCCGCGGCGCTGCTGAGGTCGCGGCGTCCGTACCGGGTGCGAGGCTGTGGGGGTGCGCACCGAGCTGCCGGCCTCCGGCACCGAGCGGGACCTGCTGACCGCGTTCCTCGACGCCCAGCGCGACGCGGTCCTCCGGAAGACCGAGGGGCTGACCCGGGAGCAGCTCGCCCGCCGGCTGCCGCCGTCGACGCTGACCCTCGCCGGGTTGCTCAACCACCTGGCGCTGGTCGAGGACTCCTGGTTCCGGAAGAACTTCCTCGGCGCGCCCCCGGACGAGCTGTGGGCCGGCATCGACCGGGAGACCGATCCCGACCAGGAGTTCCGCACGGCGCTCGAGCTGGACCCGGACGACCTCCGCGCGCGGTACGCGCGGGCGTGCGCCCGCAGCCGGGAGGTCGTGGCCGGCACCCCGAGCCTGGACCAGCTGTCGGCCCGGGCCTCGGCCCGCACGGGGAAGCGGTACGACCTCCGGTGGGTGCTGCTGCACCTGATCGAGGAGACCGCCCGGCACGCCGGGCACGCCGACCTGCTGCGGGAGGCGATCGACGGGACGACCGGCGGCTGACCGCGGGGACGGCCGGCACCGGCCGCCCCCGCCGATCAGTCCTCGACCGTCGGGCCCTGCTCGACCGGCGCCCCGGCCTCCAGCCAGTGCAGCAGGGTGCGCGCGCCGAAACCGGTGCCGCCCTTGACCACCTCGGCGTCGTCCGAGCCGGCCCGGGCCGGTCCGGCCACGTCGAGGTGCGCCCAGGGCAGGTCGCCGGCGAACGGCCGCAGGAACAGCGCGGCGGTGGTGCCTCCGGGGCCGCCGGGAGCGTTGTTCGCGTCGGCCACCGGGCTGTCGAGCAGGTCGACGTGGTCCTCGAGCAGCGGCATCCGCCAGGAGGGCTCGCCGGCCTGCACCCCGGCCGTCCGCAGGGCGTCGGCCAGCCCGTCGGTGGTGGCGAACAGCCCGGCCGTCCGCGTCCCCAGGGCCACCTTCATCGCCCCGGTCAGCGTCGCCACGTCGACCAGCACCGTGGCGCCGAGTTCCAGCCGTCCATAGGCCAGGCCGTCGGCGAGCACCATGCGGCCCTCGGCGTCGGTGTTGAGCACCTCGGTGGTCCGCCCGCCGACGTGCCGGACGACGTCGGCCGGGCGGTAGGAGGAGCCCGACACGGCGTTCTCGGCCGCCGGGACCACCGCGGTCACCGCGATCGGCAGCTCGAGCCGCGCGACGGCGTCCAGCGCCGCCAGGACGGCCGCACCGCCGGCCATGTCGGTCTTCATCTCGCGCATGCCGGCGGTGGGCTTGATCGACAGCCCCCCGGTGTCGAAGGTGATTCCCTTCCCGACCAGGACCGGATGCGCGGCCGGCGCCTCCGGGTGGCGGTAGCGGACGACCACGACGCGGGGCGGCGAGGCCGAGCCGGCGCCGACGGCCAGCACCCCGCCGAAGCCACCGGCACGCAGCTCGTCCGGGCCGAGGACGGTCACCGAGACGTGCGGCAGGCCGCCCAGCCGGTCGACCGCCTGCTCCGCCAGCCAGGCCGGGACCTTCACGTTGCTCGGGGTGTTCACCAGGTCGCGGGCCCAGGCCACCGCCTCCGCGGTGAGCCGTCCGGCCTCTCCCGCGGCGACCACGGCCGGGTCGGCGGCGTCGGCGGCGACGACGACGGCGACCGTCTCCAGCCGCGGCGGGTGCGGGCGGGACAGCTCCCGGAACCGGTAGCCCGACAGCAGCGCCGCCTCGACCGCGGCCCGCACCTCGACCGCCCCCGCCGGGGCCACCGTGCTGTCGACCGGGAGCACCAGCCGGCGCGCACCGTGCTCGGCCAGCGACTGGGCGCGCCGGACCGCGGTGGCGACGTAGCTGCGCAGATCGGGCAGCGTCGCCTCCCCGATCCCGACGGCGACCACGCTGCGCGGCCGGCGCCCCGCGATCGGGACGTTCGTGACCGTCCCCGCCGAACCCCTGTTGCCGGTGTCGGCCAGGGCGCCGGTCAGCAGCTCGGGGCTCACCGGTGGCGCGGACCCCCCGGCCAGCCAGGCCGGCAGCGCCGCACCGGTGCCCACCGGCACGGCGAGGACGTCGTCGGGCCCGAGCACGGGGAGGTCGACCAGGATCTCGACCCGCGGCAACGGCGCGGCCCCGGTCGCCGGCGGGTTGCCGGCGGCCGGGGCCGTGTCGCTCGCGGGGCTGCCCGGAGGCAGGCTCGCGGAGGTGTTCAGCTGGTCGCGCCCTTCAGTGCCTCCGAGAGCGCCGCCGCCTCGTCGGGCGACAGCTCGACGACCAGGCGACCGCCCCCCTCGAGCGGTACGCGCATGACCAGGCCGCGCCCCTCCTTGGTCACTTCGAGGGGACCTTCACCCGTGCGCGGCTTCATGGCCGCCATGCGTGCCTCCTTCTTCGGCCCACCACTCCTGCCGGGGCAGGAGTGCTGCGGCGTCCGTCGCTGCTGTGCGCTCCGGGTCAATGATCCCGTATGAGCGGCTTCCGTCCAACATGAGGTCCCCGCGGGTCACCCGGACGCGCCTGCCCGGAAGCAGTCGGCGACGTGGTCGTCGACCATCCCGGTGGCCTGCATGAGCGCGTAGGCGGTCGTCGGCCCGACGAAGACGAAGCCGCGCCGCTTGAGCTCCTTGGCCATCGCGACCGACTCCGGGCTGGTGGCGGGCACGTCGGCGAGCGTCGCCGGCCGGGCCCGCGGGCCGCCCGGCGCGAAGGACCACAGCAGCGCCGAGAGCCCGTCGGGCAGCTCCTGCGCCGCCCGCGCGTTGCGCACCGCGGCGGCGATCTTGGCCCGGTTCCGGACGATCGAGGCGTCGGCCATCAGCCGGGCCTCGTCGTCCTGGGTGAACGCCGCGACGGCGGCGATGTCGAACCCGGCGAACGCGGCGCGGAAGGCGGGCCGCTTGCGCAGGATGGTGATCCAGGACAGCCCCGACTGGAAAGCCTCGAGGCAGAGCCGCTCGAACAGTGCGTCGTCGCCCCGGAGGGGCACCCCCCACTCCTCGTCGTGGTAGGCGACGTACTCCGGTGCGCTGGTGGCCCACCCGCAGCGGGACCGCTCGGCTTCCACGGCGCGGACGGTATCCGGCGCGTCCGACAGGGTGGTCAGGGGACGGCCGAGTCCACGTCCGCGAGCTCGGAGGGCTCGGTGCGGGCCGGGCTGCGCCGGGTGGCCAGGACGCAGCCGACCAGGACGAGCGGGAGACCCAGCGCGATGCCGAGGGTGAACGGCTCGCCGAGCAGCCAGACGCCGAGGAGGACCGCGACGGCGGGGTTGACGAAGGTGATCACCAGGGCCCGCTGCGGGCCCACCTCCCGGATCAGCGCGAAGAAGAGCGCGAGGCCGATCGCCGTGCAGAGCACCCCCAGCGCGGCCAGGGACCACCAGGCCGGAGCGCTCACCTGTCCCGTCCCGTCCAGCTGTGGCAAGGCGAAGGGCGTGTACACGACCGCGGTGACGAACAGCGCGATGGAGCTGGCCGCCGTCCCGGGGACGTCGGGGAGGGCCCGCGTGACCACCAGGGGGCCGGTGGCGTAGCCGACGAGCACGAGGCCGATCGCCAGCAGGGGGAGCAGCTGGGCGCCGTCGACGTCGAGGCCCAGCAGCACACCGATGCCCACCACCCCGATCGCCATGCCGAGGAGGCGGACCGGCGTCAGACGCTCCTCCTCCCCCAGCAGCAGGGCGGCCAGCGCGGCGACGAACGGCACCCCGGCGACCAGCAGGCCGGTCAACGAGCTCGACAGGGTCTGCTCGGCGTAGGCGATGAGGAACCACGGTCCGGCCATCTCCAGCACCGTGAACAGCAGCAGCGCCTTCCAGTGCCGGAGCACCGGGCGCAGCTGCCCGCGGGCGATCGTCCACGGCAGGAGCAGCGCCGCACCGATGAGGCACCGGAGGAACACCAGGGTCTCCGGCGAGACCTCGTCGACGGCCACCTTGATCAGCAGGTACGGGATTCCCCAGATCACCGACATGGCCAGGAACAGCACCCACCCGCGCCGGCTCACGGCCGCGGCCTCCGCGTCGTCACCGGAGCATCCTGACGCACGGCCCCGGGCGCCCTCGGCGGGGTGTCAGCCGCGGGCGGCGAGCGCGGCGAAGCGCTCCAGCGAGCGGCGGATCCCGAACAGGGCGAAGGGCCGCACCAGGAACCAGCCGACCACGCCGAGGTAGCCGTACGGCAGGTAGAGCCGCTCGGACCACACGAAGGTGGAGTGCGCGCCCCGCGGCTCGATGGCGAAGGTGCCGGGGCCGCGGATCAGCCGGCCGGTGTGCTGCACCTCGACCAGCCGGGGCGGCTCCCACTTCGTGATGATCATGGTGTCCAGGACGCCGACGTGCCGGCCCCCCGGCAGCGGCAGCCCGGTCCGGGCGGCCAGCCGGCCGTGCAGCCGCTGGGCCGGGCCGTCGACGGTGCGGACGTCGGTGGCCAGCATCCACTCGCCCTGCCGCTCCCAGTCGGTGAGCAGCGCCCACACCCGCTCGGGCGGGGCGTCCACGTCGATGCGCTCGACCAGGTCAGGCACGGGAGATCTCCTCGTCGTCGGTGCTCGCGGCGTCGTCGTCCGTCGTCGCGTCACCCTCCTGCTTCGGCTCCGTGGCGGAGACCGGATGCAGCTGGGCGCGCAGGGCGGCGACCTCGGTGTCGCGCTCCTCGAGCGCCAGCGCGAACTGCTCGATCAGCCAGTCCACCTCGGTCATCCGGTACCCGCGGGCGGTGACCGACAGGCGCAGCGCCCGGATGTCGTCGGCGGTGACCTGCCGGTCGCCGGGCAGCGCCACCGGCGAGCGGTCCGGCTCGGCCGGTGGCCGGCTCTCCCCGCGGCCCAGCAGCAGCGAGGCGCCGAGGAAGAGCAGCGCACCGACGACGAGGACGCCGACGACGAAGGCGACGAACGTGAGCATCAGGCCTCGAGCGGGCCCTGGTCGACCGGGACGTGCTGCATCCCGCCGCCGCCGTCGCCGGTGCGCCGCGCCTCGTCGGCCGCCTGGATCACCGCCATGACCTCGCCGATGTCGTCGGTGACGGTGATCAGGTCCAGGTCGGTGGCGTTGATCGTGCCCGTTCCGGCGAGCGTCGTGCGGATCCACTGCAGCAGCCCCGACCAGTACTCGGTGCCGAAGAGGATCACCGGGAAACGGGTGACCTTGCGGGTCTGCACGAGGGTGAGCGCCTCGAACAGCTCGTCCAGGGTGCCGAAGCCGCCGGGGAGGATGACGAAGGCCTGCGCGTACTTCACGAACATGGTCTTCCGCACGAAGAAGTAGCGGAAGGCGATGCCGACGTCGACCCACTCGTTGAGGTCCTGCTCGAACGGCAGCTCGATGCCCAGGCCGACCGACAGGCCGCCGCCCTCGCAGGCACCCCGGTTGGCCGCCTCCATCGCCCCGGGCCCGCCGCCGGTGATGACCGCGTAGCCGGCCTGGGCCAGGGCGGCCCCGATCGCCACGCCCGCCGCGTAGTGCGGGTGGTCGCGCGGCGTGCGGGCGCTGCCGAAGACGCTGACCGCCCGGGGCAGCTCGGCGAGCAGGCCGAAGCCCTCGACGAACTCGGACTGGATCCGGAGCACGCGCCACGGGTCGGTGTGCACCCAGTCGCTGGGGCCGCGGCGGTCGAGCAGCCGCTGGTCGGTCGTCGTCCCGGCGTAGCGGGGATCGGGCTCCCCGCCGCGCAGCGTGATCGGCCCGCGGTGCCGGGTGGGGCGGGGACGGCGGCCGTCGGGCTCCTGCTGCGGCGGCTGCGACGACTGCGGCGGCTCGGGCGGGGTGGTGGTCACGCGGGGCTCCCGGAGAGGTAGGCGGTGAGGGCGTCCTCGGCCGGGCGGAGCCGGTCGACGCGGACGTGTTCGTCACGGGTGTGGGCCAGCTGCGGATCACCGGGCCCGTAGTTGACGGCCGGGATGCCGAAGGCGGCGAACCGGGCGACGTCGGTCCAGCCCAGCTTGGCCCGCGGGGGGCGGCCGACGGCGGCGACGAAGGCGGCGGCGGCCGGCTCGGCGAGCCCCGGCATCGCGCCACCGGCGTTGTCGGTGACGGTCAGCGTCGCGCCGCCGGCCAGCGCCTCGGCGAACACCTCCCGGACGTGCGCTTCCGCGGCGTCCTCGTCGCGGTCCGGCGCGTAGCGGAAGTTCACCGTCAGCGCGGCCTCGTCGGGGATCACGTTGCCGGCGACGCCTCCGGAGATGCCGACGGCGTTGAGCCCCTCGCGGTAGGTGAGCCCGTCGATCTCCACCTCCCGCGGGCGGTACGCGGCCAGCGTGGCCAGTGCGCCGGCCAGGCCGTGCACGGCGTTGACCCCCAGCCAGCTGCGGGCGCTGTGCGCGCGGCGGCCGGTCGTCTCCAGCCGGACCCGCAGGGTGCCCTGGCAGCCGCCCTCGATCTCGCCGTCCGTGGGCTCGAGCAGGATCGCCAGGTCGCCGTAGAGCCAGCCCCGGCGCTCGCGGGCGACCCGGCCGAGACCGTTCTTCACGGCCTCGACCTCCTCGTTGTCGTAGAAGACGAACGTCAGGTCGTGCGCGGGCTCCCCGCCGGGCACGCCGAACCGGCCGGCCAGCCGCAGCATCACCGCGTCGCCGGCCTTCATGTCGCTGGTGCCGCACCCGTAGAGCCGCTGCACCCCGTCGACCTCGCGCAGCTCCGACGGCAGGTTCCCGGCGACCGGCACGGTGTCCAGGTGCCCGGCGAGCACCACGCGCGTCGGCCGGCCGAGGTTCGTCCGCGCCAGCACGCTGTTGCCGACCCGCTCGACCTCCAGGCCCGCGAGCGCCCGCAGCGCCGCCTCGACGGCGTCGGCGAGCGGCTCCTCCGAGCCGGAGACCGACGGGGCGTCGACGAGGGCGCGGGTGAGGGCGAGGACGTCGGCGGACAGGTCGAGCTGCGGGAGGTCCGTCACGACCACCGAGCCTAAGGCCCGGCACGGAGGGCGCCCGTCAGCCGCTCGGTAGTTTGGTCGGCGTGACTGCCGCTCCCGTCTCCGCCGTTGCCGCCGGTCTGGCCACCGTCACCGCCTCCGGGACGGTGCTGGACACCTGGTACCCCGAGCCCCGGCTGGGTGCCCCCGACGGCGCGAAGCCCGGCACCACCCGGCTCGGCGCCCTGGAGCTCTCCGGCGAGCTCGGCCCCGACTACGGCGGCCTGGTCCGTCGCGACGAGGCGCGCGGCGTGGAGATCATCGCCGTCCGCACGGTGATCCCCGACCTGTCCCAGCCGCCGGTCGACACGCACGACGTGTGGCTGCGGCTGCACCTGCTGTCGGCCCGCCTGATCCGGCCGCACGGGGCCGACCTGACCGGGATCTTCGGCCTGCTCACCAACGTCGCCTGGACCAGCGCCGGGCCGGTCGAGGCCGCCTCGTACAACGCCCACCGGCTGCGGGCCGCCGTCGGCAACGTCACCGTGTTCGGCGTCGACAAGTTCCCGCGGATGGTCGACTACGTCATCCCCGCCGGCGTCCGCGTCGCCGACGGCGCCCGGGTGCGGCTGGGTGCGCACCTGGCCGAGGGCACCACGGTCATGCACGAGGGCTTCGTCAACTACAACGCCGGCACGCTGGGCCCCTCGATGGTGGAGGGCCGGATCAGCGCCGGCGTCGTCGTCGGCCCGGACAGCGACATCGGCGGCAGCGCCTCGATCATGGGGACGCTCTCCGGCGGCGGCAAGCAGGTCATCTCGATCGGCAGCGGGTGCCTGCTCGGCGCCAACTCAGGCATCGGCATCTCCCTCGGCGACGGCTGCGTCGTCGAGGCCGGCTGCTACGTGACGGCCGGCTCGCGGATCACCCTGCCCGACGGAGCGGTGGTGAAGGCCGCCGAGCTCAGCGGTCGCGACGGGCTGCTCTTCCGCCGCAACAGCGTCAGCGGCGCGCTCGAGGCGCTCCCCCGCGACGGCAACTGGGGCGCCCTCAACGCCGAGCTGCACGCGAACTAACGCAGGTTGGCCGGGGCCGCGGCGGGGGCGTCGAGGTGCTCCAGCAGCGCGACGGCGAACTCCTGCGGGCGCTCGACGTGCGGCGAGTGGCCCACGTCCGGCAGGACGACCTCGCGGTAGGCGCCGCCCGTGGCCGCGTAGCGGTCCAGCACCGCGCGGGTCTGCGCCACCATCGGCTGGGGCGGGAACGCGTCGGCGCCCGGCCACCCCGGCACCGCCCCGACCGACCCGAGGAACGCCAGGTCGAACACCGACGTGTCGGAGACGATCTGGTCGGCGTCCCCGCGGATCCACAGCACCGGCGGCTTGACCGGCAGGTCGACGATCCCGGACACGTCGAACACCGTCGGGGCCATCGTGTTCAGCACCCCGCGCGCTCCCGGGGCGGCACCGGGCCAGGCGGCCGAGGCGGCGGGCTCACCGGGGTAGTGGTCGACCCCCGTGCGGGTGCTCAGCATCGACGCGACGAACACCTCCTCGGCCGCGGCGTCCAGGGGCAGGGAGCCGGGCGCGACGTAGAAGGACCGGAGGATCGACCGCGGGCTGGTCGGCGCATCGGCGGTGGTGTCGCCGGCCGCCAGGGCGGCCACGAAGTCGGGGTTGGCCGCGCCGGCACCGGACCCGGTCCCGTCCGGGTGGACGCGCGCGCCGTCGGTCCCCGCCGTCCCGCCGAACCCGTACGGCGAGATGGGGGCCACGAGCGCCACCGACGCCACCCGCGCGGGGTCGTCCAGCAGGTACTGCAGGACCACACCGGCGCCCATGCTCCAGCCCACCAGGTGGACGCGGTCCCAGCCCGCCGTCGCGATCAGCGCACCGAGGTCGTCCGCCCAGTCGCGGACGCCGCGGGTGGCGTCGACGGGCAGCGGATCGGTGTCCCCGTAGCCCCGCAGGTCCACGGCCGCGACGCGGTGCCGACCGGTGTGCCCGACGTCGAGCAGCGCCTGCTGCCAGAACAGCGCCGAGCTCACGTTGCCGTGCACGAACAGCACGACCTCCCCCGGACCCGCCGGGTCGACGCCGTCGGGATGCAGCAGGGACTGGGTCAGGCGGGCGGTCGGCACCCGGGTCGCGGTGATGCCGGGCAGCAGGACGTCGGCCATGGGGGTCCTCGGGGACGGGGAACGGGGAGCCCACGCTAGCGACGCCGGCGGGCCTGCGACACCGTGCCGCCTCGCCGACGTGACCTCGGGCACCGCGCCCCCGGCCGGCTCCCCGCCTACAGTCGGAGCCGATGGCCACCGCTCCCCCGCGCACCGTGCTGGTCCGGGTGAGCCAGGGTGCCCCGCGTCGCGGCGCCGGCGCCGCCCGACGCGTCCCCCCGGGCCGTCGTCCCGCGCCGAGGCGGGGCAACGCGCGCCGTCGGCGGCCCGCGCCGCGCCGGCGTTCCCGCCGCTCGCTGCGCGCGGCGGCCGGCCGGTGGTGGCCGGCCCTCCTGGTCGCCGCCGTCGTCCTGGTGGGGATGGCCTGGAACGGGACGACGTCGTCGTCGGACGGCTGCACGCTCCCCGGGTCGGGCGTGACCGTGACGCCGGAGCAGGTCGGCAACGCCCGGACGATCGCGCAGGTCGGCCGCGACCGCGGGCTGCCCGACCGCGCCGTCGTGATCGCCCTGGCCACCGCCCAGCAGGAGTCCAGCCTGCGCAACCTCGACCACGGCGACCGGGACTCCCTCGGCCTCTTCCAGCAGCGGCCGTCGCAGGGCTGGGGGACCGAGGCCCAGGTGCAGGACCCGGTCTACGCGGCCGGCATGTTCTACGACCGGCTGGTGACCGTGCCGGGGTGGGACACCGGCCGGCTCACCGACGTCGCCCAGGCCGTGCAGCGCTCCGGGTTCCCCGAGCTCTACCAGCAGCACGAGGCGATGGCGGTGGAACTCACCGCCGCCCTGGGGCCGGACTCGGCGGGCAGCCCGGCCTGCGCCTGACGGCCGTCCCCCTGCGGAGGGAATCCGCTCAATCCACCCGGCCGGTGCGCCGACCTCGTCCCCATGACGATCGCGCCGAACACCCCTCCCCTCGCGGCCCCGACCGCTCCCGAGGCCGCGGTCGCCGATGTGACGACGCTGCTGCCGTCGCGCGAGGCCGTCCTCGACCGCCTCGCCGAGCGGCTGGCCGGCCCGGCGCCGGCCCCCACGACGGTCGTGGTGCTCGGGCTGCTGCGCCGGGACGACGGATGGCCGACCGCGCAGAGCACCCTGGCGGCGGTCACCTCGCTGCTGGCCGGTTCGCTGCGCGGCGACGACTGGCTGGGCAAGTCCGGGCCCGGGGAGTTCGTCGTGCTGCTCAACGGCCCGGTGGCGGGGGCCGAGACCGCGGCCGCCCGCCTGGTCGCCGCGGTCCCCGCGCTGGGCATCCCGGACGTCACCGCCGCGGCGGGCATCGCACCCGCCACGGCCGACGCCGCTGCCGACGAACTCCTCCGCCGGGCGCTGCTGAGCCTGTCGGCCGCCCGGCGGGTGGGCGCGGGGACCGTGCTCCGGTACCGCGAGCCGCAGTGAGCGGCCGGCCCCCTCAGGCCGACAGGCGCTCCGCGGCGGCGGCGATCCGCTCGTCGGTCGCGGTCAGGGCCATGCGCACGTGCCGGGCACCGGCCGGCCCGTAGAAGCTGCCCGGGGCCGCCACGATGCCGAGGCCCGCGAGCCACTCGATCGTCGTCCAGCAGTCCTCGTCCCGGGTGACCCAGAGGTAGAGACCTGCCTCGGAGTGGTCGATCCGCAGCCCCGCGCCCCGGACGGCGGCCGCCAGCGTCTCCCGGCGGGCCCGGTACCGCTCCCGCTGCGCCTCGACGTGCGCGTCGTCGTCGAGCGCGGCGGCCATGGCCGCCTGCACCGGGCCGGGGACCAGCAACCCGAGGTGCCGCCGGACCTGCCAGACCGGGCGGACCAGCGCGGGGTCACCGGAGAGCAGACCGGCGCGGTACCCGGCGGCCGTGGACTGCTTGGACAGCGAGTGCACGGCGAGCAGGCCGGTGTGGTCCTCCCCCGCGATGGCCGGGTGCAGCACCGACCGCGGCTCGACGTCCCAGCCCAGCGTCACGTAGCACTCGTCGGCGACCACCGGGACGCCGTGCGCCCGGCCCCAGGCCACCCACGCGCGCAGCCGGTCGTCGTCCAGCACCCGGCCGTGCGGGTTGCCCGGCGAGTTCAGCCAGACCAGGCTGATCCCGGCGGCGTCCGGCGGCGGTGCGTCGGTGCGCAGGACGGCGAGGCCGGCCAGGACCGCGCCGACCTCGTAGGTCGGGTAGGCGACCTCGGGGACGACCACCGTGCTGCCCCGCGGCAGTCCGAGCAGCGTCGGCAGCAGGGCCACCAGCTCCTTGGACCCCACGGTCGGGATCAGCGACGGGTCGGCACCCAGCGGGTCGGCCACCCGGACGCCGAGCCGGCGCCGCAGCCAGTCCGCCGCGGCCGTCCGCAGCGTCGCCGTCCCCAGCGCCGTGGGGTACCCGGGGGCGTTACCTGCCCCGGCCAGCGCCTCGGTGAGGACCGCGGGCGTGTCATCGACCGGCGTGCCGATCGACAGGTCGACCACCCCGCCGGGGTGCTGCGCCGCGCGGGCCCGCGCCGCGGTCAGGGAGTCCCACGGGAAGTCCGGCAGCGAGGGCGGGGACCCGGCGGCCGCGTCCCCCGCCTGCGGAGCCGTCAGGAACCTTCGCCCTGCGGCGGGAGGGCCGCCACCAGCGGGTGGTCCTTGTTGATCTTGCCGGTCTTGGCCGCGCCGCCGGGGCTGCCCAGGTCGGAGAAGAACTCCACGTTGGCGTTGTAGAAGTCCTTCCACTTGTCCGGGACGTCGTCCTCGTAGTAGATGGCCTCCACCGGGCAGACCGGCTCGCAGGCACCGCAGTCGACGCACTCGTCGGGGTGGATGTAGAGCATCCGCTCGCCCTCGTAGATGCAGTCCACCGGGCACTCGTCGATGCACGCCTTGTCGAGGACGTCGACGCAGGCCTGTGTGATGACGTAGGTCACGGTGGTTCCCTCCCGGGGAGCGCGGAGCAGTAACCGCTGGCCGGAGCCAGGGGCGATCATGCGTCCCCAGTATGACGCGCCACCGGGGCACCCAGCGCGACGGGTGCCGGACGGCGCACGCCCCTCCCCCGTCGGGGTGAGCGGCGGCCCGCGGCTCAAGCATCGGAACGAGATGCCGATCTTGATCCTGTGTCAGCGAAGGCGCACCCCGGGACGACGCCGCGGCCCCGGCCGCCGGCGTCCCCGTACGACGCCCAGGCGGCGCTGGAGAACCAGCTCGCCCGGTTGCGCGCGTCCGCCGGCGCCACCCGGATCTCGGTGTGGGTGCACGAGGCGTCGACCGCCATGGCCGTGCCCTTCCGCACGTCCATGGCCGATCCGCGCCAGGTCACCGAGGGCACCCCGCGCACGGCCCTCTCCCTCAGCCGCTCCCCCTTCCTCGCCGCGGTGATCCGCAGCCGCCGTCCGCTCGTCGCCCGAGCGGACGGGAAGCGCGCCTCGGACCGGGAGATGGCGGCCCGCGGCGTGACGTCGGCGCACGGCGAGCCGCTGCTCGTCGACGGCGAGGTGGTCGGCGTGCTCACCGTCGAGCCCGCCGCGGCGGCCGCGCCGCACCTGCTCCGCCAGGTCACCCCCAAGCTGGCGCTCGCGCTCTCCGAGGCCTGGACCCGGCGGTCGGAGAAGCGCCGCACCGCGCAGGCCGAGGTGCTGCTCGGCTTGATCGAGTCCGCCGCCAAGGCCCAGTCGATGGACCACCTGCTCGGCTCGGCGTGCCACCGGCTCGCCGAGCTCGGGGAGGTGGAGCGGGCCTGCATCTTCCTGCTCGAGGACGGCCGCCTGGTCCCGCGCATGGCCGCCTACGCCGACGGACGCCGCGACCCCGCGACCTGGGAGCAGTTCCGCAACGCGCCGGTCGGTCTCCAGCTGGCCGAGACGGTGCTGCGGACCGGCGAGCCGATGACCGCCGACCGGGACTCCGGCCTGCTCTCCGGCTGGTGGGTCGACAACTTCGACATCGCGTCGGGCCTGGCCGTGCCCCTCGGGCGCAGCCCGGACCTGGCGGGGGTGCTCACCCTCGACAGCACCCAGGTGCGCCCGTTCTCCGAGGACGTCCGCCGGCTGGCCGCGGCCGCCGGCGCGCACCTGGGCGGCGTCATCGAGCAGGCCCGGACCAGCCAGGCGCGGGCGGCCTCGCTGGCCACCGCGCGCGTCGTCCGGCAGCTGCTGGTGGACGGCGCCGGGGCGACCGGGGTGGCCGAGGCCGCCGAGGTGCTCGCCCGCGCCGTGCAACGCCTGGCCGGCACCGACCGCAGCGCCGCCTACCTGCTCGACGACGAGGGCCGGATCGGCGAGGTGCGGCACGTCGACTGGCCGGACGCGCACAAGCAGGTGGTGGCCACCCAGCTGGTCGGCCGACCGGCCGGGGACGTCCCGCTGTGGCGGCTGACCGCCGAGCAGAAGCTGCCTCTCTTCGTGGAGGACGCCGGCGCCAGCGAGCTGCTGGACCCGCGGCTGGCCCACGCCCTCGACCTCGCCTCCTACGTCTCGGTGCCGCTGTTCTCCGGCGACCGGCTGCTCGGCCTGGTGGTGACCGGCGCGACCGGCGGAGCCCGCACCTGCTGGTCCCCCGAGGTCCGGGAGGCGGTGCGGCAGGTGACCCTGGAGGGTGCCCTGGTCGTCGAGAACGCCGCCCTGCGCGCGGTGGAGCAGCTGCGCCTCGAGCAGCTGGCCACCGAGGCCCACCACGACCCGCTGACCGGGCTGGCCAACCGCCGCCGCTTCATCGAGCAGCTCGAGGCCACCGTCTACCGCGCCGAGGACGCCACCTGCGCCGTCCTGATGATCGACCTCGACCGCTTCAAGGAGATCAACGACAGCTTCGGGCACAGCGTGGGCGACGACCTGCTCTGCCTGGTGGGTCCGCGCCTGGAACGGGCGCTGCACCCCGGCGACCTGCTGGCGCGGATGGGCGGCGACGAGTTCGCCGTCCTGCTCCCGGGTGCCGACGCCGCCCGGGCCACCGAGGTCGCCGGGCACCTCGGCGCCGCCCTGCGCGACGCCTTCGTGCTCGACGGCATGCCGCTGCACGTCGACGCCAGCATCGGCGTCGCGCTCTGCCCCGAGCACGGCCGCGACCGCTCCCTGCTGCTGGCCCGCGCGGACACCGCCATGCACCTGGCCAAGCGTGGCCGGCGCGGCGTCGAGACCTGGGCGCCCGACGGCACCCCGGCCTCCCGCGACCGGCTGCAGACGCTCGAGGAGCTGCGCAGCGCCCTGGACGGCGACGAGCTCGACGTGCACTACCAGCCGAAGCTGGACCTCCGGAGCGGCAGCGTCGTCGGGGTGGAGGCGCTGGTGCGCTGGCAGCACCCCGAACGGGGGCTGGTCTTCCCCGACGTGTTCCTCCCGCTGGCCGAGCAGGCCGGCCTGATGCGCCGGCTGGCCCTGCGCGTCCTGGAGCGGTCGCTGCGCGACCTGCAGGCGTGGCGCGCGGGCGGGCTGGACCTGTCCGTGGCGGTCAACCTGTCGGTCTCCAACCTGCAGGACGTCGCGCTGCCCGAGCAGGTGGAGATGCTGCTCGACGCGTTCGACGTGCCGGCCGGGGCGCTGATCCTCGAGATCACCGAGGACGTGCTCATGGCCGACACCGCCCGCAGCCAGCAGGTGATGGCCGGCCTGCGCCGGCTCGGGGTGCGGCTGTCGATCGACGACTACGGCACCGGCTACTCCTCGCTGGCGTACCTGCGCGCGCTGCCGGTCGACGAGCTCAAGCTGGACCGGAGCTTCGTCACCGACCTCACCTCCGACGAGCGGGCGTCCGCGATCGTGCGCAGCACCCTCCAGCTGAGCCTCGACCTGGGCATGGGCATGGTGGTGGAGGGCGTGGAGGACGCCGCGACGCTCACCGCGCTGCGCGCCTGGGGCTGCGACTACGCGCAGGGCTACCACATCGCCCGCCCCATGCCCGCCGAGCGCTTCCTCACCTGGCTGGCCGGGCAGCCGGCGTTCGTCCCCCGCGGCGGGCTCCCCCGGCCCTCGTAGCCCCCTCCTGGCCCGCGGCCCTCCTAGCCGACGCCCGGCTGACCCGCGGTGGTCCTGGCCGGGCCGGCGGCCGGCGCGGACCGCGCCGGTGCGACCGGACGGCGGGACCCGCCGAGCACCCGGCCCACGGACACGGCGGCGGCGAGCACGCCGAGCATCAGGAAGACCAGGTTCAGCACCCCGAGGTCGCCGGCCCCGGTCATGACCAGGTCACCCTCGGGACGGCGCAGCATGGCGCCGACGGCCACCACCAGCCACGCCAGGGCGGGCAGCAGCGCGACCAGCCGGCTGCCGGAGAGGCGCAGCGCCGCCACGGGGAGCAGCAGGTTCCCGACCACCGCGGCCAGGACCGACACGGGCACGAGGACGCCCCCGGCGCGCAGCGGCAGCCAGAAGACCTCGACCAGGGCGAGCCAGGTGGCCACCACGACGGCGGCCGCACCCCAGCCCAGCCGCTCGCCGACCGTCATCCGGTGGTGCCCGCGAACAGGTCGTCCTCCCAGCCCTGCGGACCGGGCCCGGCCGTCCCGCGCTCGCCCCGGACCAGCCGGTAGTACTCGACGCTCAGCATCTCGTGGCCCAGGTTGTTGGACAGGGCGAAGAACGGGCCGTCCACCAGGATCTGGGTGGGGTGGGCGCGCATGGCGGCGTCCTTCTGCGCCATGTGCGCGGAGCCGTCGACGGCCGCGGTGACGACGTCGTCCGGCACGGCGAACGGGACGTCGTCGGCGCTCCGGACGCCCTCGAAGAACGAGTCGTCTCCGGCGGCCGCCATGGCGTCGATCCCCCGCTGGACCACCGACCGGGGCACGCAACACCAGTAGACCTTCGCCGTCGTCCAGGCCTCGCCCAGGTCCGGGCGGTAGGCGGGGTCGGCCGCCGCCTCGACCGCCCCCATCGCCACCCGGTGCGCCTGGATGTGGTCGGGGTGGCCGTAGCCGCCGTTCTCGTCGTAGGTGACCAGCACCTGCGGCCGGACGTCGCGGACGACGGCCACCGCGTGCGCGATCGCCTCGGCCAGGTCGGCGTTCCAGAACGCCCGGGGACGACCGTTCGAGGGCACGCCCATCATCCCGGAGTCGCGGTAGCGGCCCGGTCCGCCGAGGAACCGGATGTCGCCGACGCCGAGGGCCTCCATGGCGCCCCGCAGCTCCCAGATCCGGTAGCCGCCGAGCTGGTCGGCCTGGTCGGCGGCCAGCTGCGCGAGCTCGGGGACGAGGACCTCGCCCTCCTCGCCCAGCGTGCAGGTGAGCAGGGTGACCTGGGCCCCCTCCGCGACGTAGCGGGCCATGGTGGCCCCGTTGTTGATCGTCTCGTCGTCGGGATGGGCGTGCACGAGCAGCATGCGTCGGTCGGCAGTCACACCGCGATCCTGCCGGATCGCACGGGGGCCGACGCCGTCCCCCCGTCGTCCTCCCTCACCGCGCGGCGTCCTCCCCCACCGCGCACCACGAGGGAGGACGCGCCGGGATCAGGTGCCCTGATCCCGGCGCGGGTCACTCGACGTCGACGGGGACGACCGACCGCGCCTCGGCGAAGTGGCAGGCGGCGGGGTGGCCCTGCCCGCGGTCGACCAGCGCCGGCGGCTCGGTGGCGCAGATGTCCTGGGCCTTCCAGCAGCGGGTGCGGAACCGGCACCCCGAGGGCGGGTTCGCCGGGCTCGGCACGTCGCCCTGCAGCAGGATGCGGTCCTTCTGGCCCCGCAGGTGCGGCTCGTGCAGCGGGACCGACGACAGCAGCGCCTGGGTGTAGGGGTGCGACGGCGAGCCGTAGACGTCGGAGTCCGTGCCCTCCTCCACCACGCTGCCGAGGTACATGACGGCGACGCGGTCGGAGATGTGCCGGACCACCGACAGGTCGTGGGCGATGAAGAGGTAGGAGAGGCCGAAGTCGTCCTGCAGGTCCTCGAGCAGGTTCACCACCTGGGCCTGCACCGAGACGTCGAGCGCGGAGACCGGCTCGTCGCAGACGATGACCTCCGGCTGCAGCGCCAGGGCCCGGGCGATGCCGATGCGCTGGCGCTGGCCGCCGGAGAACTGGTGCGGGTACCGGTTGACGAAGTCGGGGTTGAGCCCGACCCGGTCCATGAGCTCCTGGGTGCGCTGCAGCCGGCCCTTCTTCGGGGCGATGTCGGCGTGCACCGACCAGCCCTCGGCAACGATGTCGCCGACGGTCATCCGCGGGTTCAGCGAGGCGTACGGGTCCTGGAAGATGATCTGGACCTCGCGTCGGTACTGCTTGAGGTCGCGCCGGCCCATCCGGGCCACGTCCCGGCCCTTGTAGAGGATCTGCCCGTCGCTGGGCTTCTCCAGCGCCACCAGCAGCTTCGCCACCGTCGACTTGCCGCAGCCGGACTCGCCGACCAGTCCCAGCGTCTCCCCGCGGCCGAGGGTCAGGGTGACGCCGTCCACGGCACGGACGTGCCCGACCGTCTTCTTGAACACGATCCCCTGGGTGAGGGGGAAGTGCTTCTCCAGGTTCTTGAGCTGCAGCAGCGGCTCGGACGCCGTCGTCCCGCCGTGCTCGGACGCGCCGGAGCCGGTGGTCGCGCCCGCGGCGGCGCGAGCGACCTCCTGGTCCCGGTCGGACGGCCGGGAGCTGTCGTCAGACACCGAGCACCTCCTCGCTGTAGTGGCACGCGGCCTCGCGGCCGGGGACGACCAGGCGCAGCGGCGGGTGGTCGACCGCGCAGTCGCGGCCAGGCGCCGCCTCCGCGCCGATCCGGCGCCGCGGGCAGCGCGGGTGGAACGGGCAGCCCGACGGGATGCGGGCCAGGTTCGGCGGCTGCCCGGAGATCGGCACGAGCCGGCCGCCCTTCGCCTCCACCCGGGGGATCGAGGTCATGAGCCCCTCGGTGTAGGGCATCGCCGGCCTGCTGAAGACGTCGTCCACGGTGCCCCGCTCGACGATGCGCCCGGCGTACATGACGGCCACGTTGTCGGCGACCTCGTTGACCACGCCCAGGTCGTGGGTGATCAGGATCAGGCCCATCCCGGTGTCGCGCTGCAGGTCCTTGAGCAGGTCCATCACCTGCGCCTGCACCGTGACGTCGAGCGCGGTGGTCGGCTCGTCGGCGATGAGGATCTTCGGGTCGAGCGCGATGGCCATGGCGATCATCACGCGCTGCCGCATGCCGCCGGAGAACTGGTGCGGGTAGTCGTTCACCCGCTGCGCCGCGGCCGGGATGCGCACGCGGTCCATCAGCTCGACGGCCTTGCGCTTGGCGTCCTTCTTCGACAGGCCCTGGTGCGCGCGGAACATCTCGCCGATCTGGAACCCCACGCTGTACACGGGGTTCAGCGCCGACAGCGCGTCCTGGAAGATCATCGAGATGCCGGGGCCACGCACCTGCCGCTGCTCCTCGGGCGGCAGGGTGAGCAGGTCCCGGCCCTCGAACACGACCGTGCCGCCGGTGATGTGGGCGGGCGGGGTGTCGAGGATGCCCATGATCGCCTGGGCGGAGACCGACTTGCCGGACCCGGACTCGCCCAGGATCGCGAGGGTCTCCCCCTGGGCCAGGGTGTAGCTGATCCCGTTGACGGCGTTGACCACGCCCGAGCCCGTGCGGAACTCCACCTGCAGGTCGTCGACGGCGAGCAACGGTGACCCCACCGCGCCGCCCCGCGGTGCCGCCGTCGCGCCGGAGGAGATGCTCATGAACGCTGCCTCGGGTCGAGGGCGTCGCGCAGGGCGTCGCCCATGAGGATGAAGGCCATGACCGTCAGGGTCAGCACGGCGCTCGGGAACAGCACGATGTGCGGTGCCGTGCGCAGCAGGTTCTGCCCCTCGTTGATCTGCAGGCCCCAGGAGATCGCCGGCCGCTGCAGGCCGACGCCGAGGAAGGTCAGCGTCGCCTCGGCCGCGATCAGGATGCCGACCGTGATCGTCGCGTAGACCAGGACCGGGGCGACGGCGTTGGGCAGGATGTGCCGCACCAGGATGCGGGTGTCACCGGCGCCCATCGCGCGGGCCGCGGCCACGTAGTCCCCGCTCTTCACCGAGATGACCTGCGAGCGGACCAGCCGCATGGCGGTCATCCAGCCGAAGGCCGCGAGCGCGATGGCGACCGCCCCCGCCCCGCGATCGCTGATGACGGGGATGTCCGTGGACGGCCCCACCCGCAGCAGCACGAGCGCCCCGAGGATCAGCGGCATGGCGTAGAAGATGTCGGCGACCCGCGAGAGCAGGCCGTCGGTGAAGCCGCCGTAGAACCCGGCGATCGCCCCGACGATCACGCCGAGCAGCAGGATGAACAGCACCGCCAGGACACCGATGATCAGGGAGTTGCGCGCCCCGTAGACCACCTGGGCGAGGTAGTCGCAGCCCTGCTGGTCGAAGCCGAACCAGTGCGCCGCCGACGGCGGGTCGGCGGAGTTCGCCAGGTCGCAGTCCCGCGGCTTCGCGCCGCGGGCGAACAGCTGCGGGAACACGGCCATCAGGATGAAGCCGACGCCGAGGACCGCCCCCAGCCAGAACAGCACGCTCTTCCGGAGCGCCTTCCAGGCGTCGCTCCACAGACTGCCCTGCGTCGCCGTCTCGGTCTCGTTCTGGGTGTCGGCCGCGTCCGCGACCCCGGTGACCCGCCCGGCACCCACCTCGTCGTGCCCGGCGTCGGTCAGGTGGCGGTCAGTCATAGCGGATCCTCGGGTCGAGGACGGCGTACAGCACGTCGACGACCAGGTTGAAGAAGATGAAGAAGAAGACGAGCAGCGTGACGATCCCGACGACGACCGCCCCCTCCTGCCGCTGGATCGACTCGAACACGGCGCGACCGATGCCGGGGATGTTGAACACCGTCTCGGTCACGATGGCGCCGCCCATCAGCGTGCCGATGTCGGCGCCGATGAACGTCACCACGGGGATGAGGCTGTTGCGCAGGGTGTGCCGGACCACCACCGTGCTCGGCTTGAGCCCCTTGGCGCGGGCGGTCCGCACGTAGTCGGCCCGCAGGTTCTCCGCCATGCTGGTGCGGGTCAGCCGCGCGACGTACGCGACCGACCCGGCGGCGAGGACCAGACCGGGCAGCAGGTAGCTGTACCAGCCGTCGCGGACGCCGGCGATCGGGAACAGCTCCAGTTTCAGGCCGAAGACGAACTGGGCGAGGAACGCCAGCACCAGGATCGGCACCGAGACCACGATCGTCGTCGACACCAGCACCAGGTTGTCGAAGAAGCTGTTCCGCCGGATGCCGGCCAGGACGCCGGCCACGATGCCGATCACGATCTCGAACAGGACCGCGACCAGCGCGAGCTTGGCGGTCACCGGCAGCCGCTGGAGGATGGTGTCCAGGACCGGGCGGCCGGCGAAGTCGGTACCGAAGTCGCCCTGGACCAGGTCGCCCACGTACTTGGCGTACTGCAGCCACAGCGGGTCGCCGAGGTTGAAGTCGTCCCGCAGCTGGGCGGCCACGGCGGGCGCGATCGGCCGGTCGCCGGCCAGGGCCGCGATCGGGTCCCCCGGCAGCGCGAACACCATCGCGAAGATCAGGAACGATGCGCCCAGCATGACCGGGATCGTGAGCAAGAGGCGGCGCGCCACGTAGCGGCCCATGTCCCCCCTCGGTTCTGTGTGTGCGGCCGGCACCCTGTGCGGCGTCGGTGGGAATGCTGTCAGCCCCCACACGCTCCGCGCCGCCGGGGGTGACTGTCACGGGGACAGCACCCCCGGCGGCGGGGATGGTGCGGTGTTACGGGCGCCGCGTCAGTTGACGCTGACCTCGGCGGTGCGGATGTGCCCGAACACGTCGATCACCACGTCCGACACGGTGTCGGCGTGCACGGCCTGCTCCACGTCGAAGAACATCGGGATGCTCGGCATGTCCTCGATGAGGATGTCCTCGGCCTGGTTGTAGAACTCGATGGCCTCCTCGTTGCTCTCGGCCGAGTTCCCCTGCTGGACGAGCGCGTCGAACTCCTCGTTCACGTAGAAGACGCGGTTCGAGCCGTTCGGCGGGATCGCCGCGGCCGAGTAGAGCGGCTCCAGGTAGTTCTGCGGGCTCGGGTAGTCCATGGACCAGCCGAGCCGGAACGGACCGGTCACACCCTTGTCGGCGAGCAGCGGGAGGTACTGGGCGAAGTCGAGGTCGCCGCGGAGGACGTAGTCGACACCCAGGTTGTCCCGGATCTGGTTACCGGCCGCCTGCACCCAGGCGTCGTGACCGGCGCCGGAGTTGAACCACAGCTCGATCGGCTGCGTGCGGTCGAACCCGGCCTCGTCGAGCAGCGCGTTGGCCGCCTCGGGGTCCAGCTCGCAGTACTCGCAGGCCCCCTCGCGGTACCCGTCGACGATCGGCGCGACGAACGAGTCCGCCGGCTGCTTGGTGCCCTGGAAGATGGCCTCGGAGATGGCCTCGCGGTCGATGGCCATGGAGAAGGCCTGGCGCACGCGCGGGTCGGAGAAGCGCTCGTCGTACACCGGGTAACCGAGGTACTGGAAGCCCGACGACGGCGCCTCGAGGAAGGCGTCGCCGAACACGTCCTCCGCCGAGGCGATGGCGTCCGGGGGCAGGTCGGGCGAGACGTCGAGGTTGCCGCCCTGCACGTCGAGGTAGGCGGTGTCGACATCGCTGTAGACACGGAACTCGACCGTGTCGGCCTGCGCCGGGTTCGGGCCGGCGTAGTCCTCGTAGCGGGACAGCGTGATGCCCTGGCCCGGCACGAACTCCTCGTCGGCCTTGAACGGGCCGGTGCCGATCGGCAGTGCGCCGTAGCCCTCCGGGTCGTCGAAGAAGCCCTCCGGCAGCGGGTGGAAGGCGTTGTACCCGACGGTGACCGGGAACTGGGCGAACGGCGCCGCCAGCGTGACCTCGAAGGTCTGGTCGTCGATGACCTCGAGCCCGCTCATCTCCGTGGCGATCGCCGGGGAGACGACGTTGCCGGCGTCGTCGGTCTCGGCCTGCAGGTCGCCGTAGCCCTCGATGTTCGAGAAGAAGTACGAGGCGCCCTGGGCGTTCTCGCTGTAGGCGGCCCAGTTCCACGCGTCGACGAACGAGCTCGCGGTGACCGGCGTGCCGTCGTGGAAGGTCCAGCCGTCGTTCAGCGTGACCGTCCAGGTCTGGCTGTCCTCCGACTCGATGGACTCCGCGATACCGGTGTACTCGACGGAGCCGTCGGCGGCGTACTGGATCAGACCGGTCCACAGGGCCTCGAGGACCTGCGCGCCCTCGCTCTCCGAGGTGTTGCTCGGGACGAGCGGGTTCTCCGGGTCGCTGTAGAGGGCGATGCTGTAGGTGCCGCCGGCGGCGCCGCTCTCCCCCTCGCTGCCCTCGTCGTCGCTACCGCCACAGGCGGTCATCACCAGCGCGGCGGCGATGGCCGTCGCGACCAGTGAACTGCTGCGCTTGCTCAACTTCACGTGCAAGGCCTCCCTCGACCCGCGTGCGCGGGGGGAACGGACAGGTCGATCCGAGCCCAGCAGAGGGCCGTCGGACGACTGATTGGTCACGATCGAAACGCACCCGGGTGGCACAGACCTCCCCAGTACGACGGAAGGACCCTAGGCACGCCGCGAAGAGGGTGTCCACGGCCGTCATCGAGTTGTGACCTCCATGCGTGACCCTCGCCTCAGCCGCAACATCCACACCGCGAACCGCCGTCCCGCCGCGTGTCCTTCCTCTCATTCACGCCGTCCGCCGGACAGCTTCCGGCGACGCCTCCGCAGCGGGTTCGGCCGGCCGCCGACCCGGGTACCTGTCCCCTCGACACGGATCCCGAGGGAGAGGCACGCGCGATGAGTGGCACGGACAAGCTGACGAACAAGATCGAAGAGGTCTCCGGGAAGGGCAAGCAGGCCGTCGGCGAGCAGACCGGCGACCGGGATCTGCAGGCGGAGGGGCAGAAGGAGGAGTCGAAGAGCAACCTCAAGCAGGCCGGCGAGAACCTCAAGGACGCCTTCAAGAAGTAGCGCCGTCCCGTCGGCGGCGTCCTCCGGGAGGGCCCGGCAGGACGCTCCGACGACGGACGCCGCGGCTCCCCGAGCCGCGGCGTCCGTGCCGTCGGGGGGCCTTCAGGCGGGCCGTCGGACGTCGCGCAGGAGGGCGCGGACGGCGGGGACGAGCGGGCGGTCGGCCGATATCCAGTCCAGCGCGTCCAGCTCGTCGGCCCGGACCCAGCGCAGCTCGGCGTGCTCGCGCGCCACCGGCACCCCACCGGCGAGGCGCGCCGACCAGACCCGCAGGGTCGAGCTGCCCGGCGGACCGCCACCCACGACGCCGTCGAGCAGCACCTCGCCGAGGAAGTCCTCCGGGGTGATCGGGACGCCCAGCTCTTCCTCGATCTCGCGCACCAGTGCGGCGAGCTGCGACTCCCCCGGCTCGACCTTTCCGCCCGGGAACTCCCAGAGCCCGTCGTAGGGGCCGCCCGCCCGCTTCGCGACGAGCAGCCGGCCGTCGTCGACGATCGCCGCGCCCACCACCTGCAGCACGTCCAGGGCCCGGCGCTCGGCGGCCACGGCGTAGGCGTCCAGGTGCGCCCGCATCGCCCGGCGGATCCGCCGGCGCAGGACCAGCCGGTCGCGCAGGCCCCCCAGCCATCCGGCGGACTCCCAGTCCAGCTGCTCCTCGACGAGGGTGCCCGCGGCGGTGGCAGAGAAGCGCCGCGAGTGGGTCAGCCGACGCCCGCCCGGCCCCGGGGCCCCCGCGTGCACGTCGAGCTCCGGCCGGACCGAGACGAGCTCCTCCAGCGGCGAACCCCACGGACGCCCGAGTGCGCGGGCCACGTCGAAGGCCACGGTGAGCGGCGCCTCCACCATCGTGGTGAATCGCAGCCGGAACACGGGTCCAGCCTGGCAGAACCGGCAGGATGGGCCGGCAGAACCCCGGCTGCGCCGACCTGCCGGACCGGGCAGAGCAGCCCCGCAGAGGAGCACAGTGCGCATCACCGCCCGCGTGGACTACGCCGTCCGCGCTGCTCTCGAGCTGGCCGCGGTGGCCCCCGAGGCCCTGACCGCCGAGCGCATCGCCACCAACCAGGGCATCCCGGCCCGGTTCCTGCAGACCATCCTCGGCGACCTGCAGCACGCCCGCCTGGTCACCAGCCAGCGCGGCCGGGAGGGTGGCTACCGGCTCGCCCTCCCGCCGTCGGAGATCTCGATCGCGCGGGTCATGCGGGTGGAGCAGGGGTTCCTCGCCGAGGTGCACGGCCGGCGCCCCGAGGAGGTCGCCTACCCGGGCGCCGCCGAGGCGCTGGCGTCGGTCTGGGTGGCCGCCCGCGAGGGCTACCGCCGGGTGCTGGAGGGGGTCACGCTGGCCGACGTCATCTCCGGCGACCTCCCCGCGCACGCCGCGGAGCTGGTCGCACTGGAGAACGCCTGGCGTTCCTTCGGTGACGCGCCGGGCGCCTGAGGAGGCCCGTATCCCGGGTCACTCCACCGATCCGGTCGACTTGTGCGACGATGGGGGGCGTGACCGACCGCGGCAGCCTCCTCGTCGCGCGGCTGCACATCGACCTCGCGCTCGTCTCCAGCGCCGCCTGTTCCGCGCCGCGCTGACCTCGGTCCACCTCGCGCCGCTCCCGCCGCGCCCCCGATCATCAGCGCTCCTCCCTGGTCGGCCGGGCACGGCAGGGGAACGGGCGCAGGAAGAAGTTCGACCGTGACCACCCCCACCCGCGTCAGCAGCCGTCCCCAGCGTGGGGAAGGCCAGTGGGCGCTCGGCTACCGCGAGCCGCTCAACCCCAACGAGCGGATGAAGAAGGACTCCGACGGTCTCGACGTCCGTCAGCGGATCCTCGACATCTACTCGAAGGGGGGCTTCGACAGCATCGACCCCGGGGACCTCCGCGGCCGGATGCGCTGGATGGGGCTCTACACCCAGCGCGCCCAGGGGATCCCCGGCGGCAAGACCGCCGTGCTGGAGCCCGAGGAGCTCGAGGACTCCTACTTCATGATGCGGGCGCGCATCGACGGCGGGCAGCTGACCAGCGACGCGCTGCGCGTGATCGGCGGGATCAGCACCGACTTCGGCCGCGACGTCGCCGACGTCACCGACCGGCAGAACGTGCAGTACCACTGGATCCGCATCGAGGACGTGCCCGAGATCTGGCGGCGGTTGGAGTCGGTGGGCCTGAGCACGATGGAGGCCTGCGGGGACGTCCCGCGCGTCATGCTCGGCTGCCCGCTCGCCGGGATCCTCGAGGACGAGGTGCTCGACGCCACCGACGTCATCGCCGAGACCGTCGCGAAGTACGTGGGCAGCCCCGAGTTCAGCAACCTGCCGCGCAAGTGGAAGACGTCGATGTCCGGCTGCGTGGACCACTGCACCGAGCCGGAGATCGACGACGTCTCCTTCGTCGGCGTGCGGAACGCCGACGGCGAGGCCGGCTACGACCTCTGGGTGGGCGGCGGGCTGTCCACCAACCCGAAGTTCGCCCAGCGGATCGGGGTGTTCGTCCGTCCCGACCAGGTCACCGACGTGTGGGCGGCGTGCACGGCCGTCTTCCGCGACTACGGCTACCGCCGGCAGCGCAACCGCGCCCGCATCAAGTTCCTCATGGCCGACTGGGGCCCGGAGAAGTTCCGCCAGGTGCTGCAGGACGAGTACCTGCACGTGCAGCTGCCCGACGGGCCGGCCCCGGCACCGGCCAAGCACGACCAGCGCGACCACGTGGGCGTCAGCCGGCAGAAGGACGGCGCCAACGCCGTCGGTTTCGCGCTGCGCACCGGCCGGATCAGCGGCTCGCTGCTCACCACGATCGCGGATCTGGCCGACGAGTACGGCCAGGGCCGCATCCGGACGACGACGCAGCAGAAGCTGGTCATCCTGGACGTCCCCGACGAGAAGGTCGAGGCCCTGGTCGCCGCGCTCGCCGAGCACGACCTGCAGGTCCGCCCGAGCGCCTTCCGCCGCGGCACCATGGCCTGCACCGGCCTGGAGTTCTGCAAGCTGGCGATCGTCGAGACCAAGCAGCACGCGCAGGACCTCTACGCGGAGCTGGAGAAGCGGCTGCCCGACTTCGACACCCCGATCGGGATCAACGTCAACGGCTGCCCCAACAGCTGCGCCCGGTTCCAGACCGCCGACATCGGGTTCAAGGGCTCGATGGTGCGCGACGCCGCCGGCGAGATGGTCGAGGGCTTCCAGGTCCACCTGGGCGGTCACCTCGGCGTCGAGGCCACCTTCGGCCGCAAGTTCCGCGGGCACAAGGTGACCAAGGCAGAGACCGCCGACTACTGCGAGCGGGTGCTGCGCGGGTTCCTGGAGCGGCGGACGCCCGGGGAGTCGTTCGCGCACTACGTCTCCCGGGCGGACGAGGACTGGCTGCTGTGACCGAGCTCGCGAGGTCACCGGAGAGCACAGCACCTGTGGGCATGACGTCGACGAGCGCCGGCGAGGCGACGTCATGACCGAGGAGGCGGGCGCGGGAAGGGCCCGGCAGCTGCCGGTGTTCCACTGCCCGTACTGCGGGGACGAGGAGCTGACCCCCTACGAGGGCGAGTCGGCCGCCGGCTGGCGCTGCGGCGCCTGCCTGCGGGCGTTCTCGGTCCGCCTGATCGCGACGGGGGTGCAGGAATGACGACCGCTATCGGCGCCTCGCCGGAGCTGGCCGACGAGGCCGACGCGCGCTTCGGCCGCATCGCCGACCCGGTCGAGCAGGCGCTCGCCGCGCTGCGCTGGGCCGGGGAGACGTTCGGTGACCGGTTCGCGGTCACGTCGTCCATGGCGGACGGGCTGCTCGCCCACCTGGCCGGCCGCGCCGCCCCCGGCGTGCACGTGGTCTTCCTGGACACCGGCTACCACTTCGCCGAGACCATCGGCACCCGCGACTGGATCACCGGGGTCCTGCCCGTCACGCTGGTGAACGTCACCCCGGAGCAGACCGTCGCCGAGCAGGACCTCGCCTTCGGGGCGAAGCTGCACGACCGCGACCCGGACCTGTGCTGCAGCCTGCGCAAGGTCACGCCGCTGGCGCAGGCGCTGGCCGGCTACGTCGCGTGGGGGTCCGGTGTCCGCCGGGACGAGTCCGCCACCCGCGCCGGCACCCGGCTGGTCGACTGGGACGCCAAGCGCGGCATGGTGAAGGTCAACCCGCTCGCCGCCTGGACGCAGGGCGACGTGGACGACTACATCGCCGCGCACCAGGTGCCGGTCAACCCGCTGTTCGAGCTCGGCTACGGCTCGATCGGCTGCGAGCCCTGCACCCGCCCGGTCGCGCCGGGCGAGGACCCGCGCGCCGGCCGCTGGGCGGGCACGACCAAGGTCGAGTGCGGCCTGCACACCTGACGAAGGACCACCAGAAGGACCTCGCTGCCCCCCACCGCTCGCACGCTCGCGTCGGGCCCCTGCACCGAGGCCGGTGAACGACGCGCTCCGCACGCCGCGGGCCCCTGGGACGCGGCCGTTCCAGCATCATCACCACATGCCTCGCCCACCACGCCTCTCCCCCGACGACGTCGCCACCGCCCTCGACGCGCTCCCGTCCTGGAGCGGGGACGCCGACGGGATCCGCCGGACCGTCCAGCTGCCCACCTTCCGCGAGGCGGTGGACGCGATCGTGGCGATCGCCGACGTCGCCGAGGAGATGGACCACCACCCCGACGTCGACCTCCGCTGGCGCACCCTGCACCTGTCGCTGGTCAGCCACTCCGCCGGCGGCGTCACCGAGCTCGACCTGGAGCTGGCCCGGCGGATCGACGCGCTCCTCCCCGACTGACTACAGCCGCTGTACCGACCGGTGCAGGGGCCGGGAGGAGGTGGTCCTCAGCCTTCGACGGGCAGGACCAGCAGCCGCAGGAGCCGGTCGGCCTCCGCCTCGGGGTCCGCGGTCAGCCCGGTGTGCACCGGACCCGGCTGGATGACCGTGCTCCGAGGGGCGGTCAGCCAGCGGAACCGGGAGCCGAGCGCCTCGCGTCCCGCCGCCCCCGCGGCCGGATCGGCGGCGCAGACGTCGGCGGCGGCCTGCAGCGCCCGCCCGATCGCCTCGGCGTCGGCGGTCGGGTCCAGTGCGTGCAGTCGCTGTAGGTCCAGGTGCACCCGCGAGCCGAGGTAGTCCCGCTGCCGGCAGTAGACGAGGACGCCGGCGTTCAGCGCCTCACCGCGCTCGACCCGGGGCACCACCCGCAGCACCGCGTACTCGAAGGTGTCCCTCGACCCGGAGCCGCTCATCGCTGGGTCACCCCCTCCGGTGGCGGGGGCCCGAGCCACGCGGGCCGGTTCTCCCCGCGGGGCGCGCGACGGCGCCCACCGCCACCGGCCTCGGCAGCGGCGACCAGCGGCGGCAGCCAGGACTCCCGGGCGGCCAGCCGGGCGAGGAGCTGGTCCACGTACCGGGTGCGCAGCTCGTCCGGCGCCCCCTCGTCCAGCCACTCGTCGGGCACCTGGGCCAGCACGTTCTCCAGCAGCGGCCTGGTCACCCGGCCGGCCAGCGCGGCATCGGCCGCCGGCACCCGGGGCTCGCACTCCAGCAGCGCGTGCGCGGACGCGTCGTACGGGCGGGCGACCGCGGCGGCGGCACCCGGCCAGTGGTGGTGGAAGGTCAGCGCGGCGCCGTGGTCGATCAGCTGCAGCCGGCCGTGCCAGAACAGCATGTTCGGGTTGCGCCAGGACCGGTCGACGTTGCCGACCAGGGCGTCGAACCACAGCACCCGTCCGGCGAGCTCCGGGTCCACGCCGTCGGCACCGGCCTCGAAGTCGAGCGCCCCCGGCAGGTAGTCCAGCCCCAGGTTGCGGCCGGCCGAGCGCTGGAGAAGCTCCTGGACCTCGACGTCCGGCTCCCCCACGGCCAGCTCCGGGACGACGTCGACGGTCACCAGCGCGGGCACCGGCAGCTCCAGCGCGCGGGCGAGCTCGGCGCACACCACCTCGGCGACCAGGACCTGCACGCCCTGGCCGGCCGCGCGCCACTTGACCACGTAGGTGCCCAGGTCGTCGGCCTCCATGAGCCCCGGCAGCGAGCCACCCTCACGGAGCGGGGTGACGTAGCGGGTGGCGGTGACGGCGGGCAGCACAGTGCGGACAACCTAGCCGCAGACCGGGCAGCTGCACCCGCTCGCCCCGCCGCTCCCTGTGATGTGCTCCGGGCCGCCGAGCCGTGCACGAACGGCCCGGCTCAGTCGTCGGCGGCGGCCCGCCGGCGCTCCTCCTCGATCAGCTCCTTGCTCCGCACCAGCCGGATCAGGGTGATCACGAGCAACCCCCCGGCCATGTTGAGCAGCACCGTGTACCAGAACCAGGCCAGCCAGTCCCCGTAGCCGAACGGGGCGCCGGCGTGCAGGGCCCCGAAGATGATCAGCGAGTCGAGGATGGAGTGGAACAGCTGCAGCCCGGCCAGCAGGAACCCGCCGATGACGGCGGCGACGATCTTCCCGCCCTCGGTGTGGGCGCCGTGCTGCATCCGCGTCATCAGCGTGATGACGCTGCCGCCCAGGAAGGCCAGGCACACCGACTGCAGGTCCAGCGGCGCCTCGACGAAGTGCACCGCGGACTCGACGGCGGTGGCCACCAGGTCGGGGAAGGCCTGCACGACCACCCACATGACCAGCCACCCGCCGACCAGGTTGGCGACCAGGGTGCCGGCCCACAGCTTGCCCAGCTGCGCGGCACTGGCCCGGCCGGCGAAGACGGCGGTGACCGGCACGAGGAAGCCCTCGGTGAACAGCTCGCTGCGGCCGAGCATGAGCGCCACGAAGCCGACGCTGAAGGCCACCCCGGCCAGCAGATGGCTGCCCGTCGCGGCGTAGACGGCGAGCAGCGCCAGGACGCCGACGGCGATCTCCAGCCCGCCGGCCAGCCCCGTCGCCAGCACCTCCCGCCACCGGCGGTGCAGCCGCTGGGCCCCCTCGCTGACGATCTTCTCGAACGCCTCGGCGACCTCGTCCTCCGCGGGCGCGTCGGTCTCACCCAGCTGGGCGCGCTTCTGGTCCTGCCGGTTCACGCTTCCTCCTTCTCCGGTCGGACGCCGGGGCCGGAGGAAGCGCCACACGTCCGCGCCCCCGCCTACCCCCCGCCGGGAGTTTCCACCCACCGGGACGGATCGTTTGCCTGCGCAACGACATCGGGTAGCCGCCGGGGGACCGCACGACTCTGCAGCAGTCAGGAGTTCCCATGCCCCCCGCGCGCACGCCGGACCAGTCCGCACCGAGGACCGTCAGCCCCACCGGTGTCGGCCACGACGGACCGGAGGACGGCCGCGATCCCCGGGGTCAGGCCGGCGACACGCTCACCACGCCGAACGGGGTGCGCATCCCGGACACCGACCACTCGCTCAAGGCGGGTCCGCGGGGACCGGTCCTCCTGGAGGACTTCCACCTGCGCGAGAAGATCATGCACTTCGACCACGAGCGGATCCCGGAGCGCGTCGTGCACGCCCGCGGCGCCGGAGCGCACGGCGTCTTCACCGCCAACGGGGCCGCCGCGTCGGTGACCCGGGCCGCCGTCCTGGCCGAGAAGGGCCTGGAGACGCCGGTGTTCGTGCGGTTCTCCACCGTGCTGGGCTCACGTGGCTCGGCCGACACTGTGCGCGACACCCGCGGGTTCGCGACGAAGTTCTACACGAGAGAAGGCACCTGGGACCTGGTCGGCAACAACATGCCGGTCTTCTTCATCCAGGACGCGATCAAGTTCCCCGACATCATCCACGCGGGCAAGCCGCACCCCGACCGCGAGATCCCGCAGGCGCAGTCGGCGCACGACACCTTCTGGGACTTCGTCACCCTCCACACCGAGGCCACCCACCACACGATCTGGAACATGAGCGACCGGGGCATCCCGCGCAGCTACCGGACGATGGAGGGCTTCGGCGTCCACACCTTCCGGCTGGTGAACGCCGAGCGGGAGACGGCCCTGGTGAAGTTCCACTGGAAGCCGAAGCTCGGCGTGCACTCGCTCACCTGGGAGGAGGCGCAGATCGCCGGTGGCGTGGATCCCGACTTCCACCGCCGCGACCTGGCCGACGCCATCGAGAACGGCGCCTTCCCCGAGTGGGAACTGGGCATCCAGGTCTTCCCCGACACCCCCGAGGAGACGTTCGAGGGCATCGACCTGCTGGACCCGACCAAGATCGTGCCGGAGGAGCTGGCACCGGTGCAGCCGATCGGCACGCTGGTGCTGAACGCCAACCCGACCAACTTCTTCGCCGAGACCGAGCAGGTCGCCTTCCACACCGGCCACCTGGTGCCGGGCATCGAGGGCACCAACGACCCGCTGCTGCAGGGCCGGAACTTCTCCTACCTGGACACCCAGCTCACCCGCCTGGGCGGCCCGAACTTCACCCAGCTGCCGATCAACCGGCCGCACGCGCCGGTGAACGACAACAGCCGGGACGGCTTCGCGCAGCAGGCGGTGCACACCGGGCAGGCGCCGTACACGCCCAACAGCGTCGACGACGGCGTCCCCTTCCCCGCCGACTGGGCCGAGGGCGGCTACGTGCACGTGCCGCGGCACGTCGAGGGAGCGGTCGGCCGGACGGCGCCGGCGTCCTTCGACGACCACTTCTCCCAGCCGGCGCTGTTCTACCGGAGCCTCACCGGCGTCGAGCAGCAGCACGTGGCCGACGCGTACACCTTCGAGCTCGGCAAGTGCTACGAGCAGTCGATCAAGGAGCGCGGCCTGTCGGTGCTCGCGCGCATCGACGCGAAGCTCTGCGCGCAGGTCGCCGCCGGGCTCGGGCTGCCGGTGCCGAAGAAGGTCAAGGCGGAGAAGCCGCGCCTGGAGTCCCCCGCGCTGCGCCAGATCAGGCCGACGCCCTTCCCGATCGAGGGTCGGATCGTCGGCGTGGTCGCCGGCCCCGGTGCCGACCTGAGCGGGATCGCCACGCTGCGGAAGGCGCTGGAGGCCGAAGGCGCGCTGCTCCGGGTGATCGCGCCGCACGGCGGGCAGCTGGCGAAGGGCAAGGACGTCGAGATCGTGGAGCGCACCTTCGCCACGGGGCGGTCGATCGAGTTCGACGCGATCGTCGTCGCCGACGGCGCCCCGAAGGACGGGGACTTCCGCGCGCTGGGAATGCTGCAGGAGGCGTTCCGCCACCTCAAGGCGGTCGGGGCCTGGGGCGACGGGGTCGAGGTGCTGAGGACCGCGGGGATCGACCCGGACGCACCCGGCGTCCTCACCGGGAAGAAGGCCAACGCCAAGCTGGCGGCCGCGACGGTCGCCGCGCTCGGCATGCACCGCGTGTGGGACCGGGCGCCGCTGGTGAGCGCCTCGATGGTGCCGCCGACGGTCTGACCCCAGGATCTGCGACGAGGGGCGGGACGGCAGCTGCCGTCCCGCCCCTCGTTCCATCCGCTGACCCTGACGACCGGACCGGCAGGCCGCGGTTGCCGTGGCCGAGCGGCACGGCTGGAGCTGAGGACCGGCCTGTCGGGGACTTCGTTCCCCTGATCCGGCACCAACCGGTGTTGGATCCGGGCATGGGGCGGGGACTGCGACAGGCGGCGCTCATGCTCGTGGCGGGAGCCGCGGTGGCCCTCGTCGCGGCGGCGGTCTGGTCGAGCCTCGGCAGCACCGGGTTCCGCCGGGCGACCGCGATCTGCCTCATGGTGGTGGGAGGGCTGCTCGCACTGACCGGGGGGACGGCGGTGTCCCGGGCGTCGACCAACGACGCCCGGGCCTTCCTCGGCCGTGGGCCCGATCGCGAGGAACCGGGAGGCGGCGCCGGACTCACCGCCGTCGGCGTCTTCCTGTTCGTGTCGCTCCCCCTCGCAGCGGTGGGCCTGGTCCTGCTCGGCTGAGGGAGCCGGTCACGGGCTGCCGGGCGGGGTCAGCCCGCCGCGACGTCCTCCAGCGCGAGCGGGGACTGTCGCTGGACGAGGCGGCCGACACGCTGTTCACCCTGATCAGCATCGAGGTCCGCCTCCTGCTGACGGGAGAGCGCGGCCGGACCCCCGAGGCCTGGGAGCGGTGGGCCCAGGACGTGGTCGCCCGGGCCGCCCTCCGGTAACCTGCGCAGCGGCGGTGCCCTCCGCCGCACCCTCTGACCGGCCGCCCACGCAGGCCGGCATCGCGAGGGCAAAGGGGATCTGCGTCCTCGGGGCGATCTCAGCCGGTGTGCGACCTCTTCGCCGCGGCCCGGGTCCGGCGGTGCGTGGGGCGGGACCCGGCGCCGCCCCGAGGAGTTCCACCGTGACCAGCCAGAAGCACCTCAAGGCCGCCGTCCGCGCCCGCATGGCCCGCACCGGCGAGCGGTACACGACCGCCCGCCGGCAGCTCGCCGGACGGCCGGTCCCCGACCACCCCGGCCTCGTCCCCGGGTACCGCCGCTTCGGAGGTGGCCGGCACCACGACAGCGCCCTGCTCGCGCACCTGCTGGAGGCCCTCGGCGTCACCGGCGCGCACGACGGCGAGCCGATCGACGAGCCGATGGCCGCGGGGCTGGCCGGCGGGATCGGCTTCATGTACTTCTCGTTCTCCTACACCGGGCACCTGCCGACGATGACGATCGTGCCGCGGATCCACCCGCGCCCCTTCCTCGTCGGCGCCCTCGAGCGCACCGGCCTCCCGCACCACGTCAGCGAGACGACCAGCGCGGCCAAGGCCGCCCGGGAGCTCGACGCGGCCCTCGACGCCGGCCACCCCGCGCTGGTCACCGTCGACCGGGCGGGCCTGGGCCACCAGGTCTGGGCCGACAGCATCCCGGGCAGCGACCCCTACGACGTCGTGGTCGCCGGCCGGCTCGGGGACGTCGCGCTGCTGGACGACGACGCCCTGGCCCCGCTCGAGGTGCCGGTCGACGTGCTCGCCTCCGCGCGCGCGGCGCACCGCGCGAGCAGGCACCGGATGGTCGTCGTCGAGCCGCCGGGTGCACCGGTCGACCTGGCCCCGGCCGTGCGCGCCTCGATCGCCGTGACCGTGCACGACCTGACCGAGGACGTGATGCCGGGCAACGGCGCGGGGAACTTCGGGCTGCGCGGGCTGACCAGGTGGGCCGACGCGCTCGCCGACCGGCGCACGAAGACGGGCTGGGCCCGGATCTTCGACAGCGGCCCGGCGCTGGGGCACGCCCTGCGGCGGCTGCACGACTGCCTGACCTTCGACCACTCCTCCCCCGGCGCGATGCGGCCGCTCTACGCCGACTTCCTCACCGCGGCCGCGGGCCTGCTCGACGAGCCCGCGCTCGCTGAGGCGGCACGGCTGTACTCCCGGGCCGGGGACCTGTGGGCGCAGCTGGCCGAGACCGCCGTGGCCGGGCCCCTCGCTCCCTACCGGGGGCTGGCCGAGCGGCGCCTCGAGCTCCTCCTCGGCGGGGCCGGCGCCGACCGGCTGCGACCGCTCGCCGACGAGGCGGAGGCGCTCACCGCCGGCCTCGACCTCGACGAGGCCGGGCGGCTCGCCGTCCTGGACCCCTTGGCCGGGCTCGCCGCCGAGGTGGTCGCGCTGGAGCGCGAGGCCTGCGCGGCCCTGCAGGCCGCCACGGGGACGTAGGCCCGTCGACCGGCGGGCCGGAGGAGTTCAGGACGGGGCGCGTCCCGGGCTCCCCGGTCCACCGGTGCGCACGGCGGCGGTCAGGGCCCGCCGCTGGGGCCGAACCGCTCCACCCGGACGTCGGCGGCGGGGAAACCCATCCCGACCAGGAGCTGGCTGGCCGCCTCGGCGAACGGCGTGGACCCGCACACGTACGCGGTCTGCCCCGGTTCCCACAGCGGCACGAGGTCGGCGGCGGTCAGCCGGCCGGCGGGTCGGATGCCGCGTGGCTCGCGGGTGAGGACGACGACCGCGCCGGCGTCCACCAGCTCCTCGGCGTAGGGCAGCTCGGCGAGGGTGCGGCTGGAGACCGCCACCCGCAGCAGGTCCAGCCGGCCGAGGTCGCGGGCGTGCCGGATCATCGCGACGAACGGGACGACGCCGAACCCGCCGGCCACCAGCAGCGCCGGGGTCGCGCCGTCCCAGACGAACCAGCCCCCGATCGGCCCGCGCACCTCCAGCTCGTCGCCGGGCTCCACGACGTCGGCGAGGTAGCCGGACACCTCGCCGTCGTCCAGCCGCTCGACGAACAGCTCGACCAGCGGGTCGCCGGGCGCCGAGGCCACCGAGTACGACCGCTGGGCGGTGTAGCCGTCCTCGGCGGTGAGCCGGACGACGTAGTGCTGGCCGGCCAGGTGGTCGATCCGGTCGTGGACGTCCAGCCGCAGCTCGACCGAGCGCTGCAGGGGACGACGGAGCCCGGCGACGGTCGCCGTCCGCCATCCTCCGGTCGGCGCCACGTACCCGGTGGCGAGCCGCTGCTCGGTCACCCTCAGTCGCCCTGGTAGCGCTGCTGGCGCCACGGGTCGCCGAGGTCGTGGTAGCCGTTCTGCTCCCAGAACCCCTGCTGGTCGCGGGCCAGCAGGGTCAGCTTGCCGATCCACTTGGCGCTCTTCCAGAAGTACAGGTGCGGCACCAGCAGCCGGACCGGACCGCCGTGCTCGATCGGCAGCGGCTTGCCGTCGAACTCCCAGACCACCCACGCCTTGCCGCCGGTGACGTGCTCCAGCGGGAGGTTGGTCGTGTACCCGGTCTTCGACGTCGCCATGACGAAGTGCGCCTCGTCCGTCGGCCGCGCCGCGTCGAGCAGCGTGTCGACGCTGACGCCGGCGAAGTGCGTGTCGAACTTCGACCAGGTGGTGACGCAGTGGATGTCGCCGCGGTACTCCGACGGGGGCAGCCGGTGGGCCTCGTCCCAGCTCCACGTGGTCGGCGACTCCACCTTCCCGTCGACGGTGATGCTCCAGGTCTCCGGGCTGATCCGCGGGGTGGGCTCGGCGGTCAGCACCGGCCAGTCGCCGCCCACGTCGTACTGGCCGGGGGGCAGACGTGGATCACGCGCGCGGCGGCCGAGGAATCCTCTGGTTGCTCCGGGCACGGCCTCGTCCTCTCCATCGGCGGAGACCCGGGACACCCGGCCCTCGCACGGCCCGACCCTAGGGCTTCCCGCTGCGGTGAGGGCAGCCTTACATGAGCTGAGTCACCTCGTGTTTACCTGGCCGCAAAGTGCTCCGGCACCTAGCTTTGTGCCTGTGGTGACAGTGACGCACGCGGGACGCCGGACCCCGAAGGTGGCGAAGACGAACTCCGTCTTCAAGAAGGCCGTCATGGCCGTGAGCGGCATCATCATGGTGCTGTACCTCATCGCCCACGTGGTCGGGAACCTGAAGGCCTTCTCCGGGCGGGAGGCCTTCAACTCCTACTCGGGCTGGATCCGCACGGTCGGCAATCCCGCGGTGCCGGGCGAGACGACGCTCTGGATCATCCGCATCGTGCTGCTGGTCGCCGTCGTCGCGCACGTCTGGGCCGCCGTCTCGCTGTGGCGCCAGGCCAAGCGGGCCCGCCCCGAGGGGTACGTGACGAAGAAGTCGGCCGCCCAGAGCTACGCCTCGCGCACGATGCGCTGGGGCGGGGTCATCGTGCTGGCCTTCATCATCTTCCACATCCTCGACCTCACCCTCGGCACGGTGAACGCCGAGGGCTTCGACAGCACGCCCTACGACCGCCTGGTCGCCAGCTTCTCCAACCCCGTGGTCACCGCCTTCTACGCGATCTCGGTCATCCTGCTGGGCATGCACCTGCGCCACGGGATCTGGAGCGCCACCCAGACCCTGGGCCAGAGCAACCGGCGCCGGGAGACGACGGTCAACCTGTTCGCCCTCGGGTTCGCGACCGTGCTGACGCTCGGCTTCCTGCTGGTGCCGTTCTCCGTCCTCTTCAACATCATCGACTGAGGAGCCCCAGCGATGCCTCTCGAACTCTTCACCACCGGCGAGCCGATCGCCGACACCAAGGCACCGACCGACGTCCCGATCGGCGAGCGCTGGAGCGAGCGCCGGTTCCGCGGCCGCCTGGTCAACCCGGCCAACCGGCGCAAGATGACGATCATCGTCGTCGGCACCGGCCTGGCCGGCGGCTCGGCCGCGGCGACGCTCGGCGAGGCCGGCTACAAGGTCACGTCCTTCTGGTACCAGGACAGCCCGCGCCGGGCGCACAGCGTGGCCGCGCAGGGCGGCATCAACGCGGCGAAGAACTACCGCAACGACGGCGACAGCGTGCACCGGCTGTTCTACGACACGGTCAAGGGCGGCGACTTCCGCTCCCGGGAGAACAACGTCCACCGCCTGGCCGAGGTGAGCGTCAACATCATCGACCAGTGCGTCGCGCAGGGGGTGCCCTTCGCCCGCGAGTACGGCGGCCTGCTGGACAACCGCTCCTTCGGTGGCACCCAGGTGTCGCGCACGTTCTACGCCCGCGGCCAGACGGGCCAGCAGCTCCTCTACGGCGCCTACCAGGCGCTCGAGCGGCAGATCGCAGCCGGCAACGTCGAGCAGCACGCGCGCACCGAGATGCTGGACCTCATCGTGGTGGACGGCCGCGCCCGCGGGATCGTCGCCCGCGACCTGGTCACCGGCGAGATCAGCACGCACTTCGCCGACGCGGTCGTCCTGGCCACCGGCGGGTACGGCAACGTCTTCTACCTCTCCACCAACGCCATGGGCTCCAACGCCACGGCGATCTGGCGGGCGCACAAGCGGGGCGCGTACTTCGCCAACCCCTGCTACACCCAGATCCACCCGACCTGCATCCCGGTCAAGGGCGACTACCAGTCCAAGCTCACGCTGATGAGCGAGTCGCTGCGCAACGACGGCCGGGTCTGGGTGCCGAAGGAGCGCGGCGACGACCGCGACCCGCGGGAGATCCCCGAGGACGAGCGCGACTACTACCTCGAGCGCATCTACCCGTCGTTCGGCAACCTGGTGCCCCGCGACATCGCCTCCCGGCAGGCCAAGAACGTCTGCGACGAGGGCCGCGGGGTGGGCCCGGGCGGGCTCGGCGTCTACCTGGACTTCGCCGAGGCCATCGAGCGGCTGGGCCGCCCGGCGGTCGAGGCCAAGTACGGCAACCTCTTCGACATGTACGCCCAGATCACGGGCGAGGACCCCTACACGGTGCCGATGCGGATCTACCCCGCCGTGCACTACACGATGGGCGGCCTGTGGGTCGACTACGACCTGCAGTCCTCGATCCCCGGCATGTTCGTGATCGGTGAGGCCAACTTCTCCGACCACGGCGCCAACCGGCTGGGCGCCTCCGCCCTGATGCAGGGGCTGGCCGATGGTTACTTCGTCCTCCCGGCGACCATCACCGAGTACCTCGCCGACGGGCCGTTCGAGAAGATCGACGACGCCCACCCCGCGGCCGCCGAGGCGCTGCAGGGCGTCCAGGACCAGGTGCAGAAGCTGCTCACCATCAACGGCACCCGCACCCCGGCGTCCTTCCACCGGGAGCTGGGCAAGCTGATGTGGGACCTCTGCGGCATGGAGCGCTCCGAGGAGGGCCTGCGCAAGGCGCTGGACCGCATCCCGGAGATCCGCCAGGAGTTCTGGACCAACGTGAAGGTGTCCGGCGACTGGCACTCCTTCAACCAGACCCTGGAACTGGCCGGCCGGGTGGCGGACTTCATCGAGCTCGCCGAGCTGATGTGCGTCGACGCCCTGCACCGCCGCGAGAGCTGCGGTGGCCACTTCCGGGCCGAGAGCCAGACCCCCGAGGGCGAGGCGCTGCGCGACGACGACAACTTCGCCTACGTCGCCGCCTGGGAGTGGACGCCGGAGGGCCAGCCCCCGGTGCTGCACCAGGAAGCCCTCGAGTACGAGTACGTCCACCTCGCACAGCGGAGCTACAAGTGACCCTCACCCAGGACGGCGCCCACTCGTCCGTCGACGCTCCGGCGCAGAAGCGCGGCATGAACCTGACGCTGCGCATCTGGCGGCAGAAGGACCCGTCGGTCAAGGGCAAGATGGTGACCTACAAGGTCACCGACATCTCCCCCGACATGTCCTTCCTCGAGATGCTCGACGTGCTGAACGAGCAGCTGATCATGCAGGGCGACGACCCGGTCGCCTTCGACCACGACTGCCGCGAGGGCATCTGCGGCATGTGCGGCGTCATGATCAACGGCGAGGCGCACGGCCCCCAGCAGACGACCACGTGCCAGCTGCACATGCGCTCGTTCAAGGACGGCGACAAGATCGACATCGAGCCGTGGCGGGCCAGCCCGTTCCCGGTGATCAAGGACCTCGCCGTCGACCGGCGGGCGTTCGACCGGATCATCCAGGCCGGCGGCTACATCTCCGTGCCGACCGGCACCGCGCCCGAGGCGCACGCCACGCCGGTGCCGAAGAAGGACTCCGACGCCGCGTTCGACGCGGCGACGTGCATCGGCTGCGGCGCCTGCGTGGCGGCCTGCCCCAACGCCTCGTCGATGCTGTTCACCGCCGCCAAGGTCACCCACCTCGGCCTGCTCCCCCAGGGCCAGCCCGAGCGCGACGACCGGGTGGTCAACATGATCGCCCAGCAGGACCTCGAGGGCTTCGGCGGCTGCACCAACATCGGCGAGTGCTCGCACGCCTGCCCCAAGGGCATCTCGATGGAGACCATCTCCCGGCTCAACCACGACCTGCTCGGCGCGCTCCGGGCCGGAGCGCGCCCCAAGAGCTGAGGAACACCCCGGCCCCCTCACCCCTCGCACGCTCGGGGTGAGCCCCCTGGCCGGGGCCGGGGCGGCGGGTCCCGGACCGGCGGGTCCCGCAACCGACGGTGGGCTGGCACACTCCCGCCGTGACGTCGCCGCCGCCGCCGCAGCCCGAGCGCCCGACGGCGTCGGTGGCGCCCGCCCTCGGCCACGTCCTGCTCGCCGGCGTGCTGGGCGTGGTGGTGGGCCTGGCGGGTGCGCCGGTGCTGCTCGCCTCGCTGTTCGGCGGGCTGGTGGCCGTCCTGTGCGCCGCCCTCCTCGTGGCGGGTGTGGCGACCGCGCTCGCCGTCGGGCTCGACCGCACCGCCGGCCCGGGCGGCACCGGACGGCCGGGCTCGCTCGGCCGTGGGCTCGCGGTGGGTGGTCTGGGATCGGCCGCCGCGATGGGCCTGGCCTGGTGGGGGCTGGAGGCGGACCTCGGCGACTCACTGCCGGTGCCGCTCTGGTACACGGCCGCCGCCGCGCCCTTCGCCGTCCTCGCCGCGCTGCAGTGGTCGGGCGTCGTGCGGATCGTCACCGCCATCGCCCTGGTCTCCGGTGCCGCCGCCGTCGTCGTCCCGGCCGGTCTGCGGGCAGCCGACGAGCACTACACCCAGCGCATCGTCACCGAGGTGGGCACGATCGAGAAGCCGTGGGTGACCGAGGTGGTGGGCTACCGACTCGGCGCGTCGCAGGTCACCGGCAGCCCGCTGATCTGGACCCGGCTCGAGGCCGACGACGGACGGGCGGACTCGGGGCTGTGGCTCTTCCGCGACCGGGCGGTGGACCCGGGGCTTCCCGACCCCTGCGCCGCCTTCTCGTTCTGGACCCCCGGTGGGGACCAGCCGCTCACCGCGTGCACTCCCCTGGGCGACGGCCGGTGGCTGCGCACCTCCGAGACCTGGCAGGAACTGACGCGCCTGGCCCCGGAGGTGCGTACCGGGGTGTCGGCCGCACCGACGGTCCCGCTCCCGGTGCTCGAGGCGGCGCTGGCGGCGGCCCGGCCGATGACCGACGCGGAGTACGACACCTGGCTGGAGGAGGGCCTGACCCCCGGGTGGTGAGGCGCCCTGGGACAGCCGGGGTGGCATCTTTGGGTTCGACATGTGAACCTAGGCCCTGTGACCGCTGAGCTGACGACCGGGACCACGCCTGACAGCTGGGGCGAGCCCCGCAGGAGAGAGATCACCTGGCACGACCCGATGGTCACCGCGGCCGGCGCACGGGAGCGGTCCGGGCTGGAGACCCTGCAGGCCATCCGGGACGGCGTGCTGCCCCCCGCCCCGATCGCGCAGCTCGTGCAGATGGGCATCACGGCCATCGAGGAGGGCCGGGTCGAGTTCACCTGCGCGCTCGACGAGTCGGTCTACAACCCGATCGGCGTCGTCCACGGCGGGCTGGTCTGCACGATGCTGGACACCGTCGCCGGGTGCGCCGTGCACACCACGCTGCCGGCGGGGGTCGGCTACACGTCCATCGAGCTGAAGGTGAACTACCTGCGTCCGGTGCACACCGACAGCGGGCCGCTCACCGCGATCGGCCGGGTGGTCAAGCCCGGGCGGCGGGTCGCCTTCGCCGAGGGCGAGGTGCTCGACGCCGCCGGCCGGACGGTGGCGACGGCGTCCAGCTCGCTGCTGGTGTTCCCGCTGCCGGCTACCTGAGGTCGTCGGCGAGCGGCGAGCGCACGCCGGCCGGCGGCCGGTCCTGCAGCCACGCCCACAGCTGCTCGGGCGGCAGGGGCCGGCTGAGGTGGTAGCCCTGGACGACGTCGCAGCCGAGGGTGGCCAGCGCGTCGACCGTGTCCTGGTCCTCCGCCCCCTCGGCGACGAGCGTGAGGTCGAGGGCGTGGGCCAGCTGGAGCGTCGAGGTGACGATCGAGGCGGCGCGGGAGCTCCCGGTCATGGCGCCGACGAAGACCCGGTCGAGCTTGAGCTCGGTCACCGGCAGCGCGGCGAGGTAGGCCAGGCTGGAGTAGCCGGTGCCGTAGTCGTCGATCGAGACGCCGACACCGGTGGCCCGCAGGCGGGACAGCACCCGGACCGCCCGCTCCCGGTCCTCCATGAGGATGCTCTCGGTGACCTCCAGGACGAGCGCGGCGGCGGGCAGTCCGTGCCGTCGCAGGGCCTGCGCCACCTCGTCGGGGAACTCCTCGTCGACCAGGT
Organism: Blastococcus tunisiensis; assembly: GCF_900112815.1. Classification (GTDB taxonomy): domain Bacteria; phylum Actinomycetota; class Actinomycetes; order Mycobacteriales; family Geodermatophilaceae; genus Blastococcus_B; species Blastococcus_B tunisiensis. Next base: position 121,424 of record NZ_FOND01000012.1, read on the forward strand.
TGGACGGGCTGACGTTCACCGACACCGTGAGCGGGCATCCCTCGTCCGCCCAGGCGCGGCACTGGGCCAGGGCCATGTCGACCACGGCGGAGGTGAGCCGGCTCATCAGGCCGGCCGACTCGGCCAGGTCGATGAACGCGTCCGGGAACAGCAGCCCGCGGGTGGGGTGCTGCCATCGCACGAGCGCCTCGACACCGTCGACCTCGCCCGTGGCCAGCGCCAGCTTGGGCTGGTAGTGCAGCACGAGCTGGCCGCTGCCGATGCCGGTCCGCAGCTGGTCGACGGCCTCGAGGCGGTGGCGGCCGGAGCCGTCGCGGGCGTCGTCGTAGACGGCGACCCCGTCCGAGGAGCCGCTGCGGCCGGCCTTGGCCGAGTACATCGCCAGGTCGGCGAGCTGCAGGAGCTCCTCGGCGGTGGCCGACTGCTCGGGGCCGAGCGCCACACCCACGCTGGCGTCGACGGTGAGGCTCATGCCGCCCACCCGGAACGGCTGCTGCAACTGGGCCCGCAGCCGCGCGGCGAGGGTGACGGCGTCGGCGCCGTCCAGGGCCGAGCAGAGCACGATGAACTCGTCGCCGCCGAGCCGGGCCAGGAAGTCCTCCCCCCGCAGCTCGCGGCTCAGCCGGGGCCCGACCTGCCGCAGCAGCGCGTCGCCGACCGCATGACCGAGCGAGTCGTTGATCTCCTTGAACCGGTCGAGGTCCAGGACCAGGACGGTGACCCCGGCACCGGAGGCGAGCCGCTCGTCGGCCGCCTCCAGCGCCTCGAAGACCGATCGGCGGTTCGGCAGTCCGGTCAGCTCGTCGGTGCGCGCCTGCCGCCGGCTGTCGGCCAGGGCGCGCACGTCGCGGAAGGTCAGGCCGGTACGGGCCAGCGCCGCGAGCACCGCGCCGAGGGCCAGCACCCCGGCCACCGGATCGCTGTCGCCCAGGTAGCCCCAGAAGAGCAGCCCGACCGCGGAGAGGGCGCAGCCGGCCGGGACGAGCAGCGCCAGCCGCCCCTCCACCCTGCTGGTCGTACCGACCCGCGTCGGCCGGCAGGCGGCCATCCCGAAGCAGATGAAGGCCGCGCTCCAGGCGACGTCCAGCGGCCCGCCGACGGTGTAGGTGCCGTGCACGACCTGGTGCGCGTAGACGGTGTCGGTCACCACGAACAGCGCTGCTCCCCCGGCCAGCCACCACCAGCCGGCCCCGGCGCCGCGGCCGATGACGACCAGGCCCCCCGCCAGCAGGCCGAGCAGGAAGAGATCGGCGATCGGGTAGGCGACACCGGCGAGCACCACGGCCACGCTGCCGTCGGCCGCCCGCACCAGGGCGCCGAGCGCCAGGCCCGCGGCGAAGGCCGCAGCGGTGAGCCCGGTGATGACGCAGTCCAGCCAGGTGGCGGCGGTCAGCCGGCGCACGCGGGTGCGGAGCATGAGGAAGAGCGCGGCGAAGGCCAGCGGGTAGAAGCCCAGATAGCCCAGGTCCGACCACGACGGGCGGGGCGCGACCGGCAGCGCGCGGTAGTACAGCTCGAAGGCCAGGGCGCCGGCGAAGTAGGCCCCGACGGCGGCGGCGAGCAGCCACCACGCCGCCCGGTCCTCCGTGGCCCCGGCTCCGCGCACGACGAACATGGCGACCAGCCCGACGAAGAAGACCAGCTTGCCGGAGGACGCCAGGAGCGCTCCCACGCCGGTGGCGCCGAGCGCACCCACGGCGAGCGCGGCAGCCCACGTACCGCCGAAGACGACGGCCAGGACGCGCACGACCCGCAGATGGCGGTCCACCGGGCGTGCGCCGGCGCCGCGGCCCCGGGCATCGGTGGATCGCGTGCTGCGCATGGAGGTCCATCGGCCGATCCGCGCGTCTTCTGCAGCGTCGGCGCCGGGAAATTCCGCGGCCCCCTCGCCCGGGGGAGCAACCCCGGGTTCCCCCGGGACCGCCCGCCGTACCGTGCTCCCCGTGGCGACCTGGGACGACGTGGCGCGGGTGGGCCTCGCACTGCCCGGGACGACCGAGGCCGTCTCCGCCCGCGGGCGCCGGCGCTGGCAGGTGGGCGGGAGGACGTTCCTGCGCGACCGCCCGCTGCACCGCCGGGACCTCGACGAGCTCGGCACGCGGGCGCCGTCCGGCCCGGTCCTCGTGGCGTCCGTACCGGACGAGGGAGCCAAGGCGGCGCTGCTGGCGGCCGAGCCGGAGATCTACTTCACGACGTCGCACTTCGACGGCTGGGCGGCCGTGCTGTGCCGCCTGGACCGGCTCGACGAGCAGTCGCTCACCGAGCTGGCCACCGAGGCATGGGCGGCCCGCGCACCGCGGAGGCTGGTCGCCGCGCACCTCCCGGGCGCACACTCCTGACGTGGCCGGCTGGGACGACGTCGCACGCACCTGCCTCGCCCTGCCCGGGGCTGCCGAGGGCAGCAGCCGCGGCCATCGCCAGTGGCAGGTGCGGGCCAGGGGATTCGTCTGGGAGCGCCCCCTCGGGAAGAAGGACGCCGCCGAGCTCGGGGACGCCGCACCGACCGGCCCGGTCCTGGCCGCCTACGTGCCCGACGACGGGGCGAAGCAGGCGCTGATCAGCGCGGAGCCGCACGTCTACTTCACGACGTCGCACTTCGACGGGTACCCGATCGTGCTGTGCCGGCTCGACGAGCTGGACCAGCAGTCCCTCGTCGAGCTCGCGACCGAGGCCTGGGCCTGCCGCGCACCCCGCCGGCTGGTGGCCGAGCACCCGCCCCCGGGCTGATCCGGCGCGGGCTACGACGCGGCGGGCACGATCCGCTCGATGACGTCGGCCGGCATCAGCCCGGCCTTGCCGAACCGCCGGGCCGCCTCCAGGAACTGCGGTGCCGTACCGGCCAGCTCGCAGAGCATCTCCCGGGCCGCCTCCTCGCGGCCGGCCAGCGCGGCGACCACGGCACGCCACACCAGCTGGTCGGGCTCGGTGGTGGCGTCCATGGGTCGCAGCAGCTCCAGCTCGCGGTCGGCGGTGACGGGGTCGCCGTCGATCGCCTGCTGGAAGGCGCGGACGACGTCCTGGTAGCGGGCCCGGGTCACCAGCAGCTCGGCCAGCGCCGGCACCGGGTCCGGCGAGTCGTCGACGCGCAGGTCCACCACCGCGTCGTGCCACGGGCGGCCGGTCGTCGTCGCCCGGATCACCATGATCGCTGCCGAGCGCTTCCCCCGGAAGTCACCACCGGCCTCCTCGGCGGCCTGCAGGGCGCTGAGCAGCCGCTGGGCCAACGGCCCGGCCGAGTTCTCGAACCGCTCGACCATCGACTCCCACACGGCCGGCGAGGCGGCCATGTTGGCCAGCGCCACGGAGGTGTCCCCGATCAGGTGGCCGGCCGCCTCCACGCAACTGGTGCCGGTGTAGGCGGCCAGGTCGCCGTTGACGCCGAGGACCGCGACCTGCCGGCGTTCCGGCTGGGGGTCGACGCTGCTCAGCGCGGTCAGCACCTCCTGCGCGGTGAACCCGCCCCGCAGCAGGTCCAGGCCGACCGAGCCGTACATGGGCTCGGCCATCGACTGGGTGGCGATGACGCCGTGGCCGGGCAGGGCGAACGGGACGCTGTTGCCGACCGCGAAGGCCTGCGACTGGGTGGCGACGCCCATCTCGCCGGTGTCGGGGTCTCGGGCGACGATCGAGTAGGTCACCGGCGGACGCTACCCGGAGCCCGTCGACGGCTACACGTGCCGGTCGGGCCGTGCGGGAGGCGCAGCCCGGGCTCAGGGGACTGCGCCTCCCCCCTGGTCATTGATGCGGCGGGGCAGGTTGTCCCGAACGCCCTCCGGCTGCCGGACAATAAAATTCGGACAACGGGGGCGGTCGCCGACGGCGGCCGGGACGACGGGAGCAGCGGTGGGGCGACCACAACGGCCCATTCCGGACGACGACCGCTCCCCGGAGGCGGAGTTCGGTCGCGCGCTGCGGCGGCTGCGTGCCGACGCCGGCGACCCGACCTACGCGCAGCTGCAGCGGCGCACCGGTTACAGCGACACGACGCTCTCGGCCGCGGCGAGCGGGCGCGGGCGCCCCTCCCGGGAGGTGGTGCAGGCCCTGGTCGTGGCGCTCGGCGGCGACGCGGCCGAGTGGGACGAGCGATGGCGGGCGCTCCCCGCGCCCGACGGCGGGCGCGCGGCCGTACCGCCGTCCGCGGACACCGCTGACGGCGCTGGTGCCGCTGATCCCGGGGAGGCCGTGCCCGTCGACGCCCCGGCCCCGCGGTGGCGCCGGCCCGCGGCGATGGCCGGCGTCGCCGGGCTGGCCGCGGTCGCCGTCGCGGTGACCGGCTTCCAGCTCGCCGGCGCGGAGGACCCCGGGAGGGCCCCGGCGTCCTCCCCGTCGGGCCCCGTCATCGTGACGGTGCAGAACGAGGTGACGGCCGGCCCCGCGGCGATGCGGGAGGACAGCCCGGCCTACCTGTCCTCCCGGCCGGAGAACTCTTGCCGGGCACGGGGGTGCCTCGCCCCCGGGGACGCCGCCTTCGACACCGGGGACACGCTGGAGGTGGTCTGCCAGGTCACCGGGGAACGCACCACCAACGGCAACGACGGCGACCCCGCCGACGACGCCAACCCCGAGCTGTTCACCTCGACCCGCTGGTACGGGTCGCGGCTCCCCGACGGGAGCCTGGGCTACCTGGCCGAGACCTGGATCAGCCCGGCCGACCGGGGTGGCCTCGGCCTCCCGCGCTGCGGGTGACGGTCAGACCCGCACGTCCTCCAGCGCCTCGGCGAGCAGGGTGACCGACCGGAGCCGGGCCTCGGTCGTCGGGGCCTGGTGCGCCACGATCAGCTCGTCCGCGTCGGCGGTCTTCAGGAAGCCGTCGAGGTAGTCCCCCACCTCGGTGCGGGTGCCGACGGCGGCGTGGGTGAGCATGGAGTTCACGTGCGTGCCCGCGCCCTGCGCCAGCAGCTGGTCGGCCTGCTCGTCGCTGAGCTGCTGCCCGCGGCCGAAGAGCCCGACGGCGAGGTTCCGCTTCACGGTTCCGAGGTTCGCGCGAGCCTCCTCGGTCGTGTCGGCGGCGACCACGTTGACGCCCGCGATCACGTAGGGCTCGGCCAGCTGCTCCGACGCCGTGAACTCCCGGCGGTAGGCCGCGACGGCCGGCTCCAGCATCTGCGGTGCGAAGTGCGAGGCGAAGGCGTAGGGCAGGCCGAGCGCGGCGGCCAGCGTCGCGCCGAACATGGACGAGCCGAGGATGTACAGCGGGACGTTCGTCCCCTTGCCGGGGATCGCGTCGACGCCGGGCACGCGGGTCTCGCCGGCGAGGTAGGCCTGCAGCTCGAGCACGTCCTGCGAGAACCGGTCGGCGGAGTTCGGGTTCCGGCGCAGGGCGTACATCGTGTTCTGGTCCGATCCGGGTGCCCGGCCCAGGCCGAGGTCGATCCGCCCCGGGTACATCGCCTCCAGGGTGCCGAACTGCTCGGCGATCGTCAGCGGCGCGTGGTTGGGCAGCATGACCCCGCCGGCACCCAGCCGGATCGTGGACGTCTGGGCGCCCACGTGGGAGATGAGCACGCTGGTCGCCGACGACGCGATCGAGGGCATGTTGTGGTGCTCGGCGTACCAGACCCGCCGGTACCCGTGCTCCTCCGCCCGCTGGGCGAGGGCGACGCTGGCGGCGATGCTGCTGCCCGCCGTCTCGCCGCGGGCGATGGGTGCCAGGTCGAGGATGGACACGGGGATGCGCATGGAGTGGAAGCCCTTCACGTTGGTTGCCCGGTGCAACGCGCAGGACGGGGACGGGCTTCCCGGGGTGGGGACCGGGGACGTCGCCCCCACCCCGGGTGCGCGCCCCTAGAACTCCTCGTCGTCGAAGGAGACCTGCCCGCCGATCCCCGTCTGGTAGGCCGAGACCCGGCGTTCGAAGAAGTTGGACAGCTCCTGCACGTCCTGCAGCTCCATGAACGCGAACGGGTTCGCCGACCCGTACCGCGCCGGGATGCCCAGCAGCTCCAGCCGCCGGTCGGCGACGTGCTCCAGGTAGCCGCGCATGTCGGTCAGGCTCATGCCGGGCACTCCCCCGCCGAGCAGGTCCTCGGCGAACTGGACCTCGCACTCGACCGCCTCGGCCAGCATCTCGCTCACCTGGGCCTCGAACTCGTCGTCCCACAGGTCGGGTTCCTCGCGCCGGACGGTGTCCACGACGTCGAAGGCGAACGCCATGTGCATGGACTCGTCGCGGAACACCCAGTTGGTCCCGCTGGCCAGCCCGTTGAGCAGCCCGCGCGACCGGAGGAAGTACACGTAGGCGAAGGCCCCGTAGAAGAACAGGCCCTCGATGCAGGCGGCGAAGCAGATCAGGTTGAGCAGGAACGCCCGCCGGTCCTCCCGCGTGCGCAGCTCGTCCAGGTTCCCGAGCGAGTCGATCCAGCGGAAGCAGAAATCGGCCTTCCGCTTGATCGACGGGATGTTCTCGACCGCGGCGAACGCCTCGTGCCGCTCGGTCTCGTCGGGGACGTAGGTGTCCAGCAGCGTCAGGTAGAACTGGACGTGGACGGCCTCCTCGAACAGCTGCCGGGAGAGGTACAGCCGGCCCTCGGGCGAGTTGACGTGCTGGTAGAGGTTCAGCACGAGGTTGTTGGCCACGATCGTGTCGCCGGTCGCGAAGAAGGCGACCAGCCGGCTGACCAGATGCCGTTCGGCCGGTGTCATGCGCCGCAGGTCGGCGAGGTCGGTGTGCAGGTCGACCTCCTCCACCGTCCAGGTGTTCTTGATGGCGTCGCGGAAGCGGTCGTAGAAGTGCGGGTAGCGCATCGGCCGGAGCGTGAGCTCCATCCCGGGGTCGAGCAGCATGGGGGTCTCCTGGGAACGATCGGTGGGGGTCGCGGGCGCGGGAACGGGCACGGTCACTCGCACGCCTCGCAGCTCTCCGGGTTCTCCAGCGAGCAGGCGACGGCGTCCTCCGCGGGAGCCGCCGGCCGCACCCCGACCGTGGCCTGCTGGATGCGCGTCGCCGGCCGCGAGCGCAGGTAGTAGGTGCTCTTCAGCCCGCTGGCCCAGGCGTAGCGGTACATCGACGACAACTTGCCGATGGTCGGGTTGGCCAGGAAGAGGTTCAGCGACTGGCTCTGGTCCACGTACGGCGCCCGGGCGGCCGCGAGGTCGATCAGCGCCTTCTGCGGCAGCTCCCAGGCGGTGCGGAACAGCCGGCGGGTCTCCTCGGGCAGTCCGGTGATGCCCTGGACCGACCCCTCGGCCCGCTTGAGGGCCTGGCGCGTCTCCTCGTCCCACCGGCCGAGCCGCTTGAGCTCGGCCACCAGCGCGCCGTTGACCTGGAGGAACTCCCCCGAGAGCGTCTCGCGCTTGAACAGGTTCGACACCTGCGGCTCGATGCACTCGTAGCAGCCCGCGATCGAGGCGATGGTCGCCGTCGGGGCGATCGCGACCAGCAGCGAGTTGCGCAGCCCGTGCTCGGCGACGGCCGCGCGGAGGGCGTCCCACCGCGCGGTCGAGGTCGGCGTCACGCCCCACAGGTCCGGCTGCAGCTTCCCGCCGGCGGCCCGCGTCTGGCTGAACGCCGGGTGTGCGCCGAGCCGGGCGGCGAGCGCCGCCGAGGTCTCCAGCGCGGTAAGGTAGATCTCCTCGGAGATCCGGGTGGACAGCTCCAGCGCCTCCGGACCGTCGAACGGCAGCCCGAGGGCGAAGAAGACGTCCTGCAGGCCCATCAGGCCCAGGCCCACCGGGCGCCAGCGCGGGTTGCTCGCCGCGGCCTGCTCGCTCGGGTAGAAGTTGATGTCGATCACGCGGTCGAGGAAGTCCACCGCCGTGGCGACGGTGGCCCGCAGCCGCGCCCAGTCCACCCCCTCGGCCCGGCCGTCGGGCCTGATCAGCAGGTGCCGGGCCAGGTTGACCGAGCCGAGGTTGCAGACGGCGGTCTCGCTGTCGCTGGAGACCTCCATGATCTCGGTGCACAGGTTGGACAGGTGGACGACGTTGCCCGGTCGGGCCGTCTGGTTGCACGTGCGGTTGGCGGCGTCCTTGAACGTCATCCACCCGTTCCCCGTCTGGGCGAGGGTGCGCATCATCCGCCCGTACAGCTCCCGGGCGGGCACCTGGCGGACGATCCGGCCGGCCGCCTCCGCGGCCCGGTAGGCGGTGTCGAACTCCTCGCCCCACAGGTCCGGGAGCTCCGGCACCTCGTCGGGGTCGATCAGCGACCACGGCTCGTCGGCCTCGACGCGACGCATGAACTCGTCGGGGATCCAGTTGGCCAGGTTGAGGTCGTGGGTGCGGCGCGCGTCCTCACCGGTGTTGTCGCGCAGCTCCAGGAACTCCTCGACGTCGGGGTGCCACGGCTCGAGGTAGACGCAGGCCGCGCCCTTGCGCCGCCCACCCTGGTTCACGGCGGCGACCGAGGCGTTGAGCGTGCGCAGCCACGGCACGATCCCGTTGGACTGGCCGTTCGTCCCGCGGATGAGTGCGCCGCGGGACCGGACGCGCGACCACGAGATGCCGATGCCGCCGGCGAACTTCGACAGGGCGGCCACCTGGGCGTAGCGCTCGTAGATGGAGCCGAGCTCGTCGCGCGGGGAGTCGACGAGGTAGCAGGAGCTCATCTGGGTGTGCCGGGTGCCGGAGTTGAACAGGGTCGGCGAGCTGGGCAGGTAGGCCAGCGAGCTCATCAGCCGGTAGAAGGCGATGGCCTCGGCCGGCGTGCGCGAGAGCCCGCAGGCCACCCGGAGCAGCCAGTACTGGGGTGTCTCGATCACCAGGCGGGTGGTGGGGTGACGGAGCAGGTAGCGGTCGGCGACGGTGCGGAGGCCGAAGTACTCGAAGCGACGGTCGGCGTCGGGGTCGATCGCGTCGTCGAGCTTGCGAGCGTGCCGGGCCACGAAGTCCGCCGTCGCGTCCCCGATCAGTCCTTCCGCGTGGCCGAGCGCGATGCTCTGGCTGAACGAGGCGATCCCCTGGCCGGCGACCTCCTTGCGGACGAAGTTCGCCAGCAGCCGCCCGGCGAGCCGGGAGTACTCGGGCTCCTCCCCCGTCATCTCCGCCGCCGTCCGGATGGAGAGCCGGTCCAGCTCGGCGCTGGTGGCCCCGTCGTAGAGGCCGCTGATGGTGCGGGTGGCCACCCGCAGCGGGTCCACCCAGGCGAGGTCGTCGCACCAGCGCGCGACGGCTCGGACGATCTTGTTCACGTCGACCGGCTCGAGATCCCCGCTGCGCTTGCGCACCTGCATGGTGCTGCGGGGCGGTGCGGTGGCCGGTGGGGCTGTGTCGGCGGCAGGCGCGCTCGGGGCAGCCTGCGACTGGTCGGTCAGGGTCATCTGCTCGCTCCTCGGAAGCCAGATCCGAGTCCGGGCGAGGATGAGCCGCCAGCCCAGGGTGGTGCCCGGGCTGTCCGACGGACCCGATCCCCGAGGTCCCGGACGACCGCGCACGGGCGTGCGCGGTGCGGCTGGCAGGTCTTCGGACTCGCGGGCGCGCCGACCTGCCGGTCGGCTCCTACTGGCCGTCGCTTCCCAGGTGCTCGCGCACCCAGTGCATGTGACGGCGGTCGTTCCCACTCACCGCTGCGGGACAGTCCCGGATTCCCACCGGGTTCCCTCTTGCCCCGGGCCACTCGCGCAGAGCGGCCCGGACCAGCTGCACGACCACCATATGTGGAGCCGAGTGCTGATGGACAGCACTACATGTTCGATCGGCGTGTCGAGCCAGTGCTGGTGGTCAGCGGCTCTGCAGCGCGTCCAGGGCCACCGCCATCGACGCCGCGAGCCGGAAGTCCACCCGCGGGTCGGGCACGGTGACGACGTAGCGGTCCCGGATGGCCTTCTTCCGCTCGCTGGTCATCACCGGCTGCCCGGTCGCGGAGTCGACGAAGTCGAAGTGGAAGACGAACGGCACCCAGATCTCCCCGATCCACGGGATGAGGTCCCAGATCCGGCGCAGGATCGCGATGACCGGACGGCGCTCCCGGCCGACCGCCTGCAGGCCCGGGGCCGACAGGTTCCAGGTCGAGCGCAGCAGGCTGGCGCCGAACTGCTTGCTGAAGGTGCCGAGCACCCGGCCGTACTCGTCGTACACGTCGTGCTCGGCGTGCACGTCGAGCCGCTGGCGTGCCTTGAAGGAGAACACCGCCCGGCTCTTCGACTCGTCGGCGTAGAAGGTCACCTCCTCCTTGAGCTTCATCCGCTTCTGCTCGGCGAAGGCGAGCAGCTGCCCCTCGCCGCCGTCCGGGGTGGCGGCGCGGATCTCGTACCGGTTCACCATGACGGTGATCCGCTGCGAGACGAAGAACGACGGCACGGTCATCGGCGCCGGGGATCCCGCGGGCGTGGTCACGGGGTGGGTCCTCCTGGGGGCGGGGTCGGTGGGCAGGCACATCCTGGCAGCGGTCAGCCCCTCGGCGGGGCCGAACGCGCGCCGTTCACCGCGCCGTGCAGGCGCTGGACGAGCTGCTCGAGCGGGCTGTCGGCCTGGTCGGGGTGGCGGGGGCCCGAGGGCACGAGGACCCACAGCAGCAGGTAGAGGACGACGCCGGCCCCGCCGGCGAGCGTCAGGCCGACGAAGCCGACCCGCCAGAGCACCGAGTCGATGCCGCTGTACTCGGCGAGGCCGCCGGAGACGCCCCCGATCATGCGATCGGTGCTGCTGCGGCGCAGCTGCGGCCGGGGCGGCGGGGCGGCGGGCGGGAGCTGCTGGTCGGCGGGCGGGGTCTGCCCGGGCGTCGGCTGGTCGGCGGGCGGGACGGGAGGAGGTGCACTGGTCATGCCGATGAGCCTGCCGGTGGAGCGCCCGGCGATCCATCCGGTGACCCCCTGATCCGACCCTGGTTCCGCGCCTCGGGGTGTCCCCCGGCGCGTCCCGCCGGGCGGCGCGAAAACCCTTCCCCCTCCCCGGCGTCCGTGATCCACTGCGCTCCTCCCCCGCCGCGTCGTCGGCGTCGGCAGCGAAGCTGGAGGCAGGAATGCCGCTCGGGCAGGGAACCGTCACTCGCGCGACCGGCGCCGGCCCGGGCTCCCCGGCCTCGTGACCGCCACGGCCCCCCGGGGGACGGGGGCGGTCACTCCCGGGCGGGGCGACGGGGGACCTGCCCCGCGCCGCGCGGCGATCGCCGAACGCACCCTGCGCACCGACCGGTGGTGGGTGCAGCCGCTGGTCACCGTCGTCGTGCTGGTGCTGTTCATCGCGTACTCGACGTTCCGGGCGTTCCAGAACGCCTACTACTACGCCGAGCCCTACGTCTCGCCGTTCTACTCCCCCTGCATCACCACCCGGTGCGAGGGCGACAGCTTCCCCGAGTTCTTCGAGGGCCCGTCCTGGATCTCCCCGGCGCTCTACATCCTGGTGCTGCCGCTGGGCATCCGGCTGACCTGCTACTACTACCGCAAGGCGTACTACCGGTCGTTCTGGCTCTCCCCGCCGGCGTGCGCGGTCGCCGAGCCGCACGGCCGGTACACCGGCGAGACGCGGCTCCCGCTGATCGGCCAGAACATCCACCGGTACTTCCTGTACGCGGCGCTGGTGTTCAACGTGATCCTCTTCTACGAGGCGTTCGCGTCGTTCCGGGACGAGACCGGCGAGTGGGGGCACATGGGGCTGGGCACCCTGATCCTGCTGGTGAACGCCGTCCTGCTCTTCATGTACTCGATCTCCTGCCACTCCTGCCGGCACATCGTGGGCGGACGGCTGAACTCCTTCTCCAAGCACCCGCTGCGGTACAGGGCGTGGACCTGGGTGTCCAAGCAGAACGCCCGCCACATGCAGTACGCCTGGATCTCGCTGTTCGGCGTCGCCTTCGCCGACTTCTACGTGTTCCTGCTGGCCACCGGCACGATCAGCGATCTGCGGTTCTTCTGATGACGGGGTTCTTCTGATGGAGCTCGAGCGGCACGAGTACGACGTCGTCGTGGTCGGGGCGGGAGGTGCGGGCCTGCGGGCCGCCATCGAAGCCCAGGAGAACGGGGCGCGGACGGCGGTGGTGTGCAAGTCCCTGCTCGGCAAGGCGCACACGGTCATGGCGGAGGGCGGGATCGCCGCGGCGATGGCGAACCTGTACCCGGAGGACAACTGGCGGGTGCACTTCCGGGACACCATGCGCGGCGGCAAGATGCTCAACCACTGGCGCATGGCCCAGCTGCACGCCCAGGAGGCCCCCGACCGGGTGCGCGAGCTCGAGGACTGGGGTGCGCTGTTCGACCGCACCCCCGACGGCCTGATCAGCCAGCGGGACTTCGGCGGCCACCGGTACGCCCGTCTCGCGCACGTCGGCGACCGGACCGGCCTGGAGCTGATCCGCACCCTGCAGCAGCGCACCGTCGCCCTCGGCATCGACGTCTTCATGGAGTGCACGGTCACCCGGCTGCTCACCGGCCCGGCCGGGGACGGCGGTCCGGACGAGGTGACCGGTGCCTTCGGCTACTGGCGGGAATCGGGGCGCTTCGTCGCCTGGCAGGCGCCGTCGGTGGTGCTCGCGACGGGCGGCATCGGCAAGTCCTACAAGGTGACGTCGAACTCGTGGGAGTACACCGGCGACGGGCACTCCCTGGCGCTGCAGGCCGGGGCGACGCTGGTGAACATGGAGTTCGTCCAGTTCCACCCGACCGGGATGGTCTGGCCGCCCTCGGTGCGCGGGATCCTGGTGACCGAGAGCGTGCGCGGCGACGGCGGGATCCTGAAGAACTCCGCCGGCAACCGGTTCATGTTCGACTACATCCCCGACTTCTTCCGCAAGGAGACGGCGGAGACCGAGGCCGAGGCCGACCGCTGGTACGACGACAAGAAGAACAACCGTCGCCCACCCGAACTGCTGCCCCGCGACGAGGTCGCCCGGGCCATCAACAGCGAGGTGAAGGCCGGCCGGGGCTCCCCGCACGGCGGCGTCTTCCTCGACATCGCCTCGCGCCGGTCGGCGGAGTACATCCGCAAGCGGCTGCCGTCGATGTACCACCAGTTCCGGGAGCTGGCCGAGGTCGACATCACCGCCGAGGCCATGGAGGTCGGGCCCACCTGCCACTACGTCATGGGCGGGGTGGAGGTCGACCCCGACACCGAGGCCGCCCGCGTGCCGGGGCTGTTCGCGGCCGGGGAGGTCGCCGGCGGCATGCACGGCTCCAACCGGCTCGGCGGCAACTCGCTGTCGGACCTGCTCGTCTTCGGCCGGCGCGCGGGGCTGGCGGCCGCCGAGCACGCCCTGAAGCGGATCGACCGGACGCACCTGCGCGACGACGCCCTGGCCGACGCCGCCCGCGCGGCCCTGGCCCCCTTCGAGCGGGAGGGCGGGGAGAACCCCTACACCGTGCAGCACGACCTGCAGCAGACGATGCACGACCTGGTCGGGATCATCCGGACCGCGCCGGAGATGGAGCAGGCGCTGGAGCGCATCGCGGCGCTCAAGGAGCGGGTGGCGAACCTGTCGGTCGAGGGCCACCGGCAGTACAACCCCGGCTGGCACCTGGCGCTGGACCTGCCGCACATGCTGGTGGTCAGCGAGTGCATCGCCCGGGCGGCGCTGGAGCGGCAGGAGAGCCGGGGCGGGCACACCCGCGACGACTTCCCCGCGACCGACGACGAGTGGGCGCGGACCAACCTGATCTGCGCCCAGGCACCGGACGGCTCCGTCGCGCTGACCCGCCAGCCGCTCCCCCGGATGCCGGCCGAGCTCGCCGACGTGTTCGAGGAGGTGTCCGCGTCATGAGCTACGACGCGACGTTCCGGGTCTGGCGCGGCGACGCCGAGGGCGGGGACCTGCAGTCGTTCACGGTGGCGGTGAACGAGGGCGAGGTGGTGCTCGACGTCATCCACCGGCTGCAGTCGACGCAGGTCGGTGACCTCGCCGTCCGGTGGAACTGCAAGGCCGGCAAGTGCGGCTCGTGCAGCGCCGAGATCAACGGTCGCCCGCGGCTGATGTGCATGACCCGGATGAGCACCTTCGGCGAGGACGAGACGGTGACGGTCACCCCGCTGCGCGCCTTCCCGGTCATCCGCGACCTGGTCACCGACGTCTCTTTCAACTACGAGCAGGCCGCGCGGATCCCGGCGTTCACCCCCAAGGCGCGGGAGGAGGACGGCAACCACCGGATGCAGCAGGTCGACGTCGAGCGCTCCCAGGAGTTCCGCAAGTGCATCGAGTGCTGGCTCTGCCAGGACGTCTGCCACGTCATCCGCGACCACGAGGGGAACAAGGCGGCATTCTCCGGGCCGCGGTTCATGATCCGGCTGGCCGAGCTCGACATGCACCCGCTGGACACGGTGGACCGGCGCGACGCGGCCCAGGACGAGTTCGGCCTCGGCTACTGCAACATCACCAAGTGCTGCAGCGAGGTCTGCCCGGAGGGCATCCACATCACCGACAACGGCATCATCCCGCTGAAGGAGCGGGTGGTGGACCGGCGGTTCGACCCGCTCACCTGGCTCGGCTCGAAGATCGGCCGGCGCCCCCAGGCGTGAGGACCGCGCCGCCGCACGCTCCCGGCGGTGCCGCGGGCGGGGGCCGGCAGCCTGCGTGCGACGATGCCGTCTCGTGCGATTCCCCGGGCGGGGCGAGATGCCCCGCGAGGTCGGCGTCCTGGCCGTCATCGCCTTCGTCGTCGCCCTGGGCTTCGGCATCGTGGCGCCGGCCATCCCGATCTTCGCCCGGAACTTCGGTGTGGGGACGACGGCGGTCGGGCTGGCGGTCAGCGCGTTCGCCTTCTTCCGGTTCGTCTCCGCGTTCAGCGGCGGCACGCTGGTCGAGCGGTTCGGCGAACGGGTGGTGCTGGCCTCCGGGTTGCTGATCGTCGCGGTGACCACCGGACTGGCCGGGCTGGCCGGTTCGTTCCCGGTGTTCCTGGCACTGCGGGCCGCCGGCGGGGTGGGCAGCGCGATGTTCACCGTCGCGGCGCTGTCCCTGCTCCTGCGCGTCGCCCCGCCGACCCACCGCGGCCGGGCGGCGGCGACCTGGCAGGGCGGCTTCATCCTGGGCGGGATCGCGGGGCCGGCGGCCGGCGGGCTGCTGGCCGAGCTGTCGCCGCGGCTGCCCTTCTTCCTCTACGCCGGATTCCTCCTCGTCGCCGGTGCCGTCGGCCTCCTGCTGCTCCGCACCGCGCCCACCGCCGGTGACCCGGGCGAGCCGGCGGTGCAGACCGGGCCGGACCTCGACGCCGGGCCGGTCCCGCTGCGCACGGCGTTCCGGTCGCGGGTCTACATCGCCGCGCTGATCGCCAACCTCGGCGTCGGCTGGGTGCTGTTCGGCGTCCGCAACTCCCTCGTCCCGCTGTACGTGACGGAGGAGCTGGGCCGCACCGTCGCCTGGGCGGGGGCCGGCCTGCTGGCCGGCTCGCTCGCGCAGGCGGTGGCGCTGCTCGGGTCCGGCCGGCTGGTGGACGGCTGGGGACGGCGCCCGTCGCTGATCCTCGGCTCGGCGGTGGCGACCGGCTCGATGCTGATCCTCGTGCTGCCGCCGGCGATCGGCGCGTTCCTGTTCTCGATGGCCCTGTTCGGCCTCGCCGCCTCGCTGCTGGCCAGCGCGCCCGCGGCCCTGGTGGCCGACGTCAGCCCTGCGCGGGGCGGCCGGGTGGTGGCGGTGTTCCAGATGTCGGCCGACCTCGGCGCCATCGCCGGTCCTCTGGTGGCCGGCTGGCTGACCGACGTCGCCTCCTTCCAGGTCGCCTTCGCGGTCAGCGCCGCCGTCCTCGGCGCGAGCCTGCTCAGCGCCCTGGCGATGCGGCCGGAGAAGCGCGCGGCGACGCGACGCCGTCCGGCCTGAGCCGTGGACGCCGCAGCCCGGCGGGTGGTGCCCCGACCGCTCAGCGCAGCGGCAGCGGGGTGGTGTCGCCGTCCTCCCGCGGGCCGTGGATCCACCGGTCGCCGGGATCGATCGCCACGTCGTTGATGCTGGCCTCCCGCCGGTGCATGAGGCCCTCGGCCGTGAACTCCCAGTTCTCGTTGCCGTAGGAGCGCCACGTCCGGCCCTCGGCGTCGCGCCACTCGTACTGGAACCGCACGGCGATCCGGTCGGCGGTGAACGCCCACAGCTCCTTGCGCAGCGCGTAGTCCAGCTCGCGCGCCCACTTGCGGGTCAGGAAGGCGACCACCTCGTCGCGGCCCTGCAGGAACTCGTCCCGGTTCCGCCAGACGGTGTCCTCCGTGTAGGCCTGTGCCACGCGGGCCGGATCACGGCTGTTCCAGCCGTCCTCGGCCGCCTGCACCTTCTGCCGGGCCGTCTCGAGGGTGAACGGCGGGAGCGGGGGACGCGACACGGGGGGCCTCCTCGGGCGGGCGGCCGACCGTCGGGCGCCCGCCCCCACCCTGCCCGGACGCCCGGGCACCCGCAGCCGCACGTCCGCGTGAGCGCCGGTACGGATCTCCACATCCGAGCGTCCAGTCGTCAAGGAGTCGTCACCTGCCGGCCACCTCCGGTGTCCATGCTGTCGACATGACGGCAAGCCTCTTCGTGACCGCCCTGAGCGTCGGCCCCCTCGGGCTCGGCATCCGACCCGAGGAGTGCGGCACGGCCCGGGTGGGCGACGTGACGCACGCCGTCGCCAAGCCGGTCGTCGACGGGCTCGAGGCGTCGGTGTGCGGAGTGCTCGTCCGGGCCACCGCGGCCGAGGACTGGTCGTCCACCGCCGACGTCGACCGCTGCGAGGAGTGCGCCCGCATCGCCGGGTGAGACCGGGCGCCTCCCCTCCCAGGGGGATCCCGACATCCCGCCCGGGGATGACGACGTCGACCCCCTCGCGGCCCTAGCCTTCGCTCGGAACAGCCGGGACGACCAGGAACGGCCGAGCGCAGGGAGACCCGTTGAGCGACCAGGCGACGCCGGCCACAGGCGCATCGCTGATCAGGACCGAGGGGCTGACGAAGCGGTTCGGGACGGTCACCGCCGTCGACGGGCTCGGCGTCGACGTCGCACCGGGCGTCGTCGGGCTGGTCGGCGCGAACGGGGCCGGCAAGTCGACGCTGCTGAAGATGTTCCTGGGCCTGCTCACCCCCACGTCGGGCCGGGCGAGCGTCCTGGGCCTCGACGTCGCCACCGAGGGGGAGCGCATCCGCGAGCGGGTCGGCTACATGCCCGAGCACGACTGCCTCCCGCCGGACATGTCGGCGACCGAGTTCGTCGTCCAGATGGCCCGGCTGTCCGGCCTGCCACGGACGTCGGCCCGGGAGCGGACCGCGGACACCCTCCGGCACGTCGGCCTCTACGAGGAGCGCTACCGCCCCATGGGGGGCTACTCGACCGGGATGCGCCAGCGGGTCAAGCTGGCGCAGGCCCTGGCCCACGACCCGCAGCTGGTGCTGCTGGACGAGCCGACCAACGGGCTCGACCCCGCCGGGCGGGACGAGATGCTGGGCCTGATCCGGCGCATCGGGACCGAGTTCGGCATCTCGGTGCTGGTGACGTCGCACCTGCTGGGCGAGCTGGAGCGGGTCTGCGACTCCGTCGTCGTGATCGACGGTGGCCGGCTGCTGCGCAGCTCCTCGACCGCGGACATGACCGCCGTCAGCTCGGTGGTCGTCGTCGAGGTGGACGCCGGCGAGGAGGACCTCGCCGCCCGGCTGCGCCGGGACGGGCTGGGCGTGGAGCGGGTGGGCCGGCTGCTGGAGATCGGGCTGCGCGACGACGGCATCTACGACCTGGTGCGCGACGGGGCCGCCGATCTCGGGATCGGGCTGGTCCGGATGGAGCGGCGGCGGCACCGCATGGCCGAGCTGTTCGCCGCGCGCCACGACGAGGGAGGGGACGTCCGTGTCGGTTGAGGGAGCCGGCCCCGCGGCCGGCGACCGGGAGCACGGGGTCATCCACGACATCGGCTACCGGCACTACGACGGGCCGCGGCTGGGCCGCAGCTACATCCAGCGCTCGCTGTTCACCGAGAGCCTCAAGGGCTCCTACGGGTTCGGCCGCGCGGCGCGCACGAAGGTCATGCCGATGCTGCTGCTCGCGGCGATGTGCGTGCCCACGCTGATCATCGTCGTGGTCGCGTCGGTCACCGGCGGCGACGAGCTGCCCGTGGGCTACACGGCCTACCTGATCCAGCTGCAGGTGGTGATCGCCGTGTACGTGGCGGCCCAGGCACCGGCGAGCGTGTCCCGCGACCTGCGCTTCGGCATCGTGCCGCTGTACTTCTCCCGGCCGATGCGCCGGGTCGACTACGTGCGGGCCAAGTACGCCGCCTCCGCCACGGCGGTCTTCGTGCTGCTGGCGGCGCCGCTGACCATCCTGTTCCTCGGTGCGCTGCTCACCGAGATGCCGCTGGGCGAGCACCTCCCGGACTACCTCCGGTCGCTGGCCTTCGCCGCCCTGCTGGCCGTGGTGCTCGCCGGGATGGGGCTGGTCATCGCCGCCTTCACCCCGCGCCGGGGTCTCGGGATCGCGGCGATCGTCTCGGTGCTGCTCGTGCTCGCCGGCGTCCAGACGGCGGCCCAGAACATCGCCGTCGTGGAGGGCGCGGACACCGCCGCCGACTACCTCGGGCTCATCTCCCCCTTCTCGCTGGTGGACGGCGTCGCGCACGACGTCTTCGGAACCGACACCGTCCTGTGGGGAGAACCTCCGGGGGCGGTCGGGACGGCGGTCTTCGTCGCGGTCACGGTGCTGCTCGTCGCGGGCTGCTACGGCCTCCTCCTCCGCCGCTACCGGAAGGTGACCGGGACGTGAGCACGCTGCAGATCAGCCAGGTGTCGCGCTGGTTCGCGAACGTGGTCGCCGTCAACGACGTGACCATGACGATCGGACCGGGCGTCACCGGCCTGCTCGGCCCGAACGGGGCCGGCAAGTCGACGCTCATCCACATGATGGGTGGCCTGCTCGGCCCCTCGACAGGCTCGGTGACGCTCGACGGCGACGTCATCTGGCGCAACGAGCAGATCTACCGCCGGATCGGCCTGGTGCCCGAGCGGGAGGCCATGTACGACGTGGTCACCGGGTGGGAGTTCGTGCTGGCCAACGCCCGCCTGCACCGGCTGCCCGACCCGGAGGGTGCGGCCGAGCGGGCCCTGGAGACGGTGGAGATGACCGGCACCCAGGACCGCGGGATCGCCGGCTACTCCAAGGGCATGAAGCAGCGCATCAAGATGGCCACCGCGCTGGTGCACGACCCGCCGGTGCTGCTGCTCGACGAGCCGTTCAACGGCATGGACCCGCGGCAGCGGCTGCAGCTGATGGAGCTGCTCCGGGAGATGGGCCGGCAGGGGCGCACCGTCCTGTTCAGCTCGCACATCCTGGAGGAGGTCGAGCAGGTCGCGAGCAACATCCAGGTGATGGTGGCCGGACGGCACGCCGCCTCCGGGGACTTCCGCGAGATCCGGCGGCTGATGACCGAGCGGCCGCACCAGTACACGATCCGGTCCGACGACGACCGGGCGCTCGCGGCGGCGATCATGACGGAGGGGAGCGTGTCGGGAGTGCAGCTGACGTCGACCGGCCGTGGCATCGGGACGCACGACGGGGGCGGCGCACTGCACGTCCAGGCCACGGACTTCGCGGCCTTCGTGCGCACCCTTCCGCCGCTGGCGCGCCGGCACGGGATCCGGCTCTACGAGGTCGCTCCGGCGGACGAGTCGCTGGAGAGCGTGTTCAGCTACCTGGTGTCGCGGTGAACGGCACTGTCGCCCGGCTGACCGCGCGGGGGCTGCTCGGCCGCCGGCGGGCCCTGCTGCTGCTCCTCCTGCCGGCCGTGCTCCTCTCGCTGTCGGCCATGGCCCGGGGGCTGGCCGGGGCGGACCAGCAGCTGGCCGTCACGCTGCTCGGCGGGTTCGCACTGGGCACGCTGGTGCCGCTGCTCGGTCTGATCGCCGGCACCGGGGCGATCGGCCCGGAGATCGACGACGGCTCGATCGTGTACCTGCTCACCAAGCCGCTGAACCGGCACGCGATCGTGGTCACCAAGTTCGCGGTCGCGGCCGCCGTCGTGACGGTGCTGGGCGCGCTGCCCACCTTCGCCGCGGGGCTCGTGCTGACCGGGACCTCGGCGAACCTCGCCGTCGGCTACGCCGTCGGGACCGCCGTGGCCGGCGTCGCCTACTGCGCCCTGTTCCTGCTGCTGGCGGTCGTCACCCGCAACGCCGTCGTGATCGGGCTGCTGTACGCGCTGGTCTGGGAGACGCTGATCGGGCAGTTCGTGCCGGGAGCGCAGGCGCTGAGCATCCAGCAGTGGTCGCTGGCGGTCACCGAGCGGATCGTCGGCGCGCCGGCCGAGCAGCTCGGTGCGACGTCCGCCGTCGGTCTCGCCACGGCGGTGGTCCTCCTGGTCGTCGTCACCGCCGGGGCCACCTGGTACGCCGGGCGGCAGCTGCGCACCATCCGGCTGACCAGCGAGGTGTAGCGCGCCGCGGCGACGAGCTCGCGGACCGGCCCCGTCGAGCGGGACACTGCGGCCCGGTGCGGGCCGGTCCGCCTCGGCCGTGCGACCGCCCGCGTGCGTCGGAGCCCTCGCTCGGCTGTCGAGCCCCGTCAGGGAACGACGACGAGCTTCCCGACGTGCGCGCGCCGCTCGAGCTGCCGCTGAGCTTCCGGTACCTCCTCCAGGCGAAAGGTCGCGGCGACGACGGGCCGGACGGCGCCTCGGCGGGCGAGGTCCACCAGGAGCTCGAAGATGCGCGGCGTGTGCATCGTCGACCCGATCAACGCCAGGTTCGCCAGATACAGCCGCCGGACGTCGAGCTCCACCGCCCAGCCGTCCAGGGCCCCGGCGACGACCCAGCGCCCGCCGGGGCGCAGCAGTCCGAGACCCGGGCCGAGCACGGGACCGGCGACGACGTCGACCACGACGTCGTACCCCGACGAGGCGGCGGTCGCCGCGTCGGCGAGAACCCTCCCGCGGCGCCGGTCCACGATCCCGGAGGCGCCCGCGGCGCGCACGGCTGCTGCCTTGTCGCCGCTGCACACGGCCACCACGCGGGCGCCGCGGGCAGTGGCCAGCTGCACCGCGGCGAGCCCGACGCCACCGGACGCCCCGTGACGAGCACCGTGTCACCCTCGGTGACCGAGCCGCGCTCGAGCATGCCCAGCGCGGTGCCGTAGGCGATCGGCAGTGCCGCCAGCTCCACGTCGGTCAGCGAGGAGCAGTCGACCGGGTGCGCGCGGTCGGCCGGCACGACGACGTACTCGGCGAACCCCCCGTCGCGCTCGCTGCCCAGCACGTCGGCCGGGCGGGCGTCCGGCCCGGCGTCCTCGTACTCGGCCGGATCGACCAGCACCCGCGCCCCCACGAGGCCGGCGGTCCCGTCGTCTCCGCCGGCGACCACGACGCCGGCCACGTCCCCGCCCTGGATGCGCGGGAAGTCCAGCGGTCCGAGCCAACCGGCCTTCTCGTCCGTGCCGTAGGAGCCCTCCCGGGTCCAGATGTCGGTGTTGTTGCACCCTGCGGCGCCGACCCTCACCAGCACTTCCCGGGGGCGGGGCCGGGGCACCGCCACGTCGCGCAGGGCGATGACCTCCGGCCCGCCGTGCCGGGTGAGGACGGCCGCCCGCATCGTGGGAGGGACCTCACCCGACTTCCCCGGGTCCCGGGACTTGGGCGGCATGGCCGAAGCGTGGCACGCGAGGGCCGGCCCCGCCGCCGGGCGGCGCCTTGCGGCTGTCACACGTCCACCGCGGGTGGTGTCTCCATGTCGACAGGACGACACGACACGACGATGTGGAGGAGACATGGCGAGCAGCACACGGGTACCCCCGACGGAGGTCACCGGCCTCTACGGGGCCCTGGTGAAGACGATGAGCCGCAGGATGCTGGGGCAGGTGCCGGACGCCGTCGGCGTGATGTGGCACTACCCGGCCCTGCTCAAGGACCTGATGAGGTTCGGCCGCAGGAGCGAGTCGTGGAACCGGCTGGACCCGGGTCTGGCGACGCTGGCGACCATGGCGTCGGCCGCTGCGATCGGCTGCAGCTTCTGCCTCGACCTCCACTACTTCATGTCCCACGACCGCGGGCTCGACGAAGGCAAGGCGCGGGAGGTCCCGCGGTGGCGGGAGTCCACCGCATTCACGCCGCTGGAGCGGCGGGTCATGGAGTACGCCGAGGCGATCTGCCGGACCCCGCTCACCGTGACCGACGAGATGTCGGCCGCCCTGCTCGATGCGCTGGGAGCCCCCGCACTCCTGGAGCTCACTGCCAGGATCGGTGCGATGAACCTCACCGCCCGTTCGAACGTCGCGCTCGGCATCCGCTCGCAGGAGTTCGCCACGTCCTGCGGTCTGCCGCCGCTCGCGACGGTCTCGCCGGACGGTGTCGCCCCGGCATGACCGACGACCCCTTCCTCGCCCACCGCGGCCTGCTGTTCACCGTCGCCTACGAGCTGCTCGGCTCGGCCGCCGACGCCGACGACGTGGTGCAGGAGACCTGGCTGCGGTGGGCCGAGGTGGATCAGGCGGTGGTGCGGGAGCCGCGCGCCTACCTGGTACGGATCGCCACCCGTCAGGCGCTCAACCGGCTGCGCACCGTGTCCCGCCGCCGGGAGGAGTACGTCGGCGAGTGGCTGCCCGAGCCGCTGCTGACCAGCCCGGACGTCGCCGACGACGTGGAACTGGCAGAGAGCGTCTCGATCGCGATGCTGACCGTGCTGGAGACCCTGGGGCCGACGGAACGCGCCGTCCTGGTGCTGCACGAGGTGTTCGCGGTTCCCTACGACGACATCGCCGAGGCGGTGGGCAAGTCCACCGCGGCGGTCCGGCAGATCGCGCACCGGGCGCGCGAGCACGTGGCCGCGCGGCGGCCGCGCGCGGCGGTGAGCCGCGAGGAGCAGCAGGAGGTCGTGGACCGGTTCCTGGCCGCGGTCACCGGCGGCGACGTGCACAGCCTGCTGGACGTGCTCGCGCCCGACGTCGTCGTGGTCGCCGACAGCGGCGGCCTGGCACCCGCCGCCCGGCGTCCGGTCGTCGGCCGCGAACGCGTGGCGAACGCGCTGTCCCGGTTCGCGGCGTTCGCACCGGACGTGGAGATCACCACGCCGCTGGTCAACGGGACCGTCGCCGCCCGCATCGACGCCGGCGGCGAGTTCGACACGGCGATCACCTTCGTCGTCGAGGGCGGGCGGATCAGCCGGATGTACGCCATGCGGAACCCGCACAAGCTCGGCCGGCTCGACGAGGTGGCCGAGCTGCGGAGGTGACGGCTCCGCCTGTTGTTGGTGGCTCGCTCCTCCCCCGTGCCCCCGCCGCTCTCCCGGAGGTCATCCGGCGGCCGGAGCCTCGAACTGCCCGAACGGGACCGACCCTGGAGGAAGCCATGACCACGTCGAAGCCGAAGTCACCGTCCATGCCGACCGACGCCGCGAGCGGCCGCGTGGTCACCGAGGACGACGCACCGCGCAGCGAGGACGCCGCCCCACGCACCGACGACGACCAGGCCGGCCCGGGAGCCGAGACGGAGGAGCTCAGCCGCACGCGCGACGAGGCCGAGGACCGCGCCCGCGAGCTGCTGGCCGCCGAGGTGCTGCAGTCGGCGCGCAACGGATCCCACGACGAGCGGGCGCGCCAGCTGGTCCTGGCCGTCCGCCGGGACCTGCTCGTGGAGCTGCGCGAGCAGGAGCAGGCGCAGGCGCGCCGGCAGCTGGCGGCCGCCGCGGACAGCAGCGAGGACGCCGTCGCCGGCGTCGTGCAGGGCGTGACGACGATCGTGCGCAGCCTGGTGCCCGCGGTCCTCGTCCGGCCGGAGGAGGTCATCGAGACCACCTTCGCGTTGGCCGACCAGGGCCTGCGCGTGACGCGTCGCCTGGCGCTGGTCATCACCGGGAGCGTGCGCAGCCTCGTCACGACCTGACCGCCGAGCGCGGCACAGCGGGGTGGTCGCCGGGCCCGGAGCCCGGCGGCCATTCCGGCGTCGCCGTGTGCGAACCGCTCGAGCTGGGCAGGCTCGCACCGTGGCCGAGCCGCGGCGGTGACCGAGGTCCGCGGCCTTCAGGCGGGAGCGACGTGGAACGCAGCGAGATCCTCCTCATCGGTGGCGGCAACGCCGGCGTCTCCCTGGCGGCGCGGTTGCTCCGCGACGGCGCCCGGGACGTCACCGTCGTGGCTCCGCAGCCGGTGCACCGGTACAAGCCGCTGCTCAACTACGTCGGCGCGGGCGAGGCGACGATGGCCGACCTGGAGCGCCCGATGGCCGACGTCGTCCCCGACGGGTGCCGGTGGGTCCGGGACAGCGTCGTCGTGGTGGATCCGGCGGCCATGACGGTGCGCACCCGCGGCGGACGGACGCTGTCCTGCGCCACCCTCGTCGTCTGCCCCGGCCTCGTGGAGGACTGGGCGGCCACCCCGGGGCTGCAGCCGGCGTACGCCGACGGGTGGATCGCCTCGACCTACGTGCCGGGCAGCGCGCCGCAGGTGTGGCCGAGGCTGTCGGCGCTGCGCGGTGGCTCCGTGGTCTTCACCGTGCCCCCGGAGCCGGCGTCCTGCGCCCCGACCGCGCTCAAGCCGCTGCTCATGGCCTGCGACCACTGGCAGCGCGCCGGGGTCCTGGCGGACCTGCAGGTCCGGCTGGTGCTGCCGGCCGCGACGGCGACCGGCCTGCCGGAGGCCGATGAGATCCTCGAGCGCACCTTCGCGGAGTACGGCGTGGAGGTGCTGCGCGAGGCCCGCATGGAGAGCGTGGACTGGGACCTGCACGCCGTGACGGTCGCGACACCCACCGGCCGCCGGGTGCTGGAGGACGTCGCGTTCGCCCACGCCGTTCCGCACTACCGGGCGCCGGAGTGGATCGCGGACGCCGGCCTGGCCGCCGACGCGACCCCCGGGCTGGTCGACATCGACCCGTTCACCCTGCGCTCGCGCCGCCACGACTCCGTCTGGGCGATCGGTGACGCCGCCGACGCCGCCACCCGGCCGTCCGGTGGTGCGCTGCGGAAGCAGGTCGACGTCCTGGCGCGGAACATCCAGGCCGCTGCGGGCGGGAAGGAGCTGGAGCGGTACGACGGCTACACGGTCATGCCGATCACGGTGAGCCGCCGGAAGCTGATGCTCAACGAGGTCGACCGCGACGGCCGGCCGAGCCCGTCGGTGCCCTTCGTGGACCCCTTCAGGCCCCACCGCTGGTCCTGGCTCTTCGACCGCTACGGGCTGCCGCAGGTCTACTGGCGCCGCATCCTGCGGGGCCGCGTGTAGGGGGCGCCGGACGGTGCGTGTCGTCGGCGCCGATCAGCCGGTCGCGCCGCGACCGCCTCGTCGGATCTCGGCCCTCGACGCAACCTGCACGTGCCGGCCGGAATCGTAGGGCTCGAAGTACGCGTCGGCGAACACGAGGATTCCCCGACGGGGAAGCCAGAAGTCGGCGAGATGCGGCTGTCGCCCCTCGACCGCTCCCACCACGCCCAGGTCGCAGTCGTCGACGGTCGCGTGGGCGTCCCCGATCCGCCAGACCTCGCCGAGGTCGACGGCGAACTGCTGCCCACTGGGCACGGTGCCGGTGAGCCGGATGCGCCCGGCCCCCAGGAGCGCACCGGCGCCCCGGCTGACCGCCCCCAGGAACAGCGGGTGTCGGCGAAGCCGCTGCGGTAGGCGCGGAGGGACCGCATTGAGAGCACGGGTGACGCCGTCCAGCGACAGGGTCATCTCCCAGGTCAACCCCGAGCCCGTGGCGGCGTCGACCTCCAGCCGCAGGCGGTCCGGTGCGGGCCATCGCAGGTCGATGGGTACCACCCGGACCTCGTCGGTCTCCGGGCCGAACACCCGGGGGCAGCCGAACCGGGGCTCCTGGTCCTGGTAGATGACCAGGCGCCCGTCCGGGTGGCGGTGCCACACGGATGTGTAGCCGGGTCCGAACGACGTGGCGGGGAAGCGGCGCATCGCCAGCAGGTGCCCCGACCGGAACGGCAGCCCGGTGACGGCGTAGCCGCGGAGACGCTCGCGGTCCGGGACGTCGGGGAGGTCCGCCCGTTCCTCGAGGGCGGCGGCGCGGTCGCGAGGGGATGGGCACGGCACGGAGCCTGCCTCGACGCGGTCCTTCAGCTGGCGCAGGAACCGGCGTCCGATGCGGCGCATCACCGGGCCCAGCACGGGCGCCTCCAGACGGCCGGTGAGTCCCTGCGGCTGATAGGTGAGCGTCAGCCGGAAGACGGTGCCGTCACCCCGGCCGGCCAACTCGTAGGCGCCTTCGCTGCCCATCAGCGCGCCCGACGCCTCACGACCACGCCAGGCCAGTCGGTGGGGGGCGTCGACCTCGGTGACCTCGTTGCGGTACGTCTCGGTCTGCCCGAAGGCGCGGGTCGTGCCGCTGATCCGGCAGCCCGCCACCAACGGGTCGCCGTCGGCGTCGAGGTCGACGACGTAGGGCGCCCGCCAGACCAGCTCCTCGTCGAGGTCGGTCACGTGGCGCCACACCACCTCCGGCGGACGGTCGATCCGGATCTCCTCGCTCAGCTGCAGCACCATGGCGGCCTACCTCGCGATCAGCGCGGCCTGGCGTTCCGCCAGCGCAGCGATCGTCATGCTCGGCGCGCGCCCGGGCGAGCGTGGGTAGAGGGACCCGTCGGCGACGAAGAGACCGGGATGGCCGAAGACCTCACCCCGGTGGTCGGCGACACCCTCGTCGGTCGAGCGGGCCATGGCACAACCGCCCATGGCATGCACGGCCAGGAGATCGTCGCGGCCGGGTGCCCGCGCGGGCAGGAAACGGCGCCCCTCGTACTGCTCGGCGACGCGCCGGAGCGCATCGTCCATCTCCGTGAACAACTCCGGGTCCAGGGACCGGTCGACGGACGTGGTCAGCCCCCGGCCGTCGAAGCCGACCGTCGCGTCGGAGGCGTCGGGTCCCATGGCGAACAGGAAGGTCGACCGGCGCAGCATCCGGGTCAACCCGGGCGGCAGGGGCAACGCGTCCACCGGAATCCCCACCGCACCGACCGCGTAGCCGGGGAGGTCGCCGCGCGGGACGCGGGAGACGGCGCTGAACGACGGGCCCCACGACGAGTCCTCGAGGACGCCGCTGCGCCACAGCAGCCACAGCCGGTCGCCGTTGACGGAGAAGCGGCGCCCGAGCGAACGGGACAGACGCGGCAACGTCCTGTCGACGTCCCTTGCGGCGAAGAGTAGCCTCAGGGTGTTGAGGCAGCCGGCGGCCAGCACCACCCGCGGTGCCGTCGCCGTCGACTCCTGGCCCGTGCGGTGATCGAGGTAGCGCACCTCGTAGCCGTCGTCCCCGGTGCCGATGCCCGTGACCTCGCAGAGTGGGCGCAGGTGTGCGCCGTGCCGGAGCGCGACCGGCAGGTAGGTCAGATCCAGCGAGGTGGTCGAGCCGTCGGTGGCACCGACGAACGCGGTTCCGCGGTACGTCGACGTGCCGTGGGGCACCCCGGCCGCAGTGGTGACCGTCTGCGGACGGCGGGGGTCCTCGCCCCAGGCGACCGCCAGGTCGCACGCCTGGGCCCCCGGGAGTCCCGCGGCGGTCACGGCCTTGTCGAAGACGGCGTCCTTCTCCGGCCGCGCCGGGACCGGCGCGGGTTCCAGCATCTCCCGCACAGCCTCGAAATGTGGCCGCATCTCTGCACCGGTGATCTCGGGCGGGTACGCGTCGAAGAACTCTGCGGGGGGCTCGTCCATGATCGCCGTGTAGTGGTGGGACCCGCCGCCCACCCCACTGGAGGTGACCGTCGTCAGACGGGGGAAGCGGTGCACCTCGAGGAAGCCGTCGCGGTGCAGAAGTCGTTCCCAGCGACGGCCGTTGCGTGCCCACCGCACGCCGCGGAGGAGCTTTCGCGAGCCGAGCGCCCCTCGGGGATACGGCCGGGTCTCCTCGGGCGGCCGATCACGCCCCCCGGCGCCCCACCACGGCCCCCGCTCCAGGACCAGCACCCGCATGCCGGCCTCCGCGAGCCGGGCGGCGTTGACTGCTCCGCCGAAACCGGAGCCCACGACGACGACGTCGAAGGCGTCGCTTGCGCTGTTGGGGTTCATGGTGATCCTCCCGGTGCTCGAATGGGAACGGCGGGTGGGAGCGGTTCCGGACCCCGAACCGGAGACGGCGGCGACATGGCCCGCCGTGTGCGGTGACGCATCCGGATCAGCTCCTGGAGCGATCGGCCGGACTCCGCTGTGGACGGTCCCCCAGGGCTTCGCCCGGTCACCTGTTCTCCACCTCCAGTGTCCGGAGGGACTTGCACGGTGCCCAGTGCACGATCTGTACTGGGGGGACGTCGGATCGGGAGCTCCGGATGACCGGATACGCGCAGTTCTGTCCCGTGGCCAAGGCCGCCGAAGTGTTCGACCAGCGGTGGACCCTGCTGGTGCTCCGCGAGATGGTGGCGGGCAGCACCCGGTTCAATGACCTCCACCGGGGCCTGCCGCGGATGTCGCGGACGTTGCTGTCACGGCGGCTGACGCAGCTGGAGCGCAAAGGCATCGTCGAGCGGGACGAGACAGCGGACGGTCCGGTCTACGAGCTGACCGACGCGGGGCACGAGCTGCTACCGGTCCTGGTCGCCATCGGCGAGTGGGGTGTGCGGTGGATGAGCTCGCTGGACGAGGCGGACCTCGACCCGGTCTTCCTGCTCTGGGACATGCACCGCCGCATCGACCGGGAGGCCCTGCCTGACGGGCAGACGATCGTGGCGCTCACCTTCCGCGACGCCGCACCGGAGCTGCGCCGGTGGTGGCTCCTGCTGGCCCCGGACGAGGTCGACGTCTGCGACGAGGACCCCGGGCTGGACGTCGACGTGCACATCGACACCACGTTGGAGGCCTTCGTCCGGGTCTGGCGCGGGGACCTCGACTGGCACGACGCGGTGGCACAGGAGCGCATCGGGCTCAGCGGATCACGGCTCCTCTGCCGGCGGCTTCCCCACTGGTTCCGGCTCAGCTATTTCGCGCAGGTCCCGAGACCCGGCCGAGGCTAGGTCGCCCTAGACGTTGAAGCGGAACGTTCCCTGCGTGATTGAGCGATCTTGAGCATGACTGAAAACCCGCGTTGACCTGCGCTTTCGCCGTTGGCTGATGTTGGTGGTCGACGGCCTCAAATGAAATTCTTGTGGACTGAGTGTTGCCTGACGTCCACGCGCTCGGGCGTGTCGCAGACCGTCTTGAGGCGGGCACATCCGTACTCTCCGTGACGGTCGCGACGTCTCCCCCAAAGGCCATGGGCGCAGGTACTCGCTGGGCAATGTGCCCGTCGGTAGACGGGCTGCGGGGGGCTCACCGTCCCATACGCGGTCCGGCACCCGGACGTGGTCCGAGGCTCGACGGTGGCGGTGGCGGTGGCGGTGGCACATGGACGGGCCACTCGTTCGGGGTTCTCCGAACGTCGCCTGCTCGGCGGGCAGTCCGCTCGGCGTTCCGTCGGCGGGCACGCCACGCGTCGTGCTCATGGGCGAGCCGCTCGGCAGGCTGCGCCTGGGCCGGTTCGGCGGCGGGGATGGCGAGGTGTTCGGCCCGGAGGGTGGCGATGCGTGCCCGGGCGTCGGTGAGCTCCTGCCGGGTGGCGGCGATGTCTCGGTCCAGCTCGGCGAGCCGCGCCTCGGGCTCGGGGGTCCAGGCGGCTGGTTCCAATCCTCGGAGTCGCTGGTCGCGTTGGCCGTGGGCCTCGGCCAGCGCGGACCGGGCCTGCTCGTGCTGCTGCCGTGCGGCGTCGGCGGCGGCGCCCTGGGCGCCGTGCTCGGGGTGGGCGGCTTCGGCGGCGCGCTGAGCGGAGGTGTCGAGTGCCGCCCACAGCGCTGGTCGGTCATCGAACCAGCCGGCCAGGCGCGCAAGCTCCTTCGCATCGCTGGGCAGGGAGGAAACGTGGGCGCGCCATCGGTCGGCCCAGTCGGCGAGCTGCTCGCCGGCGCGGGCGACCGCGCCCCGGCGCAGCCCGAGCCGGCCGGGCCCGTCGAGCACGACCTTCGCCGCCGCGCGGGCGGCCCCGCGTTCGCCGTCCCAGGAGCCCAGCAGTCTGTCGCGGATCCGGTCGGCCTCGGTGGCGACCGCGGCCGCGCTGGCCTGGGCCCGCTGGTGGGCCTGCTGGGCGGCGATCGCCGCCCGCTCCCGGGCGGCCCCCAACCTCGCGAGTTCGCCGGCGTGGGGAGCTTCGAGCGCGACTACCTCTCGCAGCTGGTCGCGCTGCGGCTGCCAGAAGGCCAGCCGGTCCAGGCAGTTCTGCTCGACGGTCCACGCCCGATGCAGGTCCGCCACGACGTGCTCCAGGGGACGAGGTGCGGCGTAGCGGGCGGCCTCGGCGGCGGCCTGTTCAGCAGCGTGGGAGGGGCCGAGGTCGGCGCGGTCACGGGCGAAGACAGCGACCCACTGCTCACGGGCCTCGTCCACGTTGGCGGCGACCAGGTGGGCGGTGTTGGCGGTCCGGCCGCGGGTCATCCCCACGTACGCCGACGCCGCCCCGGTGCGCTCCCCAACCACCAGGTGCGTGGCAGTGACCGTCTCCCCCTGCACCCCGTGCGCGGTGCTCGCGTAAGCCAGATCCACGTGCGCGGTGACGTAGTCGGCGGGCAGCACCCGCGTCCCTTGCGGGTCCGGGGTGACACCGCCGGGAACGTCCCCGCTGGCAGGGCCGGCGGGGGTGACAAGCAGCGCGCCGCTTCGGCCGACGGCGGTGACGGTCCAGATGTCGCGGTTGGCCACGCCCAGGTCGCGGTCGTTGCGGCGGGTGGCGATCCGGTCCCCGACGCCGATCCGCTGCCCGGCCCCGGTGATGGCGACGCGCTGGTCGTCGACGCGGCCGTCGGCGGCCAGCCGGTCGCGGATGGCGGCGTTGAGGTCGGCGGCCTGCTCGCGGGTGTTCACCACCACCGCCACGGACTCGCCGCGGCGGTGGTGGCCGGCGGCGGCCGCCGCGATCGCATCCTGCAGCGCGGTCGCATCCGGGTGCAGCCGGATCTGCCCGCGCGCCAGCAGCGCGTCGAAGACCGCGGCGGGGTCGGCGCCGGTGCGCATGGCCAGGGTCAGGTCCGCGTACTCGGTGTCGGGCAGCACCAGGCCGGCGTCGCTGCGGGTGAAGCGATGCACCGCTTCGAGTGTCAGGTGTGCCGCCGGGTCGACTGCGTCGGCGGCAAGGTCCAGGACGCCGCCGCGGCCGACCGCGGCCAGTTGGTGCCGGTCGCCGAGCAGTGCCACCCGCACCTGGCATTCGTCGGCGACGGTGAGCAGGGCGCGGGCGGTGTCCTGGTCCAGCATCCCGGCCTCGTCGACGACCAGCAGATCCCCCGGACGCAGCCGCGCCCCCGCCTCCGTCGGGCCGGCGTAGACCCGGCCGGTGACCGGATCGGTGTCGCCGGGCGCGAGCCGGGTCCAGGCGCCGTCGGCGTTCCACCGCCAGCCGTGCTGGTAGGCGAGGGACGCCGCCGACCCGGCCGCCGCGCCCACCTCCGCGGCGGCGACCTTGGCGGCCTTCAGCGTCGGGGTGACCACCACCATCCCGCGGCCCTGGTCGTGGAGCAGGGCCCGGGTGGCGGCCAGGGTGGTGGTCTTGCCCGCGCCGGCCGCACCCTCCACCACGGCCAGCGGCCGGTCGCCGGACAGCGCGGCGACCGCCGCTGACTGGCCGGCATCCAGCCTCGCGCCGCCGCCCGCGAGGCCGACCGGCAGTGTCAGGTCCGCGTCCGGTCCGCCGGTCGCGGCGCGGGCGGCGAGCCGGGCGGTCAGGTCGGCCTCGACCTCGAGCACCAGCTGCGACGTCCAGGCCCGGAGGTGCTCGGGCACCCCGTCGCGGTCCAGCAGCGGCAGGCAGCGGTCCATCGCGCGGGCGGTGAGGTCCTCGGCCAGCTCGAAACGCACCGCCGCCCCGGCGACGACGCCCGCGGCGGCGATCAGCCGCTCGACCTCGCCGCGGACGTCGGCGGCGTTCCACGCCGACCGGCCGGCCGCGAGCCGGGCCAGCGTGCGCTGCACCAGCTGGTCTCGGTCGAGGGCGCCGACCGGGGTGGGCGTCAGGTCCACGGGGCCGGCCGGGTCGCGGTAGCCCAGGTCGTACACCCTCGTCCGCCAGCGTTCCGCCACGTTCGTCCCCGGCTGCGGGGTCACCTTGTCCGGGCGGCCGTCGGCCCAGGCGCGGGCGTCCCACGCGCGCCGCAGCGCCGGGCCGGGGCGTTCGCCGGGGTGCGTGGCGGTCCATTCGGCTTCGTAGCGGTCCACATTCCGGGCGATCTGCGCATGCCGTGCGCTGAACGGGCCGGCATAGTCGGCGAGCTCCTGTATTTCTCCAGTAGCGTCCTTCGTGTAGCCGTGCGCGGCGAAGGCGGCGTTCAATTCCGGGTCACACGCCATCGCCGCGTGCCCGATGCCGTTGATCGCATTCAGGGAGTCTCGGATGCCGATGGTGTGCAGGCCCCGCCATTTCCCGGCGGCGAACACGCGGGACAGGATTTGCAGGTGCAGATGCCAGTGTGGATCCTCTGCCCGGGAGGTGTAGTGCCGCACCGTCGCCGCCTCCAGCACCTCCAGCGGCACCTGCACCTGCCCGCCGCGCGGGCCGACCCTGGTGGTGGCGTGCTGCGACAGCCAGCCGATGATCTGCCCGGCGGCGCGGTCTTGGGCCGCCTCGTACGCGGCGGCGATGTCCGGATGCAGTGCAGCAGCCAGCGACCAGGTTTTCGGGCCGTTGACCACCACCTCCACGAACCGCACCGCCCGCTCGTCGTCGCGCAGCTGCCCCCGCGGGTGGTCGGTGCCCGGGTCGCCGCCCGCGACCCAGGTCTCGTAGTTGTCGCCGGTCAGCGGCGCGAGTTCGGTCACGTGCCCGTCGGTGGCGGTGAAGCGGCGAGCGAAGCCGGTCCCCTCGGCCAGGTAGTAGTCATCGGCCCGACCCCGGTCGGCCTCCACATAGGCACGGGCGGCTGCCGGGTCGCCGACGTACACCTTCATTCCCCCGTGCATTTTCAACGCCAATCGATAATGACCAACAGGTCACCCCTAGAAACGACGATGGGCCCCGCAAAGCGGGGCCCGAACTACCTCCGAAGGTAGCATGCGTGCCGTTCTCAGGGGAGGTGACTCGATGTCGTCAGACTAGGTTGAGCGGACCGCGCCGCGCGGTATCGGAGTTTGCTTGGTCAGAAGCGTTGGCAACCGTTGAATGATTGATTTGCGGAAACGCGCTGAGCGAGGGACGCGTTGCTGGCTGCGGCGATTGCCCAGGCGGTGTTCACCGTCCGCCGCCTGGCCGTCCCGGAGCCGCCGCCGGCCGTGGCGCACGGGCACCACAACCTTGAGCCGAGGGACCGCCTCGCCAACGGGCTGCTGTGGCGGAGGCTTCCACTCGTGGGCCGGTTATCGCCATGGGGTCTCTTCTCTACCAAGCCCCAGCCTTCCTGACCGCTGCGCGGCTAATCCGTCCGGCACGCGCATGAGGCCGGTGATAACTTCCGACGCGACAGCGACGCGTCGCTAGGCCCCGGCTGTGTTGAGGGCTTCTTGGAAGGCGTGAGGCAGCGGCGGCCAGGCCACCGAGGGTGCGGCAGAAGCGGTGGCGGACGGCGGTCTCGGGGATGTCGTCCCTGTGGGCGAGGCGCTGTTCAAGGGGGCGGGTGTCGCCGGGCTTGGCCTAGACCCCGTATACGCCCGCCACCAGATGGGCCTGGCCCGATGGGAGTGCGGCGTCGAGCTCGAGTAGCTGTCCGCCATCAACCCCGGCTGGGTCGACCTCGTGCAGACGATGAACGCGCAGCTCGCGGCACGGCCGCCCCGCTGAATGGTCGAAGAAGACAGGTAGCGCTGCCCCGGTGCCGGCGCCGTAGGCCGCGCGGGCGTCGGCGGCGGGCGCGGCGGTCCTACTGACCCACGACGGCCAGCGCCAGTGGCGCGGCAGCCGTGGGTTGGGGGGGAGTCAGCGCACCGGGGACGAGGTCGAGGGCGGCGAGCATGCGCGCGGTCTCGACGAAGTCGTTCACGGGTGGGGCGTCCATGTCGTTGCGCCAGGCGATCGCCAGCGACGAGGGCGGCAGCCCCTCGACCGGGATGAACGTGAGGCCGGGGCGGTCGTAGAAGCGCTGCGTCGACGCCTGGGTGAACGCGACACCGCGGCCGGAGAGGATGGCTTCGAAGCACTCGTCGACGCTGCCGACCTCGGCACCGAGCTTGACTGTGTGCGGGCCGCGGGCGTCGGTGGCCAGCCAGAAGTCCCGCCAGTACTCGGGGGCGCGTCGCGCGACGAAGGCTTTGTCGAGGACTTCCTCCACGCTGATCCGGCGACGGCTGGCCAGCGGGAAGTCGGTCGAGGTGACCAGCAGGCGGGGCTCGACGAAGAGCGTCTCGATGCTCAGCCAGTCGTGCACCAGCAGTGGTGGGCGGACGAAGGCGACGTCGACGCTACCGGTGGCCAGGCCGACGTAGGGGTCGGCGAAGTCGTGAGAGCGCATCTCGACTTGCACCCGGGGATGCCGGGTCTGGAAGGCGGTGAGGATCTTGGGGGTCAGCTCGGCGGCGGCGTTGCCCTGGAACCCGACGACGAGCGTGCCGTGCACTCCTCGCGAGGCCTCCCGGGTCGCGGCGACCAGCCGGTCGGCACCGGTGAGCAGGCGGTGCGCTTCCTCCAACAGCACCGTGCCTACGACGGTGAGTTCGACGTGCCGGCTGGTGCGCTCGAACAACCGCACACCCAGGGAGTGCTCGAGCTTGCGAATCTGAACGCTCAGCGAGGGTTGGGAGATGTGCAGCCGGGCGGCGGCGCGGCCGAAGTGAAGTTCCTCCGCCACGGCGACGAAGTACCGGAGTGAGCGCAGTTCAGGCGTGTCCGGCACCACACCAAGTTAGGCCGTGAGCTGCGCGGACACCAATAGAGCGTGCCTATCGGTCCGTAGGGAGCAGGTATTGGACGTGCGGCCGGCGCCGCCGTCTGATGGTGACAGCCGCCACAGGGCTCGCCCGGTGGCCGGTCATCCCCGTTCCCTCAGAGAGGACTCAACGATGAGTGCGCCCACCCGCGCCCCGTCGGCCGAAGCATGGGCCACGGCCTTCACCGACGCCAGCAACACCGACCCCGAGATCCAGGCGCACGGCAAGTACTTCACCTGCTCCTACCTCCTGGACGCCACCGAGCGGACCTACGTCATCCAGGTCGAGTCCGGCAAGGTCACCCACGTCACCGTTGACCCGGGCCCCCTGGACGTCGCCTACCAGTTCGCCATCCGGGCCTCCGCTGAGACCTGGCGCGGGTTCGGTGAGGAGACCCCCGCTGCCATGTTCCACGGCATCTGGGCGGCCAGCTTCCAGCGAGACATGAAGCTCGAGGGCGACCTCTTGATCCTCATGCAGAACCTGCGCTGCATCACCCGCCAGGTCGAGCTCCTGCGCGTCGTCGGCTCCCCGGTCTGAGGAAGGGAATAACCCCCATGAGCAACAGCAAGATCTCACCCGTCACCGGCCACTACGTGACCGTCGACGTCGACGGCCTGCAGTACAAGGTCTTCTACTTGGAGAACGGGACCGGTCAGCCGATCCTGTGCCAGCACACCGCCGGCTGCCACAACCACCAGTGGCGCGGGCTGCTGGAGGACGAGGAGATCACCGCCAACTACCGGGTCATCGCCTACGACCTGCCCCGCCACGGCAAGTCCGACCCGCCGGAGAACACCGAGTGGTGGAAGGAGGAGTACCAGCTCTCCGCCGAGCACTACTCCAACTTCATCATCGCCCTCGCCGACGCCCTCGAGCTGGAGGACCCGATCTTCATGGGGTCCTCGTTCGGCGGGAACGTCGCCCTGCAGCTGGCCCTGCGCCGGCCCGACCGGTTCGCCGGTGTCCTGAGCGTCGAGGGCGCCGACTACTCCCCGGGCTTCTACCTGGACTGGTGGCAGCACCCGCACGCCAACGCCGCCCAGGTCTGCGCCAGCGGCACCTGGGACCTGATGGCCCCGCAGTCTCCCGAGGCCGACCGGTGGAAGACCTGGTTCTACTACACCCAGGGCTCCGAGGCCTTCAAGGGTGACCTGCACTTCTACTCCGTCGACCACGACCTGCGCGGCAAGCTCGGGGACATCGACGGCGAGAAGTGCCCGGTCGTGATGATGACCGGCGAGTACGACTACCTCACCACCCCCGAGGACAGCGAGCGCACCGCCAACGCCATCACCAACGGGTCCTTCATCTACATGCCCGCGATCGGGCACTTTCCGATGAGTGAGAACCACCCGGTGTTCCGCACCTACCTGATCCAGGCGCTGGAACTACTGCAGGAGAAGCGGGAGAAGAAGGCCGCCAACGCCTGACCGCGCGCCGCAGGGTGGTCGGCCCGACCGGGTCGACCACCTGCGGCATAGCCATGCCCAGCAGCTCACCGAGAGGACCCGGAGTGCAGCTCGAGACGACCCCCATCCGCGTCGCCGGCGCCCAGGTGTGGGGCTCGCAGACCCAGCCGGTCACCCGCCCCGACGGCGGTGACCCCGCCGGGCATGTGACCGTCGCCGACCCCGAGCACGTCGAGGCCGCGGTGTCCGCCGCGCACCACGTGGCACCGGAGTTCGCGGGCCTGCCCGCCCACCGCCGTGCCGACGCCCTGGCCCACGTGTCGCGACGCCTGACGGAGTCCCGCGAGGATCTGGCCGCGGTGATCGTCGCCGAAGGCGGCAAGCCGGTCCGCTGGGCCCGGGCCGAGGTCGATCGAGCCGCAGCGACGTTCCGCCTGGCCGGGGAGGAGGCCCGCCGCTGGGTCGGTGACCTGCAGCGCCTGGACACCGACCCGTCGGGAGAAGGCCGCATAGCGCTCAACCGGCGCGTGAGCCGCGGACCCGTCCTGGGCATCACCCCGTTCAACTTCCCGCTGAACCTGGTCGCCCACAAGGTCGCCCCCGCCCTGGCCGTGGGCGCACCCATCGTGCTTAAGCCCGCCCCCGCCACACCACTGTCAGCCCTTTTCTTGGGTGGCCTACTCGCCGAGACAGACCTCCCCGCCGGGTCCTGGTCGATTCTCACCGTGCCCAACGAACGCATGAACCCTCTGGTTACCGACCCGCGACTACCGGTCGTGTCCTTCACCGGCTCCGGGCCAGTCGGCTGGGGGATCCGCGACCTCGTACCCCGTAAGCACGTTACCCTCGAACTCGGCGGCAACGCCGCCGTCGTCGTGTGCGCCGACTGGAACAGCCTCGCCGACCTGCAGCGCGCTGCCCAGCGGATTGCCACGTTCGGCGTCGGCCAAGCCGGCCAGTCCTGCATCTCCGTGCAACGGGTCATCGCCGACCGCAGCGTGTTCGACCAACTGCGCGACCTCGTCGTCGCCGAAGTCCAAGCGCAGGTGCTCGGTGACCCAGAGCGGGAAGAGACCACCCTGGGCCCGATGATCGACGAACGCGCCGCCCAGCGCGCGCACTCCTGGATCACCGAAGCCGTCGACGCCGGCGCGCACGTCCTCACCGGCGGCAGACGCGACTACGCCCGCCTTGAGCCGACCGTGCTGGTCGACGTGCCCCCCGGAGCGCGCGTCGACCGCGACGAGGTCTTCGCCCCCGTGCTGTCCCTACGAGCCGTCGACGGCCTCGACGAGGCGCTCGCCGCCGTCAATGACTCCGATTTCGGACTGCAGGTGGGGGTCTTCACCCACGACATCACCACCGCATTCCGCGCACACCGCGACCTCGAGGTCGGAGGCGTCATCGTGGGCGATGTCCCCAGCTACCGCGCCGACCAGATGCCCTACGGCGGAACGAAGGGCTCCGGCATCGGACGCGAAGGCGTCCGCTACGCGATGGAAGACCTCACCTACGACCGTACCCTGGTCCTCACCGGCATCGACCTCTGAGGGCACTCACCAGACCCGCAGCAGACCGGGTGCCCACGTGAGGACTGCCGATTTAATCGTTCACTCTGTCGGCCGCGGGACAACCGGTGCGTAAGTTCGTCGCAACCATGTGGCGGGCGCGTCTCCGCTCGACCAGCCGCGCGTCGTTTTTATCCCGCTGAGGATCCCCAAACGGAACTGCCGGGGTGCGACGGTTGGTCACTTCCCAGCCAGCTCCCGCTAACCGCTTCCTGGCCGGCTGGGGTGGGTCGGGGGAAGGGTGGGCCGAAGGCCCAGCCCGGAGGGCCGCGCAGCGTCCTTCCGGCGACCAACGATGCCGGCATACTGGCGCGGAGGGAGCGGCTCCAGCGATCTTGGCTTGGCTCGTTGTCCGAGAATCCCGGTACGCTGCGATCATGAGTTCCGCCGACGGCTGGGACCTGACGGTCCCCGAGGATGCAGCCGAGCTGCTCGCTGAGCTGCGTCGCCACGGCGTGCGGCCCGGCCAGCGCCTGCATGTGGTGCGCGCGGATAAGGAGCCGGAGCAGCCAAGCGGCGAAGACGCTGCCCGGCCCACCCGCGCGAAGCTCGACTTCATCGGTTCGGTGCACGGTGGTCCCGCGGACCTGTCCATCCGCACTGACGAGTACCTGCAGCGAGGCTTCGGCCGCGAGTGATCCTCGTCGACACGAACGTTCTCGTGGCGGCTGCCCGGACCGCCGACACCAATCACGACGCCGCGGCGCAATTGCTCCAGACCCTCGACGAGCCGCCGCTGGTTCCACCCACCGTGCTCGCGGAGGTCTGTTACCTCCTCAACGAGTGGGGTGGACCCGGCGCCGAGGTCCGGTTCCTTCGCGACCTCCGACCCGGCGGCCTCCGACTCGCCGAGCTGACCACTGCCGACGTCGCACGCATGGCCGATCTGGTTGAGCGGTACGCGGACCTCCGTCTCGGCGGAACCGACGCCTCGCTCGTCGCCATCGCCGAGCGCCTGCGCATCGATCGGATCGCCACCTTCGACCGGCGCCATTTCACGGTCGTCCGCCCCGCCCACGTCGCGACGTTCACGCTGCTTCCCGGGATCACGTCAAGCTGACCGGATGCCCCGCCGGGCCGGGCGGGGCGCGGCGCGCGGTCGAACTCCGAGGACGGCGTCGGGGCCCGGACACGGCGCAGTGTCAGGCCCTCGGACTACGTTCGGCCGCGTCGGTGTCCGGCGAGGTCCATGCGGATTGAAGGGCGGAGCCATGGCGAGCATCCAGGACCGGTGGCGTCGCAAGGACCCGGCCACCGGCCGCCTGGTGCCCACGGGGCTGGACGGCAAGGGGCTGCGCTACCGCCCGCAGTTCCGGGACCCGTCGGGCCGCCAGATCATGAAGGGGTTCGCGCTCAAGCGGGACGCGCAGCGTTGGCTGACCGAACAGACCGCCCACATCGTTCGGGGCACCTACGTCGACCCGGGCGCCGGTCGCACTACGTTCGCCGAGTTCTACGCGGACTGGTCCAGCCGGCAGGTGTGGGCACCGGGGACGGTCCTCGCGATGAACCTCGCGGCCGGTTCGGTGCCGTTCGCCGACCTCCCGCTGAGATCGCTGCGCCGCTCGCACGTCGAGGGCTGGGTCAAGGCAATGGTCAACCGCGGTCTTGCCCCCGGCACCGTGCACACGCGGGTGAACAACGTGCGCGCCGTCCTCCGCGGCGCCGTCGCCGACAGGCTGATGGCGAGTGATCCGAGCGTCGGCGTCGCGCTCCCCCGGCGCCGCCGGGCGGCAGCCGCGATGACCCTGCCCACCGCGGCCCAGGTCGGCGACGTCCTCCAGGCCGCCGACGACGCCTTCCGCCCGTTCGTCGCCCTCTGCGCGTTCGCCGGCCTGCGGCTCGGCGAGGCCGCCGCCGTCCAGGTCGAAGACATCGACTTCCTGCGGCGCACGCTCACCGTCACCCGCCAGGTGCAGCGAGGCGGCGCGGGCCGGGTCGAGGTGCGGCCGCCCAAGTACGGAAGCGAGCGGGTCGTCTTCCTCGCCCCGGGGCTTGTCGACATCCTGGCGGCGCATGTCGCCGCGTTCTGCCCGGGTGGTGGATGGCTCTTCACCGGAGAAGCGGGACAGCCCCCGCACCAGAACACTGTCGGCTACCGCTGGCGCACCACCACCGCGGCGGCCGGCATCGCGGGGCTTCGACTGCACGACCTCCGGCACTTCTACGCCTCCGGCCTGATCGCGGCCGGCTGCGACGTCGTCACCGTGCAGCGGGCCCTCGGGCACGCCTCCGCCACCACGACACTGAACACGTACAGCCACCTGTGGCCGAGCGCCGAGGACCGCACCCGGACCGCCGCGCAGGCCTTGCTCGCAGATTCTTGTGGACTGAGTGTGGATTCGGAGGGATCAACAAGCCGCTGACGTGCGGTTTTATACCTATCTACACGTTGAAGCGGAACTCCACGACGTCGCCGTCGGCCATGACGTACTCCTTGCCCTCCATGCGGACCCAGCCCTTCGACTTGGCCTCGGCCATGGAGCCGGCCTCGACCAGCTGGTCGAAGGAGACGATCTCGGCCTTGATGAAGCCGCGCTGGAAGTCGGTGTGGATCACGCCGGCGGCCTGCGGGGCGGTGGCGCCGACCGGGATGGTCCAGGCGCGCGACTCCTTGGGACCGGCGGTCAGGTAGGTCTGCAGGCCGAGGGTGCGGAAGCCGACCTTCGCGAGCTGGT
Organism: Blastococcus tunisiensis; assembly: GCF_900112815.1. GTDB lineage: Bacteria > Actinomycetota > Actinomycetes > Mycobacteriales > Geodermatophilaceae > Blastococcus_B > Blastococcus_B tunisiensis. Next base: position 161,676 of record NZ_FOND01000012.1, read on the forward strand.
CGAGGCCGGGCTCGTTCTGGCCGATGGACTCCAGCAGCTCGGCGGCCTCGTCGGCCGGCAGCTCGATCAGCTCCGACTCGGTCTGGGCGTCGAGGAAGATCGCCTCCGCCGGGGCGACCAGTGCGCGCAGCTCGTCGAGCATCCCGGTGTTGGCCAGCTCGTCGGCGTCGACGTTGAAGACGTAGAGGAACGGCTTGGTCGTCATGAGCCCGAGCTCGCGCAGCGGCGCGGGGTCGACGCCGGCGCTGAACAGGGTCCTGCCCTCGTCCAGGATCTTCTGCGCGTCGACGGCGGCCGCGTGGAGGGCGGCGCGCTCCTTGTCCTTGCGCATCTCCTTCTCCAGCCGCGGGATCGCCCTCTCCAGCGTCTGCAGGTCGGCCAGGAGGAGCTCGGTGTTGATCGTCTCGATGTCGTCGGCCGGGCTCACCTTGCCGTCGACGTGCACCACGTCTGGGTCGGTGAACACCCGGATCACCTGGCAGATCGCGTCGCTCTCGCGGGTGTTGGCCAGGAACTTGTTGCCCAGCCCGGCGCCTTCGCTGGCACCGCGGACGATGCCGGCGATGTCCACGAACGACACCGTCGCCGGGATGATCTTCTGCGAGCCGAAGATCTCCGCGAGCGTCGCCAGCCTCGGGTCCGGCACGCCCACCACGCCGACGTTGGGCTCGATCGTCGCGAACGGGTAGTTCGCCGCGAGGACGTCGTTCTTGGTCAGGGCGTTGAAGAGGGTCGACTTGCCGACGTTGGGCAGGCCGACGATCCCGATGGTGAGACTCACGGGGAACCAGCGTACGTGTGCCGGTTCCCGGCGATCCCCGACACGGACGGCGGCCGGTACGGGCCCGCACCACGGGACCCCGGTGTCGTCGGCGCCGACGGCATACGCCAAGGTCAGCGCATGATCGGCCGCGTCTCCGGCATCGTCGGCGCCCTCATCCTCGCGGGCTGGCTGTACTGGCTCACAGCCCGCGCCCAGCTCCTGCTCGACCGTGCCGACGCCACGCTGGACCGCGCCGACCGCACGCTCGCGGCCGCCCTGGCCATGCTCGCCGCGGCGCCCGCGGCGAGCGCGGCGCCCGCGGCCGCGCCGGCCTCCGCCGGCGTCGTGAGCCCGTCGGGGGAAGGCCTGCCGTCCACTGCCCGACCGGCGGCCGCAACCGCCCCACCGCCGGTCACGACCGCCCCACCGCCGGCCGCGACCGCCCCACCGCCGGCCGCCACCACCCCACCGGCGGGTGCCGTGGCACCGCCCGCGCCGGTGACCGTGCTGCCGCCCGCCGGGGGGCCACCGACCGTGCCGGCCGGCATGGCGCTCGAGGTCGAGAAACGGGCGCTGGTCGAGCGCGCCTTCTCCGTGCACGGCTCACCGCGCCGGTTCACGTTCAAGACCGGCGGGCGGGGCTGAGCGACCCCGGCTACAGCGGGGCAGGGACGAGGATCTCGGTGCCGTCGGGGCGCCAGGTGCGCCATCGGCCGTCGGGTTGGCGTTCCACCCGGAACCCGTGGTGCACCTTGGTGTGATGCCGTTCGCACAGCAGCGCTGAGTTCTCCAGCGACGTCTCGCCGCCGTCGATCCAGTGGACCAGGTGGTGGACGTCGCACCACTGGGTCGGGGCTGCGCAGCCGGTGAACACGCAGTGCCGGTCCCGGGCCTCGTTCGCCCGCCGCAGATGCGGGGGCACCACCCGGTGGGAGCGGCCCACGTCCAGCGGGGTGCCGTCGGGGCCGAACACGATCCGGCCGATCTGACCGTCGCAAGCCAGCCAGCGGGCGCGGGCGGCGGAGATCATGGCGCCGGAGCCCATCCGCCCGGCACCCGGGCCGGTCGCGGGGTCGGCCAGGTCGTCGAGGTCGATGGTGACCACCACCTGCGGCTTGACCGTGCGCAGCACCGGCAGACCGCCGGCAGCCAGCAGCCGGTCGCAGAGGGCGACCAGGGCGTCGCCCTGCTGCTGGGCCCGGGACCGGTCGTCACCGGCCGGCCGGTCGGCCTGCACCAGCGACTCCACCGCCGCCTTGAACTTCTCCCCGCCCACCGCGTCGAGCTCGAACCGGCCCGAGACGCTGCCGTCGGGATGGGTGGCGATCGACATCGACCGGCCCTCCGTCGGGTCCGGCTCCGGCCCGTCCTGATCCAGCCGCGCCAGGTAGCCGTCCACGACGGCGACCAGCTCCTGGTGCCCCCCGACCACGGCGACCTGCGCGAACGCCGCATCGACCGCGGCCAGGTCGATGCCCTGGTCGGCGGCCAGCCCCAGCGCACGCGGGGTGACCGCCCGGGCCACCTCGGCCACCTGCTCGGCCGACACCCCGCCCGCGCC
>NZ_FOND01000020.1 GCF_900112815.1 Blastococcus tunisiensis
TCGTCGGGGTGGTCGTCCGGTGGTGGGTCGGGGTCCGGCTGTGGGGGTGGGCGGAGGCCGGGTGGTCGGGTGGTGCGGGTGATGCCGGACGGGCTGGTCACGTGCAGGGTGCCGTCGGGGTCCATGCGGAAGGTCCAGCCGCGGGCGAAGGTCTTGAGCCGGTGGTGGGAGCGGCACAGGCAGCAGAGATTGGTGCAGGTGGTGGCTCCGCCGTCGGCGTGCGGGATGACGTGGTCGTGGTCGGCCCAGCCGGCGCGTTGCCCGCAGTTGGGGGTGCGGCAGCGTCGGTCGCGGGTGCTGGTGAACCGGTGCTGGGCGGCGGTGGGTTCGTAGGCGTCGGTGGCCGGTGGCATGCCCAGCACCGGGCAGCCGCACCCCGCCGCGGAATCGCCAACGGAATCGCCCGTGGCGTCGCGGCCGGTGGCGGGGTCGCCGTCGGTGGGGCCGTGGGGGTGCTGGGGGCAGCCCCGTCGGGCCAGGCGGGCGAGCTCGGCGCCGGTGGCGGTGGCCAGCAGCCGGCCGTCGGCGTCGGTGAGGGCGAAGGTCAGCCTCCCGCCCTCGGGAGCCGGCAGGCCCAGGGCGCCCACCCGGGTGAGCAGGTCGCGCAGATGGGCGGCGGTGAGGCCGAACCCGTTGACCTCCCCGCCCCGGGCCGAGGCGCCCTCCAGGCCGTCGAGGGCGGCGGTGACGGCGAGGTTCACCGTCACCCCGGGCAGCCCGCAATCGGCCGGCCGGAGGATGAGCATCCCCATGATCGCGGCCCGGATCGCCCCGATCGGGCGCGGGTCCCCGTCGGCCTTGGCCATCGCGGCCAGCTGGTCGATCACGTCGTAGCAGGCCGCCGCCTCCTCCGCCGTCATGTCCGCGGCCAGGGTCGCCATGCCATCGGCGGCCTCGCGGCAGCGCACGTCGGCGGCGGCCTTGGCCTCCTCGTGCCGCTGCCCGATCGCCTCGGCGTCGAGCTCGGCCAGCAGTTCCAGCGCCCGGGCCCGCAGCCGGGCCGGCGACAGATCCCGCGCCTCGCCCAGCAGCCCGGCCTCCACGGCCCGGGCCAGCTCGGGGGCGGCGTGCTGCAGGGCGTCGGCCAGCACGCCGGCGCGGCGCTCGTCGAGCTCGCCGCGGCGCAGCGCGGCGAACGTGGCCGGCAGCCCCTGCTGCCACACGAAGGCGCGGCGGGCCCGGAAGGCCGCCGTGCCCCGCCCCAGGTTCAGGGCGTGGGCCAGCTCGTCGGGAAAGAACTCGCTCACCCCGGCGAACTCCGGGGCGGTGCGCCGCCAGGTGCGGCTGCGCCCACCCCGGGACCCGGCCGGCGGGTCGTCGACGTCGGGGCGCAGCGCGGCCAGCCGCAGGATCAGCTCGGCCTCCCGGGCGGTCTCCCGCGCCCGGTTGCGCTCGATCCGGCCCAGCTCGGCAGCCACCTGCGCGTCATCCAGGGCCGAGACCGGCAATACCGGGGTCGGCTCCGAGCAGGTGCCCAGCCAGTCGGCCAACCGCGCCTCCACCCGGGAGGGAGCCTGCGCCGTCGACTGCATGAACCGAACATACGTACGACCACCGACAGTTTTCGCAGCTCAGCGGCGGTGCCGACGCGATCCGGTGCCTGGCGCCACCCCGAGCAGTCCGACGGCTCTCGGGCCGCCCCGCCTTACGGTGAAGGTGTGACGAGGGGCTACGAGCCGGGAGAGCCGACCGCTCGCGACCTCGAGGTCCTGGGACTGCTCCAGGGCCGGGACGGCTTGCCCGCGGACGTCGAGCTCAGCGACGGCCGCCGCTGCAAGGTCTGGAACGTCGCCTGGGGCTACGACGCCGGTGAGTGCTGGGCCCACATCACGACGAACATCAGCCCCGACGTGAACGGGGAGGAGATCGACTTCTTCCTCGCGAACGAGGTCGACGTCATCCGGGTGCCGGAGTCCGGAGAGATCCTTCTGGGTCCTGTCCCACCCTCGTCGTAAGGGGGGCAGGCCGCTCAGCCGTGGCGGAGGACGGCCACCAGGAAGTCGGAGCCGGGCGCGAACGGGCGCAGATCCCAGGTGGAGAGCAGCAGGTCCGGCTCCCAGCCGGCCGTCCGGGCATCGGCGAGGAACTCGTCGAACTCGTAGCCGCGGCCGGCACCGAATCCGATGGCGGCCCGGCCCGCCGGCCGCAGGTGGGCCCGCAGCCGCTCCAGCACGGCACCACGGGTGGACGGCGCCAGGAAGGTCATGACGTTCCCGGCGCTCACGATCGCGTCGAACGGGTCGGCGATCCCCCGGGCGGGCAGGTCCAGCTCGGCGAGGTCGCCGACCAGCCACCGTCCGCCGGGGTGGGTCCGCTCCGCCTCGGCGATCAGCGCCGGGTCGCCGTCCACCCCGACGACCTCGTGACCGGCGTCGACGAGGAAGCCCGAGACCCGCCCCGTTCCGCACCCCGCGTCGAGCACCCGGGAGCCGCGCGACAGCATCGCGTCCATCAGCCGGGCCTCGCCGGCCAGGTCCATCCCCTGCGCGGCGAGATCCTTGAATCGCTGGATGTAGGCGATCGAGTGCTCCGGGTTCTCCTGGATCATCCGCGTCCACATGCTCGGCTCGGTCACGGTCCCGTTCTACACGGCATCGACGAGCACGCCGGGGTTGAGGATCCCTGCCGGGTCCAGCGCCGCCTTCGCGGCCCGCAGAGCGAGGGCGAACGGCTCGGGGCGCTGCCGGTCGTACCCGGGCCGGTGGTCCCGGCCGACGGCGTGGTGGTGGGTGACCGTCGCGCCCAGCCGACCGAGCAGCTCCGTCGCCGCCGTCTTCACGTCGTCCCACATGGCCACCTCCGAGCCCGGCCGGCCGGCGGCGATCACCGTGAAGTACGGCGCCGCACCGTCGGGGTACACGTGGGTGAACCGGCAGTTGACCAGGCCCGGCGCGCCGGTCACCTCGCGGACGGCGGCCCCCACCTCGGCCTGCACCGTCCCGTACAGCTCCGCGACGCGGTCCCACGTGCACGCCGTCTCGAACGTCTCCACGATCGCGCTCATCCGGGCCAGACCGTCCCGGACGTAGGGCATCCGCAGGAACGACGACCGCCAGGCCCCGGCCGCGGAGTCCTCCGCCGCGGCGACCACGCCGCCGTGGTCCCGGGCCAGCCCGGTCAGCTCCGCCAGCCGGCCCTCGACCGGCAACCCCGCCGACTCCACGCCGAGCACCAGCACGCACTCCCCCGCTGTCGACGCCCCGGACAGCGCCGCCTCCCCGGGGTCCAGCAGCCGGCAGTTGGCCGGATGGACGCCTGCTTGGGCGATGGCACGGACGGCGGCCGTGGCCTCGACCATGGAGGCGAACGTCGCCGACGTCGAGGCCCGGAACCGTGGCCGGTCCTGCAGCCGCATCCACGCCTCGGTGATCACGCCCAGCGTGCCCTCCGAGCCGAGGAAGAGCCGGTCCGGTGAGGGACCGGCTCCCGAGCCCGGCAGCCGCCACGACTCGCTGACGCCGGCCGGCGTCACGACGCGCAGCGACTCCACCAGGTCGTCGATGTGCGTGTGCAGCGTGGCGTAGTGACCGCCGGCACGGGTGGCCAGCCAGCCGCCGAGCGTGGAGAACTCGAAGCTCTGCGGGAAGTGCCGCAGCGTCAGGCCGTGCGGGCGCAGCTGCTCCTCGAGCACCGGGCCCAGGGCGCCGCCCTGGATGCGGGCCGCCCGGCTGACCGCGTCCACCTCCAGCACCCGGTCCAGCCGGGTGAGGTCCAGCGACAGCCAGGGCCGGTCGCCCCGGTACTCGACGCCGCCGACCACCGAGCTGCCCCCGCCGAAGGGGACGACCACCACGCCGGCCGACCCCGCCCAGTCCAGCAGCCGGACGACGTCGTCCTCCGTCGACGGGTGCGCCACCGCGTCGGGAGCCCCCGCCAGGTCGCCCGACAGCGCCCGGACGACGTCCCGGTAGGCCTTGCCGTAGGTGTGCGCCGCGCGGACGGCCGGCTCCGTCGTCACCGGAAGGGCGGCCGGTGCGGCGAGCCGGGACGGCGGGAGGGCCAGGTCCCCGACGCGCGGCACGCTGCGGGGGCGGTCCGGCAGCCCGGGGACGAGCCGGGCGAGCTGCACGCACTCGTCGTCCGGCAGGGCCCGGTCGGTGGTGCCCCACCCCCACCAGGAGCGTTCGGCGGTCATCGGTCCTCCTGCAGGGGACCGCCACCCGCTTGCGACCAGTCGGGCGGGTCCGCCGGCGTCAGCAGCGGGTCGTCGGCTGCCAGTGTGCGCACCGGCCCCGGCGCCGTCCGCGGGCCCTCGAACCGGACCGTCACCCGGCCGAGCCCCCGCCCCCACACCCAGCCGGCGCCCAGCTCCTCGTGCCGGACGTCCTGCCCGGGCCACCAGCGCCGTTCCACCGGGAGCTCGACCTCGGGGACGGCCTCCGGCGCCTCCTCGGCGGTGGCCTCGGGCGCCGGGTCGGCCTCCCCGAGGAGGTCCTCGGCGAACAGGTCGCCCTGGGCGTAGACCGACAGCCCGGACACCCCGACGCCGAGCAGCCGCAGCCCGCCCTGGGTGCCGGCCTCGACGAGGAGCCGACGGGCGGTGGTGGCGATGGTGCGGCTGTCGTCGGTCGAGTGCGGCAGCGTCTGCGAGCGGGTCAGCGTGGTGAAGTCGTACCGGCGCAGCTTCAGCGTCACCGTCCGGCCGGAGAACGCCGATGCCTGCAGCCGCTTGGCCACCCGGGCGGCCATCGAGTCGATCTCCCGCCCGAGAACGTCCAGATCGGTGAGGTCGCGCTCGAAGGTCTCCTCGTGCGACACCGACTTCACGCCGCGGTCGGGGACCACCGCCCGGTCGTCCTCGGCCCGCGCCAGCGCGAACAGCCCCGCGCCGTGCGCCCGCCCGGCCAGCGCGACCAGGTCGGGCAGCGACTTGGCGGCCAGGTCGCCGACGGTCTTCACCCCGATCTGGTGCAGCCGCTCCGCCGTCGCCGGCCCCACGCCGCCCAGCCGGGTCACCGGCAGCGGGTGCAGCACCTCCAGTTCCCGCCCCGGGGGGACGACGACCAGCCCGTCCGGCTTCTGCAGGTCCGAGCCGATCTTCGCCATGAGCTTCGAGGTGCCGATGCCGACCGAGCCGGTCACTCCCCCGGTGGCCGCGGCGATCCGCTCCTTGAGCCGCCGGCCGATCTCCGTCACGCCCTCGACCGAGAGGTCGTGGCCCTCGTCGGCGGCGAGGTCGACGTAGGCCTCGTCGAGCGATGCCGGCTCGACCAGCGGGGACAGCTCGCGCAGGAGGGACATGACGACGTCGGAGGTCGCGCGGTAGGCGGCGAACCGGCCACCCAGGAAGGCCGTCCCCGACGGGCAGCGCCGCCGCGCCTCCGCGGTGGACATGGCCGAGCGGGCGCCGAACGCGCGCGCCTCGTAGGACGCCGTCGCGACGACGCCGCGCCCGCCGACGCCACCGACGACGACCGGCCGGCCCCGCAGCGAGGGCTTGTCCCGCTGCTCGACCGCGGCGAAGAAGGCGTCGAGGTCGAGGTGCAGCACGCTCGCCTCCCGCCTCACACCGCCATTGTCGGTGCCGGGTCGGACACCGCGGTCACAGCGGGTGCGACCACGCCTCGCGGGCGTGCGCCGCCCGCCAGAACTCCAGCTCGTAGCGGGTGGCGAGGGCGAAGGCCCGCTGCATCGCCGGCTCGTCGGCCGGGGCCGCCTCGGCGGCCGCGTCGGTCAGCTCGCGCGCCCGGCGGGCGGACTCCTGGAACTCCGGGGCGTCGTAGGCGGCCACCCAGCGGCGGAACGGGTGCTCCGGGGCGGCCCGGGCGGCCCGGGCCAGCCGGGCGCCCACGTCGGCGTACACCCAGAAGCACGGCAGCACGGCCGCCGTCGCCACTCCGTACGGCGCGGTGGCCGCGGTCGCGACCAGGAAGGACGTGTAGGCCAGGCAGGTCGGGGACGCCGTGGCGGACCGGCCGTTCCCGCCGGCGGCCAGCAGCTCCGCGCCCAGCAGGTCGGCGTGCAGCTGCCGCTCCACGACGCCGCAGCCGTGGGCGGAGGAGGCCCAGAAGGCGGCGGCCTCCGCGTCGGGTGCGCGCGCGGCGAGCAGCGCCAGCGACCGGGCGTACTCGCCCAGGTAGAGGGCGTCCTGCTCGAGGTAGTGGCGGAACACCGCCGGGTCGAGGCTGCCGTCCCCGAGCTCGCCGAGGAAGGCCAGCTGCTCGATCGCCGTCCGCAGCCCCGCTGTGGCCGCCCAGGCCCGGTCGCTGAACCCGCTCATGCCGGCCAGATCCCGGCGAAGTGGTGCACCGGTCCGGAGCCCGAGCCGATGGACAGCTCCGCACCCCCGGCCAGCGCCCGCTGGAGGTAGTCGCGGGCGCCCTCGACCAGCCGCGGCCAGTCGGCCGGCCCGTCGTCCCGGGTGGCGAGCGCGGCCAGCGCCGACGACAGCGTGCAGCCGGTGCCGTGCGTCGCGGTCGTGGCCAGCCGCGGCCGCCGGGTGACCGTCGCACCTGCGGCCGTGACCAGCACGTCCACGCTCTCCGTCCCGCCGAGGTGCCCGCCCTTGACCAGGGCGGCACCCGCGCCCAGGGCACGGACGGCGTGCGCCTGGTCCACCAGCTCGTCGACCGTCGTCGCCGGCGCGGTGTCCAGCAGGACGGCGGCCTCCGGCACGTTGGGCGTGACCAGGTCGCAGAGCGGCAGCAGCCGGCTGCGGACCGCGGCGACGGCGTCGTCGTCGATCAGCCGGTCGCCGCTGGTGGCCACCATGACCGGATCGCCGACCACCGGGCCGGCCGACCGGTCGGCCAGGACGTCGGCGACCGCGTGCACCACCGCGGCAGAGCCGAGCATGCCGAGCTTGGTGGCGTGCACGGTCACGTCGTCCAGCAGGGTGTGCAGCTGGAGGATCACGAAGTCGGCCGGAACCGGGTGGACGCCGGTCACGCCGCGGGTGTTCTGCGCGGTCAGCGCGGTGAGGACGGCGGTGCCGTAGACGCCGAGGGCGCTGAACGTCTTCAGGTCGGCCTGGACGCCCGCCCCGCCGCTCGGGTCGCTGCCGGCCACGCTGAGCGCGGTCGGGGTGCGGCCGGGCCTCACCGGGCGCCGGCCCGGTCGAACGCGGCGCGCAGCCGGCGGGCGGCGGCCTCGGGATCGGCGGCCGTGCAGATCTCCGACACCACGCAGATCCCGTCCACGCCGGTCGCGGCCACGGCGGCCGCGCGACCGGAGTCGATGCCGCCGATGGCCACCGCCCGCAGCCCGCCCGCCCGTGCCCGCGCGGCAAGCTCCCGGACCCCGTCCAGCCCCAGGCCGGGCCCGGCGTCCGGTTTCGTCGGGGTGGCCCAGACCGGGCTCAGGCCCACGACGTCCACCGTCCCGGCGGGCAGCCGGAGCGCGGCCGCCAGGTGCTCGACGCTCTCCACCGACAGGCCCAGCAGCGCGTCGGCGCCCAGCAGGCGCCGCACCTCGGCCGCCGGCAGGTCGTCCTGGCCGACGTGCACCCCGTCGGCGCCGGCGATCAGCGCCACGTCCACGGCGTCGTTCACGACCACCGGGACGTCGGGCCGGTGGGCGACCGCCGCCTGCACCGCCCGGGTCAGCGCCAGCAGGTCGCGGCGGGAGGCGTCCTTGTCGCGCACCTGCACCGCGGTCGCCCCGCCGGCCACCGCGGCCCGGACGACGTCGGCGACCGGTCGCGGCCGGGACAGCGCCGTGTCGGTGACCAGGTAGAGCGACAGGTCCGGCGCCGGCCTCATCCGGTCTCCCGCACCTGCGCTCCGGCCAGGGCCGCGCCGTCGACGGCGTCCAGCGCGTCCAGCCAGGCGGCGGCGAAGGTGCCGGGACCGGAGGCGAGGGCGGCCGCCCGCTCGGCGGCGAGCGCCACGTGCGCGTGCGCGGCGACGGTGCCGGTCAGCGGGTCGTCGGTCACCGCGAGGTAGGCGGCCACCAGGGCCCCCAGTGCGCAGCCGGCCCCGGTCGTCCGGGTCAGCAGCACGTGCCCGCCGTGCACCCGGACGACCCGACGCCCGTCGGTGACCAGGTCCACCTCGCCGCTGACCGCGACCACCCCGCCGGTGCGTGCCGCCAGGTCGGCGGCGGCGCCGGCCGCGTCGTCGGCGCCGGCGGTGCTGTCCACGCCGCGGCCCCCGGCCCCGGCGCCGGCCAGCGCCATCACCTCCGACGCGTTGCCGCGGACGACCGTCGGGCGCAGGCCGGCCAGCTCCGCGGCCAGGTCCGTGCGGTAGGCCAGCCCCCCGACGGCCACCGGGTCGAGCACCCAGGGCGTGCCGGCGGCGCCGGCCGACCGGGCGGCCAGGCGCATGGCCTCGGCGGTTCGCTCGTGCACCGTGCCCACGTTGACCAGCACCGCGGAGGCGACCGCCGCGAAGTCACCGGCCTCCTGGGGGGCGTCGACCATGGCCGGGGCGGCGCCGGCGGCCAGCAGGGCGTTGGCGGTGATGGTCTGCACCACGGTGTTGGTCAGGCAGTGCACCAGGGGTGCGTTCGCGCTCAGTGCCTCGCGGGCAGCGCGCAGATCCACGGCTGTCATGCCGGTGACATCCCTTCGCCAGTACGAACTGGAGCAGGTTCGGCGGGTGTGTTCTCAGTCCCGGGCGGGACACCCCGTGCCACGTACACCCCGAACCTAACAGCGCTGGTCCGGCCCCGGTTCACCCGTCTGTGGATTTCCTTGCCCGCCTCGTGCCGCAACTGACAGGCTGCGGCTCCGCGATCGACGAGGAGGGCGCAGGCAGTGGCAGCGGTCTTCCTCGCCATCGGTGCCCTCGGTCTGCTCGTCCTCCTGGTCTCGCTGTTCGTCGGGGAGCTCGGCGACCTCGGCATCGGTGACGTCGACACCGACGGACCGTTCTCCGTGCCGGCCGTCGCGGCGCTGCTCGGCGGCATCGGGTTCGGCGGCGCGGCCGCCACCAGCCTGCTGCCCGAGACGCTGCCGGACGGCGTGGAGGCGCTGCTCGCCCTCGCCGTGGGGCTCGCCGTCGCCGTCCCCCTGGCGTGGGGAGCCGTCCGGCTCTCCCGCGCGCTGAAGGACATGCCGACTTCCCCGACGCTGACCCGCCACCACCTCGTCGGTGCGCAGGGCGTGGTCGTCTCGGCGGTGCCGAGCCCCGGCTTCGGCGAGGTGCGGCTGACGCTCGCCGGCCAGCAGCTCAAGTTCTCCGCGCGCAGCGATGCGCCGCTGCCCGCCGGGACGCCGGTCTACGTCGTCGACACCCTCAGCGAGACCGCGGTCGAGGTCGTCTCGACCGCCCCCCAGAACCTGCCCGGAGGCGAATCCCCGTGACGCTGCTCTACGCCATCGGTGGCATCGCCGCCCTGGTCATCCTGCTGGTCCTGCTCGTGCTCTCCCGGATCAAGGTGGCCGGGCCCAACCAGGCGTTCCTGGTCACCGGCCGCCAGGGCCGGCAGGTCACCAGCTCCTCCGGCGTGGTCTCCCGCGACTCGTCCGGCCAGAAGGTCGTGATGGGGGCGAGCGTCTTCGTGCTGCCCGTCGTCCAGAAGCTGCACACGATGGACCTCTCCAGCCGCCGGATCCCGGTCGGCATCCGGGGCGCGGTGTCCAAGCAGGGCGTGAAGTGCGACCTCGAGGGCGTCGCGATCGTCAAGGTCGGCGGCACCGAGGACTCCATCCGCGCCGCCGCCCAGCGGTTCCTCAACCAGCAGGAGGGCATCGACACCTTCACCTCGGAGGTGCTGGCCGGTGCGCTGCGGTCGATCGTCGGCCGGCTGACCATCGAGGAGATCATCCGCGACCGCGCCGCGTTCGCCTCCGCCGTCGCCGAGGAGGCCGAGTCCTCGCTCACCGGCCAGGGCCTGGTGCTCGACACCTTCCAGCTGCAGGACATCCAGGCGGAGGGCTCCTACCTCGCCGACCTGGGCCGCCCCGAGGCGGCGCGGGTGCTCAAGGAGGCCAGCATCGCCGAGGCGCGCGCCCGCCAGGCCTCCCAGCAGGAGCAGCTGCTGGCCGACGAGGCGATCGCGATCTCCCAGCGACAGCTGGCGCTCAAGCAGGCCGAGATCACCGCCGAGACCGACGCGGCGACGGCGCGGGCGGCGGCCGCCGGTCCGCTGGCGCAGGCCGCGCAGGACCAGGCGATCCTCATGGAGCAGGAGAAGGTGGCCGAGCGGACGGCAGCCCTGACCGAGCGCCAGCTCGACACCCAGGTGCGCCGTCCGGCCGACGCCGAGCGCTACAAGGTCGAGCAGGAGGCGGAAGGTCGCAAGAACTCGGCGATCCTCACCGCCGAGGCGCAGCGGCAGGCCACGATCGCCGCCGCGCAGGCCGCCGCCGAGCAGGCCAAGCTCTCCGGTGAGGGCGAGCGGGCCCGCCGGTCGGCGCTGGCCGAGGCGGAGGCGATCGAGGGCGCCAAGCGGGGTGAGGCCGAGAAGCTGCGCCGCCAGGCGATCGCCGACGCCGTCGAGCGGGAGGGCGCCGCCGAGGCGGCCGCGATCCTCGCCCGCGGGCAGGCCGAGGCCGAGGCGCTGGACGCCCGTTCGGACGCCTTCGCCAAGTACGGCGAGGCGGCGATCCTGGAGATGCTGGTCAAGGTGCTGCCCGACGTCGTGGGCGCAGCCGCCGCGCCGCTGTCGGCGGTGGAGAAGATGACCGTGATCTCCTCCGACGGCGCCGGGGCGCTCGGCAAGTCGGTCGCCGCCAACGTGGCCCAGGGGCTGCAGCTGTCCGGCGACCTCACCGGCATCGACGTCGGCGCGCTGCTGCGCCGGCTCGGCGGGGCCGGCGGCGTCGACGGGGTCACCCGGGTGCCGATCTCCTCCGACGGCGAGGGCACCTCGTCCCACGGCACCCAGGGCTGAGGCCGGCGGTGGGCGTCGTCGACGAGCACGGACGGCCCCAGCCGCCGCTGGACGGCGACGAGGCCGCCACCCTGCTCGGGTTCCTCGACCTCCAGCGCGCGACCTTGGCGTGGAAGACCGCCGGCCTGGACGCGGACGGCCTCCGGTTCTCGATCGCCCCCTCGACGGTCACGTTGGGCGGCCTGCTCAAGCACATGGCCCTCGTGGAGTCGCTGTGGTTCTCCCTCTGGCTGCACGGCCGCAGCCCCGGGCCACCGTGGGAGACGGTGGACTGGGATGCCGACCCCGACTGGGCCTGGCACTCCGCGGCCGACGACCCGCCCGAGGACCTGCGGGCCCTCTGGGACGCAGCTGTGGACCGGGCTCGCGCGGCGGTGACCGAGGCGCTGGCCGACGGTGGCCTGGCGCGAGCGGCCACCGTGCCGCCCTGGGACGACGACAGCCGGCCCACGCTGCGCTGGATCCTGGTGCACATGATCGAGGAGTACGCCCGGCACAACGGGCACGCCGACCTGATCCGGGAGTCGATCGACGGTCGGACGGGGGAGTAGCCCGCCCGCCGGCGACACGGGCGGCGATCGGCCCTAGGGTCCCGGCGCATGAACCTCATCGCGCGGGCCCGCGCCGAGCGCGAGGACCTGCTCGAGCTGGTGGAGCGGCTCACCCCGGAGCAGTGGCGGGCGCCGTCGCTGTGCGAGGGCTGGACCGTGCAGGACGTCGTCACCCACGTGCTCAGCTACGAGGAGCTGGGCCCGCGGGAGCTGGCGGCCCGCTTCGCGCGCGGGCGGTTCGGCGTCGACCGCTCGAACGCCATCGGTCTGCAGGAGACACCCCGCAGCCCCGCCGAGCTCGTCGAACTGCTCCGCGCCCATCTCACACCCACGGGCCTGACGGCAGGAATGGGCGGTGCGATCGCACTGACCGACGGACTCATCCACCAGCAGGACATCCGGCGCCCGCTGGACGAGCCGCGGACCATCCCGGCGGACCGGCTGGTCCCGGCGCTCCGGACCGCCCTCTTCTCCCCGGTGCTGTTCGGCGTGCTGCGTGTCCGCTACGTGCGGCTGGTGGCGACCGATCTGGACTGGGCCTTCGGCCGGGGCCCGGAGGTGCACGGCACCGGGGAGGCCCTGCTCATGGCCGTCGCCGGCCGGGCGGCGGTCGCGGACGAGCTCAGCGGGCCGGGCGCGGTCCGGGTGGCGCAGCGACTCGGCTGACCGGCGACGCCTTGCCGCGGCCGGCCGGCCCGCGCACTGTGGACGGATGGCGACGAACGGCACGAGCGTGGGCACGGTCGTCCGGTGGGACGGCGGCCGGGGTGAGGGTCTGGTCGAGGCGCCGGACCTCCCGGGCGACTGCTGGGTGGAGGCAGCCGTGCTCGATCCCAGCGCCGGCGGCGATCTGCGCGCGGGGCAGGTCGTGGAGGTCGAGTGGACCGACACCGGATCCGACGAGCACCCCCTCCGCGCCGATCGCGTGACGCCGCGGGACGACCTGCAGGCCACCCCCGGGGCCTGACCCGCCACGGCGGCGGGCCGGTCTGCCCTGGCCCGGCACCCGCTGCCTGCGCGGAGGGCGCGTCGAGGCCTGCACTCCGTGGACGAGCAGCAGGGAGCATGCTGGGCGGCGTGACGGCAGGCCTGCAGCCCTCGAACGAGCGATGGCCGGCGATCCCGGTGGCGGGCTGGCTGGAGACCCGGGACACCCTGCAGCTCTACACGCAGGTGATCGGGAAGGTCCGGATGGCCAACGCGGGGCTGTCCAACCACTGGTGGAACGTGCCGCTGTACCCGACGGCGCGGGGGCTGACCACGTCGCTGATGCCGCACCCGACCGGGCCGTTCTTCCAGGTGGACCTCGACTTCGTCGATCACCGGCTGGACGTCGTCACGGCCGCCGGCGGATCGGGATCCATCCCGCTCGGCCCGCGCCCCGTGGCCGAGTTCCACGACGAGGTCATGCGGCTCCTGGACGAGCTCGGCGTGGCGACGTCGATCTGGCCCGTGCCGGTCGAGATCCCCGGAGCGATCCCGTTCCCGGAGGACCGGGCGCACGCGAGCTACGACCCCGATGCCGTCCACCGCTTCTGGCTGGCCCTCCTGCAGATGTGGCGGGTGTTCACGCAGTTCCGCGACCGGTTCCTGGGCAAGAGCAGCCCGGTGCACGTCTTCTGGGGTGCCCTGGACCTCGCCACGACCCGTTTCTCCGGCCGTACCGCTCCCCCGCATCCGGGCGGGGCGCCGAACTGCGGGCCGCACGTGATGCTGGAGGCCTACTCGCACGAGGTGAGCAGCTGCGGCTACTGGCCGGGTCCGCCCGGCGAGGAGGGCGTCTTCTACAGCTACGCCTACCCGGAGCCGGCCGGCTTCCGCGACGCCACCGGTCTGCCGGACGGGGCCCGCTGGGACGACGGGCTGGGCGAGTTCGTCCTCCCCTACGAGCTGGTCCGGACTGCGCCGGACCCCGACGCGCTGCTGCTCGCCTTCCTCCAGCGCACCTACGAGGTGGCCGCGGATGCGGCCGGCTGGGATCGCGCCGCACTCGAACGGGGCGACGTCAGCCCTCGGTGAGCGCCGCCGCGGGCAGCCAGTCGGCGTCGAGCAGCTCGGCGATCTCCTGCAGCGAGGCGGTGTCGGCGCCGGCGGTCGACCCGCTGACCGCCAGCCGCTCCACCATCACCCGGGCGACCTGCTCCTCCACGGTGTCCTCGGCGAAGGCGATCCGCCACGGCGAGACCTTGCCGTCGCGGTGCGTGCGGCCGGTGACCTGCCGCGCCTGGATCCCGGAGAACCGCGGCTGGTGGAACAACCCGACCCGCGGGATGTCGGAGGCCGGCCGGCCGTCGGGGAGCAGCTCCCCGGCGTGCAGCGAGATGGAGGCGGTCACGGTGAACACGCACACCAGGGCCTCGCCCCGCTGGAAGCGCAGCCGCTCGGCCTCGGGGTCGCCCAGACCGCGACCCGATCCGTCCCTCCCTGATCCAGCACCCCCGTAGATCCCCGCGACGGGGATCCCGGCGTCGAGCAGCGCCTCGCGGATCGGGTCGGCCGCCGTCTCGACGAACTCCACCGACACCGCGACCTGGCGCTCGGCCTCCACCTGCGCGCGGATCCAGTCGACGGTGGCCTGCACCCGGATCAGCCCGGCCTTCTGCCGGAACCGCATGATCGCGGCGCGGCCCTTCGCGCTCTGCCGCGACCGGCGGGCGAGCTGCATCTCCGCCCGGAACTCCGACCACTCCGACTCGTAGGCGGCCCGCTCGGCGGGCGTGAGTGCGACGGGTGTGCCGGTCACCGACACCTGCCCCCAGGGAGCCGGGCGGTGCAGCGTGGCGGGCGGATCGGCGTCGGTGAGCCAGGACTGCAGGCGCGTCAGGTCGGTGCGCCGCTCGGCGGCGTCGTCGGACCACTGCCAGCCGTAGCGGCCACGTTCCACGTGGAACCCGTGCGCGTCGAGCCGCTTCGGGAGGTCGGCCCAGTCGCGGATCGGCTCCCCGTGCCGGACGGCGAACTCCGGCGCCAGGTAGGGCAGCTCGAGCGGGGTGTGTGCGGGCGTGGCGGTGCAGGCGAGGACGAACGGGGCGCCCTTGGCCCGTCCGGCGCCGGACACCGCCTTCCAGTGCTTCCAGCGCTGCGTCGTCGTGTGCCGGACCATGTGCGCCTCGTCGGCGACCACGACGTCGAAGGACAGCTTCGACACCTTGGCCAGCCGGTCCCACGTGGTCACGCACCAGCGCAGGCCGCCGTCGCCGAACCCGGCGATCGACCGGGTCCAGTGCGGGATGGTGATCGCCGCCGGCCGGTCGGCGACGACCAGGACGGTGCGGACCTCGCGCTGCTCGGCGATCGCCTTCACCGCGAGGATCGCCGTCCCGGTCTTGCCCACGCCCGGGTCGTCACCGAGCAGGAACACCCGGCCGCCCGCGGCCGCGTGCGCGGCGACCACCTCGGCGCCGTCGCACTGCTGCTCGCGCGGCGTCATCGGCCGGGCCAGCGGGATCGGCCGGGGCTTCTCGTTGAGCTCGTCCTCGAGGAAGCGCTCGAAGCTGTACGGCGGCGGGTCGTACGGCGCGAGCTCGGGCGGCAGCTCCGCGCCGATCCACACGTGCGCCTGCAGGCCGGCGTGCCAGACCGCTCCCGGAGCGGGGGCGCGGAAGGGCACGGCGAGCACCCACACCCGCTCGCCCGGGCCGGCCGTCGGCGTCTCGGGTGCGGGCTTCTTCGAGCGCGCGGGCGCGGTGCTGCGCCTCGCCGTCGTGGTCCGGGCGGCGGTCCGGCTCTTCGTGGTCGTGCGGCTGGTGGTGCTGCGGCGCTTCCGGCCCGGCATGGCTCTCCCCTCGTTCCCCGGCACGGTAAGCGGCGGCACCGACGGAACGTCTGGTGGAATCGCCGGGTGACGGAAGATGGCACGGCCGAGGACCTGGGGGACGACGAGCGGCTCGCCACCCGCACGATCGGCGAGTCCGGCCCGCACGTCGTCTTCGTGCACGGGCTGTTCGGCCAGGGGAAGAACTGGACGACGATCGCCAAGGGGCTGGCCGACGACCACCGGGTGACCCTGGTGGACCTGCCCAACCACGGGCACTCCCCCTGGACCGACCGGGTCGACTACCTCGACATGGCCGAGCTGCTGGCCACCGAGCTGGAGCACCTCGGGGAGCCGGTCACCCTCGTCGGCCACTCGATGGGCGGCAAGGTCGCGATGCAGCTGGCGCTGCGGCGGCCGGAGCTGCTGCGGGCCCTCGTCGTGGTGGACATCGCGCCGGTCGAGTACCCGCTGAAGGGCGGCCGCACCGACGACCCCGACGAGGAGGCCTCCCCGTTCGCCGCGTTCATCGAGGCGATGCGGGGGATGGACCTCGACGGGTTGGCGAGCCGCGCCGAGGCGGACGAGGCGCTGCGCTCCGCCGTCCCCAGCCGGATGGTGCGCAGCTTCCTGCTGCAGAGCCTCTCGCGGGAGAGCTCCGGCGACGGGCCCGACTGGCGCTGGCGGCTGAACCTCGAGCTCCTGGACCGCGACCTCGGCGAGCTGCGCGGCTTCCCCGAGCCCCCGGACGGCGCCACCTTCGACGGACCCGTGCTCTGGGTGGGCGGGGCGAACTCCACCTACGTGCTGGACGAGGACCGCCCGCACATGGACGCCCTCTTCCCCGCGACCCGCCTCGTGCGGATCAAGAACGCCGGCCACTGGGTGCACTCGGAGCAGCCGGAGGTCTTCCTGGAGACGTTGCGTCGGTTCCTGGAGCGGGTGGAGGAGTGACGGTCGTCCGGTCACTCCTGCTGTTCGCCCTGGCTGCGCTGGCCGAGATCGGCGGCGCCTGGCTGGTCTGGCAGGGCGTGCGGGAGTCCCGCGGCTGGATCTGGATCGGTGCCGGAGTGGTCGCGCTGGGTGTCTACGGGTTCGTCGCGACCCTGCAGCCCGACGCGAACTTCGGCCGCATCCTCGCCGCCTACGGCGGCGTCTTCGTCGCCGGGTCCCTGCTGTGGGGCATGGCCGTGGACGGATTCCGGCCCGACCGCTACGACGTCGTCGGCGCGCTGATCTGCCTGGTGGGCGTCGCGGTGATCATGTACTCGCCGCGCGCGGGTTGACCAGACCGAGAGTCATGAGCCCGTCACGGCACGGCTGAGCACCCGTCGCGACCGGCGGAACGACTGAGAACGGGGACGACGCGCAGGCGATTGCGGTGTCTTCCTCATCACGAGCAGCTTCTCGTCAGGCGCGTACCGAGGCAGACCGGGTCGATGTCCGCATCGACGTGATCGTCGGCGCCCGGTTGGCGCGACTGATGCCGCGGCACGGAGTCGGCGTGCAGCCAGAGCTCACGGTGACGCTGCACCAGTTGGACGAGGACTTCTTCGAGTCGTGGTGAGCCAAGGCGGCGGGAGGCGCTGCCGCGTCAGGGTCCGGCGCGGCTGAGGATCTCGGTTCCGTCCGGCCGGTAGGTGTGCCAACGGCCGGTGCCGGGATCGCGTGCGATGCCGAATCCGCCTTCGTGACACGACGTGTGGTGCCGCTCGCAGAGCAGCGCCCCGTTGTCGCAGCTCGTCGGCCCGCCGTGCGCCCAGTGCACGACATGGTGGAAATCGCACCATTCCGGCGGGGCGTCACACCCGGCGAAGACGCAGTGCTCATCGCGGATCTCGGTCGCCCGTCGGATTCCGGCGCTGGGGGCACGCTGCTCTCGACCGGTGTCGAGCGGCAGCCCGCTCGGTCCGGTGATGACGCGGGACACGCCCGCGTCGCACGCCAGGCGTCGCGCCGTCTCAGGGTTGATCGGTCCTGCCCACCCCAGTGAACCGCCGGCAGAGCCCGCGGCACCTCGCTCGGCGCAGAGTGCCATCAGGTCGATGGTCACGCGCACGTGCGGCCGCTCACCGCGAACACTGGGAAGCCCGCCCGCGTCCAAGGACCGACGGGCGAGCTCGACGAGCGCGTCACCCTGCCGCTCGGCGTGGGACCGGGCATCGCCGACCGGGCGGTCGCCGTTCATCAGCGCGCCGAGTGCGGTGCGGAGGTACTCGCCCCCGACGGCATCGAGCTCGCCGCGGAGGTGAACCCGCCCGCCGAGGCCGGAGGCCATGGTGAACCTGCGCCGCGTGTCGGCGGCGTCCTCGAGGGTGCCGTCGGGATCCACGCCGGCGACCCACTGCGCGACACCGCGGGCCGTCTCGTTCGGAGCCGTCGCCCGGGCCAGATCAGCCAGGATCGAGTCGGTCTCGTGGAGATCGATCCCCGCGTCTGCCGCCTTGGCGATCCGCCCAGGCGTCATGGCGCGGGTGATGACCCGCGCGTGAGTCGCGCTGATCGCCCCCTCGGCGAACGCCGCGGCCGTCGCGGGGAGCTGCTCCAGCCGGCGGCCGGTCGAGACCGTCGCCGTCGCCTCGGCGGGAGCCATCCGGCAGCTGCCGCGGAGCCACGCCTTCATCGAGACAGCGCCGTCGCGGCGGTAGGCCTCCCGCCGATCGGCGGCGCGCACAGCAGACGTGAGGACGGCAGTCACCCGGTTGGTCGCGGTCACGAGGCCCGAGACGAAGTCGAGCAGGGCGTCAGGGGACAGCTCGGCGAGGTCGGCCTCGGTCACGTCGTCGAGGGCGGAGAGCAGCTCGGACACCACGCCCTCCCCTCGCTCCCCATCCGGTCGACACGTCGAGCCTAGGGCAGGGGTACGACAGAAAAGTGCAGGTCGGAAGCCTGAACCGGCACTTCTGGCGGCCGGATTTGGCGGACCGCAGCCGACGCACGAGACGACACGAGGCAGCCACGCGGCGACGTCGACCAGGCCCTCAGCGTCGCGTGCGAGCCTCGACCCGAGGCGCCGGGAGCACCCCGCAGAACCCGAGGAGACGCGTGACCGAGGCCCGCCAGCCGGTCGACGAGCTGTGGAGCTACCGCAACGTCCTCCGGGACGACGGTGTCTCGACCATCGAGTCGCCCGCGGGATCGCCGACGACCTGACGGCCGCGCTCGCAGAGTTCGAGGCGGTCGCCATGGCGCTCGAAGAGGCGGGCGGCTCGGGCCGGCCCGCTGCCGGCTGACCTCGCGCGGGCGAGCCTCGCGGGTCAGGATCAGCCCATGAGCGACCCCCGCGCCGGACAGCCCGCCCAGCCCAGCGACCTGGTCGACGTCCCCGCGCTCGTCAGTGCCTACTACACCGTCGAGCCCGATCCCGCGGAGCCGGCGCAGCAGGTGGCCTTCGGCACCTCGGGGCACCGCGGCTCGAGCCTCGACGCGGCCTTCAACGAGGCGCACATCCTGGCCACCACCCAGGCCATCTGCGAGTACCGGGCCGAGCAGGGGGTCGACGGTCCGCTGTTCCTCGGCCGCGACACCCACGCGCTCTCCGAGCCGGCCTGGGCGACGGCGCTGGAGGTGCTGGCCGCCAACGACGTGACGGTGCTGGTCGACGCCGGCGAGCGGTACACGCCCACGCCGGCGGTCAGCCACGCCATCCTGGCCGCGAACCGCGGCGGGAACGGCGGCCGGGCCGACGGCATCGTCGTCACCCCGTCGCACAACCCGCCCCGGGACGGCGGCTTCAAGTACAACCCGCCGCACGGCGGCCCGGCCGACACCGATGCCACCGGCTGGATCGCCGGCCGGGCCAACGACCTGCTGCGGGCCGGGCTCAGCGGCGTCCGGCGGGTGCCCCTGGAGCAGGCCCGCCGCGCGGCCGAGGGCTACGACTTCCTCGGCCGCTACGTCGACGACCTGCCGGACGTCGTCGACCTCGACGCGATCCGGGACGCCGGCGTGCGGATCGGCGCGGACCCCCTCGGCGGGGCCAGCGTCGACTACTGGGCCGCCATCGCCGAGCGGCACCGGCTCGACCTCACGGTGGTCAACCCGCTGGTCGACCCCACCTGGCGGTTCATGACGCTGGACTGGGACGGGAAGATCCGGATGGACTGCTCCTCCCCCTCGGCGATGGCGTCCCTCGTCGGCCGCCGGGACGAGTTCCAGATCGCCACCGGCAACGACGCCGACGCCGATCGGCACGGCATCGTCACCCCGGACGCCGGCCTGATGAACCCCAACCACTTCCTGGCCGTCGCGATCGCCTACCTGCTGAGCCACCGCCCCGGCTGGCCGGCCGGGGCGGCCGTCGGCAAGACCCTGGTGTCCAGCTCGCTGATCGACCGGGTGGTGGCCGACCTCGGCCGCACCCTGGTCGAGGTCCCGGTGGGCTTCAAGTGGTTCGTGCCCGGCCTGCTCGACGGGTCGGTCGGCTTCGGGGGGGAGGAGTCGGCCGGGGCCTCGTTCCTGCGGCGGGACGGCGGGGTCTGGACGACGGACAAGGACGGCATCCTGCTGGCCCTGCTGGCCGCCGAGATCCAGGCCGTGACGGGCCGGTCCCCCTCGAAGCTGCACCGGCAGCTCACCGAGCACTTCGGCGAGTCCGCCTACGCGCGCATCGACGCACCGGCGAACCGGCAGCAGAAGGCGGCGCTCGGGAAGCTCTCCGCCGACGACGTGACCGCCACCGAGCTGGCGGGTGAGCCGATCACCGCCACGCTGACCCGGGCGCCGGGCAACGACGCCGCGATCGGCGGGCTCAAGGTGACCACGGAGAACGCCTGGTTCGCCGCCCGCCCGTCCGGGACCGAGGACGTCTACAAGATCTACGCCGAGTCCTTCCGCGGCCCCGAGCACCTCGCGCAGGTGCAGGAGGAGGCCCGGGCCGTGGTCACCGCCGCGCTGGGGGGCTGACGTGCCCTCCGGCCGCCCGGTCGGCTCCCTCGTCGCGGCGCTGCTCGTCACCGCCAGCGCCGGCTGCGGGGACGACCGGCGGACGGTCGCGCTCATCGATGCGGCGCTGGTCGAGCCCGACACGGTGCAGCTGTCGGTCGGGTCCTGCGACGGGGACCCGGAGATCAGCCGGCTCGTCGCCGGGCCACGGCAGGTCCAGGTGGAGGTGACCGCGACGGTGCGCGAGACCGGGGACCAGTGCGCCGACGCGGTGGAGCTCGTCCTGGACGAGCCCCTCGGCCAGCGGGTGCTGATCGACCTCACCTCCGGCGGGGCGGTGCCCGTCGGCGGCCCGACCGGCTAGCGGGTTCCGCCCAGCTCGGACGGTGCGCCCGCGGCGGGGGCGCTGTCCGGGCGGCGGCGGTCGATACACCCCTGTATCGGATGCATCGGTGCATCGAATACAGTCCTGCATCGTGACGGTGGAGGAGGTGACCCGCCCCAGGCGACGCCGGGCGGAGACCGTCGAGCGTCTGCTCGACGCGGCCCTGGAGACCTTCGCCGAGGTGGGCTTCGCCGCCGCGAGCGTGGAGGACATCTGCCGGCGGGGCGGGTTCACCCGGGGTGCCTTCTACTCCAGCTTCCGCACGAAGGACGAACTGTTCGGGGCGCTGTTCCTGCGCGAGACGGCACGCACCCTGGCCCTCGCCGAGCAGCAGCTGCAGGGCATCGAGCACGAGTCCGACCCGGTGACCGCCGCCGTCGGGCGCTGCCTGTCCAGCTTCCGCGCCGACCGCAGCTGGGTGCTGGTGCTCACCGAGTACCGGCTGCACGCGGCCCGCCACCCGGAGGCCGCCGCCGCGCTGCTCGAGCACTCCACCGGTGTGCTCGCCCAGCTCACCGCCCTGATCGAGGACGGCGTCGCGCGCGCCGGCCTCCGGCTCACCCTCCCCGCCGCCCGGCTGGCCAGCATGATCCTCGCGCTGCACGACGGGCTGGTGGTCGCCCAGGCCACCGACCCGGTCGGCTCCGACGACACCTCCGACCTCGAGCGGACCGCACTGCTCCTCCTGCTCCGTTCCGCCGTCCTCCCCTCCTGAGCCCCCCGATCCCGGAGACCTCTTCCCCATGGCTGCACTGCTCGCCCGGCTCGGCCGCGCGTCCTTCCGTTCCCGCGGCATCGTCTCGGCGGTGTGGCTCGTCGTCCTCGGGGCCGTCGTCGCCCTGCTGGTCGGGGTCGGGGGGAGCTTCGACGACGAGTTCACGATCCCCGGCTCGGAGTCGCAGGCGGCGCTGAACCGGCTGCACGAGCTCTCCCCCGGGGCCGCGGGCGCCGGCGCGGAGATCGTCTTCGTGGCGCCCGAGGGGTCCACGGTCGCCGACCCCGCCGTGGCCGGCGCGATCGAGCAGGTCGTCGCCGCCGCCGGGCAGGCGCCGCAGGTCGAGGGCGTGGTCAGCCCGTTCGACGCCCAGCTGATCTCCCCCGACGGCCGCGCGGCACTGGCGCAGGTCCAGTACGGCGTGGGCAACGAGCTGCTGGAGGAGGGTTCCGTCGACGCCCTGCTCGAGACCACGGAGGCCGCGGAGGACGCCGGTCTCGAGGTCGCCGTCGGCGGCAACGCGTTCACGACCACCGGTGTCACCATCGGCCCGCTGGAGTTCGTCGGCGTCGGGGTCGCCGTCCTCGTCCTCGTCCTGACCTTCGGCTCGCTGCTGGCGGCCGGGATGAACCTGCTGACCGCGGTCATCGGCATCGCGGTCGGCCTGGGCGGGCTGCTCCTCACCTCGAACCTGGTCACGCTGTCCTCGACGGCCCCCACGCTGGCGCTGATGATCGGCCTGGCGGTCGGCATCGACTACACGCTGTTCATCCTGTCCCGGCACCGCACCCAGCTGGCGGCGGGGATGGACCCCGAGGAGTCCGCCGCGCGCGCGGTCGGCACCGCCGGCTCCGCGGTGGTGTTCGCCGGTCTCACCGTGATCATCGCGCTCTCCGGGCTGGCCGTCGTCGGCATCCCGTTCCTCACCGTCATGGGCGTCGGCGCCGCCGGCACGGTCCTCGTCGCGGTCCTCGTCGCGCTCACCCTGCTGCCGGCCCTCCTCGGGTTCGCCGGGCGGCGGCTGGCCCCGAAGCCGGGTTCGCGGGCCGAGCGGCGGGAGCAGGACGACGCCCGGGAGAGCACCGGCTCGGGTGGCTCGATGGGGGCCCGGTGGACCCGGCTGGTCACTCGCCGCCCCCTCCTCACCGTCGTCGCGGTCCTGGCCGGCCTGCTCGTCCTCGCCATCCCCGCCCCGCAGCTGGAGCTGGCGCTGCCCGACAACTCCACCGCCGGGGAGGAGACCCCGCAGCGGCAGGCCTACGACCTGATCAGCGAGTACTTCGGCCCCGGCCTCAACGGGCCGCTGGTCGTGCTGGTGGAGGGCCTGGACGCGGGCGCCGGGCAGCAGGCGCTGCAGCAGATCGCGGCCGAGATCGGCGGCGTCCCCACGGGCGCGCCCGGCGAGTTCGAGGGCGGCCTGGACGGCGTCCTGTACGCGCAGCCCACCCCGCTGCCCGACGGCGGCTCCGGCATCGTGAGCGTCATCCCGGAGACGGGGCCGCAGGAGGAGGAGACGAACGTCCTCGTCGGCGACCTGCGCGACCTGGCCGCGGACCTGGAGGCCGAGACCGGCGCCGACCTGGCCGTGACCGGGCAGACCGCCGTCGCGATCGACGTCTCCGACCGGCTGGCCGACGCGCTGCTGCCGTTCGCGCTGGTCGTCGTCGGCCTGGCGCTGGTCCTGCTGTTGCTGGTCTTCCGCTCGATCCTGGTGCCGATCAAGGCCGCGGCCGGCTTCCTGCTCTCGGTGGCCGCCTCGTTCGGTGCCGTCGTGGCGGTCTTCCAGTGGGGCTGGCTGTCCGACCTGTTCGGCGTGCCCAGCACCGGCCCGGTGATCAGCTTCCTGCCGATCATGCTCATGGCCATCCTCTTCGGCCTGGCCATGGACTACGAGGTCTTCCTGGTGTCCCGGATGCGCGAGGAGTACGTGCACGGCGCCGCCCCGCGCGAGGCGGTGATCAGCGGCGCCCGGCACGCCGCCCGCGTCGTCGTGGCCGCGGCCCTGATCATGTTCTCGGTGTTCGCCAGCTTCGTGACCATCGAGGACGTCATCGTCAAGGCGATCGCCTTCGGCCTCGCCGTGGGCATCCTGATCGACGCCTTCCTCGTGCGGATGACCCTGGTCCCCGCCGTCCTCGCCCTGCTGGGCCGCTCGGCCTGGTGGCTGCCCCGCTGGCTGGACCGGGCGCTGCCGGATCTGGACGTCGAGGGTGCGCGTCTCGGGTCGTCCCCCGCGGCCGATGCGTCGTCCCGTCCGGTGGCCACGCCCGCCGGCTGAACCCCGATGCACGGAGGCCCGCTCCCCCTGTGGGAGCGGGCCTCCGTGCGTGTCCGGGCCGGTCGGTCCGGCAGCGGGCCCCAGCTCGCGGACCGATCCGCTCGTCGACGCGACCGCGGCGGTGATCAGCGCGGTGCGGAGGGAGGAGTGGTGCGGAGGCGACCCCTCCGGGTGAGTCGCACCGCGGTGTGCCGGGATCGCCACGCACGGTCGGCCAGACTGGCGGGATGACCGGGAACGGCGGAGCGCAGGACTGGGACGCCTACCCGCCGGGCGCCCAGCCGGCCGCGACGGCGGCCGCGTCGCCCCCTGGCCACGGCCCGTTCCCTGGCTACGGCCCGTTCCCTGGCTACGGCCCGTTCCCTGGCTACGGCCCGCCCCCGGGATACGGCCCGCCCCCTGGCTACGGCTCGCCCCCTGGCGGCCCGTCTGCCGGCTACGCCCCGTCTGCCGGCTACGCCCCGTCTGCCGGCTACGCCCCGTCTGCTGGTTACGGCCCGCCGCCCGGCTACGGCCCGCCGTCGTGGGCCGCCGCGCCGTGGCCGCACGGACCCGCCCGCCCGGCCGTCGCCACGGCCGCCGTCGCCCTCGGGTTCGTCACCGGGGGGCTCACCCTCCTGGTCGTCCTGGGCGTGCTCCTCTCCGTCCTCCGGGGCGACGACGACCCCTCGACCGTGCTCATGCTGCTGGGCCTCCCCTGCGCGGCCGCCGTGGTCGTCGGCGCCGCCCGCCTGCTGGGGCGGGGGTCGGCGTTCCTGCTCTTCCGGGGCGCGGTCGCATCGGTCGGCGTCCTGGTGCTGGTCGGGGCCGTCGGGCTGGCGACGCTCTACGGCGACGCGATGGTCGGCATGCTGGTGATCGTCGTGCTGGCGCTGCCGTTGCCGATCCTGACCGCGGTGTTCGCCGCCCAGCCGCGGGTGCGCGGCTGGGCGTCCGGCGGGTGAGCACCGGCGCCCCGGCCGGTCAGGTCGACCGGCGGCGGCGGGCCTTGTCGGCGTACATGGCGTCGTCGGCCTCGCGGACGACCCGCTCGTAGACCTCGCCGGGCTGCACCCCGCCGACGACCGAGCCGATGCCGATGCTCAGGCCCACCGTGACCGTCGTCCCGTCGAGCACCAGCGGCTCGGTCGCCTGCGCCCGCACGCGGTCGGCGAGCACCTGCGCGTCGGCGAGCTCGGTGTTCTCGCACACGATGCTGAACTCGTCGCCGCCCAGGCGGGCCGCGGTGTCACTGGCCCTCAGCACCGAGCGCAGCCGCTCGGCGAGGGTCACCAGCACCAGGTCGCCGATCGGGTGGCCGAGCTCGTCGTTGACGGCCTTGAACCCGTCGAGATCGATGATCAGCACGCAGGTGGGCGTGTTCTCCCGGTTGCCCCGCTCGAGCGCGTGCCAGAGCCGGTCCTGGAACAGCAGCCGGTTGGGCAGCCCGGTGAGCGGGTCGTGCAGGGAGCGGTGCACCAGCTGGGCCTCGAGCTCCTTCCGCTCGGTGATGTCCTCCACGATCATCACCAGGTGGGCGGCCTGGCCGTCCGGGCTCTCGGCGACCCACGACGCGGTGACCTGCACCGGCACGACGGTGCCGCCGGCCCCCTGCAGCCGGGTCTCGTGCCGCAGCGGGCGGACGGGGGCGGCGATCCAGGAGGCGTGCGCCGCGTGGGCGGCCGGTGCGGCGTCGGGGTGCAGCTGGTCGAGCACCGACCGGCCGGTGACCTCGTCCTCGGTGCGGCCCAGCATCGCGCAGAGGGCCGGGTTCGCGTCGACCAGCACGCCCGACGGGGTGGTCAGGGCGATGCCCATGGGGGCATTGGCGAACACGCTCCGCCGGTCCGCCGGCGGCGGCGACACATCCACCTCGATCACCATTCACCTTCTCCCCCTGCGTGCATCCTGCGTCACCGGTACCCCGTTCCCGGCGTTGGACCGCACGGAACCGTTCCGAGTCGTCGGATCGGGGCCGCGCCGCGGCCCGGACCTGTGCCGGGGGGTTCCGCCCGCGGCCGTCGGCCGTGGGGTGGAGGATGCGGGGGACCACTGACAACGGAGGAGTCCGGTGTGATCGAGTTCGACCTGGTGCTGCCCACGGCGGTCGACATCCGCGAGGTGGGCATGCGGGACGGTCTCCAGCTGGAGGCGCCGCTCCCCCTCGACGCGAAGCTGGCCATGCTGGAGGCCCTGGTCGCCACGGGCGTCCGGCGGATCGAGGCGACGTCGTTCGTCTCCCCCAAGGCCGTGCCCGCCCTGGCCGACGCCGACCAGGTGGCCGCGGAGCTGTCCCGCTGGGGCGGGGTCCACTGGTCGGCGCTGGTCGCCAACGCCCGGGGAGCGGTGCGCGCGGTGGACGCCGGGGTGGCCGACCTGGAGTACGTCGTGTCGGCGACCGACGGGCACAGCCGCGCCAACGCCGGTCGGCCGACGGCCGCGGCGGTCGCCGCCGTCGGGGAGATCGCCGAGCTGGCGCACGGGGCCGGCGGGTCGCTGGAGGTCATCATCGCCACGGCCTGGGACTGCCCCTTCGACGGCCGCACGCCGATCCCCCGCACCGTCGACGTCGCGCGGGCCGCCGTCACCGCCGGCGCCGACCAGCTCTGCCTGGGCGACACCATCGGCACCACCACCCCGCTGCGCGTCGTCCAGCTGCTCGACGCCGTCCGGCGCGCCTGCCCGGGGGTCCCCGTGGGCGTCCACTTCCACGACACCCGCGGCACGGGGCAGGCGAACGCGCTGGCCGCGGTCCAGGCGGGCGTCACCCAGCTGGACGCCTCCGTCGGCGGGCTCGGCGGCTGCCCGTTCGCGCCGGGCGCCAGCGGCAACATCGCCACCGAGGAGCTGGTCTACCTGCTCGAGGAGTCCGGGGTGCGCACCGGCCTGGACCTCGACGCCGTCCTCGCCGCCGCCCGCGTCACCGAGGACGCCGTCGGCCACGAGCTGCCCAGCTCGCTGTACCGCGCCGGCGGGCGCTCGGTCCCCCGCCCGGCCCCCGTGGCGTCGTGACGGGGGTGCCGGCCCCGGACGGCGCACCGCCGATCGTCGACCCGCAGGTGATGCGCGACGTCCTCGGGCACTTCCCCTCCGGCGTCACGGTGCTGACCGCGGTCACCGAGGACGGGCCGATCGGCTTCACCTGCCAGTCGTTCAGCTCGCTGTCCCTCGACCCACCGCTGATCGCGTTCGCGCCGGCCCGGACGTCGCGCACCTGGCCGCGGCTGCGCGACATCGGCCGGTTCTGCATCAACGTGCTGGCCGAGGGTCAGGACGCCGTCTCGCAGAACTTCGCCCGCTCCGGCGCCGACAAGTTCGCCGGTGTCCCGTGGACGCCCTCCCTGCACGGTTCGCCGGTCCTGGACGACGTCGTCGCGTGGATCGACGGGGAGCTGTGGGCCGAGTACGACGGCGGCGACCACACGATCGTCG
The DNA here is from genome assembly GCF_900112815.1 of Blastococcus tunisiensis. Lineage (GTDB taxonomy): Bacteria > Actinomycetota > Actinomycetes > Mycobacteriales > Geodermatophilaceae > Blastococcus_B > Blastococcus_B tunisiensis. The sequence continues at coordinate 26,758 of NZ_FOND01000020.1, forward strand.
TGGCCCGGGTGCTGGACCTCGGGTCGCACGCCGACCGGCGTCCGCTGCTGTACCACCGCGGCTCGTACGGACTGCTGCACCGCGCCGAGGGCTGAGCCGCCGCGCGGCTCAGCCGAAGCGGACGGCGAGCAGCGCGACGTCGTCGCGGTGGTCCAGCGCGCCGCTGACGGCGGCGTCGCAGAGCTCGCGCGGCCCCGCGTCGACCGGCGCGGCGGCGATCCGCTCGCAGAGCTCCTGGATCCCCTGGTCCATGTCCTCGCCCGGCCGCTCGATCAGCCCGTCGGTGTAGGCGACCAGCGTCGAGCCCGCGGGGACGTCGAGGACGACGGTCGAGCGCTGGGCTCCCGCATCGACCCCGACCAGCATCCCGGTGATCTCCGCGAGCACGCGCACCGCGCCGTCCGGGGCGCGCAGCAGTGCCGGCGGGTGCCCGGCGTTGGCCAGGTGCAGCTGCCACGGGCCGCCGGTGGCCCGGGGCCGGACCGCGCGGGCGTAGACGAGGGTGGCCAGCGAGGCCACCTGCAGGCCCTGGACCAGCCGGTCGATCCGCGCGAGCACCCGTCCCGGGTCGGCGTCCTCGGCGTCCCAGATGCAGGCCCGCAGCAGCCCGCGCAGGTGTCCCATCGCCGCCGCGGCCGCGACGTCGTGACCCACGACGTCGCCCACCACCAGGCCGATGGAGTCGTCGGGCAGGTGCAGCAGGTCGTAGAAGTCACCGCCCACGTCGGCCGCGGAGGAGGCGCTGACGTAGTGGGCGGCGGACTCGATGCCCGGGACGTCGGGCAGCACCGGCAGCAGGGAGCGCTGGAGGGTGTCGGCCACGATGTGCTCGCGCTGGTAGAGCCGGACGTTGTCGATCGCCAGGGCCGCCCGGGCGCCCAGGTCGGCGGCGAGGTCGACGTCGTCCTGCGCGAAGGCGCGTCCACCGGGACCCCGCACGAGCGCGATGGCGCCCAGGGTGCGGCGGCGGGCCACCATCGGCACCGTCAGCACGGAACTGCCGCCCAGCCGGGCGAAGGCCTCCCGGGCACCCGGTGAGGTGACCGCCTCCTCGAGGATCTCCGGCGTCACCTCCGCCAGCAGCACCGGCTGCGAGCTGGCCATGCTGCGCCGGCTCGGCGACGCGACGGGCAGGTGCATCACGTGCAGCTCGGTGAAGGTCGCCAGGTCGGCTTCCCGACCGTCCCGGTGCCGGGCCACGGCACTGCGGACGTCGCCGTACTCGTCCAGCAGCGTGAGGTAGACCCAGTCGCCGAGCCGGGGCACGCACAGCCGGGCGAGCCGGTCCAGCAGCTCCCCCATGTCCAGGGTCGCGATCAGGGCGCTCGTCGCCTCGGCCATGAGCGTCAGGCGCCCCTGGGCACGCTCGGCCGCGGTCCGGGCGTGCTCGGCGTCGCTGCGCGCCTGCTCGGCGACGGAGCGGGCGAGCTCCGCCTCCTGGCGGGCGGCCTGCTCGGCGGCGAACGCGGCCTCCCGCTCGCGCTCCACCCGCACCCGCTCCGTGACGTCGGTCTGCACCCCCACGAAGCTGACCAGCTCGCCGTTTCCGTCGAACACCGGGCTGACCGACAGCTGGTTCCAGAACGCCGTGCCGTCCTTGCGGTAGTTCAGCAGCGTCGTGGTGACCGTCTCCCGGGTGTCGAGCCCCGCCCGGATCGCGGCGACCGCGGCCCGCTCGGTGGCCGGCCCCTGCAGGAAGCGGCAGTTGCGGCCGATGACCTCGTGCGCCTCGTACCCGGTGACCCTCGTGAACGACGGGTTGACCCAGACGAGCGGGTTGTCCGGGCGCCGGGGGTCGGTGATGGTGAAGGTGATGTCGGTGGCGATGACGGCCCGCTCCCGCAGCGCCTGCAGGTACGCGTCCGGGTCGTCGGTCTCCTCGGCCGTGTCGAGGTGGAGGAACACCACGAGGGAGAGCTGCTCGTCGCTGTCGGCTTGGGACAGCGGGAAGCCGGTCACCCACAGGAGCTGGTCGGTCTGCCCGTCGAGGCCGGCGGCCCCGGCCCGCTGGGGCTCCGTGCTGGTGCCCGGGGCCAGCCGGACGGCCTCGCCGGTCACCGGGCGTCCCTGGGCCACCGTGGACAGCGGGCCGCTGCTGCTCGCCAGTGGCGCACCGGACAGGTCGGTCAGCCCCGCCGCGGCTCCCCAGGTGTCGACGTCCACCGGCAGCCGGACGTTGCCGGCCAGACGCACGGCCGCGGTGTTGGCGTAGACGACGGAGCTGGACCGCTGGTCGATGACCAGCACCGCGACGGGCACGTCGGCCAGCACGCCGGGCAGGCCTGCGTGGGGAGCGCTCCCGTGGTCGGCCAGGACCGCGCTGGCGGCGGTGACGATGCCGACCTGGCGCCCGAAGCCGGCCTCGGGGGTGAGCAGGTCGGTGTCGGCTGTGGGGGGAGACCCGGGACGATCGCGCTCGGACGGCACCGGGACATTTAACCGCGCCGCGGCGGGCCGGTTGCCCGGCCATGACCCGGGTGCACCCGCCGTGGTGTCGCGGAGGCGCGCTCGGGGAACGACGGCTCCGCCCCGTTCGTCACCGGGGTGGGCCACCGGGACATCGCGGTCGGGGCGGGAGGGCACACCATGGGACTGTTCGATCGCCTCTTCGGCCGGCCCCCGCGCGGGCCACGGTACGGATCGGACCGGTACGGATCGGACCGGTACGGATCGGACCGGTACGGATCCGGCCAGCACGGTTCCGCCCGGTACGGGCAGCAGCAGTACCCGCCGCAGGGCGCGCCGTCCGGCCGCCAGGAGCAACTGCCGGACGACCAGGCCATCGCCCGGTACCGGTACCTCCTGCGCACCGCGCCGCCCGAGCAGATCGAGCAGGCGCACACCGAGGCGTTCGGCCGGCTCACCGTCGACCAGCGGCAGCAGGTCCTGGCGCAGCTCGCGGCCGCGGTGCCCTCGGCCGAGCGCCCGCGCACCGACGAGCCGGAGACCCTGGCACGGGTCGCCACGCGTGCCGAGATGCGCAAGCCGGGAACCCTCGAGCGAGCCCTCGGCGGCTACGGGCCGGGCTACGGGCCGGACCAGGGCGCCGGGTACGGCGGGGCGTACGCCGGGCGTCCGGGCGGTCCGGGGATGGGCAGCATGATCGGGGGCAGCCTGCTCGGCACGATCGGCGGGCTCGTGATCGGGACCGCGGTCGCGGACGCGTTCTTCGACTCCGGGGCGGGCGACGGCGGCCTGTTCGGGGGCGGTGACGAGGAGACGTACGCGCAGGGGTTCGAGGACGGCGGCGGCTACTCCGGGGGCGGCGAGTTCGGTGGTGGCGACTTCGGCGGTGGGGATTTCGGGGGCGGGGACTTCGGCGGGTTCTGAGCCGCCGGCCGGCGGCTCAGCAGCAGCAGGCCCAGGACCGGCAGCACCAGGGGCACGAAGTAGTAGCCCCGCCCGAACGCCGACCACACGGTCTCGTCGGGGAACGCGGCGGGATCGATCAGCGACAGCGTCCCGATGGCGAGCACGCCGACGAGCTCCACGGTGATCGCGACCAGGGCGGTCCGCCGCCCGCGCCCGCCGCCCCGGGCCAGGCCGACGGTCGCCACGACGTAGACCGCCGCGGCGAAGGCCGACAGCAGGTAGGCCACCGGGGCCTCGTCGAACCGGGTGCTCAGCTGCACGGTGGCCCGGGCGCCGGCCGCCAGGGCGAAGACGGCGTAGACGACGACGAGCGCACGGACCGCACCCGCGCCTGGCGCGCCCTGGGCGGCCGGGGACCCCAGCGTGCTCCGTTCAGGCACCGGTGCCCTCCCACAGCTGGAGCAGCCGCCACTCCATGACGGCGACCGCGAGCGCCCCCAGTGCCACCTGCGTGCCGGCCCAGCGGGTGGGCTCCGTCCATGCCCAGAGACCGGCGAGCACCGGGATCAGGAGCACGCCGGCCAGGTAGCCCCAGAAGGTGGGGGCGTCGGCGAGGTCGTGCCCGCGGGAGAGGCCGACGAGGACCACCGCCGTCTGCACCAGCAGGACGGCCTCGATCAGCCCGACCGCCACGGCGTGCAGCAGGCCGAACCGCCGGCCCGCCAGCGTCGTCCCGAAGCCGAAGAGCATCACGACGACGGCGACCGCGGACCCGACGCCGACGAGGACCGGCGTCATCGGCAGGGAGAGGGGTGGACGGGGCGCATCACCGGGCCATCCTCTCCCGCTCGCGTGCCGGACCCGCCGCAGGCCCCGCCCGGCCGGCCCGGCCCGCGCCGGGATCAGGTGACCTGATCGTGGCGCGTCCTCCCTCACGGTGCGCGGTGAGGGAGGACGCGCTGCGGGGAGGGAGGACGGTTCCTGTGCCGCGCGGTAACCCTCTGCCTGCGCCGTCGTTGACGCAGGGCACACATCGTCGTGTCCCGCCTGGAGGGCCCATGCGTCGCTCGTCCCGCCGTCTCCTCGGTGCCGCCAGTGGGGCGGTCGTCGTCGCCGCACTCGCCGGCACCCCCGCCTCCGCCGCCCCGCCCGACCCGATCGCGCCGGTCCAGGACTTCCTCGCCGCGCAGCTGGCCGGGCTTCCCGGCGCGGCGCAGGCCACGGTGCTGGTGCACGGCAGCGACATCGCCGCCGCCCGCGACGCCGTCGCGGCGACGGGCATGCGCACGGTCACCGAGTTCGAGCGGATCGGCGTCGCGGTGGCGTCGGGGACGGCCGGGCAGATCGAGGCGGCGCGGACCGAGCGCGGGGTGACCTACCTGGAGGGCAACAGCCCGATCGAGTTCACCCAGGAGACGTCGAACACCGCCACCCGCGGCGCCGAGGCCGTCGCGACCCTCACCGGCGCGGACGGGCGGGCGCTGGACGGCAGCGGCGTCTCGGTGGCCGTCATCGACTCCGGCGTCGACCCCACGCACCCGTACTTCCGCGACGCCGACGGCGGCAGCGCGGTCGTGGCCAACCTGAAGAGCGTCTGCCTGCTCGAGACGACCACCAGCCCGGACTGCGTGCTCCCGGTGCCGGGGTTCCTGGACACCGACACCCTCTCCGGCGGCGGGCACGGCACGCACGTGAGCGGCATCGTCGCCGGCCGGCCGACGACGCTGTCCGACGGCGGCCGGCTCACCGGCGCCGCACCCGGGGCCAGCATCGTCTCCGTCTCCACGGGGGCGGTGCTGCTGATCGTCGGCGCCGACTCGGCCCTGAACTGGGTGCTGGAGAACCACGAGGCCCCGTGCGGCGCCGGGGTGCCGGCGAGCACCTGCCCGCCGATCAAGGTCACCAACAACAGCTACGGCCCCTCCGGCGGCGGCGAGTTCGACCCGGACTCCGCGACGGTGAAGCTGCAGCGGGCGCTGGCGGCCGAGGGCGTGGTCACCGTGTGGGCCGCGGGCAACGACGGCGGCGACGGCTCGGTGTCGCTGACCAACCCGCCCGGTCAGGACCCGACCGGCGGCGTCCTGTCGGTCGCCTCCTACTCCGACCGGGACACCGGCACCCGGGACGGCGGGGTCAGCGACTACTCCTCGCGCGGCGACTCGGCCGACCCCTCCACCTGGCCGGACCTGTCCGCGCCGGGCGAGGACATCACCTCGGCCTGCCGGCCCCAGCTGCCCATCTGCGCCACCGGCCTCGACCCGCGCAACGGCCCCGGGCTGCTCGACGTCGGCACGTTTAACACGATCAGCGGGACGTCGATGGCCGCGCCGCACGTCGCCGGGATCGTCGCGCAACTCTTCCAGGCCGATCCCTCGGCGACCCCCGCCGAGATCGAGGCGGCGCTGAAGGGGACCGCGCACCGGTACGCGGACGGGGCGCCCTACGCGTCGGCCGGGGGATACCCCACGTCGTTCGACAAGGGCACCGGCCTGGTCGACGTCGTCGCCGCGGTGGCCCGCCTCACCGGCAGCTGAGCCCCGCGGCGGAGCCGCCGCCGCCCACGGGGAGGGCCCCGATCCGATAGGTCCGGCGTCCTTCCACCTCCGGGGCCGGCGTTCCACGTGGAACACCGGCCCCGGCGGGTGAGCTGTGCCACCCCGGCCGTCCCGGCGTCGCGTCCGGAAAGCCGCAAGGGTTAGATCAGTACGCATGTGCGGCCTCTGCGGCGAGATCACCTTCGACGGGTCCCTGGCCGACACGACCGCGGTCGCCCGCATGGTCGAGTCGCTGGTTCCCCGCGGCCCGGACGGTCAGGGTTCCTGGAGCAACGGACGGGTCGCCTTCGGGCACCGCCGGCTCTCGGTCATCGACCTCTCCACCTGCGGCTCCCAGCCGATGATCGACAACGAGCTCGGTCTCACCGCCGTCTACAACGGCTGCATCTACGACTACAAGGAACTGCGCGCCGAGCTCGAGGGCCACGGCTACCGCTTCTTCTCGCACAGCGACACCGAGGTGATCCTCAAGGGCTACCACCACTGGGGCACCGACGTGGTGAAGCACCTGCACGGGATGTTCGCCTTCGTCATCCACGAGCGGGACACCGGCCGGGTGGTCATGGCCCGGGACCGGCTGGGCATCAAGCCGCTCTACCTCGCCGAGACCCCGGGCAAGCGGCTGCGCTTCGCCTCGACGCTGCCCGCGCTGCTGCGGGGTGGCGGCGTCGACACCTCGATCGACCCGGTCGCCCTGCACCACTACCTCACCTGGCACGCCGTCGTCCCGGCGCCCCGGACGATCGTCAACGGCGTCCGCAAGCTCCCGCCGGCCACCATGCGGGTCGTCGAGGCCGACGGCACCAGCCGCGAGGAGCGGTACTGGAACGCCACCTACGAGCGCCGTCCCGAGCACGCGACCTGGACCGCGCGCGACTGGGAGGACGCCGTCGAGGACGCGCTGCGGGTGGCGGTCCGCCGGCGGCTGGTCGCCGACATCCCGGTGGGCGTGCTGCTCTCCGGCGGCCTGGACTCCAGCCTGATCGTCGGCCTGCTCGCGCAGGAGGGGCAGGCGGGGCTTGCCACCTACTCGATCGGCTTCGAGTCCGTCGGCGGCCGGGAGGGTGACGAGTTCGCCTACTCCGACGTCATCGCCGAGCACTTCGCCACCGACCACCACCGCATCCGGGTGACCTCCGACGAGCTGTCGGCGGCGCTGGGGCACGCGATCGGCGCCATGGCCGAGCCGATGGTCAGCCACGACGTCGTCGCGTTCGACCTGCTCAGCGAGCGGGTCAGCGAGACCATTCGCGTCGTCCAGTCCGGTCAGGGCGCCGACGAGGTGTTCGCCGGCTACCACTGGTACCCGCCGCTGGCCGGTGCCGGGCGCGAGGAGGCGGTGGAGAAGTACGCGCAGGCGTTCTTCGACCGCGACCACGCCCAGATGCGGTCGGTCGTCTCCGACCGCTATGCCCTCGGCGAGGACCCGAGCCTGGCGTTCGTCCGCGACCACATGTCGCGGCCCGGGGCCGAGACGGCCGTGGACGCCGCGTTGCGCCTGGACAGCGAGATCATGCTCGTCGACGACCCGGTCAAGCGCGTGGACAACATGTCCATGGCCTGGGGGCTGGAGGCGCGCGTGCCGTTCCTCGACCACGACCTGGTCGAGCTCGCCGCGCTGTGCCCACCCGAGCTGAAGCTGGCCGACGGCGGCAAGGGCATCCTCAAGGCCATCGGCCGGCGGATGATCCCGCCGGAGGTCATCGACCGGCCGAAGGGGTACTTCCCGGTCCCGGCGATCACCCACCTGGAGGGCAAGGTGCTCGGTCTGGTGCGCGACGCGCTCGCCTCCGACGCCGCCCGGGACCGCGGCCTGTTCCGCCGCGAGTACGTCGAGGAGCTCCTGACCGACCCGAACGGGGAGCTCACCCCGCTGCGCGGCAACAAGCTCTGGCAGCTCGGCCTGCTCGAGCTCTGGCTGCAGAGCCACGCGGTCTGAGGCGGTCGCCGTGGCAGCCCCACGCGTCGCCGGCCACCGCCGGCGCACCCCGGTGACCCAGACCCCCGTGCTGACCAGCCGGTCGTGGCACGAGCCGTCCGCCCACGAGATCGAGGGCATGGGCGCCGACGTCGTCCTCGACCTCGGCTGGGGGCAGCTGGTGTTCGGCCAGACCTTCCGGGACCAGCGCGGCATCGTCGACGTGCTGCGCGGCGAGGAGACCGGCCGGCGCGACATCTGCGTCTACCCGCGGGATCCGCAGGTGCTCGTGGGGATGGCGCCCGACGAGCTGTTCATCGACCCCTCGCTCACCTACCGGCTCTACCTGCACCGCTACCGCCCCCGGCCCGAGGTGATCCGCGGCGTCTTCGTGCGGACGGTCACCTCCGAGGCCGAGATGGGGGAGATCAACGACCTCTACGCCCGCAACGGGATGGTGATGGCCGACACCGCCACCATGTGGGCCAACCACCGGACCCGCACCTTCACCTACCTGGTCGCCGAGGACACCCGGACCGGGAAGATCGTCGGGACGGTGACCGGGGTGGACCACGGCCTGGCCTTCGGCGACCCCGAGGGCGGGACCAGCCTCTGGTGCCTGGTGGCCGACAAGCAGGACGCGCCGCCGGGCACCGGTGAGGCGCTGGTCCGGGTGCTGGTCGAGCGGTACGTGGCGCGGGGCCGGTCCTACCTCGACCTCTCGGTGCTGCACGACAACACCGCGGCGATCACGCTGTACCGGAAACTGGGCTTCGCGCGGGTGGCCGCCGTCTGCATCAAGCGCAAGAACCCGATCAACACCCCGCTGTTCGCCTCGCGGCCGCCCGGGCTGGAGAAGCTCAACCCCTACGCGACGATCATCGCCGAGGAGGCGCTGCGCCGCGGGATCCGGGTCGAGGTCACCGACGCCGAGTGGGGCGAGATGCGGCTGACGGTCGGCGGCCGCACGGTGCTCACCCGCGAGTCGCTGTCGGAGTTCACCTCGGCCGTGGCGATGAGCCGTTGCGACGACAAGCGGGTCACCCGGCGGATCATGCGCCGGGCCGGCGTCCGGGTGGCCCAGGGCGCGCTGGCCCGCGAGGGCGAGCTCGACGACGCCCGCGTTCTGCTGGCCGACGTCGGCTCGGTGGTCGTGAAGCCGGCCCGGGGGGAGCAGGGCCGCGGGATCACCGTCGGCGTGACCGACGACGACGGCCTCGAGCGGGCCGTGGCGTACGCCCTCCAGTTCTGCCCCGACGTGCTCGTGGAGGAGCTCGTCTCCGGTGACGACCTGCGGGTCCTGGTCATCGACCGGCAGGTCGTGGCCGCCGCCGTCCGCCGTCCGGCCGAGGTGGTCGGCGACGGCCGGCACCCGGTGGTGGACCTGGTGAAGGCGACCAGCCGGCGCCGCGAGCGGGCCACCGGCGGCGAGTCCCGGATCCCGCTGGACGACACGACCGCCGAGGTGGTCGCCGCGGCCGGCTACGCGATGGACGACGTCCCGCCGAACGGCGAGCGCATCCCGGTCCGGCGGACCGCCAACCTGCACACCGGCGGCACCATCGAGGACGTCACCGACCGGCTGCACCCGCACATCGGCGAGGCGGCCGTGCGGGCGGCCGAGTCGCTGGGCATCCCGGTGACCGGCATCGACTTCCTGGTCCCCGCCGTGGACGGCCCCGAGTACGTGTTCATCGAGGCCAACGAGCGGCCGGGGCTGGCCAACCACGAGCCGCAGCCGGTCGCCGAGCGGTTCGTCGACCTGCTCTTCCCCGAGACCCGCCGCCGCTGACCCCGCCCGCCATGATCAGGGCACCTGATCATGGCGCGTCCTCCCTCGCGGTGGGCGGTGGGGGAGGACGCTCGGCGGTGAGGGAGGACGGCCGTTCCCTGCCGAGGAGGTCCAGGAGCCCGTCGACCTCGTGCTGCGCGGTGCTCGGGTGGCGGAAGTGCTGGTGCGGCCGGATCTCGTAGTGCGTCCGACGCCCCCGGCGGGTCCGGACCAGGTACCCGGCCTCCTCCAGGTCCCGCAGGATGCTCAACGCCGCGCGGGGAGTGACGCCGACCTGCGCGGCGACGTCGGCGACGAGGGCGTCCGGGTTCCGCGCCACCGCGAGCAGGACGTGGGCGTGGTTGGTGAGGAACGTCCACGCGGGGCGCCCCGGAGTACTGGTGACCATCCCTCCCCCTTCGTCGTGAACAGTGGCACCGACAGGTGAACTGTGCTTCACTCGTCGGCACAGGAGGGGAGTATCCCCCAGCGTTCCGTCGTCACTACGGCTCCCCGCGGGGCCCGGCGGAACGGGCTCCGGCCGGGAGAGACCTCCAGTTGGCCTACCGACTGGAGGACTCGCGCGTGGACGTATCCCTGTGGCTGTGGCTGGCCGTTCTCGGCCTCATCGTCGGCATGCTGGCCGTCGACCTGTTCGCCCACCGACGCGCCCACGTCATCGGCGTGCGCGAGGCGGCCGCCTGGTCGGCGGTGTGGGTCACGATCGGGATCGCCTTCGGAGCCTGGCTGTGGTGGGCGCACGGGGCCGAGTTCGGTCAGCAGTACTTCGCCGGCTACCTGATCGAGAAGTCCCTCGCCGTCGACAACGTGTTCGTCTGGGCGATCATCTTCACCTTCTTCGCCGTTCCCCGGGAGTACCAGCACCGGGTCCTGTTCTTCGGCGTCCTCGGGGCGCTGGTGTTCCGCGGCGCGTTCATCGCCGGCGGCGCGGTGCTCATCGCCAGCTTCGGCTGGGTCCTCTACCTCTTCGCCGCGTTCCTGCTCTGGACCGGGATCCGGATGCTCCGGCAGCGCGACGAGCACCTGGATCCCTCGACGTCGAAGTCCCTGCGGCTGTTCCGCCGGTACGTGCCGATGACCGACGCGTTCCACGGTCAGCGCTTCGTCGTCCGGCGGGCCGGGGTGCTCGTGGCCACTCCCCTGCTGGCCGTCCTGGTCCTCGTCGAGGTCACCGACGTCATCTTCGCCGTCGACTCCATCCCGGCGATCTTCGCGGTCACCGACGAGCCGTTCCTGGTCTTCACCGCCAATGCGTTCGCCATCCTGGGCCTGCGGGCCATGTACTTCCTGCTGGCCGACCTCATCCACCGCTTCGTGTACCTGAAGACCGGGCTGGCGCTGGTCCTCGTCTGGGTCGGCGTGAAGATGCTGCTCAAGGTCGACGTCCTGTACGTGCCCACGACGGTGAGCCTGGCGGTCGTCACCGTGCTCATCGGCGGTTCCATCGCGCTCAGCCTGCGGGCCACGCGTGGCCAGGGCAGGTCCGCTCTCCGGCCGCCGACCGACCCACCGTTCCGGGTGGCGACGGCGGAGGAGACGGCGGCGCTGGAGCCGGTCTGGCGCCGGTCCCGGGTGGCAACCGGGGATCAGCTGACCTGATCATCGCGCGTCCTCCCTCACGGCCGCCGGTGAGGGAGGACGCCGTCCGGTGAGGGAGGACGCCGTCCGGTGAGGGAGGACGCCGCCCGGTGGGGGCGTCCCCCGGGCCCCCCGCCGGCTCACCAGTGGCTGGGGAGGAGAGGGTGCTCGCTCAGAGGCCGAGCTCGGCGCGGATCTCCTCGTCGTGCTGCCCGGGGTGGGGCACCGAGCCGACGCGACCGGGGGTGGCGGAGAAGCGGGGTGCGACCTCGGGCTGCACGACCCCGTCGACCTCGGTGAACACCCCCCGCTCGCGGTTGTGCCCGTCGCGGGTGGCCTCCAGGAGCGACCAGACCGGCGCGACGCAGGCGTCGGTGCCGGAGAACACCGCCCACCACTCGTCGCGGGTCCGGGCGGCGAAGAGCTCGGTGAAGCGCTCGCGCAGGGCTCCCCACTGGCCCGGGTCGGACCGGTCGGGCAGCGACTCGTCGCCGGCCACCCCGAGCCCCTCGAGCAGGGCTGCGTAGAACTGATCCTCCAGCGCTCCGACAGCGAGGAACTGCCCGTCGGCGCACCGGTAGACGTCGTAGAACGGGGCGCCGGTGTCGAGCAGGTTCACGCCCCGCCGGTCACGCCAGACCCCGGCGTCGAGCATGCCGTGGATCATCGTGGTGAGGACGGCGGTGCCGTCGACGATCGCGGCGTCCACCACCTGCCCCTCCCCCGTCGCCCGGGCGTGCAGCAGCGCGGCGAGCGCACCGAGCGCGAGGAACACTCCCCCGCCGCCGAAATCGCCCAGCAGGTTCATCGGCGGCGCGGGCCGCTCGTCCGGCCGGCCGGTGGCGAACAGCGCCCCGGTCAGCGCGATGTAGCCGATGTCGTGCCCGGCGGTGCTCGCCAGCGGCCCGGTCTGCCCCCACCCGGTCATCCGGCCGTAGACCAGCGACGGCCGCAGCGCCAGCAGCTCCTCGGGGCCGAGGCCCAGCCGCTCCATGACGCCGGGGCGGAACCCCTCGAGCAGCACGTCGGAGCGCTCGACCAGCGCGCGGACGACGGCGATGTCGGCGGGTTCCTTGAGGTCGAGGGCGATCGAGCGCTTGCCGCGGTCGAGCAGCGACGTCGCCCCCAGTGACCCGAGCAGGCCCCCGCGGGCCCCGCGACGGTCGATCCGGACGACGTCGGCGCCCAGGTCGGCCAGCAGCATGCCGCAGAACGGCCCCGGCCCCAACCCGGCGAACTCCACCACCCGCACACCCTGCAGCGGTCCCACGCCGGTCTCCTCCCGGGCACGGGGCCGCCGTCGTGCGACCCTCTCGCAGGGCATGCTGCCCGACGTGATGACCGGCCCGGACACAGGGAGGGCGCACCGCCGATGGCGTACCTGCTGACGGCGCTCGGCGGCGCCCTCGGGGCGCTGGCGCGCTGGTCGGTCGCCGAGGGGTTCGCCGCCGCTCCGGGCTGGCCGTGGGCGACGCTGCTGGTCAACCTGAGTGGCTGCTTCCTGCTCGGCGCCCTCTACGCCGTCCTCGCCGCCCGTCCGCCCGAGCCGGCGTGGGTCCGGCCGTTCGTGGGGGTCGGCCTGCTCGGCGGCTACACGACGTACTCGGCCTTCGCGGTCGAGGTGGTGGAGCTGGTCGAGGACGGCGCCGTCGCCGGAGCCGCCGGGTACGTGCTCGGGTCCGTGGGAGGCGGGGTGGCCGCCGTCGCCCTCGGTGCGCTGGCGGTGCGACGGGTGGTCCGGTGACGCCGCTCCTGGTGGTCCTGGGCGCGGCGGCGGGGGCTCCGCTCCGGCTGCTGGTGACCCGGCTGGCCGCGCGCCGGGGCGGCGAGCCCGCCCGCGGGACGTTCGCGGTGAACGTGGCCGGCAGCGCCCTGCTGGGGGCGCTCCTCGGCTCGGCCGACCCCGCCCCCGCCGTCGTCGCGCTGGTCGGCACCGGGTTCTGCGGAGCTCTCACGACCTTCTCCACGTTCGGCGCGGACGTGCTGCGGCTGGCCGAGGAGCGGACGCTCGTCCGCGCGGTGGGCCACCTGGCGGCGACCCTCGTGGTCGGGATGGGGGCCGCGGCGGCCGGCTATCTGCTCATGTCCGGCTGATCCCCCACGGGCGGTGCGGCGGGACCCGGAGGGCGGGAGCGATCGCGGCTCAGTAGGGTCGTGGGCGGTATGGCGGACAACAGCGAGCACACCGAGCCGGGCGTCGGAGCCGACAGCCCGGTGGTGGTGGTCGCGAACCGGCTGCCGGTCGACCAGGTCACCGGGCCCGACGGGAAGCCCCGCTGGCAGCGCAGCCCCGGCGGGCTCGTCACCGCGCTCGAACCCTTCGTCGCCGGCCGCGGCGGCGCGTGGGTCGGCTGGTCGGGATCCGCCGGCGAGGCACCGGAGCCGTTCGAGTCCGGCGGCATGTCGCTCATCCCGGTCGCCCTCACCGACGACGAGGTGGACCGCTACTACGAAGGCATGTCCAACGCCTCGCTGTGGCCGCTCTACCACGACGTCGTCGAGAAGCCTGAGTACCACCGGAACTGGTGGGACACCTACGTCCAGGTGAACAAGCGGTTCGCCGAGCGGACGGCGGAGGTGGCGGCGGAGAACGCGATCGTCTGGGTGCACGACTACCAGCTGCAGCTGGTCCCGGCGCTGCTGCGCCAGCAGCGGCCCGACCTCACCATCGGGTTCTTCCTGCACATCCCGTTCCCGCCGTACGAGCTGTTCACCCAGCTGCCGTGGCGCTCCGCGATCGTCGAGGGGCTGCTCGGTGCCGACCTGGTCGGCTTCCAGCGTCCCTCTGCGGCGGCGAACTTCGTCCAGCTGGCCCGCCGCCTGCACGACCTGCCGTCACGCAAGAACGTCATCGAGTACGACGGCCGCACGGTGACGGCGAAAGCCTTTCCCATCTCGATCGACGTCGCCGCCTTTGACCAGCTGGCACGCTCACCGGAGGTGCTGGCCCGGGCGGAGGAGATCCGCAAGGAGCTCGGCGACCCCGAACGGATCATCCTGGGCGTCGACCGGCTGGACTACACCAAGGGGATCAGCGTCCGGCTCAACGCCTTCGAGGAGCTGCTCGAGGACGGACAGGTGGAGACGCCCGGCACCGTGCTGGTCCAGGTCGCCACGCCCAGTCGGGAGCGGGTCGAGCACTACGTCAACATGCGCGAGACCATCGAGCAGCAGGTCGGCCACATCAACGGGGTCTTCGGTTCCATCGCCGGGCCGGCGGTGCACTACTTCAACCAGTCGATGCCGCGGGAGGAGTTGGCCGCGCTCTACCGCGCCGCCGACGTCATGCTCGTCACCCCGTACCGCGACGGGATGAACCTGGTGGCCAAGGAGTACGTGGCGGCCCGCTCCGACCTCGGAGGGGCGCTGGTGCTGTCGGAGTTCGCCGGTGCCGCGGCCGAGCTGAAGCAGGCGTTCCTCGTGAATCCGCACGACATCGCGGGGGTGAAGAGCCAGCTCCTGCGCGCACTGCGGGTGGACTCCCGCGAGGCCGCCTCGAGGATGCGGGCCATGCGGCGTCACCTGGCCAAGAACGACCTCGAGCACTGGGCGTCATCGTTCTTCGACGCGCTGCGCGACCAGGACGGCGGTCAGCCCAGCGGCCGTGCCGTCGGGCGGGCGGCCACGCCCCTCTCCACCGGTCGCGGCGGGGCGCAGGGATGACGTCGGCGTCCGAGGAGCTCGACGCCGCGCTCGTCGCCCTCGCCGGCCGGCGGCCCCTGCTCGTCGCCAGCGACTACGACGGCGTCCTGGCGCCGCTCGTGGGCGACCCGTCGGCTGCCGTGCCGCAGCCGGGGGTCGCCGAGGTGCTTCCCCGCCTCGCCGCGGTCGGGGGCGTGACGGTGGCGCTGGTCAGCGGCCGTGGGGTGGCCGACCTGCAGGGCACCAGCGGGCTGTCCGGTCCCTACCGGTGGGTGGGCAGCCACGGCGCGGAGTTCGACGGCCCGCTGTCCGGCGACCAGGCCGACCGGCGGGATGCCCTGGCGGCCCGGCTCGCCCCGCTGGTCTCGGCCGTGCCCGGTGCGCGGCTGGAGGTCAAGCCGGCGAGCGTGGCGGTGCACGTCCGCGAGGTCGCCGACCGCGCGGCGGCAGCGGACCTGCTCGCGGATGCCCGGCGGGCCACTGATTCGTCACTGACGCTGAAGCCGGGCAAGGAGGTGCTCGAGGTCGCGGTCACCGATGCGGACAAGGGCAGCGCCCTGACCCGCCTCGCCGGCGAACTCGGTGCCGCCGCGACCCTCTACCTGGGCGACGACGTCACCGACGAGGACGCCTTCCGCGCGCTCGGACCCGCCGACGTGACCGTCAAGGTGGGCGACGGGCAGACCGACGCGCGCCACCGGGTGGCGGACACCACGGAAGCGCTCGCCGTGCTGGAGCGACTGGCCGACCTGCTCGACTGATCCCTGCCGTGTCGCGGACGGCGGAAGAGGACGAAAGTCCCGAACGGGCGCTCACCGTCTCCCCGGGGTCGACATCTCGCCCCCGTACCCGGCATCCGCGCAGGTCGGACCATTCCCGCGCCATTCTGCGGCGCACCTCAGGAAAGTGCCGTGTCGACATGTCACGGTGCGGAATGCGCTGACCCGACCTGGTCGTCACGATTCATCTCGACCATAGGGCCTCAAGCCTCGCCGGGTGGCTGGAGTGACCACACTTTCGGTGTCCCGCCATCCGGCACGCGCACAAATTCTCATCCCAGGACGGTCCCTCGTGAATGCCCCTCCCTCCCCCTCTGCTCCCGGCCGGCGAGCCGGCTGGTTCGCCGACCGGCCGCTGGCAGTGAAGTTCGGTGTCCTGACCGGCGCCGTGGTCCTGTCCTGCGGCGGAATGCTCGGCTCGATGCTCGTGGGCAACGCCACCGTGAGCGACGCGAGCGCCGAGCTCGCCAACCTCGAGGACGCGCAGGCCCTGGTCCTGCAGCTCGACACCCGCGCCAGCGAGCTGAAGGTCGACGGCTTCAAGGCCATCGTCCGCCCCGACCCCGCCGCGCAGCTCGCGGAGCTCGCCGACGACATCGCCACCCCCGAAGCCCTGCTGGCCGAGCTGGCGACCATCGAGCTCACCGGCGAGAGCGCCGAGACGGTGGCCGGCCTGGCCGAGAGCTACGGCTCGTACACCGACGCGATCGGCGCCTTCGTGAATGGGGCAGTCGCCGACCAGGCGAGCGCGCTCCTCCGCTGGGAGGACATCCAGGCCGCCAACGACCTCACCGACGGAGCGGTCAGCGCCGCGAAGGACGCGCTGGACGCCGAGAGCGAACTGGCCCAGCAGAAGCTCGACGACGCCATCGCCCAGTCTCAGCTGGTCAGCCTGCTCATCGCGCTGGCCGGGCTCGGGCTGATCGGTGCGGTCAGCTGGCTGACGATGCGGTCGATCACCCGGCCCG
This sequence comes from Blastococcus tunisiensis, assembly GCF_900112815.1. Taxonomy (GTDB): domain Bacteria; phylum Actinomycetota; class Actinomycetes; order Mycobacteriales; family Geodermatophilaceae; genus Blastococcus_B; species Blastococcus_B tunisiensis. The sequence continues at coordinate 43,302 of NZ_FOND01000020.1, forward strand.
TCAGCAAGGTCAAGCTGGCGCTGGAGGCTCTCGCCACCGGTGACCTGACCGTCCGCAGCAACGTCACCTCCCGTGACGAGGTGGGCCAGATGGCCGCCGCGCTGGATGCCGCCCAGGCGAGCCTCCGGGAGGTGCTGTCGGGAGTGGTCTCGTCCGCCGACGCCGTGGCGGCGTCGTCGGAGGAGCTGTCGGCGTCATCGGCGCAGATCTCGGCGTCGGCCGAGGAGACCTCGGCACAGTCGGGTGTGGTCTCGAGTGCTGCGGAGGAGGTGTCGCGCAGCGTGCAGACGGTGGCCGCGGGAGCAGAGCAGATGGGTGCCTCGATCCGGGAGATCGCCTCCAACGCCGCCGAGGCCAGCGAGGTCGCGGCCCGCGCCGTCACCGCCGCGGGGACGACCACCGCCACCGTCGCCAAGCTGGGCGAGTCCTCCGCGGAGATCGGCAACGTGGTCAAGGTGATCACCTCGATCGCCGAGCAGACCAACCTGCTGGCGCTCAACGCCACCATCGAGGCGGCCCGGGCCGGGGAGGCCGGCAAGGGCTTCGCGGTGGTCGCGAACGAGGTCAAGGAGCTGGCGCAGGAGACGGCCAAGGCCACCGAGGACATCGCCAAGCGCGTCCTCGCCATCCAGGGCGACACCACCGCCGCGGTGGCCGCGATCGAGGAGATCTCCAGCATCGTCGCGCAGATCTCCGACCGCCAGACCACCATCGCCTCCGCAGTGGAGGAGCAGACCGCCACCACGAGCGAGATGTCGCGGTCGGTGCAGGAGGCGGCGAACGGTACCGGCGAGATCGCCACGAACATCACCGGCGTCTCCACGGCGGCGGAGTCGACCACCCAGGCGCTGGCCCAGACCCGCACCGCGGTCGACGAGCTGTCCCGGATGGCCGCCGGGCTGCGCACCACCGTCGGGAAGTTCACCTACTGACCGGCGCACCACCGGACGGCGTCGTGCAGCGGCGCTGAGCCGGACGGCGGACACGGAGCGCGCGACCCGACGGGTCGCGCGCTCCTCCGCGTTCTCGGTGCCGCCATTTCGCGTCGACTTGTCCCCCGTCCGAGAAAGGTGACCCACCGAATTCGCCCGGGAACACGACACGCATGTCTCAGCGCTAAGCAATTCGCCCGACGGCCTGCACCATTTCCTCGCGACGCACCACGCGTTCCGCCGATCCCGGCAGTACCGGGAGGCGCACCGACGTTCGAGGAAATGGGCACCATGTCAAAGGCACGAGGAGCGCAGTACCGAGAAGGCGCCCCGACCCGTCACTGGTACCGGGACCGCGGCATCGCCACCCGGATCTTCGCCATCGGCGCCGCGCTGGTGCTTGGCACGGTGGCCGCCACCGTGGCCGGCGTCCAGGGCACCCAGCGGGTGGGCGAACTGCACGAGGAGTCGACGGCTGCCGTCGCCGTGCAGCGCACCGTGGAGCAGGCGCGCTACGACCTGCTCTGGGCCGCCAACTGGCAGAACATCACCGCCTGGAACGCCCGGGTGGTCGGGGGCGAGACCGCGGCGGCGCCGGACGGTGACAACCTGGCGAACTACCGGGACGGCGCCGAGGGTTTCGAGCGGCTCTTCGAGATCGACCGCAGCCAGCTCGACGCCGACGCCGAGGCCAGCCTGGCGGTCATCCAGGAGAACTGGACGGCCATGAGCGAGTACAACGACCAGATCTTCGCGCTGTGGGCCCAGGGGCGGCTCGACGACGGCGACGCGCTGTCCACCGGCGACAAGTGGGACGTCTTCTACGTCCTGGACCAGGCGATGGTCGAGCTGGTCGAGTCCGTGGACGCACGCGTCGCTCAGACCGAGGCCGATGTCGCGGAGGCGACGACCGACACCATCATCACCTCGCTGACCGTGTCAGCCCTCGCCGTCCTGCTCGGCGGTTCCCTGGCGTGGGTCGTCTCACGGGGGATCGTCCGCGGCGTCCGCCAGGTGCGGGTCGCCCTGGACCGGCTGGCCGCCCGCGACCTGACCGTCCGGCTGCCCGTCCGGGGCGCCGACGAGGTCGGCCAGATGGCGGCCGCGCTGAACACGGCGGCCGAGACGATGGCGGAGACGATCGAGGACATCGTCTCCTCCGCGGGGGCCGTCGCCTCGTCGTCGGAGGAGCTCAGCGCCTCCTCGGCCCAGATCTCGGCGTCGGCGGAGGAGACCTCCGCGCAGTCGGGGGTGGTGTCCGGTGCCGCGGAGGAGGTGTCGCGCAGCGTCGCGACGGTGGCTGCCGGTGCGGAGCAGATGGGTGCCTCGATCCGGGAGATCTCGCAGAACGCCGCCGAGGCCAGCGAGGTGGCCGGACGAGCGGTCCGGGCCGCGGAGAACACGACCGCGACGGTGGCCAAGCTGGGCGAGTCCTCGACGGAGATCGGCAACGTGGTGAAGGTGATCACGAGCATCGCCGAGCAGACCAACCTGCTGGCGCTGAACGCCACGATCGAGGCGGCCCGTGCGGGCGAGGCCGGCAAGGGCTTCGCGGTCGTGGCCAACGAGGTCAAGGAGCTGGCCCAGGAGACGGCCAAGGCCACCGAGGACATCGCCCGCCGGGTGCAGTCGATCCAGGGCGACACCACCGCGGCGGTCGCGGCGATCGAGGAGATCTCCAGCATCGTGGCCCAGATCTCCGACCGGCAGACCACCATCGCCAGCGCGGTGGAGGAGCAGACGGCGACCACGCAGGAGATGTCGCGCTCCGTGCAGGAGGCGGCCAGCGGCACCGGGGAGATCGCCGCGAACATCACCGGCGTCTCCACCGCCGCCGGCTCGACCACCCAGGCGCTCGCCCAGACCCGCACCGCGGTCGACGAGCTGTCCCGCATGGCGGCAGACCTGCGGACCAGCGTCGGGAGGTTCACCTACTGACGTCCAGAGCCCGGGGGCGTGGGTGACGTGGGAGCGCGTGGCCGGGCACGGTGATTCGCTCCCGCCGCTACCGGATGTCATGCCAGGTCGACAGCAACGGTGCGGTGACCGATCCACGTCGCACCGGGGGCCGGGCGAACACCCTTCCCACTCTCGCGGCGCGGACCATTCAATGGGGCACCCCGCGTCCGGATGGGCATCGTCTTGTCGACAGCATCGAGAAGGTCGCCGACCTTTTTCGCCACCGTTCGCGACACGGGCGAGAACGACGATCGGGAGTCCTGATCCCTCTCCTAGTTTTCTGGCAGTCGCGCCCGGGCCGGTCGACGCGAATGGTCATCGATCGGTGACCTGTCCGGCCGGGCGCCCACCGAATCGGCACACCCGCAATCCTCGGAAAGAGAGAGCAATGAGCACGAGCCGTGCCACCCCCACCCGGTGGTTCCGCGATCTACGCGTCCCCGTCAAGATCACCTCAGCCGTCGCGGTCGCCGTCGCGGTTGCCATCGCCATCGGCGTCATGGGCCTGAGCTCGCTGTCGAAGGCGGCCGAGCGGACGGAGGCCATGCACAGCTACAACGTCGTCGGCACCCAGCTGGCCGAGGAGATGCGGTACCAGCTCATGAACGTGCGTTTCACGAGCACCAGCCGCTCCTACGCATCGACCCCGGAGCTCAAGCAGGGCTACACCGAGGACCGCGAGGCCGCACGGGAGGCCCTCCTCGCCGCCGGCCAGGAGTACCTGGACCTCCCGGGTCTCCCGGCCGAGGAGGCGGAGCTCGTGCGGGGTGTGCTCGACGGCGTCGAGCGGTACTTCTCCCTCGCCGGTGAGATGGACGCGCTGATGGCCGCCGGGCGGATCGAGGAGTTCAACACGAAGCGGTCCACCGAGATCGCACCGCTCACCGAGCAGATGGTCGCGAACCTGCAGGCTCTCACCGAATCCCAGATGACGTCTGCATCGGCCGCCGCGGACGCGGCTGAGAACAGCTACGCGTCGACCCGTACCGCGCTGATCGTCGTCCTCGTCGCAGGCGCGCTGCTGGCGGTCGCCGTGGGTGTCGTGACAGCTCGGGTCATCACCCGGCCGCTGGTCCGGGTGCGTGCGTCCGCAGCCCGGCTGGCCGAGGGGGACCTCTCGCAGCCGACCGGTGTGGACCAGCGGGACGAGGTGGGCCAGATGGCCGCCGCCCTCGACTCCGCGCAGGAGAGCCTGCGGTCGGTGATGGCCTCGGTGGTCGCCTCGGCCGATGCCGTGGCGGCCTCCTCGGAGGAGCTGAGCGCGTCCTCGGCCCAGATCTCGTCGGGTGCGGACGAGACCTCCGCGCAGTCCGGGGTCGTGGCCAGCGCCGCGGAGGAGGTCTCGCGCAGCGTGCAGACGGTCGCAGCGGGTGCAGAGCAGATGGGCGCCTCCATCCGCGAGATCGCCTCGAACGCGGCAGAGGCCAGCGAGGTGGCCGGCCGTGCGGTGGACGCTGCGGCGACGACAAAGGCCACGGTCGACAAGCTCGGAGAGTCCTCGGCCGAGATCGGCAACGTGGTCAAGGTGATCACCTCGATCGCCGAGCAGACGAACCTGCTGGCGCTGAACGCCACGATCGAGGCGGCCCGTGCGGGCGAGGCCGGGAAGGGCTTCGCCGTCGTGGCCAACGAGGTCAAGGAGCTGGCGCAGGAGACGGCGAAGGCGACCGAGGACATCGCGAGGCGCGTCCTGGCCATCCAGGGCGACACCACCGCCGCGGTGGCCGCGATCGACGAGATCAGCTCGATCGTCGCGCAGATCTCCGACCGGCAGACCACCATCGCCTCGGCGGTGGAGGAGCAGACCGCGACGACGAACGAGATGTCCCGGTCGGTGCAGGAGGCCGCCGACGGGACCACGGAGATCGCCACGAACATCACCGGCGTCTCGACCGCGGCGGAGTCGACCACGCAGGCGCTCACGCAGACCCGTACGGCGGTCGACGAGCTGTCCCGGATGGCCGCCGACCTGCGCACCACCGTCGGGAGGTTCAGCTACTGATCTGCCCTCGCTCGCCCGTCGGGGTGGTGACCGGTCCCCCGGTCGCCACCCCGACGTCGTTCGCGGGGTCCGAGGGCGGATGGCCGGCGGCGTGCGGGCGCGCCCCGGAGGTGCGGACTCCATTCCCGGAGGCGGGTCGGTGCGCGGGTCCAGGGAGTTTCATCCCACAGCGCATCCAAGACTCGATGCCGCAAACAAATGGCGTCATGTCGACACGACAAATGCGGTCAACCACCAATCTTTCCGGGGGTTCGCGACACGCGCCATATCGGACGAACCTGACTCGGTGATGCCCTACCTTTCGGCCTGTTACTCCCCCGCACACCGGATGGGCCGCACCGGCCACATCCATTCCGGCGCGACGAAGCCCCGTCCGCCGTGCGCGCCCATCCCATTCCTGGAGAAGACCATGACCGTTCCTGCCAACTCCACCCGCTCCGGTCGGGCTGGTTGGTTCACCGATCGCCCGATCGGCGTGAAGATCGGCGCCGCGCTCGCCGTGCTCGCCATCGTCGCGTTCGGGCTGACGGCACTGGCTGTCCAGCGGATCGGCACCCTGGCCGACGCGGGCGACATGCTCTACGAAGACTCGATCGTGCCGCTCGAGCGTCTCGGTGAGGCGCAGCGGACGTTCCAGGGGATCCGCGCCCGGAACAACGTGTTCGGCATGTCCGACGCGACGGTGCAGCAAAGTCTGCGGGCGGACCTGCAGGCCCGTCAGGAGCAGTTCGCCGGCGAGATGCAGGTCTACGTGGACACCCTGGGGAACCCGAGCGACTTCGCTCCGGTCCAGGACGCGGCGGACGCCTACTTCACCGTGGTCGAGCAGCAGCTGTACCCGGTCGCCGCGAGTGGCGACCTCGTTGCCGCCCAGCAGGTCGTCAGCGGCCCGCTCGCCGAGACCGGGCGGGCTCTGTCGGACGCTTTCGGTGACGAGCAGGCCCGCCAGGGCGTGGACGCCCGGGCGGACGCCGCCGAAGGTCAGGAACTGGCCTCATCGGCGCGCTACACGCTGTGGATCGCCCTCGCGGTCGGTATCGGCGCCGCAGCGCTGCTGGCGTTCCTCGTCGTGCGGCAGCTCATCACGACCGTGCGGTCGGTGCAGAAGTCGGTGGACGCTCTCGCCGCCGGCGATCTGACCGTGGCCCCCGAGGTGAACTCGGGTGACGAGCTCGGGCGGATGGCCGCTTCGCTGGGCCGTGCACAGGAGAGCCTGCGGACCGTGCTCGGTGGCGTGGCCGCCTCGGCGGACGCCGTGGCGGCCTCGAGCGAGGAGCTGTCGGCGTCGTCGGCGCAGATTTCGGCCTCGGCCGAGGAGACCTCGGCGCAGTCCGGTGTGGTGTCCTCGGCGGCCGAGGAGGTCTCCCGCAGCGTGCAGACCGTCGCCGCCGGCGCCGAGCAGATGGGCGCCTCCATCCGCGAGATCGCCAGCAACGCCGCCGAGGCCAGCGAGGTCGCGGCCCGCGCCGTCACCGCCGCCGAGACGACCACCGCCACCGTCGCCAAGCTCGGCGAGTCCTCGGCCGAGATCGGCAACGTCGTCAAGGTGATCACGAGCATCGCCGAGCAGACCAACCTGCTGGCGCTCAACGCCACCATCGAGGCGGCCCGTGCGGGCGAGGCCGGCAAGGGCTTCGCCGTCGTGGCCAACGAGGTCAAGGAGCTGGCCCAGGAGACGGCCAAGGCGACCGAGGACATCGCCCGCCGGGTGCTGTCGATCCAGGGCGACACCACCGCCGCGGTCGCGGCGATCGAGGAGATCTCGACCATCGTCGCGCAGATCTCCGACCGGCAGACGACCATCGCTTCGGCGGTGGAGGAGCAGACGGCCACGACGAACGAGATGTCGCGGTCGGTGCAGGAGGCTGCCGGCGGAACCACGGAGATCGCCAGCAACATCACCGGCGTCTCCACGGCGGCGGAGTCGACCACGCAGGCGCTCACCCAGACCCGCACCGCGGTCGACGAGCTCTCCCGCATGGCCGCCGACCTGCGCACCACGGTCGGCAACTTCACCTACTGAGCGCGACATCCCCGGACGGGCCGCATTCCGCCCGTCCGGGGGTCGGCTCCGCCCCGCGGGTGCCGATAACTGCATCGACGGCGGTGCCGGGCGGATTCACCTTCACTCCGCCCGGCACCGGCCGATGACCCAACCGGACCGGTTCCCGACCGGTTCGCGACGTGAGAGAGAAGGCACCAACGGTGGACGGTCTTGACGACATCGTCGAGGAGTTCCTGGTCGAGAGCCACGAGAACCTCGACCAGCTGGACTCGGACCTGGTCGCGCTGGAACAGGACCCGAACTCGCGCGAGCGGCTGTCGAGCATCTTCCGCACGATCCACACGATCAAGGGCACCAGCGGCTTCCTCGCCTTCAACCGGCTCGAGGAGGTGACCCACGTCGGCGAGAACATGCTCTCCCGGCTGCGGGACGGCGAGCTGGCCCTGACGCCGATGCGCACGAGCGTCCTGCTGCGGATGGTGGACACCGTCCGCGCCCTGCTGACCGCCATCGAGGCCAGCGGCGGCGAGGGTGGGGTCGAGGTCGCCGACGTCGTCGCCGCGATCACCGCGGCCATGGAGGACGCCCCGGCTCCGGCCGCCATCCCGGCCCCCCGGGCCGAGGCGCCGGCCAAGGCCCCCGCGAAGGCTGCGGCGAAGGCCCCCGCCAAGGCTGCGGTGAAGACGACCGCCGCGAAGGCCCCGGCGAAGGCCACTACCGCCAAGGCCCCGGCGAAGAAGACCACCGCGCGGAAGCCGGCGACCCGGCGCGCGGCCACCACCCCGGCGGCGTCCGCCACTGGGCCGCAGGACGACGCCGTCGCGGACGTCCTCGCCGACGAGCTGCCCGAGGGAGCCAACGCAGTCATGCCCGAGCCCACCGTCGAGAAGCCGGCCGCGCCGGCTCCCGCCGCCGACCAGGCCGACGCCGAGACCCCCTCCGGCGGCGGTGACGGCCAGACCCGGCGTGGCGTGGCCGACAGCACCATCCGCGTCGACGTCGACCTGCTCGACGAGCTCATGCTGCTCGTGGGCGAGCTGGTGCTCACCCGCAACCAGATCGTCCAGAACGTCGCCCGCCAGACCGACACGGACCTGATCCGCGCCTCCCAGCGGCTCAACCTCATCGCCAGCGAGCTGCAGGAGGGCGTCATGAAGACGCGCATGCAGCCGATCGACCACATCTGGTCGAAGCTGCCGCGCGTCGTCCGCGACCTCGGCATCCAGTGCGGGAAGTCGGTCCGCCTGGAGATGGAGGGCAAGGACACCGAGCTCGACAAGACCCTGCTCGAGGCGGTCAAGGACCCGCTGACGCACCTGGTGCGCAACTCGGTCGACCACGGCATCGAGGCGCCCGAGGCCCGCAAGAAGGCCGGCAAGCCGACAGAGGGCGTCCTCACCCTGCGCGCCCGGCACGAGAGCGGCCAGGTGGTGGTCGAGGTGGCCGACGACGGCGCCGGCATCGACCCCGTCAAGCTGGGCGAGAAGGCGGTCCAGCGGGGCCTCGTGACGCCCGACGCGCTGACCCGGATGAGCCCCACCGACATCCTGCAGCTGATCTTCCTGCCCGGTTTCTCCACCGCTGCCGCGGTCACCAACGTCTCCGGCCGCGGCGTCGGCATGGACGTGGTCAAGACCAACATCGAGCAGATCGGCGGCACCATCGAGGTCGAGTCCGACGCCGGTGTCGGCACGGTCTGCCGGCTGCGCATCCCGCTGACGCTCGCGATCGTCCCCGCCCTGACCGTCGAGTGCGCCGGCGACCGCTACGCCATCCCGCAGATCAGCCTGCAGGAGCTGGTCAGCCTGGACGCCGAGAAGGCCGCCAACGCGGTGGAGGAGGTCGGCGGCGCGCAGGTCTACCGCCTCCGCGGCGAACTGCTCCCGCTGGTCCGGCTCACCGACGTGCTCGGGCTGACCTCCGAGCGGCACGACGGGCACGTCGTCATCGCCGTGCTTCGGTCGGAGGGGCGCCGCTTCGGCCTCGTCGTCGACCGGGTGATCAACACCGAGGAGATCGTCGTCAAGGCCGTGGGTGGCCAGATGAAGGCGATCGGCCTCTACTCCGGGGCGACCGTCCTCGGTGACGGCACCGTGGCCCTGATCCTCGACGTCCAAGCCCTGGCCCGCCGGGCCCTGCGGGCGGAGACCAACGAGCGCCAGGAGTCGCAGAAGGCCGCCGCCCACGCCGCGGCGGCGAGCGAGACCGAGCGCCAGCGCATGCTGCTGGCGGCGATCGGCGGCGGCCGGCGGGTGGCCATCCCGCTGGACACCGTCACCCGCCTGGAGCAGGTGCGGACCGACGCGGTGGAGAAGGTGGGCAACCGGGAGGTCGTCCAGTACCGCGGCGCGATCCTGCCGATCGTGCGGCTCGACCGGCACCTCGGCGCCTACGGCGAGACCGACCGCGAGGTGCTCGAGGTCATCGTCTACGCCGACCACGGGCGCAGCGTCGCGATCGTCGTCGAGGAGATCCTCGACATCGTCGACGGCGAGGCGGCCGTCCGCAGCGACATCGACGACCTGGGCCTGCTCGGCTCCGCCGTCCTCGGCGACAAGGTCACCGAGCTGCTCGACGTGCGCGCCGCGATCCTGGCCGCCGACCCGGCCTTCTACTCCTCCCCCGCCCCCACGACGCCCGACGGCGTCCCCGCCTCACTGCTGGAGGTCTGACGTGACCGCGCCCGCCCACGCCCCTGCCCCCGCCCCTGCGACGAGCGGGCAGCTGGCCACCTTCCGGTTGGACGGGGACCTCTACGGCATCGAGGTCGAGCACGTGCAGGAGGTGCTGCGCAGCCAGCAGCTCACCCGGGTGCCCCTCGCCCCCACCGCCGTGGCCGGCCTGATCAACCTGCGTGGTCAGGTGGTGACCGCGATCGAGCTGCGCGAGCGGCTCGGCCGGCCGCCGCGCCCGGAGGGGACCGACCCGGTCGTGATCGTCGTCCGGCTGCACGGTGAGGCCGTCAGCATGCTGGTGGACTCGATCGCCGACGTCGTCGACGTGGACGCGGCCGACTTCGAGGCGCCGCCGGACACGCTCGAGGGCCAGGCCCGCGACCTGATCCGCGGCGCCTACAAGCTGCACGGCCAGCTGCTGCTGGCCCTGGACGTCCAGAAGGCCGTCAGCGCCTGAACGAGGACCCAGCTGCCCCGCCCGGCCCCCGCCCCCGGCCTCGCGCGGACGGCGGGGGCCGGTGGCGTTTCACGGGAAACCGATGACTGAGAGCGACGAGGCATACACGGAGGAACACCGAACACGCGACCAGTGCGCCGTTCCCCTCCCGCGAAGGGGTGACGGTCGCATGGCGTTCCGGGCCGATCACCGTCAGCATGGGGGGAACCCACCTCAGGAGGCGACCGTGCCCTACTCCCTGGTCAGTGCCGCGACGCTCGGCTTCGACCTGGTGCGGCTGCCTGCCGGCCGTGCCGTCGCCGGCGTCCTCCTCACCGGTCTGGGGGCCGACGCGGGTGCGCTCGCCGGCCTCGCGGGCGTGCACCCGGGCCGCGGGCTGAGCCGCGAGGAGCGGGGCGGGCACGCCGTCCGTGGCCGGCGCGCCCGGGAGCTGGCCGTCTCCGTGCCGCACCTGCGCAGCGCCGCCGCCGGCGACCGCGCCGCCGTGCTGGTCGCCCAGCTCGAGCAGGGCACGATCGGCGACGCCCCCACCCTGGAGCGGCTGCTCCGGGACGACGTGCTGGGCCCGGAGCACGACGCCGCCGGCGAGCTGGCCACCGAGGAGCGGGACGAGGCCACCGCCGTGCTGGCCGACGCGGCGGTCGGCTACTGGGCCGCCGGGGTCCTCCCGCCGCTGGCCCGCCACGAGTTGACCGGCCCCTACGAGCTGGCCGTGGAGCGCGGCCTGGCCGGCGTGCCGGAGGTCGGTACCGACCTCGGCCCGTCCGCCGACGCGCTCGCCGGCCTGCTCGACGGCATCCGCACCCTCGACGACGCCGGCCGGGGCGCCTGGCGCACGGCCGTGGACGAGGGCCGGGCCGAGCACCGCCCCTGGGCCACCGCCATGCACGAGGCGTCGTGGGCGGCGCACGTCTCGGGCCGGACCCGCGCCCTCGCGACGGCGCAGCTGCATGCCGTGCAGGCGTTCGTCGACGGCGGGTTCGACCGGCACGACGGCGCCGCGGGCGTCTGGAACGCCGTCGCGGGCTGCGTGCAGGGCATCGCCATGGCCGACCTGCTGGACGAGGGGTCGCAGGCCGTCCTGCAGGCGCCCTGGCGCCGCGTCACGGGGGCCTGAGCCCCTCGCAGCGTCCCGGGGGCCACGCCGGCTGCGCGGCTCCCCCAGCCGGCCGGTCCGCTCGCCGCATCGCCGCGGCGGTGGGCGCCGGTCGCTGCGCGACACCCGGACGCCGGCCGTTCGGCGGGCCGGCGTCCTGACCTGCGCCGACGCGGTGTCGGGCCGGCGACCGCACGCCATTGTCGACACGTGGCCGAATTGCTCACTCGACCATTCGGGAACGGTCATCGCGGAATTGCGTAACGAGTTCGCGGTCGCCCTTTCCTTTTGGTTGCGCACACCCGAAGCTCTTCCCTGACGGCACCGCGGACGGCGTCTTCCACGCCACCCGGGAAAAGGATCATCGAACGCCCGCTCAAGGGCTGCTCGCCGGTGCCGATACAGAACAGGACAGCCTGCCGGGCTGAGCCCTGCGGGGAAACTGGAGGACACGCGTGAACCCGATCCGGGTGATGGTCGTCGACGATTCCGTCGTCGTCCGGAAGATCGTGACCGACGTCCTCTCCGCCGACCCGGACATCGAGGTCGTCGGCACCGCGGTCAACGGCCGGATCGCCGTCGGCAAGCTCGAGCAGCTCAAGCCCGACCTCGTCACGATGGACATCGAGATGCCGGAGATGAACGGCATCGAGGCGGTCCGCGCCATCCGGGGCATGCGCAGCCGGGTGCCGATCGTCATGTTCAGCACGCTGACCGAGCGCGGCGCCTCCGCCACCCTGGACGCCCTGTCCGCCGGCGCCAACGACTACGTGACGAAGCCGGCCAACGTCGGCAGCGTCGGGCAGTCGATGGAGAGCGTGCGTCAGCAGCTCATCCCGAAGATCAAGGCACTCACCGGCCGGCCGGTCGCCGCGGGCCCCACCCGCGCCGCCGCGCCGGTGCCGCCCCCTCCCCCCGGCGCGCCCCGCACCGGCCCCGGCAAGAAGCCCGCCGTGCTGGTCATCGGCTCGTCCACCGGGGGGCCGGAGGCGCTGGCCAAGGTGCTCCCCCAGCTGCCCGCCGCGCTGCCCGTCCCGGTGCTCGTGGTGCAGCACATGCCGCCGGTGTTCACCCGGCAGTTCGCCCAGCGCCTGGACCGGCTCTGCCCGCTGCGCGTGGTGGAGGCCTCCGACGGCACCACGCTGCTGCCGGGCACCGTCCACCTGGCGCCCGGCGACCACCACCTCGTCGTCCGGGGATCGGCCCGCGGCGGCCGGCAGCCGCTGCACACCGGGCTCAACCAGGGCCCGCCGGAGAACTTCTGCCGGCCGGCCGTCGATCCGCTCTTCCGCTCGGCCGTGACCGCGTTCGACGGCGCCGTGCTGGCCGTCGTCCTGACCGGCATGGGCGCCGACGGCCGCAACGGTGCCGGGGAGATCCGCGCCGCAGGAGGCACCGTGCTCGTCCAGGACCAGAACACGTCCGTCGTCTGGGGGATGCCCGGGGCCGTCAGCCAGGCCGGTTACGCCGACGAGGTGCTGCCGCTGGAGCGCATCCCGGAGGCCATCGCCCGGCACCTGTCCGGCGTCGTCCCGCCCTCCCGCCCGGTCGCGACCCTCGCAGGCGGTGCCCGATGACCCTCACGACGACCAGCTTCGACTGGGTGCGCGCGCTCGTGCACAAGGAGAGCGCGATCGTGCTCCAGCCGGGCAAGGAGTACCTCGTCGAGGCGCGCCTGCTGCCCATCGCGCGGGAGAAGGGCATGCCCGACGTCACCCAGTTCGTGGAGTCGGTGCGCACCCGGCCCGACGCCGACTGCAACCGGCGCATCGTCGAGGCGCTGACGACGAACGAGACCTCCTGGTTCCGGGACGGCGACCCGTTCACCGCCCTCACCTCGACGGTGATGCCGTCCCTGCTCGCCGCGCGCGGACCCAACGAGCGGCTGCAGATCTGGTCGGCCGCCTGTTCCAGCGGCCAGGAGCCGTACACGATCGCGATGCTCCTGGAGGACGCCCTCCCCAACGCCGCCACCCGCGTCTCGATCACCGCCACCGACCTCTCCCGCGAGATGGTCACGCGGACGCGGGCGGGGCGCTTCTCCCAGCTCGAGGTCAACCGCGGCCTGCCCGCGCCCATGCTCGTCCGGCACTTCGTGCGGGCCGGGAACGAGTGGGAGGTCGCGCCGGCGCTGCGCCGGATGGTCACCGCGTCGGAGTGCAACCTGGCGGCGCCGCTGCCCCGCATGGGCCCCTTCGACGTCGTCTACCTGCGCAACGTCCTCATCTACTTCGACCTGCCCACGAAGCAGGCGATCCTCCGCCGCGTGCGCGACCTCATGCGCCCCGACGGTTGGCTGTTCCTCGGTGCGGCAGAGACGACGCTCGGGGTGGACGACTCCTGGGAGCGGGTCGTCGTCGGCCGCAGCTCCGCCTACCGCCCGCTGAAGGGAAAGTGATCGTGCGCGCTCTGGTGATCGACGATTCGAAGGTCATGCGCCGGATCGTCGCCGGGATCCTCGAGGGTCTCGGCTACGAGGTGCAGCAGGCCGGCCACGGTCGCGAGGGACTCGACGTCCTCGAGGGCGGCTACGTCCCGGACCTGGTCTGCGTCGACTGGAACATGCCGGTCATGGACGGGCTCCAGTTCGTCTCCGCCGTCCGCTCCAACCCGGCCTGGCGGCAGGTGACGATCATGATGGTCACCTCCGAGAGCGAGCACGGACAGATCGTGCGCGCCCTGGCCGCCGGCGCACACGAGTACGTCATCAAGCCGTTCACCGCCGACGCGATCCGCGACAAGCTCGCGCTCCTCGGCCTGCTGCCCGAGGAGGTCGTCCTGTGACCGGGTCCGTCACCGACACCGGCGATCGGCGTCGCACCAGCGACGCGCCGCTGCTGATCACCGAGCTCATCGACGAGGAGACCGTCCAGAGCATCGCGCAGGAGGCGTGGTCGGCCCTGATCGGGGACGACGAGTTCCTCGTGCCGCTGCCCGGCGGGCTCCCGGACGATGCGGTCAGCTCGTGGGTCGAGATCGTCGGCGCGTGGAGCGGCTCCGTCGTCCTCACCTGCGGCCGCTCGACGGCCGAGCAGCTCGCCCGCTGCCTGCTCGCCGAGCACGCTCCCCCGGTGCTCGACGCCGAGGACGTCCAGGACGCCCTGGGCGAGCTCGCCAACGTCGTGGGAGGCAACGTCAAGGCCGTCCTCCCCGGCCACTCCGTCCTCGGCCTGCCCGAGGTGGGCTCGGCACCGGAGCCGGGCCCCGACGCCCTCCGCGTCGATCTCCTGTGGCGGGGCCAGTCCCTGACCATCACCGCCCAGGGCTCCGCCGGAGCCCCGACCGCCCGCACGAACAACCAGTACGAGAATGAGGTGCCGCTGTGAAGATCCTGGTCGCCGACGACAGCCGCGTCATGCGGCAGATCGTCATCCGCACCCTGCGCCAGGCCGGTTACGACGACCACGACATCGTCGAGGCCGAGGACGGCGCCGACGCGCTGGCCAAGGTGTCGTCGGAGAAGCCCGACCTGGTCCTGTCCGACTGGAACATGCCCAACATGAGCGGCATGGAGTGCCTGCAGGCCATGCGCGCCTCCGGGTCCGCCGTCCCGTTCGGCTTCGTCACCTCGGAGGGGTCTCCCGAGATGCGGGAGAAGGCCGCCTCGGCAGGGGCGCTGTTCCTGATCGCCAAGCCCTTCACCGAGGACACCTTCAAGGAGCACCTGGACGGGGTGATCGCATGAGCACCGGAACGGTGCAGTTGCCCGCCCCGAAGGACGTCCGGGACATGCTGACCGGTCTGGTCGGCAAGCCGGTGGCCGTCGACGCCGGCGGGCCGGTGACCCCGACCCCCGACAAGCCGGTCTCCGTCGCGGTCTACGTCGACCCCCAGATGGCCATCAACGCCCTGTGCGTGATGGACCTGGGTGCCTCGGCCTACACCGGCGCCGCGCTCGCCCTGCTGCCGCCCGGCGGTGCGCAGGACGCCGTCGAGGAGGACGGCGAGCTCACCGGCATGCTCGTGGAGGCGCTGCACGAGGTCGTGAACGTGCTGTCGGCGCTGTTCAACGTCCCGGGTGCACCGCACTCGAAGCTGCACAAGCTGTACGCGCCCGGCGAGGACCTGCCCGGTGACATCGAGGGCATGCTCGCCAACTTCAACCGGCTCGACCTCGCCATCGAGGTCCCCGGGTACGGCAAGGGCGGCATCTCCCTCGTCCTGCCGTGACCATGATCAGGTGACCTGATCATCGGGCGTCCTCCCTCACGTCCCACGGTGAGGGAGGACGCTCCACGATCAGGTCAGCTGATCATCGACGCCGGCTCAGGTGAGGGCGGGGTGGCGGTCCTCGACGGCGGCCGGCAGGCAGGCCCACACGTGCTTGTGCCCGTCGTCGACGTACCAGCCGTGGGCCACCGAGAGCCGGGCCACCAGGTGCAGGCCCATGCCGCCCTGGGCCGGATCGCGGTCCACCGCGGGCGACGGCATGCTCTCCGGGGCCCGGTCGCTCACGTCCAGCAGCCACCCGCCGCTGCCGGCCACCACGGTCGCCACGACCGGGCGCTCACCGTGCCGCAGCGCATTGGAGGCCAGTTCGTCGAAGGCGAGCACCAGCCGTTCGCCGCCGGAGTCCTCGTGCGGATGCGGCGGCTCGGTCGCACCGAGCCGGCTGCGCAGCGCCGCGCGGGCCTCCGGCAGCTGGTGCAGCCCCGCGAGGTGCCAGCGCCAGACCTCGCCGCGCCCGTCCGGGAGCGGACGCAGTGGCCACGCCAGTCGACCCATCGCCCTCTCCCCCGGTTGTCGTCCTCCGCAAGCCGAGGTGCCCAGCCGCTCCGCGCGTCAACCGCGCACCGCCGTGCTTCCTGCCTCACTCCCGCGGCGCACGCGCCAGCCGGACGGCCACGAGGGCGACGTCGTCCTCCGGGGTGCCGCGCAGCATCCGGTGCAGCACGCCGTCGCAGAGCGTCTCCAGCGGGCGCCCGGCGAGCTCGCGCAGGTGCGCGGTCAGCGCCGCGGAGCCCTCGTCCAGGGTGCTCCCGCGGCGCTCCACCAGCCCGTCGGTGTGCAGCAGCACGGTCGCGCCGGCCGGCAGCGGCACCGTCGACTCGGTCCGGGAGGCGGTCGGGTCGATCCCCAGCATGAGGTCGCCCAGCATCCCGCCCAGCACCGTCACCGTGCCGTCCGGCGACAGCACGACCGGCGGTGGGTGCCCGGCGTTGGCCCAGCGGAGCACTCCCCCGCCGCTCCCGTCGCACTCGAACCGCGCCACGGCCGCCGTCGCCAGCGTCTGCTCGTGCATCCGGGCCATGGCCTCGTCCAGCCCGTGCAGCACCTCGGCGGGCCCCGCCCCGCTGTAGTGGGCGATCCCGCGCAGCAGGCCACGGAGCTGCCCCATGGCCGCCGCGGCCGCCGTGTCGTGACCCACGACGTCGCCGATCACCACGACCAGGGAGCCGTCCCGCTGGAGGAAGGCGTCGTACCAGTCCCCGCCGACGCGCGCGGCCTCGGCCGCCGGGACGTAGCGGACGACCACGTCGGTCTCCCCCAGGGCCGGTGGATCGGTGAGCAGGCTGCGCTGCAGGGCCTCGGCGAGCTGCGCCTGCTGGCTGTGCCGGTGCACCCGCGCGATGGCCCGCGCCGCCTCGGCCGCCACCTGCCGGGCGGTGTCCATGTCCTCGTCGGTCGTTCCCCGGCCGCGGTCCTGGTAGAGGGTCAGGACGCCGACGGTGCGCGACCCGGCGGTGAGCGGGAGGACGACGGCGGTCTCGGGGGCCAGCGCCGCGAGCAGCTCGCGGGCGGGCCCGTCCGGCATCAGCCGCAGGACCGCGCCGACGGACTCGGTGACCGGCGTCCCGGACTGCAGGGCCTGCGCGACCGGCGAGGTCCCGGGCAGCGTGGCCAGCCGGACCTGGGTGTACCGGTCGATGAGCGGCCGCCGCACCGGGTCGTGGTGCCACGAGCCGACGTCCCGGGCCCGCCCCTCCCGGTCGACCAGCGTGACGATGCAGGCGTCGGCCAGGACCGGCACCACGAGCTCGGCCAGCCGGCCGAGCGCGGACAACGTGTCCCGCTGCCCGGACAGCTCGGCGCTGACGCGGGAGAGCAGCGCCGCCCGGGCCGTCGCCCGCCGGGCGGCGTCCTCGGCCCGCCGCCGGTCGGTCACGTCCAGGACGTAGAGCGCCAGACCGTCCGGGCCCGGCCACACCCGCACCTCGAACCACCCCTCCCGGCCGCCCGGGAAGGACGCCTCGAAGGTCAGCGGGTGGCCCGTCGCCACCGCCGTGCGGTAGCCGGTCTCCACGACGCCGCCGACCAGGTCGGGGAAGACCTCCCAGAGGGACTCCCCCTCCAGCCGGGCCCGGGGGCGCCCCATCAACCGCTCGGCCTCGGCGTTGACGTAGCGGAACCGCCAGCGGGCGTCCAGGACGCAGAACGCCGCCGGCATGGTCTCGAGGAACTCCGCCAGGGTGGCGTCCGCACGCGGTGCGACGCCCTCCCGCTGCCGGAACTCCCGCTGTGCCACCTCGGCGCCCCCTGATCGTCCCCGGTCGGAGGCCCCGCTGCTGGAGCGTCCGGACCGGACCGCGACGGTCGAGGACGAGTGCGATTGTGTCGGTACCCCCGGTGGCTGCCAAGGAGGCGCGGAGCGCCCGCTCGGGTCTCCCGGCACCCCGGATCGGGTGAGCCGCGGACCCGGGATCAGGCGACCGGACGGCGGTGACCGCCCGATGGGGCAGAGTGATCGGCATGATCCCGAGCGCGGCGGTGCCCCCGCCCGGCGACCTGCTCCTGCAGGCCGTCGAGGGCATGGACCGCCCGTTGTTCGTGCTGGACGAGGACTGGCGTTTCGCCTACATCAACCCCGCCGGCGCCAGGGTGCTGGACCGCACGGTCCACGGGCTCCTCGGCCGCCACGTCTGGGACGAGTTCCCCGAGGCCCTCGGCAGCCCGTTCGAGCAGCTCTACCGGGAGGTCCGCGACACCGGGACGACGGCGGGGACCGAGGCCTGGTTCGGGCCGCTCGGGAAGTGGTTCCGCGCCGACGCCTTCCTCACCGACGCCGGTCTGGTCGTCACCTACGACGACGTCACCGAGCGCCGGCGCATCGAGGAGGAGCGCGCCGCGGCCGTGCGGTCCCGCGAGCTCGCCGCGAACGAGGCAGCCCGCGCGGCGGCCGATGCGGAGCGGGCCGGGCGGCACCTGATGCTGCTGGGCGACATCAACCTGGCGATGACCTCCACGCTGGACGTCGACGAGGCAGTGGACCGCGTCGCCCACCTCGTCGTCCCGCTCCTGGCGGACTGGTGCCTGGTCAGCGTGGTGGATCCGGACGGCACCCGGCGCGACGTCGGGCGGGCGCACGGCGATCCGGCGCAGGCGGAGGCGATGCACCGGTACGCCGACGCCCGGGTCGCGACGAACCTGGCCGGGGCACCGGTGCCCACCGCGCTGCGCAGCAGCCGGCCGGTGATCATCCCGCAGCTCACCGACGCGCACATCGAGGCGATGGTCGCCGTCCCCGCGGCGCGCGAGGCACTGCGGCCGCTGCGCCCGGCCGCGGTGGCGACCTTCCCGCTCGTCGCCCGGGGGGAGACCTTCGGCGCCATCACCCTCGTGAACGGTCCCGGCCGGGGAGCCCACACCGCCGACGAGCTGCGCACGGCCGAGATCGCCTCCCGGCGCGCCGCCCTCGCCCTGGACAACGCCCGCCTCGCCCTGGCCAACCAGCAGGTCGCCGAGCGGCTGCAACTGAGCCTGCTGTCCCCGCCGGTCCAGCCGGACACCCTGGAGCTCGCCGTCCGGTACCGGCCGGCCACCCGCGGCGTGTCGATCGGCGGTGACTGGTACGACGCCTTCCTCCAGCCCGACGGTGACACGGTGCTGGTGATCGGCGACGTGATGGGGCACGACATCGAGGCCGCCGCGGCCATGGGCCAGGTCAAGACGCTGGTTCGGGGCATCGCCTTCGACCGGCTCGAGGACCCGGCCGGCGTGCTGCGCCGGGTCGACCACGCGCTGGTCGGCCTCGCGGTGCCCGCGATGGCGACCGCGCTCGTCTGCCGGATCGAACAGGGGGAGCAGGAGCGGTCGGCCGGGCTGCGGAGGCTGCGCTGGTCGACCGCCGGCCACCCCGAACCGATGCTGCTGCTCGCCGACGGGACCGTGCGCGACCTCGCCGCCGTAGTAGGCCCGCCGCTCGGCATCGGCTGGCTGGGACCGCGGTCCGACGGCGTCGCGGAGCTGCCCGAGGGCAGCACCCTGCTGCTGTTCACCGACGGGTTGTTCGAGCGGCGGGGGGTGCTGCTCGACGAGGGGCGCGACCGGTTGCGCGCAGCCGTCGGCGACGCGGCCGGCCTGCCGCTGGACCGGCTGTGCGACCGGGTGCTGGGGGAGATGCTCGGCGACGGCGTCGAGGACGACGTCGCCGTGCTCGCCGTCCGGGCCCACCCGGTGCACGCCGACCGGCCGGCCGAGGCCGGCCCGGAGATCCTCCCGCCGGTGGTGCCCCACCCCGCTTGACGGCCCCGTCCAGAGGCTCGCCGCCAGCACGGTGAGGAGGACGGGGTCCTTGTTCAGTCGGGGTGGCGCAGCAGGTAGCGGCCGAAGTGCGGCACGGTGAAGGCGATCTGCCCGCGCTCGGCCGAGTAGACCAGGCCCTTCTTGATCAGCGAGTCGCGCGCGGGGGAGAGGGAGGCGGGCTTGCGGCCCAGGGAGACGGCGACCTCGGACGTCGCCACGGCCGCCCCGTGCGGCCCGCCGAGCTCGGCCATCGCGTGCATGTACTCGCGCTCCGCCGGGGTGGCCCGGTCGTAGCGGGAGCCGAAGAAGCCCACTGCCAGCTCCGCCTCGGCGACCGGCGCGGCCATCGCGACGTCGGCGGCGGTGATGGGGGAGGAGGCCGCGACGTCCCAGGTGACCTTGCCGTAGGCCTGGACGAAGTAGGGGTAGCCGTCGGCGGCGTCGTAGAGGGCGTCCAGCGCGTCCTGCTCGAACTCGACGTCCTCCCGCTCGGCCGGGGCGATCAGCGCCCGGTCGGCGGCCGCGCGCTCCAGCCGGTCGATCCGCAGGTAGCGGAACAGCCGCTCGGAGTAGCTCTTCGACGCGGACAGGACGGCGGGCAGGTGGGGGAGCCCGGCGCCGACGACGATCAGCGGCGCCCCCTGCTGGGACAGCTCGTGGCAGGCCGCGCAGATGGCGGAGACGTCGTCGGGTTGCACGTCCTGCATCTCGTCGATGAACAGCGCGATCCCGCTGCCGATGTCGGCGGCGACGCCCGCGGCGTCGCTGAGCAGCTCGACCAGGTCGATCTCCATGTCGCCGGAGTCGGCGCGCCCGGTCGCGGCGGGGACGTCGATGCCGGGCTGCCAGCGGTCCCGGACCTTGGCGTCCACCGGACTCACCCGCTGGGCGAACGCCTTCACCACGCCGAGCACCTCGGCCACCGACTCCTGGTCGCCGTGGCGGGGGCCCAGCTCGCGCAGCGCCATGTGCAGCGCGGAGGACACCGGCCGGCGCAGCGACTGCTCGGGACGCGCCTCGATCTTGCCGGTGCCCCAGCCGCGCGAGATCGCGGCCGAGCGCAGCTGGTTGAGCAGCACGGTCTTGCCGACGCCGCGGAGACCGGTGAGCACCAGCGAGCGCTCGGGCCGGCCGTGCGCGATCCGCTCCAGGACGACGTCGAACGCGGACAGCTCGGCGTCCCGGCCGGCCAGCTCGGGCGGGCGCTGGCCGGCGCCGGGGGCGTAGGGGTTCCGCACGGGATCCATGTCGAGCACCGTATGGCGTTCTCTAGCCGGAGCCGTAGAGATCGGTAGAACGACCTAGCGCGTGTCGCGCGTGACCGGAGTGGCGGGTGGGGGCCGGCCGTCGAGCCAGCCGCGGACCGCCCCGGCCTGCCGCTCGAGGGTCGCGGACGACGGGCCCAGGAAGGGGACCTCGGTCACGTCGAGGCGGTGGCGGGTGCCGTCGTCGAGCACCAGCCACACGGCCCAGCCCCGGCCGGCCCGGTCGACCTCCACCCCCAGGAGGTCCGGCCGGAGGAAGGTGCGGGTGGACCACGTGTTGCGCACCGTGAGCCGGCCGTCCGCCGTCCCGATGACGCTCGTGACCAGCAGCCGGCCCACGACGACCGCCACCGCGAGCGCGATCAGGCCCCCCACGACCAGGAACCCGCTGCCGCGTTCCTGGACGACGAACACCGACAGCCAGGCGAGGAGGACCACCGGGCCCACCAGGCGCACCCAGCGCGGCGGCCGGATGACCAGCACGGGCCCGCCGGTCGCCACCACGCCGGGATTCTGTGCCGTCGAGGAGCGTCTGCCAACCTCTAGCGCTGGACCTAGACACCGGGAGACGGGGCGAGATCCCCCAGCCGGGGAGATCGCGCCGCTAGCGTGGGGACCGTGATCAAGTTCCTGCTCAAGGTGGTCCTCCTCGGGGCGGTCTTCTACGGGCTGACCTACTTCGACGTCCTGTCCGGCCTCGAGGTGATCCCGAACCCGGACGGGCCGCTGGGCGAGTACGGCACCTACCTGTGGATCGGGCTGATCTTCGGGGTGGTGAACGCCATCGTCGGCCCGATCCTGCGGCTGCTGTCGCTGCCGTTCGTGCTGCTCACCCTCGGGCTGTTCCTGCTGGTCGTGAACGCCGCCCTGCTGGCGCTGACGGCCGGGCTCACCGACCGGCTCACGATCGACGGGTTCGGCACCGCGGTCATCGGCGGCCTCATCCTCGCCGTCGCCGGCTGGGTGGCCGACCAGCTGCTCGACCGCTGAAGACACCCCACCCTCCGCAGGGTCGGGGCGGGACTCCGGACGGGGCCCCGGCCACGGGTCGGTAACGCCGCCCCGCGCCACCAGGAGAAGTGGCGGAGATCGCAGTAGCGTGGCCTGACATGGCCAGCACCACCGTCGCACCGACGACGTCGGTCGACGGACCGGACGGCGGGTCCTCGTCCGGCTCCCGGACCGAGCTCGCCGCGCTCGAGGCCGCCCGTGCCGAGAAGCACCGGCTCCTCGACCGGGCGGCCGAGGCGGCGGTGGCCACGGACCGCCGGCTGCCCACCGGGTGCACGTCCGACGACGTGCCGGCGCTGCTGCAGCGCTACTACTGGAGCGAGCCCGCCGCCGAGGTCCTCGGTCACGATCCCGCCGAGCTCGCCGAGCTCGCGCTGGGGCACCTCCGGCTCGCCGAGGTCCGCCCGCCGGGGTCGGTCACGGTGGACCTGCACGCGCTGCCCGACGGGCGGGCGGTGGTCCGGCTGGTCACCGACGACATGCCCTACCTGGTCGACTCGGTGACGGCCGAGGTCGTGCGGCAGGGCTTCGCGCTGGCGCACATCGTGCACCCGGTGGTGGTGGTCCGCCGCGACGTCCGTGGCCAGATCCTGGCGTTCTGCGACAGCACCAGCGCCGAGGGGTGCGGCGCCGACGCCCTGCCCGAGTCCTGGATGGCCGTGGTGCTCACCGGGCCGCTGGACGAGGAGGCCGGCACCGACCTCGTCAACGGGCTGCGCACCGTGCTGGACGACGTCCGGGCGGTCGACGAGGACGCCGAGCGGCTGCGGAACCGGCTGGTCGAGCTGGCCGGCCGGCTCGACCAGCTCGTGGGCGGCACCGCCCCTCCGGGCGCCGACGCCGATCCCGCGGACGACCCCGCCGAGGCCGCCGCGCTCCTGCGCTGGCTGGCCGACGGCAACTTCGTCCTGCTCGGGGCCCGCGAGGTCCAGCAGACGACGGGTCGGGCCACGCCGTCGGCCGCCGTCGTCCCGGGCACCGGTCTGGGGGTGCTGCGCAGCGACACCGACATGAACGAGCCCACGGTCCGGCTGCCCGAGGCAGTGCGCACCCCGCAGCAGCGGCTGCTGACCGTGACCAAGGCCGACACCCGGTCGCCGGTCCACCGGCGGGCGTGGCTGGACCTGGTCGCGGTCAGCCTGCCCCCCGACCGCGACGGGCGGGCGCGCCAGTGCCGGTTCGTCGGGCTGTTCCCGTCCACGGCCTACACGAGCAGCGTGCTCGACGTGCCGCTGGTGCGCCGCCGGGCGGCCGAGGTGGTGGCACGGTCGGGCGTGCCGGCCGACAGCCACACCGGCAAGGAGCTGCTGGAGGTCCTCGAGACCTACCCCCGCGACGAGCTGCTCCAGGTGAGCACCGACGAGCTGCTGCCCGTGGCGACCGCCGTCCTGCACCTGCAGGAGCGCCGGCAGACCCGGCTGTTCCTCCGCCAGGACCCGACCGGCCGGTTCTGGTCGGCGCTGGTGTACCTGCCGCGGGACCGGTACACCACCGAGGTCCGGCTGGCCATGCAGCAGGTGCTGCTCGAGCGGCTCGGCGGGGCCAGCATCGAGTACACGGCGCGGTCGACGGAGTCCGTCCTGGCCCGGCTGCACTTCGTCGTCCGCGTGCCCCAGGGCCGGCGCGGGTCCTCCCCGAAGCCGATGACCGTCGACGTCGAGGCGCTGCAGACCGAGCTGGCCGCCGCCGCCCGCAGCTGGGCCGACGAGCTCTCCGACGCCCTGCACGCCCGGCACGGGGTCGATGCCGAGAAGGTGTTCTCCCGCGTCGCCGACGCCTTCCCCGCCGGGTACCAGCAGGACTTCTCCGCCGAGCAGGCCGTCGACGACCTGGCCCGGCTCGACGGCCTCGCCGAGGGCCAGATCTCCATGCGGCTCTGGACGCAGAAGGGCGCGGCGGCGGGGGAGCGGCGGCTGACCGTCTACCGCGTGGGGCAGCGGCTGCTCCTGTCGGAGGTGCTGCCGGTCCTGCAGAACATGGGTGTCGACGTCGTCGACGAACGGCCCTACGAGATCGACCGGATCGGTGCCCCGCCCACCTGGATCTACGACTTCGGCGTCGCGGTGCCGACCGGGGAGCTGCCCCTGCTGCGCTCCCTGCCGGAGCGGTTCACCGAGGCGGTCGGCGCCATCTGGCGCGGCGAGGCCGAGGACGACGGGCTCGGCGCGCTGGTGCTCCTGGCCGGGCTGAACTGGCGGCAGGTCACCGTCGTCCGGGCCTACGTGCAGTGGCTGCGGCAGGCCGGGCTGCCGTTCGGGCAGACCTACGTGCAGCAGACGCTGGCCGCCCACCCCGACGTCGTGGCCCGCCTGGTGCTGCTGTTCGAGACCCGCTTCTCGCCGGGCCGGGTCACCGGCCGGGCGAAGCGCCAGGAGGAGCTGGTCGAGTCGCTGCGGGCCTCGATCGGCGAGGTGGCCTCGCTCGACGCCGACCGGGTGCTCAGCTCGCTGCTCGCCGCGGTCACCGCCACCCAGCGCACCACCTACTACGCGGGCGGCCCCCTGGCCCTGAAGCTCGACCCGCACGCCGTCCCCGACCTGCCCGAGCCGAGGCCGGCCCGCGAGGTGTGGGTCAGCTCGCCGCGGGTGATGGGCGTCCACCTGCGATTCGGCGCCGTCGCCCGCGGGGGTCTGCGCTGGTCCGACCGCCGGGAGGACCTGCGCACCGAGGTGCTGGGCCTGGTCAAGGCGCAGATGGTGAAGAACACCGTCATCGTGCCGACCGGCGCCAAGGGCGGCTTCGTGGTCAAGCAGCCGCTGCCGGAGGGCTCGCCCCGCGAGGCCGTGACCGCCCAGGGGCAGGCCTGCTACCGGGAGTTCATCGGTGCGCTGCTCACCCTGACCGACAACCTCGTGGGCGGCGAGGTGGTCGCCCCGGAGAAGGTGGTCCGCCACGACGGCGACGACACCTACCTCGTGGTCGCGGCGGACAAGGGGACGGCGACCTTCTCCGACCTCGCCAACAGCGTGGCGATCGAGCGCGGGTTCTGGCTGGGCGACGCCTTCGCCTCCGGCGGCTCGGTCGGCTACGACCACAAGGCCATGGGCATCACCGCCCGCGGGGCCTGGGAGTCGGTGACCCGGCACTTCCGCGAGCTCGACGTCGACGTCCAGAAGCAGGACTTCACGGTGGTGGGCGTCGGCGACATGTCCGGCGACGTCTTCGGCAACGGCATGCTGCTGTCGGAGCACATCCGGCTGGTGGCCGCCTTCGACCACCGCCACGTCTTCGTCGACCCGACCCCCGACGCGGCGGCGTCGTTCGCCGAGCGCCGGCGGCTGTTCGGGCTGCAGCGCTCGTCGTGGGCGGACTACAACCGGTCGCGGATCAGCGCCGGCGGCGGCGTGTGGCCGCGGACGGCGAAGGCGATCCCGATCTCCGAGCCGATGCGGGTCGCGCTCGGCATCGCCGACGGCGTCGAGGCGCTCTCCCCCGTCGAGCTGATCCGGGCCATCCTCCTGGCCCCGGTGGACCTGCTGTTCAACGGCGGCATCGGCACCTACGTGAAGGCGTCGAGCGAGAGCGCCCTCGACGTGGGGGACAAGGCCAACGACGCCGTGCGGGTCGACGGCGAGCAGCTGCGCGTCCGGGTGGTCGGCGAGGGCGGCAACCTCGGGCTGACCCAGCGCGGCCGGGTCGAGTACGCGCTGACCGGTGGCCGGGTGAACACCGACGCCATCGACAACTCCGCGGGTGTGGACACCTCCGACCACGAGGTCAACATCAAGATCGCGCTGAACCGGGTGGTGGACGACGGCGGGATCGACGCCGCCGGGCGGGCCGCGCTGCTGGGCGAGATGGCCGACGAGGTCGCCGCCGCCGTGCTCGCCGACAACCACGACCAGAACGCCGTCCTCGCCGTGGAGGTCACCTCGGCACGGAGCCTGCTGGACGCGCACGAGCGGTTCCTCCGCGCGCTGGAGCGGTCGGGGCGGCTGGTCCGCAGCGTCGAGGCCCTGCCGGACGACCGGGCGCTGACCGAGCGGCGGCGGGACGGGCACGCGCTCACCGGCCCCGAGCTGTCGGTCCTGCTCGCCTACGCCAAGCTCGAGACCGGCGGGGTGGTGCTGCAGACCGACCTGCCCGACGACCCTGCGCTCGAGGACCTGCTGACCGGCTACTTCCCGACCCGGCTGCGGGAGCGCTTCCCGGCCGCGATCACCGGCCACCCGCTGCGCCGGGAGATCGTCGGGACGGCGCTGACCAACCGCGCGGTCAACATCGCCGGGGTCACCGGGTTGTTCCGGCTCTCCCAGGAGACCGGCATGCCGCTGGACCGGGTCGTCCGGGCGCACGTCGTGGCCCGGGCGGTGTTCGACGTCGACCGGCAGTGGGACGCGGTGGGCGCGCTGGACAACCACGTCTCGGCCGCGACGCAGGTGGAGCTGCGCACCGAGGTCACCCGCCTGGCCGAGCGGACGGCGCGGTGGCTGCTGCGGCAGCCCGACCTCGTCGCCGACCCGCCGCCCCCGGTCGCCACGGTGCGGGACCGGTTCGTCTCCTCCGTCGCCGCGGTGCGGGCCGCGCTGCCGCACTGGCTGCTCGGCGCGGAGGCCGACGCCTACGCGTCCCGCGTCGCCCGGCTGCAGGAGGCCGGGGTGCCGCCCGGGCCGGCCGCCGAGGCCGCCGCGGCCCCGCTGCTGCCTGCCGCCCTCGACCTGGCCGTCGTCACCGAGCGGACCGGGGCCCCGGTGGCCCTCGCCGGGCCGGTCATGCAGTGCCTGTCCGAGCGGCTGGGGCTGGTGCCGCTGCGCGAGCTGGTCCTGGCCCTGCCGCGCGACCGCCGCTGGCCGTCCATGGCGCGGGCGTCGCTGCGCGACGACCTGGCCGCCGAGACCGCCTCGCTGACCGAAGACGTCCTCAGCGGCCGCGGCGCGGACGACGACGATCCGCAGGAACTGGTGGGCGCATGGGCCACCGGCTGGGACGCGACCCAGGCCCGCTCGGCGGCGCAGCTGGCCGACATCGTCTCCGGCGACCGGCACGAGCTCGCCGAGCTGCTGGTCGCCGTCCGGACCCTGCGGGGCCTGCGCAAGCGCCGCCAGGCCCGCCGCCTCCCCCGCCCCGCCCAGAAGTAGCCGCGTCGCGCCCCACCCGGCCGCCGGCCGCAGCTCCGGGTCGCCGACCCGGCGCTGCAGCACGAGGTCGGCGACCCGAGGGCGAGGCTGCAGGTGTCGATGAGGCCCTCTACGGACATCTAGTGGCTCCGCTAGAGAAGCGCAGACCAGTGTCCCGACCGGGACGACATTCGCCGGAGCGGGCGGCCTGGCCGGAGCGTCCACACCCCGCCGGCCCCCCGGGGTCAAGTCCGCTGGCGTGGTGTGTGACGGCTGGCGCGTGATCTTCGTGATTCGTTAGGCGCTGAGCGCCGGAATAGTCACCTCCTCAGCGG